>JAGOBH010000007.1:0-200000 GCA_017983495.1 Pyrinomonadaceae bacterium | reverse complement strand
AAGAATAGTCTTTTCCAGTCAATTCTAAAGCTCGAACTTGATCAAATACAGGATCGTTCCGTCTCAAATGTTTTCCACGATGATCTGTCGCAGTTCAATCAGCCTCTCTATTTCCATGAGTTCGCAAATATGATCGCACCATTTGGACTTCAGTTTTTGTCCGAATCGGAACCGACGGCGTCAAACATCGGAAAGCTATCCGCTGAAGCTCGAGAGTTACTTAGTTCTGTCTCCGACGACATTTTGAAGTTCGAGCAGTATCTCGATTTTGTCACATGCCGCCGATTTCGTACCACGCTTGTTTGCCGCAATGGGAACCATATCGACCGGAATGATTTTGCTTCGCACTTAAATGATCTTTACATATCGTCCCAGATCAATTGCGACGAGTCAGATCCTGTCATCAATGACGACTCGCCCGTGCGGTTCGTCGGGGCGAAGGGAGCCACTCTAACGATCAATCATCCGTTGACCAAGTCCGTGCTAGTCCGAATGCATGTCGAATGGCCTGGAGGTCTCACATTCGACGAGTTGGCCGAGGCCGCCGAAGCTGAATATGGTTCAAGTATCGCTTCTAAGTCTGAAAAGCTTAGGACGTCGGACTATCTAATGCAGATGTATTGGGGTGGATTTATAAAGCTTGGAACGGTTCGTCCGCCCTTTGCACGCCGAGCCGGGGAGTTTCCGGAGGTGAGCAAATTTGCACGCTGGCAGATCGAGAACGGTTCGGAATCAGTTAGTACGCTAGTCGGCAAGAATCTTGAGGCCGGGGACGAATTCCTTCGGCTGCTAATGCTTCTATTGGATGGGACAAAAGACCGAAAAGCACTCGGGGTCAAGATGATGGAGTTTGTACAGGTTCCCGAGCATGAGCACCCGGCATTTGCGGCCCAACTGCCGAATATTTTGGAAGAGCAACTCGAAAAGCTTGCGGCAGCGGGCCTGCTGCTTGCCTAACGAGCCTGTTGTTTTGCGTCAAGTAAAAGGTCGGTCACTTGTCGAACAGCTCCGTGCCCGCCATTAACTCCGGTGACGAATACGGCTGCGTTGACCGCCTCGACGGCCGCGTCTGCGACCGCTACGGGAAATCCTACGATCTTCATCACCGCAATATCACCGATATCATCGCCAACGTAGGCGACCTCGTCCAGAGTGACATTGGCATCGGCAATAATGCTCTCCAGATCGGCAACCTTGTTCTTTGAACTCGTAAATACATAATCGATACCGAGTTCGTCAGCACGCCGCTGGATAATATCCGCCGCACCGCGGCCTGAAATGATCCCCATTCGGTATCCGGCAGCGTGCCAGGAAGCGATTCCCTGTCCATCACGGGCATGAAACACCTTCATCTTCTCGCCGTCCGCTGAGAAATACAGGCGGCCATCCGTCAGGACACCGTCGCAGTCCGTGACCAGCAGTCTTACCTTTTTTGCTTTTTCGATCAGATCCATCGGCGTCCTTTACCTATCTTACCTCGAACATCTCGACGCCGCTCAGCTTCCACGCATTGCCCGACTTGGTCAAACGGAACACGGCAAGCCCGGTTTCAACGTCCTTGGTCAGCAGTTTGATCGTCAGCGTGGTCTCAACGAAAAGATTATTGGCATCGAGTCGGTCGATCTGCCGAACCTGTGTCTGCCATTGTTCAGTTCCGCCGGTCAGGCCTGACGCAAATTTAGATGCCTCACCCGGCATAACCAGCGCATCAACGTCCGCTTTTCTGTTTGAAACGACGGCTCGATCAAAATCAGTAAAAAATGTCTTCACTGCAGGATCGCCCGCCGTAGCAACACCGAGACGGTTTCTCAGATTCCTTGCCGCAAGGCTGGCCCCATATTCGGCGTCCACCATGATCGCAGCATCTGCGAATCTCAACGCTTCCTCGTTACGGTTCGATTTAGCCGCTGCCTCGGCAAGACCTACATTTGCCCATGCCATACTACGCGCGGTAGGCAATTTCTCGTCCAGTATCGCCTTAAACTCACGTTCGGCGTCTACGGTGCGTCCCATTGCGAGTAACGAACGACCAAGCAAGACTCTCACGTCGTCAAGACGCGGTGCGGCATTCAATACTGTTCGTGCCGTCTTTTCGGCTCCAGCCCAATCCTGTTTGTCGAAACTTCTCTTTACCGAAAGCAAGAGATCGCCGTCTGTCGTTTCCTTCGGAGCAATATCATCGGCGTACTCAGTTTGCGGGTACAACTTGTCAGAATCGACCTCGACGCGAACTACCTTACTCGTGCTCTTAAACGAAACATCACCAAAACTCTGAGCCTTGATGGTTGCCGGAGCCTCGATCGATTGGCCATTTTCGAGTTGGGCCCGCACCACTACTACGGCGTCAATTAGACCGGTGTTTCGCAATGCTACCCGCGATGTGTCGCCAGTAACCTGTGGTAAGCCAACCAGCAGATTCAGTTCGGTCTGTTGGTCGAGGAGATAATCAACAATATCTTTTGCCGCCGCAAAAGCCATCCGCAATTCCGCGATATTCAGATCACCGTCGGCTGAGTTCGCCTTTAGGACATTTGAAAATTCCGCGGCCCCGACGCGTTTTGCGATCAATCGCCAGGCCATCGCTCCTTTATTTGCGGACAGTGAATAATAAAAATCATCCAGCGGCGACGCAGTTCGCATTGCGACGTCTCTCTTAGATACAGCTGTGTAGGCCGAACGCTGACGCATTCTTTCGATGTCAGCAACATCCTTTCCGTATTTGGATTCGATGAATTGTGTCGCGAGGTATCGCGTTAGCCCTTCCTGAATAATGCCAAACCCTTCGCCGTTAACCTCGATAGCACCACCGAGCCAGATCCTTACCGCTGCTTCCGCGATCGCGACAGCTGTGAGCGAATCAATCTTGGGCCGCCGAAAAACCGCCTCGTCGACTAATATCGTACCGCCACCGGCAAATCCGGCTCCACGCCTTGTCGCGACTATCCTTAACGGCACATCAGGCGCCGGCCCGAGCACGCCTGTCATGAAGGTACGGGCCTCAGATAATAGTGCGGCGAGCTCGGCAATACGCTTTTGGGCATCAGGACTTGCCGATTTCGGGCCGTAAACACTAACCCCATTTGCTGTAACGACATCCCAATTCCCGGATACGAAGAACGGCTGGCCTTTCAGCTTCTGTTCAAACGCTCCGCCGGTCTCTGTTCCAGACGACACTACCGACTGGGCAGCACCACCGTTCACACGGATCTTGAACGACGAATTATCCGCCCCGCGATTAAAGAACCAACTTGTTGGTGTCGGATACCAAAAAGAGAGCGGTAGAAACTGTGTCCCGACAGGAGAGATAGTTGCCAGGCTTGAGTTTTCCTTTACAGTGAGTTTGTAATCGACCGACGCGTTGATGATCGAATCGGCGGCAACAGAAGGAAATCTGACCACTAGTCGTTGCAAACTGCCTGCGGCACCCACCTTTTCTTCGCTCTTCGCAAAATCTGTTGCCGTTCCATTTATCTTGACCGAAGCGATCTCGGCCTGCTGATTGATCCGGAGTGTGAGCGAGGTCGCGGGCTTACCTGATACGTTTTTGATCGACAATACTGCTACGACCGAAACGCTGCGTGAAACATCATCCTGAGGAATTGTAACCGAAAGGTCGTACTTTTGTACCTTCCACGTCTGAACGGCTCGAGTTTCGTCCTGTCCGAAGGCAGCGGTAGTAATAATAAGAGCGAAGAGGATGATCGGCAGAGTACGTATTTTCATTAGTAGTATCATGATCGCGGTCGCTTATTCGCCGTGAGCGACCTGATGAATATTCTTTAGTTTGACAAGCAATTTTTCCAAACGCGATAGCGGAAGTTGATTCGGGCCATCGCTTGGCGCACGTGACGGGTCGTCGTGAACCTCCATAAAGACCGCGTCAACACCACATGCAACTCCGGCCCGGGCAAAATCTTCGATGTATTGCCCCTGCCCGTCCGTTGCCTTCCCGAGCCCGCCAGGCAATTGGAGCGAATGCGTAACGTCAAAAACCACCGGCACCCCAAAGGAACGCATTATCGGGAATGAGCGAAGATCTACGACGAGATTGTTGTAGCCAAAGCTCGCACCGCGTTCGGTCAGCAAGATCTTCTCTGCCCCGGCTTCTCTCAGTTTATCAACGATGTTCTTTGCGTCCCACGGAGCAAGAAACTGCCCTTTTTTGACGTTTACAGCCTTGCCAGTCTTTGCGGCTGCGACCAACAGATCGGTCTGACGACATAAAAATGCCGGAATCTGAAGCATATCAGCAACCACAGCAGCCTTTTCCGCATGCCACGGCTCATGGATATCCGTGATAACTGGAACGCCGACCTTCTCCTTCACCGTGGCCAGAATATCAAGGCCAAAGTCCATTCCCTGTCCGCGAAAGCTCTCTATCGAACTGCGATTGGCTTTATCAAACGATGATTTATAGACAAAGTCGACACCGACGCGATCACAGATCTCGCGGATCTGTCCGGCCATGAACAACGCGTGCTGTTCGGATTCAACGACGCAGGGGCCGAGGATGAATGCGAGTTTTCCGTCGCCGAACTGAACGTCACCGACCGAAAATGAACTAATTTGACTCATTAAGTACAATTCTAACAGGAAAATGCGGATTAATTGAAAGCTAGCTAACGCGCCAAAACCAACGAGTGGCTGATTTACTTAACTCCAAAGCTCAGGGCTCCCCAAAAGCTCTCCCAATCAGCTTCGGTGCAGTTCTTTTCGCACCTTTGCATATGGACCAACCGAACGAGCCACACGCCCTTGTGGTCTAACTTAATTGTGATCTTGCCGTCTTTGTCTGTAGTGTATTTTCGGGTGGTAAGAGCATCTCCGTCCCGGTTATCGACAAAAACACCTCGATTAGTAAGCGGCAGACCGGCAAAATATACCTGCACGCTAAAATTCTCGCCGACCTTCTTTGAATACGGATTGTCCTGCGGGACGATCTCGAGTTTTGTGCCGATCCTCGTCTTTGCCACGCCGGTTCGGTCGCCGCCGACCTGTACGATGGTCTTGAGAAACCGTATATAACGTTCGCGGCCGGGTTTCTTTGACTCGCCTAGCCTTTCTCGTTCACCAAGAATGTACTCGATGCCGTCTTCTTTCAGGTATTCTTCGAATTTATCGGCATCCAGCGTGATGTAAGTCCACCCGCGTTCCATCGATAACAAATAAGTGCCAATCTGATCGGACGAAAAATTGACGACCGGCTTTCGGTCGTCCTCAGCCAGCGTACGCATGTCAAAAGTCCCGGCTGACGAGAGCATCACAAAGGAATTTGTTTTCGATGCCTGATAGGGCCGTTCTTCTTCCTTTTTGAGCCCTTGTCCCGAAAAGAGCCTTAGGGCCGATACTTCGCCCGGCTTCAGGATGAACTTGTCAGCCTCAAACCAAAACTCATGTGCCGATAGCGACGCGGTAAATATCAACAGCAAAGTCAATATCCGAACGATTTGTGGAATCCGTAGAGTCATTTCAAATACTACTCGGGAACATACTCCTCAGATTCGATCATGACACGTTCAGGCACGTCGGCCTGCACATCCCGCGAAACATCATGTTCGAGATTCTCGCTCTTCATACGATTGCTCCACGCCGCTTCTACGAATGAGACAAACAGCGGATGAGCGTCGAGCGGCTTCGATTTATACTCGGGATGAAACTGGCACGCGACAAAATACGGGTGCGTGGTTCGCGGCAGTTCGACCATTTCGACGAATTTGCCGTCAGGGGAAACACCACTAAAGACAAGGCCTTCACGTTCGAGAGCGTCACGATATTCCGGATTGAATTCAAATCGATGACGATGACGTTCTCCGATCTCGGCCGCATCATGGTAGATCTCACGAGCGAGCGATCCTTCCTTCAGTTCACACATCCATTCACCCAGACGCATCGTACCGCCGAGTTCTTCGACATTTACGAGATCCCGCAGCTTGAATATGACGGGAAACGGAGTTTCTTCGTTAAACTCCGTCGAATCTGCATCGCGAAGGCCGCAAACGTTGCGGGCAAATTCGATACACGCTGTCTGCATGCCGAGACAGATACCAAAATATGGCGTCCCGGATTTGCGTGCGTACTTGATCGCCCGGAGCATGCCCCCGATACCTCGTTTGCCAAATCCACCGGGAACAAGGATCGCGTCAAAGTCCTGAAGCTCGTTCTCGTAATCTTCTTTCATCAGATTTTCGGACTCAAGCCAATTGACGTTTACCCGCAGATTGTTAGCGACACCCGCATGGGTTAGAGCCTCACGGAGAGATTTATAGGAATCCTCCAGTTCGACATACTTACCGACGATCGCGATTCGAACTGCTCCACCGCTTGGCTCTTTTATCGTGGAAACCAACTCGCGCCAACGTTTAAGGTCAACCGACGGAAATGCCTCCTTCGAATGGAGCATATTGACGATCAGGTCGTCGAGAGCCTGCTCATGGAACGCAAGCGGAACTTCATAGATCGTCCCGACATCGAGCGCTGAGATCACCGCACCCTCTTGCACGTTGCAAAAGAGAGCGATCTTTCGCCTAAGGTCTACCGACAGAGGACGGTCCGAACGGCATAGCAGAATGTCCGGAGCAATACCGATCTCGCGCAGTTCGCGGACACTGTGCTGGGTCGGTTTAGTCTTTAGCTCGCCAGCGGCGGCAATATACGGTACCAGCGTGACATGAATGAAGATCGCGTTGTTGCGGCCTTCTTCGTTGCCCATTTGGCGGATCGCCTCCAGAAAAGGCAGAGACTCGATGTCGCCAACCGTTCCGCCGATCTCGACGATCAACACATCCGGTTTATGCATATCCGCGACGGTCCGAACCGCCGCTTTGATCTCATCGGTAATATGCGGAATGACCTGGATCGTCTTGCCGAGATAGTCGCCGCGACGCTCCTTTTCGATCACCGACAAGTAGATCCGGCCGCTGGTCCAGTTGTTGGCCTGCGAAAGCTTGGCGTGTGTAAACCGCTCATAATGCCCAAGATCAAGGTCGGTCTCGGCACCATCGTCTGTTACATAGACCTCGCCGTGCTGAAATGGCGACATCGTGCCGGGATCGACGTTGATGTAGGGATCAAGCTTCATCATCTGGACAGTCATGCCTCGAGCCTCAAGCAGGCACCCGATCGAACTCGCCGCCAGTCCTTTACCCAAACTTGAAACCACACCACCGGTCACGAATATATATTTAGTCATAATTTTTGATCTTCCAGCCCTGATTCACTTTCCGTGTCGGCATCACCGCCTGCCTTCCCTTCCCGCTTTTTCTTTTGATAGCGGCCTTCCTTCATCTGCGTTATCACTTCTTTCGACTTCGCCGCTTCAGGATTCATCAATTCCTGCAAAGCGTTCATGCTGGCTCCGAGCGATGTCGTGCCTTCTGCTGCATTTCTCTCAAATTCCTCGGCGGTACGTGTTCGCGGCTTGCTTAATATCTTAAGGCCAATGAGTGCTCCCACGGCAATCGAGCAAAAGATGATCAAACCTATCCAGTCACCCATTTAATTCAACCATCCTGCGAACTCGCTCGAGATCTTCGGGCGTATCGACACCGATCGATCGGTCCTCGACCTCGACCACCTTGATACGAAAACCATTTTCCAAAGCCCGAAGTTGCTCAAGCATCTCGGTCTTTTCCAGAACAGTCTGCGGCAACCGACATAATTCCAGCAAGAACTCCCGCCGATATACGTAAATGCCGGTGTGTTTGCGAAACGACCCAACCAGTTCACTATCTTGCGACCTTGCCGCCTCGATCGAACCGCTGCGGTTCACCGCTTCTCGTGGAAACGGGATCGGCGAACGCGAAAAATACAGGGCAAATCCGTCGCGGTCTGTTACAACCTTTACCACGTCAGGGCTCAATATGTCCCTTAAGTCATCGATCCGTTCGCAGGTCGTGACGATATCGATGTTCTCGCCCGACAAAATTGCCTCCGCGGCACGATCAATGGTCCTCGGCGAGATAATCGGCTCGTCACCCTGAACGTTTATAATCACGGTGCCTTCGGGTAATCCGGCGGCGACTTCGGCGATCCGGTCGCTGCCGGTCGCGTGGCCAGGTGATGTCATCACGGCTTCACCGCCATTTACAGTAACGGCATCATAAATTCTCTTATCGTCGGTCGCCACAATTACACGCGAAACCAACGCCGCCTTCTCCGCCTGCCGTAACGTGTTCACTATCAACGGTTTATCGCCGACAGTGAGCAGCATTTTCCCAGGCAAACGGGTAGACGCATACCTCGCGGGTATGATAACTGTCACATTTTGTTGAGGGCTTTTGCCGTGTTGCTCCACGGGAGACTAGATTACCCCGAATCGGTTTGAGATTCAATTCGGGAAAGTCGAACTTGGAAGACTACGATAGTTTAGATAAACTCAACCTCGTGCAATCAACTGAACAGATCGACTTTTACGATAATTTACCGCTTCCCGAGGCGGAGGTGCCATCACATCCGACACCGAACGATCCGCCCTGGGGTTCGCCGGCCGCTCTAGGTGCCTGGTTTATCAGTGTCATGCTGATACTACTGCTCCCGAGTCTGTTCTTGTTGCCATATTTGATGACGCTCGACCCGCCGATGGTTGACACCAAGGCAATAGTCGAATTTGCACAGAGCGATAAGATCGCGGTATTTCTTCAGGTGTCGGCCATCATCCCCGCCCATCTTCTGACACTTTTATTGGCATGGATGATAGTTACCGCCGGCAGACGATATTCGTTTACCGAGATGCTCGGCTGGCAAAGCGGTGGTGTGAATTGGCGGCATTACGTCGGGATATTGGTGGGATTTCTAGCAATCGCCGCAGTCGTCTCATACTTTGCACCGGAGCAGGAAAATGATCTGATGCGCATTTTGCGCAGCTCAAAGGCCACCGTATATTTGGTCGTTTTCATGGCGACATTTACGGCACCGATCGTCGAAGAAGTCATCTATCGCGGATTACTGTATTCTTCGATTCAGCGTGCTTTAGGGGTTCCGGCGGCATTTGCGATCGTAACCCTTTTATTTTCGATCGTTCATGTGCCGCAGTATTATCCCAGTTATTCGACGATATTCCTTTTAACACTTCTAAGTGTCTGCCTCACGGCTCTGCGGGTGTGGTCGAAAAATCTATGGCCCTGCATCGTTTTGCACATGTTGTTCAACGGACTACAGTCAGTAATGATCGTTCTAGACCCCGAAGCTGTCAGCCCGTTGCCCACCGAGCAAATCCCCGCGTTATTCGGCGTTTTCAATTAAAAAAAGGGAGCGTTTTAGCACTCCCTTTTTCCAATGTCTGATCAACTACTTACGGCCTGATCTTTGCCCCGGTTTCTGACGGCGGCGGTGGAGGCGGGGTTGAACTATCACTCGAGCGGGAACCGGTGTTGCCCGGGGTCCAGCCTGACGTATCCTGGTTCGTCCTGCCCGAACCGGTATTGCCAGGGGTCCAGCCTGATGAATCCTGGATCATCCTGCCCGAACCCGTATTGCCGCCGCCGACCTGCTCCATTCGGATGAACGGCGGAGTCGGTAACCGGGTTCCAGCGGTAACGATCGGCGTAACTGTCGGCCCGTTACCCACCACAACAGGTGGATTAACAACGGTTACGGTCGGGATCTGATACCACCAATATGAATTACCGTAGCCATAGCCATATGGTGAACTCCACCAACGGCCGAACGGAAGGAAGCAAAAGGCCCTCAACGAAGCGTCATAGATCCAAAGGCCAAACGAGTTGTACATTCCCCAACCACCGGTAAGGGCTGATCGCATAAGTGCAGTTCGCATATCGCGATTCTTCAAACGCGATGCGTTTTTCGCCAACAATTTACCGCGTTCACGGCTCCATGTTTCGAATGCATCACGTTCGCCGCGATCAAATTTAGCCACAGTCGCATTTCCATTGCTTACTGATGCTGTACGGCCTTTCTTGATCACATTAGCAGTCGAATCGCCGATCTGAGCCAAGCCTTCCCACACCTCGATGGTTGACATGTGGTTAGCCGGAACATCAATCCGGTACACGCCTGACTGGAGCATCGTGTATTTTGCTTTTGGCGAAAAGACAGTTACTTTGAACTCGTTCGCGGCAAACACCTCCAGGATCGCACTTCCGCTATCGAGACGTATCTGCAGATCATCGAGTGATGTCGTCCTAAACTCAAAGGCCGTGTTTGGGCCGATCCGAAGATATGATCCCGGATTAAGCAAGATCTCAGCCTTTCCGTCCTGTCCTGTCGAAACCCTGTCGCCGATGGCGATCTCATCGCGCTGTAACAGCTGACCGCTCTTGCCGGCCTTTCTGACGATACCTACCGAGCCTTCGACAAAGTTGACGCCGCCGGCCTTGGCAGAGATAACATACTTGTCACCCGCAGCAGCAACAGCGAGTTCGCGTTCAGTCTGCGCAAAAACGAACGAAACCGCCAGTAAAGTTAAAACACCCGAATAGAGTGCTCGAGATACAAGTTTGGACATCTTTTTCTCCTTGGGAAGAGTTCGGCTAAATCATATTCGATTTAAGCTGAAACTTCAATATAAATCGCACATGTCGCTGATCTGTTAGATATTCTCAACGGTAGATTAATTGTGAACAACCTTTAGGTGCAAATCGTTATCTAATCGGTTGCCAATGAAAAATACTTTGGCATTGTCAGATTTGGATATTATGGCTACTTTTAGAGACCCAGATCATTGCTTTGCACCACTCGAGGTGATCGAGCGGCTGATACAGATTCGCGGCGAGCTCGGTTTTACCGAAACCATTTACATGGATCGCTCGCAGGAACTGACGGACTTTCTGGACGCTTACGGATTTGATATTTACGCGTTTTCGACGAGAAACGACAAGATCGATTACGACAATTACACTGCCCCGGTCGTCCCGGGTGGGGACAATCTTCACTGTTCTCTGACAGCTCATTAGTTAGTTCACGAAATCCCAACTGAAGGAACGCGGAAGGTGCTTCAAGCAATTGAACCCTTCCGCTTTTCTTTGCCGTTACGATTAGATCGACTTCACAATAAATAACGTTCCGTCATCGTCGAGAAATTTTCTTTCGGTAAAATCGGCGACGCCTTTGCGGATGTGGTCGATCATTTTTTTCGCGGGCAGATCAATTCCGTCCAGAACGCGTTTCGCAAATCGATCCTGGCCGTATTCTTCTCCATTCGGGTTAGCGGCCTCAGTAATACCGTCTGTGTAAATTACCAACACTTGATCTTGTTCAAAACGGATGAAATGCTGGTGGAAATGGAGATCAGGGAACATTCCAAGGGGCATGTCGCCGTATTCCACAAACCGATATTCGCCGTCCGGCTTTATAAGAAGCGGCGGGTTGTGTCCGGCGTTGGAAAATACGAAGGTACGGTTGGTCGAGTCGAGCAAGCCGTAAATCGCGGTGATAAACTGATTGTCCTTGATCGAATCGCGAAGCAGATTGCTCACTTTTGAGAACGCAATATGCGGCGCGTAGCCGATCTGCACACACGAACGAAGCGATGCCCTCAAAAACGACATCAGCAGCGCCGCCGGAATTCCCTTGCCTACTGCATCTGCTACGATAATGCCGATCTGGTCATCGAAAACCTTGACCCAATCGTAATAATCGCCCGAAACTTCCTCAGTCGGAAAAATGTAGGCACTGACGTCGAAATTGTCGATCTGCGGATCGGTCTCCGGCAATAGTTCGAGCTGAACCTGGCGTGCGATCTCAAGCTGCGCCTGGATCCGCTTTTTCTCAACGACCTGCTCGTGAAGCCGCACTTTTTCAATAATGATCGCGACTTGCGACGTCAATAGCTGCAGCAGACCGAGATCTTCGTCGTCATACGCGTCGAGGATGTCGCTCTCAAGGTCGAAAACACCGATAACACCATCGTTAGAAATGATCGGAGCCAGCATCTCTGATCGTGTGCGCTCGCGGGCAGGAAAGTATCGCGGGTCCTTGCTGACATCGTGAGAGATCAACGACTTTCCGGTTTGAGCGACCGTGCCCAAAAATCCTTCGCCCATCTTTAAACGAGGCTCGATCAGGTCGAAACTTATCTGGTAACCGCGGATGGCTTTAGATCTGAACACGTACGGGTCGCCCTTGTCGCCGGCAAATTCGATCAGATAGATGCCGGCTGCGTCATACGGTATGAGCGAACCAAGCGTGTCCATTACGAGATTGAGCACCTCGTCAAGATCGAGCGAACGGCTGATCGTCTTGGTTATATCGAGCAGCATCCGAAGCTTTTCGGTGGTCGATAGTTTGTCAGGATTTTCCTTTTCTGTGTTCACGTTATGTTCCGAACCGTTAACCGCCCTGAAAAATGTTGTCCTTATAGGCGTCCCACAATCTGGACACCTTGATCCTATACTCTATCAGAGCCCGGCTGACATCAAAATGGCGGGCGATCTCGTTTATCGTCTTGCCTTCGAATACCATTCGCTTCAGCGAAGTGTACGGAACGAGTGCTGCCGCGCCGGTCGAATACGCTTCTTCTTCGATCGCCTCGTTATAATCGCGGGCGATCAGGTCGCCATTCTTGTCTCGGTTTTGGATCGCGAGCCGGCTTGGTTTGTGGCCGAGGAAAACGTGGCAAACCTCTTCCATCAAGGTCGCGTTCTGCCGGTTTTTACCGTGTGTTGGATTCAGGATGATCAGCTTGCGACCGTCCGGGAGAGTCTGCGAAGCTGCTCCTCCTGACCATTTATCTTTTCCGGAACCGATCAAGTGAGCTTTGGTTTCGTCACTCAGGAGCGGCTCTATGTCCGCGTAAGAAGCGACCAGGAGTTTGGCAAATCGTGCGAGTGCGAATGGATCGAGCGGTTCATCATCGCGCCGAAGCCCCGCAAATTCGCGCAAGCCCCTTGCTCGAAGCTCGTAGTGTCTTCCCTTCTGAGTCGGCGGGATATCATCCGGATCAAACATCAAAACCTACGCTCCGCGTTGAGGATGTTGTGTTCGCCTAAACTTCTTTATATTCCGAATCCACGTCTTCGGTCGAGAGTGCTACGCGATAGTTCTTTGACTGTTTTTGCTTTGTGATAAGCAGGTCGTCTTTCGTCTTGAGCAGATCGGCCCGATTATAGACCGACAATTCAAAATTATAGCCGTGCGTGATCGCGTCCTTAGGGCACGCCTCGACGCAGAACCCGCAAAAGATGCAGCGGCCATAGTCGATGTTGTAGACCTTGGCGTAACGTTCATCGCGGCCGACGCGTTCGGCATACGGTCGCGGATCGTCGATAGCCTCGATATAAATACAATCCGAAGGGCAAGCAGCTGCGCAAAGGTAGCAGGCAACACACTTCTCCTTGCCGTTCTCATCCACGTGCAACAGATGCTGTCCGCGATAACGCGGCTGCACAGTGACCGGCTCGTCCGGATACTGCACGGTCCATTTGGCCCGGGGTATCTCGGAAATTGTCCGCTTCATGCCCTTCACAAGGGCAACGGTCGATCTCAAAACTTCAGATACTATTGACATATGCACGCCGTTTCAACGGCAAATCGATATCGATCAAATGTTGCCTAAAACACCCAAGAAGATCTGCAAGATGACGACGACTACCGTCAATACGAGCGAGATCGCTCCGAGTACCATGCCCGCGATCGCAAACCCGCGTCCGCCGTATTCTTGCGGATTGCTGTCGACATTGTTTTTTGCCATGTAGCCGGTAATGATCGCCGGGATACCGGTGAGAAATCCGCAGCACAAAATACTAAGGATCCCGCAGACCAGAGAGACGGTCGCAAGCGTCTTGTTAGCACCTTCGGCCCCGGCGACCGGCGGCTGGAACGGTGTATTCTGCCCAATATCCTGGTTCTGCCAACTTGACTCAGGCGCCGGCGGCGGGGTCCATTCCATCGGGGCGGCCGCTATCGGTTCAAACGGGCTGCCGAATGACGGTTTTACCGGTTCCGGTTCCACAAATTGCGGCGTTTCAGGAGCCGGTGTAAAACTCGGTTCCGGCGTTTGAAATGGTGACGGCGGCGGATCCATCTGGATCATCGTTGCCGGTTCCGAATATTCCGTCTCCGGTGTCGGTGTTTCGTAAGCAGGTAATTCAGGTATGTCAAACGGTGACGGGATCGGCGGATTTGTCGACTGGAACGGTAATTCCGGCTCCGACGGTACATCGACCGCCGATTCGGTCACAGCAAACGGCGATGCCGGCTGCGGGACATCCCCAAACATCGGCGTCGGAAGTTCATCCCTAACAAAAGCCGGCGGTTCCGGTTCCGCTAGCGGCGGAACCTCCATTATCTGTTCCTCTACCTCGGCAGGCTGACCCAACGCGGCACGCATTTCATCCTCAGAAACGTACATCGTCTTGAGCGGATCCGCTGCGGGCAGATCGAGAAGCTCGTCGGGTTCGGCGATCGGCTCGTCCGACATCCCGACCGGTGCGGAGACCGAAACGTCCTCCACCGGCGTAATGATCACCGGTGCCGAAGGTGCAACTATTGTCGCATATGGATCGAATGCAGGTGCGTCGTCAACAAGCGGCGTACCGTCAACCTGACAAAAACGCATCGAATCCTCAAATGTCTTATCGCAAGTCGGGCATTTTTTCATTAATTTCGTCCTGTCGTGACCATCGCGTCGGGCAGATGGGATCCAGCCTCCGTAAGTTGTGTTAGAGCTCTCAGACTTTTATACGTTAACGCCTAAACTAATTCAAGTTTGCTAAAGAAATACGCGATCTCAATAGTTGCGTTCTCGTCCGAATCCGAACCATGAACGGCATTCTCGCCGATCGATGAAGCAAAATCCTTGCGGATCGTACCCTCGGCAGCATCGGCCGGGTTGGTCGCTCCCATCAGCTCACGCCATGCAGGAACTGCGTTTTCCTTTTCAAGAGCAAGCACGACACACGGCCCGCTCGACATAAATTCGCAAAGCTCGTCGAAAAACCCCTTGCCAGCGTGAACCGCGTAAAACCCTTCGGCCTGCTTTCGTGTCTGGTGGATCAACTTCATCCCGCGGATCTTAAATCCAGCACCTAAGATGCACGAAATGATCTTTCCCTGATTCCCAGCCCGCACTGCGTCGGGTTTGATGATTCCAAATGTTAGATTATTCATTATTCAGTAGTTTCCTTTTATAATTTAAATAAATCGATCTTTCAGATCCTGGCCGATCTTCGCCGGCCTGTTGGTCTTCCGGTCGAACATACACCACATGGTCCGACCGGCCATTAAGAGTTCTTCTTCACGCGATACTTCGGTAAAACGCTCACAAGTTACCGCCGTCCATTCGCCAATCCATGTCGTTGCAACGATCGCATCCCTTTCAAATGCAGGCTTCTTGTAATCGACCTCGTGCCGAACAACCACCCAGTAGAAGTTTTCCTGTTGCTCCAAAGTCGCTGCCGCATTCCAGTGGGCGACTGCAATGTCCTGCATCCAACGAACGTAAGTGACGTTGTTCACATGTCCAAGTTCGTCAATTTCTGCAGGCTCCACTTGGAATGAATGAGAGAACTTCACTTGCTAATGCACCCTGCAAAAAAACGAGAACCTATATCTTACGGAAACGGTGTCTCCCAGCTTCCACCACTATAAACGCCGATTTCAATTCACTTGGGCTATATTCCGAAAGTATGCGTTCAAATTCGATATGAACATCTGTCACTTCTGAGGGCAATACCCGCAAGAAAATCACTCCGGACCTTATCTTCTTAACAAAAACCAAGTTCCCGTAATCGCGATCGCGGGTAACAAAGATTCGATCCAATTCAATCGCCTTCCGCAAATTCTCTTCGTCAGAAGCCAGTGCCATTCCAAGCTCAGAAACTTTGACTACATCCATTCCGATAGAAATGAGAAATCGAGCGGTTATCTCGTAAACATCTTGGTCAAGCAAGAGCTTCATGCCGCTACTTTAATATCTTCGGCCGAAATGAGAGAAATCGCATAATCCAAACACGCTTTGATGTCCTCAGTCTCAAGATCGGGATAGTAATCGGCACGAATATCTTCAAACGAAATTCCCTCATTTATCAGTTCGAGCACGTTTTGGACCGTGATCCTGGTGCCCGCAACAAAGGGCTTCCCAAAGTGTACGGATGAATCAACTTGTATTCGATTATTCATATCGTCTCTGATCAAGACATTACGCCAAAGCGTCAACGATCGCCTGTCCGATATCGGCCGGAGACTGGACGACGCGGATGCCCGCTTCGGTCAAAGCTTTCATCTTCTCTGCAGCAGTTCCCTTTCCGCCCGAAATTATCGCTCCCGCGTGGCCCATACGGCGTCCCGGAGGTGCGGTCTGACCCGCGATGAAGGCGACGATCGGCTTGGTCACGTGTTCCTTGGCGTACGCCGCAGCGTCCTCTTCGGCCGTGCCGCCGATCTCGCCGATCATAACGATCGCGTCTGTCTCGTCGTCTTCCTGAAACATTCGGAGGGCGTCAGTGTGATTGGTCCCGATGATCGGGTCGCCGCCGATGCCGATGGCGGTCGATTGGCCAAGGCCAAGCGCCGTCAACTGCCCAACGGCCTCATACGTCAGCGTGCCTGAGCGTGAAACGACACCGATGCGGCCTTCCTTATGGATGTGGCCCGGCATGATCCCGATCTTGCATTTTCCGGGGCTTATGATGCCCGGGCAATTTGGCCCGATCACACGTGTATTGCGGCCGGCAAGATACTCTTTCGCCTTGACCATATCAGCGACCGGAATTCCCTCGGTAATGCACACAACCAACGGGATGCCCGCATCCGCGGCTTCCATGATGGCGTCCGCCGCAAATGCCGGCGGCACGTAAATAACGGATGCGTTCGCTCCGGTCTCGCGGACAGCGTCGGCCACCGTGTTAAATACCGGAATGCCTTCATGTACCGTTCCGCCTTTTCCGGGCGTGACGCCGCCAACGACATTTGTGCCGTATTCGACCATCTGCAAGGTGTGAAATGTTCCCTCTTTGCCCGTGATTCCCTGAACAATAAGGCGTGTGTTCTTATCGACTAATACGCTCAAGCTAATTCTCCTAAAAAAAGGCTATCTAAAACGAAAATAAGAGTATAACACGCACCTTCGAGCCTCGTGCAATTGCCCCCGTCCAAGTTTTTGTGAACATTATTTCCGAATGAGTCGTTTTAATAAACGGCACTCAATTTATCGACTGTTTAGCTTGAGAATTTACTACTCGCCGTTTGTTATGAAGCGTTTTTATTCATTTTATTCCGATGCGTTTTGGATAGCCGTCAAATCTATCCTCGAGCACAAGCTGAGGGCGTTTCTCACGCTGATCGGGATCATTATCGGCGTTGCGGCGGTCGTAGTGGTAGGTGCGTCGATAAGCGGATTAAATACCTATGTCTCAACTCAAATAACAAAGGTGTTAGGTGCAAACCACTTTATGATAGCCCGCATGGCATTTTCAGGCCGAATGTCGGACGATGCGTTCGAAAGGGCTAATCGCAGAAACAAACGTCCCACGTGGGACGAGTACCTTTACCTTAAAGAAAATTGCCGAAACTGCGCAGAGGTCGGGGCTCAGATGTTCAATAACGCCGACTTTAGCGAAAAGGGCGTGGAGATGCCGGCTGTAACGATAAACGGCGTTTCGTCTAATTTTGAAGTTATTGAGGATAAGAATATCGTTGAGGGCAGATTCATCTCATCGCAGGAAGAGAGCCGAGCAGCGAGTGTATGCGTGATCGCGGATGACGTTCGCGAAAAGTACTTTCCAAATACATCCGCCGTCGGCAAAACGATCAAACTCCGCGGGATTCCGCTGACGATCGTCGGTGTCGAAGACAAGCGTGGCGAGTTGCCCGGAGCATCATTCAACAGGGCGATCTATATACCTGTCACGCTTCACCTGCAGATCTTTGGATCCGGTGACAATGGCCTCACGATCCACGGCAAAGGTACGAGCGACCTGACATTTGACGCGGCCATCGACGAGGCAAAGCTGCTATTGCGAAACCGCCGCGGCCTCTCCGGCAGCGACGAAGATACCTTTGGGCTCGTAAACACTAAAGAACTTGGCAGCCAGATCGACCAGTTTACGGGAGCGATCGCGGCCGTTGTCATCCCGATCACGATGATCATTTTGGTGGTCGGCGGCATTGTCGTGATGAACATTATGCTCGTGTCAGTTACGGAACGGACGTTTGAGGTCGGCCTCAGAAAGGCTCTGGGAGCGACACGAAAGCAGATACTTCTTCAATTTCTGATCGAATCGGCCTCGCTGTGCATCGTCGGAGGCATCTTAGGCCTCATTCTTGCCGTTTTCGTAACTTCGTTAATAACGATACTTGCCGGGATCACGATGGCAATCACGATCGGTTATGTATTGCTATCCGTGATCGTGTCAAGCGTTATCGGAATACTCGCCGGATTGTATCCGGCATGGAAAGCGGCTCGGCTTGACCCGATCGTCGCTCTGACACAGAACTAGTCTTGATATGGCATTAACATCATCATTACCCCGTGAAGTATTGCGAATGGCCCTCGATTCGATCTATACGCACAAATTCCGGTCGTTGCTTACGGTACTCGGTATCGTCGTTGGAATTATCACGGCGATCGTCGTGGCGTCGATCCTGACAGGGGTTCGCGGATCGATCATTTCAATGGTCGAAGAGTACGGTTCAAACAATATTTACGCATTTCATCTAACAACCGGCATGGGCGGAGCGAGCCGAGACGAAAGGAACCGCAAACCGCTCAAAGACGAGGATGCACAGGCGATCCTGGCTCAATCGACGACGGTAAATGATATCGCCCTGATGGCTCCGCGGATCGGCTCGTTCAATGGCGGGTTCGACGACAATCTCGTTTACAACGGTAAGAATTATCGCTGGGCCCTGACGGACGGTGTGACGCCGAATTACATGGAGCTCACGAATATCGTCCTTAAATCAGGCCGCTTTATATCGGAGTCCGACAATCTTCAGCGTCGTAATGTGCTGGTCGTTGGCGTAAATTGCGTTGACGCACTTTTCCCCGGCCAGGAGGACGAAGTCGTCGGCAAGGTCGTCCGAATGAACGGCACGACGTGGGAAATAATCGGCGTTATCGAAAAAAGAAAGGCAGGATTCTTTGGCGAGAACGAGGAAGATCGCAAAGTCTTTCTTCCATATCGAACCGCCCGCAAAGCGGCGCCCGAACGTGAAGAAGAGATGCTGGTCATCCAGGCAAAACAAGGCCAGCTCAACGATGCGGTCGCCGAGGTTGACGGCATTCTGCGCCAGCGACGCGAGGTAAAACATGGCGAACCGAGCGATTTTGACCTCAAGACAGCCGACAAATTCATCGCCCAATTTGACGGCATCATGGGCGGTGTCGGACTCGCGGCGATCGCGATCTCATGCCTCGGACTGCTTGTTGGCGGCATCGGCGTGATGAACATCATGCTCGTATCGGTCACGGAACGCACAAAGGAGATCGGTATTAGAAAAGCGATCGGGGCAACAAAGGGAGCGATCGTATTGCAGTTTTTGCTCGAGGCGATGACGCTGACATTCTTCGGCGGCATCATCGGCGTCGTTACGGCGATCGGGATCAGTAACCTGATAATGCTGCTCATCCCCAGCATACCGGCACAGGTTCCGCTCTGGGCCATCCTCGCCGGCCTCGGAACATCGATCGGCGTGGGCCTGATCTTTGGCGTACTTCCCGCAAGAAAGGCGTCAAGGCTTGACCCGATCGAGTGCTTGCGTTACGAGTAACTATTCACACTTAACGCGTTTGAACGGAAAATCTATCGCCATTTCCTTTTCGCCGTTCTTGCCTTCGATACGTGCAGCGAGTTTTTCGTGCCCTGCATTGCGATAGATAACCCTCTGCGGGAAATCATTTTGCAGATTCTCAAATATGAGCTCGTCCTTTGTCGCCATTTTTAGCGCAAACCCCGTCGCTTTTTCGGCATTTGGCAACTGGGCGAAAAATTTGGCTGATTCATTGTCCTGAGCGATTCGCATCAGTTCCCAAGACACAAGCTTTCCGCTTTTGAATGTTCGTCCGATCCCAAACGACGTGCCGCCGTCCGACGTCGTCCACTGCTCAAGAGTAAGTGTCCCGCTTTTGTCATTTTCCTTTTGCCAGCAACCTGTCAGCCATTTGACACCTGCGATGTCAGCCTTACCTTGTCCGTAGGCCGACGATACGGCGATGAACATTACCAATGTAAATACGATCTCAAACTTCATAAATTTTCTCCTTGACCCTTTTTAGGGTATGCGAAAAATCTACCTCATCGCAGTTGTGGTTGTATTGTAAAAATCCGACACAGGTCATGCATCAACAAATAGCCCGGACAGTATCAGGTCGCGGCCAAAATACTCCATGGGCGTTACACCAGCAAAGCTGCGAAAATCTCTGATCATGTGAGATTGGTCATAGTACCCAACGGCAATTGCGTGGTCGAGCAATGACGGTCGATCTTTTTCAGCACTCGCGAGTAATGATTGAAATCTGATGATTCGAGCAAAGAGTTTTGGTGAAAGGCCAATCTGCTCGTTAAAGGTACGTTCGAGCCGGCGTTCGGACCAGCGCAGATTAGCCGCACAATGAGCGATCTGTTTCGCTCCGCTCGTCGAACGCAAAATAGAAACGCACTCACTGAGTTCCGCACAGACGGGCCGTGCATTTAGCGTAAATAGATATTTCTCAAAGATTGAGATACGCTCATTAAGCCCGTTTGCTGCGGCAAGCTTTTCAAAAAGCTCATTCTCGACCGAACCCAGAACGTCATGCAGATCTACGATCTGATCGCGTATCTCAATCATCGAAATACCGAGCAAAGAAAACGCAGACTCATAACGCAGCCGCACTCCAAACATATCCGTTTCCCCGCTCGGCCCGATCATCAAACGCGTGGTCAACTGGCCCGCGACTATTGATCTCGGCTGGATCTCAGCCACGGCGCCCGAATGGTATGTCATGAAACGGTCTCGGAAGTCAAAAATGATCTCCACGCATCCGTTTGGCAGAACGGGTTCCGGCCCGGACATTTCGTTTCGGCTATACGCGAGTTCCCAGTACAGCTTTACAAAATGCTCGGAAAATCCGTGCGGCTTTGTTTCGGAATATTGCATCAGGACAGCTCTACTACCTGTTCATAAGAAGGCACAACAACGATCCAGCCAAATTCTTCACGAATATGCTCTGCCATCGCCTCGGCGGCATCGGGTTCGCCGTGCGTAGTAAAGACTGTTTTTGGCGTCGAACGTAGCCCGCTTAACCATTTAATTACAGCTTTCCAATCAGCATGTGCCGAAAATCCCTCAACTTTTTCCAAGTTGCAATTTACGGGAATCCAATTCTTCATTATTTTGACTTCCCGTTCACCGTCCATTATTCGCCGACCGGTAGTGCCTGCTGCCTGGTACCCGACAAAGACCACCGTCGCATTCTCGTCCGGCAAGATCCGCATCGCATGATGCAGCACGCGGCCGCCAGTCATCATTCCGGAAGCGGAAACGATGATCCGTGCTCCCTTCATACTGTTTAGTCTTTTCGACTCGTCTCGCGACGAGGTTGTCGTCATCGAAGACGTCCTGAGAGGATGTCGCTTTTTCATCAATATCGAAGCGTACTCTTCGTCGTGCTCTTCATTCCAGCGGTTGTAGACCTGTGTCGCCTGAGATGCCATCGGCGAATCGACGATCACCGGAAGGATCGGTATCCGGCCCTGTTCCTCAAGTTCGCGGATCATATACAGAACCTCTTGCGTACGGCCCACAGCAAATGCAGGGATAAGTATCGGGCCGCGGCGTTCTGCAGCTTCGTTGATTATCCGGGCCATCTGCGTTTCCGAATCGACCTCGCCGTGCAGCCTGTTCCCATACGTCGATTCACACATCAGATAGTCGCAGGCGGGCGGCGGAGCCGGGTCCTTTACGATCGGCTGATCATAATGGCCGAGGTCTCCTGAGAATAAGAACCTAACAGAAGATCCGTCGGGACGCGCATTTTCAAGCTCGACCAACACCAGGCTCGCTCCCATGATATGCCCGGCGACCATAAAACTGGCCTTGATGCCGTCGCAAATATGTGTCGGGCTCCCGTCATTCGGCACCGGGTGCAGCAGTTCTAACGCCGCCTTTGCGTCGATTTCGTCATAGAGCGGCAATGCCGGCGTGTGACTGGTCAGGTCGTGCCGGTTACGGTAATCCGCTTCTTCCTGCTGCAAACGCCCGGAATCCGGCAGAAGGATCTTGAGCAGGTCACCTGTGGCCCGCGAAGTAAACACGGGGCCATTGAAACCTAATTTGACTACTCGTGGCAGATATCCGGTGTGGTCGATGTGGGCATGGGTGATTATTATCGCATCCAGTTCTGTCGGACGGAACGGCGGTTCTTGCCAGTTACGCTCACGCAGCTCCTTCAGGCCTTGAAACAAGCCACAATCCACCAAAATACGTTTACCGTTGTGTTCGATCAGATACTTCGAACCCGTGACCGTTCCTACGCCGCCGTAAAATGTAATTGATGCCATATCTCTCGAATATACAGCAATTTAGAGTGCGGATAAATCAAAATTGTTGCTCGGATATCCGAGATAGTTCGTGAACAGCAACAATCACTTCATTTTGGGACTCTGTCTGCTTGATAATCGTCGTATTCGGCGACATAATCCTCTCACCTGTTAGTCAACTTATTTACAACCAAGGAGCCCTTACCGTGTACCAAATGCGTCCGATCTTTGTCTTTTTCTGTATAGCCTTCTTCACTGTCTCGGGTTCGTACGGCCAGAAGCCGGCAACACCGGCTTCGCCCGTCCCGGCACCAACATCCCCCGTCGTTTCGACGCCAACGCCGACACCTGCAATAACGCCAACGCCCACGCCTGACCCGATGGGTTCGTCAGTTTTCTCGGGTTTACGTTTCCGGTCGATAGGTCCGGCCGTCACGTCCGGACGCGTCATCGCTTTTGCGGTCGACCCGACTGACCGCACCAAATACTATGTTGGTGTCGCATCAGGCGGCGTTTGGAAAACAATTAACAGCGGAACCACATGGACTCCGGTTTTTGATAACGAAGGGGCTTTTTCGATCGGTGCGGTTGCACTAGACCCAAAGAACCCCTCGACCGTTTGGGTTGGCACCGGCGAACGGAACAGCCAGCGAAGCGTCGGTTATGGTGATGGCGTTTATCGCTCAGACGATGGAGGGAAAAGCTGGCGAAACATGGGCTTGAAGACCTCGGAGCATATCGGGCGGATCGCCATCGACCCTCGGGATGGCAATGTCGTCTTCGTTGCGGCTCAGGGTCCGCTATGGTCAGCCGGCGGCGAACGCGGGCTCTATAAAACTACCGACGGCGGTAAAACTTGGAAAGCAGTCATCACAATTGGCGAAAACACGGGAGTAACGGATGTCGTCATTGATCCATCCGACCCCGACACGATGTATGCCGCATCGTGGCAGCGTCGACGTCATTTTTACACGCTAATCAACGGCGGCCCCGAAAGTGCGATCTATAAGTCGACCGACGGTGGAAATACATGGTCAAAACTTCGTTCCGGATTGCCGCCCGGCGACCTTGGCCGCATCGGGCTATCGATTTCGCCCGCAAACACCAGCGTCGTTTACGCGACCGTCGAAGCGGCGGGCACCGCCAGCGGCATTTTCCGCTCGAATGACCGCGGAGCAACGTGGGAACGCACGAGTCCGTCTATCGCTCAGGGAATGTACTACGGACAGATCGTCGCAGATCCCAAAAATGTCGATCGCGTTTACATCCCAAACGTCGTATTTCAAGTATCTGACGATGCCGGGCGAACACAGCGTCCGCTCGGCGAGCGGCTCAAGCACGTGGACAATCACGCGATCTGGGTCGACCCAAGCAACACGGACTATTTGCTGGTCGGCTGCGACGGTGGTGTTTACGAGAGCTTTGATCGCGGAGCGAACTGGCATTTCAAATCGAATTTGCCGGTGGCTCAGTTTTACGATGTTGCGGTCGACACTGCCACGCCGTTCTACAACGTTTACGGTGGAACACAAGACAACAATTCACTCGGCGGTCCGGCAAAGACACGCAATAGCTCAGGGATCATGAACTCTGATTGGATCGCGACAAATGGCGGCGACGGATTCAAATCGCAGGTGGACCCGCTTGACCCGAACACCATTTACGCCGAAAGCCAGAACGGTGGGCTTGTCAGGTTTGATAAGCGAACCGGCGACCGCGTCGGGATCGCTCCGGTCGAGGGCAAGGATATCGAGTCACAGAGGTACAACTGGGACGCACCGTTCATTATCAGCCCGCACTCAAACACACGGCTCTATTTCGCCGGCCACAAGCTCTATAAGACCGATAATCGAGGTGACGATTGGAAGGCCATCAGCGGTGACCTTTCCCGCGGCCTCGATCGCAATGCCCTGCCCGTAATGGGTAAGGTCTGGGGCCCGGATGCGATTGCCAAGAATCAGTCCACTGCTCTTTACGGTAATGCTTCGGCGGTTTCCGAATCGCCGAAAAAGGCCGGCCTGATCTATGTCGGAACTGACGATGGCCTCATTCAGATCACAGAAAACGACGGCCAGTCCTGGCGAAAGGTCGACAAGTTTGCCGGTGTTCCCGATCAAAGCTATGTCACTCGTGTGCTTGCGTCCCAGCACGACGTAAATACGGTCTACGCGCTGTTCAATAATCATCAGAACGGCGATTTCAAACCGTATTTGATGAAGAGCACAGATACCGGAAAGACATGGACCTCGATAACAGGTAAATTGCCTGAACGCGGTTCGCTTTATGCCATTGCCGAAGATCATGTCGACTCGAATCTCCTTTTTGTTGGCACCGAATTCGGATTTTTCTTCACCGTTGACGGCGGTGCAAAGTGGATTCAGCTTAAGGGCGGATTGCCGACGATCGCAGTTCGTGATATCGCGATCCAAAAGACCGAGAACGACCTCGTGCTGGCGACATTCGGCCGCGGACTTTACGTGCTGGACGATTACTCAGCTCTGCGTAAGGTCAGGAAAGAATCGATGGATCAGAGCTCGATGATCTTCCCGGTCAAGGACGCTTTGATGTATGTTCGATCGAACACATCGTTTGCAGGATCACTGGGAGCGTCCTTTTATACTGCACCGAATCCTCCATTTGGAGCCGTGATCCCCTATTACCTAAAAGAGGCTCCAAAGACGCTCAAGGCAAAACGTCAGGAAGCTGAACGTGAGGCTGAAAAGAAAAAGCAGCCGTTCCGCTACCCCTCGATCGAAGAGCTTCGTGCCGAGTCGGAAGAAGAACCGCCGGCACTGATATTTACGATCACCGACTCCGACGGCAAGATCGTTCGGCGGCTCAGCACGCCCGCCGGTCAGGGAGTTCAACGGGTCGTCTGGGATATGCGATACACTCCGCCCTCGATTCCGGCAACGCCGCCGCAGTTGCCTGCGGGCGTTACTTTGCCTGAGGGATTCACGCCCGGGCCGCAGGGCCCACTCGTGATGCCCGGGAAATATACGGTCACGATGGCGTCGCGTGTGAATGGCGTTGTCACCACGCTACCCGGCTCACAGAGTTTCAATGTGATCGTCGAAGGCAAGGAGAATATGACCCCGGCCGAACGTACTTTACTCGCCGAATTTCAACGTAAGGTATCGGCATTGCAGCGTTCAGTTGGCGGAGCTGTTGAGGTTGCTTCGGCCGCCAAAACACGTATCGGACTTCTCAAGAGGGCCGCCAACGATGCACCGGTCGATAACCGAAAGCTGATCGAACAGGCTGAGGCGTTTGATAACGAGATCGATTCGTTGATCAATAAACTTCGCGGTGGCCGGGAAAATTCGGACATCCCGCCGCCGTCTATCAGTTCCCGCATCGGAAATATTGCCGGCACGATCAGGCTTTCGACGGTCAAGCCAACTCAGACGCAGCTCGACCAGTTCGAACTGTCGAGTGCGGAGTTTGCTCCGGTGCTTGCCAGGTTGAGATCGCTTGTGGAAACGGAACTACCGAGATTTGAAAAGGCTCTTGAGGATGCAGGTGCTCCGCTTACGCCGGGCAGACTGCCGCAATAGGGATCTGAGTAAAAAACAACTAAGCCGGCTGAATTGAATTTCGATTCAGCCGGCAATATTACACGCCAAATTGCTTCAGGTGGTGATCGACATGTTTGTGGACAATCAGAGCCCATTCTTTAGCACTCATTGCGCCGAACATCGGATGATATTGGCATTTGTGATCTGCCGGCAGTTCACCGAGCTTATTTATCGACGAGATCAGACGCTCGCGATCGGCCTCAAATTCCTCGGGTCTTCGGCCATTCGCCTGTTGATCGAAATCTGCCGAAACCTTAACTTCTTTAGGCATTGGCATAACGTACAGGATGAGCGGCTTTATGATGGTTCTCGATAATAAAGTACTTTTGTCGGGCAGACTCGCCTCAAATGGAAGTTCGCCGCCCTGAACAAGGTGTGACACCATCTGGTTGACTGTCATCTTGCCCCATAATGGACTTTCGTCGCCCGAAAGTTTGTTGACGCGTTCGATCATCCGGCGTCGGTCTGATTCATTCCTGATCGTTTTCATAGGTCACCCAAATACAAAACCCGGGCCCGCTGATGTCGCGGGCCCGTATGTCTTGATCTTCAAAATAACGCGATATTACCAGCAAGCCGCGACCGCTGAAATGCTCGAAACGTCGTTCCAGACGTCGGGTCTGTACGTCGGCACAAATAAAGCAGCGAGACTTCCGATATTACAGACGTCTCCCTCGGGGATACATACGTCGCCGCATGCCTTAGTGCCTGATGCACAACCCTTTGCTGACCTAAATGCGTTGTCCGCGGCCGGTGGTGCGTCGAGAAAGTTATTCAAGTTAACCACTCGCACGCAGATCGTATCCATCGCAATATCGACGATTGAGTCAAAGTCGTTCTTGTTATCCGCCCAGCCCTGAAGTTTGACCGCGGAATTAATCGAAACGATGTTGATGTGAGTTACCTGCGAAGCAAGATCTTTGTCATTTTTGATCTTGGCATAGATACTGAAAACGATCTGCTGATCGGTCACCTTTTCGCACTGTGCCGAAACGGGCTGTAATGCTGCCCCGACCGAAATTAGTAAAGCAAATACAAAGAAACCAATAAAGAACTTCATGTTAGTTCTGATCATTACAATTTTCTCCTTTTGTCACCTTATGTCATTGACCATCGACAGCACGCTGAAACGCGTTTGTTTCCCGAAGATGATGGAATTGCCGTCGTTCAACCATGCCAGTCTGGAAATATACACCCCTGAATCATTATTTCGCGTCAACCGACGCGGTTCACCACCGTCACTTTGCAAGACCCACAGGTCGTCCCGTTCTTCGTTCCTTGCCGCAAACGCGATCGATCTGCGGTCTGAGGATAGAAAAATGTTGTAAGCATACGCATTCTTGAGCCGGGCTATCACGTTCGTACGGCCAGATCCGGCAACGATCGAAGTGATAGCTATCTCAGGAGGCAGCCCGCTGAATCGGTAACGGCTTTCGGTCTCGGCTATGATAACAGCGTTTTTGTCAGCCGACCAACCTAAAAGCCGCAAGGCTCCGTCCGATAGGTAAATGCCGTTTTGAGCTTTGGTATTAACATCGATTATCGATATTCCGGACACCGGGTTCTTGCCCGGTTCATTGCTCTTTTTCTGCGTTACGACCGCGACAGTATTGCCGTCGGGTGACCAGGAAGGGGACGACATTGATAATTGCGGATCTGCATTCTGCGTCAGCGATTCTTCCGTGCCGTCCTTTCGATTCACAACGAATAGATTTGATACGCCGTCTCGAACTGCTGCGTACGCGATCCTAACACTGTCGGGATTCCAGGCAAACGCTCCGGTCTGAACGACATTATATGGCGATACAGAATAACTGATCCCCGCCATTCCACCGCTTGCCAGCACCTTTTCACTGCCGCCATTGGGACTAACACTGACAAGTTCATAAACGTTTCCGATCTTACGCACAAATGCGATAGTCGACCCGTCCGGCGACCATACCGGCAACATACCGTTTTCAGCGATCGATGTTGGATTATCAGCGGTTTGCCCTGATTTGAGCGGTTTCACTAAGATCGAACTTGAAAAGAGGTTGTTGCCGCGGCTCATGTTCTTAACCGACTGAAACACGATGCGTTCCCCGTCGGGAGAGATCGACGGCCAAAGCTTGGAATTCAGATCACGGAGAACCGGCGACTCTTGCGAATCTAAGACATCGACCCGCCAAAGGTTCGATTCCTCCTTAGCGGAACTAAAGATGATCGACGTCCCGTCACCGGCGGCATCTACGACGACACTGTCGGTCTCGGAGGCGGTAAGTTTAATAGGGGTTGATGAGCCCGAGTCTCTAACAAATATCTGAATTACCCCATCGGCCTGCTCTCCATAAAATAAACGGCCTCTTTCCGGCAGCCAGACAAAGCCCTCGGCCACTCCGGTACCGTCAGCGATCTTCTTGGGCGATTTATTTGCAACATCGCTGACGAAAAACTGCCACCCGCTTTCAGCTTTCACCACGTAGGCTATCGTTTTTTCGTCCGCCGAAATATTTACCCAACTGACCGTCCCGCCCTCGCGTTCGAGCGTCGTCAGCTTTTGCGACGTTCCGGATGCCATATCCATCGAAAACAAATTACCGTTCGACTGAAAATAGATCCTCCCGCTCTCGGTCCATCGCCTAAGTACGCTACTGCCATCTTCGATCGGGCCGACTGATTTCGGAGTTCCGCTACCGAGAGCAGATATTCGCCAAACACCGGTCTTATTCGCTCGGTCCGAAGTCGCGTCACCTTTCTGTGAAATGAATGCGACCTCGTCGCCTTTTGGGGACCAGATGGGGTCGGTGTTTGAATTTGCGTCGTTGGTGATCTGCAGAGCATCGGGCGACGTAGTTTGCTTCACCCAGATATTCTTGCTGCCCGAACGTGTCGAGGCAAATGCGATCATCTTTCCGTCCGGCGAAAATCTAGCGTTGCTGTAGATCTCTCCCGGCGCGCTGTTCCAGTTTGCGACCTCAACGACCTTTAATGAACCCGGCACGATCGGCAGGGTGCTGCCGGCAGACCGGTAGAGCCAGACTGCGGCAAACAAGCCGCCGGTGACTAGTATGAATATCAACGCATGAAGGAGCGTGAAACGGCGGGTCGCGGAGATACTCTCGGTCAGCGTCGTCCTTACATCGCCCGCGTTGGTTATCTGAGCCGGCAGAGGCAGATCGGTTGTTTTATTCAGCTTTGCCTCAAACTTTAACTCCTCGCGAAGATCTTCGAGGTCGATAGCCAGATCCTTAACGTGTTGGTAGCGATTTTCACGGTCCTTGCGCAGAGCCTTATCGACAATTCGCTCGAGGTGACGCGGGCAATTTGGCGACAACTGCCTAAGTGCTACCGGATCATCCTTGAGGATCGAACTGATCAGATCCACCTGCCCTTCACCTTCAAACGGTCGTCTGCCGGTAAATAGCTCATACATCACTATCCCGAGACTGAAGATGTCTGTCCGCGGGTCGAGTTCGCGGCCCCGAGCCTGTTCCGGCGACATATATGCAGCCGTGCCCATGATCATTCCGGGCTGTGTATTGAACTGTACTTTAGTGGCATCCTCCGAGGACGCAGCCTCGATGCTTTTCTCGGTCAGCTTGGCAAGCCCGAAATCCAGCACCTTAACAAGGCCGTCTTCCCGGATCATGATGTTCTCGGGCTTAATGTCGCGATGCACGATCCCAGCCTCGTGAGCGGCACCGAGTGCCGCCGCAACCTGAAGTGCGATACCAAGTGCTTCATTCAGCCCTATCTCGCCAGCGCCCATCAGTTCGCGGAGAGTCTCGCCTTTAATGAACTCGGTCGCAATATACTGCGTATCGTCAACGCTTCCGATCTCAAAAACGGTCAGAATATTCGGATGATTAAGTGCGGATGCTGCCTTAGCTTCACGCACGAACCGCGATACACGGTCGGGATCATTCGCAACTTCCTCGATCAGCACCTTCAATGCAACACGACGCTCAAGCTTGGTGTCCTCAGCCAGGTACACTTCGCCCATTCCGCCTGCACCGATCTTTGAGACGATTCGGTAGTGCGAAAGGTTAGTGCCGCTTGGAAGTTCCTTATTCATTGAGAAGGCCGAGCCGGCGATGCTGGCGACGGTCCATTAGATATCACAATTTGCGTCGAGGCATAACGGAAAAGATCCGCCAAGACTTACCTTCAGTTTCTAGTCCAGTTCTGAAAGTGAGTTTAGGACGGATTCCCAATTATGCCAAGTGTTTAGTTGACTATTTCTCTCGGGAACCAAAGTACCTTTGGCGGTAAGTCGGACTTCGCCTGCTGCTTTCGCAGACGGGCGGCTCGTATCAAAGCCTCCGCAGCGTCGCCGTCGATTCCGAAGGCGGCAATTCCAAAGTTCAGTTTCGGCGTGATCGTATCGTTCTCCGTGACCGAGAACTTGCTGTTGAATATGCCGGTATTAATGCGGGCTATCACCTCTTCGGCGATCCGGTCATTTGCCGTCGGAAGTATCGCCAAAAATTCATCGTTCGATGCACGTGCAAAAAAGTCCATCTGCCGCAATTGCCCTTTTATCGAACTCGCGACCATCCCAAGCACGCGGTCGCCCGTTGCGTGACCATACTTACTGTTCAGTTCGTCAAACTCCTTGATGTCCATAGCCAGTATCGTCAACGGCCGGTGTTCCGGATTTCGCTGCGATTCCGCGATCTGGTTTTCCAGTACCAGCATAAACGCCCGCTCGTTCGGTAGATCGGTTATCGGGTCAGTGAGGGCATTCGTCATGCTCTTTTCAAATGACAGTGAACTCAGTATTAGCGGTGTAACCCGTTCGCGGATCGCCTCGAGCGTAGCCATAGCCTGGCCGTCGAACGCAGTTCCGGATGTCGAGTAGAGTTGGAGCACTGCAAGAACTTCGCCGCTACGCATCAGCGGAATTGCGGCGGACGATCGGAAGCCGCTTACGATCTCTGCGGGAAACCCGCCGGCTGTGGAAGTCACTCCCCGTTCTATCTGGATCATCTTAGCGGCCAGGCACTGGCCGACGATGCCGTTGTCCATTGGCGTTGAGAGTCTCATAAATCTATCCGCGTTTTCACCGTGAGCTTGCAAGACGCGAAATTCATAGGTCGAATGATCGGGTACAAGCAGAACACTCGTCGAAAACGGCAGTACATCATTCGCTCGGCTCGACACGAGGCGAAACATATCGGCCGAATTCAGCGAACCGCTAAAAAAGCGGCTTGCCTCTTCGATCCCGCGGAGCCCTGCATCGATTTCACTAGAATCCGGGTCAGGCCGGAGTTCAAGTGAAGATCGCGTACCGCCACGGGTATTAAATAAATACACGGCAAGGCAGACCGCCAGATAAATAACTACTATCGCCAAAAATCCCTGTATTTTCGACACGTATTCCAGCTCAGAATTTGCCAAAACGAACGAAGACCCAATAGCGGCCAGTGACACCACGACCAAAACCATTGGAAATCTACCGTCAGCAAAATAGTTCGAATTTGACCTGTAAGGTGTGTTCATTAGCTGAGCGAGAGCACAAGGGCGGGTTTTGAGGAAATTTCCTCAAAATTCAAGATAACTTTTCGGTGCCGCTCCAGTCAATAGATTTCTTTGCGGGCCAATAAACATCGGCACTTCGGCCAAGTGCTAAAAGTGTCGGATCAGCCCTGAAAAAAAAATCAAAAAAAAGTGTATTTTTTATCGATTTTGGGTTGACACGACCGGGCGCTATTACTATCCTTACGATTGCTTTGGGAAAGAAAGAGTCCATGGCAAGTAGCGGTTGGTTTCGGCCAACTTGGGTAAAAATAAATAAAATTATCTTTGAGAAAGATAGGAGACTTAAATTAAATGAAAAAGATCATTGCACTTTCATCAGTTCTGGCACTTAGTGCTCTCGGTATGGCTTGCGGCGAAGCTCCGGCAAACAACTCGGCTAACAAACCGGCAAACACCGCAACGACCAACACGACCACGACGACGAACACCACCACGACCAACACGACAACCACGGCTCCGGCAGCTAACACAACTGCACCGGCTGCCAACACAACTGCACCGGCTGCTAACGCAAATGCTGCTAAGCCGGCTGCTAACACAACTGCTCCGGCTGCTAACGCAAATGCTGCTAAGCCGGCAAACAAATAGTTTGGGATTCTAAGCTATTTTGCTTTACAGAAACACGTCGTATTTTTACGGCGTGTTTCTTTTTTTGTTGATCATGACTACTTTCGTAGGGCCGATCCAAATCTGAGAACTTGGGAATTTGTTGATTTAGGGGTTGACTAAAGAGGTTCAGCCTACTATATTGTCGTTTGTTCCGAAAAATTAGAAAGATGAGGAACAAAGACTGTGTCCGCATGGTCTGTCAGTAAATTAAGTTAGATCTAATCTTTGAGATAGACAGGAGAATCGATTTTTATGAAAAAAGTAATTGCACTTTCAGCAGTACTCACAATGGGCGCTTTGGGTATGGCTTGCGGTGAAGCACCGGCAAACAACACGGCCAACAAACCGGCAAACGCAGCAACGACAGCAAACACGGCTGCTAACACGATGGCAAATGCTGCTAACACGATGGCAAATGCTGCTAACGCTGTTTCGACGGCTGCTAACACAGCTGCTAACGCTGCGTCGACGGCTGCTAACACGGCTGCAAACGCTGTTAAGGCTCCGGCTGCTGCTAACACGGCTAACACCGCTGCTAACGCAAACGTCAAGAAATAGTCTAGTAACTTAGACAACAGAAAAAGCCCCGATCGTTCTAGACGTTCGGGGCTTTCTCTTACACTTTTTCCGTCGCCGAGAGCGGCCGACCTTGCCTATAAGATATCCATATCCTCCGACTTCGTGACCGGCCGGCTGCATACGAAATTTTCACACACATATGCCGTAGCCTGTCCATCCGTCATCCGGCGATCGGCCAGCAGGGGCAAGACCGCCGAATCGGCATCGGCATTGTCTGAGAGTACGATCACCGCATCCGGCAGATACCGTTCAAGTACCCTGCGTTCAAGCTCATTACCTTTAGGCCCAATGACGACGACCTCTTTAGTTGCCGCGAGATAAAATTCCATAGCGGACAAAGCACGTCCAAACCCCTGCGGATGACGTCTCAGGTTGGACGCCGCGAGTCGCAAGATCGTAACCGCAAACCTCTCGTACATGTCATCGCCTGTCAGTTTCGCAAGCCTCAGCATCACGTCCGCAGCAACAGAATTGCCCGAAGGCGTCGCGTTGTCATAAAAGTCCTTGTTCCGAACGATCAGTTCTTCGTGATCGTTTGAAGTAAAGAAAAACCCACCGTTATCGCCATCCCAAAACTCGGTGATCATAACATCGGCAAGCCGTCGGGCCTCCGATAAATACCTCACCTCACCGGTCGCCTGAAATAGAACGATCAGGCCGTCCGCGACATTAGCGTGATCTTCGACATACCCGTTAAGTTTTGCCTTACCGTCTTTCCACGTTCTGAGCAGACGGCCGTCGACCTGAAGTTCCTCCAGGATAAAATCAGCATTTTGCTTTGCGATCGCGAGATAGTCTTCGTCCCCGAGGACCGCCGCCGCATCGGCAAATGCCGCCAGCATCAAGCCATTCCACGCAGTCAGGACCTTTTCATCACGACCGGGCTTGATGCGTTTCTCGCGTTCCGCGAAGAGCTTTGTCCGCCATTCGTCTAGGGCGTCAGGCCTTGAAGGGACAGCGACCTTGTCCTTGATATTCAGAATATTATGTCCCTCAAAATTCCCTGATGCGGTCACGTCATAATAAGAGCAAAACGCCTCGGCGTTGCCCTTGCCGAGAATTTCCGCGATCTCCTCCGGCGTCCAGACGAAGAACTTCCCTTCCTCGCCCTCGCTGTCAGCGTCCTGTGTCGAATAGAATCCTCCGCTCGCGTCAAGCATCTCGCGGCGAACATATTCGAGCGTCTCCACGGCGATACGCTTGTAGAATTCGTTACCGGTCACCTGAAACGCGTGCAAATAGACCCGGATCAGCTGAGCGTTGTCGTACAGCATTTTTTCAAAGTGCGGCACCAACCAGATCGCATCGACTGCATATCTGTGAAAACCGCCACCGAGCTGATCGTAAATTCCACCGCGTGCCATTTTGCCGAGGGTATATTCAACGATCGCCAGAGCCTTACCATCGCCGGTGCGTTTGTGATATCTCAGCAGAAACTCAAGCGACATCGCCGGCGGAAACTTTGGTGCACCGCCAAAACCTCCGTTGACGGTGTCAAACGTCCGCGTAAAACTGTTGAATGCCGTTTCGAGCAGATCCGCTGAGACTCCACCCGGTATGATCTCGGCGGTACTAAGGCGATTTAGTTCAGCCACGATCCTGTTTGCCGATTCCTCTAGCTCATCGCGTTTTTCGCGATATGCCTCGGCTATGCTGATCAATATTTGGTGCCACGAAGGCATGCCGTATCGAGGTTGCGGAGGAAAATACGTGCCGCCGTAGAACGGGCGTTTGTCGGGCGTTAAAAACACATTCATCGGCCAACCGCCGCGTCCGGTCGTCATCTGCACAAAGTTCATGTAGATCTGGTCAACGTCGGGACGCTCTTCCATGTCGACCTTGACATTGATGAAATGTTCGTTCATTACGGCCGCAACAGCCTCGTCCTCAAACGACTCGTGTTCCATCACATGACACCAGTGACACGCCGAGTAGCCAATACTGACGATAACCGGCTTGTCCTCGGCCCGAGCCCGCTCAAATGCCTCGTCGCCCCAGGGATACCAATCAACAGGATTGTGAGCATGCTGCAAAAGGTAAGGCGAGGTCTCTGCGATCAGTTTGTTTGTGAATTGTTGTGATGAAACGGAAGACTCCATTTCGAGATTCTATCATGCGGCAGGCTGAAGTGGAGTTGCCAAAGCTAATCCCAAATGTCGAATTGCGGCCAATTGGCAAGAAAGACCTCTACATCGTAAAAGCCGTGTTTGCCCTTGGAGAGTGGCCGCAAGATCTTAAAGATCGTCGGGTCGTACTTATTGTTGTGCACGAGCAGCACGTAGTCCGTGTAATTCAATCCGTCGGCCGGGCGGCCGGCCCTTGACGATTTTATCAAATCACTTCGGCCCCGAGCAGACGCCCGCATTTCCTGCGATCGAGCAGATCAATGCCTTTAGTTCGGAGACCTCACTTTTCTGCTGCAGAAGCTGGCTTTTCAATGCGTCGATCTCGGCTTTTTGAGACTCGATCTGAGTTTGCTGTTCGGTGAAGGCGTTGACGAATGCGGTACTCAGGCGGTCGTACTTGATGCCTTCGACCTCGCCCTTGTCGTTATAGGTGACGAACCGCGGATCGATGAGTGCAACGTCCTCTGCCCCGAACCCGACATCCTTCATCCCGTCGGCCTTCCATTCATATGCGATCGGCTGTAGCTGCCGGACGAGAGACATTCCCGCAGCGAACGAAGAGATGTTCTTCTTATAGCGGAGCGACGATGAACAGAAAGCGACTTCCTGGGTCGCATTGCGGCACAATGCAGTGCCGCCTGCTGCACCAAGTACGCGGAGTTCCAGAGCTCCGCCGGGATTGATCAGCACCTGCGAACCACCGTTGCCTTCGCGGAAAAAGACGAAACCGCCGGTCGGACGATTGATATACACGCTCGAACCGTCGCCGCGGACGGTGTATTCTGTACAGTTCCCGAAAGCGCCGTTCAAACCGATCGCAATGTTCCCGCTCGGACAGCCTGCTCCGCCGACCAACATATTTCCGCTATTCGTTGCTATATGAAGCTTCTGAGTTGGTGCGGTCGTGCCTATTCCCACTTGGTCATTCGAACGGCCGAGTACGACAGTATTACTAGCCGCTACAATCGCTCCTGCACCGATGGCCGTGGCAAAGCTAAGATTATTGCCGTCGATTGCGACATCTGCGTTAGATCCGATGATCGTATTGTTGCTGCCGGTTGTGATCTGCCCGCCCGCAGAGTAACCAAAGATAGAATTGCCGGAGCCGCTTGTGTTCTGAACCCCTGAAAAAAAACCGAAAGTGGAATTCTGGCTGCCGGTTGTGTTTGTGGCGCCGGAACGACTGCCGAAAAAGGAATTATCGACGCCGATTGTGTTCGCGCCGCCTGAACTCACACCGAAAAAGGAATTGTTGCTGCCCGTTGTGTTCGCATCGCCTGAACGCAAGCCGAAAAAGGAATTGCTGCCGCCGGTTGTGTTGGTTCTCCCCGCATCGCGGCCAAAAAAGGAATTGTTGTTGCCAGTTGTATTCAAGTTGCCTGAACTGTGGCCGAAAAAGGAATTGCCCGCACCGGATGTGTTCGAACTACCGGAGTCGACGCCGGTAAACAGATTATCGGTGCCCGCGTTCGACAAAATTCGATCGGCGCCGATGTTGTATTGCGTCACCGCCCTGACAACGTTCGACGAGAGCGTCCCGCCCACTGTGCCGTTGCCGGATATGTTGAAATTGCTTGATGCCTGGGTCGAGGTTCCGTTCTGAATATAGTCGGCACTGCCCGGCAACGGCGGGCGTGCGTCGGAAAGCCGGACATCGCCGGTCAGCACATACTGATTCGCTGCGACACCGCCAAGTTGCGTCGCGTTCACAGCGTTCAAAGCTCCCAGGCTCCTGACGGCATACGGCGAGCTATTCACCCGGCTTCTTGGGCTCAGCAGACTATGGCCTGCAGGGTCCCCGGCGGTTCGAACAGCGACCTGCAGGAATCTGTCCGCACCTGGAAACACACCGCCAAAATCGAGCGTTACGGTGAAATTTCCGTTAACCACCTGAACAGCCTCACGGGCGATAAGCGATCCGATCTGCGAGCCGCCGCTCAATACATCAAATAGCTCGAATGTGAAATCGAAAGAACCGTTCGCCTGCGCTCCGCTTACATTCAGGCTGCCTTGATATGTGAAGGCGGTCGTCTGCGCCGATAGGTTGGATGAAAAGCTCATCATATACAATGTGATGACTAACAGGCAAAAACAGCTTTTTTTCATAGTTCAAACTCCACTCCCATATTTTTCTTGCGAGCCTCAGTCCCGTGGCGATCTTTTGTCGGGAAAAACATCTCCGGTCAAAATAAACTTACCGTTGTCTAATTCTTCGACCTCCACACTTCCCGTGTGTTCGCGTTCGTACACCAACTCTTCTTCCGAACCATCTTTCTTAAAGATCTCGACGCGAAAGGTGTCGCCGTTGACCAACCGGCCGGTAAGTCCCTCCGGTGGAATGATGATCCGTTCTGTAGTTGTTACACGCCTGTAAATTCTTCTGATCGGGCTCATGTCTTTTCGTCTGTTTAGCGATTTCTGGTATAGTAAGCAAATCATCCTGTCGAATCTTGAGGAAAGCGTGAGCAATATCTGAGCATTTGCTCTCTTAGCGTTAAACAATTGCAAAAACAAGGGTTATACGAATTTGAAGAGTTTCGGCTTGATGTTTCCTCCGGCTTCTTGATCCATTCCGGTAAGCCACTAAAACTGGCACCGAAGGTTTACAATGCACTCGTATATCTGATCGAGAATCGAGATCGCATCGTTTCCAAAGATGAGTTGTTCACCGAAGTCTGGCAGAACACTTTCGTCGAGGACAACGCTCTTTCCTACACCATCTCGCAGCTCAGAAAAGCTCTTGCAACCTGCGCACCTGAGACGACATTTATCGAAACGATCCCGCGCCGAGGCTTTCGCTTCGTTGCCGATGTTATTGAAACGGAAACGGGATCAATTGAGCGAAAGCCTCTAAGCCTCGTCATTGAAAAACAAACCGTTGAAGAAACGTGGATAGAAGAGGTTGATGACGAACGATCTGTGGAGTTTCCCTCACGCCGGCAACTAGCACTTCCGCCTGTCGAACGTGGCGGCCTGAAACGCCTTCTCGCCATCGGCATGGTCGCGGTTCTCGCACTGGGCATTGTCGGTGCCGCCTGGGTTATGACGCGTGAATCAAAAGGTTCACCGATTCGAACGGTGGCCGTGATGCCGCTCGAGAATATCAGTGGAACTGAGATCGACCGCTCCATTCTTTTGGGAATGACCTACGCTCTAATTTCTCAGCTTGGACGATCCGGCGACATTGTCGTCCGCCCACTTGCGTCAACGATCTCGGCATCTGCAACCGAACCTGATGCTGTCGCCGTCGGCAAACGCCTTGGCGTAAACACAGTTGTTGAATGGAACCTTCAGCGGATCGAAAATCAGTATCGCGTTAACGCCAGACTGATCCAAGTCGCCGACGGCCGACAGCTCTGGAACGAATCGCTTCTTTATTCTGAAACCGATCTGTTCCAAGTTCAGGATGCCGTTTCCGATATGACGGCACGGGCGTTGATCGCAAATCTCTCCTCCGACGCAAAAGAAACGCAACATGATCGGCCGACCCAAAATAACGACGCGTATCAGGCGTATCTCCGAGGACGATATCACTGGAACCAACGCACGCTCGAAGGCTTCAACACGGCCCGCGGATTATTTGAACAGGCAATTTCGCTTGATCCGAAATTTGCCGAGGCTCACAACGGGCTTGCTGACGTTCACCTTGGCTTCTACGATTACGGATACAAACTGGCCAGTGAATCGATTCCCTTCGCTGTTGCGTCCGTGAACCAGGCAATGCAGCTCGACCCATTGCTTTCCGAAGCGTATTCCACCCTGGCATCGATCGAATTTCTCCATAACCGCGACTGGAAAGCTACGGAAATAAATTTTGGACGTGCGATCGAACTCGCTCCGAACGATCCTACACCGAGGCTGCGTTTCGGATGGATGCTTTCGGTCATCGGCCGGACCGACGAAGGCCTTGAACAGCTTTTGGCTGCCGAAAAACTCGACCCGACGTCAAATATCGGCCAGGCAAATATTGCTTACAATTTGATGGTCTCCGGCAAGGTGGCAGAGGCTGAATCACGACTTCATAAATTAAAAATAAATGCACCGAATTTCAGCCTGGCAAACTGGTATCTTGGGACAGTCTATCTACTTCAGAACAAGCCTCAGGAGTCGCTTGAAGAGTACTTTACGGCATTTTTGATCGACGACCAAAATAACGAGCAGATTGACAAAATTCGCGCCGCTTTGAAGAAAGGTCCACGCGAGGAAGCATTTCGCATCTGGCGTGAGTACCTCGAACGGCGATTTGGACATAGCTATTTTCCGCCGTCGAATATTGCTCTTGTGGCCGCTCTCGCAAAAGACCGTGACCAAACGATACGGTGGCTTCGTGAGGCCGAACGCGTTCGCGACCCATGGCTTTTACAAGTGCTTCACGATCCCGAATACCGTTTCTTGAACGGTGACCCGGAGTATGATCAGATTCTCGCGTCCCTCACGTTCAAAAAGTAGTAGTGACGATCCCTCGGGCAAAAGTTGAAGGTCACGAAGCCATCTGATAACATACTGTTTTTTCTATGACTTCGCGCTGTGCAGCAAAACTTCGTCCTGCAGCCAAACGCGCCGATCTTTTCGGCGGCGACTAGATCTCTGTCCGCGTTAAGCCAACGGTACCGACCGTTGATGACCAGTAACCCGCGGTGATCCACCGCTCGCTTAACTATTTAGGAGAAAGATAATGAAACCTACGACAGAATTACAAAGGCCGGTTATTAAGACCGAGCTTCCGGGTCCGCTCGCCCGCGAGATCATTGCTGCCGATGCCCAATATGTAACGCCGAGTTATCCGCGTCCGGATTATAAACTTGTTGCTGACCACGCCAGCGGCGTCTGGATCACCGATCCCGACGGCAACACATTTCTCGATTGCAATGCCGGTGTCGCCGTGTGCTCGACCGGACACTGTCACCCTGAGATCGTCAAAGCCATCTCAGACCAGGCCGCTCAGCTCATCCATTTGTGCGGCACCGATTACTATTACAAGCACATGCCGGCCCTCGGCAAAAAGCTGGATGAAATTGTCCCGATCGACGGCCCGACCAAATCGCACTTTGCAAATTCGGGCGCCGAAGCGATCGAAACGGCACTAAAGCTCGCGATGTATCACACTCGCCGGCAAAAGTTCATCTCGTTCTTTGGATCGTTCCACGGCCGAACGCTCGGAGCTCTTTCGCTGACGTCGTCTAAAAAGGCTCAGCGACTCGGGTTTATGCGGCAGGCACTGGATGTCGTCCACGTTCCCTACCCGAATTGCTATCAATGCCCGTTCAACCTTGGCAAATGTTCTGACGGGACCTGCTGTATGGGCTCGGTCAGTTGGATCGAAGATCGTCTCTTTAACACCACCACGCCGCCCGAGGAAGTCGCGGGAATTGTCCTTGAGGTCGTACAGGGCGAAGGTGGTTATGTTCCGGCTCCGCCCGAATTCGTTCGCGAGATACGCCGCATCTGCGACGAGCACGGCATCATGCTGATCGTGGACGAGGTCCAATCAGGAATGGGACGCACGGGCAAGATGTTTGCTCTCGACCATCACGATGGCGTCAAAGCCGATATTGTCTGCATGGCGAAAGGCATCGGTTCGGGAATGCCGATCGGGGTTTGCACCGCCAAAGCCGATATCATGGATTGGCACAAGGGTGCTCACGCCTCGACATTTGGCGGCAATCCGGTCGCCATCGCAGCGGCTCTAAAAACTATCGAGATGCTGGAAGGCGGCCTTGTCGATAACGCACGCGACGTTGGTGCGTACCTCGAAGCCGGCTTGCGAAAACTTGCTGACAAATACGACTGCATCGGCGACGTCCGCGGCCTGGGTCTTATGCTCGGCGTTGAGTTTGTCGAAAGCAAGTCGACAAAAAAGGCTGCCCCGGAGCTTCGCGACCGCATTGAGATCGCCTGCTTTAACCACGGCCTCATCATTCTCGGTTGCGGCACGAGCACGATCCGCTGGTCGCCCCCACTTATCCTGACAAACGAACACGTCGACGTCGCCCTTGAGATATTCGACGCCGCGATCGCGGAATCGTTGTAGGTTTCTCACAAATTACGTTTTAGGCCGGCAAAATTCGCCGGCCTTTTTTTTCGTCCAGAATTAAAAGACTCTGATATACTTCTCTGCAAAATTATGCCGGATCAGAATACTCAACATGAATAAATACAAAGATCTATTCAAGTGGATGATCATACCGATGGTCATCATGCAACTAGGCATCTTTATGGACTACTGGGGCGATTTTTCCAAGAACGCGTGGTCCGTACATATCCATTACTGGACCGGGACGGTTTGGTATCTCTACTTGATAATCCAACCGTATTGCATAACCCACCAAAAGATCGAACTCCATCGCACTAACGGGATCATAGGTATGTTTATCGCCGGCGGTGTTTGTCTTACGGCTTTCAGCATGATGCATCGGGATATCGCAAATGCTGAAAGTTCATTGGCAGATCCGGCGAGATTCGGCCCGTTCCAGCCTTGGTTCTTCTACGGAATCGCCGCCGTCGAAATAGTGATGATCGTCGCATTCGGATATGCCGTGGTCAAGAGTATTATCCACCGAAAGGAGATCGAGAATCATTCCTGGTGGCTTATATCGACAGTGTTTCTCATCATGATGCCCGCTCTCGGACGCGGTCTCGGGTTCGTGGCAATCGCTATCCAGAGTGAGCAGATGCCGAACATCGATATCATGATCCCTCTGTACATCTCGGAATTCTTAATAATTGGCATGCTCTTGCTTGGAGCGTGGATGTTCAAAACGCTAACGCACCCTGCAACGTTACTTGCGTTGGCAGTCAATCTATTCAACTGTCTTCTCGAACCATTAGGTAGATCTGAGAGCGTCCAGATGGCCTTAAGGGCCCTAGTTAGAGGTTAGCTTCAGCATTCGTTGCTTGGTGTCGGGTCCCGAATTACATAACCATGGATCGCTTCGCACTTGAAAGCCGACGAAAGTAATATAATTTCGTATTTGCGTATAGACTTAATTAAGTCTTAGCTTTATTATAATGACTATGGACCCATTCACCGCAATTGCTGAACCGACTCGTCGGATAATACTCGAAAGACTCGTGGCAAACGGGAGCATGTCCGCGACGGACATTTATCGCGGATTCACATCAAGCCCGCCGGCGATCTCGCAACATCTAAAAGTGCTGCGTGAAGCAAAACTCGTAGGTGTTGAAAAGCGGGCCCAGCAGAGAATCTACTACATCAATCCGGAACCTATGAAGAAACTTGAGAAATGGATACGACAGTTCGCAGCGGCAAAGGAGCAAGAATTCCAAAGACTCGACAGCTTGCTCGAAAAAATGAAATTGGAAGCTCCGATGCTTCCCTTTGGTGAAACTAAATAAAAAACGGAGAAGTGGTTATGGCTAACAAAGTAACAGTGACTGCCGAAGCAGGCAAACAGGATCTTTTCATTATTCGAGAATTTGATGCTCCGCGTGAACTCGTATTCAGAGCCCATACCGATCCGGAGCTATATGTACAGTGGATCGGCCCTCACGGTATGACGATGACGATCGAAGAGTGGAATTGCGTCGAAGGCGGCACGTATCGCTACACACACGAACGCGATGGGCACAAATACGCATTTTTCGGCGTTTACCACGAGGTTTTGGCCCCGGAGCGGTTCATCGGGACATTCGAATTCGACGGATTGCCGGAGCGCGGCCATGTAATCATGGGCAAAACCTCTTTCGAAGAACTTCCCGATGGCCAATGCCGCGTTGTGCATCAGTCGGTATTTTTCTCAGTAGCTGATCGCGACGGTATGGTGCAGTCAGGAATGGAACGCGGCGTGACCGAAGGTTACGAAAAGCTCGACGGACTGCTTAAGTCGTTGTAAGCTTTTCAATGAGAGAAAAAGCACAAAATGTGGACGCATATATCGCTGAGTTTCCGCACGAGATTGCGGCAAAGCTCGATGAAATGCGAGCATTGATCAAAAAGCTCGCACCTGAGGCCGCCGAATCGATTAGCTACGCCATCCCGACCTACAAACTGAACGGTACGTTGGTGCATTTCGCAGGCTACGCGAATCACATCGGGTTTTATCCGGGGGCGGGCGGCATCGCTGAATTTGCTGACGAACTGACGGACTTTAAAACTTCTAAAGGCACGGTTCAATTCCCTCTTGATCGACCATTACCGAACAAATTGATCGCGAAAATAGTTAAGTTTCGCATTAAACAGAATTTGGAGAAGAAAGAAAAATGAGTCAAAAAGTTACTACGTTTCTTATGTACGAGAAAGACGGCCACGAGGCAATGCAGTTTTACGCCTCCGTGATTCCAAATTGCCGCATCGTATCGACAATGCCCGGTCCTGACGGTGGTGTCGCCGGAGGTAGTTTTGAGATCGAGGGACAGCGGTTCAACTGCTACACCGTTGGTCAGCATCCTAACTTTAAGTTCTCACAGGCTATCTCGCTCATGATCGAAGCAAACACTCAGGACGAGATCGATCTTCTATACGACGGCCTTAGCAAAGGCGGCGAGCAGCAGCCTTGCGGCTGGCTGGTCGATAAATTCGGACTGTCATGGCAGATCACACCGAGACGTCTGATGGACCTGCTTGGCGATAGCGACCGCGAGAAAGCCGGCCGCGTAACCGAGGCAATGTTCAAGATGACAAAGATCATAGTCGCCGACCTTGAAACCGCAGCCGCGGCGATCTAATAATCGCCGACAGCCGATCGTGCCCCATCTATAGGCCGATCGGTTTGTCTGGATGTCGGTTGGTCATAGTGGCCTCCAGGCTTTGGCGGTCAATGCGGTCGATCAATATTACCGGAATACAGTCCTGTGAGAGCGATCAATTAGAAAAAAGAGCCCCCGAGCGATCGGGAACTCTTTTCATGATTGGATTGTATAGAAACTCGAGCGGGATTCGATATTGGTCGTTCCGCCCAGATCGTAATCGGACTTGGCTTCTAGTCACCGTAGCCGTAACCACGAACGCGAGCCGTTCCGATGCCAAATCCCGCAACAAACGCGTTGGTCTGAAACACTGCGTTAAGAGCACCGGCAGCTTCCGGCCTCAGGGACACCATAACTCCGTTCAAAGAAACACGTTCGAAGCTGAAGTCGTTTGTTATAAGATTTGAAGGAAGCTGCAGATCGAAGAGCGGAATACGGCCAACCACGCTGCCATTAGCCGAAACGAGTCCCGTCAAAACAATTCCGCTTCCTGTTGTATCGATGATAAAACTCTTAAGCTTCACCGTGGTATTTCCTCTCGTCAAGGTCAGGCCGCCGCTGTGAACTATCTCGCCGCGAAGCGTTTGGCGATCAAGAGTTCCGTCCGTTATCGGGAAGGAGACCCTTGCACCGCGCAATGACGCAGGAAACACGCGGTCCGGCGTTATGTTCAACGACGTGAGAGCTCCCAAGAAATCCGAGCTCAGATCAACCGACGTCGCTCCCGACAGAAGCTCGATCTGCTGGCTGGGCTGCTGGCCCGACGTATGCCCTTTTGACTGTGCATATGTCAATCCGACTGAAAAGGTTAGCAGTGCAATTGCGACAAATAATTTTTTCATTTTGTAGTCCCCTCTTGTTTAGATTTTAAAAATACGAAGAATCGTAAAGATGTATTCGGAGACATTTATCCAAAGGATTCACCTTGATCAAAAAAAAATGCCCGCCATCGGCGAGCATTCAAAGTACAAAGCTTTTCGAAGATTAACCTTTTGCTTTCTTTATCTCTTCGACCAAGACCGGAACGGCCTCGAAAAGGTCGCCGACGATGCCGTAATCGGCGATATCAAAGATCGGTGCTTCCGAGTCCTTGTTGATCGCGACGATCGTGCCCGAGTTCTTCATTCCGACGATGTGCTGGATAGCACCGGAGATACCAAGTGCGATATAGAGTTTCGGTGCAACTGTCTGACCCGATGACCCGATCTGTCGATCGATAGGCAGCCAGTCGCTGTCGCAGATCGGACGTGAGGCAGCAAGGTCCGCACCCAGAACGTCGGCAAGTTGCTGAGCGACCGCGATATTCTCCTGTGACTTAATACCGCGGCCGATGGCGACGATCACCTCGGATTTGGTCAGATCGACGGAAGCTTTTGCCTCCTGGAACGGCGCCTCAGGCGTCATTCGGATCTCGCCGACGTTAACGTCCATCGTCTCAACCTGCGCACTTCCCTTTTCAGCGCTATCACCGCGATAAGCACCTGACTGGAATGTCACAAAATAAGGTGCGTCGCCGCCGATACTGACATCTGCGTCTAGTTTTCCAAGGAAGATGCGACGGGTTAACGTCAGCTTTCCGCCCGATGCAACATATCGGATACAGTCGCCGACCAATTCGCGTCCCATGCGGGCAGCAACCTTCGGCGCAAAATCACGCACTTGATAGGTGTGCGACATTACGACATACTGCGGATTCTCCGCCTTGACGACCTGTTCCCACGCGTCGGCATAGCCGTCAGGAGTGTACGTCCCGAGTTTCTCGTTCTTTGCGACGATAACCTTCGCAAGATTATAGCCAGCGATCTCCTGTGCAAGGCCGCAATCCTTGTCGCAAGGAATGACAGCCGAAACCGTCAGCCCTAGATCTTTCGCAATACTTTGTGCGGCCGCGATCGCCTCGAGCGAGGTCTTATTCAGCACGCAATCTTTGTGTTCGATAAATACTAGAATGTTGCTCATTTAGTAGTAGCTTCTCCAATTGATCCTACAAAAAAGTATTGCAGAGAAAGGCTTTTTTGACAAAGCCTCTCTCTGCAATTTCACCGGCTAAATGCCGTCAGTAGATCAGTGGACGTTGTAGTTGGCCACCGGGTAGTCAGGTGTCGTTAGGATACCTGTCGTGCCGCCCCATTTGGTGCCGGAGAGGCCCGAATTTGACGGCGCCAGGTAAAAGACACCGTTATCGGCGGCGGCAGTTCTCCAGACCGCAAAATCAGTCTTGTTATCGCCGTCATAGTCGCCCGGGACGATGTAGTCCGTCGTGGGGTTACCAAAGCCGCCCAGTGATCCCGACGTTGCCAGAATCCCGTTGCCGCTCCTTAGCAAGTACCAATCGAAGACTAGTCCATTTGCCCGGACCGCACAGATGTCAGTCTTGTTATCACCGTCGTAGTCGCCGGCGGCAAATTTGTCGGTAAACAAGCCGAATTGAACCGTTACAAACCCCGCGGTCGAGCGAAGATGATAGTGGCGAGCGAGACCTCCCTCGTTACGATAGACTGCAAAATCAGCTTTGCGGTCGCCATCGTAATCGCCGGGAGCAGGTTTGTCACCGCCTATGCCCCAAGGGACATAGGTTACAGGCCCGTTCGCGGTGGATCGATAGTAGAAGAAGCTCTGGCCGGCACCGCCATCACGATAGACCGCGAGATCAGCATTGCCGTCACCACTGTAATCGTCAACAACGGACGGGTCATCGCCGGTCTGGCCAAACGCTTCCGCACGTAATGTGCTTGTCGCACTCTGCAGGATGTAGAACGATGCTACAGTCGGTGCACCCGGTCGCCATACCGCGATATCGGTCTTACCGTCGCCGTCGAAATCCTCAGGGACCGCACGGTCGCCTCCCGCAAACCCAACTCCGGTTCCCCAAGCCGCACCGCTAACCGCGGATGTGCTGTCAAGTATCTGCCAGGTCGTCTGACCAGCCGCACTTGCGGATCGGGCGATACCAAAATCGGTCTTGTTATCACCATTGAAATCTACCGTTCGCGAGCGACGCGTACCGATGGTACCTGCCACCGTTCCATTGACCTTAAACGGAAAATCAAGACCGTAATCAGCGATAGCCGCAGGGTTGCCGCCTTCAATGATAGAGACAAATGCAGCAGCTCCGATCTTCTGCAAACCGTTGTAGAGCACCGAGCCGCGGCTGCCGACACTGGTGACACCCGGAGTAAAGTTGCCGCTCGCACCTGCGTCTATCTGGAAATCGATCCAGTACGTTCCGGCAGTCAGAACCGCTGCAGGAGCGACGTTCGCGGTCGTTTCCCAAATGATCCTGGTAGTTCCGGGAACGGTGCCAGGTGCCGGCACCGTCGAGTTAAAGATTCGGAATAGGTCTGAATTCACCGAGGTTCCCAGTCGATTTGTTGTCGTATCTCCGAACACAACGGTACTACCGACCGCCTCAGGAACACCATTCCAGACGCGCATGTTGACCGCGGTCACCGGACTCGTCGCTCCGGCAAAATTAGTCTGATAGACGTAAAAGGTGAACGAACTGACCGTCCATGTTTCTCCTACCGGAACTATAAAATCGTCAGCACATCGGTTATTGGTAGCCGTGCCGATAGCCTGGCACCCCACGCCGGCATTTGTGTTGCTGCCTACTGTATCACCGGTATTGCTCTGAACCTCGGCCCACTGCTTACCGGCCGGTGCCGCAACGCCGGATCTGGATGTAGCCCCTGTCACAAGTCCGCCATTGCTGTAGATAACTTGAGCCATTGAAACAGTTGCAAACGCCGTGATTGCCGCTGCAATCGCAAGGACTGTTGCAAATCGTGATTTCCTAAACATAGTCGATCTCCTTTTTGAATGTAGTTCACGGATTGCCGCTCCTTTTGCGAGCGGACTGGTCCGTGGAAAAAGCCTTTCGGCAATGATTTAAAATGTCGAATAAAAGTTGTTAGTCGGTAGAATACCCTACTCCCTCATCGAACGCAAAAAAGCCCGAACAATGTCCGGGCTTTTGCACAAAATGATCTTGTCCGGAGACTCAAATAACTCGAACGTCATTCTTTAGTTTCTCGACCAATTCGACCGCTCCGGCTTTGGCATCGCCGTTACCAAGGATCTGGGTCTGCTTGGTCTTGAGCGGCATATATACCTTTTCGATCTTCGAGGCCGATGCAAAAGTCTCCGTCGAAGGCGTTACGTCACGGATCTCCTTCTTCTTTGCGGCCATGATGCCCTTGAGCGAAGCGTAGCGGATCTGCGAAATGCCCGACTGGATCGTCAGTAATGATGGCAGCTTGTACGTAAACCACTGATACCAACCGCTTTCGAGCTCACGTTTGACTCGCAGAGTTTCGCCAATGCTCGCTTTGTCGACCTCGATCACGATGGTCGCATGCGGTATGCCGAGCAATTCCGCTAGTATCACGCCGGTCTGACCGTAGCTCGCGTCATCGGACTGCAAGCCGGTGAACACCAAGTCCGCATTCTCATCGCGGATGGCGTCGGCGATAGCCTTGGCGATCTGATATGAGGACATGCTCTTGCTGTCCTCGACCACAACGAGGATCGCACGGTCCGCACCTCTCGCAAGGGCATCCTTGATCACCGTCTTGGCTGACTGCGGCCCGAGCGAGCACACAACGACCTCGCCGCCGCCCTTTGCCTCGACGGTTCGCAGAGCTTCCTCGAGGGCATAGCCGTCAGATTCGTTGGTCTGCTGCGATATGTCCGCTTCGTTGATCCACTTTTCGTCGCCGGCGATACGCAACACCGCGTCCTTATTGGCGACCTGCTTCATCAATACTATGATCTTCATATATATAATGAATGACTGTTCATTGATAGGATAATAAAAAAAGCGTCTCAAGTACAAAGTACCGTGAGACGCTTTTACCTATTCGCTGTAACGCTTGAATATCAAGCAAGCATTCGTTCCGCCAAAGCCAAAATTGTTCGATAGAACGTATTCGACCTCTGCGGCACGCGGGACGTTCGGAACATAATCCAGATCGCAATCCGGGTCCGGAAATTCGTAATTGATCGTCGGCGGCAGCACATTTTCCTGCAGCACCTTGACCGAAAAGACCGCTTCGAGCCCACCCGCAGCACCGAGAGCGTGACCGGTCATCGACTTGGTCGAGCTTACGGGGATATTGTATGCGTTTTCACCAAATACCTTCTTGATAGCAAGCGTTTCGAACTTGTCATTATAAGGCGTCGACGTTCCGTGTGCATTAATATACCCGATCTGCTCGGGCGACAAACCGGCGTCCTTCAACGCCCGCTGCATAACGCGTATCGCTCCCGAACCGGTCTCGTCGGGCATCGTCACGTGAAACGCGTCGCCGCTCATTCCGTAACCGACGATCTCCGCCAGGATATTCGCACCGCGAGCCTTGGCAAATTCGAGTTCCTCAAGGATCAACAGTCCCGCACCTTCGCCGATGACAAATCCGTCACGTTCAAGATCGAACGGACGCGAGGCGTGTTTCGGATCACCGTTCCGCGTCGACAAAGCCCTCATCGAGGCAAATCCGGCGACTGACATCGGCGTGATCGCACTCTCGGCTCCGCCGCAGATCATCGCATCCGCATCGCCGCGTTCGATGATCCGGAAACTGTCTCCGATCGCATGGGCTCCTGCCGAGCAAGCCGTAGCTGTGGCTGAATTCGGCCCTTTCGCTCCGTGCCTGATCGACACGTTTCCTGAGGCGAGATTGACGATCGCCGAAACGATAAAGAACGGCGAAACACGGTCGGGCCCTGAGTTGAGCAGCTTTTCGTGCTCCCGCTCGATCGCCCAAAAATCGCCGATCCCGGAACTAATATAAGTTCCGACCATTTCTGCATTCGATTCGTCAATGACGAGTCCGCTATGCTTCATCGCTTCGTCAGACGCAGCGAGGGCAAAGTGAGTGAATGCACCCATTCGGCGGGCTTCTTTCTTATCGAGAAAGCTGAGCGGATCGAAGTTCTTCACCTCGCACGCAAACTTGGCCGAGTACTTCTCTGCGTCAAACTTCTTAATGTAGTCCGCACCGCTTTCCGAGTTCATCAGAGCGCGCCAGGTCGACGGAACATCATTTCCGTTCGGCGTGACCAACCCAAGTCCCGTAACTACTACACGACGTTTCATATCTTTGTGAATCGTGAAACAGTGAATCGTGAATAGATGTGATTTCTATTCACGATTCACAATTCACTAATTACCAATTAGGCAGCTTTGTGCTGCTCGACGTAAGCGTACGCATCGCGAACGCTCTGGATCTTTTCAGCGTCTTCGTCCGGAATTTCGATGTCGAATTCCTCTTCGAAACGCATCACGAGTTCAACGAGGTCAAGCGAATCTGCACCGAGATCTTCGATGAACCGGGCATTTTCCGTAACTTCTGCTTCGTCCACTCCGAGTTCGTCGACGATGATCTGTTTAATCTTATCTTGTACTTCTGACATATTTTCTCCTGTATTTATAGGGTTTCTAATGTATTGCTCAAACTTGTCGAATCTTCAATGTTGGCGTACGACACTTCGCGGTCGATCTGCCGTACCAAACCTGTCAAAACTTTTCCCGGCCCGATCTCGACGTACCGGCTGACCCCGGCGGCAGACATTGTCTGGACCGACTGAAGCCACCTAACGGGTGACGATACCTGCTGCGTCAACTTTTCGCAAACCGATGAGCTGGTCCGATTGATCTCGGCATCGACGTTTTGAACTATCGGAAACGCCAGATCTTCGTAATCAAGGGCTTTCAAGTCACTTGCCAGTCTCTCCTGTGCCGGCATCATCAGAGCGCAATGAAACGGTGCTGAGACGTTAAGCTTGATCGCCCGCTTTGCACCCATTCCTTTCAATATCTCACACGCCCGGTCGATCGCCTCGGCGTTGCCGGCAATCACGATCTGCGAAGGCGAATTAATGTTCGCCGGGGTGCAAACCTGCCCTTGAGCCGCTTCGGCACAACCTGCTTCGACCTCTTCAAGCCCAAGTCCGAGTATCGCGGCCATCGCACCGACGCCGACCGGTACGGCCTCCTGCATATACGTTCCGCGTTTACGAACGGTTCGCACAGCATCGGCAAAATCTAAAACTCCAGCGGCAACCAGTGCCGAATACTCGCCCAAGCTATGCCCCGCGACAAAATCGGGTTCGGGCATTCCCTCGGCCATTGCCGCATGAAACGCCGCGACAGATGCCGTCAAAATTGCCGGCTGCGTGTTGGCGGTCAGCTGAAGATCCGCCTCGTCACCAGAAAAGCACATTTCTGAGAGCGAAAAGCCAAGAGCCTCGTCTGCCGCCTCAAAAACCTCGCGTGCGGCGGCAAAGTTGTCAAAAAGGTCTTTCCCCATCCCAACGGACTGAGAACCCTGACCGGGAAAAATGTAAGCCGTCTTCGACATCAAATCCAAAATCTAAAATCGTATTACCGTTCCGCCCCAGGTCACGCCGCCGCCGAAAGCGGTCAGCAGGACCAGGCTGCCTTCGTGGATCCGGCCGGACTGAATGCATTCATCCATTGCGATCGGGATCGACGCTGACGATGTATTTCCCATCTCGGCGATATTCGAGTAAACCTTTTCTTCGGGGACGCCCAGACGCGATGCGACTGCGTCCGTGATCCGCTGATTGGCCTGATGCGGGATGACGATGTCGATGTCTTCGACCTTGTATCCGGCTTTTTCGACCATTTCGGCCGAGATATCGGCCATCGAACGAACAGCTACCTTGAAGAGCTCATTGCCCTTCATCTTAAAGAAATGTTCACGATCGTCGATCGTTTTGTGCGTAGTGCCGAGTTTTGTGCCGCCGCCCGGAGCGTAGAGTTGCTCTTCGTAACGGCCGTCGGAACGGATCTTCGTTGCCAAAATCCCCTTTCCTTCAGGCACCGGGCCGATGACAGCTGCTCCGGCTCCGTCGCCAAAAATGACGCAGGTGCCGCGGTCGGTGTAATCGACATATTTCGTCAGAACCTCTGCCCCGATGACCAGTGCGTATCGGATCTGTCCGGTGCGGATCATCGATTCGACCATCGTCAGGCCATACAGAAAACCTGAGCAAGCGGCAAATACGTCCATTCCGGCCGCATTCGTCGCCCCGATCTGAGCCTGTATCAGAGCACCGGTCGACGGCATGATCTGGTCAGGCGTCGTCGTAGCACAAACAATGATGTCGATATCCGTCGGTTCGAGCCCCGCGCGCTCAAGTGCCTGCAGTGCGGCTTTTGTGCCAAACTGCGAGGTGTACTCGTTTTCCGCGGCTTTGTGCCTCTGCTTGATGCCGGTGCGCGAGGTGATCCATTCATCGTTTGTGTCGACCATCTTCTCCAGGTCGGCATTTGTTAAAATGCCTTCCGGGTAAGCGTGTCCCATCCCGATGATTCCCGCGTTATGTCCTGTCATTTGATTTGAATTAGAACTCAAAATTTACAAAATTTCAAAAGTCTATTCAGTTTCTTTGACGTCGATGATCTTGCGGCCCTTGTACATTCCGGTCTTCGCATCGATGCGGTGCGGCACCTTGGCCTCGCCTGAGTCCTTATCTAAATAGAACTGCGGGGTTTTCAGGGCGTCGTGAGCACGTCGTGTGCGTGTTCTTGCATGCGAATGTCGTCGTTTTGGATTTGGCATTTTTACCTCAAATTAATTCGCCGCAGCCGGTACTTTATAGTGCCTTTTGCGGCTATCTAAAATTCTTGAGAGCCGCCCAGCGTGGGTCGATCTCATTTTCTTCACACTTACAATCTATCAAATTTCGGTTGCTCCCGCATTTCGGGCACAAACCTTTACAATCTTCGCGGCAAAACCGCTGTTCCGGCAACGCCAGCAATATCTGCTCGCGGATCACATTAATAAGATCGACCTGGCCGTCCTCAGCGATCGATTCGTCAAGAGCTTCGACATCGACTGCTATCTCGGTTTCGCTCGGAGCGTCAGCCGGATCGACGAAAATGTCATCGAACGCAATTTCTATCGATTCACCGATCGGTTCGAGGCACCGCGTGCAATCGATGGTCAAGGCCGCCGTGATCGTCCCGCGTACATGTGCTTTTCCGTCCTCGCGAACCGTTTCGCCCGAAAACTGAACGTCAGCCTTTAATTCGGTCCCGTCAACATCGAGGTCGATATCATCCGCTCTGACGATCAGGTCTATCGCTTTCGGCCGCGGCCCTATGTTTGCGAGTTCGATGATCATTATCCCAATGTGCAAATATCAGTTCTTGCCCGTCAGTTAGGCAAAGGGTCTATTATAGCCTCTCGGCGTGTGGTGTCAAACAAATAAACCCCACAATCGGCGTTACGCGGCCAACGACCCGACCGCCGAGTCGAGATCTTTGAAGCCACGTTCTTTGAGTATCTGGCTCAATCCCGAGCAAACCTCGTGGGCGAAACCCGGCCCGCCGTAAACAAATCCTGTGTAAGCCTGAAGCAGCGACGCCCCTGCGGCGATCTTTTCGAAAGCATCTGCTGCATCAAAGATCCCTCCGACACCGACGATCGGAAGCTTGCCATTTGAATATCGGTATATCGAAGCGATCACCTCGGTCGAACGTCTGGTAAGCGGACGTCCGCTCAATCCGCCGGACCCTATCTCATTAACGCCCTGTGTTTTCAGGCCCTCCCGAGAGATCGTCGTGTTCGTCGCAATAATACCGGCAAGTTCGTAACGTATCGCGATATCGACCGCCGCTTCGATCTCCGCATCGGTCAGATCCGGTGCGATCTTAACAAGCAAAGGTTTAACGCTAGGAGTATCGCCTTCAGGCGGCCCGCCGTCCGATCCATGCGACTTGGGGACCGCACTTAAAACCCGATTTCGATCCTGTAACTCTCTCAAAAGCTCTTCAAGATTCTCCGCTTTCTGAAGTTCCCGCAGCCCCGGCGTATTTGGCGACGAGATATTTACTGCTACATAATCAGCGACCGGATGTACAAGATCGAAGCTTTTTAGATAGTTTTCGGTGGCTTCTTCGTTCGGCACGTCTTTATTCTTACCGATGTTTACCCCGACTACGCATTTTCGATCTAGCTGTGTGAGCCGCTCGACGACTGCGACCGCACCTTCATTGTTGAACCCAAGCCGGTTGATCAATGCCATATCATCCGGCAGGCGAAACATTCGCGGCTTCGGATTACCCGGCTGCGGTGCGAACGTTACGGTACCGACCTCGACAAATCCAAAACCGAGGTCCGCAAGCTGGTTGACCGCAACGCCGTTCTTATCAAATCCGGCCGCGAGCCCGAGCGGATTTGCAAACTTCAGCCCAAACCGCTCGACCGGGCAGCAGTCGGTCGCCGCACCACCGAGCCCAAGTTTCGAGGCCATTCCTGCCCGGAGCGAACGCATGCCTACCTCGTGTGCCCTTTCGGCATCGAGGCGAAACATTACCGGACGGATCAACTTTTCCCACATTTTTGACATCTTTCGTTCTTAAGATTTTAGATGAATATCCGGTTTACTGAAACTTCCCCGAAGTAACTTTGAACTTTGAGGATTCCTTTGTTACGATTTGCTTGCAAATGGGAGACGAAATACATCTTGTAGAAAAATCGCGGATCATGGATTCAGCGGACATGAAGCGTGCTCTTTCGCGGCTTTCGTCTGAAATCGTCGAATCAAATCAAGGTCCCGACGACCTTTATATTGTTGGCATAAGACGCCGCGGCGTCCCGCTTGCCGAACGCATCGTTAAAAAGATCGAAGCTCTCGAGGGTGAACGCCCGCTCTACGGCATCATCGACATCACGCTCTACCGCGACGACCTGTCGACGGTCGGAGCTAACCCGATCGTTAACCGCACCGAACTCGAACACGATATTGAGGGAAAGAACATTGTCCTGGTTGATGATGTGCTCTACACCGGAAGGACGATCCGGGCTGCACTCGACCAACTGATGGATTTTGGACGTCCGCGAAAGGTCCAGCTCGCCGTCCTCATCGACCGCGGCCGCGAACATCGCGAATTACCGATCCAGGCCGACTTTTACGGCAAGCTCGTGCCGACAAAGCACACCGAAATAATAAAGGTCATGCTGAAAGAGTACGACGACGTCGAGGCTGTTGGAATTTTTGAAAGACCGTAAACAGGCTGTATAGCCTGTTTTTTTTGACTAGAGCCGCAAGCATCCCTGCTTGCGAACGCCGCAAAGCGGTGTAACAGAATGGAAAAACCGTTTCGCAGAAGAGATCTACTTGGTATCCGAGATCTGACAGCCGATCAGATCGTCGGCATTTTGGACACTGCGGAAAACTTTAGCGAGATCTCGACACGTGAGGTCAAAAAGGTTCCGGCACTTCGCGGCAAGACGGTTATCAATCTTTTTTTCGAAGCCTCGACCCGCACACGCACATCATTTGAGCTTGCTGCAAAACGACTGTCGGCCGACGCCGTGAATATTAGCGTGTCGTCGTCGAGCGTCAGTAAAGGCGAGACCTTGCTCGACACGGCAATGAACCTCGACGCGATGGCACCGGACTGCATCGTCGTCCGGCATTCAAGCGCGGGCGTTCCGCATCAGCTTGCCAAGGTTAGCCGTGCCGCGATCGTCAACGCCGGTGACGGTGCCAACGAACACCCCACCCAGGCCCTGCTCGACGCAATGACGATCCGCGAGCACAAAAAACAGATTGCTGGCCTCGAAGTCGCGATCGTCGGCGATATTCTCCACAGCCGCGTCGCCCGCTCAAATATTCACCTCCTAACAAAAATGGGAGCAAAGGTCCGCGTCGCCGGCCCGGGAACGCTTGTCCCGGTCGATTTTCAATATTTGATCGACTCGCAAAGCTCCCCTCCTTACGAAGGAGGGGTGGCGGCCGCTTCGGCTGACGGGGTGGTTCACTCTCGACCGCAATTGCAAGTCTGCTCCAGTGTAGAGGATGCGATAACTGGTGCCGACGTCGTCATGATCCTGCGTATCCAACGCGAACGTCAGGACGCTGCGTATTTTCCTAGTTTGCGTGAATACTCGATCCATTACGGCCTGACCAACGACCGTCTCGACCTTGCAAAAAAAGACGCCATCGTCCTGCACCCCGGCCCCATGAACCGCGGCATCGAGATCGCGTCAGATGTCGCCGACAGCTCGCGTTCGTTGATCTTGGACCAGGTAAAATACGGCGTTGCAGTGAGAATGGCAGTGTTATATCTGGCAACGGGAGGAGCTTCCGTTTAATTCGCACGGATGGAGCCAGGTTTTGAAATTATCGAGAATGTCGTGACAGAATCGGAGTGTCGCGAATTGAAGGCGACCCTTAGCCCTTCCTCAAGAATGGCAAAAAGGGCTGGCCGACGACATTTAATGGGCGATTCGGCAGTTGCAAGACTCGCTAACGATGAGCGGTTATTGCAAATTGCACGAAGATGCGTCGGCACCGGAGCGGTTCCTTTTCGAGCGACGCTCTTTGACAAGTCTCCGAGAGCAAACTGGCTTGTCGTATGGCATCAAGATACAGCTCTGCCGATTCTTGACCGCTTCGATTCGAGTGAATGGGGGCCTTGGTCGGTAAAATGCGAGATTAATTACGCACATGCTCCTGCGTGGGCGCTCGAGAGGATTGTCGCTTTGCGTGTAAATCTGGACGCGTCAACGGTCGATAACGGCCCATTGAAGGTGATTCCAGGAAGCCATATTAGCGGCGTGCTTGATGACAATGTGGTGCTCGACACTGCACATAACGAGAGAAGCGTCATTTGCACAACTAGCGAGGGTGGTGTGGTAGCTATGAGGCCATTGCTGATCCACTCCTCGTCCAAATCGATAAGCAATGCGCCGCGGCTTGTTCTGCATATTGAATATGCGAGTAGTTTAGAATTGGCTGATGGAATTCAGTTGGCAGTAGCCTGAACAAATAAATGAAGTTATTGATCGCAAACGGCCACCTAATCGATCCGGCCGCAAAAGAAAATACCGGTATGTCCGTCCTCATCGAGGACGGTAAGGTCACGGCGTGGATTCGGCCGGGCGAAGCAGTTCCCGAGGATTGTGAAGTTTTCGACGCTAGAGGCCTGCTTGTTGCACCAGGCTTTATCGACATGCACGTGCATCTGCGTGAGCCGGGCCAGGAACACAAAGAGACGATCGCCAGCGGTTGTGCCGCGGCTGTTGCCGGCGGCTGGACGAGCGTGTGTCCTATGCCGAATACCAATCCGGTCAACGACAACGCGGCGATCACGCGTTACATGATCGAACAGGCGGAACGCGCGGGTCTGGCGAACGTATTTCCGATCGGTGCGATCACAAAATCTTCAGATGGCTCGGAATTGGCAGAAATGGGCGAGATGAAGGCCGCCGGAGCCGTTGCCGTTTCAGATGACGGCCGTCCGGTGCCGAACGCTGGAATTATGCGGCGGGCGATGCAATATGCACGCGATTTTGACCTGCCGGTCATAGATCACTGCGAGGACAAATCGCTATCGAGCGGCGGCGTCATGCACGAAGGCCGCATTTCCCTGCTGCTCGGCCTTAAAGGCATGCCCGCACTTGCCGAAGACATCGACGCCGTCCGCGACATCATCCTCGCCAAGGACACCGGTGCCCACGTTCACATCGCCCATGTCTCTACAAAAGGTGCCGTCGAGGCCGTTCGCCGTGCCAAGGCCGAGGGGCTGAACGTCACCTGCGAGGTCACGCCGCACCATTTCACTCTGACCGATGTAGCGGTGGAGCGCGGACACTCTTGTCCGCATGAGCGTCGCTTCGACGCGAACCCGAAGGCATCGACCGATAGTTTCGTCGGAGGAACCGACGATGCGGACAGGAGTGTCCGCGCTCCGTCAGCATACGATACAAATACAAAGATGGCACCGCCGTTGCGTTCACAAGACCATCTCGAAGCCGTCATCGAGGGCATTAGGGACGGGACGATCGACGCCATCGCCACCGACCACGCTCCGCATCACGCTGACGAAAAAGCTCTCGAATACGACCGTGCCCCAATGGGCATCACCGGCCTCGAAACCGGCGTCGGATTGGCATTCAACCAACTCGTCCATACCGGCATCATAGACCTCGTCCGCTTGGTCGAACTTTGCTCGGTCAACCCGGCCCGCATCTTTAAGCTTGCCGGCCGCGGCACGCTTGCACCAGGTTCGTTTGCGGACGTGACGATAATCGACCCGGACCTGAAATGGGTCTACCGAAATTCCGAATCGCGTTCAAAATCGCGAAATTCGCCATTCGACGGCTGGGAATTCTCGGGCGCGGCGGTCGCCACCATCGTCGGCGGCCGTATTGTCTATCGCCGCTAATTGTGGCAAAGTGTTCAATTAATCAGGAGACAATGATGAAAACTTTCATGTTCGCAACTATCTGTGTGTTCGCTCTCACCGCTATGGCCGCGGCACAAAACAAAAGCGTTTACACCAGCACCAAAACCTCGGCTTGCCGCACCATTAGTTCAAATCCGGACGAAGCCGGTTCGTACGAGGGTGAGTGTGCCGGTGTCGGCGGTTACAAGGTCCGTCTGCTCGAGGGTGATATTCGTCAGACAATAGATATCATCACGCCCGCAAAAAAGAAGTTTGAGCTAAACTTTTGGGGTTTCTATGGCGGTTTTTCTGCCATTGGTGAAAAGATCGAATGGCGAACAAAGGCAGGCGTTCCGGTCGCATTGATCGCCCGCTTTAATGTCGCCGGTGCGGACGATTCATCAAAAAGCACGTCGTACCTGATGGTTTCGAAGATCGGTAAGACCGAGTCGTGCGTTACCGACGTAGTGCTGCCCGGTGCGAAACAAAATGAAACGGCACGTGAATTAGCCGATGCCGCTGCAACAAAACCCTGTAAGTCTTTATAACAGGAATACGTCCGTATGTTGAGTTAGATTGGAGATCGAACCATGGAATGGCTTGCTGACCCGCAGATCTGGATAGCATTTTTAACACTTACCGTACTCGAACTGGTTTTGGGTATCGACAACGTGATCTTTATCTCGATCTTATCGGGTAAACTTCCGCCGAAAGATCAGGCCAAGGCGAGATTCATTGGGCTTTCGCTGGCGCTGATCATGCGGATCATTTTGCTATTCTCGCTGACGTGGGTGATGGGGCTGGTCGAGCCGCTCTTTACCATCTTGGGCCAATCGGTATCGGGCCGCGACCTGATCCTGCTCATCGGCGGCCTGTTCCTGATAGCCAAGAGCACGCACGAGATCCACGGTTCGCTTGAGGGCGTCGAGGGCGAAGCGTCGAAAAAGGTTTACGCTGGCTTTGTTGGTGTGATCATCCAGATAACCTTGCTCGACATCGTTTTTTCGCTCGATTCGGTCATCACCGCTATAGGCATGGTCAGCAATGTCTGGATCATGATCGCCGCGGTCGTCATTTCGATCATCGCGATGATGCTCTTTGCCGGCAAGATCGGTGCGTTCGTCCAGCGTCATCCGACGATCAAGATGCTTGCCCTCGCGTTCCTGCTGCTGATCGGCGTGACGCTGATCGCGGAAGGGTTCCATCAGCACATTTCGAAAGGCTATATCTACTTTGCGATGGCATTCTCGGTGTTTGTCGAGGTGCTCAATGTTCGACTTCGCAAAAAGGCAAAACCGGTCATTTTGCACAATCCGTTTTCTGAAGAAGACGAACAAAAGGTTGTCAAAGAGTGATAGCGGCTTCTCTTGTAGTCAGATTTAGATCATGCGGACATTAACTTTACTACTGGTAATATCTTTGGTCGTGGGTGGGTTTCAATTGTCTTACGCCCAAGTCCGTGCGGACTATGATCTGGTCATAGTAAATGCCCGCATTGTCGATGGGACCGGAAACCCATGGTTTCACGGATCTGTTGCCATAAAAGACGGGCGTATTGCACGTGTCGGCCGTTTTGACGGCTCGGGAGCAAAACAGACTATCGACGCACGCGGACAGATCGTCGCTCCCGGATTTATCGACGTCCACGTCCACACCGAAGATATCTTCGACAACCCAAAAGCAGAAAACTTCGTGCGCATGGGGGTGACTTCGTTGGTTACCGGCAATTGCGGCGGATCAGATCTCGACGTCGGTGCATTCCTTGGTCGCATCGCCACCAAACCCCTTGCCGTCAATATCTCCACGCTGATCGGCCACAACACCGTCCGCTCCAAGGTAGTCGGCCTCGACGACCGTTCGCCAACACCGGATGAACAAGCCCGCATGAATGCGTTCGTCGAACAGGCTATGAAGGACGGCGCCGTCGGCTTCTCGACAGGTTTGATCTATCTGCCGGGTACGTTTGCCAAAACGGAAGAGGTTGTTGAATTGGCACAGTCCGCTGCGAAATTCGGCGGCGTTTACGCCAGCCATATTCGTGACGAGGGCAACGGTGTCGTAAAGGCGATCGAAGAAGCGATCAACATCGGCGAGCAGGCAAAGATGCCTGTCGAGATCTCGCATTTCAAGATCCAGAGCCGTGCTCTATGGGGAAAGACACCGGAAACGATCGGCCTGGTCGAGGCGGCCCGAAAACGCGGCCTGGCCGTTACGGTCGACCAATACGCCTATACAGCTTCCTCAACATCGATCGATGTTCGTCTGCCTAGTTGGGCGGTCGCCGGCGGCAGAGCCGAAGGAAAGAAACGGCTTGCCGATCCTGCCACACGCAAAAGAGCTGCCGACGAAGTCAAAGACGACCTCAAAAAACGGAAATTCAAAGATCTCACTTACGCATATGTTGCCAGCTATCGGACCAATCCCGCGTTTAATGGCAAGAACATTAAAGAGATCGCAAAGATCGCTCGCGGCAAGGACGACATCGATTCGCAAATCGAGCAGTTTATTTCAATGTACGAGAACGGCGGAGCGTCGATGGTTTATCGGTCGATGGATGAAAATGATGTTCAGAACATCATGCGTCAGCCGTTCACGATGATCGCGTCTGACAGCGGAGTTCAAAAACTTGGCCAGGGCGTTCCGCATCCGCGTGGTTACGGAAATAATGCCCGCGTGTTAGGCCGATATGTCCGCGATCTAAAGATCGTCTCACTTGAGGATGCGATCAGAAAAATGACCTCGCTTCCCGCTCAGACCTTCGCCCTCCGCGACCGCGGCCAGATCCGCGAAGGCTTTGCGGCTGATATTGTCATTTTTGACCCCGAGACGATCGGCGACGCTGCGACGTTCGAGCAGCCACATCAGTATGCGAATGGAATTTCGTTTGTTTTGGTAAACGGAAGACCCGTTGTCGTCGGTGGAAATATGACGGATGCGATGCCCGGAGCCGCATTATTTGGCCCTGGCCGATCCGTTAATTAGGCCGGCAAAAAGCCAAATCAATCGAGATTATGCAGTTTTGACGGATATTATAGCTTTTTGTTGTGGTTTTAGCCGAATCTATAGGTATTGTACTTGCACAGCCAAATAGTGCGCGCTATATTTCTTGCGGATGGTTGAGGCTCCCCGCCGATACTATCCAAACCAGGAGCGCAAGTAACCGGTTGCGGTGTGGGAGACGTGACCAGTGAATGTTCCTAAACTGGGAAAGGTGCCGTATGCGGTGTGGGAGACGCATGCGGTGCCTTTTCCGCTTTTTGGGATCTGTAATTCACTGATCTTTTAGTTTGAATAATCAGTCGAGAAAAATCGTTGCCAACCCGGATAATTAGGGCCGGCATCAATACGCTCAAGACCTCGCGGGTGTGCTGCGGTTTAACCGCTCGCGATCGTAAATATACCCTTTGACTGAGGATCAGTATGACGATCGAATTTCTGCACCGCACAGCATTTGTTTTATTGGCGATCTTCGTCGCGTCTGCAGCGACAAATGCCCAGTCGTCCGCTCGGGCAAACGCAAATACCGGCCCCGGATGGCAATGGCCCGCAAGCAGCGACGGCATCACGTATGTTCCCGTTTGCTGGGAAAATCCCGCCGGTTGGCAGAACGAGACACTTTCCGTCCGGAACACGATTCTCACTACATGGGGGAGAGCCGCCAAAGTCAATTTCTACGGATGGGCTCAATGTACGACCAACGCTAAGGGAATCCGCATCCTTATTGCCGACACACGTTCAAATTCCGGGATCGGCCGCTTTCTTGACGGCGATAGGAACGGAATGGAGTTGAACTTTACATTCCGGAACTTCTCTCCGGGCTGTCAGGCCGAAAATCGGCGATATGCCTGTATCACTTCCATCGCGGTGCATGAATTTGGCCACGCACTTGGACTGATGCACGAACAAGACAGGGCCGATTCGACCTGTAACGCCGAAAAGAGCAAAAGCGGCGGCCTGCTGCTGACGGCATACGACCCTGATTCGGTCATGAACTATTGCAACCCGCGTTGGAATAATGACGGCCGCCTCAGTCCGCTCGATATCAAAGGCATCCAGATCCTATATGGAGCACGTTCCGCGGTACCCGTGACGCCGCCAAAACCGTCTGTCACGCCCGGCCGTCTCACCATCACCGACACGCTCAACACGGCCGCCGGCCAACGCTGGGAGCATATTATTATGCAGTTTGGGTCGAATAATATCAGGCGGGATTTTGCGTTGAATGAGAACAGGACAACTGTGAGCAATTCATGGACCTTCAATACTACCGGCACATATTGCTTCAAGATCTGGTCGAACACGCTGTACACCGACGGCCTGTATTACGACGGCTACGGCGAAGGCTGTTGGCAGCTCGAAGCGGGCAAATCGTACGCGGCGAGTGTGCGATTCAAGACCGGCACAGGCAAAAAGGCGTTTGATATCGTGCTGACTTCGGGAAATTAATCAGGGTCTTCAAATTCGATGGGTCTTTCGAATGTCATCGGCTCGCCGCCGTTCGGGTGGCGAAATGTGAGTTTCCACGCGTGAAGACAGAGCCGTGAATGGGCAGGGCCGCCGCGGTCCACATCACCGACAATGGGGTGTCCGATGGACGAGCAATGTATCCGGAGCTGATTTGTTCGGCCCGTTACCGGCTCAAGTTCCAGGAGCGTTGACCGCTCCCGCCGTTCCCTGACCCAAAACCGCGTCTCCGCATGTTTACCGTCCGCCTTGATATCCCAAAACTTCAGTTCGGCGAATCGGCCGATGGGAGCGTTTATCGTTCCTTCACCGTCATTGATCACACCATTGACCAGTGCGAGATACCGCTTTTCGACAAACTTCCGCTTGAAATGATCCGCCAGTATCCTGTGCGTTCGAGCGGTTTTCGCAACCACCATCAGCCCGGACGTATGTTTGTCGAGCCGATGGATCAGCCCGGCACGAATGAACGCTGTCGTATCAATGCCGGAAACGTCAGCTTCGATCTTTCCGCGATTCAGGTGGTAAGCGAGTGCATTGAGAAGCGTACCGCTCTTATCGCGGTGCGTAGGGTGGACGAGCGTTCCGGCAGGCTTATTAACAACTAGCAAATGTTCGTCTTCAAAAACGATATCGACCGGTACATTTTCCGGCCGCATCGCGGTTTCGCGGGTCGTATCGATGTGAATTTCTATCAGGTCGTTTGGACGCAGCTTATATCCGATATTCTCGGCACGCCCGTTGACCTCGCAGCGTTCGTTCTTGACGATCTCGCGCAGATACATCTTGCTCAGTCCGTTGAATTTATCGAAGAGGAAATCGTCAAGCCGCACCTTGAAATGCTCGTTCCCTGCCTTGATCTCGATGCGGCTGTCCATTAGTTGATTCTAACTCATCGCTCCGCCGATTTTACCGCCCGCTCTCAATAACCTACAATTTTGTCGGAAATGAAGTTTGATCGAATTGAGTTTATCGCCCGTGCGGCAGCGTCGTTGGGCGACGCTGAAGGCATCCGTGCCGGATCGGCTTCGGTCGTGGAGAATCTCAATCGCGTACTTGGGGGTCGGTTCGCATTTGTGGTTCGACGCCGGCGTGACAGTGATGTTGCTGAGATCATTGCCGCCAGCGGCCTCGGGGCCGCGGATTTTCGGCGACTTGAGGAGCGGATCGCCAAGAGCAATCTCTGGAAGATCAACCATATCGTCTCGCCTTTCGTCATCGACGAACTCGGTCAGGATCGTGTCCTGAATTTTCTTTCCTTCGGTACCGGAGCCCAAGCACTTATTGCAGTGCCGCTCGTCGTCAGATCGGTTGGCGTCGGAATGCTTGCTGTCGCCTTTCCCGCCTCGTCGCCGGCCTCCGAGAACGAGACGATAAAGCTACTCAGGGTAATTGCGGCACTCATTGCTCAAGCGATGCGTATCGAACAGACCGTTTCCGAAGAGAGCCGGAAGCTTGCCGAGGAAAACACCCTGCTCAAACAGGAACTTAAGACCAAGTACGAATTTCACCGTCTTGTCGGCAATTCGAGTCAGATGCGTCAGGTTTACGGACTTGCCGAACAGGTTGCGCGTTCGAACGCAACAGTCCTGCTTCGCGGCGAGGGCGGCACCGGCAAGGAGTTGATCGCGAATGCCATCCATTACAACAGCCTGCGTTCAAAACGGCCGTTCGTAAAGGTTAGTTGCTCCGCACTTCCCGATGCCACGGTCGAACGTGAGTTATTCGGCGGCGAGATGGTCGCCGGCAAGCCTCGAAAAGGGCGTATCGAACAGGCGGATGGCGGCACGCTCTACATCGATGAGGTCGGCGATCTTCCTCTGACGGCACAGGCGAAACTGCTCCGCGTCATTGAGTCGAGCGAGATCGAGCGTGCAGACGGCTCTGAGACTGTTCGGGTCAATATCCGCCTTATCACAGCATCTGGGATGCGGCTTGAGGACGAGATCGCGGCCTCGTCGTTTCGCGAGGATCTCTTTTACCGGCTGAACGCCTTCACCATCAGTCTGCCGCCGCTTCGCGAACGCAAATCGGACATTCTGCTTCTGGCCGAGCATTTTGTCGAAAAATACGAACGCGAGCACGGCAAGCGGGTCCGCCGCATTTCGACGCCCGCGATCGACATGCTGACGGCGTATCATTTTCCCGGCAATGTCCGCGAACTCGAGAATGTTATCGAACACGCCGTGCTTGTTTGCGATTCCAACGTCATTCATGGGCATCATTTGCCGCCGACGCTGCAAACAGCTGAAAACAGTGGAACCGAAACGCGTATCACGCTCGCCTCTGCCGTCGAGGCGTTTGAGAGCGACCTGATCCAGGACACGCTTAAATCGACGCGCGGGAACATCGCACGAGCCGCGAAAATGCTTGATTCGACCGAGCGGATATTAGGCTATAAGATAAAGAATTACGGTATCGACCCGAAACGCTTCCGAGGATGAACATTGACGAACATTTGATCAGCGGCTTGCCCGACCCGGCCGGAGCACGTCGGTTTCTCGAACAGCTTGCCGAAAAGCATGCTGCGGCTGCCGTAAAACTCGGCCGCGACGAAGGTCTCTTGTCGGACGTGCTCACTCTTGCGGCGTTCTCACCGCTACTGGCGACGACCTTGCTTCAGAATCCCGAATATTTGTGGTGGCTCGGCCGAAAGCGGCGAGACAGCAGCGTTCGAGGAAAAGAAGAACTGCTCGAATCGCTCGCTCGCTTTTCGATGACCCATTCGCAGCTCGAACCGCAGGTGCTATTCGCCCGGTTTCGACGCCGCGAACTTCTCCGTATTTATCTGCGTGACATCAGACGGCTCGCGACCATCGCTGAGATCACCGAGGAAATATCGCATCTCGCCGACGCGATCCTCGAATCGGCGCTCAAGCACGCCCGCCGCGAGATCGATAACCGGTTTGGCCAGCCTCAGGAGACGGACGAAAAAGGCCGACTCCGTCCCGCACGCTTTTGCATCACCGCGCTCGGCAAGCTCGGCTCCCGCGAGCTCAATTATTCGTCGGATATCGATCTGATATTCTTTTATTCGAATGACGGGATGACATCCGGCAGCGGCAGTCGCGGATCGGTGACAAACCGCGAATATTTCGTAAAGCTTGCCGAATTTACGTCCAAACTCGTCGGCCAGCAAACCGGCGAAGGTGCGGCTTACCGCGTCGATCTCCGTCTGCGGCCGCACGGTTCGATGGGTGCTCTCGCGATGTCCGTTGCCGACACTGTCCGATATCATCGCACAGAGGCTCGGCCGTGGGAACGCCAGGTGCTGATCCGCTCACGCGGATGTGCGGGTGACACCGAGCTTTTCAAAGAGTTTTTCGCCGAGGTCGAGCCGCTCGTCTTTGAATCGGACGAAACGGTCGAAGAGGCACTGGCAAACGTCCGGCTGTCTAAAGAAAAGATCGACCGCGAGCAGACCGATCGGCGCGGATTTAACGTCAAACTCGGCCGCGGCGGCATTCGCGAGATCGAGTTTCTCGCACAGGCCTTGCAGCTTGCCCACGGCGGCGACGATCGCTGGCTCCGCAGTCCTCACACATTGATCAGTCTGACGCGGCTTGCTGACAGACGCCATCTGAGCGACACCGAACTCTCCGAACTGTCCGCCGCCTATGAATTTCTTCGCCGCACCGAACACGTCCTACAGATGGAGAACGGCATTCAGACGCATACTGTCCCGGACGATGCGGAAAAGCGTCAGTTGCTTGCGAGCCGCGTCACATTTGCGTCGGGCGGTGATTTTGAGGCAGATCTGAATCTACATACGGAAAATGTCGCACGCGTCTTTGCCCGCGTCTTTGGCGAAGCAGCCGACCCCGCATACTCGATCCACTCGACCTCGGTGCCGAATGCCGCCGAACGCACACGTTCGCATGTCATGGCGTCGATCGAAAAATCGGACGTCGAATTTACTGCGACCGACGCCGAGTTGACCGTGCTTGAAAGGCTTTCGCACGTGTCGCCGCATTTTGCCGCAATGCTTGCCGCAAATCCACAGCTTGCGGCCGGCCTACCCGATCCGCACGTTGTTCAGCCCGAACCCGACTATCATACGGCGATGCTGGCCGCGGCCCGAACGCCGGGCGGATTTGGGACTCGGATATCGTCGATGCGTCAGACGTGGTCGCGTCTTTTGCTCGCGATCGTCGTTCGCGATGTATTCGAAACAATTACGATCGCCGAAGCAAAACGCCTGCAGACTTCACTTGCCGAAGCTACGATCGCGGCGGCTCTCGACGCGGTACGTGACGAACTCGCCCTGCGTTACCGCTCGGCTGACAAAGGGCTCCACCTTGCCATGCTCGCTCTCGGAAAACTCGGTGGGCGCGGGCTCGACTACGACTCGGACCTCGATCTGATAATGGTTTACGACGACGCTCAGCCGCTTGGCGATGGCGTCAATTCCTCCGAGTTTTACAGCCGTGCCGTCGAACTATTCGTCACGGCCGTCTCGTCGATGACCCGCGACGGCAACTTGTACCGTGTCGACCTTCGACTGCGTCCATACGGTTCGAAAGGCATGAGTGCTACGTCTCGGGAGATGTTCCTTGCCTATATGCGTGAGCACGCCGCGGCGTGGGAGATGCTTGCGTTCGTCAAGCTGCGAGCGGTCGGCGGAGATCTGGCACTTGCGGGGTCCGTCGAAAGTGAAACCCGCCGGATCATTCACGAACGGGCCGCTGCGATCGACGCCTCAGAACTCGCCGCCGAAACCCGCCGCGTTCGTCTTGCTCTCCAAACACAGCGTGCCCGTCTGCGTCGCGGTACGGACGTCGACATCAAATATGGCTACGGCGGAATGCTCGATGTGTATTTTGCGATGCGTTTTTTGCAGCTCAGGCACAATATTCCTGACGGCGAATCTGTTACCCGCAATGACGACCGGTCGACTATTGCGATGCTCGACCGTTTGATCGAGAAGTTACCGGATGATTCGCACCTTGGTGCCCTTCGCGAAGGCTATGCGTTTCTTTCGAGACTCGACCACAATATCCGGCTTACGATCGGCCGCACCACAAGGCTTTCGACCGGAAATCAGGCCGCTCTTGCGATGATCGCGGAACGTATGGACCTGACATCGCCCGCCGACCTGCTGGAACAACTTACCCTCGTCCGCATTGCAATTCGCGGTGCATTTGACGCGATCGTCAACTAGCCGTTTTACAAAATAAGGACCGGCCGAATTGAAACGGCCGGTCCTTGCTCATCTCGAACAGGTCCGTTCAAGAACGCAAATTTGATCGATCTGCGTTACCGAATATTAGCCGGGGCAGTCGCCGTTATGCTGAACTGCGTACCGCGGTCGAGTTCGAGATTATCCCGTCCCTGTAATACAACAGTTCCGGCACCTGCTCCTGCTCCAACGCCTGCACCGATCGCGGCGCCCTGGCCACCGCCGGCGATCGCACCAATGATAGCGCCTAGAATGGCACCGACACCGGCTCGAGTGACCGTCTTGGTCGTCTGACTGTCGTCGCGGATCGAACCCTCATTATTTACGTTGACGGTGTTACCGTTACGCTCGCGAACGCCATCGACGATACCGGCAAAACGGAACGTCCGGCCGTCACGAAGACGGATCGTCTCAAAGCTGAGAGCCATATTGGCACGTCCCGAGACCACTCCCGAACGCTCACCGTTAACGCGGCCTTCGATCACCGCACCATCATACTGTGACGGCGAATTTACGGTCATCGAAAAACGGTCTCCGTCACGCGCCGTTCGTGTTGAAAGCGGTGTGTCGAGCGTCGCAATGATCGCTGTGTTATTCGGTATATAAAAATTGTCGTTTGCTGTGCCGGTACCAGTCGGATAATTAGGGGTGTCCCACTGCGGTGTCTGGCTGATTTTGTCATACACGCTGGTTGCCGTAACAGTCTGATTCTGGTTTTCGAGATACAAACGGCGGGTAACACGGAGTTGCCCGTTATTTGTCGGCATGAATACGACATTGTAGTCGTTCATACGGTCGCCCTCGTAATTGATCGTCAGGTCGCGGTTTGTAGCCGTAACACTGACGCTGACCGTACGGCCATTGGGCGACGTTTCAGTTCGAACAACGCCATCGGCATTCAGCGAGACTGCCGCCGCATTTGCGGACGACATCGTTATCTGCTGCCCGTTCTTTTCGAGACTAAGCGTTGCCGGCGAAGCCAGACGTCGTTCGGTGTTGCGTCGAACGCGATCGGTCTGTGCCTGATCATAGTTTGCATTCTCGATCGCTCGGTCGACGACCGTTGTAACGTTGTCGCTGAGCCCGGTGTTCAGACGGTACGATCCCGTCAAACGCTGGTCAAAGCCGCCATACTGCTGGCCGGGCATCGTCGGATTATTCCAATCCCAAGGCATGCGATAGTAGCTTGCGAGTGTGTTCAAATCGTTGCGAACAAGCGTCCACTTGTTGGTGACGTCATTATTCGTCCGATTTGTGATGATAAAAGTGTTGATCAAAGACGACGACTGCATCACGGCGTCGAGCTGCGACCTGCTTGCGTTTCGATTCGTGAAGCCGTTTCTGAGGGCGATCACCGCATTGTCAAAATCGGTGATATTGCGGTAAACGTCCGAAACCTGGTTCGACTGATTGCCGCGTCCCCAGTTGTTGGCACGATCAAAACTCTGGCGGAATGCTGTGCTCCGCTGCTTGATGCGGTTCAACAGTGTGCGCATTTGATAATCAGTAACGGTATAGTTGTACTGATTGCCGTTATTTACGGGCGTTACGACATTCCAGTTTGTGTTGACGCGATAGTAACCTGCCAGTGTGTCGAGATCCGTACGAAGCATCGTCCACTGACGTTGTGCATTGGGCGTTACGCGATTATTTCGCATAAAGCTATTGATCAATGCGGCACGGTTGAGTACTTCTCTGACGTCTGACGACGTCGATCGGCGATCTTGAAAGTTCCTTTTCAGACTGTCCGTTGCGTTCTCAAAATTTGCGACCATTTGATTGATCGAATCTTCACGGTTAGTGTCGTCGATATTGCTGTTATCGAGCGTCCTGTCGATCACATCGCGAAATGCATTCGACCTGGTCTCGATCTGCGTTAGCAGATTTTCAACCTGACGGTCGGTCACGCGGTACGGAGTTCCCTGCTGGGCATTCGTATATCCCGTAAAAATGAACGTCGTAACGATCAGTGTAATTAGTGATATTAAGTTTCTTTTCTTCATATAGATCCTTTGGGTCTCAAATTAGGTGAGACCCGCTTTTCTCTTTCCCGATAGAACATTTGGCCGGCAACGTTCTGTCGCCGGCCAAGTTCTATGCAGCTGGAATTCTCTTTCCCGCGATTACCGGCGTCACATTATCCCTGACGATTTACGGCTTCCCGATCGGCCATTGGGGGCAATGCCAGATTCGTTCTGCATTCGCTCAATTCCGTCCACGACAGCTCCGGTCGTTGCAGAAACAACGTCTCCCGCCACTTCGGTGCCGGTTGCGAATTTATTAGCCGCAAGGTCATAGACCGCCTCGGCCTTGTCCTTCACGATCTGTACGACCTTTGCCGATTGGTCTTTTAGCTCGGTTGCCTTTTCGACTGTCGCGTCATAGCCCTTTCGGGTGACGTCAGCGATCTCGCCACGGAGTTCATTGCCCGGTTTCGGGGCAAATAAAAGTGCGAGAACGCCGCCGATGGCAGCTCCGACGCCGAAAAACAGTACGCCGTTGCCGATCTTTGATGATGTGTTCTTGCCGCGGCCGTTGCGATATTCTTGATTATTGGTCTCTAACATAATTTTTACCTCGGTATCTCTTCTTGATTTTCTGTATCGATCTCGCAAGATGAATAATGGCTTCCGTCAAAATGCGGCGTGCCTTAGTCAGCATGCTGATGATCTACTTATAGTATGGAGTCAACAAGGCCCTCAGTCCGTGCGGTGGAGCACGTTCGCTGCAGATACTCGGGGGGCGTCGAAAAGTTCTTTTACGAATTAAGAACGGTGTGATTTGAGGTACTTACTAAGTATGCGGTCGTATTGTTCGCGAACTACGGTATAACACTCGCAAGCGGTGGTCTCGAGACCTCTTATATCGACGAGCTTGATCTTTCCGCGCGATGTCTCGATCAGCCCGGCATCGCGAAGTTCGGACGCAGCGGCTGAGACGCTCTCGCGACGCACCCCGAGCACATTTGAGATCTGCTCATGCGTCATTTGCAGAGTTTTGGTTCGCAGATTATCGTGGTTGACGAGCAAGTAGCGGCATAATTGCTGCTGGATCGTATGAAGCCGGTTACAGATGGCACTCTGCGAGATCTGAGCGATCAGCGTCTGCGTATAACACATGCAGATGTCCTGAAACGCGGGGTTGCGGGCAAATTCGGCCTCGACTGCTTTCGCTTTCATCCGATAAGCCCGGCCGGGCGATTGCACGACCGCCCGTTTTGCCATTCGGGCGTCGCCGACGAACGCCACCACGCCGACCATGCCCTGACTTCCCGTCATACCAACCTCGACAGATACACCTTCTTCGGTCTCGTACAGCAGACAGATCATCGCGGTGGTCGGAAAATAGACGTACTCACGTTTTTCTTCCATTTCCCAAAGGACGTCATCCATTTTGAGGTCGACCAGCTCGAGTTTTGGGTGTATGTAGCCGAATTCGCTTTTCGGGAGAGCCGAAAGGAGATTATTGCGAAGGGCGTCGGCCTTGCTGTCGTCAACCGGCGATCTGCTTTTTCCTGGCTTTTTGAGCATATTTCTTCCGGCCGGCGACCGGCCTCCGCATATTTCTAGGACTTAGTGTCAATTTTCTTAACGAAGGGTTGCCCGTCGTTCTAATCGCCGTGGGCCTTGATGTATTTGCTTAGCATTCGGTCGTACTGCATTTTTACAATGCCGTAGCACTCACAGCTTGAGGCTTCCAGGCCGTCGCGGTCGACGAGTTCGATCTTGCCGCGCGTACATTTGATCAGGCCGCGATCCTGTAGATGTGACGCCGCCAGCGAGACGCTCTCGCGCCTGACGCCTAAAAGGCTGGCGATCTGGTCGTGAGTCATCAAAAACACGCTCGTCTGCTGATGATCATGGTTCATCAGCAGCCATCGGCATAGTTGCTGGTCGACAGAGTGCAGTTGATTACAGACAGCGGTTTGTGAGATCTGGGTGATCAGCGACTGGGTATAACACATCAGGATGTCCTGAAAATCGCCGCTTTCTGAAAACTCCTCCAGGGCGTCGGAGCCCTTCATCCGGAACGCCGAGCCCGAGCGTTCTACCACGACCCGGTGAAGCAGATCGGCGTCTCCCATAAACGTCGCAATACCTACCAAACCGTTGCGCCCGATCATACCTACCTCGATCGACTGGCCGCTTACCGTTTCGTAAAGCATGCAGATCATCGCAGTCGCAGGAAAATAGATGTGTTGGTTTAGTTCCTCAGCTTCCCACAAGACCTGGCCGCGTTCAAGTTCGACGCGTTCGAGTGAGGGACGTATTTTCAGGTATTCGCTCTCCGGCAATGCGGCAAGCAGTTGGTTCAGTAGGGCTTCGTCGGTGGTGTCTTTCTTGGGCATCGCAATAGCATCACCCGTGAAGATCAATTGTCTTCGATCGTCTCGATCCTAAAGTTGAAAGAATTGGCGATCAGTGTACTCAAAGCATATCACATAAATATCAAATGGGTGCGATACCGCACATACATTCAGAGCTCACGCTCATAAGATAAAGACAATAAATTCAAATACGGATAAGTTACGACTATATGGCTAAAGATGTTATCACAGTTGATGGGGAGGAACGGGTCGTCCGCGAAGATACCGCAAAGGCATACAGGTTTGTTGTCTGGGGCGTCGCGACAGCGGCGATCGGGCTCTCGCTGATGATGCTGATATTTTTTATCTTCTTTTGGACGTCGGCAAGTGACGGGAACGTCGGAGCGCCTGTCGATGCACAAAATGCCAACGTCAAGTGACCTGTACTTAGTATGAGATAACAATGAGTGCATCACAACCAAAAATACTCTGTATCGACAGCGACCAGACGACCGGCGAATGGATCGAAAACCAGTTGCGTCCGATCCATCCGACGATTTCGGTGACCTCGGTCGAAGGCGGTCGTAGGGCTCTTAAGGTGCTCTACCGCGACGCGTTCGACCTATGTGTCATTGACTACGCTCTCCCCGACATGACAGGCGTACAGCTCTGTTACCTGATGCGGCAGATCGGTTACACGGTCCCGATCATGATCTTTACCGCAATGAACCGCCTCATCGACCGCGAAAAGGCTGCCGCGGCCGGAGCCAACGAGTTTCTCTCAAAACCCGACGACCTCGACATTTTCTGCTTTGCGGTCAAACGACTCCTGGGCAAACGCCGGGCCATTTATGCGCATAACGAGACCATCTCGACGCTGACGCGTTCGCACGACCCGAATTACCCAATCGATCAGGATCATTCGCAGTTTCGCTCGATAAACTCATAAATTTATGCAGATCGGGCGTCCTGCAGACCCAAAAAAGGAACACCGTCGCCGGCGTTCCTTTTTTTTCGCAATTTGCGGTGTGGAATCTGAAACTACACTCGTCTTCCCCTGACAACCTGCAGGATCAGCACCACCACGGCGACGACCAACAATATGTGGATCAAACCGCCTGTGTTAGCAAAACCAATGCCAAGTGCCCATAGTACCAGTAGTATTAAAATGATCGTCCAAAGCATATTCTTATCTCCTTTATGATCTTAAAGTCATTCGTCCAACTTCAAGCCTTAGCATTTCCCTGTGTGATTCACATTGCCGTCTAAAACCCTTGTTCCACTATATTTATAAGAACACATAATAATATTTGCGGTCTGTGCGTCAGCGCACGGAACTACTGTGCTGATGCGGTTATTATTGAAACATGCTCCTCGTTGAGAACGAGAAAAATGAGTGCCATTCCAAAACTGTACTCAGATAACGCACCTGCGTTAGTATCGATCTCCGAAGAGTTAAAGGGCGGCTCCGGCTGTTTTTTACTTGACAGCAATGTACTGTCGGTGCGGGCGGTTTGGGGGGTGAATCCAAACCGTCCGCTTTTTTCCTTTTATTTTGTCAATGTTGGTAGTTACGCGTTCAGATCACGTCAAGATCACGCTCTTCCGCATGTATCATCGCGTAACATCCGCACGCCATCGCTTCAAGGCCGTCGCGGTCGACGATACTGACTTGCCCTCGGGTGTGGGCGACTATCTTTCGTTTGTAAAGGTCACGTGCGGCCCGATTAACGGCTTCGCGACGAACGCCGAGCATGTTTGCCAAAAACTCCTGCGTCATTTCAAATTTTTCAGTCTGCATCCGGTCGCTCGTCATTAGCAGCCAGCGGGCGAGTCGCTGTTCGATCAGGTGAAAGCGAAAACACACGGACGATTGCGAGATCTGGACCATCATCGAGTGGGTATATCGCTTGAGGATCTGGTTGATCTTGCCGCCCATGGCACATTCCGCGGTCAGATCCCCCGCACTGATACGCATCGCGGTTCCCTCACCCTGTACAACGGCGTGCAGCCCCGACCGCGGGGCCCCAAGAAACACGGGCAGCCCGGCCATGCCTTCGCGACCGACGATGCCGACTTCGAGCGTCGAACTGTCCTCGACCGCCGCCAGCAGCGAGATAATGCCGCTGTTCGGAAAATACACGTCGCTTATCGGGCGATTGAGCTCGAATATTCGCGTGTCGTAGATCAGGTCGACCTCTTCGAGCTTTGGCAAGATTCGTTTGTATTCCTGAGGCGGCAGTGCCGCGAGCAGTTTGTTTTGGATCGGTTTCAGCGATGTTTTTTCGGTTGGCATGATAATTCTCCTCAGATATATACTAATGATTCGCCCATTCGCGACCCGTCGTCTGTGCGGCAGAACACACAAGCACCGCTCCGCGAAAAAAAACCGCACCGCTAAGAACTTTATGAAAATAGATCTGCTCATTATTGGGGTCAATGCAAATAGGCGTAAACTTTCAACAGCAGATCCTCACGATTTGAATCCGGTGCTGAAATTATGATCAAATCCCCGAGTCTGAGGATCTTTTGGTATGTTCTCCTTTGTATAGTCTCCATAATTGCGGTCACCTGGCTGACCAAGGCCTCTGCTGTCCGTGCAATTTTCGGAAATACCAATTACGGATCAGACTGGCTCTCCGCACAGATTGAGACGCTAACGGTACTTGCCATCGGAATTCCGCTGCTGATATTGATCTACCGTCTTTTGACCCGTACCGAGGCACTCGAATCTTACATCACCATGCGTGCATGGTGCTGCGAGCTCAACCACAATAACGAATAGGTCACGACCGACGAGTATTTTCGCCGAAATTTCGACACCGAAACGTCCCATGGCATCTGTCCCGAATGCAAAGCCCGAATGGATGCCGATATCACAAAACGCAAACCTAGCTCCGCCTAGGACGTAAATTGAAAGATCATGAACCCCCACACAATTACAACTCGCTATCGTGTCGACCGCGACCACTAGGATCGTTTCGGTCGCTGACAATTGGGGTGGTTATGCCGTCGTCAATGACGCCCCCGAACTAGCCTGCGAAGCCGTCGTCGGCCACGTTCTTTGGGAATTTGTCAGCGATCACGAAACGCGCGAGATCTACCGTGAGTTGATCTGGCGTTCATTCTCCGGCCACGCGGTGAAATTTTATATTCGTAACGATTCGCCCGACCAACGGCGAACCGCCAAGCTAAAGATTCGCCGCACGCTCGATGGCAATGTCGAATTTTCGATCCAGACGATCGGGATCGTGCCGCTGCCGCTGCAGGAATTGCTTCGCCGCCGAAAGCGTCACGCCGCCGGCAACGTGACCGAATGCTCTTTTTGCAATAAAATACAGACTGGCCCGAGTGAGTGGCTCGAGGTCGAAGACGCCGTCGGAAAGCTGCGGCTGTTTGGACAAAAACTGCTACCGGATCTTTTGCAGGGCGTCTGTCCGCCGTGCCATCGCCGGCTCGACGCAAAGCTTGCCGAACGCCGGCAACTCGTCGCGTAATCTACGCGACGCTCACGTTATGAAGAATCCTGAGTTCTGTACACGTTACCGCGTCGACCGCGATTTCACCATCGTGTCGGTCGCCGACAACTGGAACGAGTTTGCCAACGAAAACGAAGCCCCTGAGTTGGCCGATGGTTCGATCATCGGCCGCACCTTGTGGGATTTCATCGTCGACCCTACAACCCGCGTGATCTATCGCCGGCTGATCGAACAGGCGTTCGAAGGCCGATCGATAAAGTTTGACATCAGGTGCGATAGCCCGGCAACACGCCGTTGCGCTGAGGTGAGCATTTATCCATCGGACGACGGCAACGTCGAATTCAACGTGCTGACCACCAGCGTCGAACCCCGCGAACCGCAACCTCTGCTCCGCCGCGGAAATTCCTCGCCCACAGGCCTGATCACAGCTTGTTCGTGGTGCAACAGGATCAAGACCGCCCGCTACGAATGGGACGAGATCGAAGCCGCCGTCGGAAAATTGCATTTTTTCGAGTTAGAATATATGCCGTCGATCACCCACGGCATTTGCCCGGATTGCTCGTTCCGCGTAAATGCTCTTTGCGAATCATAGTCCCTTGGTCGAATACTTGTCTCGAAGGACGGCAGAAGCCACTCTCTTTGCTGTGGCCGGCAAGAGTGTGAATATCTCCCAGTTTTTTCGCTGGCTTTCTTCGATGTGGGCGACGAGGTGGGCTTTTTCTCTTAGTTCGGGACGTGCGTAGTGATTGCTGAGAATATCGAACATTTTCACGAGTTCGATCGAAACTGTCAGGTAAACATCGTCTTTTTCTGCTTGTGTGATTGCCATTATAACTGCCCTCAGGGCGAGCTCAAATACAAAATACTCGTCTTAAAAGGCCAGTCCGATGCGGTGTCGCACTTATCACCAGTAACCGGTTTACTTTCCGACATTTAACATGGTATTTCTTGACTTCCACGATGGATGCCATGCACTGTTGAATAACTCTCTTTCGGCGCAAATTTAATTTAACGACATCGAACGGCTGAGGTCGTTCGAAGGCAGTTGATCGTGATGATCGTGCCTTAGGATAAGTTCGTGCCCGCCCCAACCAATTCCAGTCTGACGCCGGATAAAACATATATCTGTGTATTTTGTGACAAGGAATATGAGTGCTCAGATACACCGTGTGAACACGTCTGCAAGAGATGTTACACGCTGTTATATCGAGCCGGCATGAATCTGGAAGAGATCGAGCTCGCGCAAAACATTTGATCGAGAGCGTGCGGCACCGCACATACAAGCAAGATCAGTGACGCTATTCTCATATTGGATCTTGAATTGATTTGATTGTCGTTAAGGGCTCGCTCGAGGGTGTATTTGGGACCGGCGACTTAATTTGCACAAGATCTAGAACAAGGGGTGAGCATTATATGCTCAAATCGGCAGGTGATGCTGCCATTGGTGATGGCCTTACTGATCGTTCGGCCATCACTCTTTTTTTGCCCTGCCATCGCGGCCAAACTTGCGGGAAATCGCCGGACAGGCGAAAATATAGTCAAGTGAAAGCCGTCTGCCTCAGTATTATCGTTTACCTCGTGCTGTTCTCGACGCAGTTGTGTCAGGACACGATGTCGGCGTGCCTTGATGGCTCTGAGGTCACTACTCAAACGACGGCGCTGCAAGACTCGCCAGATCGCGAAAGCTGCCCCGGCGAATGCCCGCAGACATGTGCCTGCACGTGCTGTGCTCATCCCGTCGTTTCTCGGTCGTTTAATGTCGCTTCGCCTCTGATCAGTACCGAAACCGCTCATACCGGCGCGGTCGCCGTTTACACCGAACCATTCACCGATACCTTTAGACATTCGATTTGGCAGCCGCCAAAAGTCTAACCACCACGCCCATTCGCGCCCATTTTTCGTCGCCGCCCGTGCGACGCCACGCGTTTTCACAGTATTTGGTTAGATTTTTTTAATGTACAAAGCACTTTTGCTCTTTCTGCTGCTGATCGCCGCTCAGACGGCAACTGCTCAGATGGGCAACACCATAAGGATCGTCGTTCGCAATAACGACACAAAAGCCCCGGTTGCCGAATCGACCGTGACCGTTCGCGATACCGGGATCTCCGCGGTCACCGCCGCCGACGGCATCGCCGAACTAAAAGGCGTGCCAGACGGCAAACAGATCATCGAGGTCTCTGCACTTGGTTACGGCACGGCCGAACTCGCACTGACATTTCCGCTCTCGGACGCCGCGGAACGCACCGTCTATCTCGAGATCGACAATGAGGTCGGCGAGGTCACCATTACGTCCACCCGAACCGGGCGCGAGATCGAGGCCGAACCGACACGCGTCGAGGCGATCGACGAAGAGGAAATCGACGAGAAAATTTCGATGCGTCCCGCCGATGTGTCGATGGTGCTTGCCGAAAGCACCGGCATCCAGGTCCAGCAGACGTCGGCCACATCGAACACCCAGAGTGTTCGCATTCAAGGCCTCGATGGCCGATATACGCAGATCCTTAAGGACGGCTTCCCTGCTTTCGGCGGCTTTTCCGGCAGTCTCAGCATTCTCGAGATACCGCCGCTCGACCTCAAGCAGGTCGAGGTGATCAAAGGCCCGTCGGCGACGCTATTTGGCGGCGACGCCATCGCCGGCGTCGTCAATTTTGTGACAAAAAGCCCCGGCGACAAGCCTGTTACGACACTCGTTCTCAACCAAACATCGGCTTTCGGTACCGACTTTTCTGTATTCGATTCAAGAAAGCTCAGCCGGTTTGGCTACACGCTGCTCGGTTCCGCCAACTATCAAAAAGAGTACGACGTTGACGACGACGATTTTACCGAACTGCCCCGAACGGCCGCCGTCGGCATAACTCCCAGATTCTTTTTCGAACTCGACAAGGACACGACGCTCGTTGTTGGCAATTCAACATCGTTTCAGAACCGCAAAGGCGGCGATAAGTTTGTCATCGTTGGCTTCGCAGACGACTTTCATCAGTATTTCGAACGCAATAGGTCATACCGCAATATCACGACCATAAACTTCGACCGCGTCTTCGCCGACGGCGGCCGTTTGGTGGTCAAACAGAGTCTCGCGTTCTTTGGCCGTGAGCTGACGACGCCTTCATACGAGTTCAAGGGCAGCCAGTTCAATTCGTTCTCCGACGTGTCGTACGCCCGCTCATTCGGCAAACATGCCGTCGTCGCCGGCGGCAGCGTCGTTTACGATCAGTTTCGTGAAGAAGTGCGAAACGTCGGCCAGATACCGCGAAACGAGACCCGCACGACGCTCGGAGCCTTCGTCCAGGACACGGTCGACTTTACCGACAAATTTTCTCTCGAGGCAGGTTTTCGCCTCGACGCAACAAAAGATTACGGTGCGTTTGCTCTGCCGCGAGTCTCGGTCCTGTACCGCCTGACCGACAAACTGACGACCCGCGTTGGCTTCGGGCTCGGCTACAAAACGCCGACGATGTTTACCGAAGAGGCCGAAATACGTCTGTTTAAGGATGTCGCCGCTGTGGGCAGCGATCTCCAGGCCGAGCGGAGCACGGGCGGCACGTTCGACCTCAACTACAAAGGCGAGGCCGGCGAAAATTTCACATATTCGCTGAATCAGATGTTTTTCTACACGCAGATCACTGACCCGATCATTCTGCGTCCCGATGCTAACAACATCTACCGCTTCGCCAACTCCGATTCGCCCGTCATCAGCAAGGGTTTTGAAACGAACGCCCGTTTCGGCTACGGCATCGCCAAACTCTTTGTCGGTTACACGTTCACCGACGCCAGGGCAGGATACCTGCCCGGCGACCGTCAGCTGACGCTTTTGCCTCGGCACGCCGTGAATTCGTCGCTTGTCTTCGAAAAACACGAGAGTTTTAAGGGTGGTGTTGAATTTTACTACGGCAGCAGCCAGACGCTCGATGACCGTTCGCGAACGCGTGCTTTGTCGGAGGTCGGGCTGTTCGTCGAGAAGATGTTCGGCAAGTTCAGCCTGTTCTTTAACGCCGAAAACCTGACCGACGTTCGCCAGGGCAAATACGGCCTGGTCGTGTTTCCGCCGCACCAGACACCGACGTTTGCCGAACTTTATACACATACCGAGGGCCGTCTGTTTAACGGCGGCATCAAGATCAGATTTTAATTACGAGGAGGCCTTATGAAGTTTAGGAAAATAATATTGATATCGCTGATAGCGACCCAGATCGCCGGGATGGCGGGCTGCGCAGCCCACAGCGATCACGCCGCGACCGGCGGCAACAACGCAAAGAGTGTCGAGAATAAAGACCCGCACAAAGACCATGCCGCTCAGCCTGATCTCAAGGCAAAGCCGCGAAAGCCCGTGCCAGCCTATCAGGGCGAATCGAGCCTTGCGTCGCTCGGGCCGACATTGTCGCCCGACCTTTACAAGGGACAGACCCGTGCCGCCTACGCCGCGGTCCGCGAGATACCAAAGACGATCGCTCAGCTTCCCTGCTTTTGCCGCTGCGACAAGAGCATCGGGCACAAGAGTCTCTACAGCTGCTTCGAGGACGACCATGCTGCCGCTTGCGGCATCTGTATGAACTCGGCTCTCAAGGCTCTGAAACTTCAAAAAGAACAAAAGATGACGCCCGATCAGATCAGGGCCGAATTGATAAAAGAATATGACGGATATTGATAAACAGGAAAAAAGCACAACATCGGCTTTCAATGACCTGCTGCCGTACGCGGTCTGGCTGATCGCGCTGTTCTCGATGGTCGGCAGCCTGTTTTTCAGCCTCGTGATGGAATTGCCGGCGTGCGATCTCTGCTGGTACCAGCGTATCGCGATCTATCCGCTCGTGCTGATCGTTGGCACCGGCATCGTCACCCGCGATGGCCGTATGAAAGCCTATGCCCTGCCGCTCACGCTCGTCGGCCTGTGCATCTCGATCTATCACAATCTGCTTTATTACGGTCTGATCCCCGAGGGCATCACTCCGTGTACTGAGGGCATACCGTGCAATGCACGCCAGCTTGAGCTGCTCGGCTTTATCACGATACCGCTGATGGGCCTCGCGGCATTTGTCATCGTAACGATCTGTCTTTTACTCTATAAACCAACAAAACAAAGGTAATTATGCGAAAGGAATTTTTAGTTTTAGGTGCTATCGTCATTGCCGTCGTGGCTCTGGCGTATTTTGGTTCGATCTATTATCGCGGCAACGTTCAGAACGAACGCAAGCCCGTTAACACGCCAAACGCAAACATGATCCGCGAAGACAGCCCGACTTTGGGGCCGGCCGACGCCAAGGTCACGATCGTCGAGTTTCTCGACCCAGAATGCGAATCCTGTGCGGAATTTGCCCCGTCGGTCAAAAAGCTGCTCAAGGAATTTGACGGCAAAACGCGTCTTGTCATCAGATATATGACGTTTCACCCCAATTCGGTCGCCGCCGGCAATTTCCTTGAGGCGGCAGGCGAGCAAGGCAAGTACTGGCAGGCTCAGGAGTTGCTCTTTGCAAGACAGTCGGAGTGGGGCGAAAAGCACGGTGCACCGCCGTCGGCTCAGCCCGACGCCAAGGCAATGTTATCCAAATTTACGCAGGAACTCGGCCTCGACCAGGCAAAGGTCGAAGCGGCTATCAGGGAAAACCGCTTTGGCCCGAAGTTCGAGCGTGACAAACGCGACGGCGCGAGCCTCGGCGTTCGCCAGACACCGACTATCTTCGTCAACGGCCGCCGTCTCGCACGTTTGTACGAGGCCGACCTGCGGGCGTTGATCGAGGACGAACTAAAGAAATAGACGGGAAAATGACCGATACGCCCAAAGCGACATTGGTGAAATGGATCGACGCGTTCAACGCGGGCGACGTCGATGCCATTTCGGCTCTTTATGCGGACGACGCGGTCAATCATCAGGTAGCCAATGAGCCCGTCATCGGGAAAGCGGCTATCCGTGCGATGTTCGCCGCCGAGTTTGCCGCCGCCGAGATGGTCTGCATTCCCGAGAACATATTCGAGGATCACGATTGGGCGATCCTCGAATGGCGGGACCCGCTCGGCCTCCGCGGCTGCGGCTTTTTCCAGATCCGCGACGGCGTCATCGTCTTCCAACGCGGCTATTGGGACAAATTGTCGTTCCTGAGGCTCCATGGGATCGATGAGGCCCGTTAGAGAGCTTTCCAGGTATTTGCACTCGTCGTGAGGAACTTTTTCCAGTCGGATTTGGGCGTATCGCGATAGAGCCTGATGCGAAATGTCCGTTGTCCGCGTTCTGTTCCGCCGATGCCGTTCGTTTTCTGCGTGTAAACACCCACGAGGTCGAATGAAACCGAGTTCATCGTGTGCCAATCGAAATTCGGGTCCGCTGGCGGGCCGAAAGATTCGATCTCTCCTACAACATTCCCGTAATGAAAGCCTCCAAAGATCTCTTTGACCGTAAACCTGTCGATCAGTGCCCGGATCTCGGCCGCGGTCGGGTTTGGGATTCCCTCGTAACGGCTGGAGTTTGGAAAAACACGCCAAAATGTATAGCTCGCCCCATTGGCGTTGTACGCCGCGTAGCCGGTCGAGATCTGAAAGACGCCCGTTTCTTCGGTCTTTCGCTTTGTTGAATAATCACGCGTCCATATCCATTTCGAATACGACGAATCCCAACGTTTCGAGCCCGGTTTTCCGAATGTGATCGAAACTGTTTTTGCGTCTGAAATATCTTTCTTTATCTGTGCTTCGGACGGCTGAGCGACAGCTCCGGCCGCGAATGTCAGCATTAACGCACTATACACCATCAGATAAAATGAAATGCTTTTCATTATCTTTTATTCTCCTAAACGATAGATGTTTAATTTAGAAAATGGGCCGCCGATGGCAGCCCCACAAATTTGATTTCGAGATGTTAGCACAGTTCCAGCTTTTACAAAAATTTCCAATGCGTCGAGCGGTTAGGGTATAATTCCGATATTCTGAAGTACCGCCTCATTACAATATTGTTGTTGACCGCCGCGTGCGTTGCCGCCGCCGCGGGCCAGTCTGCTCGTGCAAAGCAATATTCCGAGAGCGTCGCACGCGGTGACCGCTCCGGCGAGGTGAGCGAAAAGCCCGCGAAAACGCCCGAGCCCAAACCCGACGACGGCATCGTCCGTATCGAGACCGACCTTGTCACAATTCCCGTTCGCGTCAATACCCGCAAAGGCCGGCCAGTGACCGATGTAAAACGCGGCGAATTTAAGATTTTTGAGAACGGCGAGGAACAGGAGATCGCCTATTTTTCGAACAGCGACGAACCGTTCACCGTTGCCCTGCTGCTCGATATGAGCTATTCGAGCGTCTTCAAGCTCCACGAGATACAGGCGGCGGCGATGGCATTCATCGCTCAACTGCAGGCAAAAGACCGCGTGATGATCGTGGCTTTCGACCAAAAGGTCCGCATTTTGTGCGAGGCGACCGATAACCGCAGAGCCTTGCGTTACGCTGTCGAGGGCACACGCATCGGTTCGGGCACGAGCCTGTATTCGTCGCTCGACGCCGTAATTAACGACAAATTTCGGGGCATTGCGGGCCGCAAAGCCATCGTCCTGCTCAGCGACGGCGTCGATACGACCAGCGTCACGGCGTCGGCACGCTCGGTTCTGCGTGACATTGACGAGATGGACACCCTGATCTATCCGATCAGGTACGACACATTTGACGACGTCCGAAAGAGCCGCCGCAACGACGCACAGGTACTCTACGATGACGACGACAAACCCTACGTCGTCGAAGCTCCGCTCGTCAAAGGCGAAAAGGAAGAGGATTACACAGCGGCCCGCGAGTTTTTGAGCGAGATCGCTCGCCGTTCCGGCGGCCGAGTGCAGCGGGTCGACTCAACTACCAATCTCAGTGCTGCCTTCGCCGAGATCGCCGAAGAGCTTCGCAAAACTTACAGTTTGGGTTATTATCCTAGCAGCGAAAGAACGCCCGAAGGACGCTATTTCATCCGCGTCCGTGTTTACCGTCCAGATCTGGATATTCGTGCGCGTGATAACTACACGTCCGTGCGAAAGAGAAAATGACGAAAACCGCGTCCGGGGCAAGCAACACTTTTAAATAAACAACTGAATTCGAACTACGGAGGAGTAACTATGAAACGAAAATTGAGTATCTTCGCGATGTGCCTGTCGCTCGTGATGGTCATGTCCGCGGCGGCCGTCGCCCAGGAAACGATGACCAACGACGAGGTCATCTCGCTCACCAAGGCCGGGCTTAGCAGTTCGATCATTATCGGCAAGATCAAGACGTCCACGACGAACTTTGACCTTTCGACCGATTCGCTGATCAAGCTGAAACAGGCCGGCGTCGGCGACGACATTGTCGGAGCAATGCTCGAGGCCAAGAGCGGCCGTCCGCTTGGCTCAACGACCACGTCATCCGGTGCAGCCTCGACCGAGGCCGCCGGCGACCCGAACGACCCGATGTCGAAACACGGTTATGGCATCTATCTTTACGAAGAAAAAGATGGCGTTCGCAAAATGACGCGTCTCGACCCCAATGTTTCGGGCCAGAACCGCACGGGCGGCCAGTTCACAGCGTCGATGACGCCTTTCGGACTCGGCAAGGTCAAAACAAAGACGAACCTTCCTGGCCGCAGTGCAAAGCTGCAGCTTCAGTCGACCGCTCCGGTATTTTACTTTTACCTGGACGTCTCGAGCGGCGGCATGAACACCTCGAGCGGAGTTCCCTCGACCCCAAATGAATTTACGCTTGTCCGGTTCAATCAACGTAGCGACAACCGCGAAGTCACCATCGCGAAGAGCAATTCGTGGGGAGCCAAAGGCGGCCTTTCCGACGAATACGTCGTCGGACTCAAAGCCGAAGACCTCGGCAACGGCATCTTTAAGGTAACCGCATCGAGCGACCTCAAGAAAGGCGAATACGGATTTATGCTCATGAACTCCGGAAACGCCAACACCGGAGCCGGCATCGGCGCCAAATTCTTCGACTTCGGCGTAATGATGACCCCGTAACCGCACCGACGATCGTTAAACCCCAAAAAGCTGCCCGGATTAATTTCCTGGCAGCTTTTTTCATTAATCTCGATACCACCGGGGTTTCAATAAAATCTAAGGCATTCGATATAAGTTGCCACTAGTTTTAGCTAGTGGTCTGCCACATTATGTACCTTCAGGTTTTAACCAGAGTATCACTCACCGTTGCAACACACGCCGCGAGATCCGAGTGCCAATGTTACGTCTGCACGTGCCGCAGGTATGCAGGCTCTACACCGATTTTCTCTCTTGACATGGCTTGCTGAAAGGCGTAGATGTTAGTGAGAATGTTTACTCTTTGGTTTTTGGCAAATATTACGGACGTAGTTGGGTATTAGGTTTGGGTGTCCCAACTCGTCAACATTCTAATCTCGAAAGACCACCGCAGTATATTCGGAACAGTTTCATTATAACTTTGACAGACCATTTCATGAGGGAGTGCGTGGAATATGTTGAATAAGAGAGTTTGGAAATTGCTGTTCAGTATCGTGATTTTTGTGGCGGCCCCTGCTGAAATTACTGTTTCTCAACCTTTGCCGACGAGTTGCTCATATACGTGTCCCGATGGAAGAAAGGTATTTGTAAATTGTCAGTCGCCCGGGGCTGACGCCTGCACGTCAGGCAATCAGAATACGCGACGACCTGCGCCGCCTGATCCTCGTCAGATCGCCTTGCAAAATGCCATCTCGCGTTATCGAGCGGTCGTGGTAGCCCTGTCGGATAAATATAACCTGCTTGATAAGCAAGGCTGGCTGAACCTTCCCCACAATACGGAATCGCAATTTTTGGACGCGGCCAACCAACTACACAAATTGCTGGTAAACGATGCCGCCAGAAACCGCTACCGCGTAGAAGAGCTACGTTCGTCGCTCGCCTTGTCGGAGACCATAATCCGGACATATCCGGCACGCACCGCAGGATACATTGCGGACATAACTAGGCGCGAATCGGAGCGTGAAAAGCTGGTTGAGGAACTGAAAGCCGCCGAAAAACAACTCGAACTAACCGAACGGGCTGCCAGGCAGCTTGCCGAGCGGACGGCCGCGTACGATAGCGACTCCAAGCGAGACAGGCAAGCCATAATAATGTTGCTCAGCGTGTTGCTCCCGCCAAAGACCGCAAGAAAAGCTATTCCGGGGCCGTACGAGTCCGCGTTGGAATGGGGCCCTTCTATTCCTGAGCCTTATCAAGAACCATGGACGCCTCAACCTGTGACACCAATTCCCGTTAGGCCGGAAATACCAAAGTCGCCACCTGGCGAGATAAATCCGCCACGGCTAAATGCTGCGCCCGAAGATGTCGCAGCGCAACTCGAAGCCGACTCAGATGAAGTTCGAAGTGCACGGAGTTCAAATACGTGGGACCTGGCCAACGCAGAGGGGAAGGAGCGTGCAACAGCTGGGAAGATCGCTCAGGAAATGTATAAAGCGGCCGGGATCAAAAGTGAGTTGGACGCGGAGGTCACCTCCGGTTCGCAGCGGTTAAGAATACTCGTGAAGTCGTCCATACCTCGGGCTCAAGACGAACTAACAGCCGCCAAGCAATCATTCCTATACCATGCAGCGGACGCATGGATCTGGAAGAACGCTCGATCTGAGGCCGTGCGGCAGATAAAATCCGAGGTTAAGCGTCTTGCAGTCGCTCCCACGATGGGAGCAAAGTACACCGATATTTCGGAAATTAAGGTGCGCGAATTTTATGATGCGGGCAAACGGAACATTTTCGGATTAACTGAAAAGTCTATGTCCTCAGTTGGAGGCATATACAAGGTGGTCGACCGTATCCATACGCTACAGACGCAAGGCCAACGGTTTATGCTAGAAGCCGCTCGATTGGGGGCACTGGGCTCTCCACGAGAGATCAATTTGTTTGTGAGTGAAATGGACCGCGGCGTCGATAGCGACTGCCAAGCTCTCGTTAAAGCAAACCTAAGCGCTATGAAAATCCCGGAGCCATGGAATTCTATCGTCAGCAAATACTTCACAACGCGCTTAAAATGAGCTCTTCGAAGCGAAGTATGTCGGGGCCGGAACTTCGACGTCACCATTTTCGCCCTTTTACGGTCCGCTCAGACGTTAGGGTTTGACCATTGTGAATAATGAAAGGTGAATCGTTGATCGTCTGTAAAGCAAAAACTCATATCTTACGTTCGATACGCATCGTCACATTTGACACTTATGATACTACATTTGTTACAGGTTCAAAGTGAAAAGGGGGAGAGTGAAAAAGCGAAAAGGTTAAAGGCGAGACAGGCTGAAACGCCGAAGAACTTGACAAATCGCTGGGACAGTGTGACATTTGGCCTAAATCAAACAGTCGGAACGATTAGCCTGTCCCAACTAACCTAAGTTATCTGTCTCAGATGCGTAAAGCATTGATAGAACAAATGTTCATAGCGATTCGCGTTATTAAAGATTCCCACTTAGTAGGAAATAGTAGGAAAGCGACGAATTGTGAATATTCGAATTCGCCCAATAGGCATCTAAAGTTGGTACTCCAAGCTCTCTGCGAAAAACTCTCCGGCCTCGGCGTGGAACTGATCGTTAACGCAAAGTCCGCTGAGGTGGACGCAAAGTTCGCAAAACGGAGAAAGAAGTGACGGAAGTCCGCCGCGCACCTAGGCCACTGTTGTCTTTTGGACGGTCTCCTCAAACCAGCATCGTGTACAGATGCGGTGTTTTTTACGTTCGCTTGGTGGGTAGGCGGCGGCGGCGGGCAGGCGTTGGGCGACCATCTTTTCGTCCGACGTCAGTTCGTCCCACGACTTCATATTCGGTTCGTGGCACTTCGGGCATCGGTCATCTGTTTCGAAAACATTCATGGTGTTTTTTGCGTTTAACCCTGTACGGTTTAATATCTAACCTGTCCAGAACCATATTCTATCAATCTGATCTACTTATTGTGATGAAAAAAAGTGCATTGCTGATCGCTGCGTTTATTTGCTCGCTTTTTGCCGGGCTCACATTTGCCCAGACCGAAGAGAAATTCGATTTCTACAACCGCGGCGAATACCGCTCGAACGTACCGCGGCCGCAGAGCATCTTGCGTTACGATGTCGGCGAACACCACACAACCTACGCCCAGATGGAGCATGTCATGAACGCCATCGCCGGTGCGGCAAAGGACCGCGTCAAGGTCTTTGAGATCGGCACGACCAACGAGCATCGGATGCAGTATCTCGTTGCCATTTCGGCTCCCGAGAATATCGCCAGGCTCGACGAGATCAGGGCAAATAACGCACGGCTCATCGATCCCCGAAAAACGTCCGCCGCCGAGGCCGACCAGATCGCCAATAGCAATCCGACGATCGCCTGGATGGCATACACCATCCACGGCAACGAATCTTCGTCGTTCGAGGCGTTCATGCAGGTCATGTACCAGCTTGCCGCGTCAAACGAACCGGCCACGCTCGATATTCTAAAAAACACCGTCGTCCTGATCCTGACAGGCGAAAATCCGGACGGCCACGAACGATTTGCCACCTGGTACAATTCCGTCGCGGTCGGCAGCCCGGACCGCAACGCCATCGAGCACCGCGAACCGTGGTCGATCTGGGGCCGCGTCAATCACTATCGCTTTAACCTCAATAGAGACACTCTGACGTTCAGCCAGAAAGAGTCGCGAAACATGCAGAAGGCGTACGTCGAGTGGAATCCGCAGCTCGCCGTCGACCATCACGGCCAGCCGACGCAGTATTTCTTTCCGCCGACCGGCCTGCCGACCAACCCGAACCTGCCGCAGCCCGTGACCTCGAAGTGGGAAGAGCGTTACGGCCGTGCGAACGCCGCCGCGTTTGACCGCAATAAGTGGGATTACTACGTCCGCGACGTTTTCGATGCCTTCTATCCGGGTTATTGGGATATGTACCCGTCGCTCAACGGTGCGACCGGCATGACTTACGAGACCGACGGCGGCGGCTTCAAGGGGCTAAACTGGACCCGCGACGACGGCACGATCGTCACGTTCCGTTCGTCGATCGCCAAGCACTACGTCGCGTCAATGACAACGCTCGAGACCAACGCCAAACACAAGGTCGAGCGGATCAGGGATTTTTACGATTTCCGTGCCAAGGGAATGGCTGCGGGCGTCGGTTCGAAAATGAAGCGTGTCGTCATCGACCCGACCAGCGACCGCGTCAAGGCCGCCGAGGTCGTCGAGATACTGCGGCTCTCGAACATCGAGGTCAAGGTAGCGACGTCGTCATTCACCTCGCCGACGGCACATACCTACATGGAAAAGAACGCTCCGGCGGCCAGCAAGACCTTCCCCGCGGGCTCGTACATAGTCGATCTAGACCAACCGCAGCGGATCTTTATCAAGTCGATCCTCGAACAGGACACGCCGCAAGATAAGGCGTTCGTCGAGGACAATATGGCACGTTTTCGCCGCAACCAGATGCGCGGCAAGGGTCAGGCCAAGGAAGAATACGGATTTTACGACATTACCGCCTGGTCGCTGCCGCTGTCGTTCGGCGTCGATGCGTGGTGGACCGAGGAATCTTCGAACGTCGCCGGCACCATGGTCGACGCGGCTTATCTCGAAAACGCAAGGCGCGGCGGCGTGACCGGCCGTGCGTCGGTTTCGTACATTATTCCATACGAGACCGACTCGACCGGTGCAATGGTCATGCGGCTGCTGCAAAAAGGCTATAAGATCGCCGTTGCCACGCGTCAGCTCAATGCCGGCGGACGCAACTGGCGGCCAGGCACATTTGTCGTGCGCGTGTCGCGTAACCCCGATTCGATCCATGACGCGATCGCCGAGGCCGCACGCGAATCGGGCGTCAATATCACCGCCGTAAACTCAGGATTTTCAGACGAGGGCGACACCAGCGTCGGCGGCGAGGCCGTCATTTCGCTTACCGCCCCGAAGATCGCCATTGCCGCCGACGAAGGCGTCACACAGGAATCTTACGGCTCGATCTGGTGGACATTCGACAAACACGGCGTCAAATTTACGCCGATGACGATCGGAACCATTCGCGGCGGAGGATTAAAGAATTACAACGTCCTGATCATCCCCGAGGGCTCGGCCGGACGTTATATGAGCTCGTTCGGCAGCGGCGGGGTCGCCGCACTGAAAGAATTTGCCTCAAATGGCGGCACGATCGTCACCATCAGCGGTGCATCGGTCTTTGCCGCTCTCAAGGACGTCGGGCTGACCACGTCAAAGCTCGTCGGCAGTGATGACGACGAAGAAAAGGGCAAATCGTCTGACGAAAAGAAAGATCCGCCGACGACATCCGATGGCCAGACCGTCCCGCCCGAGTTGCCGACAGACCGCAAAGACGGTATTGCACATAGCTTGCCTGCGATCGCATCGCCGTCGGCAAACGCCAACAAGGTTCCCGAAGGGCTGCCCGGTGCGATATTTCGAGCCACGGTCGACCGGACCAATTACCTGACCTACGGCGTCAACCGCGACGAAATGCCCGTGCTGTTGGCGAGCGGATATTTCTTCAGATACTCTAAAGAAGGCACGAATGCACTCGTTTTTGACGCCAACCCGAAACGCCCGCTGACCATCTCAGGATTTGTCTGGGAAGGCAACACCGAGCGTTTGCTCAAGGGAACGGCGTATGTGATCGACGAATCGCTTGGCAGCGGCCACGTGGTGCTCTTCGCCGAAGACCCGTTCTTCCGCGGCATGACCCGCTCGAGCACCCGGCCGTTCTTCAACGCCGTACTTTTTAACGGAGTGTTTTGAGAGTCTGGGGAGTCTATCGAGTCGATCGAGTCGATCGGGTCAACAGACCCAACGGACTCGAAAGACCCGATAGACTCAACAGACTCGACAGACTCAACAAACTCACACTATGTTTACAGTAAAAGCAGGATATTCGGACGTTATTGAGCTCAGGTCGGGCATCGACGAGGTGCGGGAGTTTTTCTCGAACATCGCGAACTTTGCCGACCTCATGCCCGGCGTTTCGCAGATCCACACCGACGCCAAGGGCGTTGCTCATTGGAAGATACAGGCCGAGATCCCGGTCGTCGGGCAGATGCTTCAGAAATTTGCCGTCGAGCTTGCCGAGGACAGCGAAGACCGCATAGAATGGTCACCGCTGCGGACCGAGGCTGAGAACTTTTTGCGGTATTCGGCGGACTTTCTCGAAAAGGCCAAAGACGTCACGCACGTCCATTTTTCGCAGATGGTCGAACTTCGACGCAAGACCGCCCGCGACCTGCATTTCCTCGCCGGCCTCGCCGGCGAAAGCCTGATCAGCTCCGAAATGAACAAACGCATCGCCGAGATGATCAAGGTCTTCATCGCAAAAGCAAAAGAACGCCTCGAAAAGTGAGTAATTCTCTTTTGCCCGCGAAAGGCGCGAAAAGACGCGAAAATCAGGCACAGTCTTAATTTTCGCGTCTTTTCGCGTGTTTCGCGGGCAATCGTCGCCCCGTGTCTATTTCTTCTTCACCACCGATATCGTCAATTCGGCCGGATACTGCTTCGAGTGATGCACCGAATTGCGGGCGATGACTCCTTTCACCTCGTCGTAATTGTTCCCGCCCGTGTTCATATTGCGGTCAAAACGCGGAAAATTGCTGCTTGATATCTCGATCCTGATGCGATGGCCCGGAGCGAAATAGTTGCTCGTAGTCATCGGTTGAAATATAACTTTGTAGACCTTTCCAGCGTCCATCCACGCCAACGGCTTGTCGTAACCGTCGCGGTAACGCATTCGCTGGATCGTCTCGTCCAGGTTCCATGCCTTGCCGTTCTCATCGACGTCGACCAACTTGACCGTAAAATCCGTGTCCTTCGCACTCGATGATACGTACAGCGTCAGATCGATCGGCCCGCTCAGCTCGATCCCTTCTTTCAATACTTCCGAACTATAGACGAGAATGTCCTGCCGTTCTTCCATCTTGCTTTGGTCCCACGAACCGCCCGTGACCGCGTTGCCCGTACAGCAAACGTTTCCGCCGAACGACGGAACAGGATTCATCGGATCGTAGTCAAAACTGTCCGGGATGTCGGTCGCCGCCGGAGCCGCAAGAAGTGCTCCGTCGCCTTTCAGCGAGTTTGCCTTTCCGTTGCTCGACAGGTAGAACTTCATCGGCTCGGCCCCCTTGGGCGGCCACGATTCCGAAGACTGCCATTTGTTGCTGCCCATCGTGAAATAGCGAACCTTCGGCATATTCAGGATGTCGTTCTTTTCGCCTTTCAGAAAATGATCGAACCAGCCGTAGGTCAACGCACTGTAATCGAGCCGTGCGTCGCCCATACTCCGCTCTCCGACCACCGTATTCTCGGTCGCCCGCGTGTAACTGCAATGCAGCGTCGGGGCGATCACGGCGTACTGTTTATCAGCGATCTCGGGGCTTGCCGTTTTTCGAACGTGATTGAACGTGGCCAGATTAGGCCCGACCGAGACGTCGTACCATGACATGAACCAAAATCCCGGGATGTTGATCTTCATGTTGTCGTGAAACAGCCCGCCCTTGAACCACGCCGGATCGTTCGGCGTTCGCCGGATCATCGCCCCGCCGGTGGTGTTCGGCATTTCGTCGGCAAATATTCCATTCGGCCCGTCCACCGCCTTGATGATATCTCTCACAGGCAGATGTCGTAGGGCCTTTGACCAATCGACCGGCGGAGCCTGCTGAGCCAGATCGAACGATCTCGACGCCCGTATCAGGTCCGCTTGCGATGTATTCTCCGGAAACATCGGCCGAACTTGGTTCTGTTCGCCATGTAGCCAGGCGATAAACAGCATTTGGACGGCGCCGCCGCGATACCAGTTTCCCTGCTCGTAATACGGCCCGACACGCCCGACGCCCGCCCCGAAACCTTGTGCGATCATAGTGGTAAACGCCGGATTGCCGCGGGCCGCAACCGCCATCTGCCATTCAGCCGTCGACGAACACCCGATCGTGCCGACCTTTTTGTTCGACCACGGCTGCGACGACATCCACGTCAGGGCGTCGTCGCCGTCGGTCGTGGGCGGCCCGAGAATGTCCCAATTTCCCTCAGAGAAAAAATGCCCGCGTTCGTTCATCACAACGTATGCGTAACCGCGTTTGATCGCGTCGAGGATCGTGGTCATATCACGCGGGGCACCGAGCCTGATGTCCCAGAAATTAAAATTGTACGGAGTTCGCGAAAAGATGATCGGGTATTGCTTCGACGCGTCCTTCGGCCTGTAAACATCGGCCGCCATCCGCTTTCCGTCGCGCATCGGCACCATCACCTTGCGGTCGATCACGGCGATCTCGTTAAGTTCCTTCTCGATTGCGTGCCGCTTTGCGATCAGTTCCGGATCAGGTGCCTGACGGTTCTGTGCAATAACACCGGCCGTCAAAAGTGCCGAGATCACTGCCGACAAAACAAGACTTCGTACAAAACGAACTTTCATTTCAATTGCTCCTTTTCAGTTCGGGCCACGGATTGCCCGCCGATCGATTTTCAGATATGACGCAATGATTCTAACTCAATAACGCGAAAAACCGGAGCTAAACTCCGGCTTTCGCATCTTTCGTTTGTATCGCGGATAACTCCCTAGGTGATCGCTCCGCCATCGACTATTACGACCTCGCCGCTCATAAAGCTGTTGCGGTCGCTGACCATGAAAGCCGCGTATTCGGCAAGTTCCTCAGGGCGGCCGACACGGCCCTTGGCGACCCAGAAATCGTGCATCTGCAGCAGGCGTTCGGGCAGTGTGTGGCCAAGGTCTGTGTCGAAGATACCGGCAGCAATGGCGTTAACCGAAATGCCGAAATTCGACGCTTCGCGCGACAAACACTTGGTGAAACCGATCATAGCAGCCTTTGAGGTCGCATAGTGTACCGAGGTCGGCAGGCTGCGGATTGCCCCGACCGAGGTGATATTCAGTATCGAACCCGCACGCTCACGGATCATCTGCTTATAAAACGGTTTGGTGACCGCAAAAAGGCTGTTGACGTTGGTGTCGACGACCCAATCCCACGATTTGTCCGTCGTCGTCGCAAAATTATCACCTTTGTTGACGGCGGCGTTGTTCACGAGCACGTTGATCGGACCCCAAGCCTCTTTGATCTCGCGGGCAATGTGCTTCATGCCGTACCGATCCGTGACCGAGACCTTAAAGCTGAGTGCCCGACGGCCGTGTGCCTCGATCTTTGCACGCACTTCGTCCGCAAGTTCATCGCTGGAGTGGTAATTGAACGCGACGTCCGCACCCTCACGGGCAAAGACCTCGCAAATTGCGGCGCCGATCCCGCGCGTTCCGCCTGAGACAAACGCACGTTTTCCTTCAAGTAATAAGCTCAATTCGTGTTTCTCCGAATAATAAACGAGTCAGTTTCCAATTGAAAAGGTTAATGAAATTGGCGGTGCCTGACAAGTGCTCAGGTCCGAAAGGTGCCTTCAGGCCGCGGCCCGCGACGTCGTAAATGGATGTGGCAGCAGAGCGTTTATCTCCTTGATTATCTGCTCGGTCGAGTTCGGCATCGTCATCCCGACGGTTGCCGCTTTCATCCGTGAATACTCGCCGTTGTCGATCAGCAGATTCTGGATCGTCGGCACGATATCGGAGCTTTTTCGCAGCAAAATGCCCGCTCCGCGTCGTTCTAACAGCTGAACCGTACCCGCTTCCTGCGGCATCGGCGGCGTGGTCGCGTCGGCAATAATCGGAAGACGGCAAGCGAGGGCCTCGAAGGTCGTCAGTCCGCCGAGCTTCGAGACCATCACGTTGGCAGAATGCATGAGCTTTTCGATCTCGTTCGAATAACCGATGACCTTGACGGGAAACTTCGCCGTCTTAGCGAGCTGCTCGGCCTCGAGCCTGAGTTCCTCATTTTTGCCGGCCAGAAATATCGCCTGTACGTCCAGTTCGCCGCGGACGAGTTCGCGAAATATCTGCGGAATATTTCCGCCGCCGACCCAACCGGCGTTTACAAATACCGTGAATTTATCTGGGTCGAGCCCATAGACGCGACGAGCGTCCTGAGCGTCCTTTTCATCGACCTCACGAAACTTCGGATTCACCGGCATCCCCGAGACCTTGATCTTCTCCGGTGCGATACCGTAATCGATCAGCTGGTCGCGGGCGTCGTCATTTGCCACGAGATATAGCGAAACGTCCTCACATGCCCATCCTTTCCAAAAACCGTAACATGGATCAGTTACAACAGTTACAAGCGGAACCTGATCCGATAGGTTAAGTTCCTTAAGGATGCGTGCAAAGATATGTTGGGTCAACGGATGGACACTTACGACAACGTGCGGGCACCATTTTTCAAACTGGTCGCGGACATAACCGATACATCGTTTGTGAAAGAATTCGCGCGTCTCCGGCCTGATCTTGTTGACAAACCAGTAGAGGTATTTCATCCAGTGCTGCTTGTTCTTCAGCGTCCAGTTGTATAGATCTACCAGTTTGTCGGTAACGTGATGCGACTCCTCGACCGCCTTAATGACGCGAACGACCGACGATTCACCTTTCCAAAATTTCTCCAGTCCCTCTGATATAGCCGCGGCCGCAGAGCGATGCCCGCCGCCGGTATCAGAGGAAATTATCAGGATCTTTGGGGTGGATTGTGGCATTCTTTGGTTGTTAATTTTGCGGTTAGATCGCAAATAACGTTCACGCAATATCGTCAATGATCTCTTTTAGTCTTTTGTCCGTAATATCGGGTTGTTCAGCCTTGTCATAGATTGAAAGCAGGTAGATATTTGTCTGCGGAGGGCTATCTACGACTTTGAACTGAACTTCAACAATGCGTGTGATTATTCGCAACCCGCCACTCTTCCCACGCCCTTTGCTTTTGACCGCTAACCGTATCTTGTAAACACTCTTGCCGAGCGGTTTGCCAAGTCTGGGATCCTGTAACAGTTCTTCTCCGAGTCGAGACAATTCACCTTTAAGCGAAGCATATTTTTTGTGCAGTCGTTTGGCTTCACGTCGAAAATTCTCGATCGCGATGATCTTACAATTCATCGAGGAATTCGTCTAAAGTTACTGCCGTCTTTTCACCTCGTTCGATCTTCTCAGATTCCTGAAAAGCAGACTGTAAACCATCCCGAAACTTTGCGGTGGAAACCAGTCGCTGGTGCTCGGACATCAATTTATCCCAATCCTTGACCGATAGCTGAACATACAGCCTTTCCCCGCTCCCGTTTACGATGTAATTTACCTTAGGGATCATATCCTCACACCTTCATCGCAACTTCCTTCGCTGCCAGGAATCCGGCGTCTTTCGACGCCTTTTTCATCTGGCTTTCGAGTTTTTTGATCTTGACCAGATGACCGGCATTGAACGGCAGCGACGGATAGAAACAGTTTGATTCGTGCGTGCAATAGCAGCCGGCTCCGGCCTCTTTTCGGCGTGCATCCATCATGTCGGTGTTCCACGCAGCCTGAAAATCCCAGTTGTAGTCACGCAGATTGAGCACGTCAGCCTTATTCTCGCACGACGAGAGTGCACCGTTATCGTAGATCACGGCACCGGCACTGCCGGCGTAGCACTTAAGCTGGGCCTTGTTCTCTTCTTTGGTCTTGGCGATCAGGTCGTGCATGTAGATGTCGACGGCGGCCTTGAAAAAGCCCGAATCGCCGCCGTAATTGTTCTTCAATGCCGCACTCTTTGTATCCTCGAGGATCATGTTCGAGAGCTGCTGATATCGCTTATGGTCAAACTCCAGTTCGATCGGATCGTTCGACGGCGGGCGAATATAGTTGATATTTACCTTGTCCGGTTTGAGATCGTATTTGAGGAAATCGTACCAGTCGAAAATGGTTTCCTCATTCGAATGCATCACGCAGGTGCAGGTCTGAATGTCGAGCCTGGGGTACTGCTCCTTCTTCATCTGCTGCAGGGTGCGGGCGGTATGGATCGCCTTGTCCCAACTGCCTTCTTTGCGGCGGATCTTTTCGTGGGCATCTTTCATGCCGTCGATGCCTAGTGCGACGCTAACGTTTAGATTCGGACATTCGTCCATGATCTGGGCGACATCAGGGAAGATTCGCGGGTGGATCTGACCGTTAGACATCAGATAGACCGAGTCGAGCTTATTGTTCTCGTAGAACGCGCGAACGATCTGCGGCAGGTCCTTTCGCGTGAATGGTTCGCCGCCGGCCAGGACCAAAACGCCGAGATTACCGCCGAGCGTTTCTGATATCCGGGCGATCTCGTCGGTCTTCATCTGCAGCTTCTTTCGCGGCCGGTCGTCGAGTTCGTCCGTAAAGAAACAGTGCGTGCAGCGCATATCACAGACGCTGGTCACAAGTATGTTCAAAAATACGGGCGATATCGGCCTTCCGACCATAATGCTCGCATACCGTTTAAATATCTCTTTTGTCGCAAAATCCATTACTTTTCCTCTTCCCCAACGGGCACACCGTCACCTAGGGCAAACACGTCTTGCCATCCTCTAATTTACGCTATACGCAGCAAATCAGCAATAGTAACGCTCCTCGACGGCCTATCAAACCGGCGTTCGGCTGATAGTACATACGCCAGTTTTAGATGATAGTTCGATCGGTCGCGGCCGCCCTAAATAATCGATATGTTCATTTGTGTAAATCCCCGGGGCAATAACGCTCTTCTTTGGGTGTGATAATCTTTAGGTTATGTTTCGCCGTATCTACCTAGACAACAGTGCCACGACCGCGGCCGACCCGGCGGTGATCGCGGCCATGCTTCCCTTTTTTACCGAAGATTACGGCAACGCGTCGAGCATTCATTACTTCGGCCAGCGGGCCCGTGCCGCGGTCGATAAGGCACGCCATCAGGTCGCCGGGCTGCTCAATTCCCGTCCGAACGAGGTTGTATTCACTTCCGGCGGCACCGAAGCCAATAATCTTGCGATCCGCGGCTTGGCCGAGGCAAATGAAAAGCACGGCCGGCATATAATCACGTCGTCTTTCGAGCATTCGGCGGTCAAGAACGTCTGCGAAGACCTTGAAAAACGCGGGTTCCGCGTAACGTATTTGCCCGTTTACGAAGACGGCGTCGTCCGCGTCGAAGACGTCAAAGCCGCGATCTCCGACGACACGATCCTGATCTCGATAATGTTCGCAAACAATGAGATCGGCACGATCCAACCGGTCGAAGAGATCGGCCGTCTCGTGCGCGGACTTCGTGAAAAGGGCCGAAAGATCTGGTTCCACACCGACGCCATCCAGGCCATCGGGAAGATCCCGGTCGATGTCGAGGCGATCGGCTGCGACCTGCTGTCGATCTCCGCACATAAGATCTACGCGCCGAAGGGTACCGGTGCACTTTACGTCCGCCGCGGCACACGCTTGCATCCTCAGAGTTTCGGCGGGCGGCAGGAACGCGGCATTCGAGCAGGCACCGAACCTGTCCCGAACATCGTCGCCATCGGTGCCGCGTGCGAGATCGCGGGAGCCGAACTCGAATCCGCCGCAACCAGTCTGGCCAGCCTACGTGACAAATTTGAGGCCCGCGTTGGCGAGATCATCCCGGACTTGTCGTTCAACGGCCGTGCGGACAATCGCGTGCCGAATGTTTCAAACATCTCATTCCGCCACGTCGAGGGCGAAGGACTGCTGATCAATCTCGACATGCATGGCATTGCCGTCTCAACCGGCTCAGCGTGCTCATCCGGTTCGATCGAGCCGTCACGCGTCATTAAGGCTCTCGGGCACGACGATTCGCTCGCCCGCGGAGCGATCCGCTTCAGCTTTGGCAAATTTAACACGGCCGAAGAGATCGAACATGTTCTCGAAGTATTGCCCGCGGCGGTGGAAAATCTCCGTCGGCTCTCGCCCGCCTATCAGGCAAGATCTGCAGAATAAAAAAGGCCCGCTTCTTTCGAAGCGGACCATATTGCTTTGTGAGGAAGCTAACCCCCCGATGGCTCGAGAAGAAGATGTAGTCAATTAACCGGCGACGATGATGCCGCAGTTGACGGTCGGCTCGTCTTTTGCTTCGCTAAATCCGGCAACGATGATACCCGTCAGGCCAGCAACGATGATGCCTGTGAAACCGGCGACGATGATACCGTCGGTCAAGCCGGCGACGATGATGCCGTCTTTGGTGTTTGCGGCCTGGCTGCAGGTGTTATCTGAAAGGCCGGCTACGATGATGCCCTCTCCGGCAAGTGCGAACGATGATCCGAGTGTAAGAACTGCTGCGAGTACGAATGTTGAAATTAGCTTTTTCATTTTGTTTATCTTCTCCTAAAGTTTGCTTTTGATTCGAAGCCTCATTGCCTCGTCATGCCATCTCTATTACAACCCGCGTGCCACGACTGTGCCGCAGCCGTGCCATACACACTAAGTACTGTATTTACAATGTGTTACAGACTTATTTACTCGCTCACAAGACGTCGATTTCCGGATCGCAAAACTGTATACTAAGTTTGCACACATATTGCGGCATCCCCTTAACCCATTCATTCACAACACTTACACATTTGGATATTTACTATCCAATTGCTATCTGTATAACAGGTATACAGTTACGCGATTTTTCTTGATAATTTTGCTGGCTTTTTCTTGAACAAACATGTTAAACTTTGTTTAGTACATGGCTGTGCCCATGTACACCTCCCTTCCTTACAATTCTGTCGACATATTTCCCTTGTCCATTTATGGATCGTAAACAAGCATCAAACTATGCTAAGGGTATAATTATCCTCGCAGGCATCTTCTGCTTCGCGGTCGCCCTTGCCAATATGGCAATGGCGGCTTTTAGCTGGGAGTTTCTCTGCGTACTGGCATTTGCGGTAATTGTGGCTCCGAGAATGAGTCTTGCGTTGCCGCGTTCCAAGTTTGCGATCAGCTTTTCCGATGCCCTCGTATTTCTCACCTTTCTTTATTTCGGCGGCCCGGCTGCGATAGTTGTTGCGGCGTCTGAAACGCTGGCGAATTGCTATTACCTCAAGCAGAAAGGCTTCCCGTTTGGCCGGCTGATGATACCGACCAATGTGTCGATCTCGACGGTCTCAACCACCGTCACGCTACTTGCCTGGAACCTCGTCCATACTTTTGCCTTCCGTTCGATCGACCCTGACAGCACTCAGGCTCTCGTTGGATTCCTCGGATTTCTCGCGTTAGTTCAGTTTGCAACCTCATCGATCCTGGCCGCGGTCTTTCAATCCCTCAAGGACGGCTCGAATCTATTTGCAACGTGGCGGCGAGATTGTTTCTCGAGTTCGATGACGCAGATCGTCGGCGCCGGCCTTGCCGGACTAACCTACAAGATCATTAGTTTCGGCGATATCATCACGGGCGGCATTGCGTTTTTGGCTCTTGCGATCGCTTATCTGAGTTATCGCCAATCGATCGGCGAGATCAACGAGGCGATCGATCAGGCGGAGCTTGCCGAGCGCAAAAAGGCCGAGGCCGAACGCGACCTTCGCCGCGAGGCCGAGAGCCACGCGTCGCAGCTCGCCATCTCGCTCGATAAGGAAGAGCGGGCCAACATCGCTCTGCGTAAGAGCGAAAAAGACTTTCAGCACGCGGCACTGCACGATTCCCTGACCAATCTCGCTAACCGCAAAAAGCTGGGCGACATTCTCCGCGAGCTGATCCACGAGTATAAAGAGGACCCGTCCGTGACGTTTCACGTGCTTTTCCTCGATATCAGCCGTTTCAAAAATATCAACGACAGTCTTGGCCACACGTTTGGCGACAAGGTGCTGATGGTCGCCGCCAAACGCTTTGTCCGAATGCTCAACCCGACCGACACGGTCGCCCGCATCGGCGGAGACGAATTTGCGATCATCCTGCGCAACCTGTCGACCGTCGGCAAGGCACAAAAAGTGGCGCGGCGAATATACGACAGCATTTCGCAGCCCTTTAGCCTGAGCGGCAACAATATTACGATCAGCGTCAACGTCGGTATCGCCCCGTGTGACGCCGAATACAACACACCCGAAGAGGTACTCCGTGACGCCGACATCGCGATGCACTACGCCAAAGAGATGAATCGCGGCGTTGCTGTATTTACCAAAGAATTGCGTTTCCGGTTCATCGAGCGCGTCCGGTATGAAAATGACCTTCGCGGAGCCATCGATCGCGGCGAATTGTCGATGAACTATCAGCCGCTCGTCGATCTGCAGGACGGACATCTGCTTGGATTCGAGGCATTGCTCCGCTGGAATCACTTCGAATTTGGCAATATCCCGCCAAACAAATTTATCCCGATCGCCGAAGATTCCGGCCTGATCATCCCGATCACGATCTGGATACTCGAGCAGACGTGCAATCAGCTTGCACTCTGGCAAAAGATCAATCCGTCGTATCGCGACCTGATGGTCAGCGTCAACATCTCGGGCAAACACCTGATGCACGGCGACCTGATCGCCGACGTCGAACACGCCATCGGGATGTCCAAGCTCGACCCGTCGTGCCTCAAGCTCGAGATCACCGAAAGCGTGGCGATGGAAAACGCCGATCACACGATCAACGTCCTTAACCGCCTCAAGCAGCTCGGCGTCAAACTCTCGATCGACGATTTCGGCACCGGTTACTCGAGCCTCAGCATTTTGCATAAGCTGCCCTTCGACAGCCTCAAGATCGACCGCTCGTTCGTTTACAGCGTCGGTGAGAACGGCGAGAACAGCGAGATCCTGCAGACCATCATCTCGCTCGCCAAAAACCTCAAGATGCGCGTCATCGCCGAGGGCATCGAGACCGAGACCCAGCTTCATCTGCTCCAAAATCTCGGCTGCGATTACGGCCAGGGCTACCTGCTCGCTCGTCCGCAGACCGCCGAAAACATCGACAAAGCCCTATACGAACACAAAAGCTGGCTCCCCGTCGCCCTCATCAAGGTCGAAGAACCAGCCCAAGAAACCTACGCCGACCCCAACATGGCGGTCTTCTAAAAGAATCTCAACACAACTGACGAATCAAATCAATCAGAATCGCGGTGCCCGGCCCACAATCTTTCCGAGCCTCGGCAAAGTCTAGGGATGTTTCGGTGTCTTTTTGGTATACGGTGAATTTTTGGCGGATGTTGTCGCCGGGCATCGAGTATTTGAGCCCCGCGTCGCCGTTGCGGTTTCCGACGCCGACGTTCAGGTCTTCGCCGAATGGCATGAAGTCACGGCGTGATGTGATCTGTCCGGTCGCATCGGCAATGACACATTAGAAGAACTAGTTTCCATTCTCCCATCTTATTTCGGACCTTTGCTCCAGTTTTCTAAGATACGCCTCCAGTAGATCGAGCCTGATATCGGGAGCCGCGTCAACTGCGACTAACTTACTTTGCTTCCACCTAACCTCAACAGTGCAACCAAGTGAAATTATTTCATCAATTATTTCATTCCATCGGACCAATGACTCAAAAAACACTCGATAGGTCCTCCGCCCACTGCGAATTCTGACCGCTTCAACAACATATTTTCTTTGTTCTGACGGTTTGGTTTCGACCACGTCGCCCAGCGCGAGTCCATACGCGAAAAACGGAATACAACAAAGCTCAAAACGACTGCCGTCCACCTTTCGTGCCCACAATTGCTCCCATTCCAACATGTCGTCAATGCCTAACTCTTCTCCAAGACGGATTGCGATGATAAAGTCGGCCTTTTCTCGCCACGCAGGGAAATCGTGAACTGCGATTTTTTCGCTGTTGATCATAGATTAATTGCATCATTTAACAATGGCTATTGATTCATCCAAGGGTAGGGGAATGGCCCTTCGTATCCTGGAGCATAAAATTAGGCCAGACCCCAGGTTCTCTATTTTCGAGATAGAATGACACGACCTCAGAATTCAAAGGTGTTTTAGCAGAAATACAAAATTCGTCTGTAATTCCCGGATCACCGATACGCCGAATCAACGCCTCCAGTTTCATTCTAGAGCTGCGAGCGATTCAAAAACCATCGAATACTGTCTCCGCAGTCCGAGACTTGCAAACTGTTCATTTATCACCTCGCGTGCTTTTTCGATCATGCCTAACTCGCAATATGCCGCTGCAATGTAAACGTGCCAATGTTTCTGTTTCCAAACGCGTGGGTCGTTCGATTCGTAAACCCGAACCAGATCGGCGGGTGTCGAGAGTTCGTCGAGCAGAGGCAGCACCGTTCGACGCAGGAATGCCAGGATCGAACCGCAAACCTCTACGAACCCCTTCTCTCCGGTTGCAAAATAAATCGGACGCTTCTCTTTTGGAACGGTGAACTCGATGGGTTGACCCGCTACGTATCTGGCTCCCCCGAGAAGAAATTTGTCACCGTTTACCAGATAAAGCCCTAGTTTGTTTATCTTCGGCATGCTCACCAAAAACACAGGGTGAATGAACGCCTCGGCACCCGGTCGATATCTCGGGTACCAATCAGCAATGAAATTGATCTCCTGCACCGAATCATTGAGTTTGCGTTTGTAGATCAGACCGTTCTTCCCGCGCGAATATCCCTGCAAACTCAGCGGCTCGTCTACCACCTTTGCAAGTGCTGCAAGCAGTTTTGGCTTAACGACTTTCAATGCTGTCATAACTTAATTAAAAAGGACCGGGTCAAACTTGCAATTTGTCCGGACCTGAACGTTCGGTGTTTTTGATGATCAGACAAATGCCCTGTCTCCGAACGCGGCGCGGTTTGAGATGATCGTGTCTTCTAAGTATCGCTGGGAGGCGTAGGGCATAATGAGGCTATTTTGAAATATATCGCTATCGGTGTCAAAGGATTTCTGTTCGCGGATCGTTGTTCGTTGATCGTCGGCCGTAGGGCGTGAACAACTCTCCTCTTCGATCCCGGAGGGATCGCACGTTTATAGAACATCGATCACCACCCGATAACGTTCGACCCCGGCCGGGGTCGTATGTTTCCTTTTATCCTGCATCGCGTCCTATAGACATTCGACGCCGCCGGCGTCGGTTCGACGTGGTCTGAAAGATCCTAAGTTCGTGGACAAACGAATATTTTGACCGCAGATAACGCAGAAAAAACGGATAGACGCGGATAATTCTAAATAGATCCGCTGAAGATCTGCTTCATCCGCGTAATCTGCGGCTAAATATCGACTGAGATCAGATAGCATTTTTGTTCCAAGACATCCCCTGATGCGCAAGACTTAACCCATCGCCACAGTTGACACTGATGATATAATAGTTGTTACAGGGTCAAAGTGAAAAAGGGGAAAAGAGGAAAAGTGAAAAGGCCAATGGCGAGACAGACTGGAAAGCCGAAAAAAATTTGAAAAATCGGCGGGACAGTGGGACAGTTGGCATAAATCGAGCAATTAGAACGTTTAGCCTGTCCCAACTAACCTAATTTATCTGTCCCAGATGCGTAAAGCATTGATACAACAAATGTTAATAACGATTCGGATTATTAAAGATTCCTACTTAGTGGGAAATAGTCGGAAATAGTGGGAAAGAGTAGGAAAATGTCGAGTTTCGAATGTCGAATAACGAAGGGTCGAAGTCACCGAAGAGCCAACTAAAGGTGGAACTCAAAACTCTCTGCGAAAAACTCTCCGGTCTCTGCGTGGAACCGATCTATAACGCCGAGTTCGCTAACGTGAAGGCAAAGGCCGCGGATAAAGGACGCGACCTAGTTGATACACCATTTTTGAAATCATGACCTTGCGCCGTATAATTAACGCAAATCTTTTCTATCAGGAGTTTAGTTCGCCATATGTATAAGAGAATATCTGCATTTTTGCTCGTTTTCGCCTTTGTGGCGGCGAGCGTTCCGGCTCAGGGCACGTTCGAATATCCGAAACCGCGGCGCGGCGATCAGGTTGACGAATATCACGGCACCAAGGTCGCCGATCCGTACCGATGGATGGAACAGACCGAGTCGGCCGAAACGACCGCCTGGATCGAAGCTGAAAACAAGCTCACCGATTCGTATCTGGCGACCATCCCAGAGCGTGAAAAGATCAAGAACCGCCTGACCGAGATCTGGAACTACGAGCGTTACTCGGCTCCGTCAAAGATCGCCGAGGGCTTTTACATTTACTCCAAGAACGACGGCCTGCAAAATCAGAGCGTCTGGTACAAGGCACGTTCGATCAACGATCAGGGCGAAGTTTTCTTCGACCCGAACAAGATCAAGGCCGACGGCACCGCCGCACTTAACGGTTCGTCCTTTACCGACGACGGCAAACTGTGGGCATACGGCGTCTCGATCGCCGGTTCGGACCGAACGGAATGGAAGATCATGGACGTCGCCTCGGGCCGTCTGTTGCCCGACACGCTTTCGCCAAACCGTCAGGGCGGCATCTCGTGGCTCAATGACAACAGCGGATTTTTCTACAGCCGTTTCCCCGACGCCGAAGCCGGTGCCGAGCTCAAGAGCCAGAACTACTTTCAGAAGCTCTATTTTCATAAGCTCGGTACGCCGCAGGCGCAGGACAAGGTCGTTTACGAACGCCCGGACAACAAAGAGTATTTTGTCGGCGGCAACGTCAGCGAGGACGGCAATTGGCTGGTCATCTCGGTCGGCAAGGGCACCGAGCGAATGAACATGGTCTATTTTAAGAGCCTGACCGCGGAAAACGCCCCGATCATACCGCTCGTTAGCGATCTAAAGAACAGCTATTCGTTCATCGGCAATGACGGCCCGGTCTTTTATTTCCGCACGGACAAGGACGCGTCACGCGGCAAGGTCGTCGCCCGCAACGTTCTCGACCGTTCGATGATCTGGCGTGACGTCATTCCGGAAACGGCCGACACGCTCAACGGCGTGCAGTTCATTAATAACCAGTTCGTCCTCAACTATATGAAGGACGCCTACACCAAGATCAAGATCTACGAAACGGACGGCCGTTTTGTCCGCGATGTCGAACTTCCGGGCATCGGTTCCGCCGGCGGATTTGGCGGCAAACGCACCGATACCGAGACGTTTTACAGCTATTCGAGCTACAACGCCCCGCCGACCATCTATCGCTACGACATGAAGACCGGCCTGAGCACCAAGTTTCGCGAAGCCAAGGTCAAGTTCGATGGGTCGCAGTACGAGGTCAAGCAGGTGTTCTACTCGTCCAAGGACGGCACCAAGGTCCCGATGTTCATCGTTCACAAAAAGGGCATCAAGCTGAACGGTAAGAACCCGACGATCCTCTATGGTTACGGCGGTTTCAACATCGCTCAGACGCCCGGATTTTCGGTCTCGCGGGTTGCCTGGATGGAGATGGGCGGCGTTTACGCGGTCGCCTGTATCCGCGGCGGCAGCGAGTACGGCAAGACCTGGTGGGAAGGCGGTTCGCGTCTCAAAAAGCAGAACGTCTTTGACGATTTCATCGCCGCCGGCGAATACCTCATCAACAGCAAGTACACATCGAACAAAAAGCTCGCCATCCAGGGCGGTTCGAACGGCGGCCTGCTCGTCGGTGCGGTGCTCAATCAGCGTCCCGACCTCTTTGCCGCGGCATTGCCCGCCGTCGGTGTAATGGACATGCTCCGCTTTCCGAAGTTTACGATCGGCTGGGCATGGACGAGCGATTATGGTTCGCCGGATGACGCAACCGATTTCAAAGCGATGTACGCTTATTCGCCGTATCATCAGGCAAAACCGGGCACCAAATACCCGGCGACCCTCGTTACCACGGCAGACCATGACGACCGTGTATTCCCTGCTCACAGCTTTAAGTACACAGCAGCCATGCAGCATGCCCAGAAAGGCAAGGCTCCGGTCCTGATCCGCATCGAGACCAAAGCCGGCCACGGTGCCGGCAAGCCGACATCGAAACAGATCCAGGAGCTTGCCGACATCTACGGCTTTCTCGTCAAGAATCTGGATATGAAGGTAAAGTAGCGATCGCCGGGATCGTGTTTGTCCAAAGGCGAAGCTGTAACCGGCTTCGCCTTTTCTTTTGCACTGAGTGTTGAAACGCGACGTGCCGGCTTTGTCGCTTTTGTTTTCGCCCAATTTAAGCGAAAATTAGGGGTAAGTTTTCGGCGTACATTTCATTCACCAGCTCGCCGCCGAATCGGGCGGTTTTGACAGGAGACAGTATGCGTATCAGATCGGTTTTTCTCTTCGTTTTTATCGCACTTTTTAGTATCAGTTTCAGCGTTGCCGCCTATGGGCAGGCTCCATCTCAGCAAAATGAACTTGCCGCATACATCAAGGCAAATTACACCAAGCGTGAGGTCATGATCCCGGTTCGCGACGGCATCAAGCTCTTTACGGCGATCTATGAGCCGAAGGACAAATCGCAAAAGTACCCGATCCTGCTTAACCGCACGCCGTACACGGTCGGCCCGTACGGCGAAGACAAGTTCAAAGGCTCGATCGGCCCTGATGCTCTGTTTGCTAAAGAGGGTTACATATTTGTCTATCAGGACGTTCGCGGCAAGACGATGAGCGAGGGCGAATTCGAAGATGTTCGGCCCGACATTGCTAACACCGACAAGACCAAGATCGACGAATCGACCGACACTTACGATTCGATCGAGTGGATGATCAAGAACATCGACAATAATAACGGAAAGGTCGGCATCTACGGCATCTCGTATCCCGGATTTTACGCCTCGGCCGGCTCGATCGATTCGCACCCGGCACTAAAGGCGTGTTCGCCGCAGGCACCGGTCAGCGATTGGTTCAACGGCGACGACTCGCACCATAATGGTGCCCTTTTCCTGACGCAAAACTTCTCGTTCTTTACGAGCTTTGGCCAGTATCGACCAACGCCGAATAACGATTTTAAGTACCTCAAACAGTGGACAGGCCCGCGTCCGGTCGACGCTTACGACTATTTTCTGAACGCCGGCGGCCTCAAGGAGATCTCCGATCTATACGAAAAGAATCTCGGCGTCCGCATCAAGTTTTGGGACGAGATGATGGCTCATCCAAACTATGACCAGTTTTGGAAAGACCGCAACATCCTGCCCAAACTCAAGAACATCACCTGCGCGACCATGACCGTCGGCGGGTGGTACGACAACGAAGATCTTTACGGTGCCCTTCGCACATATCAGCATATTGAAAAGCAGAATCCGGGTATCTTCAATATCCTCGTCGTCGGTCCGTGGGATCACGGCGGCTGGTCACGCAATGACGGCGACTGGCTCGGCACCGCGTATTTTGGCAGCAAGACCGGCGAATATTACCGCGAGAATCTAGAGGTTCCGTTCTTCAACCATTTCCTGAAAGATAAGGGCGATATTTCCAAGCTCAAAGAGGTCAATCTGTTTGATACCGGAGCCAACGAGTGGCGTTCCTTCGAGAATTACGAACCGACCAACAGCACTGACACAGCACTCTATTTGACCGCACCCGGAACCGCTCGTTTTGAGCTGCCGGCGAGCACCGGCGGATTTGCCGAGTATGTCTCGGACCCGTGGAATCCGGTTCCATACACGCAGAAGATCACGCTCAACTATCCGCGAGACTTTATGACCGAAGACCAGCGTTTCGCGTCCACACGGCCCGACGTGCTCGTCTTTCAGACCGAACCGCTAACCGAAGACGTAACGGTCGCCGGCGACATCAAACCGTCGCTCTTTATATCGTCAACGGGCACCGACTCGGATTTTGTCGTCAAGCTGATCGACGTTTTTCCGAACGAGTACAACTTCCCTGCGGGGCAGAAACCGCCGCAGAGCTCGGCATGGTCGGTATTCCAGCCAGGCGGCTATCAAATGCTGCTCCGCGGCGAACCGATGCCCGCACGATTTCGCAATAGCTTTGAAAAGCCCGAGGCTCTAAAGCCGAACCAGCCGACAAAGCTGAGTTTCACGATGCCGGGCGTTGTCCATACCTTTAAGAAAGGACATCGAATAATGGTCCAGATCCAGAGCACGTGGTTCCCGCTGGTCGCTCGCAGCCCGCAAAAATTCATGCCCAATTACAAACAGGGCACCGCGGCTGATTTTCAAAAGGCGACCCAGCGTGTCTACACCGGCGGCAGATACCAGTCGGCTATTATACTGCCGATACAGAAACGTTAGTAAGGATATATAAGAGAAATTATGCCAGTTAATGCAATTATTGTTGGAGTTTTGTTGATCGTCGTCGGCGTTGCCGGTTACGTGAATGGGATGATGAACGAAAAGGCGAGCGTCACGGCTCTGATACCAGCGTTTTTCGGCATCGTCATCGCCCTGCTCGGTGCGATTGCCAAGGCAAATGAGGGCTTGCGCAAGCATCTCATGCACGGTGCCGTGGCACTAGCTCTCCTCGGGTTTATCTTCACGACCGGACGATTGGTCTCGAAATTCAGCGAACTGACGATGTCTCCTGCGGTGATCTCGCAGGTTGCGATGGCGGTGATCTGTCTGATCTTTGTGATCCTCTCGATCCGCTCGTTCGCTGCTGCCCGCAAGAATATGTAGCCTATTTCAGGCGGCCGACTTGCGGTTGAGTGTGATCTCGACCGCAAGTCCGTCGCCGGTATTGCTTGCGGCGATCTTGCCTTTGTGCGCCTGTATGGCACGGTCGGCGATCGCCAGCCCGAGCCCTATACCGCCTGTTTTACGCGTTCGGTCTTCGCCAACGCGGTAGAACGGACGGAAGAGATTTGCGAGTTCCGTCTCGGGTACGCCGCCGCCATGGTCTACGACCTTGATAGAGACGTGTCCGTTAGTTGCACTTAACGAAACGTCGACCGCCGAACCGTCTTCCGTATACCGTACAGCGTTGCGGAGTACGTTTTCGACCGCACTGCGAAGCAGATTTTCACTGCCGAGCACCTTGCACGGCTCGACCTTTGAAACGACGACCGACTTCCCTTTCGCACGAGCTTCAAAGTCAGCGTCGGACGCTACGTCTTCGACCAGCTCGCCAAGATCGATCCATTCGTGCTCCAGGTCGTCAGCACCGCTCTCGAGCTTGGCCAGGATCAGGATACGAGAGATCATGTCGTTAAGACGGCTAGACTCCTTTTCAATACGTTCGAGCAGAGGGCCGGAATCAGGCGTAGCCTTTTGCTTGGCGATCTCAAGAGCGACATTCATGCGCGCCAGCGGCGAACGGAGCTCGTGCGAAACATCACGCGTCAGACGCTGCTGCGACGTGACAAGCGATTCGATGCGCTCGGCCATAACGTCAAAATCGCGTGCGAGATCAGCCAGTTCGTCACGCCGACGACCGACCCGTGTCGCGACACGCGTTTGCAGATCGCCGTCGGCAAGACTTCGCGTTGCTTGCCGGATCTTTCGGATCGGCGATGTCAGATACAGTGCAAGTATGGAGCAAACGACGAACGCCGTCAGAAGCAGGCCGCCCAAGCGGAGCAGCCCGAGCCACGAGCCGAAAAATAATGACGGTGGTGCGGTGCGTTCCCATTGGAGCACAAGAATAAAGCGGCGTCCGTCCGGAAAGGTCACCGGTGCGGCCCCGAGCGAACGATCCTCAGCCGAAAAATCGGTCTCGGCCGCGCCGCTTTGTCTTGTGTGATTGATCAGTTCGAGCGAATCGGTGATGTCGGTCGAATCGCCGTACCAGACGCTGCCGTCTTCGGCGACAAGGTCGACTTCACGCGGCGGTTCGAGATCGCGGAGGCGTGAAAGAAACGCCTTCAAACCGGCCTCGCCCTGGCCATTAACGATCTGAGTCGCCGTTCCGGCGTAAATGACCATTTGATTGCGGGTCGATCGCTGGACACGGCCCATCATCGGCTCGGTCTGAAACGTTCGCGTAACAAAGATAATAACGCCGAACATCAGGGCGATGGCGGTCAGGAACCACAGAAAGATCTTTAGAAACAGTTTCATACTACCGTGTAAATATAGCCGACCGAGCGTATTGTCTTGATCCGGTCACTGCCGTCGGCACGGGCACCAAGTTTTTTGCGCAGATTGCTGATGTGCATATCGAGACTGCGGTCGAACGGCGACAGCTTTCGTTCGAGCACACGCTCGCTGAGATCTTCCTTTCGAACGATCGAACCGGCTTCGCGAAGCAGATCGAGCAGCAGTTCGAATTCGACCGACGTCAGATTAATGTCCTTGCCGTCGAGCGTTGCCGTCCTGGACGAAGGCGATATCTCAACGCCGTCGATATTAATTCGCTCGACCACTGCTTCCGGGTCGGCTTCGTCGTCCGCAGATCTCCGCAGGATAGCACGCAGCCGAGCAGCGAGTTCCCTTGGATTGAACGGTTTCGGTAAATAATCGTCCGCCCCGATCTCGAGCCCGACGATGCGTTCCATGTCGTCGCCCCGCGCGGTTAGCATTATGACCGGCAGAGTCGATTCGAGCCGCAGATTGCGCAGAACGTCAAAGCCGTTCATCTTCGGCAGCATCACGTCCAGGATCGCCATATCATACGCGCCTGAAAGTGCCGCCTCGAGCCCGCTCTTGCCGTCATTGACGGACGAAACCTCAAACCCTTCTACGGTCAGGTATTCCGAGACCAGCTCGCACAACTCTTCGTCATCATCGATGATCAGTATCTTATTCATCCCAGTCTGCATTCTACGCCAATTCGTCGGGGAAAGGGGGCAGTTTTACAAAACTTTACACAACCTAACAATTCCCATACATTCGCGGCCTATTCTAATTCGTCATACATATTGAAGGCGGTATTTCCCGCCGGCAAAGTTTGGAATCATAAATTGGGAGAACATCATGAAGAAAGTGATCATAGGAATTATCGCGTTAACGGTTTTGGCGGCGGGAGCGATCTTTGTCGTTGCACAGAGAGGAACAAATACAAATAAAGGAATGGGCGGCCCGGGTGGTTTCGGCCATGGCGGACGCGGCCCGATGGCGGGTATGATGCTTAAGGGCCTCGACCTTACGGACGAACAGAAAGCCAAGGTCAAAGAGATCATGGAAGCCGGCCGTACAAACATCGAGCCGTTGATGCAGCAGATGCGTGACAATCGTGCAAAGCTCGCCGGCCAGGGAACCGACGGCAAGTTTGACCAGGCAGCTGTCGAGGCTCTCGCAGCAGAACAGTCAGGCATTATGAGCAAGCTGATCGTCGAAAAAGAGAAGCACAAGGCACAGATCTTTGCACTTCTTACAGACGAGCAAAAGGCAAAGGCCGCGGAGTTTCGCACCAAGCACCAGGACCGTATGAAAAACGGCAAAGGCTTTGGCGGAAGGCATGGCGGACAGATGTTCGAATAACTCGAACTATCAAGGGGGAGCGAGCGGCCTTGCTGTTAAATCGGCAGGGCCGCTTTATTTTTCGACTATATGGCCTTTTATGATCGTTTGCCGGACATCGCCATCGGCGCTCACGATCACCAGGTCTGCCTCCATCCCGACCGTGACGGAGCCGGTCAGATGTTCAATACCAACGATCCTGGCCGGATTCGTGGAAGCCATTGCCGCGACTTCCGATTGCGTAAAACCAAGGCCGAGCATACGCTTGACGGCGTCCGCCATTGTGATCACCGAACCGGCGATGCTGCCGCGTTCATTTTGAGTTCGCCCCTTCTCGACCGTTATTGTCTCGCCCCATAATTCGTATGCACCATCGCCCTGCCCGGTCGGAGCGACCGAATCGCTGATCAACGCGACCTTCGAGGGCAATTTGGTTCGGCATGCAAGGGTGAGCATACTGGGATGCACATGTATCCCGTCGGCGATGATGTCGAACGATACACCCTCATTGCCGAGCCCCCAGCCGGCGACACCGACTTCACGATGATGGACACCCGTCATCGCATTAAAGAAATGCGTCATGTGGCAAGCCCCAGCCGCGAACGCCGCGTCGAGCGTGTCGATGTCAGCCCGCGTGTGGCCGATCGACACGACCCAGCCCTGCTCGACTAGTTCCCTCACGATCTCGACCCCGCCGTCGATCTCAGGTGCAAGCGTCGTTATATGCACGCCGCTCTTTAATTTTGGCAACCGGCCACCGTCCACTGACCACTGACTACCGCTCTTAAAAAACTCCGGACGAAGGGCTCCGCACATTTTTTCGTTCGCAAAGACGCCCTCGTAATGCACTCCGACCGCCTGAGCAACGGGCACACCCGCTTGCAGCCGCATCAGGCTCTCGATCTCGCTGATAACGCGTCTGTAGTTATTATCCGCATCCGGCACCAACGTCGGCACCCACGAAGTTACGCCGTTGGCCGCGAGAAAAAACGCGATCTTCAGCAGCCCTTCGGCGTCGGCTTCGTTGACGTCGACCCCTACCGCTCCGTGGATATGGATATCGATAAAGCCCGGAAAGATCATATCGCCATTGGCGTCGATCGTCCGGTGAGCCTTGATAGATCGTCCGGCGTGAGCGATGTCCTCGATGCGACCGCCTTCGATCAAAACGGAATGGAACGATGCGCCATCGCCGGGCAGCCTTACATTTTCGATCAGCACAGATGACATACAACGATTTTTCCACAATTCGGCCAAAAACGAAAAGCCCGCGATACCTTACGGCAACGCGGGCTCTCCGGCTAAGTAAATGGCAGCAGCTTAGAAATTAAGCTTGATGCCGAACTGAAGTACGCGAGGGTCACGATACGACGTAACCTGTCCAAACGTCGACGAACCGTTTCCACCGGTACTCGTACCGATCGGGAAATTAACCGGTCGTGTCGTAGCATTCCAAACAACAGTGCTGAGAGCACGATAGTTTGTCCAGTTGAAAATGTTGAACGCTTCACCGCGAAGCTGCAGACGGAAACGCTCGCCGAATCTAAGATTCTTTGAAAGCGTCAGGTCAACTCGTTTCGTTCCCGGACCGTGAACAATACCGCGTCCGCCGTTTCCGACCTGATTAGAGATCGGGAAGTTCGGATCGGTGTTGCTGATCGGTGTGACCTGGAAACACGCAGTATTGAACCACTGCTGCACGGTGTGCGGAGCGTTCGCATTCGGATCGCAAGTTACGTTCGGACGAGCTCCGGCAACGAGTGCCGGGATCAGGCCGAGACCCGATGCGTCGTAAGCAGATGCGGTCGGGGTAAACGGCAAACCGGTTTGGAATGTAACGATTCCCGATGCCTGCCATCCGCCCAAAACCTTACCAACTACGCCCTTCTGGTCCTTGAAGAACGGCAACTCGTAAATGTAGTTGACGGTCAGGACATGACGGCGGTCCAGTGCCGCACGAGCTCTTTCCTGTGTCATATCGTAAGTGTTCTGCGGTGAGGTCGAACGATCGTTCTGTGCGTCCGTCATATTTTTTGCCCATGTATAAGCGACATTGACCTGTGACGCACCATCGAAACGATGCTGACCTGAGAACTGCATGCTGTGATAATCCGAATTGTAACGGGTCTCAACAGCCTGGATCGAACGATATCCGCGATACGGACGGATCTGGTCAAGGATAGCCGAGGCAGCGGAACTAAGGAATGCCGTTCCGGCAACCTGACACGGTCCTAGCGTCACGCCCGGGCCACCCAGGTATGTCGCACCGGTCGCACAACCCGTCGCTCCGCGAGCGATCGCAGCACCGGGCTGCACAAGGTTCTTTTCAAAACCACCGATCAGATTGGTTCCCTTCGAACCGTAATAGCCGACGGTCACCAGGGTCTTGCTGGTCAGCTGACGCTGAACATCCAGTGACCAATGCTGCATGTAAGGCGTCTGCCAATTCGGATCGATCGATCGTATATTCGATGCAGCCGCACCCGCGACGACAGCGGTACAACCACCTGGCGTCGGATTTGCAAGATTCACGCCCGTAACGGCACAGGTCTGCTGGAACGGCGGGTTGAGGCCGATCATTTGCAGAACCATACCGTTCAGGACCTGCTCATGATAGATACCATAGCCCATACGGATCGCTGTATCGCCTTTTCCGAACGGATCCCACGCCATACCTACACGAGGTGCAAAGTCCTTTTTGGAAACATCCAGGATAAATTTGCCCCATGGCGACTGGGTCGTCGTGCAATTCGGGAAAGCAACGTTGTTCTGTGCGTTGTTGATCAGACCATTACAGAAGTTACCGGTGCCAACGACGCGGTTACCCGCGCCTGTAACTGCCGGGGCAGCTGCGGCACTCCACAATTCCGGAACGAAGTTGGTCAAGCGGCCGTTCTTGTCCCATGGCGAACCAAAGAACGAATAACGTACACCATAATAAAGGGTCAGATTGGGTCGAACTTTCCACTCATCCTGAGCATAAGCTTCGAACGCCTTCTGACGAAGATCAGCCGTGTAGTCAAAACTTGCCTGTGTAAACGATACGTTCGTTCCCATCAGGAAGTTAGCCCAAAGCTGCTGAGTCGTGTTACCGCCCGTAGCGATCACGTTTGCGGCCGCACCCGGCGTGTTAAAGCCGGAGAAGATGCCTTCGTTGTTACCGGCAAGAGCATTTTCGTTCTTGCGGTATTTCGAGTACATTGCTCCAAACTTCATGGTGTGGTTACCGGCGATGTAGGTAACCGAGCCGGCGAAGTTGGATTTCCAAGAGAAGTTGTCATAAGGACCAAATCCCTGGAGTGCACTGAAACCGTTACCGCTGATCGTCGGAACGCGGTCGCGTTGGTTCGTGTACGCAAGCGGCGGATTGATCGGCGAACGATCGCGTGACATCAGCCCGATGTTTTCGCTCAAAATAGCACCGTAACCAAAGGTATAACGGCCTTCGACGATAACATTCGGGGTGATCGCATAAGTGGACTGGAACGTGTGTGTTCTGCCCGGCGAATTTGTCGATGTCGTCGAGACACCCGGCAAACCGGAACCTGACGAGAACAGCGAGTTGACGTCTATCGTTGGGATCTTGTCCTGCTGATAACGATAGTACATCGACCATTTGTCCGAGAAGCTGTGGTCGATCTTAAGGACTTCCTGTCGGAAATCAGCTTTGTTCGGTGCAACAGCGATCAACTGGTTGGCTATCGAAGTATTCGGCAGCGGCAATTGGCTGTAAATGTATGTCAGATACTGCTGAGCGAGCGGATTGATCGAGGGCAGTGTGCTGTTCGCCGCCTGTGTCAAAGTACAGGTCGTACCGGTTGCCTGGAGGCAGATAGGCACCGTAAAGAACGCGGCTCTCTGCTGTGCGGTTGGCACGGTCGACGTAAGCGTCTGCTGGCGTCGATCCTTACGCTGTTCTTCGGAGAAGAAGAAGAAGGTCTTTTCCCACTTTCTGAACCAACCCCTGTCATTTTCGCCAAAGTTCAGGAAATATACCGGGCCGCCGATGGTGAAACCGTAGTTGTTGTATCGGAATGGCGGACGTCTTGCTTTACCGTTGCTCTCACGGCCGAGGACCGGACTGGTCTGGCTGTTGATCAGCGGTGTATTTGCATTAAAGGCATCGTTGCGAACGAACTCAAAAGCACTAAAACGAAAATCGCTCGTACCGCTGCGGGTAACGACGTTGACCTGTCCGCCGCCGCTGCGACCCGACTCAGCCGGGTAGAGCGAACGAAGAATGCGGAATTCGCCGATCGAATCAACGCTCGGATATGCCTGAATTGTCAGGTTCGATCCGCGGTCGGTGATGTCGGCACCGTCAACTGTGAATGTATTCTGGCTCGAACGTGCACCGTTGACCGAGATCGAAACGATATTCGCCTGGCCCTCGGGGTTGACCGTTCCCTGATAAACCTGGTCCGAAAGGTCGTTCGTGACGCCCGGTGCCAGTGTTACCAGCTGTGTAAAGTTACGGTTATTGATCGACAGTTCGCGAACCTGATCGCCGTTGATAACGGTACCGCTGGTCGGCGAGGTCAGGTCGACCGCAACCGGGTCAGCGGTGACGGTAACGGTTTCGTCGATACGGCCGGCGGTCAGTGTCACGTCGACAGATCTACGCTGGCCGACGTCAACTTTGATGTCGGTGCTGACGGCCTTTTTGAAGTTTGCGGCTTCGACCGTGACGCTGTAGACGCTGATGCCTAGATTGGGAAAGGAAAATGATCCTTCCTCATTTGTTGTTCCCGTGCGGACCACGAGATCGCCCTTTGACGGATCGGTAAGGGTAACCGTTGCTCCGGCAACCGCGGCTCCGTTTGAGTCGCGTACCGTTCCTACGATAGAACCCGTGACCTCCTGTGCGAACGAGATCGCACTAAGAGAGATCAAACAGGCCATCGCAAAAAAAACTGAAAATAATGCTTTTTTGCTCATAATCTCCTTTCCTTTTTCGATTTTTCTTTCGAAGCCAAGATTGCAATCCATAAGGAATATTTACGTTTATGGAAATTTATTCAAATTTTCGTTATCACTTACGAAACGAAACATCCGCGTAAATCCTATAAACGTAATAAAATCGCTATTTTGTTACAAACCTGTGAATTCTGAAATGTCTATAACTCTAAACCACTCACTTGTAAAGCAAATATAGTGCCCGACGTTTGGCAAAATCGTCATTTTTGGGTGCCGAAGCTTTTTCGATCGCCTCGACCGATTCACCGCGTTTGACCATGTCCAGAATTTCGCCGTTCACCAGCAGCCGGCCGTACTTTTCGACCTGCCAGTCTGAGGGATAAAGTTTGCGTAACGCAACCGCTATCTCAAGTCCTGTTCTGACGGAATTGAAGGCACTTCGGTCGGTGATAACTATATTGATACCACCGCATTCCTCGTCCTTAAAGACCGAGGCGTTTGGCTTAAATCTAACGGGAATAAACCGTACGCCCTTGATATTTCGCTGGTTCATATAGGCGGCAAGCTTTCGGCCGTCGAGCCACGGAGCACCAACGACCTCGAACGGCGTATCCGTGCCGCGGCCGACCGAAACGTTGGTCGTCTCGAGCAGGCCGATTCCCGGATAGAGAGTTGCCTGCGTTAGCGAACGCATATTCGGGCTTGGATTTATCCACGTCTGTCCCGTCTCGTCGAACCACATCGCACGCGACCACCCGTCCATCTTGATGACCCGCAGGTCGGCACCGATCTTGCGTTCATCGTTCATCATCGTGCCGAGTTCGCCGATCGTCAGCCCGTAGCGGACCGGCGTTGTGTGAGCGGCGATGAACGAAAGTTTGTCCTCGTCCGCCAGCGGCCCTTCGACCGAAACGCCGTTTATCGGGTTCGGACGGTCGAGCACAAAAATTGGTTTACCCAATTTTGCCGCTTCTTCCATCACGTTCTTGAGCGTCGCCGTGTATGTGTAAAATCGTGCCCCGATGTCCTGAATGTCGTAAACGATCGCGTCGAGGTCTTTCAATTGTTCCGGCTTTGGCCGACGCGTCTCGCCGTAGAGCGAGTAGATCGGCAGGCCAGTCTTTTCGTCCTTTGAATCGCTGATCTTATCAACGTCGAGCAGCCCGCGGATGCCGTGCTCGGGCGAAAACAGTGCGACAAGCTGAACGTTCGGAGCTTCCTTGAGAATGTCGATCGTCTGCTTCCCCGCCAGATTGCGGCCCGTGTGATTTGTCACCAGCCCGATCTTCAACCCCTCAAGCTGCTTAAATTTGTCGCGCTCCAAAACGTCGATGCCGTTCAAGACGGGAGCGCGGACACTCTTGTCCGCAACGGTCAACGCTTCGTTGGCCGTGACCGCGTTCGCCGGAGGAACCGGCGATGCGGACAGGAGTGTCCGAGCTCCGGCCGTAAACCTCGGCACCTGTGCAGCAACCGCTGCATTGAACTCGGCCTCTGCGGCTTTCCATTTCTCGATCGGCGTATCCTCGACCGCCGAAGCGACAACCGTCGCGACCTTCGCCCGGAGCGGCCCGACGTCGCCTTTGCCGTCGGGGTGAACGCGGTTCGAGAGGAAGACGACAAACGTCTGCGAAACCCGGTCGATCCAAACGCTCGTCCCCGTAAAACCCGTGTGCCCAAACGACCCAAGCGGAAACAGATCGCCGCGATTCGACGAGAACGAAGTATTAATATCCCACCCAAGCCCGCGAGCATCGCCCGACTCGCTAACCACAACCGGCGCCGTCATCCGAGCAACCGTCTGAGCAGACAGAATGCGAACACCGAAGTCAGAACCGGGAGCGGTAGCGACTGGGTTCTTCCTGCTCGACCGCGCCGGAACCCGGTCGCTATCGCTCCCGGTTCTGACAGGAGCGACGCCGCCATTCAGCAGCATCTGGCAGTATCGAGCGAGGTCGTCAGCCGTCGAGAAAAGTCCGGCGTGGCCGGCAACACCGTTCATACGAAATGCCGTCGGGTCGTGTACCGCGCCGCGAAGAATTTCTTCTCCACGTTTCGCGTCATCAGCAAAGCTGCCCCCCAGATAGCTGTTCTGACCTCGAATATTTTCGGTCGGAGCAATTTCCTTTAAATCAGCACGATATTCGGTCGTGACTCCTCCCGGTATTGTGACCCAGTTATCAAAGACTACGTTGCGCAAAGGCGCGAAAAAACTCTTGTTCACTCTCAGACTGCTGAAGATCTCTGAGTTCGCAAATTCCGACGATCCAGACTTGCTCACTCTGAAGACAATTTCCCCCAACACAATAAACCCAATATCCGAATAAACAAACCTCGTCCCCGGAGCCGCTCGGAGTTTTTCTTTCTTCAGAGCGGCGAGCATCCCGTCGCGGCCGGTCCATTTTTCGCCGAGGTCGAAGTCGGGGCGGTAGCCTGATGTGTGGGTGAGCAGCTGCTGGATGGTGACGCGTTTGGCTTGCGGGTCGTCGATGTCGGTGATGTACATCCCGACGGTGTCATTGAGCCGCAGTTTTCCCTGCTCGACGAGGATCATGATCGACGTCGCGGTCGCGATCGGCTTGGTGAGTGAAGCAACGTCAAAGATCGTATCGACCGTCATCTTCTCGACCGTCGGAACCAGCGAACGATTGCCGTATGCCTTCCGAAAAACGATCTTGCCCTTATGCCCGACCAGCACAACCGCCCCGGGCAGCTTTTTGGCCGCGATGTCAGCCTCGACAAGTGCGTCGATCTGATTCAACTTCGCCGCATTCATCCCGACAGTCTGAGGAGCGGCGACCGGTAATCCCTGAGAAGAAATATTTACCGCAGATAAACACAGATAGACGCAGATAAGAAACGGATAGATCAAAAACCCACTACCGCGTTTCCTCGAACGAAATCCTATAACATCTAGAAATCTCATAACGAACATTTTATTAGTTTTTTATTATCTTCTTCAGATCTGTGTTCATCCGCGTCGATCTGCGGCCAAATTCTTCCTCTTGTTTCCAGCCACGTCCTTCTGTAGTTGAATCACTTCTTATCTGTGTTCATCTGCGTCCATCTGCGGTAAAAACACTTCTTATCTGTGCTCAACTGCGGCTAGCTCATCTCTTCGCTCTCAGTTCTTTCTCGCGTTCGACAAAGCTTTGCTTACACAGGGCAGAAAATTCGCGTGCGATCGGCGAAAAATATCCGCCTCGCAGACGGGCAAGGCCCAGTTCCCACTGGATCTCGGCGCCTTCGATGCCCCACGACACGAGTTTGCCCTCGGCTATCTCCTTCGAAACCGCCTTGGCACCCGCTATGCCGACGCCAAGGTTGTTTTCGACCATTTGGTTGATCGCCTCCTGCCGCGACAGTTCCATCACGACGTTCGGCCGGACATTAGCCGCGTTGAAAAAATCGTCGATCATTCGCCGCGTGTTACCGCCGCGTTCGCCGAGGATCAGCTTTTCGCCCGCCAATGCCGCAGCCGAGACAAAACGCTCATTTGCAAGCGGATGTTCCGGATGCGCGATCGCGACGATCTCGTCGCTAAAGAGCAGTTCGGTCGTCACGCTCGAATTTTCGACCGGCAGGCTGACGAACGCCGTGTCGATCTCACCGTGCATGATCTTATCGACCAACGCCTGACTCGTGCCCGAGCTGACGTTCAGTTCCGAGTTCGGAAATTTTTCACGCAGTTTCTGCATTATTCCCGGCAGCTGCTGCGTGGCAAACATCGCCGACGCCGACCCGATCCGCAGACGCCCGTGCTCGACGCCGCCAAGTTCGGCGATCTCCGACAGTGCGGTATCGTGTTCGCGAAGTATCTTTCTGGCACGGTCGAGCAGGTATTCGCCCGCCTCGGTGATGATCACACGTCGCGGGGTGCGCGTAAAAAGCGGCAGCCCGACCTCGTCCTCGAGTTGTCTGATCTGCATCGAGATCGCCGCCTGCGTGACGTTTACGCGGCGTGCTCCCGCCGTAAAAGTCTTGGCTTCGGCGATCGCCAAAAATGCCTTAAGTTGTCTTATCTCCATATTACACACCATTACACACCGTGTCGGAACTGCGATTAGATTAGCTTATTGACTACATAAACTCTAGTAAATTTGATTATATGTCAAGTTTACCAAAGAATAGAACTGTATATTTTCGCATTTCGAGGTCTCAACGATGCCGAAAACCGCCGAATCAAAATCTCGTAAGGGCAGATATTATCAGCTCTTTCTCGGCGTTGATGGCGGCGGGACCAAAACGACGGTCGCCCTAATGGACGAGTCGCACAAGGTCGTCGCCGAAGGCACCAGCGGCCCTTCAAACCCGCTCAGGGTCGGTGTCGAGACCGCCGTTGCGAATATCGCCAAGGCGATCGATGCCGCGTGTGACTCCGGCGGCGTGTCCCGCGGCGACATCGTTGCCGCAACGCTCGGGCTCGCCGGCGTGCGACGTGCCGACATCCGCGAACGCATTCGTGAGAGTTTCAGTTCACGGTCTCGTGTTAAAAAGGTCAAAGTTACGACCGATGCCGATATTGCTCTTTACGGCACCACGCTCGGGAAAGCGGGCCTGGTCGTTATCGCCGGTACGGGGTCGATCTGCCTCGGCATCAACGACAAGGGCGAAAAGGCGGTCGCGGGCGGTTGGGGGCCGGTCGCCGGCGACGAAGGCGGCGGCCGCGGCATCGCCGGTGAGGCTCTTCACCGCGTGGCAAAGGCGTCAGACGGCCGCGGCGAGAGCACAAAATTGAGCGATCGTGCCGCCCAGTATTTTCGTGCATCAAATGTAGAGAACCTGATCGGAGCGATCTACGCACCGCAGATGGACAATAGCCGCATCGCCGGATTTGCCCGCCTCGTCGTTGAAACCGCTCATGATGGTGATAAAATAGCCGTCGAGATCCTAAATGATGCCGGCCGCGAACTCGGAACAGCCGCAACGGCTGTAATTCTGAAATTAGGGCTCGAAAAAAGTGAATTCCCGATCGGCTGTGTCGGCAGCGTCTTTAAGGCAGGCGAACTTTTGACCGATCCGATGAAAAAGATCATCGCGGCGGTCGCACCAAAGGCTCGTCTGGCAGACCCGCAAATGCCTCCGGCACACGCCGCGGCACTGATGGCTTGCGAGATTACTACTAATGGATCTAAACGCTAATACGCTGATCCTGCAGGTCACCGAGCAGGAAAATCCAAATACCGGATCGATCGACGCCGTTTCGACGCTCGATGCCGTGCGTCTGATCAATAACGAAGACAAGACCGTTGCATTGGCGGTCGAGTCGGTATTGCCGGAGATAGCCACCGTTATCGATCGTGTCGTCGAAAGGCTGCAAGGCGGCGGCCGTCTGTTTTACGTCGGTACCGGAACGAGCGGCAGGCTCGGCGTGCTCGACGCGTCCGAGATACCGCCGACATTTGGCGTTTCATACGAACTCGTCCAGGGCATCATCGCCGGCGGCTATACCGCACTATATTCCGCCAGCGAAGCAAGCGAGGACGACCGTGGCTCCGGCGTTACCGACCTCGAGGCTCGCAACGTTTCATTTGGTGATGCGGTCATCGGCATTGCGGCATCAGGCCGGACGCCGTACACGATCGGTGCGGTCGAATATGCCCGGTCGATCGGGTGCTTTACGGCCTGTGTCACCTGCGTCCAAAATTCGCCGATCACTGCCGCCGCCGAAGTATCGATCATCCCGGTCGTCGGCCCCGAGGCGATCACCGGCTCGACGCGTATGAAAGCGGGCACCGCTCAAAAAATGGTGCTGAACATGATCTCGACCGTGTCGATGATCCGGCTCGGTTACGTAAAAGGTAACCGCATGACCAACGTCAAACCGACGAACGCTAAACTCAGGGAGCGCAGCCTGCGTATCTTCATGGGCGAAACGGGGCTTGACGAGATATCAGCGAGTGAGATGCTCGGCGATGCGGACGGCGATCTGCGTGTCGCTCTCGTAATGTTCCTTGCGGGTGTCGACGCGGAAGCGGCCGTAGCTGCACTTCGAGAGCGAAACGACGTGATCGCCGAGGCGATCGAATTGCTCAAAGAACGCAGTCTGTGAAATGAACAAGGCACGAACTGTCCGGGCGTTCATCACTTAAATAATGATCGCCGAATGGAACGTTCGTGTTATACTATGATACTGATCGCGGTTGATCGTCCGGAGCTTACGGCATCGATCCGTTAAATTTGCCGCTTTGATCGGGCCGGACGAATGTCGTGTGCGGGATGTGGGAACTTGCTGGGACAACGGGACAGGGTCCAAGATCTCGGCATCTGGCTAAGTGCAGTATTTACAGATAGATAGACTGGATTGGACGAAGAACACGTTCCTACTTAGTAGGAATTAGTCGGAAATAGTAGGAAAGTTTAATAATAAGTACTACAAACCGGGAGAATCCGGGCTCGGCTGGGACAGACATTTTTGCTGCCAAGCGTTGGAAATACCGGTGAATGCGATTGATGAGTTTCGATCGCTGATCGGCAACATTTATTAACCAAATGCAAACACTCGACCTGATCATCATCTTCGGCTACCTGATCGGCATTACCGCGTTCGGGATACTGTTTTCAGGTAAGCAAGAGACGACGGAAGATTACTTCGTCGGCGACCGGTCGGTGCCCTGGTGGGCGATCGCGATGTCGATCGTCGCGACCGAAACAAGCACGATCACGTTCGTTTCCGTCCCCGGTATCGCCTTTGCGAAAAACGGCAATTTCCAGTTTCTCCAGCTTGTTTTCGGCTACATGCTCGGCCGCATCGTGATATCGCTGATCTTTATCCCGATGTATTTCAAGGGCGAGCTGCAGACCGTCTATCAGCTATTGGGCGATCGTTTTGGCAATCGCGTCAAGATGCTCGCGTCGGCTCTTTTCGTCATAATGCGCAACATCGCCGACGGCGTCCGACTTCTGCTCACAGCTATCGTCCTTGCCGCGGTTTACACATCGTTTTATCCTGGCAGCAACGCTTCGACGATCATTATCGGCTCGATCGTATTGCTCGGGATCGTGATGATCGTCTTCACGTTCTACGGCGGAATGGAAGCGGTCATCTGGGTCGAGGTCGTCCAACTCGTCATCTATATCGGCGGAGCGATCGCAGCGGCGATCATCCTGATACAAAATATCGAGGGCGGCGTGTCGACTGCAATGACACTCGGCGAACAATTCAATAAGTTCAGCGTGTTTGATTTCGGCTGGGATATGGCGAAAACCTACACGTTCTGGGCGGGTCTGTTCGGCGGCTGCTTTCTGACAATGTCGACGCACGGCACCGATCAGTATCTGGTGCAGAGATATCTGTGCACCAAGAAACCGGCGGCAGCGTCGCTGGCTCTGCTGTCCTCAGGTGCGGTCGTGCTCGGGCAGTTCATCGGATTTTTGTTCATCGGCGTGCTGCTGTTCGCGTTCTATGCACCGTTCAATTCACCTGATTATGCCAACGCCGGCGTCCTGGGTTCGGGCATTTCGGCGAACTTCCCTTTCTTAAAAGGCGATCAGGTCTTCCCTAATTTCATTACCGAACACATGCCGCCGGGCCTTTCGGGCCTCGTCGTCGCTGCGATCTTTGCGGCTGCCCTGTCGTCGTCGCTCAATTCGATTGCCGCTACAGCGATCAATGATCTCTATAAACCGTTCAAGAAGAACATCACCGACAAGCAGCTCGTCCGTCTTGCCGGTATTCTGACGGTGATCATCGGCATCATCCAGATCCTTGTGGCCATCGCGTTCATGAACTCCGGCGAATCAGCTCTCGGCCTCGCACTCGCGGTCGCCTCACTCATAAACGGCCCGGTCCTCGGCGTATTTCTCGTCGGTTCATTTATGAAGCGAGCTAAGGAAATTCACGCTCTGATCGGGATGATCGTCAGCATTATGGTGATGACATATATAATGTTGGCAACAAATAAGGTCATCGACGGCCCGATCATCGCCTGGACCTGGTATGCCCTGATCGGCAGCGTTATTACATTTTCGGTCGCGTTCATCGCGACCCTGGTTATTCCGACAAAAAATGATGAAGTATCTGTTTAGCTCCGCATTTGTTTTCGTTTTGCTCGTTGGCCAGTTTGCGGCCGTCGCAGCTCAGCCGTGTGCTTCGGTCAAGGGCAATGGCCTTTGGCCGTCGAAGAAGTCGTACGATTTTGCCGACAAACTCCTCAAGAAAATGACGGTCGAGGAAAAGGTCGGCCAGCTCGTCCACGTCGGCATCAACGCGAAATTTGCCAATCAGGACAGCCCGTATTTCAAGGACCTGCAGCGACACGTCGTCGACAACAAACTTGGCGGCATCATCTTTTTCGGTGCGCCGATGTATGAGACCGCGATCCTCGGCAACCGTATGCAGGCGTTAGCCAAAACGCCTTTGCTGCTGTCGCTCGACGCCGAGACCGGTATCGGAATGCGGTTTGAGGACGCGACAAATTTCCCCTGGGCAATGGCAGTCACCGCAACCGGCGAACCCGATTTCGCACGCCGAATGGGCGTCATCACCGGCCGCGAAGCCCGCTCGATGGGCATTCGCCACGTCTATGCTCCGGTGCTCGACGTCAACAACAACGCCGGAAATCCGGTCATCAACGTGCGCTCATTTGGCGAAGATCCGCATGACGTCGCCAAGTTTGGCGTACCGTTTGCACTGGGCGTCCAGAGCCAGTGCGTCATTGCGACCGCCAAACACTTTCCCGGCCACGGCGACACCAATATCGATTCGCACCGCGGCCTGCCGATTATCGACCATTCACGCGAGAGCCTCGAGAAAACCGAGCTTTTCCCTTTCAAAAAGGCGGTCGAAGTCGGAATAGGTTCGATCATGATCGCTCACATCGCCCTGCCGCAGATCGACGGCGAAGAGATCACGCCGCTGGCAAACTATCGTGGCGGTGACGCCGAGGCAGGAGCCGAGATCGTAACGGCAAAAGCGACCATTCCGGCCACGCTGTCGGAAAAAGTGCAGACCGGCATCTTGCGCAAAGATATGAAATTCGACGGCCTGATCGTCTCGGACGCGATGTCGATGAGCGGCCTGACGATTTATTTCACTCAAGAAGAGTCGGGCGTCCGGGCGTTTCTCGCCGGCACGGATATCCTCGAAAAACCGACCGACCCCGATCCGATGCTCAAGGGCCTGCTCGCCGCGGTAAAGAGCGGCCGCATTACGACTGAACGCCTAAACGAATCGGTCCGCCGCCAGCTTGCCTGGAAGCACGAACTCGGCCTTTTCAACGATCGGATGGCAAATATCGACTCGATGGACAGAACGATCGCCGGAGCGGATTCAGCGAAGCTATCCGATGAGATCGCGGCAAAGGCCATCACGCTCGTCCGCAACGACGAAGGTGCGATCCCGCTCGATCGATCGAAAAAAACGGTTGTGCTCGGTATCTCAAACGGATTCGACGGCCCGAATACAATGGCCGCGTTCCGCTCGTCGATGTCGAACGGCCGAAGCATGGCTCCGGGAACAGATAACGGTTCGTCAGGCGGCGTTTCGTCTTTTTATTTGCAGGAAAACTCGCTTCCTGAACAGTTTGCAGCGGCCCGACGCGGCGTGATGTCCGCGGACATAGTTGTAGTAGGAATGTACGGTCGTGTTCGCTCAGGTGCACGTAACAGCGTCGGAATTCCCGAAGCCGGGGCCGCGATCATTCGCGAAGCCCTCGCCGCCGGCAAGAAAGTGATCGGCGTGAGTTTTGGTAACCCGTATATCCTGAGTTCGTTCCCCGAACTCAGGACCTACGTGGTTTCCTATGGCGATATGGCGAGCCTCCAGCGAGCCACCGCCCGGGTGCTCTTAGGGCAGCAAGACGTCACCGGCCGCCTGCCGATCTCGCTGCCGGGCCTGTATCCGCGGGGCACTGGAATTCAGCTGAACTTTGTTCAGAATAAATAGCCGCAGATTTTCGCGGATGACGCGGATCCAATTTTGATCTGTCTGCGTCATCCGCGCAGATCCGCGGCAAAAAAGTGTTTTGAATATGCCACAACCCTGGGAGATAGAAAATTTTCTCGACGTTCGCGACGGTCAAATGCACATTGACGGTGTCTCGGCGGTCGAGCTTGCCCGCGAATACGGAACGCCGCTGTTCGTCTACAGCGAATCGCGAATTCGTCACAATCTCAGCCGCGTAAAGCTCGCCGCCAAGGTGATCGACTGCCCGCTCAAGATCTGTTACGCGGCAAAAGCGATGTCGACGATGGGCATTTTGCGCGTCATCAAGGACGCCGGAAGCGATATCGAGGTAAATTCAGGCGGCGAATTGTGGAAGGCTCTCGAGGTCGGATTTACCGGCAACCAGATCATTTTTAACGGCACCAGCAAGGAGGTCTGGGAGCTGGAAGCTGCAATAAATGCAGACATTTACGCGATCCAGGTCGATTCGCTATATGAACTTTCGCTGATCGAGAAAACCGCCGAACGCCTCGGCAAACGAGCAAATGTCAGTCTCCGCCTCGTCCCCGAGATCGAGACCGGCACACACTCGGGGCTCCAAACCGCACTGCTCACTTCAAAATTCGGGATGATGCCGGATGAGGCATTTGCTGCATTTCACCAATACAAGGACTCGGCGCACCTCGATCTTTGCGGCGTGCATCTCCATATCGGATCGCAAAACCCTGAAGCCACGCCGTATTCGCAGGCGTTCGCCATGCTTTTTGAGAGCATGCTTCGGATCTACCGCGAAACCGGTATTAGGCTCAAGCACATAAATCTAGGCGGGGGCTTTCCTGTAAATTACCTGCGTGATAGTTCGATGGTTGAGGCGATCCCCGCGGAGCAGCGGGCTATGTTTCAGGCCGATTTCGAACCGATCGACGCGATCCGTGACGCCTGGGACACGGTGCGTGCCGCCGCGAAAGCTGCCGGTGCCATCAACCTGCTGGACGGCCTTACACTTCTGCTCGAGCCGGGCCGGAGCATTATTTCGGACGCAGCGATCTGTCTGACGACCGTGCGAAACCACAAGAGCCGGCCGATCCAGTCTTCCGGAACGAATGACGTGCGGGCTGAGGCCGGCCTTGAGCATTGGCTGATGACTGACGCCGGATTTAACATTCTGCTTTCGATGGCTACCTATAAATGGTACTACCAACTGATCTCTGCGGCGCGTACCTCAGAACCTCATGATTCAGCATACAAGGTCGCCGGGCCGTTATGTGACGGTGGTGATGTCTATTTTGATATTGAGGGTGAAGACCGCCTGCCGGACCGCCGGCTGTTGCCGGCAAATATCCGCCCCGGTGAGGTGCTGGCATTGCTAAACTGTGGAGCGTATTCGCTGGCGCAAGGCTCGCAGTATAACGGCCGCGGACTCCCGTCGGTGATCTTGATAACCGCCGATGGCGAGGCTAAATTGATCAGGCGAAGAGACGAATTCTCAGACTTAGTTGCCCAGGACATCTATTAGATCAAAGATCGGCCTTCCGCACGAAAAGGTTGAGCCGCTCCCGATCCGGATCGGAGATAGGAATATTTGCCTGTTCGTAAATATCAGCCAGCGTGGCGAGCAGGACGGATCGGCTGCTTTCGTCACGCACGTCCGAGATCAGAGCTAAATTGGAACTCGCAAGCTCACCTGCCAGATCGGTTTGGCCCAGTATAGCGAACCGATTTGCGATCTGATTCAACAGCTCGGAGCGTGAAGCGAGTTGCTGCAGCTCATCGGACATCGCAGCCGCTTCATTAAGTAGATCTGTCGCCCCTTCGGGGTTTCCCCTGTCGATCCGTACATCAGCCACGCTGACCAATGCAGCGATCCGGCCAGAATCGTCATCGATCTCATTTACGGTTTCGCGAGCAAGAACGTCTTCGCCTTGGATAGTGAGTACCTGCGCAATTTGTGTGATAGCCCCAACCTGTTCGCTCGGATCCGGATTTTCGAAAGCTACCTCAACACCTCTTTCCGTTTTCCCAAATCCTGCAAACTGTGCGGCGACCGATCCAAGCAGAGCATTCCTCGCACGACTGTCACGGATCTCTCGTTCGCCTTGTGATTTGAGGATCGAATAGGCTTCTTCAAGCTCCTCCACGGCGTCTTCTTTCTTTTCAGCTTTCCACGAATGCCTTGCAAACCCCAGCATTGCCGACGCCATTTGCGTCTTGTCCGACACAAGGTCAAGTGCCCGATCGGCAAGGTCCTGACTGCCTGCGTTCAAAAACCCAAGAGCACATGTGGCGAGGAAAAGGTCCCGGTGAACATTTTCGAGAGTTTCGGCAAATTGGCGAGCTGTTTCGAATGTCTCGATCGACTTGTCGTTCCTGCCCGACTCTATGTATATGTTTCCGATATCGCACAATGCCCTGATCTTCTCTTCAATGTGCTCAATGTCATTTGCGGACTCGACCGCATCATCGAGCCAGGCAACGGCACCGGCAATATCGCCCTTCTGGATCCTGTCGCCTGCAATATGCAGGCAAGCCGATACTCGAGCCGTCGCAAATTCAATTTCTTCAAGCGTTGCTCTGGCGGCCGTATCGTCTGCACTAGATGCCTGAAATACTGCGATCGCCGACAGTACAAAATCAGGGTGCTCCATTGAGGCCGCCACTTCGGCCGCTTTTTCCAGATCGCCCTTTCCGGCCTTTATTAGCCCGATCCGTTCAAATGCTTGGGCACGAAGTCCATGATCCTCAATGGCGTCGGCCAGTTGGATGGCGTACTCATCATCGTCGATCGATGCACATTTTTCGGCAACCATCGTCAGCAATTTGTCCCTTGAGTAAGGATCATCGACGGAATTCGCCAGTTCCGCCGTAAGATCTACTTCTCCCTTCGCCAAAAACCGCGGAACCACGGCATTCATAGCTTCCGCACGACCGTCGCCGCTTCGGATGCGTTCGCCCAGATAGGCCGCTGCGGACAACAGATCGGAGACTGCACTGTCTCTGGAAATAAATACATCTGACATAGAAATATTCTGCGATCGAACTTATGCAAACCGCCAATTTAGAGGTGAAACGACTCTAAGCTAAAACCTGACTCACTTAAACGAAGATACGCCGGATCGAATCAGGCATCCAGTCATTTAGGTCTTTTGCAACCGCAGCGGCGCCCGCGTTTCGCAACGCCTCCGCATTCACCGTGTTGGTCACGCCCAACGCCGGCAGGTCAGCTCCACGGGCTCCGACAACGCCCGGAGGCGAATCTTCGATGACGAGACACTCCGAATGGGTCATCGGCAGATGCCCTTGACCTGTGCGAATCGCGTCGAGCTGGCGAAATCCGATCCGGAAACACTCGGGATCCGGCTTACATTTTGTGACGTCTTCCGCACTTACTATCGCATCAAAATGCTTAGCCAACCCGCTTCTCTCAAGCACAAGATCTATCTCGTGCCGTCCGGCCATGCTTACGATACCGAGCGAAAACTCGCGAGACATCTTTTCTATGAAATCGCTGACGCCGTCGAATAGGGGCAGGTCATCCTTGACCATTTCTTCCCATTTTGCCGATTTCGCTTTCACGATCTCGCCGACACGTGAGCTTTCCGCAGTCTTACCTGCTCGTTCGAATGCGGCATTAACAAAGGTTACGTCGTCCATCCCAAGCGAAGCAAAGTAGTCTTCTTCAGACAGGTCTATCCCATCAGCCTTTAACACTTCCTGATACGCTCGCATTTGAATCGGTTCATCGTTTATGATGACGCCGTTAAAGTCCATTAATATTGCTTTGATCATATTTTGCCTTTATTTATAGATAGCTTTCGTCGAACATATTCCCGCGGCTCAAAATGCCGTTGGGGTCAAATGCACGCTTTAGCTCAGCCATTTCATTCAGATAACGCTCTCCCATCATCGCAGACAGATATTTTCGCTTTAGCTTCCCGATGCCGTGTTCCGCCGAAACTGTGCCGCCGAGCATTATCGCCTGCGCAACGCACCGACCGTATATGTGCCGTGCCTTTTCGGCTTCGGCATCGTCCTTGGGCAGCATATTGGCGTGCAGATGGCAATCGCCGATGTGTCCGAAGATCACGTAGTCAAGCCCACTGGCATCCAGAGTTTGTTTATAAAACGTCAGGAACGCAGAGAAATTCTCGTCCGGCACGGCCATATCCGTACCAACCTTTCGCTGCTTGTATTTTGTGATCCGTTCGTTAACGCTCACCGGCAATGCATGACGAAACTCCCGCATTTTCTCCATGTCCTGCTCATTCGTCGTAAACCACGAACGTTCAAGATCGGCTTTGTGCTTTTCAAATAGTGCATTCCAGGCCTCCAGCAAAGCATCCTCGTTTTGCGGGGTGGTGTCCTGCTCAAAAAATACTGCACCGGCCGCGTCGACTGGCGTATCCGGAAACTTCTCTGAGATAAATTTCAAAGCACGGTCGTCAAAATACTCGATCAATGAGGCGTCAATGGACGGAACTCCTGAGGCCTGCCTGCGAGACTCAAATGACCCGGCCTTTGCCTCATCCACAAACGCCAAGAGATCACTTTCCTCACCGAAAAAAACTATACCGCTAAAAAATCCTTCGGGCTTTTTAAGCAAGGTCAGTTCGATCTCAGTGACCACGCCGAGCGTGCCTTCGCTCCCAATAAACAGATCGATCGCATCGAGCGGCTGTTCGTTGAAATAACCGCTGACGTTCTTTCGTACATTCGGGCGGGAATAGGTAGGTACTTTGACAACATGTTCGCTTCCCGCTCCGTTAGGCAGCCTCAGGGTATCGTCAGTCGCGACGCATTCACCTCGGCGAATATCGAGTATACTGCCGCTTGGCAGCACGATCTTCAGTCGTGCTACAAATGATCGCGTCGCACCGTACTTAAAGCTTCGAGCTCCGGATGCATTCGTCGCCACAGTGCCGCCGATCTGACAACTCCATTCGGTCGGATCCGGCGGGTAGAACAAACCTTCGGCATCGACTGCTTTTTGAAGATCCGCAAGCAAAACACCCGCCCCAACAGTGATCCGGCTTTCCGATCTATCGACCGCGCCGATCTTATTGAACCGTTCAAGGGAGATCACTATTCCGCCAAACGGGATCGCCCCACCGACCGTTCCGGTTCGTGCCCCGGCGATTGTAACCGGGATCTTTGCACTATTCGCTTCTCTTAGAATTTTCGAGACTTCTTCCGTCGTGTCGGGGATAAATAGCTTTTCGGCGTGCCCGCCCTGAAGGTTGCTCGCATCGGTAATGTAGTCCTGCAGATCTTCGGGCTGCGTCTTAACTTGCATGCCCTCGATTATACAGGATGATCATTGTCGTTTGAAACGCCGCCTAGCGAACGGTGAGTTCGCGTTCGCGAAGGTACTTGAGCTTGTCACGCAACTCCGCCGCCTGCTCAAATTTCATTTCCTTGGCTGCATTACGCATATCTGCCTCGATCTGCTGCATCGTCTCTTTTAGCTGCTTTGGCGAGTATTCTTCGAACGCGTCGAGATCGAGCGGGATCTTGAAATAATCAGCCTCGTACGCAGTGACCAACGTGGCGTCTATCGATTTGATAATTGTCGTCGGAGTAATACCGTGCTCGGTGTTGTACTCTTCCTGGATCTTGCGGCGGCGAGTCGTCTCGCTGATGGCGTACTCCATCGATTTTGTGATCTTGTCCGCGTAGAGTATTGCCTTGCCGCCGGCATTTCGTGCCGCCCGGCCCATTGTCTGGATCAAAGATCGTTCGGACCGAAGAAAGCCTTCCTTATCAGCATCCAGGATCGCGACCAGCGATACCTCCGGCAAATCGAGCCCTTCACGAAGTAAGTTAATGCCGACCAGTACGTCAAACTCACCACGCCGCAGATCGCGCAAGATCTTGATCCGATCCAGAGTGTGAATATCGCTGTGCAAATAGCTGACCTTTACACCAACCTCGGCAAAATACTCGCTCAGATTCTCGGCCATACGTTTGGTGAGAGTTGTAACAAGTACACGTTCGTTTCGCTCTGCTCGAAGCCGGCACTCTTCCAGCAGATCATCGATCTGGCCTTTCACAGGCCGAACCTCGACCACCGGATCTAACAGTCCGGTCGGACGAATGATCTGTTCGATCACCTCGCCGCCCGTCTTGGTAAGTTCATATGGGCCCGGTGTAGCTGAGACGTAAATGGTCTGGCCGATACGGCCTTCAAACTCCTGAAAATTAAGCGGCCTGTTGTCCCTCGCACTTGGAAGCCGAAATCCATATTCGACAAGCGTTCCTTTGCGGCTTTGATCGCCCTTGAACATCGCTCCTAACTGCGGGATCGTTTGGTGCGATTCGTCGATCACCATCAGAGCGTTCGACGGCAGATAGTCGAGCAGCGTCGGCGGCGGTTCGCCGGGAGCCTTACCCGTCAGATGCCTCGAATAGTTTTCGATACCGCGGCAAAATCCCATTTCCTTGATCATCTCAAGGTCGTACATCGTTCGCTGGTGCAATCGCTGAGCTTCAACGATCTTTCCCTCAGATACGAGAAACTCTTCGTGCTTATCCAGTTCGGCACGGATCGTCTGCACCGCCCGCTTGATCACGGGTTTCGACATCACATAGTGTGTCTTTGGGTAGATCGGCAAACGAGAATCGTGTTTCTTGACGACTTCGCCAAGAAGCGGATCTATCGTGTAGATCGCGTCGATCTCGTCTCCCCAAAACTCGATCCGATAAGCCATATCCTGATAGCTTGGATACAATTCGACCACATCGCCTCGAACCCGAAACACACCACGCTCAAAGTCGATGTTGACGCGTTCGTATTGCAGTTCGACAAGCTTTTGCAGAAACTCCTCACGCTTGAGTTTCATTCCAGGCTCGATGAACAATAGCATCCCGAAATACGCGTCCGGATCACCAAGACCATAAATACACGAAACCGACGCGACGACGATCACATCACGGCGCTCGAAAAGTGCTCTCGTTGCCGAGAGCCGGAGCCGGTCGATCTCCTCGTTGATAGTCGCTTCTTTTTCTATGTATAGGTCTGCCGCGGGAACATATGCCTCAGGCTGGTAGTAATCGTAATAGGAAACAAAATACTCGACCGCGTTCTCCGGAAAGAACGATTTGAACTCCTGATAAAGCTGGGCGGCCAGCGTCTTATTATGAGCGAGAACTAAAGTCGGCCGTTGGGTACGCTCGATAAGATTGGCAATTGTGAATGTCTTTCCGCTTCCGGTAATGCCGAGCAGCACCTGATCCTTAACCCCAGCGTCGATGTTCGCCACGAGCTGCTCGATGGCTTCTGGTTGATCGCCTTTCGGGGTATTTTCAGAAATGAGACGAAATTGCATTCCTTAATCTTAGATCAAGGAATGCAATATTTTAAAGTCTGGATTGATAGAATCGCGGCGTTTTATGCAGTAACGGTGTCGATAGATGTAATGACCTCGGCAGCACGCTCCGCAACCTCACCCGAGATATTACCTCCCCTGATCATTTCGGTCAGAGTTTTAGCCGCATCCTCGTCGCGAACGACCTTGATCACATGCAGCAGCGCGAATTTAACGCGCTCGTCCTGGTGATTTTCGATCGCCTCGAAGATTTGCTCGGTCTCGCCCGAACGGAGCAGCATACCCACCAATGCAAATGCCTCGTAGGCGATCCGCATATCTTCGTGCAACAGTCGATCAAACGACTTCACAACGATGCCGGATTCCACAGCGGCCCGGGCAGCTTGACTCATGCGAAAATCGTCGTTAGTTGCGATCAAACGCTTCCACGCTTCGGCCCGGTCAAAACTGAGACGAAACAGTCCGCGAGCCGCAGCGGCGCGAACTTCACGAGTCGGATCAGCACATGCCAGTAATATAGCCTCAAAAACCGATTCATGATCAAAATCGGTCAGCGTTGCTACCGCCTTCGATCTGATGTTGGCTGACAGGTCATATAACGCGATTTGCGAAACGGCCTCGACCGAATTTCGAGCTTTGAAAGCCGCCAAAATTCTCAAGGCCAACTCGCGAATCGCCTCATCTTCTTCAAACTCTTCATTGACTTGTTCTATCGCACTTATAAGTGCAGGATCGGGTGACAACGGTAACTGTTCAAATGAGCGTGCCTCAGTCAACTTCAAAAAAGAATTGATTGGTAATTGAGCGAACTGTAGCCGTTTCATCCTTTCCTGAAACGCCTTTGTTTCTGCCTGTAGGCTTGCTCCGTTATCATCAACCGGCACTACCAACGGTGTTCGGTCGCGATCCCGTCGATTTCGGCTCGCTGCTGCTACCGGAGAAAGATCTGGTGTCGAAGCCGATTTTGGAGCAGGTCGTTTCTTTTTTCGAAACCATTCAAGCTCTTTGTCTCCATCAACTCCGTGATACCCGCTATCATATGTCGACAAACGTTCCTGATGCCGATTCTTAAATTCAAATTGCTTTTCCCCACCTGCTTTTTTGTTTCGTCGCCACAGGATGAACGCTCCCACCAACAACGCGGCACCAACGAATACTAGCGTATAGAACCAACGGTCGCCGGATGAGTCAACCAGAGCACGCTCCCTTTCCAAAGCGGTCTGTGCCGAAACCGAAACAGCGGACAATAAAAATGAGCCTATTAGCGGACCAATTCGACGACTTAAAGGGATATGACGATTCATCGGATTATACTTGAATGGAAGAAAGACAAGGCTCGGCGAGATGCTAGATGAGAGTGGCCGACGAGAGAAGGCTGCGCATCTGCGTAACCCATCCATTATTATGCACGATTTCTTCGGGATTGTCATCACTAGTATCAACGTTGTTATAACAGTTGCAACAATTTGATTGTTCCAGAATTTTCAATTTTCTGCTTTCTGGAATGGCGACCTTCTTTCTAATAGTATTATCATTTACTTTCGCTTTTACGTAGGATCTCAAATGCCTGATTCACCGATAATCATAAATTCCGAAATTGAAGGACTCGAATTGTTACATCGCGGCAAGGTGCGCGATGTGTACGTCGTCGACGACGAACGCCTGTTGCTGGTTGCGACCGACCGGCTTTCTGCGTTCGACTGTGTGCTGCCTACGCCGATCAGGAATAAGGGCGTCGTTCTGACCACGCTCTCCAAATTCTGGTTCGATTATTTGTCAGACATCACCGACAACCACCTGATCACCGCCGAACTGGATCAGATGCCCGAGCCCATTCGTTCGCACGAAGAGCTTCGCGGCCGCTCAATGCTGGTCAAGCGAACCAAGGTTTTCCCGGTCGAATGCGTCATCCGTGGGTATCTTGAGGGCTCCGGTTGGAAGGACTATCAAACGACCGGGATGGTCTGCGGACACAAACTCCCGCCCGGCCTGAAGCAGTGCGACAAGCTGCTTTCGCCGATCTTTACGCCTTCGACCAAGGCCGCCGCATGGCACGACGAGAACATCACACAGCTCGAATTCGCACGTGTCGTTGGCCACGACACCGCCGCGGACCTTAAGTCGCGGACTATTGCGATCTACAAAAAAGCTAGTGAGTATGCTCTCTCGAAGGGCATCATCATCGCCGATACCAAATTTGAATTCGGCACGGACACCAAGGGAAACGTTATCCTGATCGACGAAGCCCTCACGCCCGACAGTTCGCGTTTTTGGGATGCCTCAACGTACGAACCCGGCCACGCTCAGCCGTCATTCGACAAGCAGTTTGTCCGCGAATATCTCGAGACGCTCGATTGGGGCAAAACTCCGCCCGCACCGCCGCTTCCGGCTGCAGTTGCTGAGGCAACCACAGAACGGTATACAAAGGCACTTGAGCTGTTGACCGGCCGCGGCCTGGACTAGTAACGTGCGGTTACCGTCAATTCATCTCCGACCATAAGAATTTGACCGGGACTTTCACCGATCAGATTCTGGCCGAACAACACCGCAGTTTCGTTCATGCCCAGCGCTACTAAACGATTGGGGATCACGTCTTTCGCCATTCGATAAGTGGCGAGCGTCCTGAGCGGTTCCTTGCCGTCAAACTCACCGCGGGCCTGATCTATAGTGGTTATCACACATCTCGCACATGGTTTGGTCGAGCGAAATGACGCATCGCCGACGCGGATCGTTTTCCAATCGTCCTCGGCAAACGCCTCGGCCCCGGAAACTACAAGATTCGGCCGAAACCGGTTCATCGGCAACGGAGGGCGGACACTATTGTCCGCATCTTCTGCGTTTGCTAGGATCCGTTCATTTAGGTCCGCCAGTGACGCTTCGCTGATCAGGAGCAGCGGAAAACCGTCGGCAAAGCTCACAATGTCCGAGCCCTGGTTAAATCGTGAGCTAACGTCACGCCGCGAACCGTCGGGCATATAGACAAGTTGGCAATCGGTACCGATAACGTCGCTGAACCATTCGTTCAACACCGGCGAATGCACCTCGCCTTCGCAGACGCTGTCCCAGATCGTCACCAGCTGGCGGTTCATGATCTCAGGCAAACGCGGGATGAACGCTTCGCCAAATCCCTCGGCCGCCGCACCGATACCGCCCTCTTCGATCCAAACTGAGACGAGAGCCATCCGCGGAAACTCACGCTGCGTCAGGAACTTCCCTGCCCGGTCCGTCAGCATCCAACGCCGGTCGTATTCCAACCCACGAGCCTCGACGACGGCCGAATCAACACTGATTCCCTTCAGCGATTTGATCGGATAAATATTGATCTCAGAGATTTTCATTTTGGTAATTGCTCGTAGATAAACTTGTAAGCGATCGGATCAATTTTCATTGAGACGGCAATTGCTAATGAATCCTCAATGAAGTTATTATCGACGGGAACAGAATACTCATACAGCTGAGTCAAAACAGTATCGAGAGCCAGGCCGCCTTCATTATGTTCTAAAAGCTCCCGCGCACTTGCTGCGTCCTCGCTTCGTAGCCCAAATTCGACCGCTCGCTCGATCAAATCTGATAAGCGGCATTCTAATTCGTGACCTTTCGGATCCAAGAACCTTTTCAAACTTGATAACACCATCATCACATTTTCTTAACACGCAGAGATAATACTTGACACAAATGTCTTGATTCGCCTATACTAGCACTCATGCTCTATGAGTGCTAAAACTGCGTTTTAGGGCCATAGGTGCGAAAAGTTATTTTAACAGACTCAATTTATTTGGAAAGGAGTAAATCAGTTATGGCTACAAACATCACACCGCTTCACGATCGAGTGATCATCAAGCGTATCGAAGACAACGTTAACCAGACCGCCGGCGGACTGTTCATCCCGGACACCGCTAAGGAAAAGCCGCAAGAGGGCGAAGTCATCGCCGCTGGCGCAGGTAAGTATAAAGAAGACGGCACCCGTCAGGCGTTGGACGTCAAAGCAGGCGACCGCGTTCTTTTCGGCAAATACTCGGGCTCCGAGATCAAGCTTGACGGTGACGAGTTCATCATCATGCGCGAAGACGAGATCCTCGGCATCATTTCACGCGCAGGAGCAGCAGCGTAAGCAGTGGACAGTTGTCAGTGGACAGTGGCCGGTTTGGCCGAAGTCTGACCACTGACCACCGAACACTGACCACTAATTTCGACGAAGGAGAAATAAACACATCATGGCTAAACAAGTAGTACACGGAGAAGAATCACGCGCAGCTATCCTGCGTGGTGTCAATCAGCTCGCGGACGCAGTGAAAGTTACACTGGGACCGAAGGGCCGCAACGTTGTTATCGACAAGAAATTCGGCTCGCCGACCATCACCAAAGACGGTGTCACGGTCGCTAAAGAGATCGAATTGAAGGACACCCTTGAGAATATGGGTGCACAGATGGTTCGCGAAGTCGCATCGAAAACGAGCGATGTCGCCGGTGACGGTACGACGACCGCAACGGTTCTCGCACAGGCTATCTTTAAGGAAGGCGTCCGCACAGTAGCCGCCGGTGCAAACCCGATGGCCCTCAAGCGCGGTATCGAGAAATCGGTCCTCGCGGTCGTTGAGGAAATTCACCGTATGGCGCAGCCGGTTTCGGGCGACGCTATCGCACAGGTCGGCACGGTTTCGGCCAACGGCGACAAGACGATCGGCACGATCATCGCTGAGGCGATGGACAAGGTCGGCAAAGACGGCGTCATCACGGTCGAAGAATCGAAAACGATGGACACGCTGCTCGAGGTTGTCGAGGGCATGCAGTTTGACCGCGGCTATCTTTCGCCGTACTTCGTTACGGACGCAGACCGTATGGAATGTGCACTTGACGAACCGTTCATCCTGATCAACGAGAAAAAGATCTCGAACATGCGTGATCTGCTGCCGATCCTGGAGCAGGTTGCCAAGATGGGCCGTCCGCTGCTCATTATCGCTGAGGATGTCGAGGGCGAAGCCCTTGCCACGCTCGTCGTCAATAAGCTCCGCGGCACCTTGAATGTCGCTGCCGTTAAGGCACCGGGCTTTGGCGATCGCCGCAAGGCAATGCTCGAAGACATCGCTGTCCTGACGGGCGGCAAGGTCATCTCTGAGGATCTCGGCATCAAGCTCGAGACCATCACACTCGAGGACCTGGGCAAAGCCAAGAAGGTCACGATCGACAAGGAAAACTCGACGATCGTCGAAGGTGCAGGTTCGGGCGAAGCCATCGACGGCCGCATCAAGACCATCCGCACGCAGATCGAGGACACGACCTCGGACTACGACCGTGAAAAACTGCAGGAACGTCTGGCCAAGCTGGTCGGCGGTGTTGCGGTGATCAAGGTCGGTGCAGCCACCGAGACCGAGATGAAGGAAAAGAAAGCCCGTGTTGAAGACGCAATGCACGCAACCCGTGCTGCTGTCGAAGAAGGCATCGTTGCCGGCGGCGGCGTCGCTCTGGTTCGTGCCAGCAAGGTCCTCGACAACTTTAACACTGAGTCCGAAGATTCTGACGAGCTGATCGGTGTGACCATCGTCCGCCGTGCTCTTGAGGAGCCGCTCCGCCAGATCGCACAGAACGCCGGCCAGGAAGGCGCTGTGGTCGTCGGCAAGGTCCGCGAGGGCAGCGACAACTTCGGCTTTAACGCAGCGACCGAGAAGTACGAAGATCTCGTCGCAGCCGGTGTCATCGACCCCGCAAAGGTCACCCGCACCGCTCTCCAGAACGCAGCCTCGATCGCCGGCCTCATGCTGACGACCGAAGCAATGATCGCAGACGTCCAGGACGACAAGGGCGGCGACCACATGGGCGGAATGCCCGGCGGCATGGGCGGCATGGGCATGGGAATGTAAATTCTCAGAGCTTAGCTCTTAGCTAGTGCAAAGGCTTCGCTCGAAAGGGCGGAGCCTTTTCTTTTATGATTCCTGAATTAAACATAGAAAGAAAGATCGATCTGTCTAATACCGCTGATGTCCAGCTTCTCGAAACTGCCGCCGAGGGCAACGCGGAACTCCGAGGCTTGATTGATGAATATCTGGATGACTATCTGCGACTGTTTCCAGATCAACGAAACCACGAGGTCTATGGGGCCGGGTCGATGACCGTTTGGGCAAATGGAAAAGCTCAGATCGGGTCGGATATTTTGAGAATACTTAGACTGACAAAGACAATTATGAAGCTTCGCCCATATAAGGGCTATGACAGGCTGCTCAAAGGCTTGAAGAACGAATTCCCGTCTACATTTTTCGAAATCACCGTGGCGGGATGGTGCGTGGAAAGGAAAGTTTTTAGGGATATTGAGTTTTCGCCGGAGGTTGAAGTGAAAGGCAAGAAAAAATATCCCGAGTTTCTTTGGCAAACGGACCTAGGACAGCTTTACGGCGAATGCAAACGCTTGGATGTGAACGGTGGCAAGGTACCCCGTTTGGCCAACCGGTTATTCGCGAGGATCCAAACTGAATATCAAAACTACGGGCCGTGGCCCGATGATTTACGACTCGACTTTTTCCTCGAGTCCGGTACAACAAATAATGCCGACAAGGACTTTAAGCGGCTAATCTTGGAAGCCGCGGCGACGGTCAAAGCCGGTAATTACATCGGCACTACCTCGTCCAGCAACAATATCTCCGTCAGTCTGTGCCAACGAGGTTCGGACAGAACCTCGCGAGGCGAATCGATGACCGTTGGAACTGCCGCTGTCGGTCCTGTAGCAACTCGACTCTCTGACGCGATATTCTTGAGCCTGACTTTCTCGATGGCGCAAGCCTACCGTAGAGCTGTGGTGCGGTTACTCAAGGAGGCTCGCACGCAGTTGCCCACTGACGCGAAAAGCGCCGTGTTCATTGACATGCTCGGCTCAAATACCCCGAGAAGAACTTTGGGCGAAATACTCGGGCATCCTGCTTATGAAAATACTCCTTGGGTATCGCTCTGGCGTCACGATGAAATGCTATCGTCCACTTGGCGAACGGATCAGCCGTTCGATGGAAGCCTCATAGAGTAATATCAGGAGAATCGGGGTTAGGAATGCGATTCTGCGATTTTTATTAGAGGATTACAATATCGCAAATCTGACCCTCAGCTTGTTTATCGTTCGGGATCACCTGAGGTGAAAGGCCAGTTTGTTATGATGACGTTATGCGGATCAATTAGCTGCCCCCATGGAATTTGTCGACCTGATCGAAACATTTAAGACGGATGCCGGCGATGCCGTCAAAAAGCTGGAAGAGATTGCCCGTCGCGTGGACGCGGAGAAGCTCTTCGTCTCGACGGTGCTGGCGATGGGCACGGGGCCGGCGGACGAGATGTCGGAGGCCTCCCATGGTGCCGTTCCGGCGCAGATCGAGACGTTGGCGTTTCACCTCTTTCCTTTCTTCGGGATCGCGGACGGCGAGGTCACACCGGTCGAAGTGGATTTTTGCCAAAGCGCGAGCCAAAAGATCTTGACGTTGAATAGTTTCGCCAACGACGTCGCACCCGAGGACGAGGACCCGGCGGATGCGCGGATGAGGCAGATCGCGTCCCAGGCTAAAGTTGTTCGGGGTTCGGCTTTTCAAGAACAGACTGCCGGCGAGATACTTGGCGTCCAGAGCCGCTTCGACGGCTGGTTCGAGGGCAGGTGCGGAATTTCACCGACCCGCGCACAAGAGGTTCTATGGAAGTTATACGAACGCGGTAACGCGGTGCTCCAGAGCTTTATCCAGGATGTTTTCGCGGCCGCAGATGGGTATGAAAGGGAATGGCGTCGCGTGCAAAAGGTTCGTCCTGACCGGCGAACGCCCGGGGAACACCAGTTCGCGAGCATGTTCCCCAACAAAGAAAATGCCCGGAGATACGGCGGGTTATTCGAGATGTCTAACCGCGGTTTCAACGCCCACCCCGTACGACTTCAAGATCTAGGCCTCAGCGACGACGAGGTGGTCGGGTTGAAGCAACTGATCGGACTCACCTCAGCGAACAGAGCGGATCTTGCCTCCGCCGTAGAGGTCCGCCAGCGACCTCTTTACATCCTCGATGACGGACGGGTCGTAATGTTGGATATCGCGAACGCGATGGACGCGCTGTGGGACGCTTTCGAAAAGGTTGCCAGGTTGGATCAGGCCTTCCACGATGGTCGGTACCAAGTTCACAAAGGTAAGTGGCTGGAAGAGAAAACGGCGGAATATCTGGCCAGGTTGTTCCCTGCGGGTTCGATCTATGAGGGGCTATCTTACCCGGACCTTACGAAAGGTGCCGGAGCGACCGCCGAGCTCGACATCGTCGTATCTTGGGGGCCATTCCTGATTCTGGCGGAGGCGAAAGCCAAACAGTTTAGGCTCGAAGGTCAGCTCGGAGACGTGGGGCGACTTCGCACGGACGTTAAGAAGAATGTTCAAGACGCCTTCGAACAGGCGAAACGTGCGTCGGACTACATCGAGGCGACGCCCCATCCGGAATTCACCGAGATCAAGACGGGGCGAAAGCTTTCGATCGGCAAGGCGGCGCTGAAGAAGACCTTCTTGATGACCGTTTCCCTTCATCAGCTCGCGGGCCTTGCTACCACGCTCGCGGTTTTTCAGGATCTGAATCTTTTCACTCAAGGCGACTATCCGTTCTCGATTTCGATCGCCGACCTTGACTTCGTGACGGAGTTCACAAAACACCCCGATGTATTTCTCCATTACATCGAGAAAAGGCTAGAGGTGCAGGAGCTCCAGGTCAGCTTGCTGGTGGACGAGCTGGATTTCCTCGGGGCATACCTGGATACCCGGTTCGCGCGCCCGTACTTCTGGGAGAAGCAAGGCGACACTGCTCCCAACGCCATTTGGATCAGCGGATTTTCAGCCATCTTCGACAATCTCATGATGTTTCGGCGCGGCTTGATAGAAAAGGGGCCGGAGATCGGGCTCGACATCCCGCCCGAGATCGACGAGATACTACGGCAGCTTCGCTCCGCCGCTGATGATCTTTCGCGCGAATTGGCGTTCAAGATCCTCAATCTGCCAGACGATGTTCTGCAGGCGATCATGCAACTCCTCCAAGAGGCTCGCGCGGCGAAGCTTACTTGGGGCAACATCCGCCGACAGGCCCATCTCGTGGGGGACGTGCTAGTCGTCGGAACAGCTGCAACCGGTGTCCCCACCGACTACTTTGCCGAATGTTCGAAAGAGATCTCCAAGATAGAAAAGTACAGGCATAAAGCGACGAGGACGTTCGCACTGGCGGTCTCACCCGTTAATAAGGCTTCAGTTTTCGACTGGATCAATTACGTCGACGAACCTTGGACGTACGACCCGCACCTTGAACGATTGATCGGCGCGGAGCCGCCGATTTCTGCCGTCGGGCCGTTCAGATTGCCGAAACCCAACGACCCGTGTTTTTGCGGGGAGGGGCGGAAATTCAAAAAATGCCATGGAGGACGGTGTTAACAGGCCTGAGGAAATCTGGAGCGAAGAATCGGTTGGAACGAACGGGGCAGGTTTTCAAGTTTGCAATTCCATGAGCCCGCGAAGCGGACGGGCATGGCTTTGGACCCCGCGTGAGGTCCCGGCGAGTCCGGACGGATCGTGCGGTTAGATCATCCGAGCGTGTGGAACACGCGGCATGGGAGCCCGACACGCCGTGCAGAAACGCGAGTGTGAACGAGCGTGCCGGGTTGAGCGATCACGACGCTGGCACGCTCCTTAACAGTCACGTTTCAGCCTTTCTTACGGCTGTGCCGCGAACGCAGTGCGGTGATGGCTGTGTGCCTCGCCGTCAGAACGCGCTACGATCCATAGGAGCCCACTCGATGTGGGCGACAAACTGTCGAGTCATTTCTGACGAAAATGATCTACCGACTGCCAGTACTTATCGCTGAGGATCCGGTAATCGATCGAAAGCGGACCGTTGTATTGGCGGACCACTTCGTCGAGCACTTTCGAAGGTTTACGAAAGTCGATGCAGGCATAGAATATCGCTCGCTCGTTTTCTGCTGCGTGTCGCCCGATATTTAGGTAGCCATCCTGATCGCGTAGCTGTGTGGTGACCGCGTCCTCAATTGCGTTAAGCTGTTCGGCGGTCTCACTCGTGGGCAACCCGCCGTTTTGCGAGCCCGGATATTGTATCGTTACCACCAACATCCACGGATGCGAGGCTCTGCGGTCCCAAGTGAGCAGGTCTGTATTAACGGTCGCAACCAGTCTTTTACAGTTAGAAAGCTCGGCCTCCAAGAGTGAATGGCTGTCATTCTCGGTAAAGAGCCGAACCCCGTCATATTTCTCAATAAACAGAGCCGCGCGCGTATCGAGAAAATTAGGTAGTGCGTCGAGCGGGATCAGAGGTTTTTCAGCCTCGGCAGCATTGGCAAAACTGATCTCATCGATCTTCGTAAGAAAATCGAGTTCGCCAAGAAAGTTGTCAAGAAACAGGTACGTTCCCCTCTTGATCGTGTCATCGCTGCTGCCTCCGAAATCCTCATGGACGATCGTTATGTCCACAAGGTCGGGCATGTCCGCGTGATCGTTCGGATAAAACTGCAGCGTGTCGACACCGAATGCGAGCCCGTTCAGCTCTATGTATGTACTCTTTTCGGGCCGCTTAAGGGCGGTAAACATCCAGCCCGTTAACTGAGGGGCGGCCGCGACCAGTTCCTCAGTAAATCCAATATTTTTCGGAATTCCCTCAGGCGTCAAAACAAGCTCAGCCGTCGAGCTGTCGGCCATCCCCATTTGAAAAAAGATGCTGTCCGGACGTAGCTCGTTCAGCCGCTGCGCAAGCGGGCCAAAGATCCGACGCTCCATCTGACCGGCATCTTTTGTTCGCACGGCGGCGCCGAATTCGCTTTCATTGCTCGCAAACCAATCCCAAAACTCCTCTTTAGTTTCGATAGGCTTATGCTTTGTCCCGAATATATTCTTAAAAAAACCCATACTTTCCAGATGCCTCACAAATCTTGACCAAAGCATTTTAGCCCAAACCCGCCAAAGGAAGCACGGCGTCAGGCGTGCGTTTTTGCGATTTTCTTGAGTCCGCGAAGCGAACGGCACCTTTCCAGCCCCATGTGAACCGAGAGCGGAATGCCGGGTGTCCGTAGCCCGCGTGTAAACAAGGGCTCAATGTGGGTTGAGAACAACGTTGAGCCCTTACTTACGTGCAGGCTACTGACACGGGGCGTGTGGAACACGCGGCATAGAGCCTTACGCGGGAGGATCGTCCTTGGGACTACTCAGAACAAAGAGCAGGGCGACGGGAAAGGCTAGGAAGAGTATCAGGTTTACGATGGTGATAGCCCACTGAAAGGCCGACCCCTGAGCGAAAGGCAGCTCCGTCATTGTTTGAATAACCCGATGTGCCGCGATCGAATACGCGAAGATCCAGATAATGCCTAAGACCGCGGTAATTTGAGCTATCCTGCGAGCAACCGACGAGCCGCGATAAATGTAAAACCCGGCAACGCCAAAGATCACGCCGCCCGCGATCATAAATGGGAGATAGGTGATCCAGGTTTCATGGACAGCTCGCATCATCGCTTCGAAATGCGGGGGAGCCGGCGGCGCAGATGCCATCATCATCCGTTGCAACGCGACCATCGCTAACCCAAATGCTCCAAACCCTGCGACAGCGATTCCAAAAAGTCCCGTTAGTATCCCGGCGACCTTATTGCTTTTGAGGGAATTCATCATTTCCCAATCCTACACCAACCCCGCGAATGTTCCTGACACCAAAAGCGATTTGATCTACTTTTTTTCCGCCGTGTCGCGTATGTTATTTGGGAAATTGCGGCGGTTAATTGGGGGATGTTGGCGGAGACGCGAGTGTGAACGAGCGTGCCGGGTTGAATGATCACGACGCTGGCACGCTCCTTAACAGCCCTGGTTTCCGCCCTCGCCCCTGTTTGCGGGTTTTTTTGGGCTACGCCGTGATCGCAGTGAGACGCATTCGGTTCGAGAGCTATTTGCTTTCCATAGCGATGCCTTCGTGGGCAATGACGAAATTGTTCGCCATAGGACGCGCAGTTTTGAGGCCGGTGATCTTTTTGGGGAACGCGTTTTTGAGCGTCCATTCAAACATTCGGTTGCCGTCTTCGTCGAGAAGTCGAATGGTCATGTTGCTACGACGGGCGATGGACAGTTTCTGCCAATCCATGAGGTCCTTATCATTTGAAAAGACCACATTGTTGATGGTCACGTCAGAGTGATTTTTTAGGCCCGGCATCTTAACGGTGGTGGGTGACGAGTTCCCGTTTCTGAATACGTCCACTTCGGAGTCAAGACCCGAGATCTCCTGGGACGTGAATTTGAATGTTCTGCCGTCAATAGTGTGTTCGACCTCAAATCGCATTTCGGTCGCCGGCCAGGCAGGCGTCGACGTCTGACCAAACGACACAGATGCGAACAAAAGAAACATTGCGAACAATAAGGTGATATTTTTCATATGCCACTCCGATATTGGGAATTGTACATTAATAAACGATTCGATGCTTTTGATCTAACTACTCGCAGCGCATAAACGTTCCGCTGCCGCCCATGCCTGCGGCGACAAGTCCGGCCCCGCCCTTCCCGACGACCCATTCCTGCATTTGGCAGAACGGTCGGCCCGGTATCTTCAGCAGCACCGATCCGCGTTTGTATGAGTTGTAATTGACCTTGTAGTACTTAAATATTTCGTCACTATCGACGTAGGTGAGGCTCTTGCGTTGGACCCAAGTGTTGTAATCGAGGCCGATCCTCAGCACTTGAGCACCGGGATACTGCGAGGCAAACTTTGCTTTGACAAAGCTCTCAACGGCCGCGTCGCGATGCGGAGGCTGCTTGTACGTTCGGTTGGGGGCTCCGCCTTCGACAAGCTTCCACAGTTCGTCGGCACGCTTTTCAAGTTCAGCGGTCGCGTTGGACGGGACGGCGGTGATGCCGTAGGTGGCGTATCTCGGCTTAAGCTCAGCAATTTTCGCTGCACGCCACTTTTCCCGGTTCCAGATCATGTCCTGAACCTCCATACGCAGCGGATTATCGGGCTCGTTAAATCCAAAATTGAGATTTTCGACGGTGTAGCCCATCCCAACGACCGAATTTGCCACACCGACACGTGCCTTTTTCTCGATAGCGACTCGGTCGGCGGCGATATCGCACCACACGCCATAGCGATAATCTACAAACCCTTCGCGAGTGTACCCGGGCGACTGCCAATCCGTTATGCCCTGATATCGGGTACGACAGATCGAATCAAGTTCGGCAAGTTCAGCCATGTGCCGTTGCCACAATTCCGCACCGGGCAGTCCACCGCCGCCTTCGAGATATCGCGGGTCGTAATAGTGAGCGAAAGATTGGACCGCATTTTGAAACTTCCCGTTCTCGTTGCTGAACGCCTTTTGCATTGGATTCATCGGGACCGTCTCAAGCGGGTTGCGGGCAGCATTGCCGACCTTCAGCTTTGGCGAATTTTTCGGCAGAGTGACGACCTGATTATCCATGTTGCCGTATCGAACACGAATATTAGCTCCATCAACGCGTTCGACTGTTGCTCTGACCCACTCCTGTCCTAAACAAAAACACTGGTAACGAACTTCATCACCTACGCTCTGACCTTTCACCGACAGGCAAAACGCACTAAAAAGAAGCCCGATCAATATTGCTTTCATTTGAGATCCTCCCGCAATGCTAAATTTTGTTGCTAGATTCTAGCACGAACTCCGATTTTTCAAACCATAGTTTGCGATCGCCTGTTCGACGGAAGCACGGCGTCAGGCGTGCGTTTGTGCGTTTTCCCGTATAGGTACTTAACCCCGTCGTTCACTGTGGGGTTGGGTTGAGTGGCAAATTCGGAGGGCGGTTTCTGGCACAGAATACGTGCCAGTGTTTCGCAAAGCCTCAACCGTCCCATACTTAATTCCGGCGGCTTAAGCCAGTTGAGAAGTAAGCCCGTTGAAACGGGCTGGGGCATCTCACAGCATCGCTTCCCCGCCGTAAACGACGGGGCTACGTGCCGCTTCGCGGTCGGCAGTCGAGCCGGGCAATTATTTCGGCGGTTTTTTCGAGACTACTTTAATGTGAGGCGGACCGAATCCAAAAACGCCATTGCGGGCTTTTCGAAATCGTTCTCCCAGTTGAATCCATGATGCTGACCTTTTTTGACGCTGGTCTGGGCCGAATAGACCTTGTCTTTAAGGATAAAGATTTTCGCACGAGTCACGGTACCGTCCTTTGACTCCATGACAAAAAATTTTGCAGGGTTACCGTCAACGGTCGTGTCTTCGTTTTTGAGGATCTTCGTTCCATCATCCTTAGCTGATTCCTCCAATGTCATAGAGATCAGTATCAGGTATTTCTTCTGTGAATCTTTGTTAGTGCCAACGTCGATACCTGCATCGCTTATTTCCAGCGAAAAGTTCATGAACGATCTGCGCTCAAAACGGAATCCCTTTCCGCCGGTCAACTCGGTCTTCTTCGGCTCGACCGGGAAACGGAACCTAACATTTTCGTCTTTGAACGAATATTCCTTCCATGATTCAGGACTATAATCAGGTGCCGGCGGCGGCGGCCCATCCTGTGCTGAAACAAAGATCGCCGAAAGACAAACTAAAGTGAGAAACAACGTCGCTTTTTTCATAATGTATGAATCTTACTATATCCGGCTTCGTTGTAGAGCTGCAAAGACGTTTGTCCCCGTCAGGGACCGAATGCATATGCCAAACGTTGGTAGGGTTGTACCCTACGCTCTATTATTTGTCACCTTCGGCGACAGAAAAGGCCGCGAACATGATGCTCGCGGCCCTTTCATTTGGACTAGCGGCCGGTCATTGGCCGGGGTTCTGTTCGTCAAATTCTGTGACATCTAATACCTCGATGTCCTTGTAGCGGATTTCGAACCTGTCCCATGAAATTGTATTTTGGTTTGAAACACCTCCTGTCGTCTCTCGGACAAAAGCGTCTTTGAGCATCCAGACCATAGCCGTTTTGCCGGCTTCATCAACCAGACGGATGATAATGTTAGCCGGAGAGACCTTGGCAGACAGGTCAGACGGAGGCAGGAGCAGGTTTATGTTATCGTTTGACGTAAATACGGCATTCCTTAGCGTCACATTCCAATACCCACGAAATTTGCCGTCGCCGTCGGGGCGCGCATCCTCTCCGAGCCCGGCAATTTCCTGAGCCTTGCCCCTAATGATCTTACCGTCTCTTGTGAATTTGATCTCAAATCGGAAGTTCGGATCAGTCCGGTCTGCGGTCGATTTCTGCGCAAAGGAGGCAATCGCCAACAACAGCATTATCGATACTGAATAAATTAGTTTTTTCATAACTTCGCCCAAGGTTGCAGACATTGTACACCAAACCGGATCGGAGCTTTGATATCCGGCGGCGATATATCGTTGCCAACCTTTCTCAACGGCCCATCCGCGCCCCGATCAGCACAGCACCGCGCCATTTGTAACCATCGGCAAACAGCTATAACCTCGTTCAATAAAAAAGGGGAACGGGGTCAGGAATGCGTTTCTGTGATCCTCGAGTTTGCGAAGCGGACCGGCATGGCTTTGGACCCGCGTGGAGTCCCGACCAGTCCGGGCGGAACATGGGGTTAGACCATCCGAGCGTGTGGAACACGCGGCATCCAGCCTTACGCGGGAGGATCGTCCTTTGGGCGGCTCAGAATAAAGAGCAGAGCGGCGGGAAAGGCCAGGAAGAGTATCAGGTTTATGACGGTGATAGCCCACTGAAAGGCCGGCCCCTGAGCGAAAGGAAGCTCCGTCATAGTTTGAATAACCCGATGGCCCGCGATCGAATACGCGAAGATCCAGATAATGCCTAAGACTGCGGTTATTTGAGCTATCCTGCGAGCAACCGACGAGCCGCGATAAAGAGGGCGACGCGAACGGGGTTCAAACAGGACGGCGTTGCAAGCGTAAGAACTCGACCATTTTGGTGTCCCAGTAGGTTGCGTCGCTGGTGATGAGCACGTCCCCCTTCATAGATCCGGGCGTAAGTGGTTCCGGGAAAAAGCTGTATGTGGTGACCTCTTTTTGTTTTTGCCCGGGCATTAGATTGGTAAACGATGCCGGAGAGAGTTCGCCAAAGACAGGGACCTTTTTTGTCCGTTCGTTCCCGGCACCAAAGTTTGCCTTCATCGTCGCGAGCGAGAAGCCCACCGGCTTTGCGTAGTAAATGTAGATGTCGGAAAGATATTCGCCGCGTTCGTCTGTGGTGGTGTTTAGCTGAACGCTTTTGGCCACACCTTTTTGATCTTCGAATGTATTTCGCACCCACCTTTCCGAAGATCGCAGCACCTTTGGCTCGCCTGTAATGCCAAGGCCGGTCTTTGCCTTTTCAAGATCGAAGTTGGGATCGGAAAAGAATTTGAAAAGGTGAAAACACTCCTCGGCGTCCTCCGGGATCTTGAGAACAGCTTCGCGCGTCCGGCATCCGAGCATCGAAAACGCAAAACCGGCTGCACCTACGAACAGAAATTCACGTCTCGTTACCATCGTGCCGCATATCATACATCCGGGTCGTAAGAACGTCAACGTCCAGAAGCCCAAGGCCAGGCCGGGCCGCAAAGGAACGGGCAATAGGAAATCGGGGTCTGGCCTGCTTTTCTGCGATTCTTAAGTCCGCAAAGCTCACGCTCTTTCTTTAGCCCCGCGTGGAGTCCCGATGAGTCGCGAGCGGCGGTTGCGGCGTTCCCGTGGGCATTCGCTCGTTTTGTGTGCCAGAACTCCCGTGGGGTTAACATCGCACCGAATATCCGAGTGTGTGGAACACGCGGCATATGCTCACACCACCACGTCGGCGAAAAGTCAGTACTTTACAAAATGCTTCGCCACCGAGACGAAGTCTTTCTTTCCACTCCCCGAACCTATTTCCAATTGCTATCGTAATCAAGGTTATGCGATTCATCAAATACATCTTCACGCCGAATCACGTCAAATACGACGGCGTTCGACCGATCAATATCTATCTACTTAGAATGTTCTATTTCCTGATGGCTGGTTTCGTTGCCACGGACGCATGGACCGGCATCGTCAACCACCAGGGGCCGTGGGATCCGTACCGGGCGATGGCGACGTGCGTTTGGGCGGCGTACGCGACCCTGGGCATCTTAGGGCTGATCCATCCGCTGAAAATGCTGCCGATCATGGTATTCATGGTCTTTTACAAGACGCTCTGGCTGATCGTCGTCGCCTTCCCGTTATGGCGCTCAGGCACGCTTGCCGGTTCGGCAGCAGCCGAGATGACCTCCGCATTCATCGGCGTGCCGGCAGCAATGATCGCCGTTCCGTGGATATACTTTTTTAAGAATTTCGTCCTTTGGTCGCGGGCTAAGCCGGCGCTCTAGGCCCGCTGTTTCCGGGGATCGACCCAATTCACGCCGACGCGGCGGTCGGACGCTCGAAAGCCCGTGTTTGCGGGTTTTTTTGTGGGTGCATGCACCTGACGAAATGATGAAGGCGGGAGGGGAATGGCGGAGACCAGTGGTGTGTACGAGCGTGCCGGGTTGAATGATCACGACGCCGGCACGCTCCTTAACAGCCCTGGTTTCCGCTTCGCGCGTGTTTGCGGGTCGGTAGCGACATTTCCGCTCAGATCTCTCCGGCCACGGGACATGACCAGATGTAAAAAAGCGATCAAGCCGTTGCGTTTTGAGCGCAGCGGCTTGATCGCACTAGGGGAGCTTCGGGTTTGACAGGGTTCTACAGCGGGAAAACGTTGGTCACGCCGTCGGCGCATTCGTTATACGCAAGCTGGCTTCCTAACTGGCCGGGGTCAGATTCGTAGCGGATGATGCCTTCGGTGCGGATGCACAGGTTTCGCGTTCCGGTTTGAGTAACACCGGACGTGGTCGTCGGGACTGCGCTGAACGAAAATGTGGCCGGGGCCGTAGTTGTAGGTGCATTAGCGGTAACGGTGTAATTGTAGCCACTCTTTGTGCCCGAACCCAGCGTCGAGTCGATCAGACTAACGGTCTGGAGGTCGGCCAATGTACTTGAGTAGCTGCCCGATCCGTATGTCGAGCCATACGTCATCTGGGCACCGTGCAAAGTTCGCATCGCAGAAATTGTCGCACCTTCATTTGCACTCCGCCGCGAGGCAAGCAGGTTAGGTATAGCGATGGCAGCGATGATGCCGATGATCACAACAACGATAAGCAGTTCGATGAGTGAGAAACCTCTTTGGTTTTTCATGAGTGTTTAGAATTCTCCTGTTTCATTTTTGAGCCGGTCGGTGGCACGTATTACGCGACGGGATAATACAATCTACGTGCCATGAACTGATATTCGGAGCTGTTTTGGAGTTATATTGAATAAAATGAATGGTTTTGTGCGGTAATTTGCTCGTCATATATACACGTGGTGCCGTTGGCATCCACCGCAAACTGCCGATATTTGTCACCCAATGTGCCGGATTTTGCACGAAACATATCCGTCGGCAAAAAACCCCTTAGTCAACGATCGTGCTGGGATAAATGATCTTTGCGTCGAGGCTCTCGTTCACACCAGCATTGATTCGGCAGGTAGTTTCGGTGAATAGTTGCGTTGAATCCGCTGAGCTCCTGTCAGTCCCGGGACGCTTCGGCATCGCAATGTAATCGTTGATTTTCGCGTGCCGTCTATGCGACAATATACCGCCTACGCATGTACTGCGAGGGTTTGCCCTCGGGATGTTTAAGAACTGAGATCCACAATGGGACACCCGCGGGGAAAGTAATTGTTACAAAGTGAAAATGGTAAAGAGTGAAAAAATGAAAAAGGACCCACACGACGAGCCACGAACAACGAACCACGAACAAACGACCGTCAGCGATCAAAGCCGTTTATTTACAACACTTACGTCGAAACCGTCTCATTTCAAGGTTCTCGCGCGAGCAAATGGGACAAAATCGGGGTTAAGTGGCGTAGACTCAGACATTTACCCTGTCCCATTTTGGCGAAAAATTGGGACAGTCGTGGGACAGTGCTGTGGTAGACCCGCGTACGTTCCCGATCTTAGCGTCGACAACTTGTAAAAGGTACAATACCTCATTCAAGAAGTTGCTTATGGAGAATATTGATCCGATTGACGAAATAAAGACCCGCGCGATCGAACCTTGGGAGCGGTTGAACCTCGCTCTGACGGAGCAAAAGGCGTTGGAAGCCTCAAAGTCGGACGAGGCCCGCGATGCGGGGCGTTTGGCGGTGGCGATCCGTGGCCTGGCCGAGCATTTTGAACTGGACGCACGTGATCTGGCTAAGAGTTCGGCCGACTGGACGCTTTTGACGGCCGTGGCGGACGCGAGCAAGGTTCGGCTGCTGTATTCAGCGGCACGGCGCACGACGCTGGAGGTGTCCGCCCACTTTGAGGCAGACGATAACGCACACTACCGCTTTATCCACAACCGCATCGTTATCGCCCACCCGACGGCCGGCAATGTCGAGTTTCTCGGGACGGCCGCGGCCGCGATCCGGCTGCTGATCTCCCAACTCGGACTCCGGATCGACTGGACGCCGAAGATCCTCGAGGGGCCGCCGACATTCCGCCCAATGGTCCAACTCGACGCCGGCCCGGACCCGAACCGTGTGATGGAAATGCTGCAGGTCCGCTTCTACAAACGAAACGCCGACGGCGAACTCGCAACGTTCCAACCGGGAGATTGGCAGCTCGATCTAAAGCCCTTCGGACAGAGCAATTCAACCGCCTGAGACCGAAGCAACGGCGACTAACATAAATAGCTAAAACGCGATATGACTAGACGCGGGGCGTTCGAGGGGACAGAATAGTGTTCACCGATGCAGGAGAGCGTAAGGACAATTCGATTTTGGCAGATGATATACCTCGGCAGAGGTGCGTCGGTGGTGCGGCAGCTTATTCACGCGATCATCAGTATTGCTTTGCGGTTGTTTTTTCGTCGGATCGAGGTCGTAAATGTTGAACGCGTCCCGACGGAGGGTGCCCTGCTGTTCGTTCTAAATCATCCGAACGGACTTGTAGATCCGGCTCTCGTATTCGTATCATTGCCGCGACGCGTTTCCTTTCTCGCCAAATCAACGCTTTACGACAATCCGATCGGCGCGTTTCTGCTTCGGACTTTTGAGATCTTGCCGGTTTACCGTCGCATTGATGCGGGCGCAAGATCGGAGAGCAATGCCGTGACATTCGACAACTGTTTCGAACTGCTACGACGCGGACGCTGCATTGCTATCTTTCCCGAGGGCACCTCGCACGACGAGCCGCAGCTGCAGAAGATGAAAACCGGCGCCGCCCGGATCGCCCTCGGTGCCGTTTCGGATCCGTCCGCTCCGACGAGCTTGAAGATAGTTCCGGTGGGCCTCTACTACACGTCCAAAACTTCGTTCCGAAGCGAGGCGTTGATCCGTTATGGCGAGATCTTCGATGTTGAGCCGATCGAACTTGATGCAAACGGCGAACCCCCGCGTGACGCGGTTGCTATTCTTACGGAGAAGATCGAAAAACGCCTGCGCGACGTAACCTTGAATCTTGAGACTGAGACCGATCTCGACGCGGTCTTGAGGGCCGAGGCATTGTTTTCGTCCGTCTTCGAAAATCTGATCTTCAAAAAGACCCTGACCCAATCTGTCCAAAGACTGCAAAATTTGGCGGCAAAATACGCTCTCCTCGAAAAAGAGGATCCGCAGAAGATGCTCGAACTGGACGCCAAGGTCACGCGTTACGAAAACGATCTGAAAGTAAGCGGGCTCACGACCGAGGGCTTGTCGATCTTGCAGCATCCGACGTGGTATGTTTTCCGCTATTTGGTTTTGCGTCTCATATTCTTGATCGTGTTCGCTCCCTTTGCGATCGTCGGAGCGATCATTCATTCCCCCGCGTACGTCTTTTCGAATCTCATCGGGCGAATTTTCAAAACGCATGACACCGACTTTGCCGGTTCGAGTTCGACCATTATCGCCTCACTCGGCCTTATGCCGCTGACTTGGGCCGTCGTCGCCTCGGTCGTCTGGTATTACTTCGGTTGGCAGATCGCACTCGTGTCGACTGCGGCAACCGTTGTTTGCGGCTATATCGCATTACGTTCGTCGGAAACGCTGATCGACATGCGCGTCTGGCTAAGGTCGGCGTGGCTCCTCTTCCGCCAACGTGCGTTATTCTTACGCCTCCTCGTTCAACGCGACACCCTGCACAAAGAGATCGGCGAGTTAGTCGAATAGGCCTACCGTCGGCTAAGCTCGACATTCTTCGATCGTATTGGTCCGCCGAAGCGGACGGCACATCCTGAATCTGGGTCGCACGACCACACGATGCCGTCGCGTCAGCGACGATTGAAAACCGTTGAGCCGTTTGATTGCCTCGGACGCGGCAGGTTCATTTTTTGGTTAGCTCCTTGTATCTCGCGAGGTTGGCGGTGGCGGCGATGCCATTGCCTAGGGCCTTGTTTGTGAGATGCCGCGAGTAGAACATTCCCGTACCTTTCGGAGACAGGAAATAGCTTTCGTTAGTAGACATTGTCTAACGCCGGTCTAATAATGTCTGTTTTCGGTGGCCATGCTCCTCGATAAAGAAAGCGACCAGCGAAAGTGCCATCAGCCCGACGCCGGTGAATGCCAGCACACGCGGACCGCCAAAGATACCCGCCATAAAAAAAGCCACGCCCACAAAGACGAAAAGCATTCCTACACGTCCCGCCAAACTACTGATTCCCTTTGAATTTTCCATTTTTCAAAAATACCAAAATTCCACTATCGACTCCAACCTCCGCAAGCAAAACGCGGCTCGGCATGCGGGTCTCTGCGTTGAGTCGTTAGTATTTGTGAAGAGGAAAAGATCCAAGTCCGAGGGAGCCGACGGTCGCCATCTTTCGGGCGAGAAGCGTCACGCCAAACGGTAAACTTTGTCCTTGATTGTGTGAAATTCGACACAGAGGCAGGCAGTTCACCGATGTTGTGGACACCGGGTCTGTGTTCTCGTTGCTTCAGTGGTTAATCTGCCAACTGCGAGCTTTCGGGTCACTGAAAAAAACGGTTGACAAATCCCCAACGGGTGTGTCTTAGGAAAACCTATTTTAATACGCAGTCGCGCCGCTCCCGCCGTTTTAAATCCGGCATGGTTTTACCATGGGCGAGGCCTAACCGTCTCTTCTAAATTAAAGACTAATGGAGAAACAACGATGAGAAATATAGTTCTGACCTTACTTTTCACATGCCTTTTCGTTATCGGCGCGCAGGCACACACCACGACCCCAACTCCGGCCCCGGCCACGACGCCCGGTAATGTATCGCGCGTGACCTACTTCGACGTGTTGCCGGGAAAGGGCAATGAATACACGATCCATCTTTGAACAAACCAAGTACCTATACTCGAGGAACAAAAGAAACAGGGATTGATCGTTAGCTATGGTTTCTTTAACAAGCCGACGACCGATGGCGGCCCAGGCGATGATTGGGACCTAGGGTTGGTCGTCACGTACAAGAGCTATGCGGAAGCACTTGACGCGAATCCGGAAAGAGGCGCGAAAATGAAGCGATCACCCTCAAGCATTACGGTTCGGCCGAAACAAGAACGAAGGCCCAGGATGCAGTAAACACGATGCGAACCAACATCCGCAGCTACCTCGTCCGAGGCGTTACGTTCAATCCGATGCCGAATTAGACCATTCAACGGACGTTGGATATTAGAAAAGGCCTCGCCGCCAGCGGCGGGGCTTTTTTCTCAAATTTATTTTGAAACGACGAATTTTATGCTACTGTGCGTGATCGAGGGGAATCAGGGAAAAACAAAACACCCAAATCTATGACAAGCCGCGGCATTTCTGATGCAACTGTCGGCACCGGCCAAAGTATCACGGCCCATAAGATAGTAACTTTGCCCGACCGATGCTACTCGCAACGCATAAAGGTTCCGCTGCCGCCCATGCCTGCAGCAACGAGGCCCTGGCTGCCTTTGCCAACCACCCATTCCTGCATCTGGCAGAACGGTCGGCCGGGAATTTTGAGCAGCACTGAGCCGCGTTTGTACGAATTGTAATTGACCTTGTAATACTTAAATATTTCGTCGCTTTCCACATAAGTGAGGCTCTTGCGTTGAACCCAAGTGTTGTAATCGAGGCCAATCTTCAGCACCTGAGCACCTGGATACTGTGACGTGAACTTCGCTCGGACAAATGCCTCGACCGCAGCATCCCGATGCGGCGGCTGTTTGTAGAAGCGGTTTGGGGCACCGCGTTCGACAAGCTTCCACAGTTCGGCGGCACGCTTTTCGACCTCGGCCGTTGCGTCTGCCGGAACGGAAGTAATGCCGTATGTCGCGTATCGTGGTTTGAGCTCTGCTATCTTTGCGGCACGCCACTTTTCTCGATTCCATAGCATTTCCTGGACTTCCATTCGTAGCGGATTCTCAGGCTCATTGAAACCAAAATTGAGATTCTCAATGGAATAGCCCATGCCTACTACCGTATTCGCTACGGCGACGCGTGCCTTTTTCTCAATTGTCGTCCGGTTGGCAGCGACCTCACACCAGAGGCCGTAACGGTAATCGACGACCCCTTCGCGAATGTAGCCGGGCGAACTCCAATCCGTGATGCCTCGGTATCGAGTGCGACAGAGCGAATCAAGTTGAGCAAGCTCGGCCATATACGTTTGCCATAGTGCCGAGCCGGGCAGACCGCTACCGCCTTCGAGAAATCGCGGATCGTAATAGTGGGCAAAAGACTGAACCGCATTTTGAAACCGCCCATTCTCATTGCTGAATGCCTTCTGCATTTGATCCATAGGCACTGTCTCGAGCGGATTGCGGGCGGCGTTACCCATCCTTAACTTTGGAGAATTTGCCGGCAGAGTCACGACCTGATTATCCATGTTGCCGTATCGCACTCGCACGTTATTACCATCTACACGCTCGATCGTCCCTTTCACCCATTCCTGCCCAAAACAAAAGCACTGGTAGCGAACCTCTTCTCCCACACTCTGGCCGTTAGCCGACAGGCAAAGCACACTAAAAAGAAGTCCTATTATTAATGCTCTCATCTGATATCCTCCCTCAGCGTCCAATTTCGATAACAGATATTAGGACGAACTTCCCTTTTTCATAGCGTAATTCGCAAACGCCTCTTCTCTCGTTGCTCCGAAAGCGTAGCAGTCGCTTTCTTCGACGCTGATGAAATCGGGGCCAACCACGCAATACTGTTCGCCATCCAGGAAAACAAGCGTTCCACCCGGCCCGCGTTCCGACTGGACGTCCGGATCGTCTCGGAGCGTTTCAAATTCTGGTGTCATACGAAACGATGATACAACGGACACGATCAAGATCGGCGATGATTTTGACTATTCCCGGGCAACTCTAATAGAATCTCAGAGGCTTCAACTAAAAATTAACTTATGACAAAAAACTTCAGGTATATTGTTTCGCTTGCGGTCATGACGATCGCATTCTCGGCCGCAGCCTTCGCTCAGTTGCCATCGCTCGCAAACGTCGGTGACGACGTCTACACATCGGAGGAAGATGGATTTGAGATCGCTGTTCCCGGCCAATGCTTCAAGGTGACCGCAGCAACCGACGAACGCACTTACACCTGCAACCTAACGGAAGGGATGATCAGGATTTCCGTCAACAGCAACACCCCTGGGGTAAAATCCGACGGAGACATTTCGATGTTTCTCAAAGGATTTAAGGAGGGCCTGCTTGAAGAGCCAGGTGTCAAGTTCTTTGGCGAAACGGCTGCCAAGGTAGGCGATTACCGCGGAGCTGCATACCAGATCACGCTCGCAGGAGAAAAAACCCTAATGATCGCCCTCGCCTGGGGCAAGTTTGCGGTCGTTATCACAGGCCGTGCCAACAGCAAGGTCGCCAACTCTGCCGAACTGATCAGCGCGGCTGTACAGAGCTTTTCATTCGTCAGCCCGAATTCAAAATAGATACTTTGGGATTAAAAGTCTGCTCCCGGATTTATCCGGGAGCGGATTGTCTTTAGTTCTTTGGCTTTGTAGCCGGAGTTCGTGTCGCGCTCCATTCGTCGGTGGCGTTTTCATTGAAGGCAATTGTACCACCCATCGAATCACCCTTGATCTTGCCCGTAAAGGATAGGGTCACATCGTTGCCGTTATAACTGATCGTGTAGTAAAAGCTGATATCGTCGCCTTTGACTGTTCCCGTTAGGGGCACATCGCCATTTGAACGCTTTGCGGTACCCGTTATCTTCTCGCCCTCGACATTGAAGATCAGCTTGAACGATCGCGGTCCGCCGGGCGTGTTATAGGATGCATCCCATTCGCCTGCAATCGATGACGTCTGCGCGGACATACTCCCGGCACCCAGCAAGACAAGCCCAATAACAAAGAAAGTCGGTAAGATGAATCTTTTCATATAAACTCCTATTCGCATATGATATTCCGTTTGATGAGTAACCGCTAGTCGGAGCGGACCATAGAAGCGACAATTTCCGCTTTCGCCCGCAAAACGTGAATGCAAACTCCTGCAATTACTAATAGCGGAACTGTACGTGACGAACCTGCGTATACATTGGTTGTTATATTCGGTTTTCGCGAGCATATATGATTTGTCCAAATTGCCACTCACCCATCACTACCGAACAACAATTTTGCCGCTCGTGCGGGTCAAACCTGACCGGAGTAGAACAGCGACGGATCAATCCTCAACTCTGGGGACTTTTGCTGGCGTTTGTCGGCATTTTGATCGCGATAGCCGGCAAGATGATCGACGTGCGTGGGGTTCTATTCCTCGGCGTTCTCATTTCCATCACCGGGATGTTCCTTACCGCGGCATTTCCAATGCTCCGCTCGGCTCTCAAGCGACGCGTCAGTGCTCCGCTGCTACCCGATGCACCCCCTAACGCTCCGACCACCAAAAAGCTCTCGCCAATTGGCGATTTCGAATATGTTCCCGCCAGCGTGACAGAAGGCACTACTAATCTTCTCAAAGAACCCGTCAATCACCGGACAGACCCGGAAAAATAAAAAGTTCGCCGGTCTTTCAACCTGCGGTGAAACCAGTGTCACGGAAATTGGCATCAAACGCACCAAACCCCGCACAATTGCACGGGGTCCGTCATGGGGGTCATTCCTAGCCGGAGAACCGCTCATCGCAGTTATCGGGCTGACACTCTATTTATGTCGGTATGTGATCCTACCCTTGGTCAGATCGTACGGGGACAGTTCGATGTCAACACGATCGCCCATCAGGATTCGAATTCGATTACGCCGCATACGACCCGAGATAGTCGCCAGAACCATGTGTTCGGTGTCGTTTAGCTGGACTTTGAAAAACGCGTTGGGCTGCTTATCTACTACCACGCCCATCATTTCGATCAATTCTTCTTTCATATTTCTCTTACCATTATATGTCGGAAACGGCCTGGCAACAAATAAAGGCCTCCGGCTAATCTCTTAGCCGGAGGCTGAACTTCATTTATAACTGTTGTTCAGGCGTCCGACTATTAATATCGTGATCCGCCGCCGCCATATCCACCACCGCCGCCGCGATTGCCGCCACCGCCACCGCGGCTTCCACCACGACCGCCGCCGCCACCGCTGCCGCCGCGATCTTCGCGGGGTTTAGCTTCGTTGACGGTCAAAGCACGACCATCGACTTCCTTGCCGTTCAGGCTCGAGATCGCTGTCTGAGCTTCTTCATTGCTCGACATTTCGACAAATCCAAATCCGCGTGAGCGGCCGGTTTCGCGATCTTCGATCAAATTAGCTGACTGCACAGTTCCCATTTCGCCGAACATAGTTTCAAGGTCCTGGGCTGTTGTGTTGAATGAGAGATTTCCTACGTAAAGTTTCGTTGACATTAAATTATCTACCTTTTCCCCTTTGGGAATGTTATGAGAAGTGTCGATTCGAATGACTTCGTAGAAAAACGGATGCGACGAAGAATCGGTATCGGATGCTCACAAACTACTAGAGCGACTTCTGTGATTAAAAAAAACCTGCTCTCAAACCAATCCAAAAACCGTTCTTGACGAGCGCACCGCAAGCGGAGCAAGAGAAGGACTACTCTACTAGGATGCACTCTTTCCGGAATAGTTGCAAACTGTGTTAGTGAAACACTTTCAAATAGTTGTGATCCGTCGTCACTCGTCGCAGAGTACATTGCGGATTTGCATGACCGGTCTTTGCCGACAACGTTGATTATTCGACCCCGCCCAAATGAATTTGGGCGTACAGCTAACGTCTATGTACGCTACCGCACGGAAATCAAGAACCATATTCTTCAGAATAAAGCTATGACAGATGAAAATGGAACAGGTAGCAACGCAGTATGGGCGGTCGCGATCGTCGTGGTCGTCGCAATTATTGCAGGCGTCGTATATTACAGCGGAGTTCTAAAGACGGGCCCGAAAAAGGATATTAATATCAAAGTTACAACCCCGGCCGCACCTTCAGCCCCTGCACCGGCGGCCCCGTCAGCGCCGGCACGTTAATTACCATTCCCGACACGGAGAAAACAATATGACAGATATCAAAATTTGCGAACACGAAATATGCGACTGCTCGGTCACGGGCGAAGAACATTTCTGCAGCGACCACTGCCGCGAAGCCACTAAGCACAAGATCAATGAGATCAAATGCGATTGCGGATGCCCGGCTTGTAAGTAACGATCTCAAAAGAGAAAGCAAACAGAAAACACGCTGTCTGAACAAGGCAGCGTGTTTTCTTCGATTTAACATTTCCCGTTCGACTGCGAACTTCTCGAGGTTCCTGCCCGATCTATTCAAAGAACTTTTATCGGAACCCCCGACTTTTACAATACTAGGGTTTGATTTGTAGTATTTCTATGCTATAAATTCGTCTAATTTGATTTCCCGCTGCATAAAGTCAACATTTGCAGGCATTTCGGGGAGGTCAGAGATCTTCAAGTTACAAATTCAACCTTCAGGAGTGTAAATGAAAGTAAAAGTGCTTATTTCGTTAGCCGTTATCTGCGCATTTTCGATCGCGGCTTTTGCGTTGTGGAACCGAGTGGAAACCGTCGGGGCTCAGTCCTCGAAGGGCGATGAAGTGGCAAAAGTGCCTGCCGACGACCAACCTTTTGAGTTTAACGGACATATCTTCAAGAACAAGACCGAGTTCCTGCAAAAGGGTCGGTGTGTGACCGAGGAACTCAGTGAGTTTCAAATTGCCGATATCGAACGCGAAGTTTCGGTCTTCAAAGAAAATCAACGAGCCGCCACCGGCGGTTTTGAGACCAACGCGACTGGTGGCGTCATTCAGGTTTACTGGCATGTGGTCAATAGCGGCTCATCGCTTGCTCAGGGAAACATCCCTGATTCGCAGATCACAGCGCAGATGAATGTCCTTAACGCCGCTTACGCTTCAACCGGTTGGAGTTTCAATCTGGCCGCAACAACCCGCACCACAAACGCAACCTGGGCCACGTGTTCCGGCGGAACATGTGAAACACAGATGAAGAATGCCCTCCGTCAGGGAACCGCGGATGACCTCAATATCTACTCGAACAATATGGGCGGCGGACTGCTCGGATGGGCGACTTTCCCTTCGAGCTATAGCAGCAACCCGAAAAACGATGGCGTAGTGATCTTGTACTCCTCAGTACCCGGCGGCACGGCCGCTCCGTACAATTTGGGCGACACCGCGACGCATGAGGTTGGACACTGGATGGGCCTTTACCACACGTTCCAGGGTGGATGCGCTCGAAATGCCACCTCGGGCGGCGACCTTGTTTCAGACACTCCGGCCGAGAAATCGCCAGCCTACGGCTGCCCGACTGGACGAAACTCCTGTGCGAACATCGCCGGCAACGACCCGATCACCAACTTTATGGACTACACCGACGATTCTTGTATGTTCACCTTCAGTTCAGGTCAGGACACGCGTATGGACTCGATGTTCACCACATTTCGATTCGGTAAGTAACCTGTAAACTGTGCAAGTAAAAAAGGGCGTCGACTTAATGGTCGACACCCTTTTTCTGTTTCTATCACTCGCTGATTCGCAGAACTTCAACGCGTTAAAGCAACTTACGTCCTCGAACCACAACTCCCATTAGTTTCGAGGGAAATGTCGCAAAATCCTCGACTTCGACCTGCTCCTGCCCTGTCTTTTTGTCGGTCCTTACCCGGATCTTCGCTGCAGCGATATAAGTGCCATCACCCTTCCCGGTAACCGGGTCGACCAGCAATTCGATATAGCCAAACGGATAGTCGATAGATCGGTATCCGCCACGAAGTTCGGCGACACCCAGCCAACGTTCGAATATGATGCGTATGCGCTGCTTTCCGTCGACTTCAGAGACTCGAACGCCATTCACGGTCCGTCCGACCCGTCCACCAACCGCGAAATTGCCAAGATCAGTTGACCTGATCGCATCAAGCAATTTGTCTTGTCCTTCGTCCTGCAGGATCCCGAGATATCGCTTCGCATCATCATCGGAAGTAATGTCCGTCAGGTTAAGCGTAAAATTACTGGTCGTCGTCCGAGTATTAAATCCACTTCCATAACTCACGACCGTTCCGGTAAAGGTGGTCCGACGGTTTTCCTGACCGAAAACTCCCACGGCGCTGAGTATTAAACTCGCGGTGATCAATAATGTCAAAATGATGAGTTTTTTCATAGCTTTACTCCTCCCGATCTTTAGATGCGAGCCGTCATAACTTAGTTTCTTTTGATATCAAATCAAAGATGTCGTTGCGGTAGTTTCAAGGACTTTTGCGGGAGAGTAGGTTTCCCAGTTAAGATGTAAGGAATGAAGAAGTCCGAATTAATGACCCCAGCCGACATTCATGCGTTCGGCGTCGAGATCGTCTATAAGCAATTGCAGGAAGCCGAATGGATCATTGAATCGGCAGATGTATTCGCCGATCCGCTTACTGAGCCTCAGATCGTCGCCCACAAAGACGGTGAGATCGGCTTTTTTGTCATTCGCACGGCTATGTATCCTGACCGAGGCCGCATCGAGGGTGAGGAGGTGTTTCAGACACTCGTTCGACACGCTAACGCCCATGGAGCCGGGTGCTATTTTGCAAGTGTCAGTATTGCTAATTCAGAAGGCAAGACGGAAGAGGAAATGTCCGTACCGGTCAAAGGAGTTGCGTACCATATTGCCTTCGACGGTCTGGTAAAAATGGCATTGCCGGAGACATCTGCTGAATGAACAAATCGCGTTTAGAGGCTTTCTCCGATGCCGTTATCGCCATCATCATGACGATCATGGTGTTGGAGCTAAAGGTGCCCCATGGTGCCGATCTCGACGCGCTAAAGCCGCTGCTCCCCATATTTTTGAGTTACGTCCTCAGCTTTGCCTACCTCGGCATCTATTGGAACAATCACCACCATATGCTGCAAGCCACCCGCAGGGTCAACGGCCGCATCTTATGGGCTAATCTCAATCTACTTTTTTGGCTTTCACTGTTTCCGTTCGCGACAGGATGGATGGGCGAGAACCATTTTGCCCCTATTCCGACCGCAGCATACGGGCTGGTTTTATTGCTTGCGGCTATCTCGTACACGATCCTCCAAACAACTATCGTCAAGCACGAAAAGGGCGAAGATGGTCTTCTGGCGGCTGCGATCGGTAGTGACGTAAAAGGCAAGATCTCACTTGTTTGCTATGCGGCGGCGATCCCTCTCGCGTTCTTCAGCCCTTGGATCTCGAATTCACTCTACGTTTTGGTCGCGGCGATGTGGTTTATTCCGGATCGTCGGATTGAGACCAAGATCAATCAAAATGGGCACTGATCGCGCCTATTGCAGCGATCAGTGCCCAAATAGATCTTGATCAAGGTCTAGAACAAAAATCTGAAAAGCAGCAGCAGTCCGATGGCTCCGAGGATCGACATGATCCAACCAGCGGCGTAATTTTCTTTTTTCCAAATTACCCTTCCGACGAAGGTGCCGATGAACGAGCCACCCATTCCGATCAGAGCCGTAACCAGCCAGCCCAACAATCCTCCGACGACCGCCTCCTGTCCTGGAATAAGAAGGCGTGCAATAACACCGATAATGAGTCCCACGATCAACTGACCGATAAGTGAAAACATCTATTTTCCTCCTGACTGATTAAGTAATGTTCCAATAGCAATTAGATGTTTACTATAATTCCAAAAATTTCACAAGAACCTATTCCCGCTTTTAAGACTATGCGGACGTTTCGAATCGCGTTTACTAAAGTGGATTGGAAAGTGGCTGCGGAAGCAGGCGGATTCTTAAAAACTCAGCTTTTATCTCGGTGGCCGTGTTGCACCCGACCACGCCAGCCTGCACGGTTTCTGGGAAATCTGACGTAAATTCCTCGACCTCTCGCCATTCTTTATTTTCGTCGGCACGCCAGAACGCCGTAAAGACATTACCGCGTCTTATGATCCTCAGATCTACTTCTCCCGCGGTCGTCGGAACCTCGCCGGGAGTTGTCAGGGATTCGTATTGATCGCGTTTGCGAGCGTCGAGGCGTATTCCGCTGCCGCCCTCGCGAAGGCCGCCGAATGATCGTTCCAGCCGTAGATAGTTCATTCCGTCAACGTAGATAAGCAACCCCGCACCTTGGTAATCTTCCGTTGGGTCAAAACGCACCCGTGCCTCGATCTGAAAATCACCTGTGACAGCCTTGAGCAGACGCGGTGCGGTGCGATTCTCACCGTACAAATCCTTGGCGGTCGGGATCGTCATCGTGAGTTTCGCGTCTTTCGTCTCGTAACGAGTCGGGATCTGGGCACCGTCGGGATCGATCCATTGCCAGCCATCGCCAAATTTCCCATCCAAAAATCTCGCGGTTTCGGGACGAGCGATCCTGACGCCGGGAGGCATACCCTCGACGGTCCTTACATTCGCGATCGGTGTGGATTCTACGCTCTTCGAAGGGCTCGGAGCAGAATTTGCGACGTCGGCATTTCGCGTTGCCGGCCCCGAGCCACACGCTCCGGCGGCGGCGACGCACACTAATATCAGAAACAACCTCGAAAAGTACATACCCCTTATTCCTTTTCGAACCGAGCCTCGACTAATCCGTCCACTAGCGTTCCGAGACGAGCTGTCAGCCTTGGGTAAGTTTCGTGCTCCGTTTCAAAATGCTCGACCCCGAGTCGCATTTCGGCCTCAGCGATACCGGTGATCGAGCCCTCGATCTCCATGTAAAGACCAAACGGAAGCTCATCCAGAACGACCTCGACCGAGCAAAATTTCCATGTCCGCCGTCGCTTCTCGTAAAGTAAACGCGGTGCAAGCCCAAGACAATTGAGAATGTCTGCAACCTTGTCCGGATCTCCTATATCCGATTCGTGTTCGACCTGCTGTTTGATCGGAAGATCATTGAGGATACGACGTTTATACGTCAGTTTGCTCCCGCTCTCAGTCCTCCGAATGCGGACAACGGCACCATCTTTATCGAGAGTGCCGCCGCCAAAAATAGTGTTTTCTTCGAAGTCCTCACCGACGTATTCGGCAGACTCCTCAACAAGCGCACGCTCGACCTCAGCAAGTTGTTCGGCGGACAACCGGTATTTTTTTTCGATCTCGATGGCCATTGATTCGGTTAACTCAAACCTGCCTTATCCATTTCCATATTTCCGGCACAGTCGCCCGCTTTCCGTACATCAGCATACCGACGCGGTAAACTCGTGAGGCGAGCCAGACAAGAGCTGCGATAGTGAGAACATTGACTCCGACTGACAATGCGATCTGCCAGAACGGCGGCGTTTCGGCGAGGATCCTCACCGGCATCGTCATTGGCGCAAAAAACGGCGACATCGACACCCAGAACGAAAGACTCGAATTTGGATCACGGATCACCGCAAAGCTGAAATAGAACCCGATCAGCATCACCATTACCGGCGGAAACGCGAATTGGCCGCCTTCTTGAACGGTCGTCACGACGGATCCGATAAGCGCAAATATCGAAGCATACGCGAAATAGCCAAGAAGAAAATAGAGTAGGAAGTAAAACACCATTAACGGCGTAATGTGCGGCAGGCTGCCCAGCAGTTGCGACAAGTCCGCTTGCACAGCTATAAACGCCAGCAACGCAGACAGAGACAATACCCAGATTCCCATTTGCGTCAGGCCCGCCAGGCCGACGCCAACAAGCTTGCCAAGCATCAATTCGAACGGCCGTGCTGATGAAAACAGTATCTCGGCAATACGGGTCTCTTTTTCCTCAACCACCGCCCCCATGATGACCTGACCATAGATCGCGAGCGTGATATAGATCATCATACCGATGACAAATGACGCGGCGAGCAACATATCACTGTCTTTCTCACGCCCTTGTTCATCGATCGATTTCGAATCGAGATCGACATTGCGGCTCAGTTCCTTGACCTTGTCTTCACTGATATTAGCGTCCGACAAACGCTGCGACCGTACGGCCTGATTGAGCGCATCCTTAAGCAGTTCGCCGGCAACGAAATCGCCCGCCTTGCGCGACCTAAACTCAAATCTTGCGTCCTTTGCCGCAATGTCCGTCGGGATGATCAGATACGCGTCGATCTTGTCCTCCGACGCCATTTTGTTTAGCTCGATCCGGACGTCCTCAGCTCCTCGGGAACCGACCTCAAAGTCGACAAAATTGAATCCTTGCGCCGACTGCCTCGACGGTTGCCTCATCTGGTCGCCCTGCGTCGAATTGATATCCTTAAGTGCGTCTTTTGCGGCCTGCTCCGAGCGCGCAGCGATCTTTTCAGATGACAGATTTTCCTTTAGACGCGGTGCGATCTTTTGTGAATAGTCGATCACCACCATGCGCGTGGGTTCGCCCTTGATCGAAAAAATGAACGCCGGAACCAACGCAAAGCCGGCTCCGATGACCGGAAAGAGGAGAGTGCCCAAAAGAAACGTCCATTTGTAGACGATCTTTTTATATTCATGTTTAACTACGGCTAAAAACTTTCGCATATCATGCTTTTCTACCCAGCTTCCACATTTTAACTTAACCTTCAACTGGTTCTGGATCGTCGCTTTACTTCCTGAGTCCGAAATCTACAAACCCTAGCTTGGTCCGACTTGGTCAATAAAAATATCGTTCAGACTCGGCTCTACCGCTTCAAATTTCGAGATCGTCGCCCCCGACTCAATCAGGGCCTTTAGCAACTTTTGACTATCGACACCATCGGCGAGCTCGATCTCGACCTCGTCCGAATGCTCCACTGCGGCAGCTACGATCGATCGGTCACCAAGCACCGCATCGCCGCCAGCGGCCCTAAGGGCGATCAGATTTTTACCATAACTAGCCTTGACCTCACGCAGGCTGCCGCCTATGACCTTTCGTGACTTGTTGATAAGAATTATGTCGTGGCACAGCCGCTCAGCCGTTTCCATTAGGTGCGTCGAGAAGATCACGGTCTTGTCCTTCTTCTTGAACTCAGCCAGAACCTCGATCATAAATTCAACATTTACAGGGTCGAGGCCCGAAAACGGTTCGTCAAGTATCAGCAGGTCCGGGTCATGCAAAACCGTCGCGATAAACTGTATCTTCTGCTGCATGCCCTTCGACAGGTCGGTCGTCTTCTTATTCTTCCATTCGGCAAGATTCATTCGCTCAAGCCATCGGTCGATCCGCCGGTCGGCGTCCTTGCCCGACACGTCCTTAAGTGCCGCGAAGTAACGAAGCTGGTCAACGACTTTCATCTTCTTGTACAGTCCGCGTTCCTCGGGCAGATATCCGATGCGGTCTTGCATCTTCGAAGACATCCGCTCACCGAAGAGTTCGATCCGTCCTTCGTCCGGTGCCGTTATACCGACGATCATTCGGATAGTCGTCGTCTTGCCCGCGCCGTTTGGCCCCAGAAAACCGAAGACGCGTCCTGCACGCACCTCAAAGCTCAGTCCGTCTACCGCCGTAAAGTCGCCAAACCGTTTCGTGACGCTTTCAACCCGCAATGTCACATCTTGTTCACTCATAAATGGAAACTAGAGAATACCGTGCGGGACGAACTGTAACAAGCTGAGAATTTTGCAGTAAGACCTTAAACCTGATCTCAGAGTCATCAATTTGCACAAAATGCCCTCGTACTGCCCGATTAGCAACTAACCCAAATACGTTGGATAATGTGAATAAATGTGGCTGAGCATCAAACACTGGGTCAAGCCCGGAATTTTGCTGGTGGTATTTTTCGCGGCAGCATGGTTTGTGCCCGACAGGCCGCTCGATCCGTGGGGGCTGTTTAGCCTCAAAAAGGCCGCGTATATGGTCTTTGCCTTAGCTTTTATCGAAGTGTTTGGGGCAGTGATGATAAGACTGCTCGGGAACCGCAAGGGTGCGATACTGACAGGCTTTTTCGGCGGGCTGGTGTCTAGTACGGCAACGACCGTAGCACTTGCGAAAGAGAGCCAGGAAACCTCCGCAGACGAGCTAGGAAAACAGACGTTGACATTCCTGGCAGCTACTATGGCGATGCTGATCGAGGGTGCGGTGTTGCTCACGCTTGGCACATCGCAAATACATGCTTCCCTTTTGATAATATTTTTCGGACCGGCTTTAGTTGCGGCCGTTATGATCTTTTTGCTTGCTCGCCGTCTGCCGCATCGGAAAACGGCCGACGGGGTGCCCGAGGTCGAGATTTTGCCAATACTCAAGCTATCGGCATTTATACTCGGTGTTCTCGCGGTCTCCCGGTTATTACAAAATGTGTTTGGCGAAAGTGGTTTGGCTCTACTGACCTTTATAGTGTCACTCTTTGAAGTTCACGGCTCGATCATCGCGAACATTCAACTTCACGATTCCAACGTGATCGGACTACAGTTGTTAGGCGGGCTGCTCGCTATTTCGGCGGCTGCCTCGATGATCTCCAAACTGTTCATTGTTTACACTCTCGCCAGCGATCTTTTGCGGCATGCGGTACTTAAATATTCAGCGATTCTGTTCACCTCGCTTGTCCTTAGTTGGGCTTTGTTTCAGTTTGTCATTTGACCCTAGGTTTTTACGGGTGTTACTGGCTTGCCCGCCAAGGTATTTTTAGTCATACTTTTCGAGTTCTATGGAGATACTCGTTTACAAAAAAGGTGCTGCTAGCGTCGAGGAAGGTTTCACCCGCGACGACCTTCCCGAATTAATTGCAGATCAGACAAATGTTGTTTGGGTAGATCTGCAGGGCGAGACTGAAGCGAGCGTGGAAGAAGCTAAGGATGTTTTGCTGAATATCTTCAAGTTTCACCACTTGACCGTTGAAGATTGCGTCGAAACCCGCAACCAGCCAAAGGTTGAGGGGTTTCCAGATTACCTGTATTTCATTGTCCACGGCGTCAAGCCCGAAGAGACCAATCCTACCAACTTTGTCACCAAAGAACTGGACGGCTACCTTGGATCAAATTTTGTCGTGACTTTTCACGTCGAGCGATTTCGCAGCATCCGAAGCGTCAAGCAGCAGGTCCGCAGCAGCCCTTTTGTTTGCCAACGAGGAGCGGCATTTTTACTCCAGCGTATTATCGACGAAATGGTAGATTATTACATGCCGATCGTCGATGATTTTGACATCGCGATCAATACACTCGAGGACCGAGTACTGGATATGCGTCAAAGCAATAACGCTATCCTCGGCGAGATCATGGACCTTAGGCGAAGTGTCGCCCGGCTTAAGCGAATATCTTCCCGACAGCTTGAGGTGCTCTATCGAATGTCGCATGGCGAATTTCCGCAGATCGACGAACACGTTTTGCCGTTTTTCCGCGACGTCCACGACCATCTGCAGCGCATCTCGGACCTTGCCGAAGGCTATCGTGACCTTGTCGGCAGCCTCTTCGACATCCACTTCGCCGTCGTCGGCAATAAGACCAACGACGTGATGAAAACGCTCGCTGTTCTCTCAGCAATTTTACTGCCGCTAACATTACTCTCGGGAATCTACGGCATGAATTTTGACGTTCTCCCGGGCAAGGAATGGCGGCACGGTTACTGGGCCATGCTTGGATTTATGGTCTTTATCACGATCGCTCTACTCGTTTATTTCTGGCGGCGAGGTTGGATCTTTCAGCGCGAACCCGAGTTACAGATCGAACCGCCCCACGACGAATCAGCCCACGGCAACATGTAAGAACGAATGGTGGGACGCTAACCGCACGCTGCGAGAGTGGTATCAAAGCATCGAAGCGGGAAGACCCCTGATGTTTCTAATATCTCTCCGCAACTTTCCGGACATGCATCTTAGCCTTTATCTAAAAGATCCGCGACCTGAGCATCGCCGAATCCGTAAATGCCGGCTCGTTCCGTGAACTGCCTGAATATTTCGTCGAATTCGCGTATGCCGGAGCCCTTGATGTCGCGTAATATTTCCGCGGGGCGTGTAGATTTTTCGATCTCGGCTTCAACGACCTCGGCGAGATACGGAAAGCACGGCGAGACCGTTTTCCCGAGTTCACGCAGACGGTCGTGATCGCCGGCGGTGTATGCGGCCCAAAGGTCGACACCAAGCTGGAGTTCTTCCTCCGTGAACTGATAACGCTTGGCAAAACAAGCCTTCAGTTCGGTTTCGGTCAGCCCTCCAAAACCCTTCCATATTTCGTCGGCCCCTCGGACGCTTGGCTCGACACGATAAACCGTTGCTCCGGTTCCCGCAAGCAAATAGAGGCAAAACCACATATTCGTCTGACAGAACAGTTCATATTCGAACCAGAGGTTTACCTCCGTTCCGTCGTCAAGATCGATGAGCCGCGAAAGTTCGTCAGCTACCTTTTCGTGATATTCGATCTCGTCGGTCGCGTAGGCAACAAGCAGAAAATTTGCACGCCGGTCGAAAAATTCGTCGAGCGTCTCACCCGACAGATCACCGACGATCATGCATTCGCGGCAGATTATGGTCTCGCCGCCGATCTTTGTTTTATTGAATTCCTCAACGAGCGAATCGCCGGGCAAGACGTGGTAGATCATATCGACAGAAAAACAGCGTATCCGATGGCAAGGCAGACACCTGCGTAAACGCCGGCCACGATGTCATCAGCACAGACGCCTATCCCGCCTGGCAACACCTGTAGTGCATCGATCGGATATGGTTTCCAGATATCGAAAAATCGGAACAGTAGAAACCCCGCCAGAATAAACGGCCATCCGATCCCAAAAGGGACGAAACAGAAAGTAATAAGCTGACCCATCACCTCGTCGACTACCGCTTCTGACGGATCATTGTCTCCGAGTAAAGAAATCGAACGCCCCGACGCCCAAATGCCTAAAAGGCAAAACAAGACCAAGGTTACAGCAATTCCGACATAAATCCATGCAGTCACTTGCATTGGTAGAGCTGTAGTTGGATATTCTGCCAGAAACGGCCACACCGGTGACGAGAACATCGAGAAATGGGCGATTATCGACGCCACTAGTTGCACGATTCCTATATAGATCAAAACACCGACCATCGAACCCCACGTCCCCGGAGCAATCGGGCCGTAGCCGACGCCCCATGTCGTCAGGGTAAGGGCGACGTAATCGACAAATCCGGAAGGTTTGCGCTTTTCGACGGTTTGTTTCATCTATGTTGTCGCCGAATGAGGCGAGGCCGGCAGGTTGCCTGCGTTCCGGCACTAAAACTCAATTCCCTGTTGGGCAAATATTCCTTTGTGAAACGGGTGCTTGATCTCTTTCATCTCAGTGACCAGATCTGCCTCTTCGATTAGCTTTTCGAGGGCATTGTCGACGTTACGTCCCGTCAATATCAAATGAAGGTGCGGCTGTTTGGCACGGATCTCACGAATGTCAGCAATAACGGCGTCGATGTCAAGAAAACCGTAACTCAGCACATAGAGCAGTTCGTCAAAAACGAGCAGATCATAATCTTCACTTCGCATTTTCTCAACGCAGAGTGCCCAGGTCTCTTCCGACGTCTTGATATCCTGCGATTTGTCGTTGGTGTCCCAGGTAAAACCGTCGCCCATTGTGTGGACTTCGATACCCAGCTTTTCAAACGACTCGTGCTCGCCATAACGATCCGTCTTGGACTTCATGAACTGGATCATGCAGCACTCCATTTCACGGCCGGCCGCACGGACCATTACTCCGATTGCCGCGGTCGTCTTGCCCTTCCCGTCGCCGGTGTTGAGCATCAACAGACCTTTCGTATTTTCACGGTAATCATCCCGCCGCCATTTGTATCGCTTTTCTTTGATCTCAGACATATTGATTTGCGGCAGGCAAAAGATCAGACAACGCCGGCGACCGGATGGCCATTGATCGTCGGGTCAAAATCCGATTCGGAATACTCGACGGCTCGACGAACTGCTTCGACTATGACACGCTCGATCTCGTCCCAATCGCCTTCGGCCCTCAAACCGGCAGCATTTTTATGCCCGCCGCCGCCAAACATTTCAGCCACCCGTGCAACGTTGACGTCACCTTTTGAACGCAGGCTGACGCGGTATCGGTCCGCACCGACCTCGCGCATATAAACCGACGCCAACACCTCTTTGGCAGCAAGCGGGATATTTACAAAGCCGTTGTTGTCGCCATCGACCGCTCCTGCGGCCTCTTTCATCGCTATAGTCTGCCGGAGCGAGGCAATGCGGCCGGTCTCGTCGCGTTTGACGGTGTCGAGCACCTGACGCATCAATTCAATACGCGACCACGGATAATTAGCATAAACCGCCTCGCCGATCTTGGCCGGTTTCGCACCGGCTTTGATCAATTCGCTGGCGACTTTGAGTGTGCGGTCAGATGTATTTGGAAAGTGGAACGACCCGGTGTCGGTGACCAGGGCCAGATAGACGCACTCGGCGATCTCTTTCGTGATCCTTCCACCGATGGCCTTGCAGAGATTGTAGATCATCTCGCCGACGGCCGATGCCGTCGAATCGATCCAGTTGATCGTTCCGAAATGCTCGCTCGTGGCGTGGTGGTCGATGTTTACGGTGAATTCGCGTTCGAGTCCGGCAATACCCGGTCGCCCGATGTCCGAGCACTCGATCACGAAAATAGCGTCGTATTTACCGTCAACCGCCGTGACCTCGCGGATAGCGTCGGCACCCGGCAAGCTGCGGTATGCAGGAGGAACTTCGCCGTGCACGATCACCTCAGCGTTTTTCCCAAGCGACCGCAAGAGCCAGCAAAGGCCGAGCGATGACCCAACACCGTCTCCGTCCGGCTTGATGTGCGTCGTTATCGCAAAGTCGCGCCTGGTTTCAATTAACTCTACTACTTGACTTAACACTTATTCGGTCGGAATTGAAGAAGTTCGAACCATTGCGGCCGGTGAATGGCCGCCCTCGTCGATCAGTTAATCCTCGCTTTCCGGCTCCTTGTCAAATTCCCCTTTTCTTTGGAGATCATCCAGGATCTCACCGATACGCGAGGCGTTTTCCTCAGCAGTATCGCGAACAAAATGTAGATGCGGCGCATGTCGCAGATTTAGATTCATTGCAACCTGTTGGCGCACAAAACCAGATGCATTTCTCAGTGTTTTGAGTGCGTCGTTGACCTCCTGGTCCGTGCCTAAGATGAAAACAAACACCTTGGCATCACGCAGGTCGCCCGCTACCACAACTTCCGTAACGGTCACCGAGGTGACACGCGGGTCGTTCAATTCAAACCCGACGACTTCGGCGATCTCCTCGCGCAAAGCCTCGGCAAATTTCTCCGGGCGTCGCATACCGCTTATAACTCCGTGGCTGCGATCTTCTCGATCGTGAACGCCTCGATCTCGTCACCGACCTTGAGGTCGTTGAAATTGACAAGACTGATACCACATTCAAAACCATTCTTGACCTCGTTGGTATCGTCCTTGAATCGTTTGAGCGACGCAATGTCCCCGGTCCACACGACGACACCGTCGCGGATGAGCCGAGCCTTGGCCTGACGCTTTATCAGGCCGTCAGTAACTCGACATCCGGCGATCGTACCTATCTTGGATACCTTAAAGATATCCTGGATCTGGGCTTTGCCAAGGATGACTTCTTTCTCGATGGCGTCAAGCATACCGATCATCGCAGCCTTGATCTCTTCCTCGACCTTGTAAATGATCGAGTGGAGGCGAATATCGACATCTTCGTGCTTAGCGATATCGCCCACACGAGCTTCGGGCCGGACATTAAAGCCGATGATAACCACCGCTGTCGATGCGTCGTCCGCCTGTGTCGCCGACGCCAGCAGTACGTCCGATTCGGCGATCGCTCCGACACCTGCACGAATAACGCGTACTTTGACCTTGTCGGTCGAGAGTTTTTCGAGCGTTCCCTTGAGAACCTCAACCGAACCCTGCACGTCGGCCTTGAGGATGACGAGCAATTCTTTGATCTCGGCCATCCCAAGCGATTCGATACCGCGTTTTGTGGTCTTGAGCATCGCTGCCTGACGGGCGTGCATCTGCCGCTGACCGGCAATTGTCTGAGCACGGTCGATGTCAGAAACGACCTGAAACGTGTCTCCGGCTTGCGGTACACCTTGCAGACCCAAGATCTCGACCGGCGTCGCCGGGCTCGCCTCGGTCACGGACTCGCCGCGATCCGAGAACATTGCACGAACCTTTCCGTAAAACTGTCCGACGATGAAAGGATCGCCAACCTTCAGCGTTCCCTGCTGGACCAATGCGGTCGCAACTGCGCCGCGGCCCTTGTCGAGTTTGGCTTCGAGCACCACGCCTGACGCTCGTCGCGTCGGGCTGGCAGTCAGTGCCAGGATATCCGCCTGTAGCAGGACCGTCTCGAGCAAAGTGTCGAGATTTTCACGTTTTTTGGCAGAGACCGCGACCATTTCCGTATCGCCGCCCCAATCTGTGGGCTGCAAGCCGAGACCCGCGAGTCCCTGTTTGACCTTGTCCGGATTAGCGTCGGGCTTGTCGATCTTGTTGATCGCGACGATCATCGGCACGCCTGCTGCCTTTGAGTGCTCGACAGCCTCGATCGTCTGCGGCATGACGCCGTCGTCCGCCGCGACCACCAGAATAACAATATCCGTCGCCTTGGCGCCTCGGGCACGCATCATGGTAAATGCTTCGTGGCCCGGAGTGTCGAGGAAAACCACACGACGCGGTTCCGCTGGATTATCGGCATTCGGGACCATCACACTGTAAGCACCGATGTGCTGGGTGATGCCGCCCGCTTCGCCCTCGGCGACGTTGTCCGAACGGATCGCGTCAAGCAGCGACGTTTTACCGTGGTCGACGTGGCCCATGACGGTCACGACGGGAGCCCTCGGCAATTCGACGTCATCGGCGTCGGCGGCGATCAGTTCTTCAAACTCCTGCTCGATGACCATTTCTTCGAACGGCACGAAGCTAAGGTCAAATCCATAGTCCGCTGCCATTTCGATCGCCATCTTTTCGCCAATCGGCTGATTTAGTGTAGCGAAAACACCGCGTTTGATAAGCAGCTGCACGATGTCACGCGGAGTAATACCGAGAGCCTCGGCAAACTCGCGAACCGTCGCACCGTCTGTCAGGCGTACCGAACGCAGTTCCGTAGCCTCACCGCCGCCGACCTGATCGAGAATACGCTCCTCAATGGATCGTTGACGCGGTGCGTCCTGATCGCGCTCGGCAAAACGAGCTCCTTTGTCGTCTTTACCCTTACGACCGCCTCCGCGACCGGGCCGTCTGCGGTTGTCCGCCGGCGGCGTATATGTCATCTGCGGAGCGGCGGTCTCACCCGGCGTACCGCGGAATTGCGGCCGTCGCGGATCGTTTCCACGCTGATCGCCAAGCAATCTACCAGTTTTGGTCGGTGCATCGCTGACAAGTTTGTCGCCCGGCTTGATGCCCTTTTCAATCGCTGATTTTGTAAGCGTTAGTGTCTTAACTGTCGTTCCGGACGGGCTAACTTTAGGAGCAGGTTCTATCTCAGCAGCTTCAACTACCGGTGCAGTAGTTTCTTCACTAGCGGCTTCGACAATTTCTTCTTCCAGCGTTTCGGACTCGACGACCGTGGCCGTTTCAATGACCTCGACCGGAGCAACGGACTCGACGATCGGTTCGGGCTCTACGGTTTTCGGCTCTTCAACCGGAGCTTTGACCTTCGAAACGACGAGTTTCTTTACCTTGACGCCTGGAGCAGGTTCAGCGGCCAACGGCTCAGCGACAGGCTCGACGTCCGGTTCTGCGGCAACGACAGTTTTCGGAAGTTCGACATCCTCGACCGGAGCGGCTTCGGTAACGTCGACAGCCTCCGGGATCTCGACCGGCTCCACGACCTCGTCATGGGCGTGTTCGTCTTCTTTCCTTGCCTTAATGACCTTGATCGCACGCTTTGGCGCAACTTCGGTTTTCGGGAAATATTTACTCCGAACCTTTTCCGCAAATTCAGCACTAACTGAATTTGAAGCTACGCTGACATCGGCACCGGCACGGCGCAGATCTTCCATCACGCGCTTCGTGTCCTGCTTTAGCTCGCGTGCCAGATCGTAAATTCGAACTGATTTTCGAATGGCCATATTAAATAACGTCTCAACCTAAACACTCGACCGGATGAATAGATCATCGCGGCCTCTGTCACTCTTTCCGCTCGAAACGCCGCATCAAAGCTGACTCGTTCCGTGCAGGCCGATCCTTACGAATCACCTTTTTCGTCCGCCTCGTCAGCTTCAACGGTCTCTTCGGCCGCTTCAGCCGTTTCGTCAGCCGCGACCTCGGAATCAGCCTCGGGAGACTCTTCGGCTTCGTCCGCAACTTCCTCAACCGTTTCAGCCACAGCATCTTCGACCGCCGTCTCTTCGGCAGTTTCAGGCTCGGGTTCGATGCCGATCTCGACGTTCTTTGCCGCGACTATCGATTTAGCAGACGAGAGGATCCGTTCTGCCTCATCGAGCGACACATCGAGGAAATCAACAAGGTCGTCCACCGATGTTGCGGCCAGAGCCTCAACGTCCGAGATACCCTTTTCTCCAAGCGTTTCTGCCTGCGGTGCGGTCACACCCTCGAGAGCGGTGATCGGTACGGCTTCGCCCGATGCCATCATCTTGCCCATCTTAAGAGCGATCTCTTTCTTGAGCAGCTCTTCGCTGACTATTTTGATGTCCCAGCCGACCAGGCGTGCGGCAAGGCGGACGTTCTGACCTTTCTTACCGATCGCAAGACTAAGCTGATCTTCGCCGACGATGACTTCCATCTGGCGGTTAACAATATCCGTGATTCGAACCTGTGAGACCTTTGCCGGTGACAAAGCGTTTGCCGCAAATACCGACGGCTCGTCCGACCATTCAATAATGTCGATCTTCTCGCCGCGAAGTTCCTTGATGATCGCCTGAACCCGCGACCCCTTCATACCAACGCAGGCTCCGACCGGATCTACGTCCTTTTCGTTAGACGATACCGCGATCTTCGCACGATCGCCCGGTTCGCGGACCGCCGATTTGATTACGACAGTTTCGTCGTAGATCTCAGGCACTTCCATTTCGAAGAGCCGTTTGAGCAATTCGGACGATGCACGCGATGCCTTGATCTGCTGTCCCTTCTGATCTTTCGAAACGTCAACGATGACGACGCGGATGCGTTCGCCCTGATTCCACATTTCACCGCGTGACTGTTCCGGCCGCGGGACGAACGCCTCGAGATTGTTGCCAAGGTCAATGATCATGTCGCCGCGCTCAAAACGCTTTACGGTACCGTTGATCAACTCACCCTTGCGGTCGATATACTCTTCGTAAACTTTTTCGCGAATCGCCTCACGAACCTTTTGAACAAGGATCTGCTTGGCAGTCTGAGCTGCGATGCGGCCCATATCTTCGTTGGGCAGCGGGATCAGCAGCGAATCGCCGATCTCGACATCGTCGCCGGCAAGCTCCTGTGCCTCTTCCAGCGAAAGCTCTTCGAACGGATTCTCGACCTCTTCGACAACAGTCTTCTGTGCCGAGATCTCGATCATCCCTTCTTCATTGTTCCAATCGACCTGAATGCCTTCACCGGTCTTATCATGTGCCCGAAACTGCTTACGCGCGGCTGCCTTAACGGCCTCTTTCATGGCCTCAATGACCATGTCGCGGTCGAGCCCCTGCTCGTTGCACAAGATCTCAATGCTCTGTCCTATGGATGATGTCATAGCTTATGATCTGCCGGCCCCTGTTTCTCGTACACGGCGGCAAACTCCAAAACAAATATCTAACGTCCTTTCAATTCTTTACCAAGATCCATTTTCAGATTGGCCTTGACGACCGCGTCAAATGGTATCTCGACCGTTCCGCAGGTCCTGTCCTCAAACATGATGCGTTCGCCCTCGACGTCCGCTATCGTTCCCACAAAATTCTTTTGCCCGTTGATCTCGACGTCTGCCTTGACCCGGGCAAGTTCACCCTTGAACCTGACAAAATCCTCTATCTTATATAACTGTCGCTCGATCCCGGGTGACGAAACCTCTAGTGTATAAGCCCAGGGTATCAGGTCTTCGGTGTCAAGGATCTCTTCGATTGCGGCCGAAAATCGGGTGCAGTCGTCGATGGTCACACCGTCGGCCTTGTCAATAAATATCCTAACGAGTGAATCACGCTTAGAGCCAAGTACCTCAGCATGAACAAATTCCACGCCGAGATCCTTCGCTATTTCTGTCGCGGCTTCGTCGATCCGACCCGCAAATGGCTGTTTTGCTACCATTATCAACCCAAAATAAAAAGTGGGCACGAGACCCACTTGATACGCCCTTTCTTACGCATCGCGGCAAACGATGAGTATACAGGGAAAAGCCCTTGATTAGCAAGCACGAATCTACATCGTTTTACTAATGCCCGCCGCGAGTGATTCCATCAAAGCAAGCTTTTCCGTCACCGGACCAAACCGTTCTTTTGTCGGCTCGGCCATAAATTCCTCGATGACCACACTTAGCTCACGTGTTTCGGACAGGAGCTTTCGCGAATCACGCTCGATCGCCCGGGCCGCGTCCGGACGGGCCGTGCCCGACTTTTTCGCCTCGGCGACCCCCCAATGCGTAATTCGAACCACGTTTGCCCGCGACTCGGTCACCCAACTCTCACCCTTCAGCCGGGCAGCAATATCATCGATGCTGGGGTAATAGCCTTCCTTTTTGGTCAGATCGACCAGATCGACATCTACCGAATCTTTTCCACCCGAAATCTCAAAGATACGAGAAAGGATCTTGTGGTATGCATCCATATGTTAGCCACCTTGGTAAACAATTAATCGCTAGCCTGCCCTATGCAAAAACGCGGAACGGGCAGCTCCCAAAATACCTGCGTCATCGCCGAGTTCGGCGCGGACAATCTTAACACGTTCTGCCGGTTCGCGGAATGATCTGCCATCAACCTCTTTTCTGACAACCTCTATAAAACACTCCCACGCTGCCGCCACGCCGCCGCCGATAACGATCATCTCCGGATTTAGCACGTTTACCAGACTCGCGAATCCAATGCCGAGATAAGATCCCATTCTTCGGAAAACACCGGACGCAATTTCGTTTCCGCCAATAGCCAATTCGTAAACGCCAAGTGCCGAGTCAACGACCAGCCCGGATTCGCGTGCCATCCGTACGATAGCGGTCGCCGAGGCATACTGCTCGACGCACCCGCGGCCGCCACAGCCGCACGGTACGCCTTCGGGTTCGACGCATATGTGTCCAACCTCGCCGGCCGTTCCGTCTTTGCCGCGGAAAGGTCCGCCGTTAATGATCAAACCCCCTCCGACTCCGGTGCCGAGCGTCACGCAGATCGAATCGTCAACTCCGCGTGATACGCCCATCCAATTTTCGCCGATCGCTGCCGCCGTAGCATCATTCTCGAGGATCGCATCGATAAGCAAACGCTGAGACAGTTCATCACGCAGACTAACGCCTTCGAGACATTTCAAATTTGGCAATTTGGTAAGTACGCCAGCCATGTTATCGATCGTTGCCGGCACTGCTGCGGCTATCGCAAACACGTGTGCTCCGTTTTCAAGCGCGGCACGGCATTCGTTAGCTAATTCAACGATGCGATCAACAACATCCGAACCGGACCGGCCTTTCGGCGTCTCAGCCCGCATACGCGAGTATATCGTGCCGTCTTCACCAACGGCAGCTAATCGTATATTTGTACCGCCGAGGTCGAGGGCAAGTGCGATTCTTTGCATTTCTTGGAGGGTATCTTATCAAACTATCGCTTCGGGCGGTTGGCCTCCGGCACATTCAGGTAAACATCTTCGAACTTGGCATAACCATCTTTGATAACAGTTTCCATAAGATTTGCCTTGTCGACTGCAACGACCTCGAGCAAGATCGCCGGCACTTCTTTGCTGCCTTCGTCTTTCTTGAACGGCTTTGTGTCAAGTTTTTCCTTTTTTGCAAGTTTGATCGCTGCCTCTACGGCCGAGTTTGCAAGCGGAATGATCGGCTTATACACCGTCATCGACTGTTTTCCCTCAGCAATGCTCTGCAATGCCCGCTTATCTGCATCCTGGCCGGTGACAATTATCTTACCCGCCAAACCCTTCTTATCAAGTGCGCTGATGACGCCGCCGGCCATACCGTCGTTTGACACGACAAAGGCCTGAATGTCGTCGTTATTCTGGGTCAGAGCATTTTCGGCAAAATTAAGAGCCAGTTCCGGCTTCCAGTCCTGAATATTCTGCTTACCGACTATCTTAATGTCCCCCCTGTCGATCGCTGGCTGCAAGACCTCCATCTGAGCCTTCTCCATAATGTGAGCATTATTGTCGGTCGACGAACCGAGAACCATTACGTAATTTCCCTTTGGTAGGTTCGCCAGCGTGTATTCAGCGATCTTGCGGCCGATGACAGGCACCTGATGTGAAATGTAAAGGTCTATTTTATCTGAATTGATCAGACGGTCGTAGCTGATGACCGGAACGCCCTGAGCCTTGGCCTTGTCGACCATCGAGGCAGCCTGCGTCGCGTCCTGCGGGGCGATCACGAGTACGTCAACCTTTTGCGTGAGCAGATTCTCAACATCGTTAGCCTGTCGGTCCGGGCTGTTGTCAGCAACGGTGATCACACAATCAACATTCATTTTTTTGCACTGAGCCTCGAAGGCATCCCGATCCCGCTGCCAACGCTCCTCTTTAACTGTCGCCATGGCGAAACCGATCTTGATCCGCTTTTCCTGCGGCCCGTTCGAACACGAAACCGCAAATACTGCGGCGATAAGGGCCAACAAAAGTCTTTTCTTCATTTTACAAATCTCCGGGAAATTAGATGAACAGTGCAAATTAAACCAAAAAACAAAAAAATCGGCAATCCGCGATGTCAAAAGTGCTATTATTACGTTAGTTTGAATATTGGCAACTGCTAAACATGCTCTAATATTCGCACATTATCTGAATTTTGCCTGTTTCTATTTGAACATTGGCAGAAGTGTGATATAACTTATTATCAAATCTAAGCTTAGCAGTTCCATTAAGCACCGGTTTTACTGATTTCGGTTTTTTATCCGAACGGGTGGTTTTTATTGACATCACGCACTAACTCGTGTAAAACATTGAATGGTTTGATTTTTTTGAATTTATTGATTTGAGGCGATACAAGAGGAGAACTATGAATAGCAAACTGTGGATTCGTAAGGCGATTTCGTCGTGTTTGATGATAGCAATGCTGGCAACCTACTCAATGGTTGCATTGGCAAATACTGGCAAAGCCACCGGCGAACTCGTCGTTAATGGCGGCAATGTGGTCACGGTAAACGGTGAGGCTGCAAAAAGCGGACGCACGATCTTTACATCGAGCACCGTTTCAACCCCGGAAAATACGAGTGCAATTATCAATCTAGGCACGATTGGCCAGATCGAAATGGCACCTAATACCGCAATGACCGTGTCCTTTGACGCTAAATCGGCTAGCCTTGATCTGACCACGGGTACTGTTACCGTTCTCAAGTCGGCAACCTCGGTCAACGTTAACACCGGCGGCACCAACTACGCACTGAACGCGGGCGAAACCGCCACCGCTCAGGTTGGGAAAGCTGCACAGAAAGATGATGACGACGATAAGGACGCAGCATGGTGGCCGTTCGCTCTCATTTTCGGAGGTGCTGCTGTTGGCATCATTTGGGCGGCATCACGTGGCGGCAACGACGTCTCGCTTGGTGGCGGAACGATTGTCGTTAGCCCGAACCGTTAAAAAATACTTTACCTTTCATTAGGGACCCCAGGTCGCAGGAAAGGAAGGCTGTAATTGAAAGGAATGATTCAGGAGGATATTTACTCAAATGTTGGGCAAAAATAATTTTCGCAAATTTATTACAACGGTCACCGTAGCGGCTGTTTGGTGTGTTTATTCATCAGTGGCATTTGCCGTTGCCAAAGATATGGCCGGCGAGATCACGGTTACCGGACAGGTAACGGTCAACGGCCAGGCCGCAGTTTCAAATTCAACTGTCATCTCAGGAAGCACGATCGTTACGGGTGCTGACTCGACGGCTGTTGTTAGTCTTGGCAAAACGGGTCGGATCGAAGTTCTTGCGAATTCGAGCCTGACGCTGAGCTTCTCGGAAACTAGCATCATCGCTACACTTTCTGAAGGCAAATATCGCGTGTCAAACGCAGCCGGCGTCGTAACGACACTGGCTTCCAAGAACGCCACGATCATGGCTGACACCGCACAAGCTAATAGCTTTATGGTCGAAGTCGAATGTTCGCACACACACGTTGACACCACCACCGGTGCTGTCACGATGCGCGAAGGTTCGAACGACAAGCAGGTCGCTGCCGGTTCGTCGGCGACAGCAGGCAATGTCGAACAGACCGGTTGCAAACCGTGTCTTCGTCCGGGCTCGGCCCCTAAGGTAGCTATCGCCGGCTGGCCTTGGCTGCTTCTGGTTGCTGCCGGTGTTGCCGGTGCTGCTGTGATCTTCGGAACACAGAAAAGTGATACCACTCTTGGCGGCGGCACGATCATCGTGAGCCCGACGCGTTAACCTTCGAAAGATCGTTCTCTTTATTTTGCGGGTCATGTAATTTACGTGACCCGCAAACTTTTGTTTACAGTTTGTGAATTATTTAACAAAGTAGTCTTTTATATCTAATAATATGCATATCGCGGTAATTGGAACAGGTTATGTTGGTTTGGTATCTGGTGCATGTTTTGCCGAATTTGGTACCGACGTTATTTGCGTCGACGTTGACGCGGCAAAGATCGAGAAACTCAATAATGGCATGATCCCGATCTACGAACCCGGCCTCGACACGATCGTCAAGAAAAATGTAGATGCCGGCCGTCTTCATTTCACTACGGACATCAAAGCAGCGGTCGAAGAAGCTCAGGTCGTATTTTTGGCCGTCGGGACACCACCCCAGGCTGACGGCTCTCCGGACATGAGTTATTACCGTCAAGCAGCCAAAGACGTTGCCGAAGCAATGAACGGCTACAAGGTCCTGGTCACCAAATCAACCGTTCCCGTCGGCACCGGCAAGTGGTTGCGAAATTTTGTTGCCGATAATCTCAAGATCGAGACAGAGTTCGGCGTTGCGTCAAACCCGGAATTTCTTCGCGAAGGTGCGGCCATCGCTGACTTTATGCGTCCGGACCGCGTTGTCATCGGCAGTAACGAAGACCGTGCGGTCGAGGTGATGAAGGAACTCTATCGTCCGCTATACCTTATTGAAACGCCGATCGTCATCACATCGCTCGAGGCGGCCGAACTGATCAAGTACGCTGCCAACGCATTTCTCGCGACCAAGATCACTTTTATCAACGAGGTTGCGAATTTATGCGACGCCATCGGATGTGACGTCCACGACGTCGCTCGCGGTATGGGTATGGACAATCGCATCGGTCGCAAGTTTCTGCATCCGGGCCCGGGCTACGGCGGCTCGTGCTTCCCTAAGGACACGCGAGCTCTGACAACCGTTGCCGACCAGTACGGAGTCGAAACGCGGATCGTGGACGCCGTTATCGAAGCCAACGAACGTCAGCGTGACGCGATGATCCCTAAGATCGAGCGGCTCGTGGGTGACCTCAGCGGCAAAAAGATCGGTATGCTCGGCCTTTCGTTTAAGCCCGAGACTGACGACATGCGCGAATCGCCGGCAATCGAGATAATCGCTGAATTGATCAAACGCGGAGCCACGGTCAAGGCGTTTGACCCTGTGGCAATGGAAGAATCGCGTCATTTCGTCACCGGAATCGAGTACGCCACGGACGAATATGATGCCATTGACGGAGCGGACGCAATGGTGATTGTCACCGAGTGGAACCAGTTTCGTGCCCTTGACCTCGAACGCGTCAAGAGCCTGTTGACTTCACCCAGGATCGCTGATCTTCGCAACATCTACGAGCCGAAAGAAATGCGTGAAATGGGCTTTGAATACGTCGGCGTCGGTCGGTAGAAAGCGGGTGAGAAAATGAGAGAGTGAGAAGGTGAGCAACAAGATAACGCGACATCAGGATTTGGAGGTCTATAAGAAGGCTTTTGAAGCTGCGATGGAGATCTTTGAACTAAGCAAGGGCTTTCCAAAAGAAGAGACTTTCTCGCTGATTGACCAGATCAGAAGGTCTTCGCGTTCCGTTTGCTCTAATATCGCCGAAGCGTGGCGAAAGCGTCGGTACGAGGCGGCATTCATAAGCAAGCTCAATGATGCGGAAGGCGAAGCCGCTGAGACCCAAACATGGCTAGAATTTTCTGTTCGTTGTAATTACCTCGATACCGCAATTGGTCGTCGGTTATTCAAGGTATATGATGAAATAATTTCGATGCTGCTAACAATTGGCAATAATCCACGGTCTTGGGTTATTCCTTCGGGACTGAGAAAACGGTAGGTTAGGTCACTTTCTCACCTTCTCATTTTCTCGCCTTCTTTTACTATGGCGCTTACAACCAAAGTACTCGTTACCGGCGGTGCCGGATTTATCGGATCTAATCTGGCGGATGAACTCATCAGTCAGGGAGCCCGCGTGACGATCATCGACGACCTCTCAACCGGAAGCCGCGAGAACCTCGCGGAGATCACGGGCGATTTTGATTTCATCGAGGGCGACATCAATGATGACGTCGCATTGAAAGCCGCGGTTGAGAATGCTGAGATCGTTTTCCACCAGGCAGCACTGCCGAGCGTTCCTCGTTCGGTCGAGAACCCTGCGGAAACACATCGCGTCTGTGTAGACGGTACTTTCAACGTATTGCTCCGTTCAAAAGAGGCTGGGGTTCGCCGTTTTATCTATGCGGCCTCCAGTTCGGCCTATGGCGACCAGCCAACGCTGCCTAAGGTTGAAACAATGGCGTCCGACCCACTTTCACCGTATGCCGTCGCAAAGCTCACAGGCGAGCTCTATTGCCGCTCATTCAACAATGTCTATGGCCTTGAAACAATGGCATTGCGCTATTTTAACGTTTTTGGTCCGCGGCAAAATCCTTCGTCAATGTACTCCGGCGTTATATCCCGCTTCATCGATGCACTGATGAAAGGCACTACGCCCGTCATATACGGGGACGGCGAACAGTCCCGTGACTTCACCTACGTTGCCAATGTGGTCGACGCAAACATTCGTGCGAGCCAGTCGGAAAAAGGTGTCGGAATGACACTCAATGTGGCGAACGGCGAGCGAATTTCGCTTAACCGCCTTCTGGACGTTTTGAAGGACATCACCGGGAACCCGAACGTGTCCGCCGAGTATCTTGCCGGACGCAACGGAGACGTCAAACATTCACAGGCTGACAATCAAAGGGCGGTCGAATGGTTGGGTTATCAGGAGGTCGTCGGACTGGAAGAGGGGTTGAGGCGAACGATCGACTGGTGGAAGTCCAGTCGATTCGCATCGTGACCCATCTATTTGGACATCACAAAGACATCATCGGCAAGAGTTGAATTTACCAATATCTCTTTAGCCTTAAAGTTCGCATATGCGGTCATTTGCCCGAGATCGAACCGCTGTGCAAATTTCTCGGGCACAATGACGCCTTCGATCGTCCGGTACTTCTCTATCTCGACCGATGTCGTCGCGGACTGACCGTTAAAATCAAAACTCGCATCGTAACCTTTGACCTGTTTCGTCTTCTCATCCACATAAAAGTCAGTTGCTCGGCCGTCCGGTGATGTCATCCTAAAGCCGTTCTTCTTCTTTGAGGTTTCCGGCAATGCGTTGATCGGAAATGCCGGATCACCGATACGTCCAATGATGTAAAAGCCAACCCGGTCAAGCGGTGGCAGCTTAAAAGAATTGGGCAACAGCGTCAGCGTATCCGTTCCGTCAAATATCTGCTTTAGCGGCTGAAACGGGTTGTTCAGGTCAAGACGATACTTCTGACCCGAAAAGATCATCACGAATGTTCCCGGTATCGACTGGTTGAACGCATTCGTGTCCATGCTGCCGCTTAAGGTCAATGTCTTAAGGCCCTTCAATTTATCGCCGCCATGCGCGGCTAGTACGGCTCCGGCTAGTTCCCTGGCGTCTTTATCAGCCGAATTGGCCGCCGCCGGTTGCGATTTGGGGGCCGGTTGGGCAAATGATGCAAATGCCAACATAGATAAGAGGAAAACTAAAAGAGCTATTCTATTCATAGATTCTAATACGCTAAACCGACAATATCAGTTTTAAAATATCCCGAAATTCATACGATCGGCAAACGACAACAACCTGTCCGTGATCAAAATGTCGGATGAATCAAACCCTATGGCTTCGGTTTCACAGCCGGCGTGATCAGATCGTTAAGCTTCTGAGCCTCTTCAGGGTCAAGCGTTTCCAATTTTGTGACCTGCTCTTTAGCCTTCTGGTCAAAGCCACGCGCGGCGACGGTTTTCTTCTCGCTATTCGCCTGATCGCGCATATCGCGGTACAGTGTACCAAGTTCGTAATAGCCCTCAACATATTTACTGTCAATTCGGACCGCCTCCTGGCATTCGGCAAGCGCTTCGGTGAACCTCTTCAATCTTCGCAGATTCATACACTGATCCGTATGGTACTTTTGTCGTCCCGGTTCCCGCTTGATCGCCTCGCGTGAGTACTTCTCCGCCTCGATGAAGTTGCCGGCACGATTATAAGCTATTCCTAATTCCGAATACGCCATTGCGCTGTCGGGTCTCAGCTTTAAGCCCGCCTTATATGCTTCGATAGCTTCATTCAATTGATTGTTATAGTCGAGCGAGTTTCCTAAATAGACCCATCCGTCATAGTCAGCCGGATCAAGCCTCACGGCTTCTTTAAATGCGGCGATTGCGGCAACATAGTTCTTTAGGCCGTAATACGACTGCCCTAGTTGGTAATGGGTTGCCGGATCGGTTGGCCGCAGTCTGACGGCTTCCTTATATTCAACAACTGCCTCTTTGAACTGTTTGTTGTTATAAAAGATGTCGCCTAATAAGGCTCGCGAATAAGAATAATCCGGCTTCAAACGGATCGATTCACGTGCCTCGGCCATGGCCTGGTCAAATCGTTCCAGATAATAGAGCGTAAGGCTGAGTCTGTAACGGTAAAAATAGTCGCCGGGCTTTAGTTCGACCGCCCGCCTCAACGATCGTTCCGCGTCCGCGTAGTTCTTACCGCCATAGTAGACAAGACCAAGCTGTGCGTGAGCAAACGGATTGTTCGGTTCTATGCCGGCCGCAGTCTTTAGCGCATTTACCGCGTCGCTGTACCTTGATGATTTTTCATAACATATTCCGAGATATACCCAAGCTGTGTATGAATCCGATTTCAGCCTTGTGGCCGTCGAGAAAGCAGGGATCGACTCGCTGTATCGATCCAGAAAATAGTAACTAAGGCCAAGATTGGTGAAGCCCGCCGGGTCAGTAGGGACCAATTGTGTATATCGGGCAAAGCCGGTAGCGGCTGACTGGAACCGCTTCGCGTCAAAATCCTGCTTTGCCTGATCAAATACCTGAAGAGCACTCTGCCCGAACCCGATAGCCGCACATACCAAAAGGGTTGCCACTATAGACACTGATCGCTTTCTCATTGCAATTCTCCTGTCTGGATAACATTAACTTAAATCGACAATATTATACTCTCCTTTTTGATCACTGGTGCACCTGTTTTTCTTTGGGCAATAAAAAGAGAGACAAGGGCCGTCAGCACCTCGTCTCTCCTTCAATTTAACGCAAAGCTGCGTTTGGCCGTTACCAGCTAAACCGCATGCTCAGTTCGATGCGGCGATTTGCCGTTCCGCCACCACCACCACCAAATCCGCCGAAACCACCGGCGATGTTGGTCGACTGGCCAAACCTGCCCGAGATGAGGCTGCCGACAGGCGTACCCAGGTTTACTGTATTGAACAGGTTGTTAAAATTGATGCTCATGTTCAGGTTGTACGGTTTTCTCGCGTCACCGCCGCCGCCGAACATTCCGCCCATTCCGCCGCCGGGACCGCGTCCACCGCCGCCACCGCCCGGGCCACCGACCATGACCATGCCGGGCGAACCGCCGCCGCGATTTCCGCCGCCCTGGCCGGTTCCAGCCGTTGAAGCGGCCGATTTGCCAAATCCGAAGGTCTTACCGACGCGTACGTTGACGCTGAAATACGCCGGACCGACGCCGTAGTTACGCGGGATCACCGCGTTCGGGTCCTGGCCCGCAATGTCGCAGAACGACGATGTCAGGCTGAGTTCCGAGCAACGGTTGCCGAGTTCAGCAAAAGTTGGCCGTTCGGTAAATAGCGAGTCACCGTTGGCATCGACGCCGCGTGTGATATTAAACGGACGACCCGAGCTTGCCGTAATGAACGGGTTCAGCGAAATGTTCCAGGGCAGAACAACGTTTCCGCCGATCACAAAATTGTGTCGAACGTCGAAAGATGAGCGGCCAAATTCACCGCTAAGATCGTAGCTGTATGCCGGGAAGCTGTTTGCACCGTCCGTGTCGCTATCGGCAAAACCGAGCCGATAGTTACCAAATATCGAGAACCGGTTGCTGTAGTTATTACGGAAATTCAGGATCAACTGCGTCTGCTTGTTGATGCCGCTCGATTCGACCTGAAACACGTTGCCGCCAGAGGGATCCGGCCGCGGAGCATTGAGACACGCCACCTGAGCCGGGCATATCGGAGCATTGATGTTCCTGGCTCGCAATTGCTGTAGTGTTCTGGAGGTAATAAAAAACGCTCCGAATGTCGTCTTGAAAGGCAGTTGCCGCTCGACACCGAGTGCCGCCTGCATCGTGTACGGAGCTTTTAAGTCGCTAGCGACCGTACGGATCGTGTTCGATTGCGGCAATGCCGCCAGTATCTGTGCGGCCGTCGGCGAATTCGACACTCCATTATTCGTAAATACCGGCTGCGAAAGCAGAACAAGTGCAGCCGCACGACGAACCGGGTCGGTCTCGTTCGCACTTACCAACAAACTCAGCTGATTAGTGCCGTCAAATCTGTTCGCCTGAAGAGTCAAGTTCTCGCTAAACCGATCGTAAAAGAACCCTGCTCCGCCGCGGAATACCGTTTTGGGAGCCTTAGCCCCACCGGCACCCGGCGACCACGCGAATCCGAATCGCGGGGCAAAGTTAGTGTTATCGCTGATATTCGTCTGATTTTCGTAACGCAGGCCAAAACTGAGCATCAGGGCTGGCGAAATACGCCAGTCATCGGTAATGAAAAGTCCCGTGTCGAAACGCGAAACTTTCGCAACGGGATCACCGGTCGTCAGCGAAAACTGCGTTGGGTCGTATCTCGTCCCAACGGCACCGAGCAAACTTGCCCGATACTGCTCGAGCGGCGAAACGACCCCGTCGCCATTGAGGTCATACGGATCGGCACCGAAGAATCCGGGGAATACATAGGTTCCGCCGTAATTATTCTCCGAGCGGTCGGTGATGTTGGAATTCCTCAGACGTACGCCGAATTTGACCGAGTGCTGTGAGTTCTTACCAAATGACGTCGTCGTGAAATTACTCAGTTCCCATTCCTTGTTGCTGTTGTAACTGGTTCCGATCTGAGCTCCGCCGCCGGTGAATGCCGATGCGACATTGATCGTCGGTATCGAATTGTCGCCATTCTGCTCGCGCTTGTCGAACGAATACTCAAAGCGAGTCTCATTCACCGTCTTGGCATTGATTATCGCCGTTTCCGTCAAGCGGATCTCGTGGCCAAAGCCGGTCGTGTCGTATGCTCGCGACGGCAACGACGTATCTCCGATGCCTTGATTTTCATTGGACGACCGGTCAAAGCTGTATCGTGCAACGAGTGTATTCTTGTCATTGATCGCAAAATCTACACGAGGGTTGATCGAAAAGCGGTTACTCGGAACGACAAACTCCTGACGAATATTGACCGGGTTGTATGCCGAATCAAGAACGACAGCATTCACCACGGCGTTGCCGTCGTTGCTGCGGTTCATTACATCTAGGAAAAACGATGCTTTACCCTTCTTTATCGGGCCTGACAGATTGCCGCCGAACGAGCGAAGCTGGCTGGGTGCACGGTTTGAGGCAAACGGATTACGCGAATTCAGGCTTTCATCATTAAAATTGCCTGAAACAGTACCGCGGAATTTGTCCGAACCGGGCTTGGTTAATATCTCGATACGGCCGAAGCCGAGACGGTCGAATTCGGCCGAAAACGGATTCTGATTAATGCGGATCTCGCGGATCGAATCCTTTGAGGGCAGCTGGCCGCCGGTAAATCCATCAATGTATATCTGTCCGCCGTTCGGTCCAGCCGAAGGGCCGGCGAGTGCCTGAAGAGCCGCCTCGAGTTCGTCGGGATCATCCGGCAATGCGTCGAGATCCTTGCCCTTGATAACCGTCGCATCAGCGTTGTTGTCCGCATCGTTCGAGACCGTATCGTTATTCGAAACGTCAACGCTTTCTTCAACGCCGGATACTGTAAGCACGATGAAAAGGTCTGTTTTTTCACCTGCCGTAACCTCGACCTCCGTGTTCTCGTAGAGAGCGAATTTCGGAGCAATAGCCTTGACCGTATATTTGCCGGCCTCAAGCCCGGTAGCTGTATATTCGCCGCGAGCGTTGGTCACGACGATCTTCTGCGTTCCCTTTGGTGAAACTACGGTTACCGAGGCTCCCACGAGAACGGCTCCTAACGAGTCGGTCACAGAGCCGCTGATGCTGCCCGTCGCCTGTCCAAAGGCGGTACTGACCGCCAACGCGGACACAAGCCCGAATATTAAAATTGATCTTATAAATTTCATGATAATTACCTTTTGAAATATGCCGCTAGCCGGTGCTCGAGAGAAAACCATCTCCCGGCCCTGGCTGAATAAATAATATTTTTAGGGGAAACCGATACCATCCAATCCCGGTATAGTAAATCCGCCTTGAACTCCTTGTCCGCCCTGGCCGCGTCCGCCACCCGATGACATTTGTGCCATCCGGATAAACGGTTCGACACCCGCCAGCAGCTTGATCGCGTTAACACGCGATGTATTTCCATTTTTTGTGCTCGACACTGCGATCATGTCACCGACGCTGAGGTCAGCTGCCGTAATATCCTGAAAGCGTTCGAGCATGTCGTCGATCCCCGCACCGCCGCCACGCTGGCCGCCCATTCCCGGACGTCCCTGTCCCGGTGCTCCGGCACCAGGCTGGACCTGACCGCCAGTCGCCGGTCGGCCGCCTGCCGGTGGCTGCCCTTGCCCCGGAGGCCGCATTCCGCCGCCGCCCATCGCACCGCCCGCAAGGCGTTCTGCGAACTCGGCGGGGAACTTTTTCATCAACGATGCGGTGCCGATAGCTACCGTCACATCTTTTTTCGTTTGAAGGTCAGTGATAACGACTTCATTCTTTACAGTGTCGATCGTCTTTACGGTGCCGGCGATCGTCTGGAATGCTCCTGTCACGACCTGCTCGGCAGTAAAGCTCGTACCGTCAGCACTCTTATCGCCAAGGGCACGGATCATATCGCCCTGCTTCACCTCAGCAAATGAACTGTCTTTGGCCTCTTCAAACTTGATCGAATCCTGTGCGTACCTGTGAAAGACCGCGTCAGGCTTCGGCGTTAGCACTGTCGTCGTACTGCCCATCAGGCTTCTGATCTCGACGGTGATCTGATTTGTCTGCGCATTTACCGCCGTGACGCGGCCTGCAATACCCCGTGTTCGCCATTTTTCAGCTTCCTTAGCCTGCTTCTGAGCGATATCTGATTTCGTCATCAGGTACACCGCACGAGCCGGGAACGATTTCTTATCCGCCGCCAATACTCCGGTCGCCATTACGCGGTCACCTGTCGAAATATCCGTCGCTGCCGCAGGGACCGCAGTCTTGAGACTGGGCGCGACGGGATCGACCTTCTTGAATTCGGTCGTTGCCGCCAAAGTACCTTCCACATTACCATCCGCAGTCTTGATGACGATCTTTGCCGCATCTATCGATACGACGTCGCCCGTAATAACCGACGGTTTCGGTGACACACCGGTCGTCTGAGCGTGAACCCCAAATGCGGCGGAGACCAAAATTATTAACGCGAATGATCTAATATATTTGCTCATTATTATTATAAAAACTGATTTTCCTCAGGTTTGTTTCGCTTCTAAACGTTAAATAGATTCGATTAACAAACTATATGACGTTAATTTTATCAGTTAGGTTCGGGGCTATTTGTAAAGAAATGTAAAATTGTGCAAGCATTCGGCTTACGCCTTTTGCCAGACATTAGAGGAGCGGGCCGTCAGTATGAGTCCGATACCGACCGCGAATACCGAGAAAAGCGCAATTATCCAGATGTACGGGATTGATAAGAGCAAGGTCCAAACGAGGACGCCGAGCAGCGTTCCAAGAGTTTCGGAGCGGTTGATCTCGGATAAGAACTGCTTTTGAATGATCTTGCCGACAGTGACTTGCAAAGCGACTCGGCCGAAAACATACGCGAGCAGCAATATTAGGAGCCCCATCAATCCTAGCGTCGCACTGAGGAAGTCAGGCAAGACGCTTAGGCTGCCGACGATTGCGATCATCGCACCGATGAACGCCACCGAACCGAGCGAACTCACAGTCAGCGTTGAAAGCTGTATTCTGGCGACCGCACGGCCGACCGCACCAGGTGCAATTGTCATCAGTACCATCGAGACGGCAAACCAAAACAACGCAAGCAGGAGGCGTTGAGCGAGAAACGTCCAGCTCATTGTCGGAGAGAGTATCTGTGACGGATTTTGGGCCAGATCACGCAGTTCGTCTTCCCAAACGCCGAAGACCACCGTTTCTTTCCCAGGTTCGCGGAGTGCTGTCTGGCTCTCGTGCTTGTACGATCCGCCAAAAACGATCACGTCGCCGCCGATATAACCGCTTTCTTTCTGAATAACGGAACCGCCGATCGTGGCAACATCGCCTTCGACGCGGCCGCTCACTATCACGTCACCGCCGAAAGAAAAGACACCTTTTGCACTTTTTCGAACTTCGACCGATTTGGCGATCGCGAGCACCTCCATTTCAGGAGCGTCTTCGACGATCAGAGTCTTTTCGTCATCAGAAAGAGTGATCTCCGGCCTTGCCTGGGCCGTCAGGGTCAACGCAAACACCAAACACGCGAGCCAGATCGCATATGCAATAGCCCGGACGCTTAGCTTGTCTGAAATGATCGTCCTGAAAGAATAGTTCACGTTGGTGGAAAATCTAAGTGCGGCCAAGCCCGAATAGCGATCGCGAAAACCGCAGAAGCAGAACCAGAGCAATGGCTGAAAAAAGCATCGCGAGTGCCGGCATCGAAAACGGACCACTCAATGAACGCAGTACCACACCGACGCCAACCAAAAACGAGAGCACGATATGTCCGGCCAGACCGGCAACAGCAGCGGCCTTATCAAAAGCGTCACCTATTCCGGCAAAAAGACCGAATGCATCCGAGCCCAGTGCGAACAGCACAAAAATAAACAACGCCATGCATATAAACGCCGCGTTAAATCGTTCGCTTGCCTTTCGGAGCCCGGAGACCGAGCTTTCGGCGTTCGTTACGATCTGTTTTGTAAAATTAGCAGGAAGTTCGACTTCACGATCGCTTGCCAGGCGCGAGTTAAGCGTACACAAAAACTGCCGCTGCAGTTGGATCTCTTCCCTGCACTGAGGACAGCCGGCAAAGTGAAGTTCGAGTTCGAGTTCGCGCTCCTGCGAGAGTTCGCCGTCGACATACGACGCGATCTCTATCGCCGGGCACTCACCCAAATTGAACTCACTTACCAATTCCATTACCCTAACCTATTTTAAGAATTTGATCGTCAACGGATATTCCCACAACTCGCCGTTATTCGCCTTCATCGCACCGATGATGGGGAAAACAATACCCATGATCCCGACCGCCAGAATCGTCAAAAATCCGATCAAAACGAACATCAATACGATGCTCGCGATCGCGTAGATTGCCGAGGAGATCATCCAGTTGACGACCATCTTGCCATGAGCATCGAGGGCAGGCATCTTTTCCTTCTGCGTCTGCCACAGCACGATCGGCACCACTATGCCGACAGGAAACAATATGACGTTCGCCAGCTGCGAAAGATGCAGCCAGAGTCCCATTTGCCTCTGTTCCGTGGTCTGAAGCGACGTCGGCGGTTGAAATTGCATCTGATAGCTCATAACTTAGATCCCCTTAAATCCTCGTTCGACGAACATTTGCCTCATCATTTCGCGGGCTCTGAACAACCTGTTCTTTACCGTGCCGAGTGGCAAACCCGTGATTTGCGCGATCTCATCATACGACAGGTCACGCGAATGCCTCAGCAAGATCAGGTCGCGGTACGACGGCGGCAGGCATTTGACCACAGCGTCGATCTCGTTCCTCCACTCGTTACGTTCGTGATCCTGCTCGGGCGACGGCCGTCGGCTCTCGATCTGGAGCTGAAATGTGCCGTCGGCATTCTCGCTCTCGATGCTCATTGCCGTGATCGAATTGCGACGCATATGGTCGATTGCGGCGTTATGCGCGATGCGATACAGCCACGTCGAAAACTTGTATTCCGAGCTGTACTTGTGAAGGGAATTGTAAACTTTTATGAAGACTTCCTGCGTGACGTCGAGAGCTGACTCGTGATTGCCGAGCATGCGATAGACGTAAGACGTGATCGGACGCTGATAGCGGCGAACGAGCTCCTCAAAGCCGTCAGTGCGTCCGGCGACCGCGTTGACTATCAGTTCGCCATCAGTCAGGCTGCGTATTTCAGTTAGTGTTATTGCGTAGCTCGTCATCGTTCGGATTTATTTACGGTATTCTCTTCGATAAAGTTTCAAACCGCAACCCGAAAGTCGCGCTAAATCAGGCGAGAGCGGCAAGTGCGGCCGGTCCGGCGAGCTCTTCGAAATTGAAACTCGCGTCCGGCAGCACCAGGCCGATATCCGACGGACGCATTATCTGCAGTGTTTTTCCGAGCGCTTGCAACGCTATATCGGTTATTTTTGCCGGGATCAGATCTCTGCCGACAAGCAATATCCGTTCGAGATAACCGCCGTCGCCCAGTGTTCCGTAACGGTCGTTATAAAACATCAATAACCGAAAGACTTCGTCGTCGATCTCATTGCGGAGACACGTTACGGTTCGGACGACCGTTGGTTCGCCGCCGCGGAGCAGCAGAGCCGTAAATCCGTCAAACTGCTCGCTGATAAGCAGCGAATCAGACTTATCGGTCCGGCTGACCAGCCAGTTCGCCTCGCCGACCGCACGGGGGAGAATCAGGCCCGCAGACCAGCCAAATCGTTCGAAGACCAATTCGTATTCATCGATGACGCCAAGCGAAATGGCGGTCGCGAAATAACGCGGCTTGCCCTCGCGGTTTGCCGATATCCTTTTGCGTGAGATTCGCAACTGCGACGCCGGAGCACCAAATGTCTGTTCTGCCTTCCATTCGAGTATCTCTTCAGTTTCCTGTCGCGACGCCGGCTCGGCATCGAGCGTGATGATCGCCGAGCGGGCCGTGCTGCTGGGCAGCGAGATGGACCAGCGTTTTTGGTTCATCATCCCCGCACTTACGATCGTTGCCTCCAGACTCGCGGCAAACTCTATCGGATCCGCAAGATTTCGATCCAAAAAGCTCGGATTCAGAATGCCTTCCGGCAGATCGACAGTCGCCGCCTGTTTGATCGAGTAACTTCCGCGTCCGGCCTTTTGCAGAGCGATCGCCGAGATACTATTGCGTTCGATACCGATCGCCGCGTTCGGGTAATTTGGTTTGGTAAGTGAGAAAAGCATTCTACTAGTATTTGTTGTAAGCCAGCCCCTGGCTGTCGTCGCCCTCGGCCATGCTTCTTACGTCTTTCAGGCCCGATTCGCCGTCCGGTGTGTTCGTATCTTCGCCCTGCACCTCTTCCCATTCGGCTTTTTCGAGGATCGGGTCCATCGGTTTTTCACGCAGATATTTTGCCTCGACCATTTCGTCGATGGTCTTGGGCAGTTTGCCCTTATCGGCCGAAAACTGGTCGATCGCCCGCCGCATCTGCCACAAATTTTCCTTCAACACGGTCTCACGCGCCTGCTGGACGCTCCGCTGATAGGTCGGGATGGCGACCGACAACAGGATGATCATGATAAACATCGCGATCATCAGTTCCAACAAGGAAAACCCTGTCTGACCTTTGGCTCGCGTCTTACCTGACCACTCACCACTCACCGCTGACCGCTGCCAATTACCAATCACTATACTTCTCCCCGTTCATCGCTTCTTCGTCGGAGGCTGACCTGACGTCGAAAACATTGATCTCGTCCCAGTTATCCGAATCCTTATCCTGATATGACGAGCGAAACTTCCAATCCGATTCTCCGGTCATCGGGTCGATCGGCAGTTCACGCAGATATACCTTATTAAGTTCCTTCACCTCGTTTAGCTCGGTCGCCTGCTTACTGTCGCCCGAGATGCCGCTGCCGCCGGTGGCGTTAATGCCGCGTGCTTTGACCTTGACGCCGTCAACCAGTGTCTCGATGGTCGGCGGATACCGGTCCGGGTTGTCCGATTCGAATATCTTGCAATCGTCGATCACAACACGGCTTCGGGGATCGGTCGGGATCGCTCCGCCCTGTGCCGCCGCGGCCGGATTGCCGCTCGTGATCGCACCCTGCGGACATGCACCATAGCTGTCCCGCTTAAATTCGTCGATCGCGTTTCGCATCATCCTCAACGATTCGCGCAGCCGCAATTCCTTTTGCCGCTTCACAGCGTTCTGGGCCATCGGAATCGTGCCCATTACGAGGATGGCGAGTACGGACAGCGTTGCCACAAGCTCAAGCAAACTGTAGCCGTCCGTACTTTTTGAAATGATCCGTTTCCGCCCTTTCATCAAAAGTTAGTTGATCTTGATCGCAAAATTCTTCCCGTCTGCCGTAAGAAGATTGAGCACTTCCGTCTCGAACGCTATCGCCGGCACGCCGTCGGCTAGAGCCTCGACCTCAACGATCACCAGCGTTCCGCCGTTCAACGTCGCAACACCGTCCTTTGCCGTCAACGAGACAAACATCCGCCCGTTTTGGTTCAGGAACGGTGTCACCGGCAAGTTGGCCGACGCACCGAACGCATCGCCCATCGCGATCGAACGGATCGCGAGCTTGGCTGGGTCGAACCTCAGCCCCACCACGCCCGAGCGAAACTCCGCCGAGCCGTCGATCATAACAGCGATCTTAGTACGTTCGCCGGCCTTCATTTCCTTGAAGTCATTCGGCAGCGTAAGCTCGGCCGTGGGAACCGTCGAGGTCTCGGCCGGAGCCTTTGAGACGCCGACCACGTTGGCCGTCTGATTTAACTGCAGAGCCTTTGTCGACGAATCGATCGGCACCAGTGCCGGCGACGAACCGTCATTCTTAGCCGAAGCCGTTGTCTGCGGTGCACCCGAGCGGACATATTCCGGGCCTGTCGGCTGGTCGGGCAGCTGAACCTCAACATTTGTCGGCGTTTTCCGTGCAAGTGCCAGCATCTCTTCACGCTCTTCTTCAACGATCATCGCTTCGAGGGAATTTGACGTCGGCACCGCCAGACTTCCCGTCGGGCGTTCGATCTCGTCCTCGGGCATGATGGCCGGAGCACGTATCACACGCGGCGTGACAGCAATTACGATGTCAATATTTCGATTATCACGCGTTGCCACGCTGAACAGTCTGCCAATTATAGGGATCAATCCGATCAGCGGCAGGCCGCGACTACCTTTGGTTTCGACACCTGATGCAACGCTTGCCAGCAGCAGCGTTTTGTTATTCTGCACACGAGCGGTTCCCTTAACGGTACGTTCTGTAAAGGTCGGGGTCAGCGTTTGAGCACCGGCCACGTCTTTTGACTCGATCTCCATCGCGACCTGGACATCCTGATTTGGAAATACAAGAGGCTTAAATTTGAGCGTAAGTCCAACTTGTTCGTAATTGATAACGTCCGACACAACGCCACCGTTATTCACCGTCCCGCTGCCAGTTTGGAATTGGGCAGTTCGAACCGGCACACGCTGACCGATACGAGCCGACGAATCTTCGTTATTGAACGCATGGATCTGGGTCGATGCGATCAGCTTAGTGTTCGATTTGTTTTGGAGCGCGGTGATCTGACTGGTCGGAATACCGAACGCAATAGCCAGGGCGTCTGTTCCGGTAAACGGAAGACCGGTTGTGATCGGACCGGACGGGCCTGCACGAACGGTCGGGAAACCGACGCCGCCCAAATTGTTAAGCGTTCCGTTGGGTCCGGTCGATCCGATCTGGTTACCGAATTCGATCAGGTCGCTCTTGTTGACCTCGTAGATCGAAACTTCCATCACGACCTCGGCCCGGTCCTTATCGAGCGACGAGATCAGTTTGCCGATCAGGCGAATATTCTCCTCGGTGTCGCGGATCGTCACGCTGTTGGTCGCGTCATCGGTCAGAACGATGGTCTGCGTACGTCCCGGCTGTGCCGGAATGGCGGTCTGGACGACCTTAGCGATGTCTTTGGGTGAGGCGTTTTGCAGGTAGAATGTACGCAAAACGAGCTGTTGAAACTTCTGCCGCTGGGTCTGCAATGCCACGATTATCGTTCGCGGGCCGACCTTTTGAAAGAACAGGCCCTCCTGCAAAAAGATATAATCCAGTGCCCGAGCAGCCGTTACGTTCTTAAGATCGATGTTGGTCTTTCGGCCGGCCGTACGAAACGATTCGGTGTCGAAAAGCACGTTGAGGTCGAGGTCACGTGCCAGTTCCTTGATAATAAACTGCAGATCGACGCCCGCCGGAAATGGCAGGTCGCGGAGCTTTTCGAGCTTTTGCGGCAATTGCGGCTGCGTGTCGGTCTTTAACGCCGTCTTGACTAACTTGACGGTACCGTCAGGATTTTTCGTCTCTTTACCCTCGAGCAATTCTCTCTGGAGGCGCACCATTCGGTCCATCTCCGATTTAGCCAATTCGTTGGTAGGGTCGAAAGCGTATGCCCTGCGAAACGCAATATATGCGTTCTCATAATCCTTTTCTTTTGCCGAAAGTGTTCCTTTCTTGATGTACATCTGCGATGCGTTAAATAATGCACGCGTCAGGTGCAGACGGTATTCGGGATTCTTCGGGTTCTCCGAAACAGCGATGGCAAACTCCTCGCTCGCTTTATCCCACTCCTCTGCCGCCTCATGGCGCATTCCCTGCTTGAAATGCTTTTTGCCGTCACCGAGGGCAAGAGCCGCCACCGGCGATAACATCGAAAAAACAAGGACGAGACTGAGCAATACGCGAAAGTACATCGATCTTTTCATAACGTTTTTGGCAAAATTGTCCACCCACAGAATTAGCCGGACCCGGCCTGTGAGTAATTTACACGGCACCGAACCCCGAAAGTTGCAATAAATTCAACGTTTACCGAACATTCGGGCGCTCCCGTAATTTTCGGCTGATTCGCCAAAAAAAGCAACCTAATTCTGTCATTTGACCGCCGAATTTTACGGGATCCGGATTGGTCAGCCCTTCACGCTCCGCCGATTTTTCCGTACGAGGCCTGCACCCAAACTCCATAAAATTCACCTATGATATCGACTTTTGCTCAAGTAATGGTATTATTTTCAATTGCATCTAGCTATACTTTCATAATAATTTCGGCGTATTGTGAGTATGAAATGTCTGATACTGTTATTGGCCCTGATCTCCGTCTGCCTTTCAGCACGGGCTCAGGACACTGCGCCATCGCAGACGAACGATCAGCCCACGCTCCCGCAGGTCGGACCGAAGAATGCCGAACCATCGCCGAGCCCTGTCGTTGCCGCTAGCGAAAAGGACAAGTTGACCGCCATTCCCGACAAGAGAATTTCGGCTGAGGTTGTTCCGGACACGCC
>JAGOBH010000011.1 GCA_017983495.1 Pyrinomonadaceae bacterium | reverse complement strand
GATCGTTATGGAGATCGTTCGTGCTAAGTTCGGTTTCCATCCGGCATTTGCCGTCGCCGCTTTCGGAATGGTCATCTCGGTGGGCATCCTTTGGAAATTTAAGAGCTATGTCATGCAGGCCGATAATGCTCATGCGGGAGCCAATCAGGCCGCGGACGAAGCCGCGACCACGGTTGATGCACCGCCGCACGGTGTCAGCGATCAGCAGGGCCGCAATGCCTCGCAGATGGCATCTGACCTGATGAACACCGTGTCGGACAACAGGCGCATCATGGCTCTGATCGTCATCTTTATCATCGTCATCGTGTTCTGGATGGTCTTCCATCAGAATGGTTCGACGCTGACCTATTGGGCGGATGACAACACCAACTGGAATGTGTCGGGTACGATCTCGAACTCGATCAACGCTTTCTGGGTGCTGGCTCTGACATTCCCGCTGGTGTGGTTCTGGGGCTTTCTCGACCGCCGCGGCAAGGAGCCTTCGACGCCGACCAAGATGGCGATCGGTATGACGCTCACCGGACTTTCGTTCCTCGTGCTCTATTTTGGTGCGACGATCGGCGAGGGTATGAACAAGACCGCTGACCAGCTTGCAGCAGGCGATTTCCGCGTTAACGAACGCGTCATCACTAATCTTGCGGCAGCGGGCGTCTCCAAGGACATTCTCGACAAGATCGTCAACGCGAAGGACGCCGAAGGCAAGAACCTGATCTACGGTAAGAAGTTTGCCACCAAGACAGACGAGGCGACCAAGGCCGTCACGACCGGCGAGCAACAGCTTGTCGCAGCGATCAACTCGGTCGCACCCGGCGAGGGCGATAAGAATAAGGCGGCGGTATTGCAAAACGCATATCTTTTCCGCGTGTCGCCGTTCTGGCTTATCCTGGCGTATGGGATCGTGACGCTCGGCGAACTGATGTTGTCACCGATGGGACTGTCGCTGGTCTCAAAGGTCGCCCCGATCAGCAAACGCGGCCTGCTCATGGGCGGCTGGTTTGTCGCTACGGCAATCGGCAATAAGCTGACTCAGATCGGTATCTTTTGGGATATCTGGCTGCAGTCGACGTTCTTCCTCGTCCTCGCTTCGATGGCACTGGTAATGGCAGTTGTTCTATTCGCCATTCTCAAGCCGCTGAAGAAAGCGATGCCGGGCGTCTAGCTGAGTCTGGATCTGAATTGACGGGAGGCTGTCCACGCGGGCAGCCTCCTTTCGCTTTAGTGCTTTTGATCGCACCAAACAAGTTCCGCCTCGCCACCGGCCACCCCAAATAGGATCGCGTGCTGTTCGAACTGAACTGCAAGTGAGATCGCAGTTTCAAGCGTAATCCCGAGAACCAGAAGAGACGATTCGGGTTCCCAGCCTTCGCCTGTCCCGTAGCCGCGGAGAAAATCAAAACCCATTTCGCCTATAACACCGATCAACTCCGCCTGACGAGCCTCATTGTGCTCGTCCGTCGCCCGTTGCGATAATGGGTTGTGAGCCGTGAGAAATGCCCAACTATCAGCGTTGCAGACATCGAGAAATTCGTTCAACTCATCATTCGCCTGGCCAAGCCTGATCGTAAACTTAACACCACCGTCGTCAACGACATACCTCGCCTGCCGGTACATTTCTTCAAGTTCGGACATATTCCCAACATTATCATCGAGATCGCGTGATACGAAAAGCGTGGCGGACGCATACGGCAGAACCGGAATTTGCATCTATGCAATTATCAATTGCCATTGACACAAATGGTAAAATGGAAGTTGGCCTGTAGGCGATCTTCTGTGGTCAATGGACTTGGCGCATGGAGTGCGGGGAATTGGATCTGCGATGTGTGGGAACTTGCTGGGACAAACGGGACAAGCGGGACAAGATCGAATATAGCTCTAACCTATGTGATAACAATAGTTAGCCGGAAATGCCGGTAGGAAAGATTCCTACTATTTCCTACTTAGTGGGAATATTTCCTACTTAGTAGGAATGCGGGGGAATACGAGGCGTAGATGGGACAATATCCGATCATGGCGTAAATGTTATGAATAGGGGAGTTATGCGGAAAATGCAGAAATTACGAAGTATGACGTCGCCATACCTTGTAATACAGTGTAATACAGGCGGGGAGGCGGTGGGACAAGATGGCCGGTCCCCGGCACGGCTATTTTTCGCGTGTCCGGTAGGCCTGCATCGCCTCGGCGGCACCGGCATGCATGATCTCGGGTTTGTGGTATTTCCAGTAATGTTCAAATTCGTCTTCGGACATTGCGGGATTCTCGGCCCGTGACTTTTCTTTAAGGTAATTTTCGGCCCAGGCACGAATATCCAAATCGGTATTCAACGCTGTGCGGGCTCCGTGCATCAAATTATCGCGTTCCATAGATTATCTATCTCCGTATGGTAGATTATTAGAAAGATTTAGCCCTTACAAGCGGCCCAACAACAATAGCATTTGGAGTACTCTGTGAAAAAAGTTCTTTTCGTCTCAATACTGACGCTTTCGGTCATTGGCCAGGTTTTTGCTCAAAAGGCCAAACCGGCCCCGATCGCCGTCAAGACACCTGCAGCGGTGCAATCGTCTGTCAAGATACCGTACGTCAGCAAGACATTAGCTAACGGCCTCGAGGTGATCGTTTATCCCGATTCGGGTGTTCCGATCGTGACGGTCGAGATGGCCGTCCGCAACGGTTCATTTACCGAACCGCCAGAGCTCAACGGCCTGTCGCACCTTTATGAACATATGTTCTTTAAGACAAATGCCGCGCTCGGCATTTTTCGATGCGACTACGCCAAATCACTGGGCCGAATGGACTATTTTGTCGGGGCAAACTGCGGCGAACAGCTAAAGCTCAAATCCCAGATCGGTGACGTTGGTTACATCAACGATCTTGATATGAGCGGCTATGTCCGAAACGGAACGACGCAGGAAGAATATGTAAATTACTATTTCAGTGCGACGAGCCCCAATTTCGAGACGCTGATGCGAGCGATGCGCGATGCGATGTTGTATCCGTCATTCGACGAGCAAGAATTTGCACAGGAGATACAGGTCGTTCTTGGCGAACTCGACCGACAGCAATCCGAGCCCGGCTATTATCTTGATCGTACGCTGATGGACAAGCTGTTTTACAAATATCCGTCGCGAAAGAGCCCGGGCGGGACGCGTGAGACGGTTGCGACGGCGACGACGGAAAAGATGCGGCTTATTCAGTCTCGCTATTATGTGCCGAATAACGCGGCGCTCGTTATTACCGGTGACGTTCAGCCCGAAAAGGCGTTCGCGATGGCCGAGCGGCTATTTGGCGGCTGGAAACGCGGCGAAGACCCGTTCGTCAAATTCCCGATCGTCGATCATCCGCCGCTCGCAAAAAGCGAGGGCATTTTTGTCACACAGGATGTTGAGAACGTTATCATCCAGATCGGCTGGCACGGGCCGTCGATCGGAAAGGACAATGCATCGACCTACGCAGCTGACGTTTTTTCATTCATCGTTGAGCAGCCGGGTTCGCGTCTGCAGCGGGCATTGATCGATTCTGGATTGGCCGTTTCCGTCGATGTTCATTACTACACTCAACGGAATGTCGGCCCGATCCGCATCACCCTTGTGACGACACCGGAAAAGGCAAAAGCCGCATTGGCGGCTGTTTATTCCGAGCTATCTCAATTCAACGACCCGAAATATTTCACCGACGAAGAGTTGGCGAATGCCAAAACGCTACTCGAATCGCGTGATCTGTATTCGCGTGAGAAGTTAAGTGAATACACTCACACGCTGGGCTTCTGGTGGTCATCGACCGGTACCGAATATTATCGGGGATATTATGACAACCTGCGGGCCATCACGCGTGCCGACATCAACAAGTATATCTCGACTTATATGATCGGGAAGCCGCACATTGGCGTGGCGATGATGTCAGCGGCAGCACAAAAGACCGCCGGGCTGACCGAAGCCGATTTGATCGGAAAGTAACCAAAGATCGTCAAAGTACTTATATGAAGTTTCTAACAATTTGCCTTCTATTTCTCGCGTTCGTTCTGCCCGTTTCAGCGCAAAATGTGACGGCCGCCTCCGCGGTGACCGAGTTTGACGTAAATGGCCTTAAGGTCATCTTCAAACGCCGCACGAGTTCGCCGACGGTATCGGCCGGGCTGTTCATTCGCGGCGGTGTACGCAATCAGACAGCCGCGAACGCCGGCATCGAGAGTCTGACGCTTACCGCTGCAGTTGAAGCCAGTAAGAACTATCCCCGAACAATTCTTCGCAAAGAGATGTCGCGGATGGGTTCGGTCATCAGCGCGGGGGCGTCGTACGATTTTGGAGTTTTGGCTCTAACATCTACTTCGCAGCATTTTCCCCGCTCTTGGGAGATATTCACGGACACCGTCCTGAACCCGACGTTCTTGGCCGAGGACGTCGATCGAGTCAAGGCGTTGACGCTTGCGGGGCTGCGTAACGAGTCGGCTAGTCCCGACAGTGCTCTCGATTCGCTTGAACAAAAGGTCGTATACGCGGGACATCCGTACGCCAACCCGCCTTTAGGAACGATCGAATCGGTTACGAAGCTGACCCCGGCTGACCTCAAAGCCTATCATCAAAAACTGCTTCAGACATCCCGGCTTCTTTTGGTGATCGTCGGTGACGCTGACCTCGTTGAGATCAAGCGACTGGTCACTGCCTCGTTCGCAGGCCTGCCGAAGGGAACTTATAGCGACAACACGATCCCGGCAATAAATTTTCCCAAGCCGAGCGTCGATGTAAGTCAGCGGACGATAAACACGAACTATGTAAAGGGCGTTTTCGCAGCTCCGTCGATCGGCGATCCAGATTATTACGCGATGCGTGTCGCCATCGCGTTGCTGCAGAGCCGCGTGTATCAGGAGGTTCGGGTAAAGCGAAATCTCTCATACGCTCCAAATGCCGAGATGGGCAATTTAGCCGCGAATACCGGCGAGATATATGTAACGTCGGTCGACCCTAATCAATCCGTCCGCATCATGCTCGGTGAGATCGAGGGTCTCAAATCCCGTCAGCTCGACCCGGAAGATGTTGCGGGCGTTCCCGGCTTTTTCCTGACGACCTATTACATAGATCAGGAGACAAATTCGTCGCAGGCGGCCGAACTCGCACGATACGAGCTGGTCGGCGGCGGCTGGCGAAATTCGATAAAATTTCTCGACGGTATCCGTGGGGTCAAGGCAGCAGATGTCCAAGCTGCCGCGAATAAGTATATGAAAAACGTTCGCTTTGTTGTGGTCGGTGATGCGGCCTCGATAGATCGCGGAGTTTTCGTCGGCCAGTAAGCAGGATCTTTGAAAATTGAATACAAAAAAGCAGCCGGTTTTTCGTCCGACTGCTTTTCCTCTGAAGGCCCTTTATTTACCGGGGGCCGTCCTTCTTTTTTCCGCCTCCGCGGTCCTCGATCGGTGCCGGTTTGCTATCCGGTTTCGGGGCGGGTTTCGCTGCCGGCGGATCCGATTTCGGCGGCTGACGCGTCGGCGGCGGATCGCTTCGCGGCGTATCCTGCCGCGGTGGCGGTGGGTTATATCGCGGCGTTTCCCGCACAGGCGGATCGTAACGTGGTGTCGGCTTTGTCATTTCAGGCGGTCGCGATGTCTCGGCCGGCGGAGACGTCGGCTTAGGAGTCTTCGTCATCGGAGCCGTCGGGACCTCGGTCTTGACAGTCGGCGGCCGAACGATCACACCGGTGTCCCGCGGCGTTCGCACGGTCGGTGACTCCACATTGGCAGGCGGCACATCGGGTCGGGTCGTCATCGGCGGGCGTCCGCCAAACACACGCGTCGTACGCAGATCGTTATCGAGCGGTTTGTCGGTATTTCGAACCGTTGCCCCGGTCCTGACCGGTGACTGCGTCTTGATCATAGACGGCTGTTCGGCCTTGATGCCGGTGCTCAGCGGCCCCTTGATCTCCTTTATGGTCGGTAGCTTCACTCCGGTTTGGTCATTAGGCACAGTCGACAACACGGCGTTTGCAACAGCCAGCGGCGGCATCTGATTGCCTTTTCGGATTCGGCCGAACTGATCTGCGTTGACGGTAACTACGCCGGTCGGGGGAACCGTTTGAAACGGAGGTAATTTGGGCCCCTTGATCCGATCGATCGGACCGGTAACCACCGGCGTCGGTGTTCCGACCGGATTTGGCGTAATACGCGGTGTCGGCGTCGGGTGCGGGCCTCCGTGGCCGCCGCCCCAACCGTGGTTGTTGTAGTAATAATTGTAGTTATAGTATTGGTAGCTGTAGGGCAATGGATACCAGCAAATGCTGCCACCCCAAGTCGTGATCACGACCATCGCCGGTGACCACCAGCTTCGCATTGATCGGTAATAGCCGTAAGGGCTCCAGTTCCAGTAGCCGTCATCGTAGAACCAACGGCCATGATGGTAGGTCGCCCATCCCCAGGGTTCGTCATTGACCCAGGTCCAACCGTACGGCGGGATCCAGCGCCAGTGGCCGTAACGATAGGGTGACCAGTCCGAATACGAGCTGACCGTCGTCCGAAACGGACGCCAGACGTAGCCGTATTTCTTGGTATAGACCCATTCGCCATAGTCGTTTAGGTCTTCGGCACCGTAGATGTCCTGATCGTAATAGGTATCGTAATGTGCTTTCTCAAGAGATTTAGCTACCGCCATGTCGCGATCGAGGGCCCAGCGGTCAAAAGCGTCAGCATTGAGGGACGCGTCGCCGGGTTCCCATTCGCCGGCATTGTTGCCGCCGACAAAAATACGTGCACTGCGGCCGTTCTTGACGGTGAACCCTGAGGTTTCCGAATACAGGCGAGCCTCGCCGCCGCCGGTCGCAGCTACGCGGATCTCTGTGTCACCCGGTTGGCCGGCGTCGATTCGGTACATTCCCGATCTTTGTACGGCGATCGTCGAACCGGGAGCGTCGATCTCGAAATACGAACGATCTTTGTCAAAACTGTTAGCCCTGAGTGCGACTGTTCCCTGCGACAGACTGAGAGCGATGCCCTCATCAAGCAGCTTGCTGACCTTTAGGTAAGCATTTTCGTTAATGCGTAAATGCGTGTTGCGGTCGAACTGGATCTCAAATCGGGCGTCACGCGAGGTAGTGATCTCGTCACCTTCGACGATCGGCAGATTCAGCGTCGCCTGTTCCCACTCCTGCGATTCAAACCGCCGGATCTGGACGTCGCCGATGATATAGCTGATGCGAGCAACGCGGGCAGTAACTTCGGGAACGGTATCGTCGCTCAAAACATTGATCTGGCCGGTTTCAGGCAGATTGATCGTCAGCGGACTGTTAGCAACGAGCGAGCCCGACAACGACAACGCGAGTGCCGCTATAATTAATACAAACTTTATGGAATGCATATGCTTTCCCTCCAGTGATCACTAATTTTGTGTCAAATGCCGGGAAAGAAGCTTGTTCGTCCGGCCTTTGACTTTATTTACTGCAATACGCGTACCGAAACCGCTGTAAATCGTTGAAAGCAATGACAAACTGGGGCACGCAGGGTTTTCGCCCCGTTGTTCGTGCCGAAAACGTGCATGATCGAGGTAAACCTCGACGAAATGGTGTGTTTATGGTGGGATCAGAGCTCGATCCTGTACTTGACGATAAACGGCCTCGACGCAACAAAAAGCTCGCCCTCGTCATTGAACGATATTCCGAATGCCTGGGTCGCAGGAAACTTGCCAATAGGCAGGCCGCGTTCGTCAACTACCCTTATCTCGCTGGTATTGGCAACAAATATATTGCCTTTAGGGTCGACCGCTATGGCATTCGGCGAACCGAGATCGGCAGGGAACCGGGTTAGAAACTTGCCGTCCGGTGCGAATTTGCAGATCTGATGGTTGGCCCGGTCGAGCGCGAAAATATTGCCAGGCCCGTCGACCGCGACTTCGTCAAAACCCGATTGGGCACTTGCGGCTTTTGCCGCGTCCTTGAATTCGGAGAGAGGTTTGAGTAAACGGTCGAAAACGGAGATCTCGGTCCGGCCGACCGTAACTAGTTTGCTGTCGAGGGTCACGGCAAGCCCGTAGATCTGATATCGATCGAGCCGTGACAGAGTCTCGCCGGATTGGCCGTTATAGGCGGTGATTCCCTTGACGTCGGAAATGTAAACGGTGCCGTCGCGGCTGACGGCCATGCCGCGAACCGCAATATCAGGCGGGCCTGCCTGCCATTGGGTCATGAATTTACCCGAGCGGTCAAAGACCTGCATGCGGCCGCCCTGATAGTCGACGCTGTATATGTTTCCGTCACGATCGGTGCCGACGTGACGGTTGTCCTTGAAACGGCCGGCTCCCGTTCCGTCACCGCCGAATTTAAGGAGTTCGGTGAGTTTGTCATTGGCGGTGCCGTTGCCGACGACAGCGGGTTTGGATGAACCAATTGCCGAGTCAACGGTCTTGTCGACGGCTCTGAATACAAAAAAGAGGATCAGGCCGACGAGTGCGATAGTGGCAAGAAAGATCAGTCCTATCGTTCCAAGGATCGAGCCGCTTAGAGCAAGACCGGCATTACGTACCGCCTTGAGATCCGTTGTTGAAACGCCGGTTCTCGTTTTGATCTGCATCGCGGAAATGTCGACACCGACGCCTTGTTCCATAGCGTCGACAGCGTCTTTGGCTTCTTTCAGCCCGACGCCGAATGTCTCGCGAAACAGTTTTATGGCGTGTATCTTGTTTCCCGACGCGATAAGCCGGCGCATTTCGGCGACATTCCGGGCGATATCGCCAAGGGAAGCTGAAACCGGAGTCGACCCGGGAACGAGATGTGACGGCACGATCACTGTGCTGCCGCAGAATTTACATTTTTGAACGGCGGTCCCTTCAAAATCGAGCGGAGCCGAACACGATGCACAATCGAATGTTTCTGTCATATTGCCGACACGGTGCCCCCTTTGATGTTGCAACCGTATATATCACGATTATAAACTCTGAATTGATATCATCAGCTTATACAGGACGGCTTATTATGAAAAAAATTGCGTTGATAGTTATGGCAATAGCCTCGTTTACGCTAACGGGCTACGGACAGAAAGCAGCGGCGAGCAAGATCGATCCCGCAAAAGGCGTTCGTGAAGTTTTCGAACGCCTCATCGACGGCATCAAACAGGTGGATGTCGATAAGGTCATGGGAACCTACGAAAAAAGCGACAGATTACTGATCTTCAACAACAACGGCAGTGCCACGATCGGTTGGGACAATGTCAAGAGCAATGTCGAATCGTCATACGCAAAGGTGACAAACGTTACACTTGAAGTTACCGGGTTGCGGGTTGAAATGCTCGGCAAGACATCTGCCTACGTCAGTTGCAAATGGAAACAGTCTCAGGAAAACGAAGGCAAGCTTGAAAATGCGTCGGGCCGCATGACACTCGTTTTCAAGCTGATCGGAAAGGAATGGAAGGTGGTCCACCGCCATACGTCACCCGATAACCCGGGGCCGACCCGACCGGTTTTTCCGTCTGAACGCACTAGTTAGGGAGACGGGGGCATAAAAAAAGGGCCACCGACCTCAAAAGATCATTGGCCCTTTTCCCCTCAGGATTAACTAAGTGGTGGGAGGCGGTGGTTTCTTTCGTACTTCAGTCCGTCAGCAACGGATCGCCGTTTTCGCTCATAATCATAGGAGTTGATCAGAACAGGCTTTTGGACGCGGTCAGAAAGGGAGACGCTACCTCAATAATATACCGCGACAAATTGTGGGTTTTTGGCCCAAGTTTTTTTGAAAAACACGAAAAAAAGTCGGTAACCAAATAGAATTGACTCCGCCAAAGAAATTGGTTGACATAAGCAGCGGTCAAATGTAACCTCGTTCTGACTATAAGGTCGACTGCAAAGCATTTTATTGATTCGTTGATGGATTCATCAATTAGGCAAAATGAAGAAGTGAGTGGGTTGCTTGCCGCTTGGAGTAATGGTGACACAGGCGCTTGGGATCGCCTTGTGCCGATCGTGTACGACGAGCTTCGTCGTCGAGCACGCAGCCATCTGCGTAGAGAGCGTGGCAATCATACGCTTCGAACTACCGCCTTGGTTCACGAGGCTTACCTGAAGTTAGCCGAACAGCGAGCTGCGTCGTGGGAGAATCGGGCCCATTTTTATTGGTTGGCTTCCGAAATGATGAGACGCGTGTTGGTTGATTATGCGCGCGGCCGAAATCGCGAAAAGCGCGGAGGTGAATTTGAGATCATCCCAATGAACTCCGAATTTCAGATCGCGATCGATAATTCCGAGATCGACCTTCTGGCCTTGGATACGGCGCTGGAAAAGTTGGCTTCGGTGGACCCTCAGCAGGCAAAGGTCGTAGAGATTAGGTACTTTGGCGGCTGCAGTATTGAGGAAACCGCCCAGATCATCGGCGTTTCGATAACAACCGTAAAGCGTGACTGGGCGGTGGCCAAAGCGTGGCTAAAACGGGAACTTAGTTCCAACTCCTAATGTTATGGGCCAAGTCGATTGGCATATTGTAAAAGACGTCTTCTACACGGCTCTCAACCGTTCGGCGGAAGAGCGCGCAGATTTTCTAAGGTCCGCGTGCGGGGAAAACAATGCACTTCGCTCCGAGGTCGAGTTTTTACTTGAGTCGTACGAGAGCGGCTTTCTTGAAAGTCCAATACTTGCGGACGCGTCGGCAAGTGCCTTGGCAGATAAACCGCTGTTCGAACAAGGCCAGCAATTTAGTCATTATCAAATACTCAGACTCATAGGCCGCGGCGGAATGGGTGAGGTGTACCTCGCTGACGATCTCGCTCTTGATCGGCTCTGTGCCATTAAAGTTATCCATCGTGACTCCGGCTTTGGGGAGCAGGCGGCCGACCGTCTGATCCGCGAAGCTCGATCTGCCGCGAAACTTGATCATCCAAACATCTGTTCGGTCTATGAGGTCGGAGAGGTTGAAGGCGAGCCCTATATTGCGATGCAGTATGTCGAGGGCGAGATGCTCGACTCGATCATAGCCCGCGATCCGATCGAACTCATGGACGCGGTTTCGTACACTCGCCAGATCGCCGCGGCTCTAAGCAAATCACATTCGTGGGGAATCGTTCACCGCGATATCAAGCCGTCAAATATCATTGTCGATGCAAATGGACAGGTCAAGGTGTTGGATTTTGGCCTTGCAAAGGCGACCCATGTCGATGCATCGGATATAAATCTTAGTACGGTCGGCCTGATCGCCGGAACGGTAACCTATATGTCGCCCGAGCATGCCCGTGGTCAGGAGATCAACGGTCAAACCGATGTCTGGAGCCTAGGGGTGGTTTTTTTCCAGCTGCTTACCGGCCGGTTGCCGTTTCGGGGTGAGAACAAGGCCGATCTTATCTCGTCGATCCTCAATGACGATGTCGATCTTCCGAGCGAACTGCCTGCAGAAATAAACTATATTCTGGGGCGGGCATTGGAAAAGGACAGGGAAAAGAGATATCCGTCTATCGAAGAGTTTGAGTCTGATCTGAACGAATTTGCCGAAAGCGGTTCGGTAAAACGCAGTCTTGGTTATAATTTCCCGGACAGATCCAGGACGACCGGATCGACCTCGCTGCCCATTGCTCAAAGCACCGGGATCTTCTCGCGATACACGCTGATGGCGGCACTGTTGTTCATTGTATTTGGCTCGGGCTTTGGCCTGTGGTGGTACCGAGCCGCAAATGCCCCGCGACAGCCGTTTTCATCTGCGGCGGCAGAGAATCTCCTGATAAAGACGATTTATGACCTAAAACGCGACGTCAGCGGCGTGATCTACGGACTTCAGTTTTCTCCCGATGGGACAAAGATAGCATTTTCGCAAAGTGGCTCGAGTGGTCATGCTATTTACGTGAAGTCCATTGACGGTGGCGAACCGATGCGGCTCACATTTGAGAGAACGGCCACCTCTCCGCTTTGGTCGGCCGACGGACAACGGATCGCTTACCGTGTTACTAAAGATGGATCGTCATCGATTTTCTCAGTGTCGGCGGATGGTGGCGAACCAGTATTTCTTGCGGACGTTAGCGGCGCAATAGGCGGTGATGAACTCAAATACTGGAGTTCGGATGGGAAGCGAATCTATCTCATGATCAATGCAGTGCCAAGTGTATTGGATCTTGAGACTAATTCACTCACGACGGTCGATCTTGCCGGAATTGAAAGCGAAACCAAGCAATATTACTCGATCAGTCCTGACGAGACGAAGATCATGGCCATGTCTTACGTTGGGGGGCAAAAGAAACTCTGGCTCAAATCGCTTCGAGCAAATGACGCCCGTTGTATTGCAGAATCATTCGACGGGTTTGATGCTCCGGATTGGTTTCCGGACAATCACAGATTTACGTACAGTAAGGATGTCGGCGATGTGGAACAGATCTTCGTGGGGAGTTTGGATGGCGCTGATCCGAAGCAGCTGACGTTTGGAAGCGAAAACGCCACTAATCCCGTCGTATCACCTACAGGAGATCGAATTAGTTTCGTTTCAAGCACAAATGAGGCGAACCTTTTTACTACCGATATTGCCTCTCACACCGAAACCGTAATTACGTCAAATACAAGGATGAACGTATTGCCGGCGTTTACGTCTGATGGCCGCGTTATTTACCATTCGATCCCTCAAGTTGCTGCGATTTTGCAGAGCACCATTAAGATACGCTCGATCAATGGCGAAGAGCCTCCGGGGGAATCTGTATTGGCGGAAAGTGCTGGTTTTGGAAGACTGTCTCCGAACGGCGACGAAATTGCTTTCATTAAAAAAGCCGGGAACCTTAGGAACATATTCAAGACCGGGATCAACGGTCAATCCGAGAAGCAGGTCACGACCGGCGGCATACACCCTGGTTCTTTTTCGGTTGCCCCTATCGACCTACACTTTTATCCATTAGAGTGGTCGCCGGATGGGTCGAGTATTACCTATGTCAAAAGGACGAATGGCCAGGAAAATATCTGGACGGTATCGGCAGAGGGAACCGCAGAAAAGGCGATAACTAATTTCAGCGATGGTAAAACGAAGGCGGTCGCCCCCAAGTGGTCGCCTAACGGAGATCGCATTGCATTTTTGGAGGCGGTCGGTGTTGGCCCGTATGCGAGTGCAAAAGAATTTCGTGTCTCGATTTACGGGAATGACATTATTACCGTTTTCGGAGGATTCAATTACCCTACAATTCTATTAGGCTGGGCTAATGACGGGAATGGTGTGTATGTGGCGGTGAAAAGCGAGCAAGGCTTTGATATATATCGTGTACCGACAGACGGAACGGTATCGCGGCGCAAATTGCAGCTTCCAAACGCCCGGCAATTAAGCATGCGGATATCTCCAGACCAGCGTTGGATCGTGTACACTGTTCGCGGAGACGAAGTCGACAACTTATATTTAGTCCCGATGACCGGCGGCGAACCTCGCCGCGTAACCGCCAATAACGACACGACGCTATATTATTCAGGTGTCACATGGTCGCCGGATTCAAGGACATTGCTTTATAGCAAACAAACAGGCGGATTGCAGATCTCGCTCATTTCAGACATACAGGAGGAGGGACATTAACCGATGGACAACGAAGAAGCGAGACAGCGGCGGATCGGATTTATGACCGCAATTGGCCTGTTAATCGAAAATACGGAGCCCGCCGTGCGGGACGAGATCGTACGGACCCTAAAGTCGTTTGGCGATGAACTTCATTTAGAGGTCGAAAACGGAAGCCATCCGAGAGTTGCCGCGGATGCCGAGATAAACCCATGTAGGCCTCCTTTGGTATGGGATCCGATTACTCAACAATGTTTGTAACAGACCGTGAATTCCTAAACAAAAAAAGCGGCCGCTGAACTTCCTTCAGCGGCCAATTCAATTATCAGCTGCACGCGGGTTAAACCTTTGCACCCTGATAGCTTGTTCCCAGTCGACTTGCATCGCCCTCGGCAAGCGAGTTGACCAGTTCATAGTGGAAATAGTCAAATTTTGATGCGACCGGAGACTGAACCCGTTTGTCGTACATTTCACGAGAGCGATCGATCGCCTCCCGCAGTCTCTCGTACAGGTCACTGGCCTCACGACCCTCTGTGACCTTCTTTTCGTTGTAAAGCTTGATCTCCGACACCAGCAGTCTGGCAAACCGGCGTGCATCGTTGTGAAGGCGACGTTCGTCCTCGGCAACCTCGATCGGAAGGTCGACATTGCGGTCACTAAGCCTGCTTCCGGTCACCGGGACCGTCACGTTTTCAATTATCGGAGATGCAATTGAAGGAATCGCCGAACCGATTACCCCTGCTGGTTCGAACTGTTCAACTGTTCGGTCAAACGGCGACGATTCAAAATTACTGGCTGTAGCCGTTTCCAGCCCGCTGTTAAAAATCGACCCAGATTCGTTAGACCCGTTGGCTATCGTGGCCAAATCCGGTTCATTTTCGGTTCTACTTTCTTGTTCAATAGATTCCAGGTCGTCCGACTCAGCGACCACGTCGTCCGAAATAGCTGAAACTGTCGAAAAATCAACGATCGGATGAGTTTTCTCAAATTCAGCACTTTCAAAGGTCGGTACTGACTCTTCAAACGCAAAACCAGGTTCTGGCGTGCCTTCCGGCGTAAACTCACGAGCCTGGTCAAAATTCGACGCGAATGAAAAATCGTTAACGTTCGGCTCTACGACCGCTAAATCAGTTTCCACGTCTCCGAGACTTTCATCCGATGAAATCTCAACCAACCCGTGTTTCGGGATCTCTGGGTATTCGTCGAGCGAATTTTCGCCGACTTCCTCAAAATTTTCCTCCGTCACCGGGGACACTTCGACTTCGCCATCGTAAATCGGCGACGAATCTTCCACAGTTCCAAACTCTGTTGCCGTGCTTAACCGGTGATCTTCCGCTCCAGTAATGTTCGCCCCAACGGTCGCCTCATACCCCGAAGGATAGTCGTCGGCAGCGTGGCCCGCTTCTGAAAATTCGGAGACGTTCGAGTATTCGGGAATGCTCTTCACCGCTTTTGCGGACGCGAGCATTTCAACTGTAAGGCCCGCTACCCGAACCAGCATTTCTAACGCATCGGTATTCACCGCAACACCCTCATGCCCGTAATCGGCATATAGCACTGCGACGCCACGGCCACGGGCTACAAGCGGGATCGCATACATTCGGTCGGGCTGTCCAAACTGCAAGGGATTTAAAAATGCCGAATCTTCTGAATAGGTCCCAAATGATCCTTCAGAAATGGTTTGGTTGCGGACTCCGGCGCCAAGCATGCTGTCTGCTGAGACCGGGAAACGAATGTCGCGAACTGCTGACTCTTCATCCCCAACCTCTTTCCCAAAAACTTTCCAGCCCACGAAATGATCGTTCTTGATAATGAAAAACGCTCCTCTTGGCGTATATTCCGATGCATGCTGGATCAAAGACTTTAGAATGGCCGACTGTGAGTCCTTGCTACTGATATCGTTGAGTGCGTCTTTGATATCACAAAGGCTAAACTGCGGAGTTGACGCTCGCTCAAGATCTTCGGCCTCGGCGATTGCCGTAGCGGTGATCTTTGCTCCATCATCACGAGCGAGGCGGAGGTGTTCTACGACCGATTCGCGAAACGCTTCGTCAAAATCATGCTCCGAGTCAAATCGAGCAGAAAAGGCCTGAAATGCCTCGCTGATATGGGATCTGTGCTTTTCAAACTCGGCATCTATCTTGGTCTGAAATTCCGTGAGATCATCACGCATTTCCGTGATGACTCCCTTGAGATAAATCTCGAATTCAGCTCTTAGACTTTTTTCGAGTTCTTCGCTATTCACTTGGGCTTTCCTCCATTAACTAGAAACAAATATTATTCGGAATGATATGTACTGGCAGAATATTGTAGAAAAATTTCCTGTGGACGGAACGGTGGTACGCACAAAACGCCACCTCTCGCATTATGACGAATTAAGGCGTTTTATGTCAAGAATTTCTTTTATATCAATATATCGGAGCTTGCTGAATCATCCGGGATCATGACGCGACAACGGTGATATTCGGGTCAATTTCTTCTTTTATCATATTTTCAATAGCCATTAGAGTGCCGGTCAATGAGCTAGGACAACTGCCGCACGCCCCTTCATATCTGATCGTTAAAACGTCATTCTCCAAATCGAGCACTTCGAGCCAACCTCCGTCACCGGCGAGGTATGGTCGAATTCGCTCATCTAGGATCGCATTTATTGCCGCAAGCTTGGGGTCGTCATTAGCAATAGCACCGATCGCCCCTCCTACTTTAGCAGCCGCACTCGATCTGGTATTGACCGAAACGACTGCGGGTTCTGCAGCACGGATCGGCATTGCAAGATCAGGCAGGATTTCGTCCCACTCAGCCTCGTCGGTCTTTTCCACCGTGACCATCTTGTCCATGAAAAAGACCGAGACGACATTTCCGACGTCGAAGATAGCTCGAGCAAGTGAGTTCTCCGAAGCAGCATCAACGGACTTGAATGAATGAGACGTTCCGTGAGACACAGGTTCCTTCAGAATGAACTTGACTGCGTTCGGATTTGGCGTTTCTTGAATATCAGCAATCTTTGGCATCAGTAAAGTCGGCGGCTAAAAAAAGGCCGAATACTAAGAATGATAAATCATTACATTTTTGTCAACATTGCAGATACGCTATAGAGGGGGTGGGGAGCGGCAAAAACGAAGCCCCATTTTGGCTAGGGTCTTCACTTGAAAAACCACTCGCCAAACAATGTCCACTCGAAACAATTGAGTGCAGTTCTCGGCAAGTTCAAATCTTCGACACGAAAGCGAACCCTATTCAGTAATGTGAATATCTTCTGTTTTGTTAACCCGGCCGGATAAAAACATCGCACCAAGCCCGAGGAATGCCAACAAAAATACTATAAACAAGACCAAAAACAACTTATTGTCTTCGCTTTGAGTGTACTTGTAGAATGAAAATCCGGCAATTATTGCTGAAATAACCGCCAAAATACCGTTGAGCATAAAAGTTACCTCCGATCTCGAAAATAATTTCGACCTCATCAGCGTCTGACAGGCCAATATCCCCTAACCCTGATAGACCAGTCATCAAAATGTGGTCGCATAATGTCAAACGCCTTGTGGATTTCACCCTCATAGTACCCCCACTTTGGAATTTAGGCAAGCCATTTGACGCGTGATTCAAGTTCAATTTCTGATGCCAATTACGACTCGCGGAATTTGCTGAAAATCCTCCATAAACATAACGGTCTTCCAAATGTTCTCAGCGAACATCTTTTCTACCGCGACTGACTGTCCAAAGCCGATCTCAATTATTAAATGCCCTCCAGTATCCAGCCTTTCCGCCGAGCCATAAATGAGATCGCGTATTATTGAAAGTCCGTCCCCCCCATCGGTGAGGGCGGCGACAGGCTCGAAATCGCGAACCTCGGGTTGCAGGTCCGGGAGGTCGATCGAAGGAACGTAGGGCGGGTTCGACACTATCAAGTCGAAACACGCGTCTGGCACAGACGCAAAAAGATCCGAGGTTAAAAAAGTCAGACGGTTGGACACAGAATGAGTCTTCGCGTTCAAACGTGAGACCTCAAGAGCACGAGGACAGATGTCGACCGCGGTTCCTCGGGCAGTTGAAACCTCTTTTAATATGGCAATAGAAATACAACCTGAGCCTGCTCCGACCTCTAAAAACGTTGGGGTTTCAATCCGTCTCATTGCGTCAATCGCAGCTTTGACGAGGATCTCCGTCTCGGGTCTCGGTATCAGGACATCAGGCGACACCTTGAAATCGAGGCCATAAAACTCTTGTTTGCCTAATATGTACTGGAGAGGCTCACGGAGTTTTCGGCGCGAAACGAGCGATCTAAATTTCGATAATCCTGTTTGGTCCAACTCAAATTCGGGATGAGCAAAAAGGAACGCGCGGTTACGGCCAATCGCGTGCTCTAAGAGCACTCTAGACTCGAGCAACGGCTCTGAAACTCCAGCAACCTTTAAAATCTCGGTTGCTTCCTTAATAAGTTCGAGAATTGTCATCGGGCACCATCACCCCGAAAGACGGCTGGCAATGTCAGGAATATGATCTTCAGGTCGAGAAGCAGTGACCAATTCTCGATATAGTACAGATCCACTCTGATCATATCGTCAAATGTGAGGCGGTTCCGTCCGGAAACCTGCCAGAGGCCAGTGATCCCGGGTTTCATGTCGAGACGCTTCCGATGTTTAATGTCATACTCCTCAACCTCGTAAGGAATAGGCGGCCTCGGCCCCACAATGCTCATATCTCCCCTGAGCACGTTGAGCAACTGCGGCAACTCATCGATGCTCGCCATTCGGAGCCATTTTCCAAATTTCGTAATACGCGGGTCGTTCCTTACTTTCCCATAGACCGGACTCGATTCGCTTCCGGAATTTGCTTCTTTTTTGCCCTGGATGTTCTTTCTATACGCCTCTTTATGAATGTCGTCGGTTGAATCCACGAACATTGTTCGGAACTTAAGACACAAGAAAACACGGCCGTCCATACCGACCCGTTCTTGCTTGAAGAGTATCGGACCTTTGGAACTTGATTTGACCAGGATTGCCGCTAGGACCCAGAGTGGCGTCGAAAGTACGATCGCCATTACCGCAATTGATATATCTGATAATCTCTTCAAGAATCGTTGTACATCGCTCAACGGTTCCCGAAAAAGTCGAACCATTGGCAAAACTCCTATCTGCTCGATACTGGTTTTCTTTGGCAGAACATTGAAAAGACTAGGTGCGAAGCGAAACTCGACTCTCTGGCCACGCCCAACCTGCATCATAGCGTCAAATAATTTCTCATTTTCTAGACTATTGTCAGTGATAATTACTTCTTGTATTCGATATCTAGTTATGTGCTCGGCGAGTTGGTCCACGTGTCCAATGACCGGTATCGAGTCGCCATTGTCGAGATCCAAAGACGTAATGTCGCGGTCAACATCCGATCCGACCAAGCCCAAGACCCGGTAGCCCAAGTACCTCCGAGCTGAAAGCTCAGCAATTGTCTGCCTTGCTTCACTGTTGGTCCCTACCACGAGCGTCGGAATCAAATTTATCCCTCTGTCACGCAGGTGAACCTGGATCATTCTCAAAATGAGGTGAAAGCATGTTATCGCAATGACCGTAAATAGAAAGTCGGCAACGAAAATACTCCGCGAATATGAGAATTCCCGGAAAGCGAACCCACCACGAAATAGAAATGCCCAAGCAACAATCAGCAGCGAACTGACGGCGACCGCCTTGAGCACTTTAATGATCTCTTGAAGGTATGAGAAAGCTCCGGTGAAACGAAAGGAACGTACATAAATTAGCATTACCAAGCGAGCAGGTACGGCAAAAAATAGAATTCCTGCGTAAGGAACGAACTGTTTTGACCACGCCCAGGCAGTGTCCGACAATATAGGTTGGTTTTCGCGAACCGCAAAGGCAAACATAAAGCACGCGACAGTCAAAGCGGCGTCGACTGTAAGGGCACCAAATTTAACAAGTGGCATCACCCATTCCGGCACTACATTTAGCGGCTGGATAGTTTCCCCTTCGATTTTGTCGTGGAGTGCACTGCTCATTGTTCTCTTACTATTTAAGCTAATGAAGGCACGGATGCAAACTGCGAGTGTCAACTTAAGCTGACATCGCTTCTTCAGTAAGCTATGCTTTTGGTTGTTCGATGAAAATACTCATTACTGCCCCTAATCTCGATGTTAAGCGTAATGTCAGCGGAATTTCGACCGTGGTGCGTCAAATAATTGAATACGGGCGGGCCGAGTATGTACATTTTGTGACCGGACGTGCCGACGGCGAGAAGAAAGGTCTCGTTTGGGTGATGCGGCAATTTGCATTGCCTTTCAATTTTTGCGGTGTATTGAAAAGGGAAAAGCCGGACATTGTTCATATCAATACCGCCTTTACCGGCCTCGCAATAGTACGCGATGCCGCACTAATATTGGTGGTTCGAGCTGTCGGCATTCCGCGAGTACTTGCCATTCACGGTGGAAGATACCTAATGGCGGATATTTCTTGCGCATTTCTCTATGCGGTCGCAGGATGGATGCTGAGAGAGGCTGGCATCGTTCTAGTACTTAGTGAAATTGAAAAGGAGTCAATTGAACGGCGTTGGGCCGATGTCAATGTTGAGATATTGCCAAATGCAGTTCCGACCGGGAAAGTTCGGATAAAGGGCCGCGATCTGGAGCCGCCGAATATCGTGTTTCTGGGGCGTTTTCACGAATCGAAAGGGCTTGGCGAGCTGGTCGAGGCTAGTAAAGATCTCGCTTCAAGTCCTCAGAGGTTTAACGTCACCGCGTTCGGCGACGGACCGGAGCGCGCGAGCTTCGTATCTGCAATGTCAGAGATTCTCGGCGACCGATTTGAATACGGCGGTGTTGCTGACGACACTTATAAATGGACGGTTATGGCAAACGCCGATATATTTGTTCTTCCATCGAGGTATGGCGAGGGTCTGCCAATGGCGATGCTCGAGGCCATGGCGTCCGGCTGTATTGTGATAGTTTCGGATAATGCCTCTGTTTCATCTGTAGTGAAAGACGGCGACAACGGCTTTTTGGTGGCCCCGGGGAACGCCCAAGAGCTAAAGAAAGTCATTGAAAATGTCCTTCGAACCAAAGGTGATTGGCCGGCGATTCGAATGTCGGCGATGAAAACCGTGGCCGAGCGATTCACGATAGAAAAGTATGTTGACCGGCTCGAAGGTCACTATTCAACGTTGCTCCAAAAGAAACCGAAGTGAATATAAGCAGGGAAAATAATGCAGAATTTGTACGTGTGGTCAGTCTGTTTCCAAACGTTTGTCAGGGCGACCAATTGATTTCAGAGATCTCAGAAATGGCGCAAAGCCGCAGAGGCGGCTATGTTTGCTTTTCAACCGTACATATGGTCATGGAGTCGTATGACAATCCGGCATTTGGAGCCAAAGTTAATGCGGCAGACATTATCGTGACGGATGGTATGCCGCTCGTTTGGATGCAAAAGATTCAAGGAAAACACCGAGCATCACGGGTCAGGGCCAATGACCTGATGATGAGTCTTTGCCGCCACGCTGAAAAATCAGGAATGTCCGTTGGATTCTATGGTGGTAAACAAAGCGTGATCGACGCGATGTTGAATCGTATTGCGACCGAGTTTCCAAAATTGATGGTCTCGTACGCGTTTTCGCCGCCGTTTCGACCCCTCGAACCGGACGAGGATCTAGCGATCGTCGAGGAGATAAATAAATCGTCAGTTCAGCTCTTGTTCGTTGGGCTTGGGTGTCCAAAGCAGGAAAATTGGATGCATGGACATCGATCCGATGTTCGGGCAGTAAAGCTTGGCGTTGGAGCATCATTCGACTTTTTTGCAGGTAATGTCCGGGAGTGTCCTGAGTGGATCGGAAAACTCGGCCTCGAATGGTTCTTTCGACTGACTCAGGAGCCTAAACGGCTATGGCGGCGATATCTCGTGCTTAACCCGCGGTTCACTTTGTTGGCCATATCGCAACTATTGGGACTCAAGAAATTTCGAACCTGATACAGATCTCACTGCTTTTGCCCTTTTCATCGAAAAGCTAGATAATAATGGTTATTGTTCTGAGTTTACGCCGATGAAATTTCTTTCGGACATCAGGTTATTGATTCTCGCTATTTGGCTTGGCGCGGCTATTTTTTTTATTGCAGTTGCTCAGAGTTCTTTCGCCGTTCTTCCAACTCGCGAGTTAGCTGGAAGTGTTGTAAATCGAACGCTGGCGATCCTTAATTACGGCGGTCTTGCCATCTCTGTGCTGTTGATTCTGACGTCGTTGCTTGGTGCATCCAGAGTAAACAGGCTTTGGCTATGGGTTGAGAGAGTTTCTCTCGTTATTCTTGCGGGCATGTGCGCCGTTGGACAATTTGTGATCGCCTTTTGGCTGATGTCGATACGCATTCAACTGGGCCGTCCGATCGATGAGGTTGCGATGGATGATCCGTTGAGGATCCAGTTCAACTCATTGCACGAGTATTCACGTTGGGCACTTTTTGCGGGAATGGTTTCGGCACTGATTGCTTTTATGGTGATCGCAAACCGAAAAAATGATAAGGGCAAATCGAACGTGACGGATATTTACGATTTTCAAAAAGAATTTAAGGTTTAGCTGATATGGAATTGATCGAGAAAACTGGCGAATTTTCTGCTCGCTTTGGTCGTTGGAACGCAAACGAAGACCTTGTCGGATATCCGTGGGTCGAGAATATTCATTCACCATTCGTTCAAGTGCGACGAGCCCTGCCAATGTTGAATCTGGCACTGATCACGTCGACCGGCGCTTTCATTGATGGAACTGTTCCTTTTGATCTCGACACAAAGGACGGAGATGTATCGTTTCGTGAGATTCCAATTGAAGTTGAGGCTGCTGATCTTCGTTTCTCGGCAAAGGGGTTTGACCCAAAATCTGTTATTGAAGATCGAAATTCGCAGATCCCGATTGATCGGCTCTTAGAATATCAAGAAAATTCCGTTATCGGCAGTCTTAACAGTGTTTGGTGGAGTATTAGCAGTTACATTCCAAATGCGAAAATGGTGAGCGAGGATCTAGCTCCGAAGCTCGTCGACCGTCTCAAGCATTACAATGTTCAAGCAGCCTTGCTCATACCGGCTTCGAGATTATGTCACCAGACGCTGGGAATTGTTGCTCGAGCCATTGAGCAAAGCGGTATACCGACCATTAATATCTCTGTTGATCCCAAGATCACCGACAAGGTCCGTCCACCGAGAACTGCGTATTACAATGGTGAATTTGGTTCAGTCGCCGGAAAGCCCGATTGGCGAGAGTATCAGTTGCGCGTTCTTGACGAGACCATTAGATGGATCGAGACGTTTGATCAACCAGGTTCGCGAAAATTGGCGGTTGATCTTGAATCGCAGGTCGAGGCCGCGCGTGGCGAACGTTAACCGCCGATCTGCCAGACTTTGATCGCTTCGATCGGGTAGATCAGCATCACGATGTTGATCAACAAACTATCACGGATCCACAAAACTAGGATCACTTCCGTCGTCAAGAATAGGGTCAGCGATCTCCAGAATCGTAAGTTGTACGCGATCACAAATCCGGTCGCACAGCAAAGAATGTCGGCGATCGAATTAATTATCGAATCGCCGAAATAGTCTAACGAGATGGTAGCAGCACGGTACCGCTCGATGACCATTGCGGAATTTTCGGCTACTTCCCAAGAGCTTTCGATAAATATTGCCAACGCTAGGCGCCAGACGATCGGCATCCGCCGGAATACGAGACCGATCAACCAGAATTCGAGAACACCATGGAGGACGTGCGTAAACGAATACGGGTCAATGATGTGTTGGCTGTTGTGCGTTGACCAAATGTTCCACGACCAGGGAATAAGATCGCCTGCCTGACACCAGAAAACACGGCCCTGAAAATACAATGTTGCGATCGCCGCCGCCACGATAAGTAGATATACCGTCACCGCCGACCGATTTTCCCTGACGTGATCCCACAACGAGGTATTTTCGTATGTTCCCATCAGCAGGCATTGTCAACGGATATTGGCCATTTTTCAAGCCAACACTATCGATTCATTACTCGTACGAATGTAAATCTGTTGCATTAATTCTGATATTCTAATGGTGTAACCGTTACTACCGCATGAATCGAACCGAAACGCTTTCAACAATACGTGAACGCACGTCACCATGGGATGTTGTTATCGTCGGTGGTGGTGCTACGGGTGTTGGTTGTGCCTTAGATGCGGCATCGCGTGGATACGAAGTGTTGTTGCTCGAACAACATGATTTCGGCAAAGGCACTTCGAGCAGATCAACAAAGCTTATCCATGGTGGGGTAAGGTATCTCAGACAAGGCGATTTTTCCTTAGTGCGTGAGGCCTTGCATGAACGAGCCATCTTGCTCCGCAATGCTCCGCATACCGTTAAGATCCAGTCGTTTATAGTGCCGTCTTACGGTCGCTTGCAGCAGATCTATTACGGTTTGGGACTAAAGGCCTACGACATGCTTTCCAAAGGAGAAGGGGTTGGAAACTCGCGACTTCTGACAAAGCACGAGACGATGCAGGAACTCCCGACACTAATTTCTGCTGGGTTGTCAGGATCGGTCAAGTATTGTGACGGTCGATTCGATGACACCCGGTTGCTTATTGGTCTCGTTGCCACTGCTCAAGCCAATGGGGCGGTAACGTCCAATTACTCACGTGTAAGATCGTTGACTAAGAACTCAGAGGGAAAGATCGCAGGCCTCACTTTCTTGGATGTTGAAACGGACGAATTGTTTGACGTCAAAGCTCAGGTGGTGATAAACGCCGCGGGTGTATTCTGTGATCCGATCAGAAAAATGTCAGACGAGGGGGCGGGCGCGGTTATCACCTATGCACAGGGTATTCACTTGGTCCTTGATCGACGATTTCTGCCAAGTGAAACTGCATTAATGATTCCGAAAACTAGTGACGGCCGGGTTTTGTTTTGCATACCGTGGCATGGTCACACATTGATCGGAACCACCGATACGCCAGTCAGCGGTACCGATCTGGAGCCAACCGCACATGAAGAAGAGATCGATTTCGTTCTAAATACCGCGGCCCAATATCTATCTGAAAGACCAACCCGAGATGATATCCTCAGCGTATTTGCCGGTATTCGTCCGCTCGTTCACCGCGGGACGAATGCAAAGACATCGAAACTGTCTCGCAGCCATGACTTGTTTGTCGACAAAGCCGGCCTGGTAACTATCACGGGAGGAAAATGGACGACTTATCGTCGAATGGCGGAGGATGCGGTGGACCGGGCGGTTTACGTCGGGGGATTGGAATTCAGCCCATGCGTTACTTCGGATCTCGCGATTCACGATACTTCTCGACACGTAGCCGATGGCTCCGACGCTCTTGTCGAAGGATCGCCATATACGGCCAACGATATTGTTCATGCAGTACAACATCAAATGGCTCGCACGGTCGAGGACGTTTTGGCGCGACGTACCAGATTGCTATTCCTTAACGCAAAGGCAGCGATCGATGCGGCTCCGCTTGCTGCAAGGATAATTGCCGAAGAACTCGGTAAAAATGAGGACTGGATGACATCTCAAGTCGAGGAATTTACAGAGCTCGCCCAAAACTATTTGAGCCGTTGATACGGGCTTCTTCGTTTAGCCGCTGGTTTAGGCTGTCCGCGATCATTCGGCCACGGAGTTTGGCGTTATCGGCCATTTCACCCTCGAACAACCGGTCGACTGTTTCGATAAAGATCTTGACCCACCTAAGAAACTGCTCCGGAGCCATTGGCATTTTTTCATGCAGCGTCTGATGGGCGATGAGGGGGTTGCCAAAATAGACCGGGTTCCCGAGTATGGTTTTCTCCCAAAAATCGACCATAACCGGAATATGACTCCGCATATCCAGGGTCGCGAAATGATGTCCGATCAATGAATCAGGGATCGCAACCGAGTAAAACTCGGTGACAAGTAGTTCGACATCTGCTCGCGTTTCGATGTCTTTCGCCATTACTCGGTACTGACCGACTCGTCATCATGAAGAGCGGCATGAAGGGTGTGCCAGCTTAGTGAAGCACATTTTACACGAGCGGGGAACTCCAGGACGCCCGAAAATATCTTAAGTTTCCCGAGGGTGTTCTCGTCGACCTCGATGTTGAGTTTGCCGGTGACCATATCGTGAAACTCATTAAAGAGTCTCTCCGCCTCATCCTTTGTCTTGCCCTTTACAGCTTGGGTCATCATCGACGCCGATGCCTTAGATATGGCGCAGCCTGAGCCTTTGAAAGCGACATCAGTGACGGTATCGCCATCCAAGTCGACGTATACCCGCAACGCGTCTCCGCACAACGGATTATTGCCATCGGCCGTCTTATCGGCACCTTCGATCTCGCGAAAATTACGCGGATTTTTGTTGTGCTCTAAAATTACTTCCTGATACAGGTCACTTAGTTCGGACATAGTTTAAGTTTATTATGCCCGAACGGGTTTATCTAGCTAGAAAAGCCCGACAATGTTGCCATCGGCATCAATATCGACTTTTTCGGCTGCCGGATGCTCGGGCAGAGCGGGCATCGTACGCATATCGCCGCAAATCGGATAAATAAAGCCCGCACCAACGCTTGCCCGCACCTCGCGGATTGGCAGCGTGAAGCCGGTCGGTGCCCCTTTAAGTTTCGGGTCGTGGCTAAGGCTCAAATGCGTCTTGGCCATACAGATCGGCAGGTTGCCAAAACCGTTCTCCTCATACGACTTGATCTGTTGGTCGGCGAACGGTTCATAGAAAACGTCTGCCGCGCCGTATATCTTCTTCGCGATCGTTTCGATCTTTGATTTGATTGGCTGATCCAGTTCGTAGAGGAACTTAAACTCGTTTGGCCGTTCGGTAGCCTCGATGACCATCTCGGCAAGCTCGATCGCACCTTTACCGCCGTCGGCCCAGTGACTGGAAACAGCAGCACCAAGGGCACCGGATTCAATCGAGATACGCTTCACAGCCTCGATCTCTTCGGGGTGATCGGAATCAAATACGTTGATTGCGACAACGGGAGTTACTCCGTGAAGACGGACGTTCTCGATCTGCTTGCGGAGGTTTGCAGCACCTGCTTCTACGTCCGCCACGTTGTTTTCAAGCATCTCCGGCGGCAGAGGTTTGCCGGCGACGATCTTGTATTTGCCGCTGTGTGATTTGAGTGCACGGATCGTGGCGACAATGACGCAGGCGTCGGGCTTGAGGCCGCTGTAACGGCACTTAATATTAAAGAATTTCTCGGCTCCAATGTCGGCACCAAAGCCGGATTCGGTAAACAGATAATCGCTCGTCTTGATGCCGATCAGATCGGCGAGGATGCTGCTGTTGCCGTGAGCGACGTTGGCGAACGGCCCGGCGTGTACCAGTGCGGGCGTGTTTTCAAGCGTCTGCATGATTGTCGGCCTGATGGCGTCGAGCATCAGCACGGTCATCGCTCCGGCTGCACCGATCTCTTCGGCGGTAACCGGCTTTTTGTCGTGGGTTAAGCCAACCACGATACGGCCGAACCGCTTGCGCATATCCTGCAGCGACGTGGTCAGGGCAAGTATCGCCATCACTTCGGATGCGACAGTAATATCAAATCCCGTCTCACGCGGTATGCCGCCTTCCATACGGCCTCCGAGGCCGACGATGATCTTGCGCAAAGCACGGTCGTTGGTGTCGACGACTCGCTTCCACGTGATGCTATGCGGATTGATATTCAGCGGATTGCCGCGGAGCAGTTTGTTGTCGATCATCGCTGCAAGCAGGTTGTTTGCCGCCGTGACCGCGTGGATATCGCCGGTCAGGTTGAGGTTAAAGGTCTCCATCGGCACGACCTGAGCGTAACCGCCGCCGGCCGCACCGCCTTTGATGCCGAATGTTGGGCCTTGTGACGGTTGACGTAAAGACACGACGGCCTTCTTACCGAGGTGTTTCATCGCTTCGCCAAGCCCGATCAACGTTGTCGATTTGCCTTCACCAAGGGGCGTGGGCGTGATCGCGGAAACGTCGATGTATTTTGCATTCGGACGGTCTTTGATCTTGTCCAGAACGCTTAGCCGAAGCTTTGCGATATATGGACTGCCAAATAGGTCCATGTCGTCCGAAGAAAGGCCAAGCTGCTCGGCAATCTCTTGCACGGGCCGCAGTTTAGAATGTTGAGCGATGTAAAGATCTGAATACATATAAGGAGTATCCAACTTTTCAGATCAAATGACTGTGACAATTCTCACAATTCAACGATCAGAATCAGACTTATGCAAATACTTCCATTACCTTTTGCACTGCGTCGACGAGTTTGTCGATCTCGTCGCGGGTGTTATAAAAGGCAAAGCTTGCACGAGCGGTCGCAGGAACGTCGTAGAACTGCATCACAGGCTGAGCACAGTGGTGGCCGGCTCGAATGGCGATGCCCTGCTGATCCAGGATCGTGCCGATATCGTGCGGGTGGATGCCTTCGATCGTGAACGACAGAACGGAGGCCTTATGCGCTGCGGTGCCTATGATCTTGACGCCCGATATGTCAGCCATCCGCTCGGTCGCGTATTCGAGCAATTCGTGCTCATAGGCAGCGGCTGCGTCAAAATCGATGACGTTTATATAGTCTATCGCCGCACCGAGTCCGATGCCCGCTGCAATGGCCGGGGTGCCAGCCTCGAATTTCTCCGGTATCGGGGCGTAAGTTGTCTTTTCAAAACTGACCGTTCGGATCATACCGCCGCCAGTCTGATAGGGCGGCATCTTGTCCAACCACTCGCGTTTGCCATAAACAATACCGCTTCCGGTCGGAGCAAACATCTTGTGGCCCGAAAATGTGAAAAAGTCAGCGTCGAGGTCCTGAACATCGACCGGAAAATGCGGAACGCTCTGAGCAGCGTCGACCATCACCGGTACGCCAAATTTGTGAGCCGTCGCAATCATGTCCTTTACAGGATTTATCGTGCCCAAGCTATTCGAAACGTGAGCCACAGCTACCATCCTGGTTCGTTCATTCAGCAAATTCTCATACTCGTCAATGATCAACTCGCCGCGCTCATTCATTGGGATCACCCGTATTTGGGCTCCGCGTTCCTCGGCGACGATCTGCCAGGGAATTATGTTTGAGTGGTGTTCCATCTGGCTGATGATGATCTCATCGCCCTCGTTAATAAATTTCTTACCGTAAGACTGTGCAACCAGGTTCACGCCCTCTGTAGCCCCGCGGACAAAGATGCATTCGGCCGCCTCTTTGGCGTTTATAAACCGCTTCACCTTTTCACGGGCCGCCTCGTAAGCGTTGGTCGCGTGTTGAGATAGGTAATGCACTCCGCGGTGTATGTTTGAATGCTCTTCTTCGAGGTACTTTGACCCTCGATCGATCACGAGCTGCGGCACCTGTGACGAGGCGCTATTGTCCAGATAGACGAGGGGCTTGCCGTTTACCTCACGTGAAAGTACCGGAAAGTCCTCTCTAATTTTTTCTACGTCCCAATTGCTCATTGTCTGTACTGCTTTCATTTAATCCCTATATTTCTGCCCCGAGTCGATTCAGGACTGTGGCGTCAAGCTCTGACTTAATAGATTCGATGCCGATCTTGTTGATAACCTCTTCCGCAAAACCATATGTCAAGAGATTTTTCGCGAGAGCTGCTGGCAGCCCACGGGTCAGTAAGTAGAACAACTCTTCTTCTTCAAGCTGCCCAACCGTTGCTCCATGCGAACACTTGACGTCGTCGTTAAAGATCTCAAGTTGCGGCTTGGTATCAACGCGGGCGTCGTTCGAGAGCAGGAGATTTTTGTTCGACTGCTGAGCGTCCGTGCCGTGTGCATTTTCGCGAACAAAGACCTTGCCGTTAAAAACACCACGCGAGCTGTCGTTCAATACACCCTTGTAGGTTTGGTGCGAGATGCAATTCGGAACCTGATGGTCGATGATCGAGTGCGTGTCAGTGTGCTGTGAGCCCTCCACCATGTAGAGCCCATCAACGAATGCCTCGCCGCCTTCGGCTGTAAATTTTACGTCGATATCGTGACGTGAGATCGAACCGCCGAGGTTGATGTTTGTTGAATCGTATCGGCTGCCCCGACCAAGCGTGACCTCCGTCGTGCCGACATTGAAAGCCTCAGGGGAATCTTTTTGAACCCGATAGTGTGTCAGATTCGCGTTGTCCTCGACAACGATCTGGATAGCTGCGTTGGTGAAACTCTTAGCCGTCGAAGCGTACGATTCGACGATCGTCGCCTTACTTCCGGCCTCGGCGATCACAAGAATATGTGGGAATATCGCGTTATTTTCATCAGTGGCGAAATGAAATTCGATTGGCTCGTCGATGCTTGCTTCCTTTGGAATGCGGACAACCGTAAAGTCGGCGAATGCAATATTTAAAGACGTAAAGCCATTTCGGCGAAAATTGAACATCGCCAGCCTTTCTCCCGACTTCTCGCCTGAGAGCGAGAAGTCAGGAGAAAACGGTACTACCGTCCAAGCTTTCTTTGCGATTGGCCCGACACTGGTGTACTTCCAATCTTCGTTTTTCGTTGCCGGAAAACCTGAGAGAGAAAATACCGCGAAAGCCTCTTGACGTAGCTTTTTCAATACCGGATCCGTCTCCGTTTTGATGATCTCTCTAAATTGTTCCGCAAATTGCGTTTCCATTACTGCTGTCGTTGATACCATTTCTTTTAATACATCCCGTGCGTTACTGCTTTTCATTCTTATCAAGTGCTATTTTGCCCAGCGTTCCTATTGCTTACTTGACGGCTGAAAAACGCCATCACCATCACCATTGCCACATCCACGAGCCCCGACCGGGTTCAGGCTAAACTTCGAATCAAATGTGTTTACGCAATCCCTAGGAAGCAAAAACTCTTTCGCAATTTTTAACTTTGCTTCGTTCTCACTCCGCGATTTCGTGTCGTCTACCAAAGTGGTCTTTTCATAGTCGAACAAAAAATCATGCCGTGCGAGGACGTATTTAACGTGCATCGCCTCCGTCTTTTTTCGCAGATCTTCAATGTCCTTCGCCTGCCACAAAAGCTTCCTAAACGTCCAATCTTCAAATAGATAGTCCGAAAATACCGGTCGGTCAATGTGATAAGTGTCGCGTCTCATGTTGATCAGCCATACGCGATCATCTGGCTTCGTCTCTGAATTGATCACACGGTAAAACGGATAATAATAATCCAGATTGCGGGCTAGGTAGTAGTCGCGAGTCTCGCCGCCAAGCACTACGCGTAGCGGTGCTTTTTGGCAAAACCATGCTGCAGATGTCGCGATCGCGGCGATCGCCGCCGCCGCAAATGCATACTGTGCAAAATCGCGGACACGACCGGCCACCCCTTCGGCAGAAGCTGCAATTGCGATCGCGAGAGCGGGAACGATCGGCAGCAGATAGCGCAGTTGTGCGCTCGAAAAGAGCCAAAAAAGATACATCACTCCGGCAACGCCTGCGGCAATTTTCGCCTCGAGCGGCAGTTCGAGCTTCCACGCTGCCCAGATCAATAGGGGAAGGCCGAGCAAAAACGATATGCCTAAAACTCCGTCGTAATTTACCGGCCGCTCCGGCTGAGCCATGACCGAAACACGGACAGGAGCGGTCAGATAATTCGCTTTATCAACATCAGTTCCGCCATATTGCGAGTTCATGCCCTGAAAGAGGTTCGATCGTTCGACATCCCAGCCGTTCGCCTCTCCGGGCCAGATGCTCATATAGAACGGGAAAACTGGTGAACCAGTGGCCGCCCACGTCCGCAGATACCACGGCGAGGCGATCGCACCAGCGAGCACCAGGGCCGCAAATCCCCCCGCGACGATCTTTCCCGGATTCTCCGCACCGCGAGCCCGCAGCAAAACTATCAGAGCAAATGCCGCGATCACAAAGACGGTAGTCAGTTTTATGGTCAGTGCCGCCCCAAGCAAAATGGCGATAGTGACGACTGCTCCGATCGTCTGCTCTTTCCACCAACGCGACAAGGTGTATACGGTGAGTGTCACAAACAACGCTAATGAAAGGTCGATGTATCCGCTTGACGCCACATGGTAGGCAGTCGGCACTGACGCGACCATCAAAACCGCAAAGAGCGACCAACGCCGCGAGATCCCTGTCTCTCTTGCCCATCCAAAGATCGCCATCAGTAAGATCGGAAAGAACAGAAAAAGGCTCACGCTCGCTGCTATTTCGCCAGCACGTGTATTCAGGGTCCGGCCCAGCAACATTGCCCAAACGATGTGCATCTCGGTGCCGAGAGCCAAATAGCTTGCAATATTGCCTTCGACAAAGGCATTGCTGCCCTGAGCAATAAACGCTTTTGGTAGCGCAAAATGGTAAAGAAGCGTGTCCTTGGCCGTTGGCGGTGCGAGGGCGGCGACAAATGCCAGGCCCAACGGAACGGCTATCAGCAGAAGCAAAGCTTTGTCGAATCCGGACGGCTTTTCCGGGACACGGCTTTCGGCTTTTGCTTCGCGAACACGGCGAAAGCTGGCCGCAGCAAACAAAAGACCGACAACGACCGACCCGATCGCGGCAACGGCCGAATACGCTCCCGCGAGTCCGAGGAAGAACCAGACGCAGGACCAGATAGCAGCCCCGATCGCAATTTTAGTCGCGAGCTCAAGCAAATGCGAATGTGCTTCACTACGGCCAATCTTTATGAACGAAAACACGAAACTGCCGAGGCCAAACCATGAAATTCCAATTATGGCGGCAGCTAGCGAGCCGACCACGCTGTCGCGCAGGCCTTCAAAACCGAATAACGGTCCACCTGCGAGATTGCCGGCTAGCGTACCCAATTGACCAACGTCGGCTCCGCGATTTGCAAAGAAGGCCGCCAACAAGACAATCGCAAAGACGGCAAAGCCTATAGCGGCAATACCGGTCGACGAATTTGGCTTGGTAGCGGTCGCTGCCATCAGTTAACGATTTCCTCCGGCGCCCTTGACCCAGTCGTAGCCCTTTTCTTCGAGTTCGAGTGCGAGTTCCTTGCCGCCTTCTTTGACGATCTTGCCGCCCGCGAGTACGTGTACAAAATCGGGCTTAATGTAGTTCAGCAGACGCTGATAGTGCGTGACCAGGATGATCGCATTCTCGCTCGAACGCAGCTTATTGACGCCCTCGGCGACAATGCGCAGAGCGTCGATATCGAGGCCCGAGTCGGTCTCGTCGAGGATCGCGAGTTTGGGCTCAAGCACGGCCATCTGCAAGATCTCGTTACGTTTCTTTTCGCCGCCCGAAAACCCTTCGTTGACCGAACGCTTGAAGAACTGCGGATCCATCTCGACGATCTTTGCCTTTTCTTTCAGATAGTCGTTGAATTCGAGAGGGTCGAGTTCCTCGAGTCCGTGATGAAGTGCTTTTTGGTTGTAAGCGAGCCTCAAAAACTGAGAATTCGACACGCCCGGAACCTCGACCGGATACTGAAACGCCATAAAGACGCCTTCGCGCGCGCGCTCATCGGGTTCGAGTTCGAGCAGGTTCTTGCCTTCGAAAAGGACGCTCCCTGAGATCACCTCGTAGGTCGGGTGCCCGGCGAGCACTTTTGACAAGGTCGATTTGCCGGAACCATTTGGGCCCATTATCGCGTGGACTTCGCCCTTCTTGACCTGAAGATTCAGGCCCTTCAAAATTTCCTTGCCTTCGATACCGGCATGCAGATCCTTTATTTCTAGTAACATATTTTTCTAACGCCAAAGAGCCCCGAAGCCACAAAGGCAAATAATCGCTTCAAATGTGCTGAGCACTCTCTTGCAATAAACATCTAAACGTAAATTCCGCCATCCATATAAAGCACGGCATTCCCGCCTATCTTTACGCGGTCTCCTTTAAGTTCACAAAACAACTCGCCGCCTCGGGGCGATACCTGACGGGCAAACATCTCGGTTTTACCCAGCCGTTCGGCCCAGTACGGAATCAGCGTACAATGTGCCGAGCCGGTGACGGGGTCCTCGAAAACGCCAACCTCCGGTGCGAAAAATCGCGATACAAAATCGCAGTCTTTTCCCGGTGCCGTGACGATGACCGCGTGAGTGTTGATCTTGAGGATCTCGGCAAAATTTGGTTCGATGCTGCGGACATCGTCTTCGGTCTCATAGATCAGCATGTAATCTCGTGCCCGCGCCACTGAAATGGGCGTCCTGCCGATCGCCTCGATCAATCCCGCCGGAATCTCGCACGGAGCCGCAGGGCGTGAAGGGAAGTCGAGAACGAGTCGGGCGCCGATCTTTTCGACGGTCAGCTCGCCGCTCTTTGTCTCAAACCGAAGCACACTTTCGTCCGTGCCGAGAAGGTCAAAAATGACAAATGCCGTTGCCAGCGTCGCGTGGCCGCAGAGGTCGATCTCAAATGTCGGCGTAAACCAGCGTAGCTCAAAAAGGTCGCCGCGACTAACGAAAAACGCGGTTTCGGACAGGTTGTTTTCAAGCGCAATTTTCTGCATCGATTCGGCTGGTAGCCAAGCGTCGAGCGGCACCACCGCGGCCGGATTTCCGGCAAACGGTGCGGATGTAAAAGCGTCAATCTGGTAGATGTCCAGTTTCATATGTCTCAGACCTGTTCCCGGCTGCGGTGCCATTTCAGCCAGCCGCGAACGTGCAGGGAAAAGAACACCGCACTTCCTAAGATAAGGGCAAGGCTATTGATCATAAATCCGACCGTCAGCCAGCTTAAGCTCGCGACCATCATGATCAAAAAGCCGACCTTCTTTTTGCTCCCGATCAGATAGACGCCGGTCAAACCACACACGGTCGCAAGCCAATCGACTCCCCAAAGCTGCATAACTATTTGACCGACTTTTTCTGCCGAACTATCGCAATTGCCTCGATCAAGATCTTGGCGTCTTTCGGCAGCCGAGCAGCCTCAAGTGTCGAACGAGCCGGAAATGGAGCGGTAAATCGCTTGCCGTAGATATCGTTCATCTTCGCAAAATCATTCATGTCAGCCAATATGACCGTCGTTTTGACGACATCGTTCATGCTGCTTCCCGCAGCCTTTAGAACTGCTTCGAGATTCTTAAACATCTGCTCGGTCTGCTCTTCGATCCCGCCGTTTACAAGTGTACCCGTCTTCGGGTCTATACCTATCTGCCCTGCGGTATATATGACGCCATCGGCGACTATCGCCTGCGAATACGGCCCGATCGCTTTTGGGGCGTGCGGCGTTTCGACGACCCGCTTTCGAGCCGACTGAGCTTGAGCCTCGATCGACGGCCAATGTCCTGCGGGGAAATGTAGGTACGCTACCGTGCTAACTAATAATGCCGACGCGATAAAAAGTAGTTTCACCATAAGCCGCTATCGTGCGTTAAAACTTCGTTCCGGTCACCACCGCATAGTAAACCGGCATTCCGATCGTGATATTTAACGGAAAGGTTACGCCCAATGCCATCGGAATATACAGTCCCGGGTCAGCTTTCGGTGCAGCGAGTCTCATCGCCGCCGGCACTGCGATATAAGATGCGCTTGCCGCAAGTATGGCGAACATGAACCGATTTCCCGGGTTCTGCGTTATGAACCCGCTGGCAACCGCCACGATCACGCCGTTTACGATCGGAGCAACGAGAGCAAACGCCGCTACAAACCAACCGTACTTTCTAAATGCCCCAAATCGTCTGGCGGTAACCATTCCCATTTCAAGCAAGAAAATTGCCAAAAATCCCTTAAAAATATCAGTCGTAAAGGGCTTGATGCCCTCGGCCTGCTTTGTGTCGGCGAAATAGCCGATCAGCAGGCTGCCGAGTATCATCAGCACGCTACCGTTAGTAAAAGAGTGCTGAATAATGTCTCTTAATGAACCACCGCCTTCGGCCTCGGCCTCGGCCTCGGTTTCGTATTTCATCATCAGGATCACACCAACGATTATCGCGGGCGATTCCATCAACGCCATAACCGCAACCATGTGACCGCCGAACGGCACGGACTGAGCCTCCAGGAATGATGTGGCCGCTACAAATGTTACAGCACTGACCGATCCATATGTCGCGGCGACCGCCGCTGCATCGCTGACACTCATTTTGCGCTTTAGGACAAAGAATGTGTAAAGCGGGATCAAAGACGCGATCGCAATGCCAAACAAAAGAGAAACTAGAATCTCCGCAGAAAAGGTGCTGTGAGCCAACTCTTGCCCACCCTTAAATCCGATCGAGAAAAGCAGGTAAAGCGAGATGAATTTGACCGTCGTTGACGGAATCTCAAGATCGCTCTTTACGACCGTGGCAACAATGCCAAGAACGAAGAACAGAAGCGTCGGATTCGTCAGATTCGAAAGTACTAATTCAAAATTCATGTCAAAGACCTATAAGTAACAGCTACGAGAGCAACCCCCGTTTCGTCCGCGAGCCACTCGATCAACAGCTCGATCTTCACCCGATTACCGTTAAACGGTTTGCTTGTAAATACATTGATCTGAAAGAACTGTAAGTTCATCTATTTTCTAATGGTTATCAAAACCAAACCGCCAATGCACATAAGTAGACCGATCAGCTTCTCCATCGAAAGCGACTCGCGAAATGCAACGAGCCCGATAAGGATCAGCAGTACTGCTGCGGAAACATTGACCGAGACCGGTAGCAGACTCAGGCTCCATCCGGCACGATAGGCGAGCATAAACCCGATCTCGATCGCCGCCGCGCCGAGCCCGATGCCCAATGCCGTCCAAATAACGGTCTTCATCATCGGCATCAACTCGGTGTCCTGCCGCGGGAACAGAAAATAGCCGACAACACAGGCCGCGATCCCGATCACGTAGGCCATTATCACGACAACGAACGGATTCGCGTTTTGATCGGTCGATTTTTGCGCGAGCTGATATACCACCAAACCGACAACGATCAAGATTGGAGTCAAATAATAGCTCATTCCGTAACCGCCGCGATTGCCTGTATCTCAATCTGCACTCCAAAATGCAGGTCCTTGACCGGAACGATCGCCCTAGCCGGACGATGATCGCCCATGACGCGGGCATAGGCGGCGTTCACCGCCCCCCACAATTCCATGTCAGAAACATAGATCGTAAACTGCAAAACGTGATCGAGATCACTTCCCGCAGCATGCAAAACCGCCTCAACATTCCGCAAAGCAAGCTCCGTCTGCTCGTCGATATTACCAGTAAAAGGCTCGCGCCTATCCAGCGACATCGGCAACTGGCCCGAAACGTAGATCAGGCCATTATGCTCGATGCCGGGCGAATAGTGTCCCTTTGGTTGCGGTTGATTTTCTGGTTGTATAACCTTCATAAATATTTATCAACGCAGAGACCGCAGAGTACGCAGAGCAAGAATCGCATTCCGAAACTCTGCGTACTCAGCGATCTCTGCGTTAGTATCTGCTATCCAACGGATCCCTCAAGTTTCAACCCCAACAACTTCGTCGCCTCGACGGCGTATTCCATCGGCAGTTCGCGAAAGACCTCTTTGCAGAAGCCGTTGATGATGAGCGAGACGGCGTCTTCCTGCGGTATGCCCCGCTGCTGCAGGTAAAAGAGCTGGTCCTCGCTGATCTTCGACGTCGTGGCTTCGTGTTCGACGCGAGCCGTGGCGTTCATCACCTCGATGTATGGAAACGTGTTCGCCTCCGACTTGCCGCCGATGAGCATCGAATCGCACTGCGTGTAGTTACGTGCACCCTCGGCTTTCGGCATTATCTTGACCAGCCCGCGGTACGAGTTGTTCGACTTTCCGGCGGAGATGCCTTTTGAGATGATCGTCGATTTTGTGTTTTTGCCGAGATGGATCATCTTGGTGCCGGTATCGGCGATCTGGGCGTTGTTGGTCAGGGCGACCGAGTAAAATTCGCCGATCGAATTGTCGCCCTGCAGGATCACACTCGGGTATTTCCAGGTGATCGCCGAGCCGGTCTCGACCTGCGTCCACGAAATTTTCGACCTGACACCACGACACGCACCACGTTTTGTCACAAAGTTATAAATGCCGCCCTTACCGTTCTCATCGCCGGCGTACCAGTTCTGAACGGTCGAGTATTTGATCTCAGCATTGTCCAGAGCGACCAGTTCGACGACCGCCGCGTGCAGCTGATTCGTATCGAACTGCGGAGCCGTACAACCCTCGTTATACGCGACATAGCCGCCTTCCTCAGCCACGATCAGCGTGCGTTCGAACTGGCCGGCTTCTTGCGTGTTGATACGAAAATATGTCGAGAGTTCCATCGGGCAACGGACGCCTTTTGGAATGAAGACGAACGAACCGTCCGAGAATACCGCGGAGTTCAGAGCGGCGTAATAGTTGTCGCCGACGGGAACGACCGAGCCGAGATATTTTTGGATCTTGTCCGGATAAAGCTCGACCGCCTCGGTAAACGAGCAAAAGATCACGCCCGCCTCAAGCAGCTTTTTCTTATACGTCGTCGCGACCGAAACCGAGTCAAACACAGCATCGACCGCCACGTTTGCGAGCATTTTCTGCTCGGTGATCGGGATGCCGAGTTTTTCGAATGTCTTCAGCAATTCCGGATCGACCTCGTCCAGGCTGGCTTTCGAGGGCTTCTGCTTCGGTGCCGAATAGTACGAGATGTTTTGAAAATCGATTGCGGGATAGTCGAAATTTGCCCAGTTGTCCGGCTGGGTCATCGTCAGCCATTGACGGTACGCCTTTAGCCTAAACTCAAGCATCCATTCCGGCTCGTTCTTTTTCGACGAGATGAGCCGAACGGTGTCCTCGCTCAAGCCGCGAGCGATAGTCTCCGTCTCGATGTCCGTAACAAAGCCGTATTTGTATTCCCGATTTGTAAGTAATTCTGCTGCTGTCGACATATATTTTTGCCACAAACGTTATTCGTGGCTAAAACCCCTTAAATTCTCTGCGGTTCGATCGTCCGGTGGATGCCCTGTATCTGATGGAACGTCGCATCGACCGAGCTTTCGCTGCCGACGAGCTGGGCCAGCGTGATCCGCGAAAGCGCGTTTTCGACGATCTCGTGCAGGCCGACGATCACGGGACGAATGCCGCAGTCGCCGTTGTGCACGCACGAATCGAGCACGCCTGTATAGCTCTCGCAATGCTTATTCAAAACATCATTGTCGAGCACCTTTATGACCTCATTGAGACGGACGGTGTCCGCCGGACGTGCCAGAAAGTAGCCGCCCTTGGTGCCGCGTGTCGAATGAACAAACCCCGCCTTGTTCAATAGCCACATCAGCTTGCCTGCGTTCGCCGCCGAAATGCCCTCGCGTTCGGCGATCTGCGGCAGCGTGAGCGATTCGCCCGGGGGCAAATTTGCCAGCTGCACCAGGCACCGCAGCCCGTATTCTTCTTGTGCCGAAATTTTCATAAACTACTCTTAGACAATAATCCTTGGTCTGTTCGCAAGCTTTAGAATCGCAAAACGTTACTTTTTTGTCAAGATTGGTCAGCGCCGTTCTTGGCAGTTAAATTTCGAAGCCGAATTATGAGTACAAATTCATCGGCCGCGATAGCAGATCGACCGGGTCTTCGACGTTCAGCGACTCGCGAACAAAGTACGGTTCGCCCGCAGCGACGCCGATAAGCGAGCCGAAATATCGCGACCGATCTTCGATCTCGCGTAGAAATGTCGCGGACGTCAGCCTCGTTTCCGGCTCGCTCGACGACGGGTCATGAAACTGCGAACGATGTGCCCGAATCGCCGCCATTTTACCGGCGAGAAAATCCGATATATCGACGATAAAGCTCGGCTCGACCCGGCGGGAAAATATGTTGTGAGCAACCTTAGGCACCGGTACGGTCTCAAGGCCTGATTCCTCATCGTAACGCCGCATGCTCGCCAGCCGGGCTGATTCGCGAACGAGCTGTGCGATGTGGGCGTGGTCCGGATGCGGGTCGCCTTCCTGGTGCGTCAAGATCACCTTTGGCTTTAGCCGCCTGATCGCCCGGACAAGTGCCGTTCGCGATGGGTCATCGACAAAGACATGGCCATCAGCGAGCCCAAGATTTTCACGAAGGTCGAGACCGAGTATCCGTGCTGCGTCCGCCGCCTCGGCCGCACGGCCTTCGACCGTTCCACGCGTGCCCATTTCGCCACGCGTCACATCGAGTCCGCCGGTGCGGTAACCGAGGCTCTTCATTTTAAGCATGGTCCCGCCGACCGTTAGTTCGAGGTCATCGGGGTGCGCAAAAACGGCTAGAATATCGACTTGGCTCATATGTACCAATTTATCACATCGGTAGATATCGCTCTTTTGTTACTATTCTCAATATGAAGCTAACGGTACTTGGATCCGGTACTTCGGTGCCGCACGCAAATCGGAGCAGCTCTGGGTTTTGGCTTGAGACCGTGGGCGGGACGATATTGCTCGACTGTTCGCCGTCGGTCATCCACCGCATGGCCGAGGAAAAGCTCGACTGGGCCGGTCTCGACGCCATTTGGATCTCGCATTTTCACCTTGACCATTGCGGCGGGCTCGCTCCGTTCCTGTTCAGCCTCAAGCACGCTCCCGGCACGCAAGGCAGGACAAAACCGCTCACGATCTACGGCGGTGCTGGGCTGAACGATCTGCTCACGGCGTTCGATCGGGCAGGGAACTACCGGCTCCTCGAACAGCGGTTCCCGGTGCGGGTGGTCGAGGTCAAGGCACTGTCCGCGTACGAGATCGTGCCGGGTGTCGACGCGGTCGCGATGAAGACACCGCATACCGAAGCGAGCCACGCTATCCACATCCGCGATACGGAAGGTAAGTCGCTAGTGTTCACGGCCGATACCGGTTTTGACCAGGCAATAACGGGGTTTGCCGGTGGTGTCGACCTATTTGTGCTTGAATGTTCGTTTGTCCGCGACAAGCCGGTCGAGCTTCACCTAGAGTTGGCGGAGGCGATGTTTCTGATCCGCAAGGCGAAACCCAAACGGGCGATGCTGACGCATTTTTACCCAGAGTGGGACGAGGTCGATATGAAAGCTGAGTCGGCGAAATTTGACCCGCCGTGTGAGGTTGTCGAGGCGACTGACGGCCTGATGCTGATTATCTGATACGCTACTTTACGTTCCGCTGGGCCATTGCCATCAGCTCCTCGGGCATCCATTTGTTCATGTTCTTTTCCTCGGCGGCGGCAATTCCGCGGTCGCGGTTTCGCCACTCTTTCGCCGGGTCGTCCTCACGGCCGGACTGTTTCGGATAGTTTTCGACCTGCTCGAGACTGAGGATAATGCCAGTTGCGACGTCGTTCCAATCTTCGTTCTGGATGCCCCGCAGAACGAGCGGCAGCCCCGCGGTCCAGTCTTCCTCAGGCGTGATGTTGTCGTACTCAGGTATCGTCAAGAACGCACTGTCGGGAAAGGCCTTGCCGTTGTATTCGCTGACGATCTGGGCCTTGACGTCCTTAAGTGACTGGTTCGGGTTACCCTTACGGATCTCCAACGCTCGGCGGAAAATGTCTGAAACTGTTGATTTGTCGCTCATGATATTAGCCACAGATTAGCATAGTTAGACGCGGAATTTAACCTCGCACGGTCAAAAATCATCGCAAATTGCTTTCCAACGTCCCGCGTATAAGTTAGCATCTGAGACGATAGTCTGTTTGACGCGAGGTTTTCATGATGAAAGGTCTTTTTGCCATATTGTTTGTGCTGCTGTCGCTGACGTTTGCCTACGGGCAGAACGAACAGGCGCCGATCGTCGAAAAGGACATCAACTACAAAAACTGGACGCTCAAGAGCATTCGCACCGGCGAAGACGTCACCCTGCGTGACCTGTCGGTCGGCAAAAAGCTGGTCATCGTCGTCTATTACGCACCGTGGTGCATGAACTGGCGTCACGACGCCCCGTTTTTGCAGCGGTTCTACGATAAGTACAAGGCGAACGGCCTCGAGATCGTCGCGGTCGGCGAATACGATCCGCTGGCGTCGATGAAGAACAACCTTGAGTCTCTCAAGATCACGTTCCCCGCGGTTGTCGAATCGGAGCTGCGGACCGACAAGCAGAAAACGCAGCATTACGAATATCGCCGTTCTGTCGGCGACACTCGCAACTGGGGTTCGCCGTGGTACATCCTGCTCGAACCGTCCGCGTTTGAGAAAAAAGGCGACATGCTCGTTAAACGAGCCAACGTCATCAACGGTGAGATGATCGAGGTCGAAGGCGAAAAGTTTATCCGTCAAAAGCTTGGCCTCCCGTCCGCCGAAACCAAAGGCTCCGTCGCCGCAAATGGCACCATCGAAGTCTGCGACCCCGACAAAAAGGCCGCGACGCTGATAAAGCCGTGAATCGTCGTTCGTGATTCGTCGTTCGTTGATCGTCGTTCGTCATTCGTGAATCGTGGTTCGTTGATCGTGGTTCGTCGTTCGTGATTCGTCGATCCGCCATCGCAAGTCCGTTGTCCCCAATCCGCAATCCGAAATCCGCAATCCCTTGTCCCACTTTTTCGACAAAATGGGACAGGGTAAACCATTGTAGCCATTCGACTTAACCCCGATTTTGTCCCATTTGCTCGCGCGAGAACGCGGAGATGAGAGAGTTTTGGTGTAAATGGTGTAAATACAAGGCGTTGATCGCTGATCGTCGTTCGTGGGTCGTCGTTTGCGAGTCCTTTTTCACTTTTCCGCTCTTTCCCTTTCATATACCCCTTGTTGTTCGTGCGTATACGGAATATTGTCGCATAGATGGCACGCGCGCGTCAAGGAAATTATGGAATGCTGCGGTTCGGGGTCAGTGGATCAATTGTCCCAAGTCCCAAGAGTCCCAAGTCTGACGGCTCGACAGTGGCTTTTTAATTTTCACTTTTCACTTTGCCCACTTTGCGGTAAACCTCAGTTCCACGCAGAGGCCGGAGAGTTTTTCGCAGAGGCCGCGGATGGCTCCGCATGTCAGAACCGCCTGCGTGAGCGGGCGGCTTTGGTGTTGGAGTTTGGTACAGCGTTCAACACGAATTGCCGGGTTAGATATGCACGTTTGAATTTCAAACCGCACTGATCTGATCCCCGCCTCGGATGCCGCCCCCTGACGGAGGCGGTTCTGACAAGGCACTCCGTCGAAGCCGTCTTATTAAAGATTCATAATATTTCCTACTTAGTCGGAAAGAGTGGGAATCTTTCCTACCGCCCTATTACGCTAACTGTTGTTATACCTGTGGTTAGAGCAATTTCACGATTCTGTCCCGTTGTCCCAACAAGTTCCCGCATCATGCGAGTGGAGGAAGTCTAGAAAGTCGAGAAAGTCATGGAAGTCCCTAGGTCCACGGATCCGCTTTGGCGCTTTACTCTTTACCTTGCGACCTTTGCGTTTACCTTTGCGAGCTTTGCGGTAAAAATCAGCCGCGAGCAGTGTAGCGTCCTGTTCGGTTTAGTTTTCAAAGATCAAGCCCTGTAACAACCATTGTATCATCAGTGTCAACTGTGGCGGCGAGTGTCGAAGGCCATAAATGAGTTGTTGATCGTGTTTAGGCGATATCCATCAGTTGCCACTAGCTTTAGCTAGTGGTGGGCGGCTGAATAGATTTGGGCTTTAGCCAAAATTCGGCTAAAGCCCGAATACCTGATGTGGCATTCCACTAGCTAAAGCTAGTGGCAATTTATATCGATAGCCCGATTGCCTGAAGTTGGATGTTACGTCCCTAATCACGTGCGGGCTTGCGCATCGGGGGATGTCTTAGGACAACAACGGGATCTGCAATCAGTCGATATTTAGCCGCAGATTACGCGGATGATGCAGATCTTCAGCGGATCTATTTAGAATTATCCGCGTCTATCCGTTTTTTCTGCGTTATCTGCGGTCAAAATATTCGTTTGTCCACGAACTTAGGATCTTTCCGACCACGACGAACCGACGCCGGCGGCGTCGAATGTTTATAGGATGCGATGCAGGATAAAGAAACATACGACCCCGGCCGGGGTCGAACGGTATTGGGTGGTGATCGATGCTCTATAAACGTGCGATCCCTCCGGGATCGAAGACAACGCCAACTCCTTGACATCGGCCCATATCGGGCAGAAACTACCGATGTTATGCCCAACGCCTCCCAGCGATATTCAGCAGACGCGATCATCTCTAACCGCGCTGTGACGGGCGAACGGGCATTTGACGAATATTCAAGAACACTGAATGGTCAGGCTTCGAACAGAGAATCGCAATTTCGCACGCCTGATCCCGTGCTTCTACGGGGAGAAGTAATTCATGAAGGTAAAACTAAATCACGGTGTTTTAAGGTCGACTAGTTATCTGCTACCGCTTCTTTTACTTCCGTTATACCTTTCTGGCTGCGGTGGAGGGAGTGATGCATTTGTTCCGCCAATTCAGCGAGCGGAGTTCATTTCACCAACTGTTGCTTTAGTGATCAACAAAAATTCGCAGTTGAAGCAGATTTCTCCCGAACCCAATGTTGAAACTATTGATTTCACCAATAAGGTTGCTGCCTTGAGTTACTTAGACCCTACAAATGTGTGGGTAGTTGATTTGGAGCGGAATCTTTGGCGAAAAAAGGGTGAGACCTTCAGTCCTATTGATTCAAATGGTTTTAAAGAATCAGTTCCGTTACTACGGACCGGACTCCAGTTTGTTGACGAGCGAAATGGTTGGGCTCGAACAATCACCGAACTTTTTGTTACAGAAGATGGTGGTCAAACGTGGAGATCTGTTTTGACAACTGGGCCCGGGACTCTTCGAGATATGTTGGTTTTGGATCGGAATACACTCTTTTTATTTGGAGCGAATGGACAGCTAAAGCGGACGCGAGACACTGGTCGCAGCTGGGAAACGATCAGTATTGGAACTTCGAGTGATATTACAGCTTTATCATGTAGCAATTCAGACAAGGTTTGTTTGGCGGGAACGAGTGATGGTGGGCTGTTCAGAATCACTCAGGAGGGCGCGGCTAAGCAACTTGATTTTCCTCGAGAGCGTAGGTTATCCATTACGGATGTGACTCAAACAGATGGGAACTCAATTTTTGTTTCTGGTTTTGGAATGTATGAACCGACTAAAGATCCCCTAGGTGGCGTACTATTAGTGACTCATGACTATGGAAAATCATGGCAATTTGTGAACGTTCCCTCTGATCAGCGGTTCGTATCGGTAAAAGCGTTTGGTGAAGTAATTTGGCTAGCCAGTTTATCTAGGATTTACCGTAGCTCGGACGCTGGACAGAGTTGGACGAAAGTGTTCAGCGCAGAAAACGATAAGTGAACCGGAAAGACGAGGATAAACTTGACGTTATCAAGACGGTTCGAGGCGACGCGTTAGGACTGATTTTGACGGTCAAGGAAGTCGCTTACTGACAGCCAAAGTCGTTATGGCAACGCACATCGGCCGGGAAAAGTGGTCAGTGGCCGGGATCGTAAGTCGGGAATCGCACATTATAGATCTAAGAACCTACCGCGAAACGGTTGAAAGGGGCTAGATAGAGAGGTCGAGCAGACGTTCGCCTCTTTTGCGTTTTCTAGGCGTTGTTTCGCGGTTTAGAAGCGAATCGTTCGGGAAGCTCTGTCGCCCGCTCTCGCGGGCTTCGGATGAAATTGGGAACTTTCCACGGGTTTACACCCGTGGCTTTATGCTGATACCCGCTATGCGGGCCTAGGACCGAAGTGATCGATCGCAGATGGACGCAGATGGACACAGATGAGGTCTTGCTCGATCGGCGACCGTCGGCTGAAGCCGGCGGCAATTTTTTCCGGTAGGCGATGGGCAAAGCCGGTCTTGATCTTTTGGTTAGGTGATGAGACGGTCGTATTCGGCGTGGCTGCCGATCCAGAACCAATAGATGCCTTCGGGTTTTTCGACACCTAGTGCCCGATAAGCGATGCCCACGCGAACAGACCAGAGTTGTCTATTTGTTCCAATCTTCTTGAAATGCAGCGATGGATGGGCAGGGTCAGTTTTTAGAAGCGTATAATTTTTGTCGGCGAGTTTTTGGACGTTTTGCGGAAGTTCGCGGTAGCATCTCCAAAATCTCGGGAGCGTGAAATGCCTCATAGCGGCTTTGCAAGGCCTGCCTCGATCTCGACGTCTATTTCAGCTAACAGAGAATCCAGGCGCCCAGCGCCGAGGTCCTCTGCGATCCTCTTTTCCCAGATCTCAGCTTGATAGTTTCCCAACCAGGCGACTAGCTCATTTACTTTGTCCACCGGAAGTTTTTTTATTTCGTTTTCGATCTCGACTATACTCATCGCGTTATTATCGCATACGATCTGGTGAAAATGAATACCCTAAATGATGGCCAGGGACAAAGCCCGAAGAGGTTTCAGGCGTCGCTGACGCGACGCGAGGATTTTTCTTTGCTCTTTTCCGTGGGGTGAAACGCCACGGCTACAATCATCCTGCCGCTGACGCGGCGGTCTGGGGCAAAACCCGACTTGCGATTCACGATCACCTGACCACTGACCACTGCCACCGGCCACTTACCTCGGCAGGACGGCGAGGGTGTCGGTTAGTTTTTGGGCGATGGAGCGGAGCGGGGTTTTGGAATCGACGAATTTACCGGCGATAGCAAAGTCTTCGGCTTCGGCGGACAGATCGGTGATGCCCTGGATGCTCGGCAGATATTTGGCGAGCACGGGCTTGGTGCGAAACTCGGATTCGAGATTCCCGAGGCCGACGCGGATGTTACGGATGGCATCGACGATCTCGGCTTTTTTCGCGGTTATCTTGGCGGCTGTTTCGGGCTTGAGCCGGCCGGCCTTGGCGTCGGCGTCAGCTACCTCGAGGCCCTGAGCGATCAGCGCGAGCTTTTTTTCAAAATCATTTACGTTCGATAGCTGGACATCAACCTTTTCGCGGGCCGCACGGACATCGAGCGGCGGCACGACGGTCTTGGTAGCGGGCGGTTTTTTAGTCGTCGGCTTTTTTACCGGCTTTTTCTGAGCGTTGGCGGTCCCTGTGAAAATTGCGATCGCGATGACGAACATCGCCGCAGGTTGAAATAGCTTCATAGATCTGTCTTCCTGTTAAAATGCTGAGAAAAATCTTATCATACAAATAATGCCTCAGCGTTGTTTAGAAGTCCGAAGGCTCGGCCGAGTTGGCTACGCAAATGCGTTAGACCTGCAAAAAGAACTTGAAACGGATGTGATCGCACGGCGTGAGCAAGACTATTTGCTGCTGCTCGAGCATCCGCATACGTTCACGCTCGGGCGGCGTTCGAAGGACGACGGCGTGCTGGCGACGGCTGAAATGCTGAAAAAGCTCGGCGTCGATGTCTTTGAGATCAACCGCGGCGGCAAGGTCACGTATCACGGCATCGGGCAGCTCGTCGGATATCCGATCATCAGCCTGTCGCCCGAACGCGAGGACGTGCATAAATACGTTCGCGATATCGAAGAGGTGCTGATCCGCACGATGGCTGATTTTGGTATCGAGGCGTTTCGGATCGAGGGGCTGACCGGCGTGCATACCGTGGACGGCAAGGTCGCGGCCATCGGCGTGCATATAAAACGCTGGGTGACGACGCACGGATTTGCCCTGAACGTGAACACCGATCTGAGCTATTACAACTGGATCATTGCCTGCGAAGGCGAGCCGGTGACGTCGATGGACAAGCTGCTCGGACGCGATGTCGATATGGCTGAGGTCGAGGATCGGATCGAAGCGAATTTTAAGGTGGTTTTTGGATACGAAGAAGTATCCCGCAAAGCCGCAAAGGGGCAAGGTGGGGAACAGGGAGTAATATGAAGAGTTTTAAATTGATGTCGTTTGTTATCGCAGCTGCCTTTTTGGCGGCCTGCGGCGGTGCTCCGAATACCAATCAGCCGGCAAATGCGGCAAACGCCGCGAATACGGCCGCCGCACCGGCGGTGCAGACGCTCGCGGTCGTCGAGCGTCCGCAAAAGCTCAAGGATATGATGGCCGCACGCGGTGAACAGGACGCGGCCGCACCGACATTGAAGATCATCGAACCAAGATCGGACGCGGCGGTGGCGAGTTCGACGGTCAAGGTCAAGCTCGATATTTCGGGCGATCTGAAGGGGTACAAGCCGCACATGGACATGGAAACCAAGATGGGCAACCACATCCACGTTATTCTCGACAATCAGCCGTACGAGGCATATTACAATCTCGAGCAGGAATTCGAGCTGCGAAACGTCTCGGACGGCGAGCATACGCTGCGGGTATTCCCTTCGCGGCCATGGCACGAGAGCTATAAGAACGCCGGTGCGTTTCAGATGGTCAAATTCACCGTCAAAAACGGCGGAGCCGACACGACGAAACCCGCGACCGCCAACGGCAACACGATGTCTACGAACGCCAATGCCGACGCCAAACCGACCCCCGAGGGCAAAGAGATGAAGGAAAGCAAGGCCGGAGCCGTCGACGCGACCAAGCCGCTGCTGACATTCAGCCGCCCCAAGGGCGAATACAAGGGTGCCGACGCCGATGCGATCATGATCGATTTTTGGCTGGCGAACGCCAAGCTGAAAGATGACGGCGGCGAGTACCGCGTTCGATATTCGGTCGACGGCGGCGAGGCTAAATTCATCGACAAATGGGCTCCGATCTGGCTTAGCGGCTGGATCGCCGGCAAACACACGATCAAGCTCGAACTGGTCGATGCCGCCGGAAATGTTGTAGATAACGGTGGTTATAACTCGACCACGCGTGAGATAACGATAGTGAAATAGAAAATTCAATTGCCACTAGCTTTAGCTGGTGGTCAAAACGATTTAGAATATTCGCGGGCTTTAGCCCAATTTTGGCTAAAGCCCTCGTTTTGCCGACAACCTTCGCCTATATGCGAAGGCAACTGAAAATTTATGCGACGTGATATTACTTCGTGGTACAGCCACAATTTGAACATGGATATGCCGCTTGTGGCGTACGGGCATGCGGGTTATCCGCTGCTGATGTTTCCGACGGCCGCGGCCGATTATCTGGAATATGAGCGGTTTCACCTGATCGACGCGATCAAGCCTTTTATTGAAGACGGATTGATCCGTGCGTATTCGATCAACTCGGTCAACAAGTACAGCTTGCTTAATCGCGAATCTCACCCGGGCTGGAAAGTCGAGATGCTGTCGCGATACGACCGATACATCCTGGAAGAGGTGCTGCCGCTGATCCGGACCGAATGCGGCGCGGACGCCAAGCCGCTGACAACCGGAGCGAGTCTCGGGGCCCTGCTCGCGGCCAACACCTATTTGAAGCACTCGGACAATATTCGCGGCACGATCGCTATGAGCGGCAGCTACGACATTTACAATTACCTTGAGCAGTACTTTGACGAAAACGTCTATTACAACAATCCGATGATGTACCTCAAGAATCTCAACGACGACTATCATCTTCCGCGGCTGCGACAGGCGGATTCGATCGTGATCGTTACGGGACAGGGCAATTACGAGGCTCCGGACCGCAGCCGTGAACTTTCGGGGCTGCTTCACTCGAAAGGGATTCCGCATCGCCTCGATGTCTGGGGTCATGATGTCGCGCACGATTGGGTCTGGTGGCGGAAAATGCTGCCGTATTATCTCGGCGAGTTTCTGCGTTAATATCAGATTCGCCCGAGCAGCCGGGCGGCGTTCAAACCGACAAAAAATAGCCACCGACTAATTGATCGGTGGCTATTCTTTTTTGTTCATGTTCAGGCCTAACCGTCGCCTTTTTTGCCTTTTCGGCGTGTGCCCTCGGGCTTGTCGGACGGCGGATCCGGCTTGGTAGTCGGCGGTTGGACCGGCGGGCGACGCTGCACGGGCGGATCGTCGGTCGTGGCCGGATTGTCGGTCTTGGTATCGCCGCCGGCCGGTTTGTCGCCGCCAACCTTGTCCGGTGGCGTCAGCGCCGGATCAGTCGGCAGCGTTACACCCGGCGTAAAGACTATGCCCGTCTTTTTACCGGCCAGATCGGCGTCAGCGAGCTTTTCAAGTTCCTCACGCTTGTTGCGTTCGGCAAGTGCCTTGATGTCCGACGGCATTGGCGGCGGGCCCGGGAACGAATCACGCGGCTTGTCTTTCATAAACGGGATCATGAACGCGTTAAAGTACGGCACGGCTCCGTGACCGCCGGTCATGCCGGCTCCGAGCGACTCTTTTCGAAGCGGATTGCCCATCCAGACACCGGTAACGTAGGTCGGTGTGTAGCCGATGAACCAAACGTCGGTGTGATCGTTAACCGTTCCCGTCTTGCCGGCAAGCGGAAATCCGCCGGCACTTGCACCCGCGGCGGTACCACCGCCGGAGGTCACACCACGCATCATCTGCGCCATTGTCAGAGCGACGTATTCGCTCGTCGTTTTTGTGCTGGTACCTTCAGACTGTTCGAGCAGGCTGCCGTCACGGCTATAGACCTTGCGGATCAGATGCGGTGCCATTCGTACGCCCTTATTTGGGAAAACCGAGTAGGCCGCGGTCATTTCCAGTAGGGAAGCCTCGCTGGCGCCAAGGGCTGACGGCAGGCTCGGTGCCATCGGGTTACTGATGCCGAATCGGCGAACCATCTGACCACCGGCCTGGATGCCGACCTGTTCGAGAAGGTGAACGGCGGCGATATTGTAAGATTTTGCGAGCGCGATCTTCATCGGAACGTTGCCGTGGCTGAGGCTGCCGTCGTAGTTATGCGGTGTCCAGCCGCCGCGTTTGATCGGAGCACCGCTGACGAGCATGTCAGGCGTCATACCGTCCTCGACCGCAGCGGTGTAGATAAACGGTTTGTATGCCGAACCGGTCTGACGCAGGCCCTGCGTCGCATTATTGAAGCGATTGGTGTGATAATCGTAACCGCCGACCATCGCGACGATCTCGCCGTTTTTAGCGTTGATACAGGTCAACGCAGCCTGCACCTCGGGAACCTGCTGCAGTTCTACCTCGAGCACCTGATTGGTCCGGTCGACTTTTTTAACGAGAAACTCAGCCAAAAAGCCCGGCTTTAACTCGTCTTTCGGCCGCTTACCGCTACGTCCCATGTTTCCCGGGCGAACAACAGCCTTGTATCTGCCAAACCGAACGCCAACCTCGTCGGCTCCCGGATTGGCCTTCATTACCAACCCTTTTATGTATTCGCCTTCGTCGTACTCGTCGCCATACCAGTCAGCGTGCTTGAACGCAGTAAGCTTTTTCTCGATCTCCTTCTCATCGGTCATTGGCTGTTCGTTCTCATCGAGCAAAATGTTCTGATAATCCGAACGCCATGGACGGCCGCGGTCGAATGCACGCAGACGTTCGCGGATCGTACGCGTCGCGATCTTTTGTGCCTCGACGTTGATGGTCGTGTAGACCTTGAGGCCGCCCTGGGCGACGCGGGTGGTGTATTTTTCTTCGAGATATTTGCGAACCTCTTCGACCGGGTAATCCCAGGCGGTCGATTTGGGCTGCGACTGGTAGTAGGCCGTGTCAGCAAGCTTGATCGGCTTTGCCTTGGCGGCATCAACGTCAGCCTGCGAGTATTTGCCCGGATAATATTTGGTCATCTGGTCGAGCACAATGTCGCGGCGCATCTTGGCCTTTTCGATGTTGCGCGTCGGCGAGTACTCGGGCGATTTCGGTATAGCCGCGAGCAGTGCGGCTTCGTCAAGGCTCAGATCCTTGACGCCCTTTCCAAAATACGTGCGAGAACCGGCTTCGAAACCGTACGCGCCGGCACCGAGAAATACGTAGTTCATGTACATCTCAAGGATCTGATCCTTGGTGTACAGACGTTCGATCTGCAGGGCAACGGCCCACTCGTTTACCTTTCGGGTGTAGGTCTGGTCTTTATAGAGAAAGAGATTTTTGGCAAGCTGCTGCGTGATCGTCGAGGCACCTTCGGTTTTGCCCGATGTGATGTTCTTGAAAACGGCTCCGAGAATACGATATGGATCGATGCCGATGTGATCGCGGTAACGGTAATCTTCGATCGCGAGCAGTGCGTCGGTCACGCGGTCGGGGACGTCCTGGATCTTGATCGGGATGCGTTTTTCGATCGCAAATTCGGCCAGGACGGTCTCGCCGTCGTCGGCGTAAATCGTCGTAACCTGAGGCGGACGATAGGTCGCGAGGGCCGAAACCTCAACCGAGTAACGCGAATTGTTAAGATAATACGAAGCCAACACGCCCGTGAGTGCTCCTGCCGACAGTGCCAGCATCAATGCCGTGACAAACAGGGTCGCGGTGCCAAAAAAGCTCCGCTTCGAACCGGTCGATCCGACCTCAGTCGTACCTAATTTCCTTAATTCCCTCGCCATAATTCCAAAATCTCCTAATTGACGAATCGACGCATTCTTACACTAACGACAAAACCTATCGCGACAAATGTCGATAAAATGGCCGACAGTCCTGCGCTCATCAGCGGCAGCGGCACACCGATAACAGGGAGTACGCCCAAAGCCATTCCGACGTTCATAAATATCTGAAACGCCATACCGCAAACGATGGACATTATAACAAGCATTCCGGCCCGGTCGGAAGCCTGACGGGCCCCGGCGATCATTCTCGACAGCAGCAATGCATACGCAAGCAGAAGGGAAACGCAGCCGATAAAACCGGTATTCTCAGCCGTGACGGCAAAGATAAAATCCGAGTGCGGCTCGGGCAAAAACTTCAAAACGCTCTGCGAAACGTCAGTTTCGCCTTTTATACCTGAGAGGCCGCCCTTGCCGACGGTGATGGTCGACTGGATCGTATGGTAGCCATATCCGCGTGGATCGACGCTGTCCGGATCAAGAATGGCATTGATTCGTTCCTGCTGATAGGTCTTGATCTTGCCGGTCTTGACGCCGACCATCCATGCACCCGGAATAAATATCGCCGCCGCCACGATCGCCACAACTACGTATCTAAGCTTGATCCCGGACAAAAAGAACATCGCCGCAAGGATCGGGAAATATGTGATCGCCTGACCCGCGTCCGGTTCGAGCAGGATCAGCCCTACCGGGCCCGCGAATATCGCGATGCCGATCATCATTTCTTTGAATGTCAGTGTGGCTGATTTGCGCGAGCCGTAATATTTGGCAAGCATCAGCACGGTCGGGATCTTGACGAACTCGGACGGCTGAAATTGGCCGACGAGAGGCAACTTAACCCACGCTTTTTGCCCATTCACCGTGACGCCGAGCGGCGTCAGCACAAGAAACAAAAGGATCAGGCCGATCGCGTAAAACACCGGAGCAGAATCGATCAAACGCCGGTAATCCGTAAACGCAACGACCACAAATGCGACCAGTGCGATCCCGATACCGTAGATCTGTTTTGTCCAAAAACTCTGGTCGGGCGCGGCGTTATGGATCTGCCATACGCCGAAAAAGGCAATTAACATTGCCAGGACTGCTGTTTGCCAGTCCAGATCACGGAGATCGCGTTTTTCGAGAATTGCGACCATATCTACCGAGCGGCGACCTCCTGACCCTCAACCTGCGGCCCGCCTTTTTTCGCGAGATATGCGGTGTAAACGGCTCGTGCTGCCGGTGCGGCGTTCGATCCGCCGAAGCCGGAGTTTTCAATAAGTGCGATCACTGCTATTTCAGGTTTGAACGCAGGAGCAAAACTGACAAACCACGCATGATCCTTGTTTTTGCCAGAATCTTTGCCAAGCTCAGCAACTTGGGCGGTTCCGGTCTTGCCTGCAATATCGAAGCCCTCAATGCGGATCGCACCGGCGGTTCCGCCGCCATTTACCACTCCCCACATTCCTTTGACCATGACGTCGTACTGGTCGTCGGTCATCGGTATGATCTTAGGCTCGGGATGCAAAAAGCCAAAGCTTGGGCGTCCCGGAATGAAGGTGGCGTCACCCTCCTGGCCAACGGGCCCGATCGAACGGAATTCCTGTAGGAAATGCGGCGTGTACATCTTGCCGTGCATGCCGATGCTGGCAACGGCACGCAGCATCGATATCGGGGTCACTACCACGGTGTCCTGTCCGATCGATGCGTAAACTGTGCGGATGTCGCTCCACTTACCCTCGTGTTTGAGAATGTAGGGCATCCAGGTCTTTGGAGTTTGCGGGACCTTTTCGTTTGGCAGGTCGATGCCCGAACGTTTGTCAAAACCAAACGTCTCGATCATCTCGATCAGTCCCTCAACACCCATTTTCAAACCCAGACGATAGTAATAACCGTCGCACGATTTTGTGATAGCGTAGCTGAGCGGCGGTGAGCCGTGGCTGCCCATGCAGCGGGTGAATTTCGATCCGATCGTGATGCCGCCGCCGCAAGCCATGTTAGAGTGCGTTGGCGTGATAACTCCCTGGATCAACGCACCCATCGACTCGGGTATCTTCCACGTCGATCCCGGCGGATAGCGGCCCTGGATCGCACGATTGTATAAGGGACGCTTTTCGTCCTGCCAATAGGCGGCGATCTGTTTGCGGCCCTCGGGGGTCGAGCTGCCCTGAACAAAGATGTTGGGGTCAAATGATGGAGCCGACGCCATCGCCATGATCCCGCCGGTATTCGGGTCCATCGCAATGATCGTTCCGCGCTTGGTAGCCGAATTAGCCAACTGCTCCTCTGCGGCAAGCTGCAGATCGTAGTCGATCGTTGAGATCAGATCCTGGCCCGACTGCGGTTCGACCTTCTCCACCTCGGCCTGAACACGGCCGCGGCTGTCGACGATCACCTTGCGATAGCCCGGACGTCCGCGAAGAAACTCATCGTAATATTGCTCAAGCCCGCCCTTTCCGATCACATCTCCGGGTCGAAAGCCTTTTTCCTTATATTCAGGGTCTTCAAGCTGTTTAGGACTGATCTCGCCGACGTAGCCGAGTACATGAGCCAGCGACATGCCGAGCGGATAATGCCGCTGGGGCTGCAGCTCCACTCGAAGTTCAGGAAATTCGAGCAAGTGCGATTCGACCCAGGCGATATCCTGGATGCCGACGTTCTCTTTCAGCACCATCGCCTCAAACTCGTTCTGCTTCTTGATCAGATTGAGCCGCTCGACGACAAACTGGCGTTCAAGCCCGAGTCCGCGGGAATAGTCGTCGACCCGCTCATTGACGTTAATACTCTTGAGCGGTTCGTTCGACAGTACAACGTTGTAAGTCGGCCGCGAATCGACCAGCAATTTGCCGTTTCGGTCAAAAATGGCTCCGCGCGGTGCCGGGATCGGGATCAGACGGATGCGCTGATTTTCGGCCCGGTCCATGTAATATTCACCCTTAACGATCTGGAGGTAATAGAGACGGGCTCCGAGCAGGGCCAAGAGAACAAAAGCAACTACCTGGATCGTGCCGACCCGAGCACCCAAATTTTGAACGTGGTCATTGAGTTTCATACTGCTCTCGAGGATCCAATGGGTTATTTGTTGAGCCTGATCGGGTTACGCCTGCGGGTCTGACGCCGCGGGGCAAATACATCACGCTTCTTTCGACGCAATTTGTCGCCTGACATAGTATCGAGCAAAAGATAAACGATCGTACCGGCAATGGTCGTTCCGATCAGCGTATATACAACGGTCACCAAAATGTCGCCCGACGGAACCTGGCCGAAGAGCCGGTGCATTCCCAGATAGATGGCGGTATTAAGTAAACACGCTCCAGCTATGACGGGAATCCGCAAAATTAGGTTGTCCATATAGACCCGGCGGGCGATCTCGGAAACTATAAAAGCGATGATGGTCTGCGAGAAACCATTTGCACCGAGCAGACCGCCGCTGAGTGAGTCGATGAGGATCCCTGAAATGCTGCCGAACAGGATCGCACGGATCGAATTACGCTGAAGTGCCGCGTAGACAACGATTATGAGCGGAAAATTTACGAACATCGCCTGATCCGCCACATTACGCAGCGACCACTGCAACACGACAGCGATGATCAGAGCAATTGTTAACTTTACGCCTTCCATTAAATATCCGTTACGCTATTTCTTCTTTACTGCATTCGGAAGTTTTTGTTCAAATTCCGACCTTTGCGGCGGTTCGTAGAGCAAAATGCCAACTTCCTGCATCGCATTAAGCTTTGCTGCCGGTTGGATCTGGATAGAATGCGGCGTGGTCGCCGATCCTGTCACAACGCTGACGATCTCGCCGATCTTCAGGCCCGCGGGATAAATGCCGTCTTGCCCGGTCGTGAAGACAGGCTGGCCGACCAGCACCTCGACGCTGCCCGGAACGTACTTCATCTCAAGCAGATCTTTTTTGCTCGTTCCGTTAACGACGCCGAGAGCGGAGGATGAGCCAACCTCGCCGATAATGCCGCCGACGCCGGTCTTGTTGTAAGTGATCAGGTCGACCTGCGAAGTAAGCGGACCGACCGCTGTTACACGACCGACAAGCCCGCCATCGGTCACGACCGCCATATTTAATGCCACGCCATCCAAACTGCCGCGATTGATGATCGACGAATCGAACCACGCCGACGGGTCACGTCCGATGATACGAGCCGTCAGGACCTTGTATTTACTGGTCTCTTTGAGCTGCAGCATCGATTTTAGCCGCTCGTTCTCACTCGTTAAGTCCGATTTCTGCTTGACCTCGACCTCCAGCTCTTGAACTCGCTGTTTGAGCAAGTCATTCTCTGATTGTGCTGAACGGAGTGACGAGATAGATATAAAGTAATTGGAGAACGCGGAGCTGACGGTGGTCACCGGCGACTGAACAAAATCCGCGGCTGTCTGTGACCATACACGGATCACCCTCTGCCCCGTATTGATCTCGCGGGCGTCAAACGCCATCAGGACAAAATTTAGCAGCAGAAGTGCGATCATCAGCCAAGGGGTCAATCGCCAAACTTCTTTTTGACTACGCTCTACCATTGATTGAGTCTTGAAAGTCCAGGAAGTCTGGAAAGTCATGACAGTCAGGAAGTCGATTTACTTCCCAGACTTCCCATACTTTCCGGACCGTTCCGACTAACTACCCGTCATTAATGAATTGTCCCACTTAACGCGTTTGAGCAGTTCGAAATCCGACAACATCTTGCCGGTGCCGAGTACGACCGAGGAGAGCGGGTCATCGGCGATCACGACCGGCAGGCCGGTCTCGATCATCAGTCGTTTATCAAGATTTTTCAGCAACGCTCCGCCGCCTGTAAGAACGATACCGCGTTCGACGATGTCGGCTGACAACTCGGGCGGTGTACGTTCGAGAGCAACGCGGACGGCGTTGATGATTGTCGAAACCGAATCAGAAAGAGCCTCGCGGATCTCTTCGTCGGTCATCGTGATGGTCTTTGGGATGCCCTCGATCAGGTTGCGTCCGCGAACATCCATTGAGAGCGGCTCTTCGAGCGGAAATGCGCTCCCGAGTGCGATCTTGATCGCTTCGGCAGTGCGTTCGCCGATCAAAAGGTTGTACTTACGTTTGATGTACTGAGTGATCGACTCGTCCATCTCGTTGCCCGCGACTCTGACGGCACGCGAATACACGATACCCGAAAGTGAGATGACAGCGATGTCCGTTGTTCCGCCGCCAATATCGACAACCATGTTGCCGTGCGGTTCGGTAATGGGCAGGCCCGCACCGATCGCGGCGGCCATTGCCTCTTCGACGAGATATACCTCAGAGGCTTTTGCACGATAGGCAGAATCCTCGACCGCGCGGCGTTCGACCTGAGTGATCTCAGACGGGATGCCGATGACGACACGGGGGCGAACCCACGATTTGCCGTTGTGAGCCTTGCGAATAAAATGCTGCAGCATTTTTTCCGTAACTTCGAAATTGGCGATGACGCCGTCCTTCATCGGACGAATTGCGACGATGTTGCCAGGCGTGCGGCCTAGCATTTCTTTTGCGTCGCGGCCGACTGCCTCAACCTGATTGGTGACTTTATTGATCGCAACTATCGACGGTTCCGAAACAACGATACCGCGGCCTTTTGCGTAGACCAGCGTATTCGCCGTCCCTAGGTCGATCGCGAGATCGCTGGAAAACAAACTGAATAAAGACTTAAATGCCATTTTGTGTATAAAACTGAGCTAAAATAATGTGTTAAAGATCATGTCAAACGGAATGAAAATTGATCCGTAAAACTCCAATATCCGACCACTTAGTGGGCTACAATTGGCCAAAACGTCTAACCTCTAAGCATACACTTATTCAAACGCAATTTTCCACTGTAAAAATGGATATTTACGCGATTTTTTTCAGCATGACCGAAGTGCGGTCGGTGAGCCGTCAAAGACAGTACGGAGAAGATGAAAAAAGGCGGCCTTGCGGCCGCCTTAGAGTTGAAGGAACTATTACCGAATTTACGGGATCGCGGTAAAGTCAACATCGGTCAGATTACCATTGACCTGTATGTTCAGCGGAGTGAAGTTAAATCGCTTAGAAACAGGTGAAATTGTGTAACTGAGTCCGGAAGGTACGTTGGTGAACGAATAGTAGCCAAACGAGCTTGTAAGAGCCGATCGGCGTCCGCCTGTCCCCGAATCCGTAAGCGAAACAATTGCATTCGCAACGCCCTGGCCATTGGTGTTCATAACACGGCCTGAGATCGAAACGTTGGCAGCAGGGACGCTCGGTGTTGGACCCTGGACCGCTACTACGATCGGTGCTCCCGTTTTATAAAATCCGATCGTCGCGTTCACGTTTTGCGGCGGACGATTTGAATCAAAGCGGAAATTGTAGAGCGTACCCCAACGAATCGCATTTGCATTCTGGTTTTGAGCAAATGTTTCGGTCGCCCAACTGATTGACGCGGCGTTCTGCGTTACTGCCCACGGTGTGCTGCTGTAGCCAGTATTTCCGAGTGTGCCGTCAGCCGCCCAACCAGGGTGCTGGGGCGGTGCATGGAAACCGACGTTGGTTATCGTTACGCCATCTCCGGTCGGAACGCTAAATGCGCCGATCCCTCTATCGAGATTCTGATTAAATATCGCGTATTCGTAGTGCCAGACTCCCGGTGAGGGGTTGGTTACCTTGTAGGCGACGATGCCCATACCGTCATTTACGGTATCAGGTCTGAAATTGACCGACGTCGAGCCGGTCCACGCAGAAACTGCGGTCTTCGTCCGCTGAGTTGTTCCTGCCGCCGAGAAGCTGAACGGGCTGCCGGTGCCTGAGACGTTGTATTGGCGGTACGAGACATTATTGAACATGTTGCACTGGGTCGGATTTGTAACGCACCAGGCATATTCGTGAGGTGTCACATACTGCGACTCAGCAAAGTATGTAGCTCCCGGGTTTTGCGCCGGGACGAGATCGCTGATCTCGGTCAATATCCTGTGCGACGGTCCGAGGTGCGTGTGGCCGGTGTGCGAGTTGTTCGGCGTAGCCGAATCATTACGCGGATACGCACCGCTAAACGGGTTGATCCAGGCACGCGAGCCTAGATTCGGCCCGGAATTCAAGCTGGCCGAGTACGGATCAGAGCAGCCCGAGCCGAGACGGGAGCCGCCGACGCCGTTGCAGCCAAGGGCACAGATGTTGTTTGTCAAAGCTGTGAATGCGTGCTTCACCTGTGACTGTCCGATCTGCTCGAAACGTTCGTTATTACCCGCACCGCCACTCATGCGATAAAGGTTTTGCGGGATCACCGGGTGGTCATTTGCAGGGTTTGCGAACCAGTTAAGGTCGACCGTGCCGAAATTGCACGAATCGGTTCCGACCGCGAGACCAACCTGGGTGCCGCTGGAGGCACCAAACTGAGCAAGCCCCGTGAGGTCACCAACAACTACGTCGGGACCCGGCACCGTTCCGGCATCCGGTGCGGAAGCGGGAAGGACGCTTGCGGAGACTTCACCATTTACGACCTGGGTCACTTCGATCGGACGCATGCTCGTGCTGATCGAAATTTCGCCGACGATCATGCCGGTATCGGCCGGTCGGCCAAGTGCGGTGGCAAAGTCATTCGAGATCAAAAGACGACCCGAACGGATATGGAGCATCTGTTCGTTGGCGTCATAATCGTACTCATGGCCCTCGATGTTAAAGAACGTGAAGCCGGTCTTCGAATCGCGAACAACTAATTCGTACTGGTCACCCCACGGCGTGTTCTCGACCATCAGTTGGTCGTAGGACGCGTTGAGTTTTGCCGGAACCGCAACCGAGTTTGTCGGTTTGATGCCCATTGAACTCGGTGTCGGGCCGCGAAGTTCGCCGTTGAAAACAAGGACCGTAAAGAATGCATCACGTTCCACGTCAAAACGCATTGAAGTCGGCTGTGATGATCTCGATGATTTGCGGGCACCATTGAGCCGATCCAAATTGACATCCATCGAAACGCTTCCGCTTGCGACGATCATTTTTTCGAGCGTTCCGGTGCTGCCGTCGCGGGCAGTTTTTACACCGCCTGACAACAAGCTATCGGAACTGCTGGTAAACAGGAGAAGGAACGGGACCAAAGCGATCAGAATTGTTTTCAACATAAATTTCTATCTCAGCCGGAAGGGCTATACCACCTAACGAACTCCAATTTGTAACGGTAGTTAAAACAGTAGAAAATCCTGTACTCCTGTTTGGGCATAACGATAAAATCAGATTCATCATTAAACAGCCAAATTTAAGTGTAGGAAATAACCCTTCCACAATAGCAAACTTTTCCTTTTCAGCAAAGCAAAAAAAAGGAAATTTCCAGGAGCTTCAAAAGGGTTCTGCGACAAAGTCAAAATCTGTGACATTTGAGCTTGGCGTAACCTGTCTCGACGGGGCAGCGATAACGTACCGTTTCGTAGAAACCGACACCGTGTAAGTGTTGCCGGTAGTTAGTCCGGAAAAGGCAAAATAACCGAAGTTACCGGTTTGAACCGTTATCGGAGCGGGTAGGTTTCCGCCCGATACGGTTACCAGCGTGTTGCGGATGCCGTTACCGGTCGAGGTCAGTATCCTGCCGCTTAGTGTGATGTTCGCCACAGGTACCATTGCGTAAGCGTGTACCTGGCCATTCAGGACGCCTGTACCAACTATTATGTTTGAGTCGCTGATGCCGAGTGCGGACGACGATGTGTTTGTCGAAAGGTCCCAGCCTGTTCCTGAGGGAATGAGATCCGCCAGCCTGTAGGTTGCGGATCCGGTGTACAGAAAAGGGATCGCAAACGCCGACGATGCTGTGCCAACTGCCCAACCGGCCGAGTTGACCGCACGAGCGGAAGCCTGGCTCGTACCGGCCGGCAACGGAATTGCGACCATCCCGCCCGCCTGCGTCCAGATGAAGGGCAGCCCTGAACCCTGATTCAACATGCTCGAACCGACGACATGACCCGCGTTACCGACGCCAAAAGCAAGAGCTCCATTGCCTCCCGGCAGGGCTCCGACCTCGATGGCCGAACCGCTGCCGATGTCGAATACCATCCCGACGTTGCGCGCCGCGTTATTGGGATCGATACCCGTTCCGATCACACGGCCCGCGTCATTGACGCCAAACGCGGTCGTAAAAAAGCAGCCGGTTGAGGTCGTTTGAGTGATGACCGTAGCGGTTCCACCGTTGTAAATTGCCGCTCTCTGCAAAGATCCGCCATTGATCGATCCCACCGCGACGCCCGACGCGTTGACGTCATTGGCGTCTCCGAGAGTTTCGCCGGCTGGCAGCGGCAGTTGAGAAACAACTCCGTTTTGCCAGATAACGGGCAACCGGCTCGTACCGAACAATGTAGACGCACAGGTGCCGGCAACCGAGCCCGTATTATTTGCGCCATTCGAAACGCAAAACGCGCGACCGGCAAGATTGGGCAAACCGACAATTCCGCCTCCGAGCGTCCACGAAAATGCCTGGGCACCGCCCGTTCGAATCGACCGGCCGACGGCTGTACTTCCGGTCGAAACGCCAAATCCCTGTGAAGCAGTGTCGCCCATCTGAACCACACCTATGTCAAAGATCTGGTATTGCACCAGTGTCGGCACCCCGGCTGAATCTGAACTTGCAGGGGAACGATCCGATCTGCCCGCAGTCACGTCAATCTCATTTGACCGTTCACGGATCTGAGCTGACGCGGGGTTGACCAGTATAAAATGGCTCGTCGCGGCAGCAAGGATCAAGAGGGTCGATAGCCCGGTTCTTAGCCCGAAGAGAGCTGTACGTTTCATATTGGTCCTGAACTCCTATTTTGAAAATGAATTTCGGAAGTATAATGTAGAATACTTCCTAAGTACAGAAGTACGATCAGGTGTCGAATATCCACCCTATTCCAAGCTCTTATGAAAGGCGGTTGTGAAAGCCAAAAAATAAAGAAACCGCGGTCTGTCGCTCTGCCTGTTTTGGGCAGTTCGGCGCCGGATGGCGGCAGCATGGCCCATTCGAAGACCAGCATCTGGCGTGCCGGTGTGCTGATCGCGTTAAATCTCGCGATGATCGCTCATTACGTCCAATGGCAGATATCGGGAACAACAATTTCGCCGATCGAACCATCGGAGGCGATGTATACGCTTCAAAACGGAGCGATAAACGCAGGATTTATCTTTTTTACGCTGGCAATACTCGCGACGCTGATCTTTGGACGATTTGTTTGTGGTTGGGGCTGTCACATTCTTGCATTGCAGGATCTCTGTGCTTGGATGTTGAAGAGGGTCGGCCTGACGCCGCGGCCATTCCGCTCGCGTCTGCTAGTGTTCGTGCCGCTCATTGCCGCCTTGTATATGTTCGTATGGCCGACGTTCTTACGGGTTTTGGCAAAGCCGCCGAACGAGCCGATCATCCCGCAGTTTACCAATCACCTCGTCACGACTGAATTTTGGGCCACATTTCCACCGTTTTGGGTAGCAATACCGTTTTTGTTGATCTGCGGATTTCTAACGGTCTATTTCCTGGGTTCAAAGGGGTTTTGCACTTACGGCTGTCCTTACGGCGGATTTTTCAGTCTCGCCGACAAGGTTTCGCCCGGACGAATCCGCGTGACCGATGCGTGTAATCAGTGCGGCCACTGTACGGCAACATGTACTTCGAACGTTCTTGTTCATGCCGAGGTCAAGGAATACGGTATGGTCGTCGATCAGGGCTGTATGAAATGCATGGATTGCGTCAGCGTTTGCCCGAATGACGCACTGTATTTCGGATTTGGAAAACCGGCAGTCGGGGTTTCTGCAAAGATCAAGAAAAATTACTCGCTTACGTGGCAAGAAGAGATGATCGCGGCCGCTGTATTCGTCGTAAGCTATTTTGCGGTCTGGGACGTTTATCAGCTCGTTCCGATGCTGATGGCACTCGGCATCGCACCGATCACGACTTTTCTCGTACTGCGAACGATCAGACTTTTTCAGACGGACAGCCAATCGTTCTACAAATACAGCCTTAAGTCGGCGGGAAAGATGCGGGTCGCCGGATGGGTTTTCGTCGGCGTTGCGGCGTTGTGGACTGGCCTAAACGTTCACAGCGGATGGATCCGGTATCACGAACGAGCCGGAGCGATCGCTTTTGAAAGCCTGCAGCTGCCTGACGAGCTTGCTCTTGCCCAAAAGGACCCTGCCCAATGGCTGAACGCCGCCGACCGTAACAATATTGAGCAGGGACGCAGGCACTTTCAGACCGCATTGAATGGCGGGTTTTTTGTAAACGTGCCGGCATTGCCCAAGCTCGCATGGTTGGAGTTTCTCTCAGGCAACCCCGAAAGGGCTGTCGAATTACTGGCTCAGGCCGCAAAGCTTCAGGACGACCAGGGTAGGGCGTTGAGTCTCTACTATCAGGGAGCGATATTGAACCGAAAGGGAAGCTACGACCAGGCTCTCACTAGTCTCGGCCAGGCATTGGCTTTGCGGCCGGACCTTGTACTGGCCCGCGAAGAGATCGGCGTCGCATTGTGGCAGAAGGGCAAGAGGGAAGAGGCTGTAACTGTCTGGACCGATGCGGTCAAGAGCAATCCTGCTCTTCCGCTCGCCAACAATTTGCTCGCCGGTGCCGCCGCGTCAGTCGGGAATCAGGAAGTTATTGCGGTGTATGAAAAGCAGGCAGACCGTTCAACGCCGGAGGACGCACGGTTTCACTGGATGCTCGGGCTGAGGCTGCAAAACGTCGGGATGAACCGGCTCGCCGAAAAGCACTTTCAGCGAGCCATCCAGATCAATCCCGGATTTGCCGTACGTTCCAGATAAGAACGCGGGCCGTAGATATAATCAATTGTCCTTGCCGATCATTACATCGGCAGGGGCTTCTTTTTTGGTCTCAATACTCTGGGCGTAATAGTTTTTGAGCTGCTCGTCGGTCGCGTCCTTTTCGAGAGCAGCGTTCAACACCTCACTGATCCGCGATGCCGGAATGACGGTCAGTTCTTTTCGCACATCCTCGGGGATCTCCTCAATGTCGACCTCGTTGCGATCGGGCAGGATGATCCGCCGAATGCCGGCACGATGTGCCGCGAGCACTTTTTCCTTAACTCCGCCAACCGGAAAAACCAACCCGGACAATGTGATCTCACCTGTCATCGCTGTATCGGAACGCACCTTTCGTCCGGTGTACAGCGAGGCGAGTGCCGACGCCATCGTGACGCCCGCGCTCGGGCCGTCCTTGGGTATCGCTCCGGCAGGAACATGAATGTGGACGCCGTTTTGTTTAATGCGGTCCGGTTCTATCCCGAGTTCGGCGGCGTGCGACCACAGGTAACTGCGTGCTGCCTGAGCGGACTCTTTCATCACATCACCGAGTTGACCGGTAAGCGTTAAGCCGCTGCCGCCGGGCAATAGCGTCGCTTCGATAAAGAGCACCTCGCCGCCCATTTCCGTCCACGCCATGCCGGTCGCAACGCCGGCGGGAAGCTCTTTGCGGGCTTCTTCCGGATAGACGCGCGGCGGCCCAAGATAACCTTTGATCTCTTCAGCCGTTATCGACACCTTTTCGGTCAGTCCTTCGGCAACCTTGAGAGCGACCTTGCGCGCAAGATTGCCGACGGTGCGTTCGAGCTGTCGAACGCCGGCTTCGCGTGTGTATCTCGCCGTTAGCAGATTCACCGCGTCATCCGATATTTCAAGTTGGTCCGTCGTCAGGCCGTTCTCTCTGATCTGCCGCGGGATCAGATATTGTTTGGCGATGCCGAGCTTTTCGCGGTCGCTATAGCCGCCAAGCTGAATGATCTCCATACGGTCGCGGAGCGGCATCGGTATCGGTCCCATTTGGTTGGCGGTGGCGATAAAAAACACCTTTGACAGGTCGAACGGTAGATCGATGTAGTTATCGCGAAACGTATTGTTTTGCGCCGGGTCAAGTATCTCAAGCAACGCGGACGCCGGATCCCCGCGGAAATCGTTGCCGAGCTTGTCGATCTCGTCGAGCATCAAAACGGGATTGTTGACTCCGACGCGACGCAGCGACTGGATAATGCGGCCGGGCATAGCACCTATGTAGGTGCGGCGATGGCCGCGAAGCTCCGCTTCGTCACGCATGCCGCCCAAACTGAGGCGGTCAAATTCGCGACCCAAAGCACGAGCGATCGAGCGGCCAAGCGAGGTTTTGCCAACTCCCGGAGGGCCGACGAATAGAATGATCGGGCTTTTGGAATCGGGCCGCAGTTTGACGACAGCAAGCGATTCGAGAATGCGTTCCTTGATGTCCTCAAGGCCGTAATGGTCTTCGTCGAGGATCTTGCGAGCCTCGTTGAGGTCTAGTTTTTCTTCGCTCGACTTTCGCCACGGCAATTCGAGAATGTACTCGATGTAAGTGCGAATGACGTGATAATCAGGGGCCGATTGCGGCAGCTGCTCCATCCGTTTTAGCTCACGGGTCGCCTCTTTGCGTACGTCATCAGGCAGATCCGCTTTCTCCAGACGATCGCGAAGCTGTTCGGCCTCGGCCTGTTCGCCGCCTTCTTCGTCGCCGAGTTCTTTCTGGATCGCCTTCATCTGCTGACGCAGGACGTAATCGCGTTGCGATTTATCCATTTCGTGCTGAGCCTCGTTGGCGATCTTCGAACGGATCTGCATGATCTCGACCTCGCGGGCGAGAGCGGCGTGTGTCAGCGTGAGCAGGCCGTCCACGGTGTCTGATTCGAGCATTTTTTGTTCGGTCTCGACCCCGAGATCGAGGACCGAAGCGAGGAAATAAGAGAGCTGGACCGGGTCTTCCTGCGACATCACGGCCATGCGGATCTCGGGCGGAACGTTAGGCAAAAGAGCGAGAGCCTCGGTTATCATGCCTTGAATATTGCGTTTCAACGCCTCGATCTCTTCTTCGTCGACGCGGCGGAGCTCGGGCAGGATCTGCACCTTTGCCTTTAGGTAAGGTTGCTCGCCGGTCCACTCGATGACCTCAAAACGGTCCATGCCCTGGACGATGAGCTGCATTACGCCCTCATTGCGCATCATCCGCTTGATATTTACGACCGTACCGATCTGGTAAAGATCCGTGGGTACCGCGTCATCGCCGGTGACATTCTCCGTCTTGGTGGTGACACAGGCGATGAGCTTTTCCTCGGTAGCCAGAGCCGATTCGACCGCCTTGGTCGACCGTTCCCGTCCGACCGCGAGCGGCACGACAGTCTCCGGAAAAAGCGTAGTATTTTGCAGCGGCAGAACCGCGATCTCAAACGATTGCGGCAATACTGTCGGGGATTGTTCGGTATTTGTATCTTCGGCCATAAAACTCCAGGTTATCGGCGTTATTCTCGGCTGCGAACAGGCAAAGCAAACTAATTAGCTTTGCGAAGATGTATGATGAGCAGTCCGTTCTCAAAGTTGTGTTCGACGACGGCTCCCTCGATCGACGCGGGAAAGTTCAGCGTCTTTTCAAAATTGCTGTATGTGATCTCCATTTGTTGGTACGACACGCCGGTGCCGCAGGACCGGTCGCGGCGACTGCCGGATATATAGAGAACATTGCCCTGAATGTCGATCTCAATATCTTCGGGAGATACGCCGGCAAGTTCGACCTTGACCAGCCAACCCTCGGGCGTTTGATAAACGTCAGCGGCCGGATACCAGAGCCGTCCGGACTGAACGTTTTTTGATGAACCGACAAACTGAAAATTTCGGTTGATTGATTTGGCCATTTTCTGCGTGACGAGCGTCCGGCGAACGGTATTCGGGTGATTATCTGAACTTACTACCCGTTACAATTCACGAACTCTCATTTCTTGCTCCAAAACGCGGCGCCGCTCGAGATCTCTTCGAGTGCTTCGGCGATCTCAAGTTCGTCCTCAGTCTCAAGGGCGACGTCGGCCATTGAGATAATGCCCGCGAGTTCGCCGCTGCCGCCGACCACTGGAATTCGGCGGATCTGCTTGTCGCCCATCAGGCGGATCGCCTCAAAAACAAAATCATCGGGCCGCACGGTATGAAGCTCGGATGTCATTGCTTCGCGAATCGGTGTCGAAGCATCGTGGCCCTCGGCAACCGAGCGGACGACGATGTCGCGGTCCGTGACTATGCCGATCAGCTTGCCGCCATCGACCACCGGAACGGCACCCATGTCGCCGTCTCGCATCATTGCGGCCACTTCACGCAACGTATCGCCGGACGAGGCTGTTTTGACGCTTTTGGTCATTATCTCGCGGCAGCGGACACGTGAAACTGCGGACTGTTCGGGTTCGCTCATCTGTTTAGACTCCTTTAATATATTTTGTTCGAGTGGGGGCAATAAAGCAAGGAAAAGCGGTTCGGATATCATTCTCCATCGTCGCCGATCGCCTCGACGGGGCAGGCGTCGAGAGCTTCTTTGCAGAGTTCCTCTTCGCGTGGTGTTGTGGGCTGCTTAAATACGTAGGAATATCCGTTTTCGTCGTTACGTCGAAAATTTTCGGGCGAAGTGTCGCGGCAGACGTCGCAGTCAATACACTCGCGGTCGACGTAAAATCTTCCGTGAACGTTGTCACTCAGTCTGTCGTTGAGAAACGCCATAGGTAAGATCTAGTCACGAATAGGGACAACCAGACGCGAACAAACCGTACGTTCTGCGTTTCTGTCGATTCGTGTTTGTTGGTGGCTAATTCTTTTTCTCCGTAAAATCGATCATCCGCTGGAGAGCGATGTTGGCGAAATGTTTGGTCTCATCGTCAACGACGATCTCGTTGACGACGATGTCCTCAACGAGGTTTTCGAGTACCCATGCAAGATTTTGCGGGGCAATGCGGTACATCGTGGCGCACATGCACAGGTCCGGTGCGAGCAGATGGATCTCTTTGTCAGGAAAACGGTCCTGCAGGCGATTGACGAGATTTACCTCCGTTCCAATTGCCCATTTCGAACCGGCCGGCGAGTTTTCGACGGTCTTGATAATAAATGACGTAGAACCGTTAAGGTCGCTCATCTCGACGACCTCGCGGGTGCATTCGGGATGGACGAGCACCTGTACGCCCGGGACCTTGGCACGGATCTGATCGACATGCCACGGTTTGAACCGGCCATGTACCGAGCAATGTCCACGCCACAGAATAAGTTTGCTTTGGCGAAGCTGCTCCTCGGTATTTCCGCCGAGTTCTTCGTGCGGATTCCATAGAACCATCTTATCGAGAGGAATGCCGAATTTTGCACCGGTGTTGCGGCCGAGATGCTGATCGGGGAAGAAGAACATCTTGTCGAACTCTTTCAGATAAATATCAAAGAGCGGGATCGCGTTCGACGAGGTGCAGACGACGCCCTCGTTCCGGCCGCAAAAGGCTTTGATCTGGGCGCTCGAGTTCATGTAAGTGATCGGGGCGACCTTTTCGTCCAGCACGCCGATCTCACGCAGCTGTTCCCAAGCGTCTTCGACCTGTTCGATCGTCGCCATGTCCGCCATCGAACAACCGGCACCGAGGTCGGGCAGGATGACCCGCTGCTGAGGCTTGCCGAGAATATCGGCCGATTCGGCCATAAAATGAACGCCGCAGAAAACGATGTACTCGGCGTCGGTCTGCGAAGCCATTACCGAAAGCTGATAGCTGTCGCCGGTCAGGTCCGCGTGGCGGATCACGTCGTCACGCTGGTAATGATGGCCAAGGATCACGACTCGCTTGCCCAATTCCGCACGTGCGAGTTCGATCCGTTCGTGGACCTCCTCGTCCGGCATGGTCAGATAATCTTCGAGTATTTGCGCCTTTTCAAGAACTGCTGACATCGTTTCCTCCAAAGAAAAATGATGTCACTTCGGATGTGTTAAGGCAAGCGTGATCTCATATTGAAGATTTCGAGTCGATGCATATTTGCATATGTGATGAGGCGCACTGACGGACGAGTCCGCCGGACATAATGTAAGCTATGAGGGATTCCCGATCGGATGAGAATTGATGCAAACATCTTTTCCCGGACTGGACGGAATACATTAGATTTTGCGGTGTGTTGATGCCTTACAGAGTCGAATGACTGAAATTCACATAACCGGCGACGATATTCGCAGAGAGTCAGCGGAAGATTCCCCGCGCTCTGTCCCGGAACCCCAGGCCGATCAAAACGACCAAAGTGAAAAATCTGAGAATCGTCAGAAATGGATCATCAGGTTCGGAGTCCTTGGGGCACTTGTTCTGATCGTTGTCGTAGCGGTTTGGTTTATCCGGCGGCCAAAAACCGTTGACTTGGTGGAACCAAAATCGGCGACCATTACCGAGACGATCACTGCCAGCGGAATAGTCGGTGGCGAGACCGAATCGAATATCGGGGCCCAACTACAAGGAATCGTCAATAAACTCTATGTGAAAGAAGGTGACAGCGTAGTTCGCGGCCAGCAATTGGCTCTAATAAAAAATGACGTGGCCGAAGCACAGATCTCGCAGGCCCGATCCGCTGTTAGTACCGCTCGAGCCCAATTAGCTCAAGTGTCGCGGGATGCCTTAGGCTCCGATATCAATGCCGCGGCGGAGCAGGTCAATCAAGCGATCGCTCAAGTAGAACAGCAGCGATCAGTTATCACCCAGACTGAAAAGAGCGTCAATCAAGGCAGATCAATACTTGAACAACTCATATCTGAAAACGAACTGGCAGCAAAGGAACTCGAGCGAAGCAGTTCCCTGGTTAAAAGCGGCGACATTTCTCGTTCTGAATATGATCGTGATCTGAACATTCTAAAGGTTGCCGAAAAACGAGTTGAAGCGCAAAAGCAAGCGATCGAGGTATCACGGGCCAATGTTCGCTCTGCCCAGTCGAGTCTCAAGTCGTTGGAAGCCAATGTTCGAGTGTTGCAGTCGCGGCTTCGCACGATCCAAGGCGGAGCAAGGGCGGAAGACATCGAGGTCGCCCAGAGTCGCGTAGCGGAAACGGAGCGGGCCCTAAGTGTTGCCGAAGAGCAGGCTGGAAATGCCTCAGTCACCGCCCCATTTGCCGGAACCGTTACAAAGATCAACGCAGAGGCCGGTCAGTCCGTTGGCAATCTCGGAGTGCTTACGTTGATAAGCGTGGAACCTGAAATTCGCATCGATGTCGATGAAAGCAATCTTTCCGCTTTGAAAGTCGGACAAGAGGCGGTTATCTCGTCTGATCCGTTTTCAGAGAATAGCTTTCGCGGAATTGTTTCCGAACTCGGGGCAGCGGTCGACGCGGTTCGCGGCACGATCACGATCACGGTGATTCCCGACAACCCGCCTGACTGGCTTAGGCCGGGCCAGACGATCAACGTAAATATTATTACGGCAAAAAGCGTCAGCCGTTTGATGATTCCCCAGACCGCTCCTGTGAGGGTCGGCGACGAAACGATGGTTTTCATAATTGTCGACGGTAAGGCTGCACAGAAGCCGGTAGTTACACGCCTGCCAACAAAGGACGGCGTGCCGGTGATCTCCGGACTTGAAGCTGAAGATCGAATTATCGCAGTGCCCACAAATATAAAGGTTGGAGACCGTGTGCAGGCGAGGTGATCTGTTATGAGACCATTCGGCGACCTACTCATTTCGGCCCTGGTCCCAAAGTCATACCGTTTCGAGTTACGCCTCGCGGTCCGACATTTGTTGTCAGGAGGTTTGCAGACAGTTTTGACGATAAGCGCCGTCGCAACGGGTGTCATAATCGTTATCTTTATCACTTCCCTGATCTTCGGGCTGCAGAACATGATGTCTGTGCTTTTAACAGAGTCGATCCCCCACGTAACGGTGCAGGTCGAAGATCCAAAGCCGAAACCTCTTGTGATACCCGAAAGCCCAACATCAAGCCGAATTGAGGTATCCGCGTCCCAACTGAAGTTCATCGACAACTGGGACGAAGTGGTGACTATGCTTCGAGGCTTACCTAATGTTAGCGGAGTCGCTCCGGTTGTAAATGGTCAGGGGTTTGCCTCAAAGGGTGCAAATCCGATAGGTGTTTCGGTGGTTGGGGCCGATCCTGAGCTATTGGATGTAATTACGCCGATCACCAAGGATCTCGTGATGGGGAGATACAAAAACCTAGGCAGCGATGAGATCGTCATTGATACGGAACTTGCAAGCGATCTGAATGTCACCGTCGGCGAACGAATAAGACTCACATCAAGCTCAAATCAAGCCGATTCATTCACAATTGCCGGGATCTATAATCGAGGTCAGGGCCGGGGAAGTGCCTATGTAACTCTTCGTAATGCACAGAGTCTTTTTGGTCTCGGTACGTCGGTGAACATCATCTACCTTAAGGTAAATGAAATTTACGAGGTGGAAGAGCTATCGAACACGATTATGGCGTTAACAAAATATGAAGCTCGGCCATGGACCCGCGACTATTCCCGCAATCTGACTAATATGCAGATGATGGGTATATCGGCGTATTTGATATCAGCGTTTAGCCTGATCGCATCCGCGTTTGCGATCGCCTCGGTTCTTATCGTTTCGGTACTTCAGAAATCCGCTCAGATCGGGATCCTAAAGAGCATGGGAGCCCGGCAATCTCAAATTTCGACAGTTTTCGTGTTTCAGGGATTGGGTGTCGCTATCATCGGCAGTTCGGTCGGAGCGGTGTTGGGCACGACGATAGCTTATCTGATCAGCTTGCCTACCAGGGCGGCGACGGCCGGCCAGGAACCGCTGGCACTATTTCCGGTAAAGATCATTCCGTTGTATATCGGACTGGCTATGCTGGCCGCGATCATCACGACCGTGATCGCCGCAGTCCTGCCGGCACGGCGGGCGGCCAAACTCAATCCGGTCGATGTGATGCGATAAGACAAAGGAAAATGAGTAGCTCATCCAGCACACAGATAACAGGCGAGCGATCAAAGGCCGAACTGCCCATTGTTATCGAAACGCGCGGGCTAAAGAAAACATACTTCGGCAAGATCGACGTGCCGGTGCTTTTCGGTCTAGACATCGAGATCCGGGCACGTGAATTTGTGGCGATCGTTGGCCAGTCAGGCAGCGGCAAATCTACGTTGCTCAATATCCTTGGTGCGCTGGATGTTCCTACGGGAGGCACGGTATTAGTCAATGGTGTGGACATTTCGACTTTGGACCAAGATGGCTTGGCCCGCCTCAGAAGCGATGAGGTCGGCTTCATTTTTCAGGCACACTACCTGCTTGATGAATTTACATGCCTTGAAAATGCCCTGATGCCGATAGCGATCCGTAAAGGCGAGGCCTCGGACGAAGAACGCGATATGGTTTTGGGATTGCTCAAGCGGGTCGGCTTAGGCGACCAAACCAATAAGCATCCGGATGAAATGAGCGGAGGGCAGAATCAGCGTTGTGCAATTGTCAGAGCACTGGCGAATTCGCCAAAGATAGTACTCGCCGACGAGCCGACGGGAAATCTCGACAGCCAGTCCGGTGCTGAAGTTTTTGAAATGATGCGCGAGATGAACCGGGAGAGCGGGGTAGCATTCGTCATGATCACGCACGACGATCGTCTGGCACAGGCTGCTGATCGAATATTATTGATCCAGGACGGAAATATTGCAGAAATAAGTAAAGAAGATCACCGCAAAAAGATGAGCATTTTGGCTGAAAATGCGAAATCGGAGGATTCGGTGAAAAGGATGTGAATATGGGCAAAATGCAGTTTTACGTCGAGTCTGCTCGTGTCGACGAACATGGCAGTCTAGCACGCTGCAAATCTGCCGAGATACGCCTCGATACGGACTTGAAAGGGAATTCCGACGCATTTAACCCCGCGGAGCTACTGCTCGCGGCCATCACGGCATGCATGATCAAAGGTATCGAACGAGTGACGCCGATACTCAAGTTTTCGCTCCGTGGTGTGACTGTTCGTATCGAGGGCGTTAGACAGGATATTCCACCCAAGATGGAATCGATCACCTACGAGATACTTGTAGACACTGACGAGCCGGACCATCGGCTGGAACTGCTTCACGACAATGTGAAGAAATTCGGCACGGTTTTCAATACCGTCGCTCCGGGTACGATCCTCACAGGTGTGATGAGGCGCACTTCAACGAAAGCGACTTAGGTGTAGTGTAAAGAAATGAAAACGATAAAAATACTGGGCACAGGATGTGCCAAATGCAAACTAACGGAAGCGGTCATTCGTGAAACGCTTGGTGATATGGGTATCGACGCCGATATTGAGAAGGTCGAGGACATCCATAAGATAATGGAGTACGACATTATGTCGACGCCGGCGGTCGTGGTCGACGGCGTAGTCAAGATGGCGGGAAAAGTGCCGTCAAAGGAAGATATAAAGGCGATGTTGGCTTAGGCAATGTTCGACTGGGTGCAATCATTCGCGGACTGGCTGATCTATAGCCTTGTCGGTATCGAAAAGGGCACACACCTCGGCGACGCGCTCAATTTCTTTGTCTATGACACGATAAAGATCATAATCCTACTTTTTCTGATCACGTTCGTGATGGGTATCGTCAATGCCTACTTCCCGATCGAACGTATCCGCTCATTCCTTTCTCGAAACAAGCTTTACGGCGGCGAATATCTGCTGGCCTCGTCGTTCGGAGCCGCGACCCCGTTTTGTTCATGTTCGTCGGTGCCGCTATTTATCGGATTTGTTCGCGGCGGTATTCCGCTAGGCGTCACGTTTGCGTTCCTGGTGACATCGCCGCTTGTGAATGAGGTCGCTGTCGCTGTGCTGCTCGGTTCATTTGGGCTAAAAACTACAGTTATTTATGTCGTGACAGGGATAACACTCGGTGTGGTCAGCGGCATAATAATGGACCGACTGAAGCTCGAACATCTGTTGACGGATTGGATGCATAAACTCTGGGAAGAGGCCGAAGCCGACCGCAAAGGCTTTATTGCTGAGCACAAGACATTTGTTCAGCGTCTTCCGGAAGTCGCCCGAGAGGCGCTTGGCATCGTAAAGAGTGTGACGCCTTACATACTCATCGGTATCGCCATCGGAGCGGCGATGCACGGTTATATTCCGGAGGGTTTCTTTGAGGCATACATCGGCAAAGACACGTGGTATGCCGTTCCGCTGGCGGTAATAATTGGCGTTCCGATGTACGCGAATGCAACAGGCATCGTTCCCGTTATTCAAGTCTTCGTGAGTAAGGGCATCCCGATCGGGACCTCGCTTGCTTTCATGATGGCTGTCGTTGGGTTATCGATCCCCGAAGCGATGCTGCTCAAAAAAGTGATGACGATCAAATTGATCGCCATCTTTTTCGGAATCGTCACGGTTTGTATTATCTTCTCGGGTTATCTTTTCAATTGGATATTGTGAAGCACTATTTCACGCCGAGGAGCTTTTCGATCACCAAAATAATGCCGTACGACAAAGCTGCGATCAAGCCGGCTGCGGGAATCGTCAGGACCCATGCCCAAACGATGCGTCCCGCGACGCCCCATTTGACGGCGGAGAATCGCTTTGCCGATCCGACGCCGACGATCGAGCCGGTGATCGTATGCGTTGTCGAAACCGGAATGCCGGCTGCCGTCGCGCCGAACAACGTCAGGGCACCGGCCGTTTCGGCACAAAATCCACCGACTGGCTGGAGCTTAACGATCTTTGTACCCATCGTTTTGACGATTCGCCAACCGCCGGAAAGTGTCCCGAGACCGATTGCGGCGTGTGCGGAGAGAACTACCCACAGCGGTATCTCAGGTAGCTTGCCAGCCGCAGTCATCTGCAAAAATCCGCCCGAGACGAGCACGATGGTGATAATTCCCATCGTCTTTTGAGCGTCATTGCCGCCGTGGCCGAGTGAGTATGCTGCGGCAGAAAAAAGCTGTCCTACACGGAAACCCTTATCGACCTTATGCAGCGAGAAGTTGCGAAAGATCCAATAGACCGAAACCATCATGATAAAGCCGAGGGTCATTCCGATCAGCGGTGACAGGACGATGAAGCTGAGTGTCTTGATCCAGCCTTCGGCTTTGAGCACGGTCTCAACGCTGTTGAATCCAAAATAATAGATGTATGACGATATTGCGCCGCCGGCGTACGCACCGACCAGAGCGTGCGAACTGGATGTCGGCAGCCCGAGCCACCATGTGATCAGATTCCAGATCGTCGCTCCGAGGACGGCCGCGAGCAGTACGAATAACTGGTCGCCCGGTGGGATGACCGCAATGTTGACCATGTCGCCGCCGATGGTCTTGGCGACGGCAGTTCCGAATACGATAAAAGCAACAAAGTTGAAGAATGCCGCCCAGGCAACCGCAACGCCAGGCGAAAGAACGCGCGTTGCGACTACGGTCGCAATAGAGTTTGCCGCATCATGAAACCCGTTCACATAATCGAATATCAGTGCGACGGCAATGATCAGGATAACTAGTCCAAGGGAAACTGATTGTGCGTCCATATTGGCCTTAGTTGTGCTTTAGAACGATGCTCTCAATGATGTTCCCAACGCTTTCACAACGGTCGGTGCCATTTTCAAGGATCTCGTAGAGTTCTTTCCACTTGATGATCTTTACCGCATCTGAGTTCTTGAACAGTGCAGCCATAGCGCGGAAATAGACCTCGTCTGCTTCATTCTCAAGCCTCTGGATCTCGACGAGATTCTGTTCCATCCCTTTTGCGGTCTTCAGGTGCGAAACGGCTCCGTGGATCTCCTTCGCTTGCTTTTGCAGCACAACGGCGAACTCGATAGCAAAGGCGTCGGACTCGTGAATGTCGTACATGACAACGGCACGAGCCGCTGCGTCGATGTAATCACAGACATCGTCGAGAGCAACTGACAGTGTGTAGATATCTTCGCGGTCAAATGGTGTGATGAAAGACTTGTTGAGTTTGGTGGTGATGCTGTGCGTGATCTCGTCGCATTGGTGCTCAACGCTCTTGATCTTTTTTGATAGGGTGTCAAAATTCTCATCCGAACCTTGCATGAGTTCGACAAGCAGATCAGCTGCTTCCTGAATCTTGACCGTCATATTTGAAAACAACGTAAAATAGTGGTCTTCTTTCGGCAAAAAGCTAAAAGCCATCTTAATTGGTCTCCGTTAACATTTATTTTAGAAACGAGAACCTAAATATATTCGAACAATGAACTTATGTCGAACACGCTCTACTTTCCAATGCTGTGTTTGATAAACACAGCTTCGGTGAGGTAAACATTAAGCTCGCAGATGTCCTTGACATAGTCGCCGATACGCTCGATATGCTTGGCGACGAACAGCAACCTTGCCGCACCGTTTGCTGCCGCCGAGTTTTGCACCATCGTTTCGATCAAGCCGTCGAAAACACGTCCGTACGCCCGGTCCACCTCAAGATCGCGGGCGATAATACGCCGCGAAGCCTGTGCGTCTTCGGACGTAAAAGCGTTCAACGCTTCACGCAGCATTTCGGCCGCAATGTCGGCCATTAAGGAAAAATCGATATAGTTGTCGATCTGCGGCTCGTTATTGAGGATGATTGCCGCCTCGGCAATGCTTGTCGCGTGGTCGGCGATGCGTTCGAGGATCGGCGTTATCTTTGCCACCGATACGACAAATCTCAGATCGTGCTCGGCCATCGCCTGACTGGCGAGTATCTCCACCGTCAAACGGTCGATCTCGAGCTCCATTTGGTCAATTGTCTCATCGTCCTCGCAAACACGCCGGGCAAGTTCGCTGTCGCGCTCTTTTAATGAACGCATCGCGCGATGAACCGCATCCTCGGTCTTGCCGCCCAGCAGCAATACCTTGTCACGCAAAACGTCCAGCTGATCTGTTATCTCCGTTAAACTCATTTTGAAGCGAATATATACTTAAATGGCAACCGCGAACCTGATAAACGGCG
>JAGOBH010000003.1 GCA_017983495.1 Pyrinomonadaceae bacterium | reverse complement strand
GGGCCCTGGGACTAAAAAGTCACTTTCGCACCTTCGAAAAGCTGAGCGAGATTGCTTGTTGCTACAGTGAGATCGGCTTCGACGCCGTTGACGATCTGGTCATACTCACCTTCTTCGGCTCCAAGCTGCACGGTCCTGAGCTTGGCAATGCCATCCTGGATGACAAAAACACGGTACGACTGCGTGCTCTGGTCATTGAGCACCGCGGTCTTGGGGACGAAAACGGCTTTGCCGCCGCCTTCCTTATTGATACGGACGGTCGCGAACATTCCCGACCGCAGTGAATTGTCCTTATTTTCGACTAAAGCCTCGATGATCGCGGCACGCGATCCCGGGTCGATCGCCGGATTGACCGATGAAACGATTCCCGCGAATTTGCGGTCCTTATACGCATCGACCTCGATAGATACCCCGCGTCCCGAGGTTACGAAGGGCACGTCCGCCTCGGCAACCTGTATCTGTACCTTGATCGGGTTGGTCCGGAGAATGGTCGCCACGACCGATGCCGAGCTGACGTATTCGCCGACGGCGACGCCGCGATTACTGACAAATCCTGCAAACGGTGCACGGATCAGTGTGTCGGCTATCGCCTGCTGAGCGTCGGCGACCTGCGTCTGTGCCGATTCGACCTGTGCCTGTGCACTAGCGATGGCCTGGTTACTCTGTTTTGCGGTATTGATCGCCACCTCGAGTTGCTGTTTAGCCGCATTCGCGCGACTGCGGGCGGTGTCACGCTGCGTGCGAAACTGCTCATACGTGATCATCGCCACATCGCCGGATTCGGTCAGTTCGCGATACCGCCTTTCATTTGCCTCAGCTTGTTTCAATTCGGCCAGCGTCTGCTCGTAATTAGCGTTCGCAACCCGCACTTCGGGGATCGCCGAAGCACTGAACTTACCGTTCTCAAGCAAACCGAGCCTTGCCTCCGCCTGTCTGACCGCAGCCCGTGCGACCTTTACCGCCGCTTGTGCCGAAGCGAGTTGCAGCCGTGCGTCGCGGTCATCTACCCTTGCGATCACGGCCCCATTGGCGACAAAATCCCCGACGTTGACCGAAATGTTCGAGATCTTGCCTGCAGATTTGGGTGCCACATCTGAGGTCTCGTTCGCCGTCAGGCTGCCCGTCGCGTGAATTGCCGAGGCAACGTCGCGCGATTCGCTCTTGCCGACCGTAATGCTCGTCGCCGGCACCTGCTGAGCCTCTTCATTCTTGGCGTCACCGCCGCCCTTTTTGTCGCCGCCCGATGAACCGCACGCGACAAAGGCCGACAAAATAGCAGCTGCGAATACCGTTTTTAATACTGGATTCCACATAAGAGTTACGCCTAAGTGCAATATTTTATATTACTTTCGTCGACTTTTTGATTTTGGGTTTGTAAATTTTTGTAAACTGAAACCGCAGTTCTTTTACTCGATTTACGCTTGCGCATGGGCGGCCGGTTGGGAATTTGTCGCCGTCCGGTGCTAAAATACCTTTGATATTTCGTTAATAAAGGAACCTTATCTGAATATGATGGAGATCACCGCACTCGAACTCAAGGCCCGGCTCGACGCCGGCGATGACATTCAATTGATCGACGTCCGCCAACCGGACGAATACGCCTTTGCTAATATTGTGGGGGCAAAACTTATCCCGCTCGGCGAGGTCATTGCCCGCATGAACGAGATCGACCCGACCCGCGAAACCGTCATCCATTGCAAAATGGGCGGCCGCAGTGCCAACGCCATAATGGCCCTCGAACGCTCCGGCTTCACCGGAAAACTGTCAAACATGGTCGGCGGCATCACCGCCTGGTCCAACGACGTCGACCCGTCTATCCCGAAGTACTAGTCCGTCGGTTACGTAAACACAACTATCTAAACGAGGGGCGTTCGACCAATTCGAACGCCCTCTGCCTTTTCGCAACTACGAAACTCCCCGATCTATTCTCCCGAAAGGTCGATCTCGTCGGCCATGCGGACGATCTGCATGTTTTCTTTGACGGTGGTGCGGCAGGCGATGACGGCTTTTTCTTTGTCGCCGTTTTGGAGCCAGACCTGGCAGTTGAGGCAGTCGCCGTTCCAGCAGAACTCGCCGAATGAAATACTTTCCATTGCGAGAAACTGAAAGCATCGGAGCAGCGAATTGTTTTCCGGGACCATTCGTTTTTCGCCGAGTATGTCGATCTCGATCAGCTTTTCGTATGGCGCGAATATGTCAGGGTGGTCCATTTTTTGGATATGATCTCCGGGCTTTGTTGTTTAACTAGATTATCTTACTGAAAAGGTGTAATTTTGAACAATGGCTTTAGTAATGTACACAAAACCGGACTGTCCGTATTGCCAGCGGGCGCGTGATCATTATAACGAACACGGCATTGATTTTGTCGAGTATGACGCCCAAAACGACAAGGCTCGGCAACGCGAAATGCTCGAATTCTCGGGTGGCGACCTCGTTGTGCCGTGCATCGTCGAGAATGGAGAGTATATTGCTTCGGGATGGGGCGATCCGCCACGCGGCTGAACGATCCACCCGGATTGACCGGCAGTTTGCCGGTCCGATGACAACCAGTTCAGGTCAGCAGTTTGGGAATTTAACATTCCGATGTAGTTCCACGCTTTACAACTGGCGGGAAGCAAATTAGGATTACGGTTTGCCTTTCACGGGACGCGTTCCCGGGGAAAGCTTGAATATCTATGATTGGTTCGCAAATTAACCAATACAAGATCCTCGAAAAGATCGGCTCCGGTGGCCAGGGTACCGTTTATAAGGCCCTCGACACCAAGCTTAACCGGACTGCCGTTATCAAGGTGCTCCCGCCCGAACTGACTCTAAAGACCGCCAATTTCAAACGTTTCGAACGCGAAGCACAGCTCTGCTCACAGCTTGACCACCCGAATATCTGCACGATCTATGATTTTCATAGTGCGGACGGCGTGTTCTACATCGCGATGCAGTATGTCGAGGGCAAAAATGTCCGACAGCTCGTCGCCGGACGTCCGCTTGAGCTCAAGAGTGCGGTCTCGATCGCCATTCAGGTCACTGACGCTCTCGCCTACGCTCATTCGAAAAATATCATTCACCGCGACATCAAGGCCGGAAATATCATGGTGACGAGTTCGGGCCAGGCGAAGATACTCGATTTCGGGCTCGCCAAACTGCTCGAAGACGACCATGCCGACCAGCACCAGGGCCACGACCACTCAGAGATCACCGAGCTTGGCATTCCGTACGGCACGGCGACCTATGCCGCTCCGGAACAGGCCCGCGGCGAACGTGCCGACCATCGCTCGGACATCTTTTCGACCGGCGTCCTGCTCTACGAGATGCTGACCGGCATTTGGGCTTTTCAGGGCAAAACGGTCGTTGACGTTCGCCATCAGGTGCTCTACGGTACGCCGAAACCGCTCGAGGCTCAGCGTCGTGAACCTCTGCCGCCGCAGCTGCAGCAGATCGTCGATAAAGCTCTCGAAAAGGAGCCGAAAAACCGCTATCAAAAGATCGGCCAGATGCGTGACGACCTCCGCGGCGTGCTCCAGCAGCTCGCCGGTGCCCAGATCATGCCGGGCGACACGTACGCACCGACGCATGCCGACGGCAGCCCGGTAAAACGTGCCTGGAACTGGATCAAGGGCCGAACCGGCTCGGAGACGTCGATCGGCAAAACGCCATCGATCACGAGCATGCCGTCGTTCGCACCCGACATCTCGATGACCGCGACCGGCACTGAGAAAAAGAGCGTCGCGATCCTGCCTTTCCAAAATCTGAGCGGCGATCCGGCTTCGAGCTTTTACGAATTCGCACTCGCCGATTCGGTCATCACCGAGCTTGCCCAGATCCGCTCGATCATCGTTCGGCCGAGTTCCGTCATCGCAAAATATCAGGGCAAAGAGATGGACCCGCGTGAGGCGGGCCGCGAGCTGCGCGTTCACGCCGTCTTATCCGCCGGATTTATCCGTGCCGGCGAAAAGCTGCGTGTGACCGCACAGCTTCTCGACGTTTCGACCGGCGACATTCTCTGGAGCGACCGCATCGACGCCGAGGGCAGCGACATCCTGATGCTCCAGGACGGCATCGCCCAACGCATTCTCGAAGGGCTCAGGCTCGAACTGACCGACCTCGAGGCCGAGCGTCTCGGTAAACGTGCGACCGACAACGCCGAGGCGTGGGAAGAGTATCTTCGCGGCCGCGACAATTTCGGGCGGTTCATTTTCCGCACTATCGACGCCGAAGATTGCGACGCCGCGATGGCAAATTTCAAACACGCGATCGAGCTCGACCCGCATTTTGCACTCGCCTATAGCGGCCTCGGGGCCTGTTACGCCAACCGCGTTTTCAAGGGCTTAGGCGAGCCCGAAGATTACACTTACGCCGAAGCCGCGTTCAGCAAAGCCTTCTTTTACGACCAAAATGTCGTCGAGGCCCGCGTCCTGATGGTCATGATCTATATGGCCCGCAGCGAGAAAAAGAAGGCCCGTTCCGAGATCGAACTGCTCGAAAAGCAGTTTCCCAATGACGCCGCTCTCTATTTTGTAAAGGGCGTGCTCCACCGTCTCGACGGCAAGTACGAAGAATCGCTCAAGGCGTTTGAAAAACTCGCCCGTCTCGACCCCGCGGCACGTGCCGTTGCGGCGTACAATCGGGCAAGGATATTCCTGTACGACCGCAAATTTGACGAGGCTCTCGCCGAACTCGACAAGGGCGTCAAGGCCGAGCCCAACCACCCGATGCTCAAGATCTTTCGCTCGGGCGTCTATTATTATCAGGGTAAATTTGACGAAGCCAACCGGATGATGGCCGAGGTGCTGAAGGAAAATCCGCGTATGGACGGCATCCGCCCGCTCGCAGCCGAATTCCTGGCCGGCTCGGGACGATTTGACGAGGCCCGCAAACAGCTCACCGACGAGGCCCTCGCCGTCGCCCGTGCCGATCACGACATGGCTTACTGGGTCGGTTCGACCTATGCCCTGCTCGGCGAAAAAGACATCGCTTTCAAATGGCTAAACAAAGCCATCCGTCTCGGAAACCAGAACAAGCCCTATTTCGAACAGGACACCAATCTCGATTCCCTCCGCTCAGACCCGCGCTTTGCCGAACTCATGACCAAAATGAACAACGGCGACTAAGCAACGACGAGGCGAACGACCTTTGTACGGTGTTTCCTCGACGCTTGCCACAGGTCGTATTGTGACTGCATGCCGGCCCAGAGTTCCGGAGTAGTTCCGAGAGCTTCGGCAAGGCGGATCGCCATCTCAGCCGAGATCCCTGCGTTTCCGTTCAAAATTCTGGACAGCGTCGCCCGCGTAACGCCAAGATGATTTGCCGCATCGGTAACCGACGCATTACCGAGATAATCTTTCAATACACTGCCCGGATGGGGCGGATCGAACATTCGCATATTTCCTCTAATGATAATCCTGATAATCGACAAGCACCGCATCTTCGCCTTCAAACGCAAATGTTAACCGCCAATTGCCGCTGACATCAATTGACCAATGTCCATCAAGTTCGCCTTTCAATAGTCCCAAGACGGGCTATGCCCGAATCGCAGAGCGGCGACGGCTACGCCTCGCCGGCAAGGTCCGCCATGCTCCAAGGAGCCCGTGAACACGGGCGACAACGCTTAGGACAAACAACTACGTAACTCATGCTCGCTAATGTTCTCAGGCCCAACTCCGATTTTCTTCTCTGCTACATATCCGCATAAATGGTAAAGGGCAGGTTCGCTTTGGCTAATCTCTTCCCATTTCTGAAGCGTTGCAATGTTCCCCGTAAATAAGTGTCAATATTTGGAACGTCATCGACCCGCTTCCTCAGAAAGTATCCGTCGAACCTAAAGTACTCGCCATTCACAGTTTCCGTCACGAATTGAAGCCACTCGTATTTTCCGTCCCTGTTCATTTTGAGCCATGCCGACTTTAGCCTAAGGGTAGTGCCATTAACAAGTGATACTGTGCCGTTAACAAAAGTACGCCGCTTGGAATCGGTCTTCGGGTGATCGATGTTCTGTCCTGCCGGTTCTTCGAGAACAAAATTTTTGAAATCCGATAGTCCTTTGGGTTTTCTCGGCTGGTTTATCGAATATTCACCCAAGTGCCGGCCAAAGGCTCCAGTCAGATCAGATTCGTCCCCATTTTGCGGATAGCCAAAAACGGAAAAGCAGAGACATAGACCTGAAAGAAGCGCGATTCGCAAAAATACCGAGCCGACCCGGTTATTGATCTGGTCTGACTTCGCAAGCATTTCGTACTTCCTTTTCATTTCTCGGATTGCTAGTGCGTCTGTGGAATGCATTTTCGCTTTCGATCTGTTGCTGTTGGCGACAACTGAAGGAATAATACGATCTCTCCCTCTCCGGAATCATAAGTTTCGATCCCAATCCCAAGTTCTTCACTTACATAGTTCCAAACATCAGAGTCATTCGTACCTTTTTTAGTGAATAAGGTCAGGTCAAATCCGACCCGCGCTAATTCTGTTTGTATCTTTGGACTAACAACTACGCTGACAACCGTATCGTCTGACACGTCCCATACACACTCTTCGCCCGCCGACTTCCCGCCTCCATACCACACGGTAATTCTTGCTTCACGCGTATCGTAGATCGATACTTTCCCATTTCGCGACATTGGGGCCCCGAGGTTTTTTTCAACCTGAACTGCATTGGTAACCAACGGAACGATCCGTCGCCAAGCCTCTTTTTCCTGATTGCTCTGACCATTTACTGCGGAAACAGCAAGAAATGTTGACAAGCAGAAAGCAGCATAATATCTAACTACTTTTTTCATATATCACCTGTCTCTTGCGATACCGCGAATCAGTTCATTACCGACTGGAAACGACCAAACTCAAATTCCAGGACTATTTCGCCTACTTTTTGCCCGACGACATTCAGCACTGCACGGCCATCGGAAAAGCCCCCGTTCGCTCCGGTTTGAATTGGACGCCGAAAAATTTCGCCTGTTACATTGTAGGTGATGCCTTCGCGTACTTTAGTACGAATCGTGAACCTCCGACTATCGAGGTCATATTCTGCATTTTCGAATTCAAACATAGTCCCAAGTGGATTTACCACCGAGCCAATTAAGGAAACCTTGCCGGAGCATTTCGCCGGGTCGATTGTTTTATCCTTGATAAGAATTACCAATCGATAGGCTGGATCGATTCTGTCAAATTCATCCAAATCCCACTTTTCGCTGTTTCCTGGCTTCTGGTTTCCAAATGGGAAAGTCGATCCCGCATTGGAACTTCCACCTTTCCAAATGTAGCTGGTTCGCTCGCGAAAGATGCCCGAAATATCAGACAGACACCGATTATGTCGGGTGGCAGCGATCGGGGGAGACTGACCCAAAACACACCCACCAATTAATGCGAAGTTAATTGACGTCACTATGAATAGATAACCGAATTTTGATAAAACGGATTTTCTGTTACTCATATTGCTAGTTTCGAAAACGCAGTCTGACGCACGATATGGCAATTCCTTGTCCGGGCCCGCCCGCCTATTGTTTTTGACAATTCGTCAATTGCCCGACCACTCGTCACGGCGCGGTTAGAGATGATCGCGTCTGCTGAATATCGGTGGGAGGCGTAGGGCATATCAACGGTAGTTTCCGTCTGATGTTCGGCATTGTCAAGGAGTTTGCTTTGTCATCGATCCCGGAGGGATCGCACGTTTATAGAACATCGATCACCACGCGTTCAGGTTCGACGCTGTCTGAATGGACCTAAGTTAGCGGATAAACGAATATTTGAACCGCAGATAACGCAGAAAAAACGGATAGACGCAGATAATCCTAAATAGATCCGTTGAAGATCCGCGTAATCTGCGGCAAAATATCGACTGAGATCAGATCACGTTTTTGTTCTAAGATCCTCTCGTCGCCACAGTTGACACCAATGATACAATAGTCGTTACAGGGCTTGATCTTTGAAAACTAAACCGAACAGGACGCTACACTGCTCGCGGCCGATTTTTACCGCAAAGCTCGCAAAGGTAAACGCAAAGGTCGCAAAGTAAAGAGTAAAGAGCCAAAGCGGATCCGTGGACCTAGGGACTTCCATAACTTTCTCGACTTTCTAGACTTCCTCCACTCGCATGATGTGGGAACTTGTTGGGACAACGGGACAGCCGACAAATGATGAATATCGAATAATGAATGATGAATGAAAAGGCACTTGGATGGCGGTGGTCCACTCGTGACATGTGGGAACTTGCTGGGACAACGGGACAGAAATGTGAAATCGCTCTAACTACAGTTATAACAACAGTTAGCGTGTTTGAGCGGTAGGAAAGATTCCCACTATTTCCGACTAAGTAGGAAATATTATGAATCTTTAATAATACGGGCCGTCCGGGAATGTCTTGTCAGAACCGCCTCCGTCAGGGGGCGGCATCCGGGGTGGGGATCAGATCAGTGCAGCTTGAAATTCAAACGTGCATATCTAATCCGGATTTGTGTGATGAACGTTGTACTAATTTCCAACACCATTGCCGCCCGCTTACACAGGCCGTTCTGACTTGTGGAATACAAACTCATTGCACCCGAGGCCGACGCCGCCGGTGGTGACTTTGGTCAGGGTAAAGTCGCGTTGTTTGTAGAATTCGAAGATCTCATCAACGGTCGCAACCTCGTACGGAAAACCGCCGACCCAATCGATAATGTCGTACCAGCGGTTCATGCCGCGGCCGTTTTTGTAGCGTGTCCAGGAATGGATGTACTCGGCGGGCTTAAGGCGGACCAGCGAGCTGACGAGCTTTTTCGCTTCGTCGGGAGCAGAGACGGCGACCGCGAACGGGGTTTTGAGAATGCCGGGCAAACGGCAGTAAGTTTTTTTGATCCAGTGCCAACGCCGTGCCTGGCTGCCGGTATCGTTGTAGATCGCGATAAAGAGCTTACCGCCCGCCGTCGTCGGGATGACGGCATTTTCGAGTGCCCGCCACATCTCGCCGGTGTGATGCAGCACGCCCCACGAATAGACGATGTCAAATTTTCCGAGACTCGCCACATACTCAGCGTCGAGAGCTGAGCCCTGCTCGACACGCCAGTTCGCGTCATTTGGAAAGTACCGGTTGCGAAGCTCTTTGGTGCAGGCAAACGAATTGCTGTCGAAATCGAACGAGTGGACCTTTGCCCCAAGCCGACGTGCCGCGAGCGAAAAGAGCCCGCTGCCTGAACCGATGTCGAGGAACGTTTTGCCCTTAAGGTAGTCGACCTCGAGCATCGACTTGAGCGAGGCCTCAGCCGTCGCGATGCGTTCGTCGTCGAGCACGCTCAGGAACGCGCTCCAGTTTTTTCCAAACTCAAACCGCTCGCCGCTCGCGACCTCGCGGCCATGCTGTTTGGCAATATCAAATTCGTTGGTCATCGTTGCATTCATCGTAATTTCGCCGGGCCGGCAATGGCCGTTATCAAGAATACGCCCAATAGACGACGGATTTCACATATTCGCCCGCGACCATTCGCCAGCCGGCCGGATGGAGCCACCACGCGAAACGCGTTGGCGAATTTTCATTGAGCGGTGCGGGTGCGATGCCTAGTTCGACGCCCTTTCCGGCAAAGGTTCGCTCAAACGTACGAAGCGACCGCCGCGAATGATATGCCGATGTGACGATCAGCACGGAGCGAAGTCCGGCCGTATCCGCTTCGGCGGCCATCGCCCTTGCTTCGTCATCCGTGCCCGAAACGACGCCCGGCAGCACGCGGATCGAATCGACCGGAACGCCGGCGGCAAACAGTTCGCGTTGCTCGAGTTCGACGTACGGTATATTTCGCTGCTCAGTTTCGGACCAGCCGCTGCGTTCACCGTCGTTGGTGATGTAGATGACGGGCGAACGCCGTTCGCGAAACAGCTTGGCAGCGTGGGCGATCCGCTCCTTATACACGGCCGAACCGCTCAGCACGATGATCGCGTCGGCCTGTTCGAGCGGCCGCTCGACGATCAGATAGGTCGCCAATAACGGAGCGGCGATCACCCAGGCGGCGACGGCGGCCAGAACGGTGATGATCAGTTTCTTTCGCACGTTCGTTTTGATAATTCCGCGGCAGCTCGATAACGGCCTAGGCCGCTTTACGAAGTCGTTCGCGACTCAGGATCTCACGCAGCTCGTCGATCTTTGCTTCCCAGCTTTCGTGTGCGATCGCGTCGCTCACGGCCTTGCGCGGTTTCGGATGCAAAAGTGCATCCTCGATCTTTGAAATAAAGTCGTCGTGGCCGGTACCGACCAGACAGTCCGGCAAAACACGCACCTCCGGGATGTCGGTCGAGACGACCGGCAACCCGGCGGCGAGATATTCGCGTACCTTGAGCGGGTTTGCCGCCAGCGTCAGTTCGTTGATCGCAAACGGATTGAGCGCCACGTCGAACGCTCGGCAGTACGCGGGCAGATCGGCGTATGGCTTGCGGCCAAGAAAGTGCACATTCGGCACGTCGTTGAGGATCTTGACCTTCTGCTCGGCGTCGACCGCGATCTTGCCGACAAGCACGACCGAGCCGTCCTTAAAATGCTCTGCCGTTTTCCGGATCAGCTCGAAATCGACCCAGTCGGCGAGCAGTCCGTGAAAGCCGATGATTGGCCGCGGCAGATCGGCGATATCACCAGGCGTTTCGAGCCCGCCGTCGATCGCTGTGCGAAAATGCCGCCAGTCAGTGCCGTGTCTGATGATATGGGTGTTTGGATTGAACTGCTTTTTCGAATCGTAGAGCTTTTCGGCCGAAACGATAACGAGGTCCGAGATCCGAAACAGCTCTTCTTCGATGTCCTTGAGTGCCGACGAGCCGGTAAAAGCCGTGTATTCGTCGACGCAGTAATAGATCAGCTCGCTTTCGCCCAGCTTACCGGCGATCATGCCGGCCGCGGGGTTAAAGACCATGTTGATCACGTTTGAGAACCTGAGCCGCTTCATCGCACGCTTTACCTGGCCGATCAGGGCACGCTTATTGAGGCTGACGATCGTCTTGTTGCCGTACGCCGGAATTGCCAGCGGATTTAGCACAAAGATGTTCGGCTCGACCTCCCGGATGGGCTCGGTAAAGCCCTTTAGTTTCTTATAGATGCGAGACATGTCCTTTGACGATGTCGTCGGCATCCGGTTGGCGATGGCGTTGATCCAGAGAATGCGGTTTTCCTTCGCCAGCACACGCATCAGGTGAGTTTTCGACAGCGGATCGCCGGTCCAGTCGTGGCTGAAACACAATATATCGCGGCCGCGAAGTTCTGTATTCGCAGCATCTCCCAAAGTCTCTTTATGATCCTTTTCCGACTTCATCTATCTGGCCAACACCTTTCGCACGCTGTCGCGAACATTCGTCGGCAAACGCCGGAACGCTCCGGCTCCGATCTCACGCACGCGTTCGCGGATGTCGTGCATCTTGAACGTGCTCAGATCTTTACGGTACCTGTACGTCCGCACGATCTCACCGCCGAATCGTCTCAAAAACAGGTGCGAACCGCCCATACTGAAATGCGAAAAACCGCTCTCGCAAGCCCATTTTATCGCATGCCAGCCAATCAGGTCGTTCGGCCGCAGCTTTTGATATTCGGGCATCGAGAAATTGGCCGCGTATTCGACCACGCCGCCCGGACAAAAACGGTAAAAGCTCCCGGCGACTACCTTTCCGTCCACCTTGGCGATGAACACACGGCGATTCCCGGTCTGCCCGACCGCTGTCCTCATTTGTTCATGCGTATCCGGTGCATGTCCCTTTCGGGCGTTCCAATCGCAGTGTATCTGATAGATCTCGGCGAGTTCCCGGTCGGTCTCGAGTTGCTTGATCTCGACCATTCCCTGCTTGATGCCTTTTCGGATCTCGTTGCGGCGGGTTTGCGAAAATCCGGCAAACACGGCATCTGCACCGGCGGCGAGATCAAGCATGACCACGGACGTCGTGTCGTTGCTCTCACGGCTGCTGAGGCCAACCGTCGCAAATTCGGACATCGGTTCCCATGCGTAGAGTTCGATCAGCTTTGCCGAACTTCCGGCGATCTCCGACATCCCGGCCAGCAGTTCAGCCGCCGCCTTTTCACGGTCAACGCCTCGTCGAAACACCATCTGAGGACGCGAGAACATACCCGAAACAACGCCGTCTTCGGTTTTGATGCCGGTCAATGCAGCATTGATCGTGCCGTCGCCGCCGACTGCGAGCACAGCGAACCGCTCTCCGCGAACGTACGGATCGGTAAAGTAATTTGGCGTAACGTAGTGCGTCGGGAGCGATGCATCTCTGACGAGATCGTTCCACCTTGCGGCCAGATCAGCGCCCGGCATCGATGTCAGAACGATGTAGCTCATTTTGCCGATTCGCCGTCAATAAAGCGGCGCTGCCAGATCTCGAAATTGACGAGTGACCAGATGCGTTCGTCGTGGTTTTCGCCCGCGTTGTGCCGGGCGACCAGCGACCGCACCTCGTCCGCGTCAAATATACCGCGTTCGAGCGAACGGCTACTGAGCACGTACTCGTCGACGATGTGTTTGAATTCGCCGCGAAACCAGTTGCCGACCGGCACCGGAAAGCCCATCTTCGGCCGATCCAGGATCTCAGCCGGAAGTATGCCTTTCATTGCTTCGCGCAATATCCATTTTGTCGTGCCGCCACGGAGCTTCATCTGCCGCGGCATCCGGGCGGTAAACTCGACCAGTTTATGGTCGAGAAACGGCACGCGGCTCTCGATCGAGGCCGCCATCGACATCTGGTCCTGCTTCATCAACAGTTCGTGAAGATAGGTCTTGGTGTCGGCGTATAGCAGCTTGTCGAGTACGTCCTCGGCATCGCATTTATCGACCCAGCCGTTCTGCCGCGTGTAGGGATTCAGATCAGCGATCTTGCCCCGCGTATCGGCTGAAAACAGTTTCTGCTGCATCGCTTGCGGGATCACGCCGAAATTGTCGAAGAAAAGGCTCTCGATATCAGCTCCGCGAGAAAGGAACGTGCGGTTAAGCTTACGGTTGAGCCCGGCGGGCAATGTCGCCACGCCGCCGCGAACGGCATTGCGGATAAATCCGGGCGTCATGCTCTCGTATTTTTCGCCGTAGCTGAGTAGTTTTAGGGCTTTCGCATATCGGCCGTAACCGGCCAGAGTTTCGTCGCTGCCCTCGCCCGTGAGCACGACCTTGACGTGCCGTTCGGCCAACTTTGAGACGAAATACAGCGGCACCGAAGCGATGAAACCAATGGGTTCGTCTTCGTGCCAGACGAGATTTGGCAGAGCGTCAAAAAACTGTTTAGGAGTGATAGTGATCTCATGATGATCGGTACCAAACGCCTCGGCGACCATTTTTGCATAGCCCAGTTCGTTGGCTTCGCGTTCGCGAAACCCGACCGAGAACGTCTTGATCGGCTCACGAACCATCGTCGACATCATCGCCGCGATCGCACTCGAATCGATACCGCCCGAGAGGAACATCCCCAACGGCACATCGGCCATCAGACGCAGTTCGACCGACTTTCGAAACAGATCGCGCCACTGCTCGACATACTCTTCCTCGCTGAAATGTTCAAGCTTTGGCTCAAAACTGAGGTCCCAGTATTCGCGAATGTCGATGCTGCCGTCTTTCCAAACAAGCGTGTGCCCGGGCATCAGCCGTTTCACGCCGGCGTAGAGCGTCTCTTCGCCCGACGTGCCGTGGTTGGCAAACTGGTCGGGCAGGGCGTTGAAATTGATCTCCGGCCTGATCGCTCCGGCTTCGATCAGGGCCTTTATTTCAGACGCAAAGAACAGATTGCCCTCACTGTCATGAACGTAATAAAGCGGCTTTACGCCAAGCCGGTCACGAGCGATAAAAAGCTCCTGCTTTCCCGCGTCCCATATCGCAAATGCGAACATACCGCGCAAGTATTCGACACAGTCGCGGCCAAATTCCTCATAAAGGTGAAGGATCGTCTCGGTATCGCTGCGGTTTTGGAACGTATAACCCTTGGCCTCAAGCTCGCCGCGATAGTCCGCGTGATTGTAGGCTTCGCCGTTATATACGATAACGGTGTCGGAACGCAGGCTGCCAGCCTGCCTGCTTGTTCCATACATCGGTTGAACACCATGCTTTGGATCGACGATGCTCAGACGCCGGTGGCCGAGGCCAATGTTCTTATCGACAAAGATACCGCCGTCATCGGGGCCGCGGTGGTGCAAAATATCGCGCATGCGCGTCAAAGCGCCGGGCGAAACCCGTCTGCCCGAACGCGTCGAAAATGCAATGCCGTTGATGCCGCACATACCGAGTTAAAAAAGGTTTAATAGGTGAATATTCGCAGAAAATACTTGATGAATACCACGCACGAACGAGTTTATTTTTATTGCAAACACAAAACCAAACATTTCGACCGACAAACCATGGAGTTCCCTATGTTTTCGACGTTTAATAGACCTATCGTTTGAGCATAAAATGTACAAGATGACCGAGAGCGTTATTAAAGTCCGGGCCAAAACCAGACAGGCCGATCAAAAGCGTGGAGTATCAGCGTGGATCTACATGGCCGCAGCCGTCGTAGCGTTTGCCCTTGCGGCTCTCGCCTTTGCATTCTACTCGGGCAGTTTCGGCATCTTTACGCCGCAGATCGAGGTCGTCGAGACGGCAGCCGGCCGGGTGATCAAGGTGCCGCCGGGCGGGAGTATTCAAGCGGCTATCGACCGAGCGGCGAGCGGCGACATAATCGAGCTGCAGGCCGGAGCGACATATTTCGGCGAGATCAAACTGGCGAATAAGCCGTTGACCGATTACGTTACGATCCAGTCGTCCGCCGCCGCGAACTTGCCCGCAGACAAGCGCGTCGGCCCGCAAAACGCATCTTCGATGGCAAAGATCCTGACCCGCGACGGCAAGGCCGCCGTTTCGGCAGCAAATGGAGCCCATCATTACCGGTTTGTAGGGATCGAGTTCGCACCGTCAACGGCCGATTACGTTTACAATCTCATCCTCTTTGGCAACGGCGAAAAAGCGGCCGATCTGCCGCATGACCTCGAGATCGACCGCAGCTATCTGCACGTTTTCAAAAACGGTACCGTTCGCCGCGGCGTCGCCCTGAACAGTGCATCGACGACGATCAAAAACAGCTACCTGGAAGGATTTGGATTTCAGGGCGAAGAGACACAGGGAATATGCGGCTGGACCGGAACGCGAAACGCCAGGATCATTAACAACTACATCGAGGGCGGAGCCGAAAACATCATGTTCGGCGGCTCAGACCCGGCGTCCGCCGACTTAACGCCGACCGACATTGAGATCCGCGGCAATCATCTCAACAAACCCGCGGAATGGCGTGGCAAAGCAACGATGAAAACGCTCTTTGAGCTAAAGAACGCCAAACGCATCCAACTGATCGGCAATCGGATGACCAATAACTGGGTCGGATCGGCATTTCGCATCACGATCCGCAATCAGGACGGAAACGCCCCGTTTTCGACAGTCGAGGATATAACTATCCGTGACAATGTCATTCAAAATTCGGGCGACGGCATGAACATCCTCGGCAAGGACGATACGCACCCGAGCCAGACGCTAAAGCGTCTGACGATCGAGAATAACCTGTTCATCAATATTGCCGGCGGCAACGGTGTGGACGGGTCGGGATATTTTGTTCAGATCGCCGACGGCGAGGAAATTCTCATCGCCAACAACACATCATTGAACACTGGGAACATCGTCACTTTCTATGGAGTAATGCCGAAGAATCTGGTCATTCGCGACAATATTATCGGGCATGGAAATTATGGCATTCACGGTCCCGTCGATCTCAGATCGCCGTTAATGCGGGCGGTTTTTCAGAACAACTTGCTGCTCAATCTTAACGACGTGCCGTCAGGCGACTACGCATTTCCTGCCGGAAACAGCATCGTCGCGGGAATTGCGGATGTTGGTTTTATAAACCCTGCGGTCAACGATTTCCGGCTCGCCTCAAATAGCAAATACCGAGCCAAAGGCCGTGGTGGCAGCCCCCTTGGGAGTGACCTCGATCCGGCCGGATTTCAGCCGTCAAAATGATCAGATCAATTCGTTGTAAAGTTTGATGACCTGTAGTGTGTTTGAATCGTCAGGCTCCTCAGAATCTCCGGACGCTGGCGGGTTCTCCATCGAGTTCTTTATCGCTTTCGCAAACGCTTCGCGATCGCTCGGTTCGTAGAGCGTGACGCCCGCGGGCCGCATTCCATTGTCGGTGGCGACTACCGGCGTTCCGAGATGGAGAGCTTCGCGAACCGAGATCGCGTCCCCGTCGAATAGCGTCGTTCTTATCAGGACGGCGGCGTCTTTTATCAGATGTAGCGTTACCGAGTGTTCGACATTGCCCGCAAGGTAGATGCGGTCGGCGTAACCGCTTTCCGAGATCGCCGTCTCGACCTGCTTTCGCATCGTTCCGTCACCGACGATCATCAGTCCGGCTGAGGGAAACTCGACCAAGACGCCTTTCATAGCACCTACTTGGAACATCGGATCGTAATCCGGCTCAAGCCCTCCGACCGAGAGCAGAAGCGGCGAATGAGCCGTTGAAAACGCCTTCAATTCACCTGGAACAGTCACGCCTGGGTCAGGCGACTTGAGAGCAAAAGGCAATATCACCCTGATTCGATCGTCGCCCACGCCATATCTGCGAAACACTTCGGCAATGCTTTCATTGACCGCAATAATTCGGGCAAATCGCCTGAACACAAATCCGGAAAGCGTTCCCGGACGTGCGGCTATCGCCTCGGGCGTCTGAGGAAACGCTCCCGAATGCATCGTCAGCACTGCCCGGCCGCGGCCAAGGACGGTACATGCAAACGCCAATGCCAAAACCCGAATCGGCACCGTCCCGCCAATATGTAGATGCAGAACGTCGAACCTCATTGACCAGAGCAACCGCAGTAAACCGAAAGGCGAACCTGGCCGGTGAACGTCAGACTCTTCACCCGTAGCTTCGCCGGCGGTGGTTAGGACAATCGAACACCTTTCGCCCGCTGCACACAGCTCATCGCGAATCGCGATCATATTGCGACTCACACCGCCCTCAGGCGGCGGATACGGGCCAAGCTGTACGACGTGCATTCCCATTATTTTGTATTGCCATCGAGCAATTCCTGATATAGCCCGATCGTTTTCTCAAGCTGAGCGGCAGTCGAAAACTTCGCCCCGACGATCGCCTTGCCCTTTTCACCAAATGCAGTCGCCAAGCCCCGATCGGTCAACAGAATCGAGAGCCGCTCGGCCAATGCAGCGTCGTCGTCCGAAGCAACAAGGTACCCGGTCTCGCCTTCAACGATTGCCTCCGCCGCACCACCGACATTGGTTGCGACCACGGGCCTGCCGGCTGCCATATATTCCAAGATCGAATTCGAGAACCCTTCTGCCGTGGAGGTCAGAACGCAGGCATATGAGATCGATAATAAGGAAGGAACGTCAGTGCAACGCCCGATGAAATTTACCCGATCGGCAACGCCAAGGTTCGCGGCGAACGCTCGCAATTCACCTTCCAGTTCACCTTCGCCGGCAATAATGAAATGAACATCCGCGAATTTTTCCGCAATCCGCCTTGCCGCACGGAGCAACATCGGAATGTTCTTGACATTATGCCTGAGATTCGCAACCAGCGTGATGTATCGAACATCGGCCGCATGACCGAACCCACTGAGAATCTCGGCACGGCTTCCTGCCATTCCAAACCTCGACAGGTCGAGGCCATTGTATACAACCCTGATCTTGTTTGCCGAAATGGACTGGTTTATCAGGTATTCGCGAACCGCTACCGAATTCACCACAATGGCATTCGAACGCCCAAACGCCAGCCTTTCCACAAGTCGCTGCGTACCACTCCTCATTCCGCCGGTTTCGCGCTTTGATGCGATCCTGACCTTTACTCCTGCCAGACTAGCGGCCGCCATACCGAAAATGTTGGTATAAAAATCATGCGTGTGCACGATATCGATCTTATTGTCTCGCAAATGATCGGCACAACGCCTGACTTGTTTTACAAAATTCAGATCAAAGAACGAAGTAAGAGGAAACTCGGGTATCTCTCCGATCCCCAGACTTTCAGCTTCATCGAGCAGTACGCCTTCTCTGTTGAGTGTTGCGGCAAATACATCAACTCGGCCGTCGTCATGAAGCAGCCGGGTCAATGCCAGGGCCTGCCGCTCGGAGCCGCCCAGATGAAAACTACCAATAGATTGTAAGACTCGCTTTTTCACTCGGCAGGCCGGAGGCCGTTTATATCGCACCACATGCGGATAAGAGTACTAGACCGGAGCTAAGGCATAGAAATCCGGAACCGTTCTTTTTTGGTTCTGGCGTAAATGTCGGACCCGACGCGGCGCATCACAGCAAAAGTTGAAGCATCGGCTTCAGCCATCAGATCGTGGCCGGCGATCTCGATCTTGCTGCCGCACACCAGCACAAATTCGTGGGGTGACGTCTCTCCGCGGCCGATGCGAGCCCAAGTATATTTGTAGTTAGTATCGAAGAACTCGGTGCTAAGTGTCTTATCGTTGTCATCATTGAAAACGAACAAATCGGTATATTCACGATACATTATCGCAAACGCTCGGCCGCCGGCGATCGGCACTTCGGCAACTTCAGGCTTAGCCGTTAACCGATCAGCCGGAAGTATAAAAGTAAAAAACTCCTGCGTTCCGTTCCCTTTAGCGGTGAATCGAAGGAAGGGTGCATTAACCTTATTACCGTAATTGGTCGACACCCAACTTTCGTTCTGTTGCCAGCGGCCTCCGTCGCCAAAAGCGAAAATTCGCCAGTCGTCGTCGCCCGCAAAATCGCCTTCCGGATCCAAAACGGGTCGGTTTCTCACATCTAAATGAAAGTTGAGCGAATATTCGTGTGTGCCGGTAGTTTCTACAAGATCCCGAATTATGAAGTAGTCGCTTTTCAGGAACAGGATGCTGCGAGTGTGTTCTCCTGTTTCTAATCTTCTATAACCGCTGTGCGAACCCTCGAAAAAGTCAAAGCGGTCATCCGTTTCCCACACACGCGGGATGGCCTCCGCCCGGTCTTTCCAGCCAAATCGGTTGCCCGGTTCAGACGACGAGCGGTCATCGATCGTCAACGTGTTGTGAGCCTTGGTGGAGCGAAAATAATCTCGCATTTCACCAGACTCATGATAGGTGTAAGTTCCGGAATCGACCAGCAACGTCTTACCCTGGATCGCCGCCTCGATCGCCAGCGTATCTGCGTGGCCATGACCGCCGGACATTGCTCCGACCTCACCGCAATCGACAAGCAGAAAATTGTCGGTATCAAGCCATCCATCGCGCATCGAGTAGTAACCGCCTTTGGGAAATGCTCGCGACGCCCATTCTGGGTCGGTTTTTTCGATCAACGAGTATGACCGGACCCCTTCGACACCAAAAAGCCAAAATACTTCCTGTTGTACAGAACCAGCGATCGACCGCAGGTCACCGCGGCCAAACAGAAACGCACCGGCGGCAAGCGTACCGCGAAAATCGTCGGCGACGGCGTTGGTCAATGGCAATGCACGCCCGCCGTCGTCATCCCCAATTATGGGCGTCGTGCCGTCAGGGCGGGTGACATGCATCAAAAAGTCGCACGCGGCCATAAGGCGTTTTTCAAGAATGTCCGCCGGAGTTCCACCTGGTTCGTTGTTGTACAACGATCTCAAAACTACAAACTGAGTATAAAAATCGACCGTATACCGCTGGTACCACGTACTTTGCTCAAAATAGACGCCGTCCTCCAAGATCTGACGCGAAACCTCGTTGTCCAAAATACTCTCACCCAGCTTTCGCCACGATTCGGCCCGTGCTAAAAACGGAAGTTGCGAACCCAGGTAATAGAGGCCGAGAGCCTCACCTGTCAGATGTGTATTTGGACTGTAGTACTTAGAAAGGTACTTTTCGATGTGCCGGCCGTGAAGGTAAAGGTGTTTGATCGCCCTTTTGAAGAGTTCCGGCGTAAAACTCTCAGCGTTTCTGAAAAACTGAAATGCCCAGATCCACGACATTGCCCGAAACGAAACCTCGAGACTGCTCGCCCAGTTTATGCCCTGTCCGGGCGGATTCTGGTCTATCCAGCTCTCGATCTGCTGAGTAAACGACTCCGCATATCGCTCGTCGCTGGTCAGCCAGTACGCGACACCCAACTTGAAGAAATGCTGGTGTCTATTGAGTTCCCAAATTACCTTTTTGTCACCCGATTCGTGACTGTCCAGATCGTCGAATTCTTTCCAATGTTTCAGCGGCGACCGCGTTCCCGAGATCGGTTCGGTGTGCCAGTCGATATCAGTTCCGATGTATAGATTCCTTGACCCGAGCAAATCGATACGGCCGGCGATGATCAGTTCGGCGGCGTTGACAAAGTAACTACAGGCTTCGTTGCCGAATGCTTTCCTGAATTCGATCGTTGATTCAAATTGGTTGGCGAATGACGGAAAGAAATGCAGGTCAGCGTTTCGATAGAAATCGAGCCATAGGGTTTCCGCGGTGACCGGCCCGCTTCCAAACTCATTGCGATCAACAAGCTTTCCCAACTCTTCGTCCGTAGGGACCGTATCGCCGAAACCCATCTTCTCGCCGTATGCAGAAAATGCCTGTTCGCTGCGTGTTCGCAGTTCGTCCCAGGTGCTCCCTCGCATCTTTTTTAACTTTCTCAGCGGCCTGGCCATTGTCCCTGTCGACATATTCTGCTATGTGCCCTGCATTATCGACTTTAGCCGATAGTCTCGATATTCGCCGGGGCGTCCGCGTTTGCCGTCGATCGCGGCGAGCGTTATATTGAACGCCTCCCGGGCTGATGCAAAGTAAACGTCGAATTGTCCTTCCTTTTCGCCGTACTCGATGATCTCGTTAAAGAACCTCTTGGCGTCATCACCTATTGAATGTGACTGATCGTGATCGAAGAACCCATGACAATAGAGCTTCACGAAAACGATGTCTGGCCGACCTGCAACCGTTATATTTGCTGACTTCCAGCGGTTAAATCTGGCGATGTCCATCGGCTGATTGGCCGCAAGAGCTCCGTCATCGATTCGAGGTACCGGAATTCCCATCCAACGCCGCGTCCAATTAAACACCAGCGGTCCCGTAAATATAAGTGGTAATACAGGTTGTATTCCATTAACGCTGACCCGGCGGCCAATTCTATGAGGTACCGCCTGATCAAGTTTACCGCCGCATTCGTAGATCTGATTGATAATCGGTACCTGCGATTGGTCAGGGGCAGACGGCAGGGTCATGTCCGCGTAGCAACCCGTTTCCTGGAGGATCGACATCTCGTCGTCAACGCCGCAAAACCGGCCTCCGCACGAATTCGCCAAGGCCAAGTTGCCGTGAACATATGCGTATCGCGGTTCGCCTTCACCATTCATCTGCGACAGACAGCTATGCTGCCCGGCCAACGTATCTCGAAAATCGATCAGGACGCGTCGCAGATTCTCACTGGTATCGGGTCGTTCGACGCCGTGATGAAGATGCACCTCGACCTCACCCAAGCCTTCCGCCTGCATTTCCGCCATGATATCGAGAATTTCGGGGTGGTACTGCTCAGCCGGATAAAAATTGGTATGGCGAAACTTCGTCCCGTCGATGTCCCGCACGGCCTCGCCCGTCTCGCGTGCCAACTTGTGGTATGCCTTCAGTCGCGTCATCTGCGACTTATGGTCAAGGACCCCGCTCGGCGACCAGCCCGGCTCAAAATGATCGGCAATGGTAATAACGACGCTCTTTCGCTCGAACGCCGTCTGCCCCATCCATGACATCGCCCGCGACAGCGGGTATCTCATTAGCCAAGGCAGGTTCCACTTTAGTTTTGAACTGAATGTTGGTTCGGTCATCTTCGACATTTGAAACGAATCCGGAGATTCCGCCCATTTTAGATTTTAGTTTCCACGATCGGTTCGCCAGCACGCTTTGGCAAGAACCGCCGCATGAAATTTGCAACGGCCTCCTTCTCGTCAGCTTCGATAATGCCCCACAGGTTAGCTGCCATTAAATAGACAGGAGCAAACACCGCTCCTGATATCAGCAAGACAAGGCTGCCCCCAAAGAAATTCAGCGTACTTAGTTTATGCGTTGAGAATGCCTCTTCGGCAAAATGCTCGCCGACGCCGAGCAGATAATCTTTGACATTGATGTAAACGAAATAGGTAACAGCACCTGCGAGCAGACTGATCAATGCGGTCTTGACCACGTTTTTCATTAACGGTAAATGCTGCATCCCTAGCCCAAGTTTGCGGATGATCATCGTCTCGGCGATCAGTTTTTCGATCAGAATCGCACCCACTGCAGCCGTGATCATTCCGGTCAGGCCAAAATGCTCCAGTCCGTAATAGAGGACGGCGACCAGCGCGAGCAGCACCATCACCCGTGTCAGCAAAAAGAATCGCCCAAGTTCCTTGTACGAGCGAACGATCGGGTCCGTTATCAGTATGCTGAACGGTAAGATTGTTAGATTTATTACAAAGACCGATGCACTTTGCTGATAGTTGACGGTAAACAACGTGATGATAAACGTCTGAGCCGTCACCATCAAAAAGATGTAGATCGGAAAATAAAAGAACGCTAGTTTTTGCATCGCCCTTGCCGTTAGCCGGATCATCTCGTCGCGATCGCCGACTTGCTGAAGGGCGTTCATTCGCGGGATCAGTACCGACGTCACCGATTCGGACAGCATCGCGATCAGCGGCACCTCAAAGCAGCCATAGGCATAGATCGCGTACTCGGACGAGGAAAATTTGTATCCGACGAAATAGTTGTGTATGTCGTTCTGTAACATCCACAAAATACCGGCCAGGCCAAATGGTATCGCATACACCATTTGTTCTTTGAAGAACCCGAAACTGAAGCCGGTCCAAAATCCCGTAAAGCGCGAACGCAAGTAGAATAATAATATGGTCGTCTGCAGAATGCCCTGGATCATCGCGGCGTAAATGAATGCTTCGACCGTTGCGAACAAGAACACAGACGAGCCCATCAGAAGTGTCTTGGTCAGCTGAGCGAGAATAATAAACGCCGTTGCGACGCGAGCTTCCTGATTGGCAATCGCGACAGTTTCGAGAAACGTTGAAAATATCCAGATCCAGATCACTACGCCGATCAGCGGTCCGAGGCGGGTAAGTTCTTCGCTTCGGAAAATATTGCCGATAAGCTGGGGATATGCCCACAGCGTCAGGCATGCGAGCCCACCGACCACAAAGTTGAAGAGCAGGATATTGAATATTGCCGCCCCGCGGCGTTGCTCGGATTCACGGGCAAGGAAATAGTACGCGCTCATCGAAAACCCAAGCGGCAGGATAACGACGGCGTTCATGATCACCTGAAAGGCTTCACGATATACCCCGACCTCTTCCTGCGTCAGGTAACGCACGATCAACAGCGGCAGAACAAAGCTAAAGCTGAACCCAATGACCTTCGCTACCAATAGCCATGCGCTCTGCTGTCTCAATGATTGCGGGATCTCGTTACGTTCCTTCATTTGCCCGCTCCACCTTGTTTCAATGAACTATGTCGGGCATGTGTGTCGTACCAGCCGGGGATCGATCGGCGGACAAATCGCTCCATCGTGGCGATGAACTTACGGCCGCGTTCGGTCTGAATGAGGTATGAATAGTCGCCAAATAACCAGTATTTTACAAATACTGTCCGATAGTCACGGAGAACATCCGTACGCGACTTCCATTCACCGCGTGTCTCTTCAGCGAAAGGACCCGAACCGCCTTCTTCAAAAACGTAATCAGTTTCACCCGTCGGTAGAACGCCTTTGATGTGGTCGAAATCCTGTTTGATGGCCTTAAAGCCGTCATATCCGAGTTGCTCAAGCAGGTCGAATTCATATTCGAGTTTCCGAAACACGAGCTTCTCTGAGCGGATCGAAAGGTAATCGGGCTTGTTTTCGAATTGCAGCATCGCTCGCAGACATACGGTCTCTGACCCGACGATATCAGCCTTGAGATAATGCGGTACGCCATGACGTTCTATTTCCTCAGCAAAATCGGTCGCCCGGACGCTGATGATCTCGTTGGTCGTTCCCATTACCTCGTTTCTGACCGCCCAGTCGTCCGAGGTGCTTCCCCACAGCGTGTGATGCTCGTTGCGGTAGAATTTTACGACTTTTTCGTTTCCGTTCTTTATACAACTCTCGGTGATGGCACCTTCGACTATTGTAAGTCGCCCATCCGCGATCGCGTCGCCAAATCGGTTTCGGCAAAACGCAGCATTGTCCGGGTCGGCCTCAAAGGCGACCACGCGAAATCCTCTTTTAAGATAATAATCCGTGTCCTGGCCACGATGCAGCCCAACGTCAAATATCAAATTCGGGTCTTTTTTTGTTGTTCGAAGTTTGGACATCAAGTTGGCTCGAGCGGTTCTCGTCGCTGATTTTCGGCGGACGGCAAAACTCCCTAATTACATATACCGAATACATTTGTTATTTCAATATTTTGTTCAACTTAGACATCCTTTGCCCCCATTCTGAGACCTGGAAAAAAGTAGAGTATTTTGTAGAATTCGACCGTGAAAATAGGGTATCCTATCTTGTGGCTCGTCCCACCCACTTTTCGATGAACGATACCGTCATAACACGCCGCGACCTCCGACCCGCTCTCGTATTTCTGAGCGGAGAGTTGATCGCCGTCCCGATACCGCTCGAACGCGAAGAGGTAATTCTCGGGCGTGCTCTTGAGGCAGACGTACGCGTTAACGATTCACAGGTATCGCGTCAGCATGCCCGTGTCGCCACCGAGGCTGTACCGGGCAACAACAATCCCGATTTCATTCTCTCAGACCTCAATTCGCGAAACGGCACATTTCTTAACGGCCATCGTATTACCACCGCAAAACTCACGAACGGCGACAAGATATCGATCGGCGACACGATCCTTCGGTTCGAACTGCTCGACGAGATCGACCGTGAATATCAGCGTCAGATCCATCGCCTGATCTCGCACGACGACCTGACTGGGTTGCTTTCGAGCCGCTCGTTCTTTTCCGAACTCCGGCGTGAGGCAAGCAGGGCAACCGCCGAAAATCGTCCGTTTTGCGTGCTGATGATGGACGGCGATTATTTCAAGGCGGTCAATGACAATTTTGGCCACCTGACCGGCAGCAAAACGATCGAGGAGATCGGGTATTCAATAATGATCAATCTCCGCAGCGGTGATGCGGCGGCACGCTTTGGCGGCGACGAATTTGCTGCGTTCCTGCTGGATGCTGAGATGCCGCAGGCTCTGGTTGCAGCCGAACGAATGCGTGCAAGCATTGCCGAACGCGAGTTCAGCGTTGTCCGACCCGGACAAGAATCATTGACACATCACATTACCGTAAGTATAGGCGTTGCCTCGTTTCCCGACGATTCCAGCGACCCGATCGAATTGGTCGAAATGGCCGATTCGGCTCTCTACCGTGCAAAACGCGAGGGACGCAACCGTGTCGCCGCATACCGTGATATGACGGAAGAAGAGCTCAATCGCCATCTTCCGCCACGCCGTGCTTGACCGCCGCAAAGCAGATCAGCTTATTTCCTGACGCGAAAATGCGGCAGCCATTCGATAGCTGCCGCATCTTTACTGTTCTAATTCTGATCTAGAACATTTGTAGAGCAGTTGAGATCAACATACTTACCAGATCGAAATTACCGTTCTGATAACTGTCGTTTCCACGCTGATCGTAATAGGCATCATCGTAGCCAAGCTCGTATCCGTCGCTCAGGCTTCGACGATTTGTGCCGACGCTGTATGAGTAAGGAACGTAGTTCGAATTCTCATAAGCATACGGATCCGAATAATACTGATCACTGTAACCCGCACGCCGTGCTGCGAGGCCGTCGTTATAACCCTGATCGTAGCCGAGTGCGAGCAGGCTGCTGTATTGCTGCGGAGCATATCCGCCGCCCAGCGAGGAGTCGCTGTAATAGCCCGGTTGCATGTATCCCATATAGCCATTCTGCGAATATTGATCACCTGAGTTCTGTGGGTAATAGATATCGCTGTACGGCTGATAGCTGTAGTAATAAGGCTCGGCCGCATAACTCTGGTACTGGTATTGCGGATAATCCGAATAGCGACTGCCACCGTAGTATCCCTGGTCGTACGTATTATAGCCGTACGAAATTTGATTCTGCGGGTAGTAGTTGTCGCCATAACCCGAATTTGAACCAAAAACCATCGAGATCACGCTACGCAGGATATTTGCACGTTGATGAACCGGATAGGTCTGATACTGATTCGTATAAGGATCGTTAACGTAGTAGCGGGCCGCCGGAGTTGTGCTCAAATACGGCTGATATCGACTATCGTTTGATCGGTCGTAGCTGCGGTACCGACGAAGTTCTCTTTCCTCGCTCTTCCAGGCTTTGCGTGCGGCATTTCGCTCATGCACCTCACGGCTGCGTTGGGCACCATAGTTATTCGGCCACCCGTTGTTCCAGGGAGCAGCCTGCTCAACCTGACGTCGCGAATTTCGATCATCACGTCTTCCCCGGCGACTATCGTCGCGGTCGTCGTCACGCTCGACACGATTCGGCCACTGCTTATACTGTTCACGTTGGACTTCCTGACGCTGCTGATCACGCTGGGCCTGCGGGCGATCCTGACGCTGTTGCTCACGCTGAGCCTGCGGGCGATCCTGACGCTGTTGCTCACGCTGGGCCTGCGGGCGGTCCTGACGCTGCTGTTCACGCTGGACCTGCGGGCGGTCCTGTCGCTGCTCACGCTGAGCCTGCGGACGATCTTGCCGCTGCTCACGCTGAGCCTGCGGACGATCTTGTCGCTGCTCTCTGTCGTCCCTTTTGTTCTGGCCACGCGACTGATCCGCCTGTCCTCCACCGCGTTTATCACCGCCGCCCTTGTCGCCGCCACGGCCCTTGCCCTGCCCGAACGCTACGCCCGCGCCCAGCACAACGATCAACAATGCTGTAAAGACTGTAAAAACTGAGTATGTATTTCTCGATCTCATATTTTCCCCCTTATCATTTCAGGCCAAGAAAATCTCTCGGCAAATTAAGCTATTCCTTTTAACACTGTTTTGTATCGCACGTGTCGTTCCATTGCCTAAACCCTTTGTTTCCGACGTTCCCGCACAGCGGCACGGCCCATATCGTGTACTTTCCGCAGATATCGTCGCTTTATGTCCGCATTTCGCACATATGTTAAAACCACAAACGCTCAATATGCCGTGCCGGGAGTTGCCTCTATCTATATCTTTCAATACGATAGCTACCCCGATCATAAAAACTGCATCATAACTAATGAAAAGTGCTTGAAAATCGTCGGAAACTGCAACCTTTTCCCGGCGTTCGGCGTGTGAGACAAGAGCGGCCTACTCGTGTTAGACTTTTTCTTTGTCCAAAGCGGTCGGCACGGGCAGATTTACTTGTATTTCAGAACTAATTTCACGGTGATAACAGATCTCAATCTATCCACTAAACCCTTTCGCAGCCGGGCGTTTCCGTACCTGCTCTCAGCTCTAATGCTGTTTGCGGCGATCGTCGGACTCGTCGTCAGCCTTGCGTATCTCAAGCAAAACTCAGATAACAACAAACTGCTTGCCGAACAGAATGCTCGGACCGAGGCAGAGATAAAGCAGCTCAAGGGCGAAGGCGAAAAGGTCCAGCAACAGTTAACGCCTGAGCAGAAGGCCATTCTTACTGCTTCGCACAAGCTGGTCGCCAATAAGACGTTCGGCTGGTCGCGGCTGTTTGCCGACCTCGAAGCTGTCTTGCCCGGCGGTGTAAGTGCTTCCCGCATTTCGGTACAAAATATCTATAACGAAGGCGACCGGCCCAAGGCCGAGCTCGAATTCAGCGTGCTCAGCCGCGACTATCCTGCCGTCATGACCATGATCGACAACATGCATAATTCTGGCATGTTCCAAGCTGAACTTCGCGGTCAGGACCTGCAGAAGAACGAACGGATGACCTTTACCGAGTACACACTGAGGCTTATCTATTCGCCGGGTTACGGTTATTCGTCAACTGCTTCGGATGTGGCTCAAAACCTGACGGGAGGTGTTCAATAATGTCTGAAAATGAGACCGTTATTGTTGAGTCGGGGGAAGTGCTGATCGAAGCGCCGCAACCTACGAACATCGCCGAGGTCACTCCTGAGGTACTGGCCCGGCGTCCGCGGAAAGTTGCCGGCGGAATGTGGGGGCCGTTCGAGATCGGAGCCGTCGCCGCAGGGGCACTTGCCCTGACGGTCGCGATCATGGTCTATATGCTCCTGGTCGTGCCCTCTAATCGCGAACTGGCCCGCAACCGCTCTGAGGCAGACCGGCTTGAGGCGGAAAAGATGTCCGCCATGACCAAATACGGCGAGATCACATCGACCGAGGAGCAGGTCGCGAAGCTTCTGACGAGTGTTGATGATTTTGAAACGCGATTTTTGCCGCCGGCGATCAACGGCCGTTCCACGCTATACCAGCGCATTAACAGCCTTATCAATGCATACGGCCTGACCAATACGACCGGCCCTGACTATCAGACACTCGAAGCTCCCGACCAAAACAAAGACGCCGAATCCGATGAGGAACGCGGACGTGCACGCTATCGCAGCCTTTTCCCCGGCGTTTATGTGACGATGACCGTCGAGGGGCCGTATCAGAATCTTCGCCGTTTTATTCGCGACATCGAGACCGGTAACGAATTTGTGATCATCAGTACTATCGAGCTTGAGCCTTCGGACAGCGAGACCGATAAGCCTAACCCGGGAGCACCGCCGGCCACCAAGGCGGGAGTTCCCGTCGACCCTAATCTGGCGGCATTTCAGGGCGGCCCGGGAAACCCCGCAGCAGGCCAACCTCAGGGACAACCGACGTCGGCAAATCCTAAGGGCAAAACGCACGGCCAGGTCGTAGCACTTAATCTTGAAATGGCGGCATATTTCCGAAGGGCAAATTACGCTCCGATGGTGACCACGGGCGTCACTCAATAATATTCAGGCGAAATGGCAGTAATACCGATACGATCTACGACAGAACGAAACAAGCTCATCGCGGCCGGCCTGCTCGGCCTGCTCGCCTTGATGGCTCTGTATTTCGCCTTTGGCGGCAGCCTGTTTGGCCGGAGTTCGTCGGCTACGGCAAAGGCGACGCCGACCCCAAAGGCCGGCTCGACGCCTGCAGCCAATCGTCCTGCCGTGACGATGCCGAGCGTTGACGATCAGAATTTTGCCTATCAAACTACGCCGATCGAATATCGTCCCGGCAACGCGTACGCTCCGGACGCAGGCCGTAATATCTTTGCTTTCTACGAACCGCCGGTCCCGACGCCATACGTTCCGACGCCGGCTCCACCGATCGAGATCAAGACTCCGGTGCCGACACCGACGCCCGAGTTGATGGTTGCATTTATGCAGCCGCAGACCGTTTATGCCGGATCGAAGGGTTTTAGGCTTGAGGTCAATGGTGACAGGTTTACGCCCGAATCTCGCATCTACTTTAGTCAAAGCGAACTGCCGACAACGTTTATCAACGCCCAAAAGCTCGTTGCCGACATTCCGCCCAATTTCATCGCTCAGGAGGGCCCGAGACAGATCATCGTCCAGACACCGGACGGTAAGAAATACTCCAATCAGGCGATGTTTCAGGTCCAGGCACCGCCGCGGCCCGGTTTCCAATACATCGGCATGATCGCCCGCAAGCGGTACAACAATGACACCGCCTATTTCCTGGAAACCGGCAAGACCACGCCTTTCGGTGCCAGACTTAACGATGTGCTCGGCGGTCGGTTCCGGCTCGTTAATATTTCATCAACGCAGGTCGTTTTTGAGGATACCTCGCTCGGGTTCAAGCACCCGCTGGCGATCGTTAAACCATCCGCCACTGCCGGAACCAATCCCGGAGTACCTGCGGGCCGCCCAAATCAGGGTTTCCCGGATCCTGGATTTCAGCCATTTAACCCGGGAAATATCCCGCAAGGCGATATTCCCGGAATCCCGAACAATATCCCGCGGTATGTACCGCCGCAGCCGGCGAACCGAAATCCGACGGACAAAAAGGACGTAGATGATGACGATGGCGACGGCAGACCATAACATCAGCGAACGCGGCATGACGCTGCTCGCGGTAATGGGAGTGATGGTCGTGTTTGCCATCGGTCTGCTCGCCGTCGCGCCCGTCATTCAACAAGCAGTCCAACGCGAAAAAGAGCTTGAATCCATCCGTCGCGGCGAAGAGGTCGCCGATGCGATCCGCCAATATGTCGAATATTACCGCGGATCAAAACTGCCCAATTCCATGGACGAGTTGCTTGATGGCCTGCCTCAGGGCACCAAAAAGCGTCAGATCCTGCGTGCTTCGGCCGCTGTCGACCCGCTGAGCGAAGACGGAAGATGGCGGCTGATCAAGGCAGACGCCCAGACGCTGGGCCCATTTGCCAAGCGTGTTCAGACATACAATGGCGGCCTTTTGCCTGCAAACCCGAGCCAGACCTTTGACCGATTCGCATTGGTGCTAGTCAATACGCTCAATACCGGTACTGAGGGCGACGTCAGCGACCCGGACGACAGCGACACCGAGGTCCTGACAGAAAACACCCCGTTCATTGGCGTCGCAAGCCAGAGTCGAAGCAAATCTGTGATCGCATATTACGGCATCGAGAATCATTCGAAATGGGTTTTCACACCGCTTTTCCGCGGAGTCGGGGCGTCGAACGTGCGAACTTCCCGGCCCAACGTATTTTCAGCTCCGGGCGGCTCAAGGTAATTGTTCCTTTCATTTCAAGCTTAAATAACTGAGTTTGCATATCCGACCGCGGATCGCGATTTCTTTGTCGGCACCCGCAATTGACAGACCGTAACAACTAGTTTAGAATTATTCTAATCCTAAATGGAGAAATTATGCACAATACAAAAATCGATATTGCTAAGGGAAAACGCGAAAAAATCGTTGCCATCCTCAACCAAAGACTGGCTGACGCATCGGACCTAAAGTCGCAGGCTAAGCAGGCTCACTGGAACGTGAAGGGAATGAACTTCATCGCCCTACACGAACTGTTTGACCGCGTGGCGACCGAACTCGACCCGATCGTTGACGACATTGCCGAACGCGTCACAACGCTTGGCGGTACCGCAGTTGGCACGGTCCGCGCCGCCGCTCAGAATTCGACTCTTGCCGAATATCCACTTGAGATCACCGACGGCCCCGACCATGTCGAGGCACTATCTAATGTCCTTGCTGACTTTGGCAAAAAAGTACGTGCCGACATTGATGCGACGGACGAACTCGGCGATGCCGACACAGCCGACCTGTTCACCGGAGTCTCTCGCTCGATCGATAAACTGCTCTGGTTTGTCGAAGCCCATATACAGTCGTAATGCAAAAGTGAAAGGGTAGAAGAGTGAAAAAGTGAAAAAGCCGCGTGTCGATCACGCGGCTTTAACTTTTTCACTCTTTCACATTTTCACTTTGTATAGTCGAAGACAATATTGCAGAACGCCTTGACCCCGACATCCAGACGGCTGTCGTCAATATAGAAATCAGGCGTGTGGTGCGAAGGCACCTTTTTTGGGTCGCCGCCTTTCGGCATGCCGCCGACGAAGAAAAAGAACGCCGGTGCCTTTTGCCCGTAAAAGGCAAAATCCTCGGCTCCGGTCACCCATTCGGCATCCTGTACATTGCCCTTTCCCGTAGCCTTCTCAAGCGAGGGCAACATTTTTTTGACCAGTTCGGGGTCGTTGTAGGTTACCGGCGTCTTTCTGTCAATCGTGACCTCGGCCGTAGCTCCCATGCTCTCGGCTATCTTCGTAGCGGTACGTTTGATCTTTTCGTGCACATCATTCTGCATCTCGGTGTCGAGCGTACGAATAGTGCCGGCCATCACGACTTCTTCCGGGATGATGTTCTCGCGAACACCGGCCGACATACGGCCGACCGTGATTATTACCGGAGCTTTCGGAAGTTCGGATTGGCGTGACACTATCATCTGCAGGCCCGTATAGATCTGCGTCGCGACGGCGATCGGGTCGATTCCCTGCCACGGATATGCTCCGTGCGACTGACGGCCCTTGATCTTGATCTGGAACCAATCGCTGGCGGCCATCTCGGCACCCGACTTATACTTGATCTTGCCGATCTCGGTCGCCGAGTTGATGTGGATGCCAAAGATAGCGTCGATCTTAGGGTTGTCCATCACGCCTTCCTTGATCATATCCGGCGCACCGCCGGTCTCGCCCGCCGGCGGGCCTTCCTCTGCCGGCTGAAAGATCAGTACCACGGTACCCTTGATCTTGTCCTTCATACCGGCAAGCACTGTCGCCGTCCCGAGCAGCATGGCGACGTGCGTGTCGTGTCCGCAGGCGTGCATAACGCCGACTGTCTGACCATTATATTCTGCCTTCGCGGTCGATTTGAACGGCACGTCCACCCGCTCGGTCACCGGCAGGCCGTCCATGTCCGCACGCAGTCCGATCACTGGCCCGGGCTGGCCGCCTTTCAAAATGCCGACCACGCCGGTCTTAGCCACACCGGTACGGACCTCGATGCCTAGCTTTCGCAAATGATCGGCGACGAATTTCGCCGTCTCGACCTCGCGATTACCAAGCTCGGGATGCTGATGCAGATGCCGCCGCCATTCGATCACTTGCGGCATGATCTTAGCGGTAGCCGCGTTGATCTCTGCATTCATATCGACGGCCAGGACAGGGCCGATCAGCAGAAAAAGAACAAGGGTCGTAGCAAACACTCTTTTCATTTTTACTCTCCGGTGAATTGGAATGTTTGTAATTGTACCCTGAGTTGAAGTTATATCAAGGCTCGGCTCGTGCGATTCGTCTCTGAAATGACGATCATGTTTTCTTTTACCGTTTCTTTCTTGTGTAAATCAGGTCAAACGATGTCGTCCACGTTTTCCCTTCGTCGATAGAATTTTCACCATATTGACGTACGTCGCCATTAGGCATTTTCGAAAACGTCATCTTCGCCATGCTCTTCTTGCCGCCGGTCACTCGGTCGGCCGTGAGCACCATTTCGCCGTTGACAAGCCCTCCGACGTAACGGGTAAACGTTCCTTTGTCATCGACATAGGTCTGATGCCACTTTTTATCATTGGCATCGTAGATGTTAAAGCTCTTCCCGTTCGACCCGCCGCCACCGGACCAGTTCTCGAAGATCGTGCAATTGCCAAGTATCAACTGAATGCTGCTCGACCCCGACGGCACCCCTTGCTGATTTTTAACGTCCCATTCGCCGATCCAAAAATCAAACTGCCGATACTCCTGGCTTGCCTTACACGGATTTACAGCCATGTCAGACTTTGCGATCAGATCCCTAAAGGCCAAATCATCTCGCCACTTCGCAAAGTCCTTTTCCGCAATTAAGGTCTCCGGAGAGATCCCGCCGACCTTTGTGCTTTTATCAAGCGTCTCAAATGTCTTCGCTTTGTTTCCGGCACGAGCATACGCACGGGCAAGGCCGAGAGCGAAAACAGGATTTGGCGAGAACGCCATTGCCTTCTCCAAATGTGTTTGAGCCTCAGTAGTCTTGTCCAAGTTAAGGAATGACAAGCCAAGACGGTAATTGGCATTGGGATTGCCGGGTTCTAGACTGACAATCTTTTCGTACGCGGCAACGGCATTCGGCCAGTCAGACGCGGTGTAATACCTATTTGCCTCTGTTCTCATTTCAGCGGTTACACCCGAACCGGCAACGCCTTGAGAAAAGGCCATGGTAAATGCTAACAAAATGATTGCGACAATTAGTAGTGCCTTCATACACACCCGTACTTCCTTTTGTGAATTTAAGTTTCAGATGCGGCAAGTTACGCGTACGGTTGTCGCGGCCCAATAAAAATAGCTGGTACCACGATCGATAGGGTGGCTCCACCGACCGCGTTCATCGAACAGTTTGTTTTAAGATCAGTTCGACCGTCTCGACAAGGACGCGGCCAAGGGGCTTGCCGACATTTTGTCCGACACTTGTATTTACCTGGACAGCGACGGCTATCCTTTGTTCAGGAAAATACATCATATCGGTCATGTAGCCGGGGAAAAATCCGCTGTGGCCGTATGATGTTCCGGCCGAGGTCTTTCTTATGATTACGCCAAGGCCGTACTTAGTCTCACGACCGAGCATCGGTGCCGCTACACCATCGAGCATTTGTGGAAGCAACGTTTGATCGAACGCCTTACCCTCATACATCATTTTGGCCCAACGTGCGAGATCCTCACTCGTTGTTGCCCAACCGCCGCCGGTCCACTCAAATTGGGGATTGATCGCAAACTTTCCATTCGAGATCATCTCGTCCTTGCCACCGAACGGATTATTCGCCCCGGCATACCCCTGGATCACGCCCTTTAGTCTCAAGCCGTCCTGAGGGATCGTGTTGGTTAGTTTCAAAGGCTTGATAACGCGCTTTTTTGCCTCGTCGTAAAATCTCTTGCCCGTTACCTTTTCGATGATCATTCCCAGCACGATGTAGTTGGTGTCGGAATAATCCCATCCCTTGCCGGCCGCAAACGGCGGTTTCTCGTCTAGCAAATAGGCGAGCAGCTCAGCGGGCTTCCAAACCTCTTCAGGGTTAGCGGTCAGGTCCTTGGTGAATTGGTCTTTGAACTCATATCGAACAAGTCCGCTCGTGTGGTTCATCAATTGGCGAACCGTAATGTCTTTTGCGTTCGGCAGGCGCGAGTACCACGACTCGGCGCCAAGGTATTTCTCGACTCTATCATCAAGCCCGATCTTGCCTTCCTTTACCAGCTGCAGTGCCGTGACGGCCGCAAAGGTCTTGCCGGTGCTGCCGGCAAGCATTAGGTCCGTCGGCCTCATTGGCGTCTTGGCGTCGCGGTCCGAATATCCGACCGCGAGTCCGAACGACTCGCCGTTTGCCAACACTACACCGAGGGTTGCACCTGGAAACTTGCCCGCTTTGTGCCATTCTTCTAGTTTTGCCTGAAGCTCTTTTTTAAGGGCATTGGTACCCGTCACCACGACCGGTTGCTGGGCAAACGCAGTCGACACAGCCAGGCAAACGGCCAGGAGTACGAGGATTCTTGTGATCTGTTTCATACTGATCGCGGCTATTTCTTTTTGTAATAAGTCCTATCTACGGTCAACCATTTTTCGGGATTCCATAGTTCAACATCGAGAGCGACGTCGGCTTGTATATCGGTGTATTCCTCGGTCGTGGTCGGTTTACCGTCGACAAAGAATAGAACTTCAGGTGCCACCCATCCACCTTTTGCCTTGACGTATTTGTTGAACTGCGTTTCGGCAACGCTCTTTTTATCACGCCCGGCAGGCTGGATTAGACGAACAAACAGGAGCTTTTTCTTGTCGACCCAAAACTGGGGCGTAGTGACGTCGCCTTGCTTAGCTCCGACCACGAATACGTCCTTTCCCTGCCATTTTTCGGAGTGGATGACCGAAAGATCGATGCCGAGCCCCTTGACCTGGGCTACGGTCGTCTCGACCGGCTGGCCGTAAACGTCAAATCCGAGCACCATCAACGGATGTACCAGCGGCCGGCCTCCAGTCGTCTTGCCATCACGGAAAGAAAAGATCTTGCCATCGGCGAACAATATTCCGTTCCCCTTATCGAGCGGATCAATATCGATACGCAGCTTTCCGGGCAAGGTCATCGCCTCATACCAAGTTTCCGATGTCGTTGTGCCATCGGCCTGGTGATGGATCGTTTTCTGTACGAACGTCAGTGTCTTATACCACTTTCCGGCATACTTGTTATACATTGCCGCGATAAGATCGTCGCCCGACTTGATGTCTGCCGAAAACGCAGGCATCGCCAAAAGGACAAGCAAGAAGAGCAGTTTAAGATTTCTCATAGTGAATTAAAGTTGAAATTCGGTTTAAGTTTCTACCTTTAGGTTTACGTCCATATGGACATCAGATAGCCCTTTTCATTTGCCGATCAAAAGCTGTTCTTTCCCGCTTTTGATCTCGTAAATGTAAAGCCCCCATTTTCCTTCGATCTCTTTGGTGTAGGCGAAATACTTTTCGTCGGGAGAAATGAACGGATTGGTCACGATCTTTCCGTCTGCAATTTTGCGGACATTTGATCCGTCGGAATTCATCGCATAAACATCTTGTGAGCCGTCCCGTTTGGACATAAAGTAAATAGTTTTTCCGTTCTTAGACCATTGCGGCGTAGAGTCTTCGACTTCGTTATTGGTCAGATTCTTCAGATTTGTGCCGTCCTTATCCATCACGAAGATCTCGGTCGAGTTCTTCAACTGACCCATTTCTTCTCGCGACAATTCGCGATAATATTTCTTGGTGACAACGGCTCTCTCAAATAGGAGCTTCTTTCCATCAGGCGACCATTTGGGGCTAGTGTAGCCGTATCTTTCATCTGTCAAGCGAGTTCTTTTTGTTCCGTCGGCTCGAATTATGTATATATCGTGAGCAATTCCTGGTTGTTCTTTGCGAGATTGGAAAACGACAAAGTCCCCCTTGGGCGAAAAATCGGGGAGATAATCCAGATCGTTGCCATCGGTCAATTTGCGCTGGTCGGAGCCGTCTGCGTTCATCAAAAAGAGCTGCATGTGCCCGTCTCTTTGGGAATAGAAAACGATCTTCTTACCGTCACGCGACCAACGAGGCTGCCCATCAGTTGCTTGACCGCTGGTCAACTTACGAAGACCGGTTCCATCAGCATCAATCGTGTAAATGGCAGATCTGCCATCTTTGGTTGACTCGAAAACTATCTTTTGACCGTCGGATGACCAGTGCGGGTTAAAGTAATAGATCGGAGTTGGATTTGTCTGCGCCGATCCAGAAATTACCAAACCTAATAGAACTACAGTGATCAATAACATGTAATTTGTTCTCATAATGGCTCAGTTCGTTCTCACTTTCTGCTTCTCGGCAAAAATTCCTTTGGTATAGGATTGTTCGGCCGCTCATCGTCCCAACTCGCGGACGAGATCCACCAACGAATTCCATCCCAGTAGAGTTCGATACTATTCACCCCGCGGCCCTTGTCAGTTCCTGCGTCGTTTGAGTATTCGTAAGTCGAAAACACGTGGGCGATATTCCCGAACCGTCTGGTAATACGGCTGATCTCGCGTTCCGTAAACCCATTGGAAACAAAATTTTCGTTCGTACCGTTGACGTACTGCTGATGGTTCGTCACACCCGCACGGATCTTTCCGTTCTGCTCGCTCATACTGACGAAACGCACATCAGGCATATAAAGTGTCTTGTCTCGCGACCATTGACGAGGCGTTCCCTTAGGCCCGGAGATCGTAGCGTAGAATGCCTTGATGATCCCGTCCATCGTCGAAACATCTTTCGGATCTGCGTCGATCTTCGGTACGTCGATCGCCTTGAGGTCACGGTCACATTGAAATTCCAGCGTGAAAGCACCCTGGACGATCTTCCAGCCAGCCTCGGTACGTAAGAGATTAAAGACGTCCTTTCCGCAATGCGAGAACTTATCGCCGACATAGAATGTATAGCGTCCGGAAACGACCGCCAGATCGCCATCGATCACAACCTCGGGCGATATCATTTTCTCAATATACTCGCCGGCGTTTGACTCAGTTATCAATTTGACGAATGACTCGCCGGTGTCAACGCTCGACTTCGAAATGCCTTTGCCGTCGGGCGGTTTCTGTATGGCAAGAAAGTGGACATTCGGAGCGAACACTGATCTGATCTGCTCGGCATTTTTCGCTTTCATTCCGGCGAATAGTTGATCAACAACGGCTATCGCTGATTGTTCGTCAGTCTGTCCGTACGCCATCAATGATGTGGCCGCGATTAGCACGACAATTGAAATGATTCTGTTCATATTTGCAATACTCCAATTCGAAGGCTGACCAAACGAGTTTTTCGGTCAGCCTTACATTTTCGCAGGTCTTGGCACGTATTTACTTGACCGCTTTCCTGGGCAATTTACCGTCCATCATCGCCGTTTGATATGCAAAAGCCGCGATGATCGTCGCAGACTGCTTCATATCGTCCGCTTGAATACGGTCGAAATTGTCCTGATTCGAATGGTGTGTCCGGGTGTTGTACTCGGCCGAGTCCTGTATGAACTGAAACCCGGGCAACCCGATCGCGTCGAACGGAAGATGGTCGGTGCCGCCTGTGTTGGATAGCGTCAATGTCTTAGCTCCAAAGTCTGCGAACGGCGCCAGCCAAGCCTCGAAGAACGGCCTAACCGCCGCGTTGCCCTGCATATAAACGCCACGTATCTTACCGGTTCCGTTGTCGAGGTTGTAATAGGCAGAAAGCTTTTCGTAATCCGCACCTTTGACCAGAGCTCCGTTCTTTTTCTCTCCGAAATGCTGCTTGACATAATTGGTCGAGCCGAAGATACCCTGTTCTTCGCCCGACCACAATGCAACGCGGATCGTCCGCCGAGGCTTGAGGCCCGAGGCGGCGAGAATACGAGCGGCTTCCATAACAGCTGCACAACCTGCAGCGTTGTCGGTCGCCCCTGTGCTGCTGTGCCACGAATCGAGATGCCCGCCGAGCATCACGACCTCGTCTTTGAGTGCGGGATCCGAACCGGGGATCTCCGCGATCGTGTTGTACTGCATCGGATCGTCGTCATAGAACTGTGCGTCGATCTCGACCGTCATTTTAGGCTTCGCACCGAGCTTGATCATTCGCACGAGGCGGTTGTAATCTTCGGTCGCGACGGTTGCTTGCGGCATCATATTGGCTTCCCATTTTTTAACATGGGGCTGAAACGCCGCGGCATTGAAAATATCGTCAATCGTCTTGATCTCGCCCATTTCGACGCCGACACTCGCTCCCTGAACGAAGATCGTCCCGCCCGAACCGTTACTGCTGTTCTCGAGCATCACCGCGGCACCTTCATCGATCAGAAATTTCATTTTCTTAGCCTGAAAATTCATCGAATCGACAAAATTCTTGATCATCGCCGGCGGCGGATTGCCTGAGTCGCCAGATGCTGCCGGATCCGGAGCGGCGGCAAGTTTGGTCAGATCTTCATCGCTCATGCGATTCATCAGCGGCTTGTCGATCGGCTTGAGCAGACGCTCGTTCGAAACGAGAACGATCTTTCCGGCCAGTTGGCCCTTGTACTTGGCCAGATCTTCGGGCGTTTTTGCGGACAGGTGGACCACCTCGCCGGTAACTGCACCCTTTGTCGACGGCGACCAGGCCGACGGATAGGCGATCACGGGAAGGTACTGCGGCTCGACGACCACAGCCGTAAACTTCCTCAGCGACCAGCCGCGGCCGAACGGACCCCACGATTCAAGGCGTGCATTCTGCATGCCCCATTCCTGCATCTTGTCACGGGTCCATTCGTTTGCGCGTTTCATATTTGGCGAACCGGTAAGACGGCCGCCGATGACGTCCGTCATATACGAGAGCGTGTGCATGACCTGCGAACGGTTCATCCCCTCATCGCGGATCTTTTCGATCGTCTCTTTCGGTGCGGTATAGACCGCGGGTGCGGTTGTCTGACCGAGCGCTAATGCCGGCATCAGCAATGCAGTCAGAATAAAGGCGATAGTTAACTTTTTACGAAGCATATTTTTCAACGTCCTGATAAGTCCTGTTTATTCGATCAATTTCCGGTTACGGACGAAGGCAGCGGTTTATCCACCGTCGGCCGCTTCGCCGTATTTGCCAATGTCCAACCGGTTGCCATTATTGTACGTGCAACTTTTTCCATTTGTTCAAAGTTGATCTTTTCGACCGAGTCCGATACCTGATGATAGTCAGCATGACTGCCATCTTAGAGCCCAAAAACCGCAATACCGTCGGGCCCTTTGCCTGATTCGGCACGTCCGGTTATTTCCATTTTTTCGAGATCTATCTTCAAAACCGCATCGGGCTCGACCATAGTCACAAACGCCGTTTTTCCGTCTCCCGAGAAGACAATTCCTAGCGGTACGCCTTCCAGTTTCATTCGCCGGACCTCTTTTATGGTCGCTGCGTCGATAATGAGCAGTTCCTTGGCGGCGATCATAGTGCAGACGACCTGCTTACCGTCGGGTGTGAATCTAACCCGGTAAGGGCGTCCGCCAATGTTGACCTTTGCGACCGATCTGGCGGCAGCGGTATCGACGATCTCCACCATGCCTTCAGCATTAAGGCCCGTCCACACTTTCTTGCCGTCGGGAGAGAGATCGATCGCTTCGGGCTGCTTTCCGACAGGGATCTGAGTGATCTTGGATCCGGCCGGCGGCACGTTCTGAAATTCGAACGCAGTTATGCTGTCCGACGCGATATTTGCCGTGTAAATTCTCTTTTGATCCGCCGAAACGGCGATCATATGCGATGCATTTTGCCCGGTTCCCATCAGCCAGTCGACCTTGTTCGTCGTCGGGTCGTAGCGTGCGACGACCCGGTTCGTTTCGGATGTGAAATAGAGCTTTCCGCCGACAACCTGCAAACCGTGTGGACGCATCAGCGGGCTGACGTCGACCCGCCTGACTTCTTTTGCCGACGCAATATCGACGACCGATATCGAGTTTCCCGGTGTTTGAGCTCCGTAATTTGCGACAAATGCGGTCTTCCCGTCCGATGAAAGCACCACTTCGTGCGGACCGTCACCCGTCGGGATCTTTGCTATCACCTTCATCGAGATCGGATCGATCAACGTCAGCGTATTCTCAGCCTTATTTAGTGCGGCAAGTACCGGCTTAGCGGTCTGCGCGTCGGAATTGAACGGAAATACGGCCAGGATCATCCAAAGACCGGCGATCACGAAGCAAGATGAGCGAGTATGGATCTTCATGTCTCGCTTATACGAAGCTGACCGAAAAAGGGTTTCGGTCATCTTATAAATTTTGGTTCTGGATATGATGTGACTCAGGGCCTCAATTCGGGCGAGACGTATTCGAGCATCTTGTAAAGTTCCTTTGCGTCCGGATCCGCAAGGTCTTTCTTGACCAACAACATTAGGTCGACGCCCGGCCGAAGCGGATAAACGTCAACAAATTTGTAATGAGCGGAGTAACGTCGCATCACCTCGGATTCCTGAGCGTCTTTCTTTGCGATGATAAGTTCAGACGCATTCGCGTCGACCAATGCTCCGTGAAAATTAGCATGTTCAAAGTCCTTGAGGTACCACGTCAGCGGCCAGTAATCAGGTGAAACGATCTCGATCGTCACGTCTTTCCCCTTTGGGCTTTTCTCAGCGTAATATTCGATCTTGGCGACAAGATCGAGCATTTCTCGTTTTGTGTGGGCATAAACATAACCCATTTCTTCGTCGTCATAACGAACGAAATTTATCGAATATGCCTGATAGGCGAGGATCACCGAGCCGGTCGCAACCAGTGCGATTCCAGCCACTTTCAGTACGGTCCGCTTGGCGGTAACGAGTTCGTTTATGCCATAACCCGCAATGATGCACATCGGCAAGTAAAAGCTCAGAGCAAGCCAAGGTGTTTTGTACGGAATGATCGTGTACGCAAGGAACATACCGACTGCCCAAAACGCCGAGAATATCGCAAACCTGTGCTTTGCCCGCAGGAGTGCTATTCCAACACCGAGAGCCGAAAGAAGCAGGAGCGGAGATTCGACCTTCATTCCCCATTTCACGTAGGCGAGCATGCCGTTCTGCGTATGATCCTTGTTCCCGGTTTTGGTCCAGATGGCATAAGCTTCGAACGCCTTCTGAACGCCCTCAGCGTAACTGAAGAATGACGAAAAGAACAAAGCATTGAGGTAAACAAAAACGGTCACGGATGCCGCGACTATCAGCAACAGATCCGTTCCGTTGCCGATACCGCTGCGAAACGCGGCCCAAGTCAGGTTCCCGTCTTCGGCAAGTTCCGTAACGTTGTTTTGCCGATAAACATATAGAAAGACCGCCCACGAAATGATCGTCGCCACGATCAAAGCAATGACCAGATAGAATGTAAACGGTTCCTGCGGACGGCGGCCTTCACCGATAAAAAACGCACTCAGGAACTCATATCCATCGACCAGCTTTTGGCTGTACACCATCGCGGCGAGAATTACGGCGCCGTGTACAACACCAATGATCAGAATTTTCTTGGTAGAAAATAATTCGGTCTCAGTGATCTTGCGCCAGAGCCAGACGCAAAATACTGCGATCAACATCGTGCCGAGCGTAATAAATGCCGTTTCCTTTGTCGCAAACATCATCGCCGCGGACGCGGATGCAAGCAGCAGATATATCGGCCGGCCGTCTTCCCACGCTAAAAGCATTCGCATTACGAAGAAGACAAGCACGGTCTCAACGATGAAAAACGCGACGCGAAACGCCCATAGCGCCGACGCATTTTCGCCGCCCAAGGTGCTCGCAAGATTGAGCGATGACGGCAGAAAAGCGACCAGCAGGATCAGCGACATCCAGACGACCGCCATCAACCCGGCCTTTCGCTTTTCGATGAAGAGAACCACCGCCACGACGACCGCCAGGCTGCAGAAAACAAAGAACATCTCGTGTATAAAGTACCGCGAGATGTAGACCATGCCCGGTGAGATCGACAGAAAAAGTGCCGCCGTGAGGGCCCCGATCTTTCCTAAATAGCGTCGAAGGTATAGAGCCAGTACGACCGTCAGCACGCCAAAGATCGCGACGCTCCAGCGAACGGAAAGTGTGTTTAGCCCAAAGACCTTTGAGAATGCGAGCGAGATGTAATAAAGCGTCGGACCGTGGTAATTGGCCGGATCGTACGCATAGGTGCCTTTATCAAAGAGCGTTTTTAAGAAAAAACCGTTAACGCCTTCGTCGTGGTGAAAGGGCTTCAGCCCAAGCATGTAGAACCGCAAAAAGGTCGCCACCGCCGTTACCGCGCCGCACCCTGCCAGCCAGGGCAGATCAAATTTTCCGGCACCTTCACCCGTAGCGGTACCGTTATCGAAATTTTCGCTTTCTTCTTTCATCCCTTCTGTTATTTGATCTTATACACCCGATATTGTCCCGATTCCGCGATCACCGGGTACTTTCTGAAGAAATCCTCGTTCGGAGCCATCGTGCTACGCTCTTCGGGTGAAACCAAGACATATTCGATCTCGTTCGTACCAAGAAGCATCTCCGAGACACCGGCGCCTTCGTACATTTTCCGAGTCTGCTCTTCGCGCTCCCGATAATCGATCCCGTGCGACGACAGATGGCCGACATATCTAATGAACGAACGCCGTCCCGACAGAACAATTGCCGAATTATACGTCGGAGCATTTAGGAAAAGTGCGTCTGGCGGCGTCTTACCCTTGATCTGCTCGGCAAGCCGTATCGCGTCCGTCTCGAAAACCCTGATCTTATTCTGCCCTGTCGCCGTTCGCCACACGTCCAGTCCACCGGAAAAAGTCAGCACTGCCAAACCTGTAACAGCGACAACTCTGAATACAGTGCTCTTTTGCCAACCCCACGCTATCGCGTACGCGATCAACGGCAGCGATCCGACAAACCAATAGATCAGGACCTTGATGTTATCCCATTCCCACGGTGCGAGTTTGAGCACGTTTGAGACAACAAATAGAAAAACAAATGGAATATAGAACAAAAGCAGCGTTTTGGCATTTGGTCTGACGCCGTCGCCTTTTGAAACGGCGGCCGATCCGTCGGCCTTATTAACCAACAGGTAGATGCCCGCCGCGATCGCAGGAAATACAAGGCCCGTGTTCTTCAACCAAAACCAAAGCACATTGTCGTCACGTTTGTCCCAGCCGAAGTGCCATCCGATGAATTTGCTTGTCTCCGACGCACTGCCCGCAAGCGACCAAACGAGTGCGGGCACCGCGATCACGCACACGCCGACCCCAAAGGCAACCCACTCACGCCATTTTTCCGGTCTAAAGATAAACAGAAACCCGGTAACGATAAACAGTACGATCAGGCTGTGAAGATGGATCAGCGGAAGCGTTCCGGCAAGCAATCCGATAAGCAGCGGCGTCATATACGGCGACCGATTTTCCACGACCGTCGCTGCTTTCTTATGATGTTTCTCCTTTGCGTGTTCCGTTTCAGTCGCAGCGGGCACAACGCCGACAAATACGCTCCACAGATATCCGAGGACGACGATCGTGATCGGCATACCAAGCAGCAAACTTCGCTGCGTTATGAACAGCACCACCATCGAATTTCCCCAGCGGAATTTGTCGCCGATCGTGTAATCCTGCGGCAAGTGCCAGAGAAACTCCCAGATTCCAGTCGTTTGAGAAAAATAGCCCTTAACGAACCACAAGAACCCAAGCCCGCCGCTGAAAAAAAGCAACCACGGTGCAATTCGACCAGCGAATTTGCTGCCCGTAACTCGTGCCGTAAACCGCTCAAGCACGACCAGCAGCGAAAACGCCCAGCTGAAATTCTGCAGGAACATTGCGTCTTTCACGTCAGCTCCGAGCTTTACAAAGCACGCTGTCAAAAAGTCCGCGATGAATGGATATGAGAACTTTGCTCCGGCAAATGACGGATTTTGCGGCGGAAAGTTATTCCCCTCTGTAAATCCAAAGATCGCTCCGAGATGGAACGGCAGATCGCCCAAATTGTTTGACCCGCCGGTGAAAATGCCCTGGCCGGTCTCGTACATCGTCTGGTTGAAGAACAGCCAAAAGACCAACGCGAAAAAGGCATAAAATCCGAATCCCGTAAACCGGCTGAGCGTCCCGCCCTGAAATTTACCCTTTGCCTTGGCCCAATCGTGTTTGAATTTCCCTGAAAACTCGCGTCGCGTCAGCAAGATCAGTGGTGCGGCCGTGACTGCGAGTGCTATCGCCACGGTAACCGCGTTAAGGCCGAATCCAAGCGCCAGGAGAAATCCGACCAGCCCGAATATTGCTGAGCCCGCAACGTTACCGACCGCGAGCCGCCACATGAACGACTCTTCGTCCGTGACCAGATAGGTCAGGGCGAGGCCGCCATAGGCAATTATTGAGATCAGGAAGATCGATATCAGCATTTAGCTCCCCTTATCGCCGTACCGGACGATGTTCTCGACATACTTGGCGATAACATCGGCTTCGAGATTGACGGCGTCACCCGGCGTTAATCTCGATAGATTTGTGACATTCCACGTCTTTGGTATGACGGCAATGTCAAAATGATCGTCGCCGAGAACTGCGACGGTCAGACTGATGCCCTCGACCGTCACGGACCCTTTGTAAACCAGATATCGACGCATTTCTGCCGGAAACCCGATCCGTACAGTCCAGAAATCACCTTCGTCCGTTGCCCCGATGAAACTGCCCCGATTATCGACATGTCCCTGTACGATGTGCCCGCCGAGCCGTGTTGACGGTGTAACGGCCCGCTCAAGGTTCACCCGCGACCCGACACCGAGGCTACCGAGCGTCGTCCGTTCGAGCGTTTCCGGCGAAACATCCGCCGCGAACGAACCGCTCGTCGTCTCGAGAGCCGTCAGGCAAACGCCGTTGACAGCGATCGAATCTCCGTTCGAAATATCAGACGTGACCAGCGACGCCGCGACGGTCATCCGCGTCCCGGCAGCCAATTGCTCGACCGACGCTATCGTCCCCAGTTCCTCGATAAGTCCGGTGAACATAAATTACTCCGCCGCTTTCTCGACCGACGACAGCCGCCTGATGTCGATCGAGATCGGTTCGCCGTCCTGCATTTCATTGTATAGATCGCCAAATTTATATCCGACACGGATCTCGTTCGGCTTGTACGACGTTCGCGAATGCACGATCTGAGCGAATGTCTCGTCGGTCGCCGACATCAGTATCAGTATCTCGGCATCTGTCCTATCCAGGTCCGCTGCGGTCCAGCCGTACAGAGGCGAATTCTCGTCGATCGGATGAACAACGGTCCACGCGAGCGGAAAGAACGCGACCTTTCGGCGTTCAAGTTCAAGTACGTCAAACTTCCTGACCGACCGGCCGTCCTCATCGCAAAATCGTGCGAACATCACCTTTGCCTCGACCTCGATAAGCTGGCTGCTGCGGCCATTTACCATTCTGAACATCAATCCGTTGATGCCGCGATACGGTGCGATCACGGCGACTTCGCTGAAAATGAACTTAGCCGTCGGCCGGGCAAACCTTGCGAAAACGACGCCGGTGATCAGTGCGTTCGCGAGCAGGCTATAATACGATTCGATCGTGACAAGCAGGTTCGGGATCAGCCCGACCGGGTGGATCGTGCCGTAACCGATCGTCGCAAAGGTCTGAACGCTGAAAAAGAACGCTCTTAGAAAGGTGCTCGCCATCGGTGTCGACGATGTATCGACCAGTGCGTCCGACCCGATCGTGGCGTAAAGTGCTCCGAAAACGACATTACTGACAAAATAGAGCAGGAGCACGATGAGCAGGAACGTGCTCCACGACATTGTCAGAACGCTGTGGTAAATGCTGAGCGAAGTCAGCCACGGCAGGCCGGTTCGCTGGACGTTGAACGATCCGTCCGGATTCAGAAAACGCTGGCGGCTTCGTCCGGCGACGACCGCACCAAAGCCGAGATCGCGCTCGCCTTCCCTGATCAACTCTTCGGCCTGCAATTCGTTGTCTAGTGTTTGTTCCGCCACGGTACTACGTGATTATAGCGACGAGGCGTCAAAATTGTAAAAGCAGATTGGTTTTTGCACGCCGCAGATGGTGAAATATTATCTATGTCAAACTCAGCTCCGGCTAACGATCAGCCGCCAAAACTCCGAATGACCCACGAAGGCGGAGCCGACATCGGTTCCCTCGCCGATATTCTTGAATGGTTCCTTAATTTTGACGAACGCACCGCCCGCATGCGTCTGCCGGCGGTCGAAGAGCTTTTCCAGTGGAAACAGCAGGACGATAAGGTGAATGGCGTCGCGATCTACCCGTTTGAGAACGCCGAAGCCCGGTTCGCGGTCGGAGCGTTTCAGGCACTCGCGGAAAACGACACCGAACCCAAGCTCAACGCCTGGATCACCGACATTCTCAATGCCATTTCCGACGCACGCCAGGCACGCACCGAGTTGACCGAGGCTTACGACCTCGACGCCGACCACGAGATGTCCGCCGTCGCCAAATCGAACAAGCTGACGACCGCTCTCGAAAAGCGAATGTACCTAACCAGTTCCTGGATCGAAAACCTCTGCACCGCCGAAGCCCGCTTCCTCGGTTGGGTCTACCAGGAACTCTACGGCAAACCGTTCACGCCCAGTATTGTGGAGCCTGAGTAGTCGATAGTATTGATCGGAGTGGGTAGATTCTCTAAGGTTTTTATGACACACACTCTCAAAATCGCACTTTTGATCCTATTGTATTCGACGGCAGTATTCGGACAGGTCACAACTGTACCAAACAAGTCCGCTCAGGTCGATGATCTCGACCGGCAGGTTCCAAAATGGTTGCCGGAAAAAGAACTCACGATCGGAGAGTTTGCGGCGTGGATACCCGTGTCGGCCGGCGTCGTTTTTGACTCGTCGCTGGAACGTTCTAAAAAATACAAGCTCCGGCCGGCCACTCTAACCGTACGAGGGCTGCTTGATGCGATCGTCCGGGCCGAGCCGCGTTACAAATGGGAGATCAAACGTGGTGTCATCAATCTGATCCCGACCGACAAAATTCCGGCCCTTCTCGAATCGATCATCCCCAACGTCGATCTTAAGAACGTCACAACGCTGGATGGTTTTGACGCGCTGGAAAACATGCCTGAGTTTCGGACATTCGCAAACAACAATGGATACGGCAACTATACCGTTCCGAGGATCAGCAACTCTTCGAGGCTCGGAAACGTTTCACCGTTCTCGTTCAAGTGCACCGGCTGTGATATCCGCGAGATCATGAACGTCTATGTCAGGACCTACGGCCGCGCCGTTTGGGGTTTTGACGAGTATGAGGAAAAGGGCAATCGATACTTCTCGATCTGGCTGATCCGAAACTGATCATACGTTGACAGCATATAGCTAGGACGACTTCCTCGGCGGAACGTGTCGCGGGACGAATGCGATCTCGTCCGGGCGGTGATTGCGATAATGCGTGAGCAGACGCCGCGGAGCGATGCGTGCGAGCCAGGTGATGGTGGTGAGCTTTAATGAGCGGCGATGCCTGTTTGCCTCGGCAAAAGAGCGGTGAGCATTCGCGAAATCTTCCTTGATCAGATAGAACTTGCCGTATTCGACCTGCAGGTCGGATTCGAGACCGGCCAGACGGCGTTCGAGAATGGCGGTCTCTTCGGCCGACAGCTCGATCGAATCGCGCACCCGCTTAAACACATCGATCTCGCGTTCCACACGGCTGACCGAATCGCCCGACAGACTCGCCAGATGGACGCGGTATTTCAGCAGCTGCTTTCGCTGATAGCCGATCTTAGCACCCGTTTTGGCCATTCGCACCCATAGGTGAAAATCGTGCGCTTTTGTTCGCTCGTGCTCAAACAGCCCGGCCTTTTCGAGCGCCGCTTTGGTCGCGACCGTCCCCGAGGTGATGACGTTGCAGCGAAAATCGAGTATTGCCGCCGCCGTCACTTCGCCAACGGACGGAGCCGTCGCCATGAACGTCTTTCGCAGTGCCGACCGCATCCCGAACTGATACGCGTCCGCATAGACCATGTCATACCCGGTGGCCAAAAACGCCATTTGCGATTCAAGGAATTCCGGCAGCCAGATGTCGTCGCCGTCGAGAAACGCGATCACCCCGCCGCGAGCCTTTCGAATGCCGGTATTTCGTGCCGCTCCGGCGCCCATCGATGGCTGTTTGATGTAGATGATACTCTGACGGTACTGATTCAGTGCACGTTCGAACTGCGGCGTATCCGGCGACCCGTCGTTAATGACGATGATCTCGTGATCGCGAAACTTCTGCCCGATGACCGATTCGATGGCCTCGCCGATAAACTCTGCAACGTTGTATGCCGGAATGATCACGCTGACCTTTGGACGGGACGACAAAACGTCGCGGCCAACGTTCACCTGGACTCCGAATTTGTCGTTAGAGTATCGTTCCATCGATCAACGAACGTCGCGGACCGGATCCCACGTGACGACGCGTTCGCCGCGTACGAACTTAACAAAAGCGATCACCGACGCGAGATTTGCGAGCACGAAATATAGCGGTATGACCAGCAGCCTGACGCGTCGACCGGCCCGTTCGACCAGCCAGCCGCCGAGCGCCATCACGTAGAAAACACATTGCGCCGTAAACGCCAGCAGGTATATCGTTGACGACATCGCCAGCACCGCGCTTGCGGCAAAGACCGCCAGCAGCAGGAACGGCACGGCGTATCTGAGCACCTTGTGCGATACGAGCTGCACCGCGTAAAAGCCGCTCTTGAACGGGTTCATCATGTCGGCGTTTCGCCAGAGATCGGTAAATGTTTGCGAGATGACGCGGACGCGCATGCGAAATTCGTCGTCGGTCTTGCTGTTGGTGTGTTCAAAACAAACGGCGTCAGGCTCGAAGACGCTCCGCAGCCCCTGGCGGTAAAGTTCGGTGCAGATCAGAAAATCCGAACACGCTTCGGCGTACATCGGCCGGTACGCCTGACGCCGCACCGCGTAAAGACAGCCCGACGCACCGATCAGCGAACACGCGTCGCTCTCGGCCGACTTGATAAACGTCTCGTAGCCCCAATAGCTCTTGGCACCGGCTCCCACGCTGTTCTCGCCGCTATCGACGTAGATCAGCCGGCCCGCGACACAGCCGACCGTCTCGTCGGCAAAAGCCGGCAGCACGCGGCGGAGCACGTCCGGCGAATATTCCGTGGTGGCGTCCGAAAACAGTATGATCTCGCCCGTGCTCTGTGCGACGGCGTTATTCTGCGTCACCGTTTTGCCCAGACGGCCCTCTTGCCTGAAGAGCTTGATGCCGCGGTCCGTCAATTCGCGTACGATCTCGTCCGTCCGGTCCGTCGAACCGTCCGACGCGACCAGTATCTCCAGCTTTTCCCGCGGATATTCGATCGCCAGCGTATTCTCGATCTTTTCGCGGATCGAGCCCTCTTCGTTAAACGCCGTGATCAATACGGTGACCGTCGGTTCGACGTCCCTGCGTCTGAGCGGTTTTGCGATGATCCGCGCCGCCAGATACACGACCAGCGGATAACCCGCGTAAACATACGCCAGCACACCCACGCTCAGCCAAAATATTACCTGTTCCGTCGTGTATATCATCCGCGAACCGCAACCCGCCCCGCCCGCCACGCCCCCGCGCAGCAGTCTCCCCAATTATACACACCCAATCCCCCCCATCCGCCAATTTCGGGGTTGATTGTTCCTGGATCACGCGGGATGGACGGGCCGTCCGGGCGGGGCGATAGATGCTTTAGTGATTGACCTTGGCGCTTTTCTCTGGGGCTTTCCACCCGAAGCCAAATTTCCGGCAAATTCGAACTTGAATTCACGTCCCAACGCCCGGCCGATCTTCACCAAAGATTCGATAGTCAAATTTGCGGTGCCCTTTAGTATCTTGTTCACGTACGCACGGCTGACACCGAGACGTCTGGAAAGCTCGGACTCGCTTATCCCCAGATCTTGCATTGCTTCGAATATCTGTTCTGAGAGTTCGAGCTTTGCCCCGTCGACCCAAAAGCTGTCGCGTTGCGTCGCATCGTCGATCAATGTCTGAAATCGTTCAGCTGCTATAGGTTTCTTGCCTGACATTTTACTAACCTCGTTCTGCAAAATATGCCGCTCTTATTACGACGGCCTTTGCCTTTTGGTCCTTTATAAACTTCTTTTCGTTCCCTTTCTTTCCGGCAAACCCATGAGAACAGATAATCAATTTGCCCCTGTCATAAAAAAACAGGACCCTCGCCGTATCGTTACCCTTAAATTCGAATATCTCATCACCGAGCGATCTGACATGTCTGATATTACCTGAAACTCCATTTTCCGCCGTTTTCCGTATCAGCCATAAGAGTCTGTCCGCTTCCGGATTGCCATTGCCGGCAAGTTCACTTAGAAAATCCAACACCTGGCACTCGCCATCTTTGACCCACCCACGGATCTCGAAACAATTTCCTTTTACGATCTCAACTGTGGGCATAATGTTAACCTATAGGTTGACATCATCACTAACTTACCAGTCCGCAACGACAGTCGTCAAGCTAAATCCCTCATCCCTCCCGATTTCTCAATTCTCAATTTCCCGCCCCAAATGTCAATTGAACCAACTCCCCATCTCCTCTTCCCCTCTTCTCCTCTTCTTCCTTTCCCCACTGGCCACTGTTCGCCCCTTCTCCTCTTCCCCTCTTCTCCTCTTCCCCTCTTCCCCTCTTCTTCCCGATTCCCCTTCTTCACTCTTTCACTTTTCCACTCATCACTCATCACTCATCACTCATCACTCTTCCCGATTCCCAATTCACGTTCCTCAGAGCCCCTGACCACCGACCACTGTTCGCCCCCCGGCCGCCTTGCAAAAGCGATCTAGCAGAAAATTAACAAGCAAAACTTCCCTTCCAACTTTTGCCTTTTTACTTTTCACTTTTTACTTTCTACTTTCCTCCCCCGATTCCCGATTCAGGTCAGACACCGATCTTTTCCGTCCGCCTTTTGTAAACCAACTGCTTGTTTCTCCGTTTAGGACATTTTCGGTAAGATATTCTCTTACCTGTCAGGTTTTGTTACAATTCGTTCGAATTTGCATGGATTGTGAAGCCATGTTAGATTAAGGGGAACATATATGATGTTCCCTTGACGGGAACATCTGAAACGTGTACTCTAATGAAGGTGATAGGGATTCCACTACTCGATCGTTTTGCTGCCAAGCACGCTGATGTGCGCAGCATACTCGGGGCTTGGTTAGAAGAAGTTAAGTTTGCTGATTGGAAGACGCCAAGCGATATAAAAGATAAGTACAAAGCGACTAGTTTTCTTGCAAACAATATAGTTGTATTCAACATTAAGAGGAATGACTATCGACTCGTGGCGAAAATTGCATATAACACCGGAATTGTAAAAATTGAAAGGCTTGGAACTCACGCCGAATATTCGAAATGGAAGCTATAGCGAAATGCTGCCCGAAATCATAAAAGATAGAAACACCTACGAACGTGTACTTGACGAAATCAACTTGTTGATGGACATCGATCCCGACCCCAATTCAAATGATGGGAAGCATTTGGAATTGTTAGTTCACTTGATCGAAGGCTATGAGAACAAGATTTCAGTTGCGCCGGCGACTAACCCAATTGATGCGATTCTTTTCAGAATGGAACAAAGTGATCTTAAACAGACCGACCTTGTTCCGTTTATCGGGAGCAGAAGTAAAGTTTCCGAGGTTCTCTCGGGCAAACGAACGCTGACGCTCCCTATGATTCAGGCACTTCATACAGGGTTAGGAATTCCTGCGACCGTTTTGCTGCAACCCATGACATCAGAAGTCACCGAGCCGCAAAAGACTGAATGGAAACGGTTCCCGTTAAAGGAAATGTGTTCCCGTGGTTGGCTTACGGAATCGTACGAAGCCGCAAAACGTGACGCTGAGAATGTTATTTCAAAGTTCATTGACTCCGTCGGTGGGTTGGATAGAATTTACGCCCTAAATAAAGCGTCAACGGTGCGAGCAGGTCGAGAGATGAATCGGTACGCTCTCACGGCTTGGACAGTAAGGATTCTTACGAAAGCTCTTGAAAATCCTCCTGAAAAAAAGTGGAGCGAAGGATCCGTAACAATGGCGTTTATGCGGGAGATTGCTAAGTTAAGTGTGCTTCCTGACGGGCCGCTTCAGGCTCAACGTGTTCTTCGAGAACATGGAATCTCATTGATTACTGAGGCCTCTCTGCCCCAAACGTATTTAGATGGGTCAGCTATAATGGTTTATGTGGACCACCCCATTATTGGTTTGTCACTTCGACATGATCGCGTGGATAATTTTTGGTTCAGTCTGATGCACGAACTCGCACACATTTCACTCCATTTCGGACAGGGTGTTAGTCAATTTTTCGATGATCTTGATATTAAGAAGATCGATGACCCGAAAGAGGTCGAAGCTGACAAAGTTGCGAGTGAAGCGTTGATTCCCATTCAGAAGTGGGCGTCAAGTCCAGCAAGGGTCGCTCCATCTAAGAATACGATCTTACGTTTCGCAAGTCATATAAATGTCCATCCGGCCATTGTTGCCGGAAGGGTGAGAAGGGAGAAGAACTCCTATCATTTATTTAACGACTTGGTCGGTCACGGCCGCATTCGTTATCTATTCGGAATGGTAAGTGAATAGGGCGAGGGTTACTATGTTTGATCACACTTTCTATGTGCCAATTTTGCGGAGACGGTCTGCCGAACTCGCTGCGCTGACCAATACGCTCGCCGAAGATCTCAAACAAATCAGACCGCTTTTTGAAATGTGCGAACAGATTCTACCGGATGAGCGGCGGTCTGCTCTTGCTTCGGTCGAAAATAGTGCTTATTTTTGGGGCGTCATTAGATCGATTGCGGCCGCCTACGGCCGCAATCCTTATTTCATCGATTTTGGAAGTGTAGAGGGTCTATTCTCGAATCAAAATGGACAGCACCCTCTAGAGACCTATTTTGACCTTCTTGATTTCCATATGCTCCCGGGCGTACCAGTGACTGGTATGAACAGACCCGAGAGCTATCAAACTGCAATAGAAAAGATTACTTCGCAATACGGGGTTGGAATATGTCTACGAGTTGGAGAGCAGGAAATTCGCAATCCTTCATTCGTACCCCTTCTTCAGCTGGTACTGCGTCGGTTCAGACTGGCGCCGGCTAACGTAGATTTGTTAGTAGACCTCAAGCAAAAAACTGATATTACCCCTTCTTTAGAAGAGATTTGTGGACGTATACCAATGCTAGGGGATTGGCGCACGTTTACCGTCGCTTGCGGTGCATTTCCTCAATTCCTTTCGCAACTCGAAAAGAATGCTGAACATGAATTGCCAAGGCATGATTGGAAACACTGGAAGGACGCGGTTTCTTCAGCAAGAAAGTTGCCAAGGATTCCCACTTACTCCGACTACACCATTCAATTCCCCAAAACCCCCGCTCCTCTGGATTTCTTACCGAATGTTAGTGCGAGTATTCGATATGCCAGCCCTGAGCACTGGGTCGTAATGCGTGGTGAAGGATTGAGAAACGAAAATGGAGCAAAGTTTGAACAGTATTGGGGTCAAGCCAACTCTTTAATGTTTCGGGATGAATATTCAGGGGCCGACTTTTCATATGGTGATCAATATGTTGCAACAATTGGATTGCAAACGACCAAAACAGGTAGTCCGGCCACTTGGCTGAAAGCCGGGATTAATCGGCACCTTACACTAACCGTACGACAGATTGGGCTCTTGTTGGCATCGGAATCAGCACGCACAGAGAGTTTTGGGCGATTGTCAAGGCCACCACTGCAAACCATTTGGAATAGGAGCCGGCTGGTACTTCCAGATTCATACGCACAGGGCTATCTCTTTCCTCCGGAATAAAACTGAAATCTAATCTGCTGCAATTCTCAAACGAAAGAGAGTTAGTATCCGACTCACGAAATAACGATTTTCGGCTTAAATTTGACCGCGCAAATGTGCAGTTTTATCTTGTTTCCGAGTTTATGAGGTCAACATAGGTGAAAATCAGAAATCTAGCATCGACTAACTTAAGGATCGACTTTTAAAGGTCTCGAACCGGAAAAGCGTGTTAGTTTCGATAAACTGATTTCCATTAGCTTATCACATCACAAAATGGCCAATAATTGGACTCGGGATCAGTTTATCGTGGCTTTTAATCTTTATTGTAAGATACCGTTCGCGAAGTGCGTTTCGACAAATCCAGATGTGATCGAGGCGGCGAATTTGAGGGGCTATCGCCTGGTTCGTCCACTACCAAGTCCCTCTAAAAATCCGATAACCTCGTATGTGTCTAGCATCCGCTAAGCCCATCTTATAAAGTGATTGCCCGAGTTCTTTGAAGGCTCTTCGCGTCAATATAATGCCGCGAAGGTCAATTTAATCAAATAGCGTCGGTGGATTAATAGCACCAATCATCTCCTCGAAACCGTCAGGATGAAGAGCTTCGAACTCCTTCTGTGGAACCTTTATGTACTGCCAGGTTTCATCGGTTAACTCGGTAGCGTTTTCACACCAGCTTATTGCGGCGTTGTCCTTTAAGCGAACGTCGATGTCCTCACGCCCTTTTGTTTCGATCACCCATTTCGTGCCGTCCTTCGTAATGGCTATGAAATCGGGAAAATAGTTTCGTATGTTCGCCAGCGTGTCCGTGTAGTGGATGCTAAATCCGAATTGCGTCGGGAGCTTTGCAAACATCTTAACGTCCTCGCAAGTGTCCAAAAAGTTTGCGAACGCCAATTCAAACTCGTTATCACAGGGGACGTAGTTGAATATAGTTCGTTTCGACTCAATGACTTTCTTCGAAGTTGGGAACGGCGGCGTTTCCGATAGCACGCGACTTGCCGATAACAACTCCGGCTCTTTCTGTTCGACGATCACTTCACGCAGGGCTTTCTCAAAGACGTTGATTACGACATAGCTCGCCACGTTGCTCGACATCGCCTGAATTACGTTTTGTTCGAACAGATCAACCGTCTCACCAAACGCTTTTTTCTCAAAGAAGTCTCGAATCTTTGGCGCAAGCACCGAAAACTGTGAAGGCAACTTAATATTCTGTGCGATGCGGCGTGCGTAGTAACCGATAACTTCTTCAGAAGTTTGTGCAGGCGGTATCGAATACTCCCGTTCGAGCAGTTTCTCGTCCGTAAGAATATCGCGACCTTCGTAAACAAAGGTCTTGACCTCTTCAATGCCTTTCTTCTTCATTGGAAGACGATTGACGTTAAACTTCATAACGTCGATCTTCTCGATCTCTTCGGCCAGCGACTGCTTACGGCTCAAGATGGGTGATATATCGGGAATACCAATATCCATCGCCGCTTTATCTTCCATCGGCTGAATAGTGAGAATTGTTAGCTTCTCTTTGCCTATCTCGAAAGTATCGAATTTCAGGTCTTCGAGCTTCTCTAAATCCTCGACGAACTCCATGAACGCTTTGTTACCGATAATATCGACACGTTCTGTATAGTCTCCGGCAAGGTTACGAAACATTAGTCGCAACCCTCGCCCAATCGTTTGCTCTGGAAGTATATTCGCCTTTGCCGAGTAAGGTCGCAAACCAACTACTACCGTGACGTTTTGTACGTCCCAACCCTCCCGAAGCATCAATACCGAAACGATAGCGTTAACCGGGCTTGAATCGTGGTCGACGTCCCGAGCCATTTTTCGGGCACCATCCAAATCCTTTTTTGACACCTCGCCAGACTTATCCGTATGAATGACGAGCGTTTTTTCCCCGCCAAATTCAGCCGGATACTTGGTCCTTAGCCAATCGCCAATGTCGTCCGCTTCTTCCGTGTTGTTCATCATCACGAACAGAATCGGCTTCTTTTGAAGTGACTCAAGTTGATCTTTGTATTCTTTCCAGCGCTGAACTCCGGCGGTAAGAAAACCCTGATACTTAACATTGGCAATGTTCGATTTTGCTTCTTCGATCCTTGATATTCCTTTGATGGGACGTTTAACGATGCCGTCGAGAATTGCCTGCTTCAACGGGTAATCAAAGACCGTCCACGCAAACAAACTGCCTGCGCTATAACGAGGAGTAGCTGAGAAATCCAGTTGTGCGGTTATAGGTCGTCGAGCGTGCAAATTCCGGATAAATCGATTCCACTCGCTGTCTTCATCATGCGTGTGATGGGCTTCGTCGTTTAGAACCATTACCAATCCGTCGCGATTAGCGATACGATCATCAAAATCTGATATCTCGGTTTTGGTTGATGGCGGCAGCGAACCGAGCATAGCCGTCATTATGTCCGTTTCGATATTGGCTGCCTTAGTGGCTCGTTCGTAAAATTGTTGAATGTTGGTGAGATACAGTGCTCCCTGACTATTTGTTCGCTCGGTATCGCCCCGCATGTAGTATTCCATTTCCCAAAGCCATTCAAGATGTTTGGGAATCAGCGGAAGCGTCCTAAACACTTGACCGCTTTCGAAGTCAGATCGCAGCCGATCAAAAACGATTACGTTTGGAGCTATTATCAGGAAGTTATTAGCGTAGTCTTGTCCGCCTCGGATATGGTTAGCGAATTGCCAAACGATGGACATCGCCATTACGAGCGTCTTTCCACTACCCGTCGCCATCTTTAGACAGTAACGAGCAAACTCGTCATACGGCGGCAATCTGAGATCGGGGACATTAACTGCGTATTTTTCGAGCAACTCGGTCCGAGTTCTGATCTTGACGATCTCGAATAGAAATATCAGCGTTTCTATTGCTTCCCGCTGTGCATCGTGAAACTTAAAGAACTCGCCGTTCGGTAATTGATGGTCGGTGTGAAACCAGAAGTTTAGAAGCTCGCCAGTCGTTTCCGTGACTCCTTTATACTTACCACCACGCCATTCCTTAAAGGCAGATCGGATCGCCGGAACACAAACCGCCGTCTTCAATCTGTCTTCGAGATTGAAGAGGTCAAGTGTTTGGTCGTCATGTTTTCGTTTGGGCATTTTGAGAGACCTACTCTGTTAATCGTAAAAAGCTACTCGGACATCGGTCGAAGCTTCCAGACACGCATCGAGGACAGTGAGACTGCTTCGAAGCAATTCCGCGCTACGCGGCGGATCAAACCAATGTCCATTAAACTTTCCGCCGTGAAATAAGTTATTTCGAATCCTTCTAATGTAGAGCAGTATCAAATCCGCCTGAGAATTCGTAGTGGGGGCCGACGGGTCCCACTCAAGCAACCCGTTCCTGATTACCTGCTTCCTAGGCGGTTGCGTAAGAATGTATTCGATCGCAGCCTTAAGATTTCCTTCTGGGTTAGCCAAGTCCTTTTCAATTGAAAGGGCGAAGTTGCGCCAGTCTGCCTTAGCTTCTCCCTCGCCGGTGTGGAATCCGGCGGCCTTCAAAGCGTATTCGAACCGAGAAAATTTTTGGAAAAGTTCCTTCGCCAAATTGTCCAGTTCATTCACTATTAATTTACCTCCACTTCGACTGCCTTTGTCGTATCATTTCCAAGAATATCGATTACCTTGACCAGCACAGTATATTTGCCAGGTTTAACATCTCCGTTACGAGCGGTCAGGTCTATCTTCGGTTCTTTTTTCGTTCGGTAGCTTTGCCATTCATTGTGGAAAGTATCGTCACGATAGTTCCAATCGACCGCCCAATAGTCTATCCACTGGCTCCAATGCGTTATCTTTCCACGAACTTCCTCCGGCACATCGTCGGGCGGGATAATGAAATCTTTAAGCGTGACGGATAATTCCGAGTTTCCGCTCGTTGTTTCAACGTCAAGCGAAGCGAGTTCGTAAAATTTGATGTCGCCTTGTTCGACAGCTTTTTTTTCCAGCACTTCACGGGGAATCTTCTTGAACGAAGCGTTAATCTTATTGGCCGCAGCAAAGTGGGCGGCGGTCTCATTTACGTCGAATGCAAAATCCCAACCTAGAAAGTCTATACCGTTCGACCGGGCCGCCTCTTCCGTTCCGACAAGGCGCCAAAACTCTTTGATCGTCGCCTTTATATCCTCCACCGTTACCGGTGCGTCAACGCTGCCGACATGTATCATCTTTCCCGCCTTAGCTCCATGAAGCCATATATAACCATCGAGCGGTTTTGCGTTATACAGATCGACGATGAAGTGCTTATATGTCTTTTCCTGTTCAAACCGATCTGCCGGATTTTCAAACTCCGCGTCCATCCATTGCTGGCGCTCGTATTTTCCCAGGTTTTGGACAACAAATGGTTTTACGCCATCAATGCCAAGAAAACGCTTTCGTGCCGTGTGAATTGCAAAACGGCCAAGATCACAAGTAATCCATCGACGGCCTAATTTCTCGGCAACAGCTGCAGTTGTTCCGCTGCCACAAAAACAATCAAGCACTAAGTCACCTTCGTTGCTGCTGGCTTTGATTATTCGTTCCAATAGAAGTTCAGGCTTCTGCGTCTCATAGTTAACCGATTCTTTACTATTGCTGGACAAGGCAGTAAAACTCGTCCATAACGACTGAAGACCTACGCCCGGCATTTCATCCGCGTACTGAATAATGTTTGGTCTCCCTTTTCCTTCTCGCGCCCAAATAATCCGCCCACACTTTTCAAGCTCGTCGAGAGCCACTATTGGATTTTTATATGCCTCATCAGACAAAAGATAGCGAACAAAATCAGGAATTGCCCAGTGTCGCCCCTTGCCCATCTTATTTGGATCTGTTCCTTTCCATGGTTTACCTGACAAACCATTTCGAGTTCCGGGTGCGGTGAGCGGACTATCCCTGTAAAGCCGTCCTTGCTTGTCAGGTTTGAAATTCGAACTTAAATACTCTTGCGAATATGGTGTGTACTGTGTTGTCCATTTGAAATTGTCACTTTTTGTATAAAAGAAGATTTGATCGTGAATATGGTTGTACGTATTAGAATCGTTCCTTGACGTAGTTCTTCTCCAAACGATTTCATTCCTAAACTTCTCGTAGCCGAAGACTTCATCAAGTACAACCTTTGCATAATGACCAACATGCCAATCGAGATGAACGTAAATTGCTCCATCGTCTGCTAGTAATTCTTTAAGCAACAAGGCCGATTCATAAAACCATTGCATATAGCTGTCGAGCCCCTTTCCCCAGGTGTCTCGATAAGCCTTTTGTTCGATAATGCTAGCTTCCTTCGTAAATTCGCCAACTTCGCTTTCTTCTGTGTCAGGGTCATCGCCAATACTGGCCGTAAACGAAAAATCCGCACCGACATTAAACGGAGGGTCAATATAGATCAAATTCACTTTTCCGGCAAACTCCGGTAGTAGGCTGGGCAGAACATATTTCTTATCGCCCCAGATCAGACGATTTCGCCATTCCGCTTCGCGTGGAGCATCAAAGCTAAAGCCACGTTGCTTCTCCCGCACGTCATTGCTCTCATTGATCGTTTCAATGGTCTGAAACGGCAATGCGATGCGAACTGGCGTAACCTTCTTATCGTCCTTATACTTACCTTCCCAAATAAGTTCAGTCATATCGCTTGTGATTTGTGAGATTCATCCGCCGATGGCTTGGGCGCCCGAATATATTACAACATCCTTTCCCTGGGCTGAAACCGCATGACGGCATTCATACCGCCCGCTTACTCAGGCGGTACTGACATAATGCGCGTGTTTCATACATAATACACGTGACAATCTTCGCAACGTTGATTATAATGGCGGGACAAGGAGGATCTTATCGAAATGAACGGGATGGAAGAACTTGAGAGGGCGGCGATCGAGGCCGGGATCGAATTGAGGGAGCCGACTAAGGGGCCGGACCCGAGGGATATTGAGCGGGTGCAGGAGATGATCCGCGAGGCGAAAAAGCGTGACCCCAAGGCGTTTGCCGAGCCGGCGGACGTGCTGATCGGCCGGCGGGCGTCGGCCTGGCTCACGATCGGGGCCGAGGACGGGCCGCCGGACCTGCTGTTCGGGCCATTTTGGCAGAGCGGCGAGCTGGCACTGATGTTTGGGGCGACCGGCTCGGGCAAGAGTGTGCTGGGCGTCCAGATTGCCGAAACGCTCGCACGCGGCGAACGCATGGCACCATTTAACCGCCCGGGGCTGCCCCCGCTCAAGCCGCAGCGGGTGCTCTACGTCGATTTTGAGCTGAGCAACCGCCAGTTTGTCATGCGTTATTCGGCCGGCGACGGCAGCGAGCTCGACACCGCGCCGTATTACGAATTTTCCCGCGACCTGTTTCGCGCCGTCAACGATTGGAACGGCCAGATCCTCGAGGGCTACGACAGCTTTGCCGAGATGTTTTACTCCAACGTGAGCGATTTCATGTGGGAACTCGAGACGACCGTTCTCGTCGTCGATAACATCACCATCCTCGACCAGTCTTCGACCTCGAACGCCTCGATCGCTCTCAACATCATGCGTTCGCTCCACAGCCTCAAGCGGCAGCACCACATCTCGATACTCGTGCTCGCCCACACGAACAAACGGCAGACGCGTATGCCGATCACCTATGAGGATCTGCAGGGTTCGGTCAATCTGGCCAATTTTGCCGATTCGATCTTTGCCGTCGGCCGCAGCCGCTCGACGCCCGAACACCGTTACCTGAAACAGATCAAGGTCCGCACCGGCCGGCCCGTCTATATCGAACATCACGTGCCCGTTTTCGCACTCGAAAAATACGACCTCGCCGCCGCCCAGGGCCGCCCCAAACCCGACGGCGAGACCCCCAACTTTCTCGGATTCAAGTTTGTCGAATTTGCCCACGAGGAGGAACATCTGTCGACCGCCTTTGGCGACACGGGCAAGACCTCGCGGCCGGCAAAACGCAAACGCCCGATCATACGGCGTGCCAGACGCCTCGCCGCCGAGGGCAGATCCACCGCCGAGATCGCTGCGGAACTGGGCATCCCGCGTTCGACCGCTCATAGATATGCTGCAAACGGTTAACTACATTAAATGCAACATTTACCGCCATCCACCGCCATCCGCCGTCCCATTTTGCGGTCTCGCGCGAGCAAATGGGACAAAATCGGGGTTAAGTGGCGTGGGTTCAATGGTTTACCCTGTCCCATTTTGGCGAAAAATGAGACAGCAGTGAGCACGAAAGTGGAAAAGTGGAAAAGTGGAAAGGTGAAAATGGTGGTCGGCGGGCTCTGCGAAAATCTCTCCGGTCTCGGCGTGGAACCGATCTTTAACGCAGAGTTCGCCAAGGTGAACGCAAAGGCCGCGGAGGGAAAAGGGGCAACGTGAAAAGGTGAAAAAGGGAAAAAGGTGACGGACCGACCACCGACCACTGGCCACCGGCCACTGCTCACTGGCCCCGATCAACACTATAGATCCGGCGAAAGGCGACGGCGTAGGCTATCAGGTAGTAGATGAACCAGTTGTAGGCGACCGAGGCGAAAAAGCTCGAGACCATGTAGCCGATGATGCTCGCCTGCAGGCCGATCGCCAGATAGTAATACCAGTTGAGGTCGTCCTTTTCGAACAGCGTCCGCTCGATGGCACCGAGCTTGCGAAACGGGCTGATCATGAATACGAGATACGCGATCAACCCCAGTATCCCGAGTTCGGCCGACACCTGTGTAAAGGCGTTGTGCGATTGCAGATTGCGGATACCGACGATCGGGAAATTACCGATGCCGATGCCCCACGGGTTTCGCGCCGTCACCAGCAACGAACGTTCGAGCAGCTCACGCCGCTGGTCGCTCGAACCGACCGGGTCGAGCCCCGGTATAAAGATCGACAACATTCGCAGCCCGTAGTTGCCCGGAGCCGCGAGTATCGTGATGCCGCCGATGACGATCGACGCGACCGTGACATTGAGCCGCTGTTTGCGTCCGAGCTTCCACGCGAGCACCCCGCCGCAAGCCAGCAGCCCGAGAAACCCGCCGCGTGAGAACGTGACCATGTTCGCCGCGACGAACATGAACGCCATCCCGAAATACATCCAGCGAATGAACGTCGATTTGGACGCGATGCCGAGAGCGATCACCAGCGGCGTCATCATCACCAGGTGCATCGCCATCTCGTTCGGGTTGCCGAACATCCCGCCGACATCGACGCCGACGCGGTAATCTTCGACGTTAAACTCGCCCTTCATATACATGTCGAGCGCGGTGAACGACAGATACACCGCGATCAGGAACGACAACCACATCAGGCCCATCAGCCGTCCGCGCGTGCGCAGGACGTTGACCATCACGATGAAGATCAACACGGCCTTGATGTACGGATCGTTGAATTTTTCCCACGCGAGGCCCGGGTCCTTTGCGACCGGTATCGTCAGCACCGCGATCAGCGTCATCGCCAGTATCGCCTTGACCTCGGTCGACAGCGTCGTCAGGTTGCCCTCGGTCGCGAGCTGCGTCGGCAGATAGATCAACAGCGTCGCCGCCGCGAAGTAAAACGCCGTCGATTGCAGGAACGACAGCGACGAGATCAGTTCGTATGGACGGAACAGCACGAGTATCGAGAATAGATAAAGCCCGATATACGTCAGCGTATGCCCGTTCCGCACCAGCCAGCGATCGGCCGAGAGCAGCTTGCGGTCTTTCTCAACACGCTTTTCCTTTTTGCTTTTCGACTGACTGTTTGGCGTGTCGCCCGTGTCGGTTTCGGCGCCAAAAGCGGCAACATCCGGGCTTGGCTCTCTGGCCAGGACCGGATCATCGTGCAGGACTGGTTTTTTTGTTCTGAGGTTGCGAACCTCACTGGGCGGTATCGGCTGGTCGCCCCGGCTTAGGATCTTTGAAGGTCGCAGTGTCGACTGGCCCGTGGCGTCACTATCGCTGCCGGTTTTCGACGGCGATGAAAGCGAATCGTAGTCGCGCTTTTTTGGACTCTCGAGGGACATGTTCGGTCAACGCTGTTCATCAGAATGGCTCATTCGGCTTACGTCACCAAACGAATGCCGCCTGCTTAGACGGCCACCTCTTCCCTCTCGACGGTGATCATCTCGCGGACCTTTCGCTTTAGTGCTTTCTCAAAGTGGCGGGCCTCGTTAACGCCGCCAAACGAGAGCTGCTGCAGGTTGGCCTCGATCCGTTTGCGATAGTCCGAGACGAGCGAATCCGATACGCCGAGCATCTCTGCGACCTCGAGCTGCGTGCCGCTGTCCGAGATCAGATAGCAATGCCACAGCACGTTGATCATGCGGTCATACTGCTTAGCCTTGCCCCGGACGGATTTGTGAAGCGTGTCGAGAAACCCGTCGACGAAGCCGATAGCTTCGTCCTCGGCCTCGTTTCGGAGGAGATCTTCTTCGGGCGTATCGCGGAGATCCGGCAATTCGAAGTGCATGCGATCGTCGTCTTCGTTATCGCCCGAACCGCCGACCGGCACGAGATGGATGTCCATGATCGGAAGCCGCGACATCACAAATGAACGAAGCGAGCGAACATCGACCGGCGAATCGATCGCCTTAAATACGCGGATGATCAGTTTTTCGAGCTCGACATTGCTGATCACGATCTGGGCGTCACCGGTGCATCCGACCATTCGGGTATCGCGTTTCTGAAATGAGACCACCTTGACACGCTCGTCCATTTCCTGGACATCGCGGCGCATTTTTTGGTTTTTCCAGTCGGCGAGGCCGTAAAGCCGGTCGGCAAGACGCCGGTGGGCTTCGGGATTGCCGATGTTGTCAAATCGTTTGAATGTCGGACTGGTCTGGATCAAGGTGGAAATTCGGCGTGCCAAGCGATACGATTCGGGGTACCGTTTTCGCAGTTCAGCCGTCAGCATGTTCGTCAGCTCGATCTGGCTGATCTCAGCTTCGATCTCCGGGTCGGTCATCCCGGTATCAATGTAATGCTGAAAACGCTCTTTGCTCAGGAGAGCGACAAACAATTCCTGTGTAAGGTCGGTGTAGGCGTTGTGCTTTCCTTCTTCGACAAGGAATCCGGCACGCTTTGAGGCACGAACGAGCGGATGAGATGACACAATGCGGTGCAACTCGATCCAGATCTGATTGACGTCGGAGGTTTTAAGGCTGTCGGTCCATTTGCCTACTTTGATCTGTCTGTTTTGGTTGGCTTTTGGCAGGCGTTCCTGCACTTTCAGTTCAGTCATATTAAACCTTTGTGTTAATTCTGCTACCGGCAAATTTTGAACGAACTACGCCTATCCATATCTCGGTTCGAGAATGGCCTGACCATTGTGCGACGGGCATTCATAGCGATTGCCAGAATCGAAATTCGATCTTATTCGCCTGGTGGGTAATGGTAGAGAAACTACTTTTGGGATCGATTGCTGAGCGGCGCATCAGATCCGGCTGGTGCGGTGTGAGAAGAGTTTCTCTCACTACCTACAATTAAGATGTTAACAAGAAAGAGTGATTTGGGCAACAAGTTTTTACATCTTTGTATATTATTTATACACTCTCTGTAAATATCTGTTTCTCAATGACTTACGGGGTTTTGTGAGGGCAGACCGAGCCCTATTTCATCAATCTGACCGAATCACGCGTCAAAGTTTTGGAAGAAATCGGTCATTACGGCTTTACTTTTGATGTAACTACTAAGAAAGGTAGTCTGATCGCGAGGCGCTTCCTGATCGGTCTATGACCCAACTGAGCATGTCAAATTTCTGTAAAAACGAAGACTGTCCCACGTCTCAAGAGCTTCTCGAATATCAGGTCGGTGACCTGCCGCTCGATAGGTCAATAGCTGTCGGTGCTCATCTGTCATCGTGTGAATTCTGTTCGGCAGAGGTCGACTTTTACTCACACTATCCGCAAAATCGGGAAGAAGAAATTCAGATACCGACCGCAACTGAGATCCCGGCTCCGCTCTTCGAGCTTGCGGAAGCACTGCTGAAGATCCGAAGTTCAGACCCCAGCTCACTTGACTCATTGCTAAGGGATTCCGGCAGCCTAATGGTCGATTAGGCCTAGCTACCGCAGATCTCGTCTATCGCCTCGCCATACTTTTCGTCGATTACACTTCGTTTGATCTTCAGCGTAGGTGTCATTTCACCCTTGTCGATCGAAAATTCCCGCGGCAGCAAGTATACCCGTTTGATACGCTCGTAGTCACTCAGTTCTCTTGTCAGCTCGATCGCATCCCTCTGAACTCTTTTGATGAACTGCGGATCTTCACACAACTCTTCCCGCGAACCGGTCGCCGGATGGCCATCGGCACGCATCTCTTCTTTTAGCGTATCCCAGTCGGGCACGATCAGCGCACCGACCTGCTTCCGCCCTGACCCGACAACTACCGGCTGCGAAACGAGCGGACTTTGCTTGAGCAGACTTTCAACCTGGAGCGGCGCAATGTACTTACCGTTCGACAACTTGAACAGATCCTTGATCCGGTCGGTGATATAGAAATGTCCGTCCTGATCCTGATATCCAACGTCACCCGTGTGGTAATACCCGTCGGCGTCGATCGCCGACGCAGTGGCCGCCGGGTCATTGTAATAGCCCTGCATTACGTTCTTGCCGCGAACAAGCACCTCGCCGTCTTTGTCGGCGATCTTCATCTCGATGCCTTCAAATGGTGTGCCGATGGAACCGACCTTGTTGTCGTCCGGGCGGTTCGCACATGTGACGCAAGCTTCGGTCATACCGTATCCCTGCAGGATCGGAATGCCGGCCGCCCAAAACGCGTAGGACAGTTTCTTCGAAAGCGGAGCGCCACCGGAAACAAAGAACCTCAGACTGCCGCCGACACCGTCTCGCCATTTTGAAAAGACCAGTCGATTAGCAATAGCATGCTTTGCGGCGAGCCCAGCCGATACTTTTTCGTGCTTGTCCTTGGCGTCCCAGTACTCCTGCCCGACAACCAGCGCCCATTCGAACAATTTCGTTTTCAAACCGCCGGCTGCCTTACCTTTCTTAACGATCTTGTGATACACCTGCTCAAAAAGTCGTGGCACGGCGGTCATGATCGTCGGCCTGACCTCCTGGAGGTGAGACGCTAGCTGATCGAACGCTGCGCAATAATGTATCGAGACGCCGTTTGAGCAAAGTACGTAAAAAACGGTTCGTTCAAAGATGTGCGACAACGGCAACACAGCAAGGCTTCGATCTGTGGACTTGATCGGCAGCCCTTTTGAAATTGCGACGATATTCGAGACAAAATTCTCGTGCGTCAACATCACGCCCTTCGGCTCGCCCGTCGTACCAGACGTATAGATTATGGTCGCCAGATCTGAAGTTTCGATCTCGGTAAGCGAACGTTCAACGATATCGGCATCGATATGAGCAAATTCGTCGCCGTGCCTTTCGAGATCACCGAGCGTTATCACTCGGCTATTGCCTTCGGGTTTGCCTTCGGCTTCAAAAAATATTATCTTCTCCAACTGCTCGACACTTTGAACGGCGTTCTCAGCATGCTTCCAAAGCTTTTTGCCCGAGATGAACAGCATTTTGGCGCCGGAGTTTTCGAGAATATACCGTATTTGTTCAACGGCCTGCGTTGTATAGATCGGTACGTTTACCGCTCGCAGCGAAAGTATCGCAAGATCGACGAATGACCACTCAGGCCGATTCTCCGAGATGATCGCAACGCGGTCACCGGCCTTTACGCCCAGAGCCGCTAGCCCCATCGCGATGCGTTTAACGCGGGCGACGACCTCGTTGCCATTTAGATAATTCCAGGCGTCGTCGATCTTGAACGCTAATGCGTCCCGCTTGTTGTTCCGCCGAAACGATTCGAAGCAAAAATGCGGTATCGTTTGCGGTATTTGGTCAAAACCGACTAAATTCTCAGCTATTGAATGGGCCATCGTAAATCAACTGCCTTTCGAATTCCTCAAAATGTTGATGAATTCCAAAAAAGGTAGGATAAAGAATAACATCAACCACGGAATTGTTTCATTTTCCACAGTTAATAAACTTAGTCAAATACCGGCAATTTGTTCGATGAGGGGTAAATCAAATGTTGAGAGGTCATTTGCCGCCGGCCCTCATCGCTCTACCTCGGCTCAGAACGTTGATGACAAATGTCGCCGCGAATGCAGCTCCCGCCGCCGCGGTCACACCGTAAAATGCGACGGTGTAATCACCGTTGTTCATACTCGCCAACCTCCCAGTAATGACCGAACCAAAAAAGCCGCCGAGGGTCTCGATCAGCGTGATCGTCCCAAGGATCTTGCCGATGTCCCTCAAGCCGAAGCTCTCGACCGTCAGCAGTTGGATCAGAACAAATGTCCCGCCATACCCCAATCCAAAAGGCAGCAGAAAAACGAATATCGTCGACGGGCCGATAAAACCGACCAGCATCAGTGTCGACAAAAACATCACGCCGCAGCAGGACATTATCACCAAACGCGTCGGAAACCGATCACACAGCCAACCGAACAGGAATTTGCCCAGAACGCTTGTGACAAACAGCATGCTCTGGGCCGTCGCCGCAAGCTCTTTCGAAACGCCGATATTGTTTTGAAGGTATAGGTTAAACTGCTGGCTGATCGTAAAGATCGGGTAAAAAATGAGCATTGCACAGAGTGCGAGAACCCAGAACAACGGCGATCTCAACGCCTCGGCAAATGTCGCTCCACCCAAAACCGGCTCATCATCAGTGACCGCCGCAGGTTCACTGTCTCCATCAAAATTGAGGCCCGCGTCCTCTGCCTTGTTTTTGACAAAGATAATTATCGCCGGCAGCAAGACGAGCCAGACGAGCAGGCTCAGTATCTGAAGTGCAGTCCGCCAGCCGTAGCCCGCTATCAGCGGGCTCGCAATGATCGGTATCAGGACACCGCCGAAACTCGTCCCTGTCAGGATGATACCCATCGCCGTTCCGCGGCGACGCCGAAACCAATTGGAGATAAGCACAGTTTGGATCATCACCCCAACAAACCCGAGCGATAGCCCAAGCAGCGAGTGTGATATGTAAACGTCCAATGGCTTGCCCGCGAACGAATAATAGACGAGGCCGCAACCGAGGATCAGCGTTCCGGCGATCATGAACAGCTTTGACCCCGCCCGGTCAATGAAGAACCCGACCACAAGCGAAAATACGCCCGCCAGCAAAAACGTCAACCCGGCTCCAAGCCCGGTCACAGCATCCTTTGTCTGAACTGTCACCGTTCCGCCGGCGAGCAGATCCTCCTGGATCGGTTTATAAAAGACCGGCAAGCCTCCGATCGAGAGGCCGTTGCTGATCAGCAATGCCAGCGTCGAAATGGCAACAATCACCCAGCCGTAAAAGAATACGTTCCGCTTGTTCTCAGTCATCTTGTGCCGTGCCTCAGGTCCAGTAATTGCGATCGAGCGAACGGTAGTTTATGGCTTCGCTGATGTGTTCGGGTTTAATATTTTCGCTGCCAGCGAGATCTGCGATCGTGCGTGAGACTTTCAATATGCGGTCGTGGGCTCGCGCCGACAGTCCCTGCCGCTGCATTGCCCGTTCAAGGAGATTTTCGCTGTCATTATCAAGAGCGCAGAATGTGCGGATCTGCTTCGGCGACATCGCCGAGTTTGAAAATGCCTTGCCCTCAAACCGTGCAAGTTGTATCTCACGAGCTTTGATCACGCGTTCACGTACGGCTGCCGAGCTTTCGCCCTGCGGTACCCCGCGGCCGCGTAGCTCGTCAAACTTCACCGCCGGAACATCAATATGGATGTCGATGCGGTCCATCAGCGGCCCCGAGATCTTGCCGACGTAACGCTGTATCTGAGCGCCGGAACATTTACACTCACGTGTCGAACCAAAATAGCCGCACGGGCAAGGATTCATCGACGCAACCATCGTGAAATCCGCCGGAAATGTCAGCGACGTCGCAGCCCGCGAAATGGTCACCATCTTATCCTCAAGCGGCTGCCTGAGTACCTCGAGAACGCTTCGGTCAAACTCCGGCAATTCGTCCAGGAACAAAACGCCGAGATGAGCAAGCGAAACTTCACCCGGCTTCGGGATCGATCCGCCGCCGATCAATCCCGCCTGCGAGACAGTATGATGCGGCGATTTGAAAGGCCTCTCGGTGACGAGGCCCGATTTGCCCGTCAGTCCGGCGACCGAGTGAATTTTGGTGATCTCGAGAGCCTCTTCAAATTCGAGCGGCGGCAAGATCGTCGGAAGGCGCTTCGCAAGCATCGTCTTGCCGGAACCAGGAGGGCCAATAAACAGGATGTTGTGACCGCCTGCACTGGCGACCTCAAGGGCACGCTTTGCTGTCTGCTGGCCTCGCACCTCGGAAAAATCAAAATGATATTTATTCTCGCGGCTCCGCAGATCGGATATGTCGAGTTTGACCGCCCTGACCTTGGTGTCACGATCGGTGTCGAGATCCTGGACGAGTTCGGCCGCCTCACGAAGGTCTCTGATCGGAAAGACGTTGACGCCCTGAACGACGGCAGCCTCGGTCGCGTTTTCTTCGGGAACGAGCAAATTCCTGACGCCGTTATCGCGTGCCGCAAGGGCGATAGACAACGCCCCACGAACCGGACGGACGCGACCGTCGAGCGAAAGCTCGCCGATGCTCATTGTTCCGTCGATGTTCTGTCCGTTTGTCAGGTCACCATTGGCACCAAGTATCCCCAGAGCTATAGGCAGGTCAAAACTCGCACCTTCCTTACGCACATCGGCGGGAGCGAGATTTACGGTCGCTTTGTCCAGCGGAAAAAAATAGTTGCTGTTCGAAATGGCCGCTCTGATGCGTTCGCGCGATTCTCGAACCGCCGTGTCCGGCAAACCGACGATCGTCACAGCCGGAGTCTGATCGCCATCGCCACTCGCCGGGCGCAGATTCACCTCGATGTCCACAATGAGAGCGTCGATGCCGTACACCGCGGCAGACTGCGTCAAAAAAAGCATAGGCCGAGAGCTTTAAATAAGGTCGATTTTTAGCAACAGAAGTGTACCGCATTTCCGGCAGAAACACGACCGGAAGGGAGTTCGTGCATCTTGCCAATGACGCTCGTATCCCATATACGCTACATACTATCGTATTTGACACGGATGATAAGATAGAGTTCAGGAAATTTGATCTTTGAAAATGAAGTTCATGATCTTTCCGCAGGAGCCGTTCTTTGCAAAACTCGTCAGCGCCTTCAGCTTTCAAAATGACCACATTCAGGAGAAAGTCATAATTTGCAAACCTTACTCAGGACTAAAACAAAAGTGGAAACCTGCACCCGGGGAAACCACCAAAAAGTGTAAACTTTTTTCAGGACGATACACAGGACGATACATGATGCGCGAAAAAATTTGAAATTCGTGGGACAGTGGGACACTTTGCCCTAAGTCGTGTATGTGCACGGTTTAGCCTGTCCCAGCTTCTGTCCCACTTTAAGTACATGTGGGACATTCACAAGTTAGATGAGCTTCACTGTAAGCGATTGCTACAGAGCATTTACGAGTATTAACCTCACTCATTATTTCTCTGGCCCGACTAGGCTCCTCAGTATATTAATAAGTTACTTTAAGTTGCCGTGAATGGCCTTGGCTCTAGGGTTAAGATCTTGCGAATTTGATGTGTGGGAGAATGATGGGACAACGGGACAGGGATCGCAGACAAGTGTTTGCGGCAAAACGTACTGCCTGCGACTGTCCCGACTCCGAGAACTTTAACCCTTTATTTCTTACTAACTTGGGAATTGTTTGCTAATCTAATAGCTTCTCTTACTTGGTTATGGCTCGATGAATATAATTCTTTCAGAAATTCGGCCGGATGGGAGCGAATCGCCAGAGCAGACGTATTCCACGAGCGTGCTCAGGGTCGGACGCGATCCGTTCGAGTGCGACATCGCGTTTCCACGTGATGCCTTTCCGATGGTCTCGCGCAAGCATGCCGAACTCCGTTGGGACGATTCGAAATGGTACCTCGTTGACCTCGGAGCGAGTTACGGCACGTACCTCGACGGTCGGCGGATATCGACTCCCGAACGCATCCATGCCGGCCAGACCCTGCAGTTTGGCGCCGACGGCCCCAAGCTGAAGGTAGTCTGGTTCGAGGTCCTAGTAGATTCGCTGGCTCCTGTGCCGAGTGAGTCCACGTCAGACGAACCACCCAAGCAAATACCGGTCCCGGCAGCGGCAATTCCGCCACCCGCGGCTCGGCCCAACCCGTTTGATTCGCCGCCGCCAAGCCACCGCCCTTCGCCGGTTGCCGTGCCGATTGCGGACAGCGGTGCAAAGCTCGCATTTGTTGAGGAACCCGGACGCCAGGCGTTCCCTCTGGCAAATCAAGGCATTTCATTTGGCCGTGACCCGTCATGCGACATCAGCTTTGGAGCAACGGCAAATATGGTCTCACGCAAGCACGCAATGCTGCGGCGTGAGGGTGACGCGTACATAATTGAGGACAACGGTAGCTTTAACGGAACATACGTCAACGATCAACGGATATCTGCCCCGACGCCGCTTTATCATCAGGATATGTTGCGTTTCGGCATCGGCGGCCCCGTACTGGAATTTGTCTGGCCCGTCCGGCCTGCACCGGCAGCATCGGCCGGTGCGGGACAGCGTTCAGTCGCTTTTCCGAATATCGCTGAGGCATTCCATCTCAATGACGCGATCGGTTCGAAAACGATGGCGATCAAGATGGATCGCCTGCCGTCGACAGGCAAGGCTCAGCTTGGCGAACAGCCCCAATTGCTGATGTCTCTGACATTTGGCGAAAAGAAAGAGCTCTCGGTCGGACGCGACCCGAAAAACGATATTACGCTCGACGGCCTGCAGATATCGAGCCGGCACGCACGGCTGCTGAGTACCGCGAGCGGTATATTTATTGACGATCTCGGCTCGACCAACGGCGTCTATGTCAACGGCGACCGTGTGTCGCGTTCACAGCTAACGCCGAGCGACAAGGTGCTGATCGGTTCATTTGAACTGCGTATTGATGCGGCAGGAAATGTCGGCGTTTTCGATACACGTTCGCGAACACGTGTCGATGCCGTCGATCTGGTCCGCGAGGTTAGGTCCCGCGGCGAAACGCTCAGATTGCTGGACGGGGTGTCGCTATCGATCCAGCCAAACGAGTTTGTCGGTATTCTGGGGCCTTCGGGAGCGGGAAAATCGACTCTTATCGAGGCGATGAACGGCATGCGTCCGGCTTCGAGCGGTAATGTATTGGTCAACAATCTCGATCTTTACCGACACCTCGATTCGCTCAAGCAGGCTATTGGCTATGTTCCGCAAGACGACATTATCCATCGCGAACTGACGGTCTACCGAACGCTGTATTATGTCGCAAAGCTGCGACTTTCGCGTGACGTATCGTCCGTTGAGATCGACCAGACCATAAATGAGGTGCTTGACGTCACCGGCCTGGCCGAACGCCGGGACGTCCAGGTCAGTAAGCTCTCTGGCGGCCAGCGAAAACGGGTCTCGATCGCGGTTGAGCTGATAACAAAGCCGTCGATCATCTTTTTGGACGAACCGACCTCCGGACTCGATCCGGCAACCGAAGAGCGGATAATGAGGCTCTTTCGCCAGATCGCCGAATCGGGACGCACCGTCATTTTGACCACGCACGCGATGGAGAACGTCGGGCTATTCGACAAGATCGTCGTGTTGATGAGGGGCAAATTAGTGTTTTACGGCAAGCCGCAGGATGCCCTGAAACACCTCGGTGCGTCAAGCTACAAACAGCTTTTCGAAAAGCTTGAGGAGCCGGTCGAACAGGCCGTAGTTGAGCAGGGCGAGAGCGTTCGCCGCCAGTTACAGGAACGTACGGCCGAGGATTGGAAACACAGATTTGTTAAATCGCCGCAATACCGGCAATACGTTCACGAACCTCTCAAGCAGCTCGGCACGCTGCCAGCAAGCGGAGTTGCAAAGCACCGCCGGCTGGGAATCGTTGGTTCATTTAGCCAGTGGATTACGCTTTCGCGGCGGTATTTCGAGGTGTTGCTCAAGGACAAGATTAATCTGTTCATCCTGATTGCCCAGGCTCCGATAATTGCCCTGCTTACTTACTTTGTGATGGGGCCCGACAAGCCGCGTGATTTTGCGTATTTCGTGCTTGCGATCGTGTCGATGTGGTTTGGAACGAGTGTTGCCGCTCGCGAATTTATCCGCGAACGTCCGGTTTATCGTCGCGAACGAATGGTCAATCTTGGCATTTTCCCATACCTCGGCTCCAAGCTGCTGGTGCTTAGCCTTATCGTAGGCATACAGTGCCTGCTGCTGTTCGTGCCGCTTAAAGTTCTTGATCTTACCGGCCTGATGCCGATGCCGGGTGAGATGCTCGGTGTCCCGCAGCTATGGGCGATGCTGCTAACCGGCGGCGTTGGGATCGCGACCGGGCTGTTTGTTTCAGCTCTCGTTAAATCGTCCGAAATGGCAACGAGCCTGGTTCCGTTGATCCTGATACCGCAGATGCTTTTTGCCGGTATCGTCGGCGTTCCTACGGGCATTTCTAAGCCCGTAAGCATGCTTATGCCGGCCGCGTGGTCATTTGACACTATGAAACGGTTCTCGACGCTAGACACACTCGAAGCTGAGGGTGCAAACCCGAAAGGAAAAACAGAGGGACTTGGGCTCTATAAGCACACCGAGCGTGAAAATGACAAGATCATCGCCGATGCGCGCAAGAACCTTGAGGACTATCAGTCGTCGGCCGAAAAGAAGCTCAGAGACTACGACAATGCTCGTAACGCGGGCCTTACACCGTCGCTCGCCAAGCCGGACGAACTGCCGGCAATGCCGTCGGCGAAAAAGCTGCCAAACGACCTGAGCAACTACATTACATTCCTCCATCCGTGGATGAACGAAGTTTTAAATCAGCTTGTATTGATGTTAATGTTTGGAATACTGGTCATTGCCACGCTGATCGTTTTGCGACTGCAGGACCTGCGATAATAAGCTGTTTTTATGAAAGGATTTTTTACAAACTTGATCGTATTCGTTGCTCTGGCAATTGCCTTTTCTTCGCTTTCTGGCTGCGGTTCGTCCGGCGGCGTAAATACCGGGCCAAGTGCTTCGAACGGTAACGGCGGATCCACTTCCGAAAAGCCCAAACAGTCGCTCTATCCGCCGCTTATCTCCGCGGTTGCCGAGGGCCAGATGGAGATGATGGACGGCACGATGTCGAAGATCAGCGAACGCAAAGGCAAGGTAGTGTTAGTAAACCTTTGGGGCATTTGGTGCGGACCATGCCGAGCGGAAATGCCGCACCTTATCCAACTCCAGGACAAATACCGGGACAAAGGATTTCAGGTCATCGGCCTAAACATCGGCGACGAGGACAGTCAACCTGAAGAGATCTCGGCGATCAAGGCATTTGGCGAAAAGACCGGACTCAATTACGAGTTGAGTCGTGCACCACGTGAGATGAAAAGCAGTATTTTCCGCCTTGCCAATTTCGACGGCGTGCCACTCAGCATACTCGTGGACCGAGACGGCCACTTGCGTGCGGTGCTCCGCGGCGGCGGTCCGGCGGCGATCAGACAGTTGATCGAAACAGTTGATAAGACGATGGCCGAATAACCGCCGCCTATTCCCTTTCGTTCTCAAACGGAATTTTCGGCTCGACCAATAGCGTTTTGAAGCTGGCTAGGCTTACGAGCCCTGGGGCTGACCGCTTTGGCTTATTGACAAATTTTTTGAGCGTGTAATTAACCGCGGCCTTTCCCAGTTTCCGGGCGTCGCTGTAAAATGCCGCCACCTGTGCCGCCTCGAGCAATGTGCGGTCCGGTATATCCTTGCGGTTCGGATTATGAATGATGACATGCGAACCGGGAAAATCGGCAGCATGCAGCCATGTGTCCAACGAGCGAGCGAGGCGAAACGTTAGAAAATCGTTATCTGCCGCCTTTTTGCCGACGAGTATTTGAAAACCGTCGGACGAGACAAAACGCCGTGCTCCCTTGAACTCGACATCGGTCTTTTTCTTACGCTTTACCTCGACCGCTTTGCGTTTTGGCTCGACCACGGACGCCAGAAACTCAGCATCGCCCGCTTCGATGGCAGCTTCGATCTTTGACAATTTGATAGCGTCTTGTATTGAAGCAGTTTCAGCAACAGCGATTCTCTCACCGATCACGGACCGTCCGTTTCGAGCCTTTGTATAGAGTCGAAAGTAGTTCTCCGCGATCTCGTTGAGAGCCTTATGACGGTCGCCAACGATCTCAATGATCGGAACACTCTCGTCAAAATAATCGGTTACGCGGATGATATCTCCCTCACGAACGGCGTTATGCACATTCGCAAGTAGCAGATCGCCAGAGCGTTTCCAATGTTCGGGATCACCGTGTTTTTCGAGGTCGCCACGAAGATTTTTGATCAGCCGCTTTCGCTTCGCAATCGAACCCAGCACCTTGCGGCGTGCGGTTTCGGCTAGCAGGTCAAATTTCTGCTTGGCACGTTCCGCTTTAGAAAGTTCAGGCTGCTCGCTATTCATTGCGTTCAGTTTAGAGCAAACGTCGTTGAGCCCAAACGCGTGCCTTGCTTCACGCTTTTGGGCTCAAACACCGATCATGAAGTTGTTCAGAATTCGCGGACGATGATCGTGCCTGACAGCAGGTCGTGCATCGCACGCTTTTCTTCGTTAAAAAAGATAGTTAAGAAACCAAGTCCGCCAAACACCAGCGACAAAATGTACAGCGACGAACTGACCGCCGCCTGGTGAAGCGTCGGGTACTCGTTCTCTTCTGCGTCGACAAGCTCGAGCGAAAATAGTCGCATACCGAGCGTTTTCCCGAAGAATCCGATGCTCGACGTCAGATAGACGAACATTATGATCGCACACGTCCCGGCAAAGGTAAGTGCTCCAGCCCCCGAGGCCCAGTTGCCGCCGGTCAATGCAAATGGCGAAAGCACGAGCATGCTGGCGACGGCTCCGATGATAAGGTCAAATACGCCGGCGTTGAACCGCATCGAAAACGGTGCCAGGTCCTCGATCTCTTCTTCCTCGACTTCAAAATACTCGTCGGTCTCAGGATCGTCGAGCTTCGAGTTGATCACGATACGCTTTACTTCGGCAAACTCCGTCTGCACAGGCATTGCCGGAAGAGTCGACGCGGTCTCCTCGATCAACGGATCTGGAGCAGCGGTAATTTCAACTGCCTTTTCAGTGATAATGGTCTCGATCCGCGGTAATTTGTTTGTGTCGAGCTTTTTCTCCATCCGGAGTGGTGTCACCATCGCCGGCTTGGGGCGAACCGCGGCGGACTCGATCGGACGCGGAGGCCTGACAGGCTGATTCGGCGTTGGAGCAACGACATTGAACGGAAAACTCTTTGGAGCGGGTTTGGCCACAGCCGGAGCTTTTGCATCTTCGGGCGAAAACGCACGCCGCGAATCTGCAATCCGTCGGAGTGCCGCGTTGAGCCGCGGATCCGCATTTTCGATCTCGGGCATCGGCACGGGCTGTTCGACCACCTCGGCCTTGAGTGCTGTTGCGCCGTGTGTCGCAAGTTGCGTCTGCGGCTTAGAAACGGCATTCACCGACCCACCGTCGTCGCCGGTCGTGCCTTTTCGCTGCCGAACGGCATTCTGCATTTGCAGCCGCCATTCGGGGATCTGGGTGTTCTTGTTTTGAAATTCTACCAACGTAGGGCTCGTTTTGGGCGAACTAAGACCGGCGGTGACAACGCGTTTTTGCGTAGGTGCCGGATGCTCGGCAGCAAGCTTTTCGAGTATTACAGGCCTCGGCGGCGGTGCTAGCACGGGTCGTGTTTCCGTCGGCCGCGTCTCAAGCGGCGTCTCATATTTTGGCGTTTCGATCTTCGGAAGCCTTGCAGACGGAGTTATCTTTGTCTGTAACTCTTCACGAACCGTATCGTTCATCATCGCACCGCACGACGGGCAGATCGATAATGTTGGCGCCAGATTTCGATCGCAAACCGGGCATTTCATAGGCTTTATTCTTTATCTGTCAGTTTAGGGGCTGAGCGAGTTAACCAAAAACTAGCTGATGTTATCAGGAATTACTTTAACTAGTCAACAGTAAAGCGCACAAAAGCTTAAACTTCTTATACATTTCTAAGTTGTTAACCGGTTGTGGAAAACGCCCGAAAATCTGTGGATAACTCTAAAGCGGCTGGCGACCCGCGAACCCTGCGTCAGTCTCATGCCACCAGGCGATCTCGTCGCCGTCGCCGATCTGCCAACAGAGTAAAACGACACGGTCATTTCGACGACTTGGAAAATCGATCAGTCCACGGCTGTAGTCCTTGAGTTCCACCCCGAGAGTGTGAAACTCAGTAGTCAGTTTGCCAACACGATAAAGAGTATTGACATAGCCCGTGCCGCCCTCCATACCGCCTCCGAATTGCGATGCCGACGCCGCCGCACGAGCAGCGTCACGCAATATATCGATGCGGGCATACAGTTCTCTGATCTCAAGCAATTTGGGGATCAGCGTCGGCAGCAACGAGTTGGCTTCGTCAACGGTAAACAGTTTCATCTTTCGTCGGAAACGCGGACCATGTCGTCCATTTGATCACGTTCGTCATCGGAAAAGGGCCGTGCCGGTGCGGCCGGACGCCCGCCGCGAACATAGCCTTCGTGCCGAGGAGAATCGGTCGCCACCATTTCACCGGCAGGGATAAATGACGGCACATCGTATTCTCCAGTTTGATTCGAGTCCTTGCGGATCAGATCGGCGATGTCACCGAGATCGATAAAGAAATCCGCAACATCGATCAATCTGGGTGCGGTATTTGAGCGAAAACCGGCAACTTCGACGCGGCAGCCCTTATAAGCAACGGCGTTGACTGCATAAACGAAATCTTCATCGCCGGAAACGAGCACAGCCGTATCGTAACGGCCGGCAAGGCTAAGCATGTCGACCGCTATCTCGACGTCAAGATTTGCCTTTCGGGTACCGTCGTAAAAGGTCTTCAGCTCTTTCTGCACGACGCGGAAACCGTTTCGCCGCATCCAAAGCAAAAAGCCCTGCTGCCGTTCGGCACCAACATCGACACCGGTGTAAAAAAAAGCACGGAGCAACCGCCCATCGCCCAATAAGACACGAAGCAGCTTATTGTAATCGATATCAATATTATGAAAGCGGGCGGCGTGAAACAGATTATTACCGTCGATAAAGACGGCCACGCGGCCACGATGCCCAAACTGCCAAGACGAGCTTGTAGTCGTGTCGAATTGCATTGACGTTCACCTCTAACTGCGAGATCTCGAGCAGATCCCTGAGGTATTTGGTCGGAATGGCGAGGCGGCTAGATCTAACCGGTTTGTGGTCGACAAATGACCACGCTGCCCAATAGGGGCTGATAAGCTAATAGAATATCAATCTAAAAAGGTCAATAAATAATTGTCTGAAATAGTAATCTAACGCATTCTAACCAAACCAAATATGTTCAGGGTCAACCTATATGATAGTTTGCCTTTACAGGACATAATGGTCAAGCAAATTCCTGACAATAGTGGTAAAATCCAAACTGTTTGGATGATCGGTTATGAATCAAGACAATCCCAAACCCCTGATCGAATGTCTGTCCGACGGAACCCCGGTTCGAAGCGAAGAGATCCGTTTCCGGCCGGAACTACTGACAACCTGCAGTTCCTGTGGCCGCAAGAATCCGCCTGACAAGGCAAAATGCCTGTACTGCGGCGGAGAATTGTCGGTCACGCCGGAGTTCGCCGACAAGGTCGCTCCGGAGCTGAGAAAACTCGAAGATTGGGAGAGCGGGTACAATATCATCATCGGTCCGGCCGACACCGGTTCAGCACAATGCGTGAACGAAATAGCACGCTTGCTCGAAATGGAGCCAGCGGACATTGGTGCAGGGTTGGAAACCGGGCAACCGTTACCGATCGCACGGCTTGTTTCGTTGCGGGATGCCGAGAGATCAGCTGAACGGATCACTGAGCTTGGAATTCCGGCCAAGATCGTAGCCGACGCTGATCTGATGCCGGATCGTTCGCCGACCCGACTTCGTTCGATCGAATTCGGGATGGACGAACTGATCTTAGTCGACTTTAATCGCTCGACCAGAACGGCGATCGCCAGCTCTGACCTCGTGTTGATCGTTACCGGTGTGATCAATGAAACCAAGACCGACATTCTCGAAAAGAAGAGGCGAGGCAGTGTAAAGGTGCTTGATGAGAGCGAGACCTTTTCCGACGAAGCGGTAATCGACATCTACAGCCGTACTGACCCGGTCGGGTCTCGGGTCCTGCTGACCGGATTTGACTTCTCGTGCCTCGGAGATGATCGCGGCCTGATCGCGGCTGAGAACCTTCGATCATTGGTGATCGCATTACACGAGTTCGCACCGGAATCCCGTATCGTCAACAGCTATTCGGCCGTCAGAGATGCTATCGCCGGCGTTTGGGAGATCGATCGCCGCCGAGATTCACGTGGAATGCAGCGTAGCGGCTTTGGTAAGTTCGAGTTTGGCAATACCGCATCGAGCAGCAATCTTAAGCAGTTTAATAAGTTCTCTCGCCTTCAATGGCATCTTTTATGAAAAAGAAATTTCGCCCTCCGGCTCCGGCTTCTGCTCCCAGAAACAACAACCGACCGCCGCGGCAAAAACCGGAAGGGTTTAAGACAAATACGTCGGCAATTTACGGCGTTCTGCCGGTGCTCGAGGCCCTCCGGGCGGACAACCGCCGCGTTGACAAGGTACTGATCGCCGACGGTGCACACGAAAAGCGCTTGTCGGAGATCATCGACCTTTGCCGTTCGCGTTCGATCGCATGGAGCCGTATTCCGCGGGATAATTTCGCCAAGCACCTCGATTCCGGCGTTAATCATCAGGGTGTGCTGGCATTTACTGCGGCGGCGGATTACGTTGACGCTGATACGATCCTGGATGCGGCCGAGACGCCGTTGATCATGGTGCTCGATGGTGTCGAAGACCCGCGCAATCTTGGTGCGATCCTGCGAACCGCCGAGTGTGCCGGGGTCGATGGCGTCATCATTCCCGAACGCCGTGCCGTGGGGCTTACTGACACGGTGGCTAAGTCTTCGGCCGGGGCGATCGAGTACGTCAAGGTGGCAAAGGTCGCAAATCTCAACCGCCTGATCGAGGATCTCAAACAGCGGAATGTCTGGGTCGTCGGTACCAGCGTCGATGCGGCGATGAGTTACGACGAATGGGACTGGACACGGCCGACGGCCCTCGTGCTTGGGGGCGAAGGCAGCGGACTTCACCGGCTTGTCGCGGAGAATTGCGACGTGTTGGTAAATATACCGATGTATGGAAAAATAGATTCCCTGAACGTTTCGGTCGCGGCCGGCGTAGTACTTTTCGAAGCCAGACGACAACGAGCAAAGGAAGAATAGAGCCTATGTTTTGCCCAAAATGCGGTCAGCAAAACCCTGAGACCGGAAAATTCTGCCGTTCGTGCGGAACGGATCTCGGAAATGTATCGAATGCCCTCGCGGCTCCGCCGGCACAGGCACAACTGTTGACCAGCAAGGGCAAGCCGGTGAGCTTCGAGGGAGCGATCACCAAGATATTTACCGGTTTTGCGTTCCTGATCGTCGCCCTTGTGCTGGGATACACCGGCATGGCGGGAGGAAATGCGTGGTGGTTTTGGATGCTGATACCGGCATTTGGTTCGCTCGGGTCGGGTGTCGCCCAGTATCTTCAGATCCGCCGGCTTGAAAGCGGGAAACCGGTCTATTCGCCGAACGCAACCCAGACATTGACTGACCCGGCCGCTGCCCCGGCCCTGCCGCCGCAGCAAACTCAATTCGTCTCGCCCGAATCGCGTTACAAGACCGGCGACCTTGTGCCGCCGAGCGTGACCGACAACACCACGCGTCACCTCGAGATGGACACCGAAGGCAAAACGATGACGCTGCCGAAGCCCGATTAACCGCTTTATCGCGGGAATTCACCAACTTTCCTGCTTGCGGAGCCAAGATCGAGGATGGCGTCAGCCTCTTTTTGCGGAGATGACCGCCTAGTCCCAAGCCACAAAGCCCCAGGTCTCAAGTCCCAGGTCTCAAGTCCCAATCCGCAATCCGCAATCCGCAATCCGAAATCCGCAATCTGTCTGTCCCACTGCTGTCCCACTTTTTCGGCAAAATGGGACAGGGTAAACCATTGAGTCCAATTGACTTAACCCCGATTTTGTCCCATTTACTCGCGCGAGACCGCGGAAATGAGACAGTTTCGGTGTAAGTGTTGTAGATACAGGACTTGGATCGTGGATCGGGAATCGTGGATCGGGAATTGTGAATCGGGAATTGTGGATCGTGGATGGTGAATCGTTGATCGTCGATCGTGAATTGGGCATCGGGAATCGTAAACCGTGAATCGTCGATCGTGAGTCGATGACGCTGACAACTGACAACTGCCAACCGACAACTGACAACCGACAACTGACAACCGACAACCGACAACTGACAACCGACAACCGACAACTGACAACCGACAACCGACAACCGACAACCGACAACTGACAACTGACAACCGACAACTGACAACCGACAACCGACAACCGACAACTGACAACTGACAACCGACAACTGACAACCGACAACCGACCACCGACAACTGACAACTGACAACTGAGTTTTCAAAGATCGCATTTAGGGCCGCGGTGATCCTAAATGGTGCCGTTGCATATGGAACAGCGTATCATAGATGATACGGCTTTGCAACAAAAAATTCCTGATCCGGCCGTTCGGATCTCCGGAACCGCGAAATTGTACGAAAAACACACCCAAAGCACGCCACCCAAGAGCGGGAGCAGAGCTGCCCTTCCTGACCTGAGATCGCCGCCCGGATTGAATGGCAGGGCCAACCATTCTCAATATTCAACTAATTTTCCAAAGGATCTCAACCACCTCACAGTCAGAAGCGGCGGCTCCGCCCGCTCCAACTTACGGATACCTCTCGCTACCTCTGACATGGATCGTGCTGAGTTTGTGGGCGTTCTGACCGGGAAGCCTTAAGGTCGCCGTGGAAGCATGTGAGCGGTCTGTCGCCTATTTAGTGGAAAGGCCGCGGAATCCGCAGCTCGTCTTTGCTTTCTATATTCACTCATCTCAGGCAAAAGGCAGGTGAATTTTCGAGAATAGTAAGTTTATCGCGGAAGAAAATCGCAGGTCAGACACGGTGCTTTGTTGCAAGAGCCAGACGAAAATTATTGACAATTATTCTGAAACCGGGTTATCATTTCTACATATTCCCCCACTCGTTTCGATGGGTGGGTGCGAGGGCGAAGTGAGAAATTGCTTCGCCCTCTGCGTTACCTAAGGTATCTTTCCACTTAGTATCAAGGTAAACGTCTACATTGACGGATTCAATTTATATTACGGATCCTTAAAAAATACGCCGTACAAATGGCTCAATCTGCTAACGATGAGTCAATTGCTTTTCCCGCAGGATCGGATAAGCAAAATCAAATATTTTACCGCTCGGGTTTCTGCTCGGCCAAGCGATCGAGATCAACCCATTCGACAACAAACTTACTTTAGAGCGCTTCAAACCATTCCCAATGTTGAAATCATCGAGGGCCGTTTTCTCACCAAACCGACACGAATGCCGCTCGCCAATACGGATCCTCAGCAGTTTGCACAAGTAATTAAAACGGAAGAAAAGGGCTCTGATGTAAACCTTGCCGTACATCTATTGCACGATGCCTATAGAGCTGATTTTGAATTGGCGGTGATGGTAACAAATGATTCTGATCTGCTGGAACCAATGCGGATCGTGCAGGAAGAATTGAATTTGCCAGTAGGCCTTGTCAATCCGCAAACACATCCGAGCTTTCACCTGAAAACTCAGGCCACATTTCTCAAAACACTTCGAACCGGTGTGCTGAAAGCGAGTCAATTTCCTAACCAGATGACTGATTCAAACGGAACTTTTCACAAACCCGCCCTCTGGTAGATTTATTGCAACAGTTCAAGCGCCATAAACGGCAGGCTGAAAAAAGAAAGCAGGTAGCCAGTTTGCCCGTCCAAGATCGCCGCATCAAATCTAAAACTCGGAATCCGCAGCCCGTTTTTGTTTTCTATATTCACTCATCTCAGGCAAAAGGCAGGTGAATTGTCGGGAATGAAAAGTATAGCGCTAAAGAAAATCGCACGTCTGCCCCCAATGATTCCTCAATATTCAACTAATTTTCCAAAGGATCTCAACCACCTCACAGTCAGAAATGGCGGCTTGAAGCGTGAAAAGAAGTCAGAAGATAAAGAAATGGCGATCGCTGAATAAACAGTGGTCAGTTGTCAGTGGCCAGTGGCCAGTAAAAAGCCTCGGAGTGATCCGGAGCTTTTTCGTTCCTGTCACCAAAGGTGACTAATAATAAAGCCTAGGGTGAAACCCTAGGTGTCGGTGGAATTTACGTTCTGTCGCTGTAAGCGACAAACATTAGAGCGGTCGTGTTCGTCCCCTACAGGGACGGATCATTTGATATGACCTTACCTAGGGTTTCTGGCACAAAAGCGTGCCAGTGTTGTGGTAGGCCCACAACGGTCACCCTAGGCTCTAATGTCCGTCACCTTTGGCGACAAGATTGGCGATGCTTTTGCATTGAGTCGAAAAATCTTTAATTTAATGCGTATTTGACTTAATATAGAGGCATGAAAAGGTCGGTAGTATCAATTTCAGAAGAAGTAATGGGCGGGACGCCGGTATTTGCCGGCACGAGGGTTCCTATCCAGACGCTTGTTGATTTTTTAACGGCCGGCGATTCGATCGATGAGTTTATTGACGGATATCCGACCGTGAGCCGCGAACAGGTGGTCGAATATCTCAAACAGGCCGAGGCTGAAATAGAGAAGCTAGCCGCGTGAAGATCCTGCTCGACGAATGTGTAGATCGTCGTTTTGCGCGTGATTTGTCAGAGCACGAAGTAGTAACGGTTCCCCAACAAGGCTGGGCCGGAGTAAAAAATGGCTCATTGATGAAACTAGCCGAGCTTGAATTTGACGCTTTTATCACCGTTGATCGCAACCTCTCATTTCAACAAGACCTACCCAGCTACGACATTATTGTGATCGTCCTCCGTTCCCTGAGTAATCGCTATCAGGATTCGGTCGCTTTCGGGCCCAAGGTCATTAATTCACTAGCGAGCGCAAAATCAGGTTCCGCAGTCGTGCTCGAACTGGATGCTTGATCCGGGCCTTCTTTCTCGTCACTCGTCACTGTTCCCTCGTCACTAATATATGAAATGGCGATCGCTGAAAACGCGCCTCGTCAGCTAAAAACAAAAAGCCTCGTCGTGAAAACGGCGAGGCTTTTATCTGATCGAAATCCAAAAACAATTTCCGAATCCTATGATAAAATTTGGTTACCCCCAATAATGACTACCACGATTCCCAATTCGAACAAAGAGCCCTTCCCGAAGTACAGCTTCGGCGATTGGGCAAAAAGCCTCTTCGCTCTCAGCCTTTGGCTTCCGAACATCGGAAGCGGTGCAAAGCTCCAGTTTTTGTACACATTGCTCGAACATTCACCCGCCGAACCCTCGATCCCGAATAAGATCGAAACTTATGAGGATTTCCGGGCATTCGCGGAGTACATCCTGACCTTTCTACCGGACTTCGAGATGTTCGAAGACTATGTTCCCGAGCCGGACTGGGGCGATATTAAATATTTTCACGACGGCCGGTTCTTACGCATCTTCTATGGCGGCGAACTCGATAGCTCCGTCGATCATTATTACGCTTTCGAGATCCTTCACACCGGTTTCCACGACTACTATCGCGAAAAGCTTGGCCGCTCGGCGATCGCCGATCTGGAGATGTGCTTGTCGGTCCAGCACTCGATCCTCGATGCGATCGAACACCCCGCTCAGGAGGCCGGGAGCATCGAGCCGGGCGTTTTTGAGATCCCGACAGAAGAATTCTGGAAATCGTGCATGGATTTTCATGAATCCTATTCGCCCGTCGACGAGTTCGGATCGGATATCGTGATGCGATTCACAAAGGACCTTGACGCGGCGGCTCCGGGGAAAATGCCAAAGCCGGACGAATTCGCGGAGAGGCTCCATACGGGTGAGAACTGTTTTTACTTTTTTCTAAAACGCGGAGAGAAGGTCTATCCGGTTTTGCCACGGCGATTCCTGAGCGTGCTTTTCGATACGTGGGGAGCCATTCTTAAAGATCACATTGAGGATATCGAAAAAACCGTCGACCACTATGAACTTGTAGTCCCTTGGCAATTCATCCAGTTTGTTCGTGCACGGCTTAAGCCGGACAGCATGTTCGATTTTGCCTGCGCGCTTGAAGCGGACGAGAGACCGCATCCGACGGTCTTTGCGATCGCTCTCATCGCGAGAGACGATCTCATCCTCTTTCATATCCCGATGTCGTTTCTCGCTTCGCGTCGCGGCGGGAACTGTCCCTTGAAAGAGCTCGACGACAGCTTTGCGTCTGCGGAAGCGCTGCTTTCCGCTTCGCCGGTGAAGCTGGGCCTAATGGGAATTGGCAAGACGGTTCAGCTTGAGCCGGCCGAAGCAAAGGTGACGCTATCGCCACTTCTTATAGCGGCAATACCGGTTGCGACGACCACTTCGCGAGGCTTCAGGCTGCCAAACGATTTCACCGGCGAGGTAATTCACCTCACGGAACTGCTAGGGATAATCGATGAGGTGGAGGACGCTGAAGAGCTTGGCAGGTTCTTCAAATACAAAGCCGATTCCCGCAAGGATGGCGGCATGATCGCACCGATCAACTCTAATCTCGATCTCTTTGGGTCCTTTCGCGATTCTCATAACGTCCTGGTGGGCGGTGCTACCAAGCCGACTTTTATCATGCTCGACCCGCACTGGGGTTCTAACTTCAGGTTTGCATCGCTTAAGAAATTTTGGGCCGTATACCCGCGGAATGTATTCCTTGAGGAACCGCGCCGATGGAAGATCGCCTCGGTCGAGAATGACGGCGGCACCGTCGTTCTCGAGTCTCGCACACAGTTCGCTTACTACCGACTCGTTCGATCGGGTACGGCCGAACTGACCGTTCAAACACCGGCGGACCTTTTGAGCCGTGAGCAAGGCGAGCTTGCGGACATGCTGATGGACAGCCTTGCCGATTCGTTCGCTGTTTACCGCGAGAAGGTCGAGCACCTTGCGTTCGCTGCGGAAACAGAACCGATAATGATCATTTTCTTTCCGGCAAGCCTGGTGACCAGTAATCCAAGACTCAAACACTTGCTCCACCTAGTACCGACCGACGAACTCTGGAAGATGGACGCGTCGCAGTTGAAGTCGTCGCAAAGAGGGGTCCGCGTGGTTTTCAACGATGCGGCTGTTTCCCACAGATTGATGGATGCCGTCGACCGCTCGGTGCAGATCGAGATGTTCATAGATGTGCTCCGACAAATAGATACTTTCTTCGGGGACAAAGAACTCGATGCCGTTATCGAATTGCTTGAATCCGAAAAGTCACAGCCAAACCGTTTCAGGCGTTTTGGCCGTCAAAAACGGATCTCTTTCCCCGAGACGTCAAGGGCCATCGTTCCCCAACTTCGGGATTTCAAGCTGGCCGATAAGGAGATCGCACAGATCGCGAATGCGAACGGTATCACTCCGGGCGATTACGAGGGGAAAGAAGCAAAAGAAAAGATCCGTATCCTGACAAAAAGCCTCGTCGATGTCGTCAACGCCCGGGTCGCACAGCTCGACATCTCTGACGCGATCCCGGCGTTCATCTCTAACGTCGATTCGCTGACGCACAAGTTGGAGGAAGCGGAAGCGAGAACCGAGAACTCGCTTAGCCAGGAGGTCGACTATGTTCGAGAGGAGGAATCGGAAAAACGGAAGTCCGAGTATCTTCACCTTCTCCACGAGCATCAGTACCTGATCGAAAAGGTCGTCCAGCTGCAGCCTTCCGGTAGCGAACTTCTAACCGAAGATGTCATAAGCGAGCTCTTGGCTCTCGTCGACAGGCTTCTGCATATGAACACCGTCAGCGACCATATCCACTACGAGATATTCCCGGCGGGCCTTCATATCTCGCATGATTTTCGGGCGATTGCCGAGCACGTTGAGAACATCTCGAACCGCATGAAGGAATGGGGAAAGGAGCAGGCACAGATAAAGCTCGGAATGATCGGGACCGACGACAGGGTGCCGATCGGTGTCGACATGGCGACCTATATGGCCGATCTGGATGTCGCATTCCGTACTGACCTCGGTTTTGGTTTCAACGACCTCATTTCGTTTCAAGCTGCTCTTGCTTCATGGACATACGACAATGACGCCGCCGAACACACTTTCTACGCGGCTACGGCCGATGAGATCACCGAAGCCTGCGATGAACGGATCGAACGTTTCGACAAGCCGTCTGCCGGGAAGATAATCGATTTTCTGACGCTCGATCACAATAAGGTCCTGATGCTCGAAGGCGCTTCCGAACCAACGTTTGACCTGCCCGTCGGGGAGCATCGAAAGCGTTCGAACCGTTACGGCCTGAGGCCATTGGTAAAGATCGGCGAGAAGTATTACTGGGGAGCACATTCTTTGGATCGCTCGTGCAAGATCTGGGCGAGCATGACGAACACCCACAAGTTCCCGTCGGATATCGCTGCCCCTTCGGTCGCAAAGGTCCTTGATGGGTACCACGAGAAATACCGCAAGGCCCTCCAATCGAAGATCGTCGAGATCGTCGGCCGGTTTACGAGCGATGTAGAGCCCGAGGTCTCGCCGAGTAGCCGCAGGTTCTCCGCAACCGACATCGGGGACATCGATGTGTTCGCGTTGATGCCCGACAGAAAGACCATTCTCAATATCGAGTCGAAGGTCATCGATCAGGCGTACACGAGCAAGGACATCAAACGCGTCGCGGAGAAGATATTCGGAAGAACGACCAGCAAAGGCACATTCGAGGAAGGTTACGTGCACCGCGTCGAGCTGCGTGACAGGTTTCTGAAAGACTCGGGCAGACCGCTGACTGAGTCTATATGGGGCAAGGTTGAAGACGACATACGAGTCGTGTCGATCTTTGTGACGCCGAATTCGTTCTGGTGGACCAAGTTTCCCCCCATAAATACGGGAGTTCATTTCGTAGAGTTGAGTTTATTACAAGATTTTCTAAGTTCGATCAACCAGTAACGGCGGATCTAAGACTTCAGATATCTTTCATAACTCCCGTCTAGCACCCCATTAACAAGTATTTCTTTTGAGCTGCGCTGGAGCTTTTTGATCCGGGAGCGTTGTCCCAATTGCGGATTGCGGAATTCGGATTCTGGCACAATGCCGCTTCCACGGGCTTACGCCGCGTGGCTTTATGCTTGTCACCCGCTACGCGGGCTTTGGTCTATTTTTTGCGCAGGCTCATTTTATGGCCGCTGATGCGTTCGATGAGGCGGAGGTATCGCTTTGGGAATAGACGGGCGAACGCGCTGATCGCGTATGCGTCCTGACCGATCAGGATGCGGGGATTACGCTCCTTGATCCCTTTGACGATGACCTCGGCGGCGGTCTCGGGGGTTGTGCGGGCGACCTTGTCGAAGAACTTTGCTCCCTGCTGTTTCCATTCATCGGGCGTGTCTTTTCCGATGCGGGAATTGCGGGCGATGTTGGTCCTGATGCCGCCCGGATGGATCGCCGACACGGTCACGTTCGAGCCCGCCAGCTCATGCCGAAGGCTTTCGGTAAAACCACGGACGGCGAACTTGGACGAGCAATAGGCGGTCTGTTCCTCGGGGGCGATAAACCCGAAGACGCTTGAGACATTGAGTATATGCCCGTGATCCTGGGCCCTGAGTAAGGGCAAAAACACCTTGCAGCCGTAGATCACGCCCCAGAAATTGATGCCCATCAGCCATTCGAAATCTTCGATCGAAAGATGCTCGAACGTACCCATGACACCGACACCGGCGTTATTAACCAAGTGCGTTACACGTCCGTGCTGTGCGATGACCTCGTCGGCAAGGCGTTGAACATCGGCGAGTTTGGACACGTCGATAATGTGTGTGGAAACGGTGACGCCTTCGGCCGACGCAAGCTCGGCGGTTTCGTGCAGGCCCGTTTCATTAACGTCCGATATCGCGACACCGGCGATCTTTTCCTTTGCAAGACGAACCGCCAACGCCCGCCCGATCCCCGACGCCGCTCCCGTGATGACCGCAACACTGTTTGAATTTAAGCTCATAAAGATTTTTTGCCGCAGATCTACGCAGATGACGCGGATAAAACCAAGATCATTTTCTATCGCGTCCTGTTCTGCGTTATCTGCGTTAACCAGCGGCTAGATCATTTCTTAATCACCGCTCGAGCGTTCCCGGCATTCGCGTTCACGTCGAAAACACGAAGCGTGACAACGTATTCACCCGATGCCGTAACCGGGATCTCGACCGTATATCGCTCTTTTGGCCCATCTGAGATACCGTCATCCGCGTAAACCGCCACCCACGGCCCGCCATTGACGCTGTATTCGGCACGCGTGATGTAACTTGAGGAATCAACGGCGTCGAAGATCACACGGGCTTTATCACCAAGAAGCGTCGGTGCTCCGGCGGCCGTTATCGTCGGTGCGGTGTTGTCGATATCGACGGGCTCACTGATACGCTCGCCCTTGAGGACGAGGGCAACCGGATTTGACGGTGTATCGCGGGCAACGACCTTGAAAATGTATCGCCCGTCCGCCAACGATTGGCCGTCCACCGCAATAAAATTATCCGTCAGATCGGCTCTGAGCGGTTTGAACGCCGTGTCGCCGATCTCACGATAATAAACGTCGAAAACAAGCTTATCGCCGTTTCGGTCTTCGGCTGTCCATTGAAGCGATGTGGCGGCTCGTTGAAAAACACGCCGCGGCGGCACCGCCGCATTCGGAACACCGAACGTGATCGGGTCCATGCCGGACAGTTCGATGTTCGGGTCGACCTGTACCGGCGGGTTTGCCGCAAGCCCCACATTTGTCGGCAGTATCTGGACTGACAGCACTTCGGGAGCGATGTTTCGAGCGGCAAATGATGTGTTGACCTCGCTCAATGTTGCCGTCGTCGCTGACGCCTTCAGAGTTGCACGCCACTGGAAATAGCGAGCCTTTGGACTAACGATCTGAGTGCCGCGTGGATCAGATGCGGCCGCACTCCACGAACTCCACGATTCGTCCGCCTTTTCAGTGTTGCCGCTCCGTGTCTGAATGGTGACAGCCCCGGTCGAACGCCACCAAATACGGCCCCACGTCGCGGTGGCCTTGGCATCCAGAACTGCGGATTCATAGGTGCCTTCCGCGGTGACGTCCGGACCTATCCGAAACAGATTGCCCTGATTGCTCGACGTCGCAAACAGCCCTCGGCCATCTGCCGCAAGTGTCGAGATCTGGCTGGCTCCGGTCTGAAGTGCAAGCGTCTCGCGGCCCTCATTTGAAATATTAAATATGCGGCCCTTGTCCGATGTTCCGAGCAGAACCCCGTTTCCGGTCTGATGAGCGTGGATAGAAAACCCGACGACAGTACCCGATGACCATAAAATATCACTGCCGCCATCCAGCGAGATCCGATAGACCGCCGATTTTGCCGCTGAGAGGTCATAACGGCTTTTCGCCGGAGTTTCGGGGTTAAGAGGGTTTGCCCTTTCGACGGTCACGGGCTTTATTTCAGTTGCCGCCGCCGGTGTGGCTTCCGCAGGCTTGGCAGCTACCGACTCACCAAGTGCAAGTGCATATACCGAGCCGTCCGGCCCGATCGCCAGATCATGTATTTCGCGAAGCGGCGAATCGAGCAGACCAAACGGTTTTCCGTCAGGGCCAAACCTAAAGACCAGGCCATTTGAATCGCTGCCGGCGTAGAGATTACCCTGAGCATCGGCGGCGAGCGAGATGATGTGCGTTTCGCTGGTGTCGAAAAGCAGCGAACTTTCGGCCGACGCATTTGCCGCCTTGACCCGATATATCTTGCCGCTGTCACCCGTGGCCACCGCAAGCGAACCGTCGCTCATCACGGCCATGGACCAGATGTATTTCTCCTTCGGCTCGAAATAGACGGTCGCTTTGCCGGACGCATCGAGACGGTAGACCTTACCGTCCGGTGATGTCGAGGCAAAGATCTCGCCCGATCTGCCGACTACGACGGCGGAGACGTTCAACTCGTCAAGGTCTGCAAATACCGCTCCCTTACCGCTTGCATCGACCTTGAAAACCTTGCCTTCGCCGCCGGTCGCTAAGTAGACGTTTCCGGCATTATCGACCGCACTAGCCCATACGAATGATTGCTCCGTTTTGTACACCTCAGTGAGCCGAGGCGCGAGCGAGATCATGCCATTGTCGTCGATCGAAACGCCACGGGCGTCGCCCTTTAGCACGTCCGGACGCGAATTTACCGACCAAACCGCCGGGTCGGCCGCAAGCGTGGTAAGTGCGGATACAACGATGAATGATATCGAAACGAGATATTTGATCATGGATTAGTAATAAACTGCCGTAGAAATGGAACCACAAAATTTAATCATAATTCCAAACAAAAAGACACCGCGAACATAAAGTCCGCGGCGATGTTCATATCTTTGGGAATCGCTGTTTGATCTACTCTCAGGATTTCTTGTCGGAAGCCGAATCGGGCTTTGGCCTTGCCTGGATGAACTGTAGAGCGTCCTTCAATTCGTCAGCGTCGCCTGTGATGAGACGAGCACTACGTTCGCGTGTCAGATACGCCCAAAACCACTCGAACATTACGGCGAACCGATTGCGGAATCCGATCAGGAAGAAAACGTGTAGGAAAAGCCACATCAGCCACGCAATGAATCCCTTGAACTTCATCCCGGCGAGTTCGGCGATGGCCTTGCTGCGGCCAATAGTAGCCATTGTGCCTTTATTTACATATTTGAAGCTCTTGCGAGCCTCGCCATTCAGATCTCTGGCAATATTCTCTGCGGTCGCGTCGCCCATCTGCATCGCGGCGGGACTCACGCCCGGAACCGGCTCACCGCTCTCCTGCATCAGCGACACCATATCGCCGATCACAAAGATGTTCTTGAAACCCGGGATCGAAAGGTCAGGTTCGACCTTCACCCGTCCCGCCTTGTCTATCTCGACGCCGAGAGCTTTCCCGAGCGGCGATGCGGCCACGCCGGTCGCCCACAAAACAACGTCACAATCGATCCACTCTTCTCCAACCCTTACCCGACCTGACTCGATCTCGGTTACGAGGCTATTGAGTCTTACTTCGACGCCAAGGTCTTCCAGCTGCGATTTCGCACTCGTAGAAAGATCTTTGGCGAAGGTGCCTAACACGCGGTCCGATCCCTCAAATAGGATCACGCGCGCCGAGGTCGTGTCGATTGCCTTGAAGTCGTTTGCAAGCGCCTTTCGAGCAATATCGGCGATCGCCCCGGCCAGTTCGACACCGGTCGGACCACCACCGACCACGACAAAATTCAGATTTCGCTGCTCTCCGGTCAGATATGCATCACGCTCGGCCAGCTCAAATGCCAGGAGCACCCGACGCCGGATCTCGACCGCATCTTCGAGCGTCTTAAGGCCCGGTGCCGAGGTTTCCCATTCGTCATGTCCAAAATACGCGTGTCGTGCACCGGCCGCGACGATCAGATAGTCATAGTGCACTTCAGAACCGTCAGACAAGATCACGAGCGACGCATCTTTGTCGAATCCAACGGCTTCACCGAGAATGACCTCTGTGTTTTTGTTTCGATGCAGGATCCGCCGGATCGGCTGAGCGATCTCGCCGGGCGAGAGCACGGCGGTCGCGACCTGATAGAGCAGCGGCTGGAAAACGTGATGATTCTTGCGGTCGATCAGCGTTACCTCAACCGGCAATTTGGAAAGTGCCTTGGCCGCCCACAGCCCGCCAAATCCTCCGCCGATGATCACAACTTTTGGTTTCTCGCTCATAGAATGCGCCTCTGACTAGTAAAGCGAAAAATATTCCTCAAAAGTCTCAGTTCTAAGACCCGACATATTTTGCGTACAGCGATCTCGCAACCGATGGGTCATCTGTTCCCTTAATTATCGCCCGACCATCGCGAAAGACGGTCATCTCGTGCTCTCCGGCCGAAAATCTAAGCAGATACTCATTCACATTTACGGCCGTTGAGAACTTTAGACGGTCGGCCAGAGCATCAAGGTCGAGCTGAACAGCCTTAGGCGGAGCGATCTGGACGGCGTTTCGGCCGCAAAGCACAGCGGCAAATTCGGGAGCCTCGGCATCGAGGAATTCGAAGTTTCCCTGACCGCATGTTTTACATTCAGCATTTGGGCCACCTAGTTTTATCCGCTGCCGATCATTTGCCCACAGGTCAAACTGCATCAGCGAACCGTGAAGCGATTCTAGATCGCCGACCAATATCTTTAGAGCCTCCGACACCTGTGTAGCCGAAACGGTAGCAATGATCGGCATTATCACACCGGCCGTGTCACACGTCGGCGACGACCCTGCGTCCGGCATCTCGTCGAAAATGCATCGAAGGCACGGGGTCACACCGGGAATGATCGTCATCGTCGTTCCATAGCTCGAGACGGCAGCCCCATAGATCCATGTTTTTTTGTGCTTGACGCAAGCGTCATTAAGTAAATAACGAACCTGAAAATTATCGGTGCCGTCGATCACGAGGTCGCAACCGTCGATCATTGATTCAACATTTGAGTGATTTACGTCAGCAATGATCGCCTCGACCTCGATTTCGCTGTTGATGGCCGCGATCCTGTTCTTTGCTGCTATAGCTTTGGGCAGACGCTCATTCGCGTCCTCTTCGCTAAATAGAGTTTGCCGCTGAAGATTGGTGAATTCGACAAAGTCTCGATCGACGATCCGTAATTTCCCGACACCCGCACGAGCAAGCATCTCGGCATGCGCAGCCCCAAGGGCTCCGCAGCCGACGAGCAAAACACGGGAATTCAAGAGCCTTTCCTGCCCTGCTTTGCCGATCTCGTGAAATAGAATTTGGCGGCTGTAGCGTTCGTTCATCTAGTCAAACAGATTTTGGATGAAGCTGCGTATCCCGTCGTTTTCATCCTTTTTGTCCCACACGTTTCCTAACCCGAATCGTTGATCCTGCGCCGCCTGTTTTCGTCGTTCTTCGCGAAGCCGGTCGCGTTCGTCACGGATCTCCATCTTCTCACGCTGTCGAGCGATCTCCATTCCGCCCTTTTGTATGAACTCGACTATTTTTGGCAGTTCGTCCGCGTCGAACCAGACGCCGTGTTTCTTGCACACGTCAATAATGATGCCTGACGCTCGTGCAAAGTTACTCCGATTCATTAATTGTCTGCAGTCAGGGCACGGAACGTATTTTATCGTGGAGATCGATTCGATCTTTCGTTCGCGGTCTCCCATAAAACCGAGTACCGCCGATTGCTCTTCGCGTGTTGCACAGAGTCGCTCGAAATCTTCGACATTAGACCACAGACCGTCACATTTTGAACACTCGCGGAAATTCGTCGAGCCAATACTCAAATGATCCAACTTGGTCTTACATCGTGGACACTCGCCTAAACCGTCACCTTCGTGGACCGCGGCCAAGACCATTTTTGCCCCGCAATGCCCGCAATATTGCGTTCCAACGAACATCAGACCCATACACGTCGGACAACCCATCGTCTTCAGACGCGTCTGGCAGAATTCGCATTGCGTATGGTCGCTGGCAACGCCGGCTCCGCAGTTTGGACAATTTAACGCTTCGACTTTCATTTATTCAATTCAGCAAACCGACGAACGATCGATTCCGTCATGATCGCTACGGGGGCGACCTTACCAGTCCAGATCTCGAACTGTTTCGCACCCTGAGCGATCAGCATTTCAAGTCCGCCGACCACCTCAGAACCGGCAATTCGTGCTTCTCGCAATATCGGCGTGTCATTCGGTTTCGTGACCAGATCATAGACTAGCTTTACGCCGTCGAGTTCCGCTGCCGTCAACAGTGATTCGTCCTCGTGCGGACCTTTCATGCCTGTCGGCGTTGTATCGACAACGATGTCAAAACTATCAGAGATTCGGGTGTCCGGCCTGCAAAGGCCTGAAACTGCTCCCGAAACTACCTCAAATTCTTCGGCAAACGCCGTGGCTTTATCCAGGTTTCTTGCAAACACTTTAACTCTGGCCGCCTCTGCCTTTAGCGCGAAAACGACCGCCCTCGCTGCCCCGCCGGCCCCGATGACGGCGACTCGAGCATCTTTCAAATCGGGAAATCGTGCCTTGAGCGGAGTAATAAACCCATGAGCATCCGTATTATAGCCGGTCAATTTACCATCTTTGATCTTGACGGTATTCACGGCCCCGATCTTCTCGGCGGTCGGGTCGATCGCGTCGAGGTGCGGCATTATCGCCTGCTTGTGGGGCATCGTCACCGAAAAACCGCCGAAATTCAACTCGACCTCGCGTGAGCGGGGTTTTACCATTCGCCGCATGAACTCATCAATATTTTTGACGAGCAACGACAAAAAGACCGCGTTAATTCCTGTTTGCTCAAACGACGGGTTATGCATATACGGCGACATAGATTGCGATATCGGGTTACCGATCACGCCGAAAACCTGCGTATTCTTATCGAGTTCTTTGACCCGATATACATTCGTCATGTCTTTAGCCGTGATCTGGCCTGGTGCTGTTTCACTTCCCGAATCAAGCGACGCGTATGTCATAAAAGCCCCGTGGGCCGGAGCGAGAATGCGCGTCCATTTGCCCGCATCCCCCATCGCGATTGGGACAAATGGCTTCTTTTCTTCGGTTGACCGCTTCAACAATTTCCAGATCGGGAGCGTGTCGCAGATATCGTCAGAATTGACGGCAATTTTGACGATATCACCTGATCGGGCCAGCCTCTCGAAGATCTCGTCAAGATTTGAATCAGAATCGACGAAGTTATGGTATGACGCAACACGAAGCACCGAGTTTATCGAAGTATCCGCCAGATCTTCCTCGGTATCCGCCCAAAACGTATCGTTAACCCGCCCCCAGAATGCGATCCGTTCGGTCAATGTCAGGTCACGTTTACCTCCCTGTTCGGTCGAGCGAAATGTCGCGAGCAAGTTCTTTTTCGACGTAACATTCTCTAGTACTTTGGAAACATCCTCCGGACGCAGGCTGTCAAAACGAATTTCGATGATGTCGGCAAACTCCGATGCTCGGGCCACCTTATCCAACATTTCTTCGGCAGTCTCGGCCGAAACCGAAACACATATCTTTCCGTTATTCATTTGCTGAACTTTTCAGATCCATAACGAAGCTGATCGACATCACCAAACAAATAATCGTGGCAAATGCCGCCGCGACAACGATCGGCGTGTTACCGCTCTGTTTGACGCCGATCGCGGTCATAGCCCAAGCGACGGCAAGCGGATACAGAAAGTTTCGGAGTTTCCATCGAACAATCACTGCCGCCAAAGCTGCAACTACGATCAGTGCCGAGCCAAGAATATTCCATGCTTGCGATGACAGGCTGCTTCCCGATGAAACCAGCAGGATCGCCAGATTCACCAAGGTCGCCGCCGTCACCCAGCCGGCGTACAATCCCAGCGGTGCCGTCGTGAATAGTGCCTCACGCGTAGTTTTGGGTTTGCGGAGAATTCTGATCATCAAAATTAGTGTGACCAGCAGTCCGAATATGAGAACCAAGCAGATCGCGATTGCTTCGCGATGCCAAAAGTAGATCCAACCGCAATTCAGCAGGCAACTAAGAATATATAGCGTTCGAACCGGCCGAAGCTTTGCTAGATTCGATGGCAAAGCCTGATAAATGCTGAAAGCGATCATTGCTGCGTATATAAGACTCCATATCGTGAACGCGTAACCAGCCGGTGTGACGACGGTCGGATATTTTGCGGATATGACCTCGGGCGTCACGCCGTTGACGTATCCGGTCGCCGCGAGCCCGTTAAAGATTATCGTCCCAACAGTTGCGAGCAGAACCAAAATCGCTCTGATCCGATCGGTTGATCTTGATTTTTCATCCATACTCCAATTATGCCACTTTTTGGATTCAACACGACGTGTCGGGGCGTCGATCAAGACGGCGACATTCACGTTTTCGTATGAAAATCACCGAAAACGTAAAGAAACGTAAAGATTACTCTTTGGATAAAACATCGATTCCAACCAAATACCGTGCTAATGCGTCCTAAAGGAGTCTTTGGCATCATGATTGCCTTAGAAGAATGCGGACGCACTTTCCCTCTTTCCCCGTGAGGCGTGAATTTAGCGAACGAGGAAAACGAAAACCATGAAAGTTTTACAGCAAATATTTTATACGTTGGTGTTGGTTGCAGGCTTATCTCTCGCCGTATCTGCCCAAAAGAACGACGATCAAAAAAAGCCGCCGCCCAAACCGCCGCCGCCGGTTGTCAACCCGCAACCCAAACCGCCTTCGGACGGCAATAAGCCTAAAAAGCCCGGATTTGCATTTGTGGTTTATTTGATCGGAAAGGAAAGATCAGCATAAAAAATAAGCAGGTATTTTGAATTTGGCGGTTCCACTTTGGAGCCGCCTTTTCTTGCGCTGAATTTTCACACGAATGCTAACGCCCAGCGGCAATTTCTGTTACTCTCCATTATTATCAGCCTCAGGAGAAACACTATGCACAGTTCAGTGGTTGCTGTTCGACGAATTTCTACCGTTTGCGTTGCTGCATTTCTGATCATCTGCTCGTTCGAGCGACAGACCCCGGCTCAAACTATCGATCCGGCTCTTTACCAAAGCATGAAGTGGCGGATGATAGGACCCTTTCGTGCAGGAAGAACTGTCGGTGCGGTCGGAATTGCTTCACAGCCTAACGTTTTCTACATTGGTGTAAATAATGGCGGCGTCTGGAAAACTAACGATGCCGGACGAACATGGAAGCCGATCTTTGACGACCAACCAACAGGTTCGATCGGTGATATCGCCATCGCTCCGTCAAATCCCAATGTGATCTACGTTGGCTCCGGCGAAGGACTTCAGCGTCCTGATCTATCAACCGGCGACGGTATGTACAGATCAGATGACGGCGGCAAGACATGGACACATTTGGGTCTCCGCGAAGGGCAGCAGATAGCTTCGATCACTGTGGACCCTCGTGACGAGAACCGCTTGCTTGTCGCAGTACTCGGCCATCCGTATGGTCCGAACGAAGAACGCGGTATTTACCGTTCGACTGACGGTGGCAAGTCGTTTGACCGGGTACTTTACAAGGACGAGAACACCGGAGCGATGCAAGTCGAATTTGCACCCGGTAGTTCAAGCGTGGTTTACGCCGATCTGTGGGCAGGACGTCAGGGGCCCTGGGAGAACGGAGCATGGCAGGGCAAGGAAAGCGGCCTATTCAAGTCGGTGGACGGTGGTACGACCTGGACAAAACTTACAAAAGGGCTTCCGACCGTCGAACAGGGCCTCGGTCGAATTGGATTCACCATTTCGCGATCGGACCCAAGTCGTTTGTACGCGACTGTCGATGCACAGCCAGCAGTTGCAGGCATCTACGCATCGAGCGATGCCGGCGAAAGCTGGGCTCGGGTCAATGGCGATCCGAGACTATGGGGCCGCGGCAGTGATTTCGCCGAACTGCGTGTTCACCCAAAAGACCCAAACACCGTTTTCGTAGCCAACGTCGCGTCATACAAGTCAATTGACGGCGGAAAGACATTTACGGGGTTCAAAGGTGCCCCCGGCGGCGACGATTATCATCGTTTATGGATAAATCCCGAGCAACCGGACACTATGCTGTTCGCCACCGATCAGGGTGCAACGATCACGGTCAACGGAGGCGAAACATGGTCGAGCTGGTACAACCAGCCGACGGCTCAGTTTTACCACGTAAATACCGACAATCAATATCCATATTGGGTCTGCGGCGGCCAGCAGGAAAGTGGATCGGCATGCGTCGCGTCACGCGGACGGACCGGCGCGATCGGCGCGTGGGACTGGGAAACGGTCGGCGTTGAGGAATACGGCTACGTAGCTCCCGACCCGCTCGACCCGAACATCGTTTACGGCGGCAAGATCACACGCTTTGACCGGCGGACACGCCACGTCCAGAACATCGCCCCCGAAGCGGTCCGCACCGGCAAATACCGCTTTCTGCGAACGGCACCTGTCATCTTCTCGCCGGTCGATAATAAGAGTCTATTTTACGCAGGCAACGTGATCTTCAAGACCACGACGGGCGGCCAGAGTTGGGAGGTCATCAGCCCGGATCTCTCGCGTGAAAAGTGGGACGTGCCAGCCAACGTCGGCATTTACGCGACCAAGGAAATGGAAACGATGCCCCGTCGCGGTGTTGTTTACACGATTGCACCGTCATACAAGGACTTGGGTACCATATGGGCCGGCACCGATGATGGCCTTATTCACGTAACACGCGACGGCGGCAAGAACTGGCAAAACGTCTCGCCGCCAGAACTCAAATCATGGGCAAAGGTCTCGCTGATCGACGCCGGTCGATTTGACGCTAACACGGCCTATGCGGCGATCAATACGTTCAGACTCGATGATCTCAGGCCGCACATTTTCCGCACGCACGATGGCGGCAAGACTTGGAAGGAGATCGTCAAAGGCATTCCAAACGGCGGAATTGTAAATGCAGTTCGCGAAGACCCGATTCGCAAGGGACTCCTCTATTGCGGCACCGAACAAGCGGTCTATTTTTCGATCGATGACGGCGAAAATTGGCAGCCGTTGCGGCTCAACATGCCGGCAACTTCGATTCGCGATCTTGTTATCAAAGATGATGGCGTAGTGGTCGGCACGCACGGACGCAGCTTTTGGATACTTGATGACATCACACCTCTTCGACAGATCGAGGGCAATACCAAGAATGCTGATGTGACTTTCTTTGCTCCACAGCTCGCAACACGGGTCAAACGAAGTCTACATACCGACACGCCGTTTCCTCCCGAGGAACCCGCCGGCCAGAATCCTCCGGATGGAGCGGTCATCAATTATTTCCTTAAACAACCTGCCAAGGCTCCGATCGTGCTAGAGATCCTCGATCCCGATGGACGACTGATCCGCCGATTTGCCAGCGACGACAAACCGCTGAAGGTCGACCTCACCAAGGTCAATCCGCCGGAATACTGGATCCGTCCATTCCAGCCTCTCAAGAATGAGGCCGGCATGCAGCGTTTCGTTTGGGATCTAATGTACTTGAATCCGCCTGCTGACAATTACGATCTTCCGATCTCGGCGATCTACAAAGACACACCGTGGGTTCCGCAAGGTCCTGCCGTGATACCGGGAACATATACGCTGAGAATGACGATTGACGGCAGAACATTTAGTCAAAAGCTAAATGTGCGGATGGATCCTCGTGTAACGACACCGGCGGCTGGTTTGAAACAGCAATTCGAACTCTCGGTAGCCGCTTACAACGGCATTATTCGTTCGCGAAACCTCGCCGAGTCCGTTCGAAAGAAGATCGCCGAATTGGAGCGGTCACAACCGTCGAGTAGTGTTTTGCCAAAACTAAAAGCGCTTCTCGACGGTATAGGCGGCCGCGGCACAACCCTTGGTGTTGCTGATTTTCCGCTAAGTCGCCTCTCCGGTGCATTTACTCAATTACTCGACCTCTTACAAGATGCTGACGTCGCCCCGACTTCACAGGCCGTTGCCGCATCACGGGATTTGCAAACGGCATTGGATAATGCAGAAAGGCTCTGGACTGAAGCAACAAGGCAATAGTGCCGGCAATTTCAAACTAACAAAAAAGGCGACCCCACGGACGCCTTTTTTGTTTTAATGGTGCCGTCTACAAGATTCGAACTTGTGACCTATCGCGTGTGAAGCGAGTGCTCTACCACTGAGCTAAGACGGCTTGTCTTGCTATCTAGATCGACGGGTCGTCCGCCTTTGCAGGGCGGTTCTCGTCGGTAGCCTTAATGCCGCTGAGCGACGAATCCGTGTAGAAATGCCGGGTTCCCGTGGCCGTCACACCGTCAGCTACCTGCGGATCCGCGGTTATAGAATACGACGATGGCCGGCTTTGTGATGCCGGTTCGACGGTCATTGTAAATATATAGCCGTTGACGACCGGCCGCTCTCCCTTGAACTTTTCGTCAAGACTGACCTTAGCGATAAGTTCGTCAAACGTAGCGAAACTGCCCTTGTTTCGCGAAGCGTATTGTGCCTGAAACTTGCGAATATTATCAATCGATTGAGCTGCCGTTGTCTCGTTACCCGAACGTATGACCGCGGACCAGGCAATACTGCCGACGCCGATCAGCAGACCGATGATCGCAATAACGATCATCAATTCGATAAGGTTAAAGCCGCGTTGATCGCGAAAACGAAGTCGTAAATTCCTCATAATTTCATTTCCTTCCGTCAACGGTTCAACACGATACTGCAGCGGAATTGTTCCAAAAGTTTAGACGCTTTCCGCCCCTATTTGCAAGCTTATGTTGTTCGTCGCCAGCATTGAGTTCCAAAATATTGCAACGAACCGTCTAAAACATCGTTATTTACTCACAGACGTCGAATTTAACCCGTGCAGTTCGAGGCCGTAATCTTGTAAGATATTAAGAGTGGTCAGTTGGTCCTATATGACGACAAACGCAATGAGAGATTGGATTGGTAGCGAGACAAATACTGTGGGCGAATCCGTGGTTGTCGATTTTGACGCGGCCGGAAAGGTCGCACGGCTTCAGGCTTCGATCGAAAGCGTGATCCTCGGAAAGACCGAGACGGTCAAGTTTGCAATGATCGCTCTTCTTGCAAAGGGCCACTTGCTGATAGAGGACGTTCCCGGCATTGGCAAAACGACGCTGGCCAATGCACTTTCGCGAGCGCTCGAACTCTCGTTTCAGCGTATCCAGTTCACATCCGACCTGTTGCCGTCCGACGTCATTGGACTGTCGGTCTACAATCAGAAAAACAGCGAATTTGAGTGGAAATCCGGCCCGATATTCTCCAATATCGTTCTCGCCGACGAGATCAATCGGGCGACACCAAAGACCCAGTCTGCACTGCTTGAGGCCATGGCTGAAGAGCAAGTCACCGTCGAGGGAGTTTCCCGGCCATTGCCGCTTCCCTTTATAGTGATTGCGACACAGAATCCTTCAGAGCATCACGGGACTTATCCATTGCCGGAATCTCAACTCGACCGTTTTATGCTTCGTTTGCACATGGGCTATCCGACGCTCGACGACGAACGCCGAATTTTGCGCGATCGCGAAAGCGTCAATCCGCTCGAGTTCATCCGGCCGGTGATGTCTCGTGCGGACGTCATCGAACTCCAGCGTCTCGTTTCCGAAGTTCGCGTCGACGACATTTTGGTCGATTACCTACTGCAGATCGTCGATGCGACCCGAAAGGCAGATTCGCTCGAACTTGGCATCAGCCCCCGCGGCACACTCGCACTCTTCCGCTCGGCTCAGGCTCTCGCATTTATCGAAGGCCGCAATTACTGCATCGCCGATGACATTAAACGCCTCGTCGTACCTTGCTTCGGACACCGCGTCATCGTCAATTCCCGTATAAACTCGCTCCGCCAACGCACACGCGAATCGGAGCAAGCACTTCAGGATATATTGCTGAACGTCAGCGTTCCTATTTGATCCGGCGGATAAACACTCAACTTTTCATGCGACATTCGAAGAGATGAACCTTAGAAACCTCGCTCAACTCTTCAGCCTGCGCGATCTGCGAAACGCTTTGATGGGCGTGAGTGTTGTGGTGGGCGGCATCGGGTTGTCCGCCCTGACGCTTTACGCACACCAGACCGGTAATATCCGTCTCGCGGGCATATCGGCAGGCGTATCCCTCGTTTTCGTTCTGCTGATATTGATCTTCGTCGTGCCGCCGCTCGCTCGGAATGCGAGCCGCGAGGCGTCGCAGATGAATCTGCCGTTCGAATTTACAACGGGCGGAGCGGTCATGCTGGTACTGCTGACGGTTGTCGGTTTTTCGGCGTGGAACACGGGCAATAATCTTCTGTTCCTGGTCTTGTCATTTCTGATGGCCGGCATGATCGTGGGATTTTTTGCCGGCAGTATCTGCCTCAAGCGGTTGGACGTAAAAATGCGTTTCCCCGAAACGATCTTTGCGGGCGAACCGACGCCTATACTGGTCAGTGTCACAAATCGAAAGCGTATATTCCCGAGTTTTTCAGTTGTGGCCGAGGTGCGAGGCAAAGAGCACGAGCGTTCGATCGCCGCCGATGAACTGGCGTCAATCTTGCCTCGCCGGCTTGCTGAACGGCTTGGACGAGCCCCAATGATCCGCAAGACCCTCGACCATATTGTTTACATCCCTCGGCACGAAACGGTCGAAAACAGGTCGGAACACATTTTTCCGAATCGCGGTCGTTTCGTGATCAAGGATTTCGAACTATCAACGCGGTTCCCGTTTGGCTTTTTCCGCCATCGCCGCCGCTTACCGGCCCGCGAGACCGAGCTGATCGTCTTCCCCAAGCAGATCCCGTTTTTCGAGTCAGCCGACGATATTCCACTCGATGCCGGTAAACTGGTGGCAAATAAACGCGGAATGGGCCAGGACTTGCTCGCACTTCGCGATTATCAACCCAACGACGACCTGCGCCGGATCGATTGGAAAGCAACCGCCCGTTCACGGCGGCTGACCGTACGCGAATTTGCCGCTGAGGACGAAAAACGAATAACCGTAATATTGGACACGATGATTCCAAAGGATGAGGAAGTGTCGCTCTCGCTTCGAGAAAAGATCTCTGCGGAACAACGCGGAAAGACCGTTGTGCTTTCCGAGCGATTCGAAGAAGGGGCACGTATCGCGGCCTCGATCTTGCTGCATTTTGCCGAAGAACAGGCCGAATTACGGCTAGTTATCGACGGCGAAGCCGGTGAATTTGGCGTTGGCCGTGTGCATTTATACGAGATGCTCAAGCTTATTTCTTTTGCTGAACCGAATTTCCGCAAAATATCCGCCGAACCTGTTACAGACCGCTTACGTATTCTAAATGAGCCGGACGACAGTCATCGCTTTTTCGTTACCGCAAATGCCGACAACGGCTTGTCGCCCGACGCTCTCGAAAGATTGAAAATAATTGGGTTTTAGGGTTAAATTCTTGTCATAATTCAGCCATTGGCGGTGTATCTGTCATGAAGAGCATTTTTTGATGCTGAAGATGAACGAGAGTACAAACATTTTTGTGGACATAATGTCCGAAAACACGGCAACGGCGGCTGCGACAGGTAGGATCGAGTTTGAAGAGGCGTTTTCGCTTCATCACCGAACCGTCTTTCGCGCGGCACGTTCGGTCGTTCAGGATCCTGGCCTTGCCGAGGACGTCACACAGGAGACCTTTCTGCGGCTGTACAAAAATCTCGATTCGATCACTGACGAAGAAATGCTCAGGCCGTGGCTCATACGGGTTGCGATAAACGTTGCCCGCAACACGATCCGCGGGAACATTAGGGCGAACACACGGGACGAAAATTACGTCAAAGGATCAGGTGTGATCGAAGCTGCGTCGATCGAGGTCGACTATGAAGAAGCGGCCGGCGTTAACGACATTTATAAGGCTCTGAACAAGATAAAAGAGCCGCTCAGGAGCTGCCTGATATTAAAACAGCAGGGGCTCTCTTACAAAGAGATCGCCCGCAGCCTCGAGCTTAACGAATCGAGCATCGGCACATTTGTAGCTCGTGCAAGACAAGAATTTAGTCGATTTTACGGGAAGATCGGCAAGGATACGATATGAAGGACAGTTGCTTAGATATTGGGATAATTCAGGCGTTTCTGGACGGCGAACTCGCCCAGTCGGAATCGGCCCGAGTATCCGGCCACATTGCCGCTTGCGATAGTTGCGCGATGATGCTCGCCGATGCTGAGGATGAATCCGCTATCGTTTTCCCGGCTCTCGAACGCGAATTCAACTCGCTCGTGCCGACTCAGCGTCTTTGGAACAAGATCAACGATTCGATAGCCATCGAGAAACAGCAAATGCCAATTTGGCAGAAAGCTTGGAGCTTCTTTGCATTGAACCTCACCAATCCTTCGTTTGCCGGAGCTGTTAGCGTTTTGATCGTGCTGGGTGTCGTGGCGGCGGCCTGGATCGGCCGTGTTCCTGCGCCAGCGGTAGATTCGCAAACGGCCTCAGCCAATGTCAGCACCGTTGCGAGGCCTGCCATCGTCACGCCGGCAGTATCCGCACCTGAAACGACACGTGGCGACGTTGTTTACACACCAAGCACGTCGAGCGTTAGTGTCGAACGTGCCAGCTATCGTGCTAATTCACGTTCCGCGGACCTTCGCACAAATGCGGACATTCGTCCGCCCGCGTCACCGCTCACATCGACCGGTTATTTGCCGGGTGAAGAAAGCTATGTCAAGACGATCTCGAGCCTGTCGCGGACGATTGATGGTACCAAGGACAGCGTTATGCGGCCGGGCGAGCGAATCGCGTACGAGCGCGATATGGCGGTCGTAGACGACGCGATCGCGAAGATGCGGACCGAGCTCAGAAAGAACCCACGTAACGAATCGGCCAAACAGGTGCTATATTCGTCATATCAGAATAAGATCGACCTCCTTAACTCGGTTTCGCAGAAAGAGGAGCTTGTTGCGAGTCTTAAATAAGGGGTCATTAATTACGAACAAATGAGAGGATCTGGCAGTAAATCAGAGTATTGGTTTGTCACCGCAGCGTTGATATTCGTTGCGGCTGCATCCGCGCAAGCCCAACCGGATCCGAAATCACCGCCTGCTCGCCCGTCGGTTAAGACGACAGTGTCCGTCGCTGAACCGCCAATGCCTCCAAGATATCGTGGCGGAGATGACTTTGAACGATCGATCAAGGTGGACCCGTCATTTAACCTCTCGCTCTGCGTAACGCAGGGAACGGTTAAAATAAACGGTTGGAGCCGCAACGAACTTCGCGTTTACGTGCAGGACGGAAGCAATTTCGGATTTAAGGTCCAGCAAAAAAGCCTGAAGACCGATGATCCGGTGTGGATAATGTTGACCGGATCAGAACCCCGAAGCAAGAGCCTTGGGCCGTCTGAATGTATCTGGGGCAGCGAAATAGAGATCGACCTGCCGATGAGTGCATCGGTTAATATCAAAGGTCAGGAAACCTCGACCATCGTGGATGGCGTCCGAAAAGCGACCGTACGAACGATCGGCGGCGATATTTCGATCAGAAATGTGACCGATGGCGTCATTGCCTCGGCCGGTCAGGGCGGGATCACCGTTGAAGGTTCGACCGGCGGCATGGAACTGGTAAGCACAACGGGAAATATAGTTGTATTCGAGGCCGGCCCCGCCGAGATCGGAGACATTTTCAAAGCAAAGACCAATGGCGGGACGATCTCGCTCCAAAATGTCGAACACCGTCAAACCGAAGCAAACTCTATAAGTGGCTCGGTCATATTTGTTGGCGACTTGCTGAGCGGCGGTTCTTACAGTTTTGGCACATCAAACGGCTCGATCAGGCTTTCGTTACCTCAGAGCGCGTCATGCACGATCTGGGCGTCATACGGTTTTGGAAACTTCACGTCCGAGTTTCCTGTCAAGATAACGACCGAAAACATTGGCGAGGGTCCGGTAAAGAGCATGACTGGCCGTCTTGGATCCGGTGATGCGTCGCTCAAACTCACGACCAATAGCGGCAGTATCGTCCTTAAAAAACAATAATCCTAAAACTCACCGATCTCGCGGCCGGTTCGCTGATTAAATTGTTCCGTCATCGACGCGACGTGCACTCCCGATTCGTCCCGGGTCATGCGTTCGACACGCCACATCGGAAAGAAATAGTCGGTCATTGGTAAATGCGGTTCACCGGCGGCGATCGAATTGCACCAATCGTCAAAATATCCAAGATCGATGCCGCGGACCTGTATCCCGGCAGGCCCGATCTCGTTCACTATTCCAACGATCTTTTCACGCGGATCACGGAGCACCACTAATACGGTTTCGCCAGTTTCGATCTTCATAGATTCTTATCTCCGAAATCAACGAATAGCATGATTCTGCCCGGCTTGTCATTTGGCATTTTTAATCTTTTTCTTTACCTCGATATCATTTAGAATCAAGCATGTAACCGGACACCGCAGTTTTTATGCACATCTCCAAGATCGAGCTTGAGAATATCAAATCTCACGCCTCCTCGACATACCAGTTTGCAAAAGGCACGACCGCCATCACCGGCGAGAACGGCGCGGGCAAGACTACGCTTATCGAGGCCATCGCCTGGACATTATTTGATCTTCTCGAATACAAAAAAGAGGATTTTGTTCGACGCGGCGAAAAGAAAGGATCGGTAAAGGTCACGTTCGAGAGCAGTTTGGACGAACGCGAATACGTCGTCTACCGGGACACCGGAGCCGGATATCACGTGACCGACCCGGCTCTGCAGACACGGATCGCTGATAAGAAGGAAGAGGTCTTTCGTTTTCTCTGGCAGCATCTCGGCCTCGAACCCGGGACGGACCTCAAATCACTGTTCCGACAGGCGATCGGCGTTCCGCAGGGCACGTTTACGGCGATCTTTCTCGAAGGAGCGACCGAGAGAAAAGTGGCATTTGACCGCCTTCTAAAGGTCGAAGAATATCGTCAGGCAGCCGAAAAGCTGCGCGAAACAACCCGATTTCTCGACACCTCGATCGTGGGCGTTCGCGAAAGCCTCGCTCGTGCTGAGGGCGAATTGTCGCGGTCCGACGCCGTCGACGAAGAATTTAAGAGCATGCAGGGACAGACCGAAAAGCTCGCACTTCAGGTCGCAACTCTCGAGTCCGAGATCGCACATCGGCGGATATTTGTTGGCAAGCTTGATGAAGCGGAAAAGGTAGAGAATGCTCTTGAAAAACTGAAAACGGAACAGAAAAGCCTGCAGGAAAAATTGAAGCAGATCGAGATCGCCCACCGGGAGATCGTAGATCTGCGTCCAAAGACGGAAGTTCAGGAAAAGCTTGAGGGCGAGGTTGCATCGCTACGAGAAAAGATCGCGGTGGTTAAGGCGGTCGAGAGTCAGATCAGGGGCCTAGACGACCGTGTCGCGAGACTACGTGTCAGTTACAAATCTAATCTTGAACAGCTTAAAGAGGCGGAATCAAAAGCGGCCGGTGCGGGTGAAGTAAAAATATTCGAGAAACATGATGCCGAACTCGTCGAGCAGATCGCCGGCCTAAAGGCGAGCCTTGACCGCGACCGAAAATTCCAAAGCGAGATACAGAACGGCCTGTGCCCTATCCTTTCCCAAAAATGTCTCAACCTTAAACAGGGTCAGACCCTTGAAGAATTTGTATCGAGCCAGTTCACCGATCTTACATCGCAAATTTCATCGCTTGTGGCAGAACGAGATAAGGTCTCTGCCGATCTGCGACAGTCTCGAGAAGCCGAACGGTTCGCAGCCGCTCTTGTTGGCCTTCGTAACCGCGAAGCCGAGCTAAAGGCCGAGGGAACCCATCTAAATCAGGAACGGGAGCAGTTAGAAAAGCAGATCGCCGGGCTGGATGAACTTGAAAAGGAACTTTCTGCGATCGAAGCTAAACTTCGCGAGCTAAGTGACCCGCGATCGCGTCTGCGGATACTCGAAAACGAGATTGCCCGCGAAGGCGATCTTCGCGATAGCGTTACAAAGATCGAGAGCAATCTCGAAAGGCTCGAAAACGACCGTCGTATAATATTTGAGGACATTGACGGCCATGACCCCAAAACCGATGCCGCGATCTACGACCGCCTGCTTCATATCGCCGAACGCACTGCCCTGCATGAGACCGAAAAACGGCATGCCGAAGTAAGGGCGACGTTTGAGGCTGCAAAACGGCGGGAGGAACAGATCGCGGCGGAATTGAAGCGATTTGCTGAAATTCGAAAGTCGATGCATGGCGAATTTCAGGAAAAGGAACGGCTTGAACGAGTAGCCGAGACGACGGCATTCATCCGCGACACGTTGAAAGAAGCGGCTCCGCGTGTGGCACGCAATTATGTCTATCACGTTTCGCTTGAGGCGAATCTGATGTTTCGCGAGATCACCGGAAATGCCGAACGCACGCTGAAATGGGGCGAGGATTACGCCATAATGCTTGAAGAGGATGGTTACGAGCGTCCGTTCCAGAGCCTTTCGGGCGGCGAACAGATGGCCGCGGCGTTGTCGGTGAGGCTGGCTTTGCTAAAACAGCTCACGGATATTCGCATCGCGTTCTTCGACGAACCGACGACCAACATGGACGCCGAACGCCGCGAAAACCTGGCCATGCAGATCAGCCGCATCACGCATTTTGACCAGCTTTTTGTCATCTCGCATGATGATACGTTTGATAGCTATGTCGATAACGTGTTGGCAATTGGATAGGTAAGAACGATTCTATGGATGAGCAAGATATCCAGAAGTTTGTCGAGATTGCAAAGCAGTTTTGCACGTGGATTGAAGGTTCGCCAGATGATGCGGAACTCGAAATCGCAGCTATCCAGCGACTATTGGCTGATCTTCACGCCGCCGTCGTGAGATTGGAAGATCTTGAATGCGGCGATGTGATGGAAGATGAAGTTTCGACCGAATACTGGAAGCTTGTTCGGGAACGATTTATAAATCTGCCCTTTGATGGGTACTGGGATATCTTCGATCCGTTAGACTTGGAACCGGAACCGCCAGTATTTAATCTTCTTTCTGACGATCTGGCCGATATCTACGGCGATGTGAAGGAAGGCCTTCTTCTTTATGAGAAAGGATTTGTCGTAGAGGCAGTTTGGCAGTGGAGATTTACCTTTTCAACGCATTGGGGACATCATTTGACCGGGGCCCAGCGGGCAGTTCACTGCTATTTAAGTAATTATTAATGAAACAAGTAACAATAGTGTGCGACGGCTCTAGCCTGGGCAACGGACGCGGTTCACCAAGAGCGGCCGCTGCGGCGATGCTTGGATTTAAGGGCATTTGGAAGGGCGTTGCCGAGTTTCTCGGCGGTGCGACCAACCAGCAGGCCGAGATCGCGGCGGCGGCGTTGGGGCTTGAGAGTTTGAACGAGGCTTGTTCGGTGACGCTGCTATCCGATTCGCGCTACGTCGTCGAGACAATGGGCGGCACATGGAAGCGAAAGACCAATCACGACTGGTGGAAACGCCTCGACAATGCATCGAGACGGCATCAGATCACGTGGAAATGGGTGAAAGGCCACGACGGACACGAAGTGCAGGAGGCGGTCGATACTATCGCCCGCAAGACTGCGGAGATGGGCCGAGTCGACATTGCTCTCTTAGAAGACGCAGCGGCGGATCTTGGTACGATCGAAATTTAAATAGAAAACACAGCAAAACAGTTTGAGTAGTACCAGATCAAAGCAAAACACACGATTCCCGCTTGACCTATCCATGCGGCTCTTTGCGTGCGTTTGCATTTTGGCTTTTGTACAGCTCGTCGCCTCCACTTACACCTCCGCTCAGTCTCGCGGCGGTCAAGGCTGGATTTGGCAAAACCCGCTGCCGCAAGGTAATCCGCTGTATTCTGTACATTTCGCCAAAGATAAACTCAACGGATTTGCCGTTGGTTCCGAAAATACGATACTCAAGACTGACGACGGCGGATTTCGCTGGATTCGGCAATCTGCTCCGACCGACGTCACATTTTCCGGTGTTTGGACGCGTGACGCTGAAAGCGCGATCGCCGTCGGCTCACGCGGCACGATCATCTCGACATCAAATCGCGGCAAGGACTGGAAACGCATCACCGTCGACGCGCGGGATCATTTTTACAGCATCGCCTTTTCCTCTTCTAACTCGAACGTCGGCTGGATCACCGGAACATACGGACGCATACTCAAAACGATCGATGGCGGAACGACTTGGCAGGTCCAGACCTCGGGCACAAACGAACATCTTCTGAGGGTCTCGGTGCTTGACGAAAACAACGCCGCCGCCGTCGGCCTCGCCGGCACGGTGCTAGTCTCCAAAGACGGTGGTTTGACCTGGGCATCTTCTGATCCTTGTTCCGGCGAGATCGTGTCGGGCGTTTCCTATTTTGCTCAAAATACCATTATCGTCGCCGGCTACGGCGGATGCGTCGCTCGCACTATCGATGGCGGAGCAACATGGTCAAAGGTCAATATCTATAGCCGTGCCGACCTGCTGTCGGTCAATTTTTCGAGCGACAAAAGCGGCACTATCACCGACGCCAACGGCCTTGTCTGGCTCACGGGCGACAGCGGCATGACGTGGCTGCCGTTCAATGTGCGAACCAGCCCTAAGCTCGTATCCACATGTTTTGCCGATAATTTTACCGGTTGGGCGGTTGGTGATAACGGCCTAATTCTGCGAACCGACGACGGCGGATTTAGCTGGCAGCGGCTAAGCGAAGGCGGACGCGAAGACGTCAACGACATGACCTTTCTCGACGACGAACTCGGAGTCGCCGTCGGCTCGAAAGGTAAGATCTGGCTCACCAACGACGCCGGCCGATTTTGGCTGCCCGTCTTTTCCGGAACGACCGAGAATATCAATTCGGTTCATTTCTATGATGGACAACGCGGTTGGGCGGTCGGTGACAAGGGCACTGTGCTTCGAACGATCAATGGCGGTGCGAGTTGGGGCAAAGGGATCTCAAACGTGACCGAGGATCTGCTGTCCGTGAATTTCGTTACCGAAAAGATCGGGTTCGCGGTCGGAGCAAACGGCATGGTGCTCCGAACTGATTCTGCCGGAGCATATTGGGAACAGTTCGAATCCGGCACGAGAATGTGGCTCGAGGACGTTCGATTCTTCGATGAAAAGAACGGCGTCATCGCCGGTGATGGTGGAACCATTCTTCGATCGAACGACGGCGGTCTGACTTGGTCAAAAGTAAAGCTAAATCTGCGTGAAAATCTCTATTCGATCAGCTTTTTTGATGCAGATCGCGGTTACGCTGTTGGTGCCGGCGGAGTGATCCTGGCAACGACTGACGGCGGTGCTACGTGGAAAGATCAGGAATCGCCAACAAGGTCCAATCTTTTCGCGGTCCAGGCATTTAGCCAGAATAGCGCTATTGCCGTCGGCGAAATGGGAACTGTCCTGGTAACGGATGACGCCGGGAAAACATGGATGCTGCAGCCGAACATAACCGGCAAGGTGTTACAGACGGTCGTTTACCGAGGTGGCAAAGAGGTGTGGGTAGCCGGGCGCGGCGGCACGATCCTCAAACGCGTAGAACCTCTCTCGCCGAGATCGATCGAAACACCAAAGACCGCTCCGGTCCTCACAAAAGCAGCCCCGCGGCTGCGTCCGAAAATACGCCAACCGCTCGTTACGATCACCGATGACGGCGACATTCCGGTTGCCGTCCCACCGGTAAAACCTTAGTTGACATGAACGACGACTGCGATCCATTCACCATCGGAGTCGATCTCGAAATCTGAGATGCCACGTTTGCCAAGGGCATTCGTGATCATTTCTTTTTGCTCGCCGAGAATTCCAGATAACAGCAATATCTCTACTGCACTCGAAAGCAGGTTATCTAGTAACGGCAGGATGACGTCGATCGTCAGGTTGGCACAAACAAAGTCGAATTTCGGCGTGTCGCTATCGATCGAACCGTCAAAATAATCGATCTGCCCGCCGACACCATTGAGAACCGCGTTTTCGCGAGCAATCGCGACAGAATCGATATCAGTGTCGCACGCCAAGATCTGAGTGCCGCCAAGCTTGGCGGCAGCGATCGCCAAGATTCCCGTCCCCGTGCCGACATCCAGCACCGATTGTTGCGGACGATACATCGTGTCGATCGCTTTGACACACAATTTCGTTGTTTCGTGCGTGCCGGTACCAAACGCCATATTCGGCTCGATCCGGATCACGATCTTCGATTCATCGTCTATCTTTTCCCATGGGGGAGCGATAACAAAACGGCCTATCGTCGTCGGTCGCCAGTGCTTTTTCCATTCAGCAAGCCAATCGGTCTGTTCGACCGTACGCGTTTCGACGCTTACCAGACACGAGCTTTCTAGTCCGTAGATACTGATCGCATCTTCGACCCTGTTTTTGATCTCAGCCTCATCGGGAAGCGCTTCAAAATAGCCCGAGACGCGCAATGGCTCGTCCTTCGGCTTCCTGAGACTGTCGATCTCGGTCCCGAGAGCGTCAAGCTCGTTCAGGGCAAATTCGGCCGCCTCCGTCGCGGCCGACGCGATCAAAATATCGACCGCAAACCAGTTCTTTTTCGACTTGTCCATTATTTGCGGATACCGATCGTATCCAGATCGCTTTCTTTGTTTCGCCAATCTTCCACTACCTTGACGAATAATTTGAGGAACACTTTACGGCCGACGAGATTTTCGATGTCGATACGGGCGCGGGTGCCGATGTCTTTGATTCGAGCTCCCATTTTTCCGACAATGATCTTCTTTTGCGATGGCCGTTCCACATAGATCGCACAAAAGATATTGACGATATCAGGGTCCGTGTCATCGTAGAGTTCGGTTACGACGGCGGTAACATACGGAAGTTCTTCACCCGTGGACCGCAATATTTTTTCACGAACCATCTCCGCCGCAATATCGCGAACCGGTTGATCGGTCATTTCATCGTCACCAAACAGCGGCTCGCCTACGGGCAGGTGTTTGACGATCTGATCGAGCATAATATCCACGGCATCGCCCTTCAGAGCGGAAACGGGCACTATCTCGGCAAATTCGAATTCACTTGAGTACCACTCGATCAAGGGCAGCAAACCGCCCTTTTCACGAAGTTTGTCGATCTTGTTGAGGATCAGGACAGTTGGCTTTGCGGCGTTTTTGACGAGTTCGAGAACAAACCGGTCACCATTCCCCGTCGAGACGCTTGCGTCACGCATCAGCACTAATAGATCGACCGAAAGGATCGCATCGTGGACCGCCGACATCATTCGCCGATTGAGCAGATGGCCCGGTTTATGGACGCCAGGTGTATCTACAAATACGATCTGCCCGTCGTCGCGGGTGACGATGCCCTGTATTCGGTGCCGTGTCGTCTGGGGTTTGTTCGAAACGGCGGCGATCTTTTCTCCGACCAGCCGATTCAAAAGCGTAGATTTGCCGGCATTCGGACGCCCGATAAACGCGGCATATCCGCTGCGAAATGTCTTTTCACTCATCGTTTAGACGTTAGCAGATTTAGAGGCACAATCAAAGATTCGTGATTACTGCGTTCTTTTAAGAAGGTTCTGCTTGCCTGCAAGAGCGTCGCGGAACGCACCGCCGGGAACATCGTCGATCTGGATCGCCTTATCGTAGAGCTGAATTGCGGCCGCGTTCTCATTGAAGAACTCATAGATCCTGGCAAGAGCGACGTAGGTCAGCGAAAGCAATGCTTTGTCGGTGTTTGGTTTCGCCGTCCGGATAACGTTGCTATACGCAACTTTTGCATCCAACAACCGCTGAGCTTGCACATCGGGTTCGGTGACGCCCTCAGCCGAAAGGCTCGCGACGCGGCCGATACTGTAATAGATGCGGGGTTCGGACGGGTTCTCTGCCGACAGCTTTTTCAGTTCCGTTCCGGCTGTTGCCAGATCCCGCGTCTCGATCATCTTTTGGATCTCAAGCAATCGTTTGGTCACCGGATTTTCGGCTGTCGCCTCCGGAACGATCGGGTTCTTTCGGCGGCTTTCTCTGGCGGCCAGAGCACGCTTTCGAGCTTCGGCATTGCGTCCAAGTCGGTCAACTTCCTTTGCAGCATCAAACGAAGCGATCATCTCACGCATCGACGACGCAATATCAAACCCTGAGTCTTCAGTACCCTTGAGCTGTTCGGCAAAATAGAATGAAAGAACCGCACCTCGTTCATAAGCCTCGGAAAGCATCAGCGCCGTATCATCCGCCAAAGCCTGCTTGAATCGTTCGAGATCAGCCGACACTGCCCGTTTCTCCGCATCCGTCTTCATCTGGACGATCTTTTCGCGAGCCTTTGCGGTTGCCATCGCCCCTCTCGAAAATTCTATCTGTCTTGCGTCAACCGCTGCGACCAAGGACCGCGAAACCGTCAAAAAGACGTCAGGCGAGATGGTCGCATCGCTCTTACGGCGCTCATCGAGGATCGGCTTGACGGCGTCACGTATCAGCGAAATATCTTTCGCATTTTTGAGCACCAGCGGGTCGATGACAAACTGTAAAAATGCGCGCCGAGCGTCGGTATAGCTCAGGTCCTTATCCGGTGGCAGAACGACATAATAATCGTCCTTAACGTTAAGAAAGACGATATTTCCCGCGGGTGCAAGCATCTCCGGTACGATCAAAAATCTACGCTCATAGTCGCGTGATTCGATCTTTTGCAAGACCGTCTTGCTGCTCGAGCTCTTCTGAGTTTCGACCTTTACCTTTTCCGAATAAAAAATTTCCGGTCGCGTATGCATATAATCAAGCAGTTCGCTGACCATTTCCCGCGTAGATGTCCGCAGCGTCTTATCCGCCTCTAGCCGATACTCTTTAACGTAGTCGTCAAGTTTCGCACTAATACCCGAGCGACGATAAAATTCGCGAGCCAGCGGGGCAAAATCGAGCACGTCCAGCAAGCTGCCCGGCAGGTCAGCCGTGTACGCCGGGTCTGCCATCTCGGGCAACGGTGAAAGCGTGTAGGCCATCGAGATAAACGGCGAAACGAGCTCTACATCGGTGGCATTTGGCCTGCTCTTCTTGTACTGGATCACAAATGTCGAGATGCGTGTGCGCAGGTCCGGGTTCAGTCCTGCGTTCTCCTGTAGCAGAGCTTCGCGAAACTTCGTTCCCTTTTCTGAAAGCGGCGTATTTATGAGTTTAACGTCTTGACCCTCGTCATTTTTGCCGCGAGCCATCTCCAGCGCCGCAAGCACCACGATCAACCGCTTGTCGGCGTCGATCTTTACGCCATAGTTCGATAGGTCGTAAGCACTCGGCTTATCCTGACCGAAAGAGACAGCCACAAGGAAGGTCACAAGAAAAAGTAAAACTAGTTTTCGCATTTGTCCTTTAGCGTTGATTCCATTCGCTCGACGGCGAAATGTTTACGCGTAAGTTAAAAAGATGATTTCAGCGGGCCCTGAGATGCATATCAAACTAACAAAAATAAAGGACAAAGGATAAATATGCTTCATCCCTTATCCTTTATCGCCGTTAGTACGGAACTGAGCCTTAGTTATAGCTGCTCAATGCTTCAGCTTCGTTTTCGAAAACATCAAAAACGGTAAGCAATTTTGTGATCGCGAGCAGATCTTGGATCTTTTCCGTCAGATTCAAAAGCTTGAGCGTGCCGCCTTCTTTATTCACTGCTGTAAAACTCGACACGAGTTCACCGATGCCGCTCGAATCAATATAGCCGACCCGGCCGAGATTCAAAAGGATCTTGTTTTTCCCTTCGCCGAGCACACGGCGGATCGTGCCGCGAAGTGCCACGCTGCCCTCACCGATTGTGACTTTTCCGTCGAGATCGAGAATTGTAACGTCGCCCGCCTGGCGTTCTGTAATAGTGATATCAGCCATTTTTGTCTCCTCAGTTTTGCGTAATAAATTTGATAGCAAATTCTAATCTAACCGTATGTGAAAAGTCCAAGTAACAATTATCTTTTATAGCTTTTTCAACATTCGGACCATTAGCCCTCCGCCAATTGCGTTTGACCATTCTACCTCGTCCATGAACGAACGCATGAACAATATCCCTCGGCCGTTGGCCTTCAGCAAATTTTCCCGGTCGGTCGGATCAGGTATATCCTCAGGCCTGAAACCTGTACCGAAATCACGAACGGTCACTTCGACGCCTTCGTCCGCCACCGCAAGTTTGACCTCGACTAACTTCTCGTCGTCAAACTTGTTACCATGTTTGACCGCATTTGCGACTGATTCGCGCACGGCCAGGTCAATCGCGTACGTCACATCGTCGGCAAGTCCGTGTTCGCGAGCAAAACTCTCCGCCGCAGCGGCGGCTTCGTCGACCGATTCGATTCGGCTAGGTAATGTAAGATCTTTTATTTCAGACACAGCTTATGTTTTGTAAGTTAAAGGCTGAAACCGTCGACTGTCAAGACAAACCGGCCCTTTTACCGTTAAAATGCTCGTGATGATCATTAAACCGGCAAAATCTATTTCGGGCACCTTAAGGTTGCCCGGTGACAAATCGATCTCACATCGGGCCGCAATGTTTGCCGCAATGGCTGACGGTAGATCAGTAATTGAGAATTTTGCGGCAAGCGCCGACTGCTCTTCGACACTTGCATGTCTTGCACGACTCGGTGCGGAGATATCCCGCGACGGGGCAACCGTGACGATCGACGGGGTGGGCGAGAGCGGCTTTTCAACGCCGACCGGCCCACTCGATTGCGGTAACAGTGGGACCACGATGAGGTTGATGTCCGGCATTCTTGCCGGACAGGGCGTAAGTGCTTTTCTGATCGGAGACGAGTCGCTATCCTCGCGACCGATGAAACGCGTGATCGAACCTTTGACGGCAATGGGGGCCGAGATTGTTTCGAACGAAGGACGTGCCCCGCTTGAGATCACGGGCGACAATAAATTGAGTGGATGCATCCACACCCCCACCATTGCGTCGGCGCAGATCAAATCCTGTATCATCCTGGCCGGACTAAATGCCGTTGGGCAAACAACCGTGATCGAACCGTCTCCGACCCGCGATCACACGGAGCGGTTGCTTCGGTGGTTTGGGGTAGATCTTGACACTTCGAAACCCGGAGTGATAACGATACGCGGGGGGCAACGGCTCCGGCCCAGGTCCTTTTCGGTTCCGGGCGACATCTCGTCCGCCGCTTTCTTTCTTGTTGCCGCCGCGTGCATTAGTAGCGGCTCTGACCTGACCATCAGAAATGTTGGCATTAATCCGTCGCGCACCGGCATTATCGATATTTTGCATCGATGCGGCGTCGAGCTGTCGGTCGAGCACGAACGAACGATGTGTAACGAACCGGTCGGCGATATTCGCGTTCGAGGCCCGATCCGGTCTAACTCCGAGAAAGTGGTCATCAGCGGCGACCTGATAGCCAATGCGATCGACGAAATACCTGTACTCGCTGTTCTCGGCACGCAGCTCAGCGGCGGGATCGAGATCCGCGACGCGAGCGAACTGCGATTCAAGGAATCGGACCGCATTAAGGCCGTTGTCGAAAATCTCCGCCGAATGGGTGCGGAAGTCGAAGAGTTTCCCGATGGAATGATCGTCAGGCATTCGCGCTTGACGGGGGCGACGGTTGATTCGTTTGGTGACCATCGTATCGCGATGGCGTTTGCGGTCGCCGGACTGCTGGCGAAAGGGGAAACAGAGATAATCGGCGCCGACTGCGTAGATATTTCGTTTCCGGGATTCTTTGAAAAGCTTGATAGTGTCGTAACCTCATAAACTGTGATCGATCAGAAGAGACGAATAGTACTTACGGGGTTTATGGGCGTTGGCAAATCCAGCGTCGCACGCCACGTCGCTCACATGATCGGCTCGCGGCGTGTCGATCTTGACATGGTACTTGAGTCGAAAGCGGCGAGGACCGTTGCCGAGATCATCGACGCCGACGGTGAGGCCGCATTTCGCGATATCGAATCAGGGACGCTTCGTGAAGTCCTTGCACGTTCCGACGTTCGAGTCCTTTCCCTCGGTGGCGGCACGTGGACGCTAGAGCGTAATCGCGAAATGATCCGTAATTCCGGCATGACCAGCGTCTGGCTCGAATCTACATTCGAACATTGTTGGCTTAATATCGCGTTTTCCCGCAAAGACCGCCCGCTTGCCCGCGATAAGGCCCGCGCTCGTCGGCTTTTTGATGAGCGGCAGCGTGACTATTCGCTTGCCGATTGGCATTTCGTCGTCCGGCCCGACAGCACCTCGTACGATGTCGCGAAACAGATCGTCGAAGAGATTTTTTCCTGATCCAATTCATTTTTATCTTGAAAATTGTCTCGAATTGAATCAAGATATTGATACTAAAAAAAATCGTGCTTGCCCGTGGATTTTGGGTGAGCTTTTTTTAGAAAGTATCGCGTGTATTTTACGGATATCTGCGATCATCGTACACATATATTAGACAGTTTTTCTGGAGGGAAAATGAAAATCAAAGCTTTAACACTATTCACTTTGGCCATCGCACTCTTTATCAGTGCTTGCGGAAAGAGCGATGCTGATCTGACGAAAGCGGTACAGGACAAGCTCTCTGCTGACAAGGTCGTTGGCGTAACTGCTGCCGTCAAGGACGGCGTTGCAACGCTCACCGGCGAAGTTGCTGACATTACGGTCAAAAACAAAGCTGAAGCCTCGGCTAAGGTCGAAGGCATCAAGTCGGTTGACAATAAGCTGACTCTCAAGCCGGTTCCGACACCTGCTCCGCCGTCACCCGACAAAATGCTCGAAGGCACGATCAATGAAGGCCTAAAGAAGAAGGGCATCACCGGCGTTAACGTTGCTGTCGCAAACGGAGAAGTCACGCTCAGCGGCACCGTCGACAAAGCAAAAGTTGCTGAGGTCATGATGGTCGCAAATGAATCAAAGCCATCGAAGGTCATCAATAATCTCAATAAATAGGCCGACACTGGAGGAATTATGTCATTACAAGAGAAATACCAAACACTTCTGGAACTCGCCAATGCAAACGGCACGTCCTATGAGTTGAGCGAGGGCGACGGCGTCCTACACGTCAATGGAACAGCTCCGAGCGACGAAGCAAAAGCTCAGCTCTGGGCTGAATACGAACGGATCGACCCCGATTTTCAATCGAGCGATCTGATCCTTAACGTCACTACGGGAGCCGGTGATGCCGGCGGCGGAGCCAACACATACACCGTTGTTTCCGGCGATAGCCTGAGCAAGATCGGTGCCAAATACGGCATCGCTTGGAAAGCGATCTGGGACGCTAACCGCGATATCCTCAATCACCCGGACAAGATCTACCCGGGACAAGAACTTAAGATTCCCTAAACGGAACTTTTTTTCAAACCAAAAAAGCCTGCTCATCTCGATGGGCAGGCTTTTTAGTTTTTTGCCACGAATTACAGGGATCGCACGAATGGAAGATCACTTTTGATTCGTACTATTCGTGCTATTCGTGGTCAACTCTACTTTATTCCTAAAAATTGGTTCTGCTCCGGTAAATTTGCTACATTTCATGTAATGTCTTTAGAAACGGATTTTATCGTTATCGGCAGCGGGGTCGCAGGGCTGCGGTCGTCGATCGCTCTTGCCTCGGCCGGAGCTGACGTGACCGTGCTGACGAAGGATAAGGCGAGCGAATCAAATACAGAGTATGCTCAGGGCGGCGTCGCGGTCGTTCTGTCTGATGACGACAATGCCGAGCTGCATGAGGGCGATACTCTGATTGCCGGTGCCGGGCTATGCGATGAACAAGCGGTCGAGACGCTCGTGACCGAAGGCACGAAATATATCAAGCAACTCATCGATTGGGGCGGCGAATTTGACCGTGAAGGCGGAAAACTGGTTTTTACGCAGGAAGCGGCTCATTCACGCCGACGTATCATTCACGCCAACGGCGACTCGACCGGCGCCGAATTTGTTCGCTCGCTGATCGCCCGTGCCCGTGTCGAAAAAACTATCAATCTGACGCCGTTCGCCAACACCGAGAGCCTCATCGTTCATGACGGACGATGTGTCGGCGTCCGCTTTCTCGACCCTGTTCTGCGTGCCCCGCGTGAGATCTATGCCAAGGCCGTCATAATGTGCACTGGCGGTGCCGGACAACTCTATCAGCACACGACCAATCCCTCGGTCGCGACCGGCGATGGAATGGCGATGGCATATTTCGCGGGTGCCGAAATGGCGGACATGGAATTCATACAATTTCATCCGACCGCCCTCAGCGTCGAGGGTGCACCTCGGTTTCTCTTGTCCGAAGCGATGCGCGGCGAGGGCGGGATCCTGCGAAATCTCTCGGGCGAACGCTTTATGCCGCGATATGACGAACGAGCCGAGCTCGCTCCGCGGGACATCGTCTCTCGTTCGATCGTCGCTGAAATGCGCCGCTCCGGCACGCGTCACGTACTGCTCGATATGACGGCCCTCGATGCTGACTTTTTAATGCACCGTTTTCCTAAGATCTACGAGACCTGCAAATTTTATCATCTTGACATTTCAAAAGACCCGCTGCCGGTCTCGCCTGCGTCCCATTACTGCATGGGTGGCATCCGCACCGATCTTTGGGGCCGAAGCAGTGTAGCGGGGCTCTACGCGGCAGGAGAGGTCACTTGCACCGGCGTCCACGGAGCAAATCGCCTCGCTTCTAATTCCCTGCTCGAGGGACTCGTATTCGGAGCTCGTGCCGGCGAAGCCGCAGCCGGCGATAGCCCCGATCACAGAACACGAGCCACAGGTATCGAACCTAATGGGGCAACGATTGACGACCATGGCTCAATGCTTTCGACGGCGGTCAAAAAGCGAGTTAAGCGGCTGATGTGGGAACGCGTCGGAATTCTTCGCGATAAGACTTCGCTCGAACGAGCCCTAAAGGAATTTCGGCAGATCTCAGGTGGCAATCTGAGTACATCATCGCGTAATTTTGTGACTCTAGCGACCCTCGTCGCCGATGCCGCTCTTTGGCGCGAAGAGTCACGCGGAGGCCATTTTCGCACGGACTTTCCCGACCAGCACGAAGACTGGCGAGTGCACTCAATCCAGCAACTCGGAGAACCGATCTCGTCCGCTCGCCAGATCAGCTTTGACATAAAGCCCAAAGTGTAATTAAAATCGTTCAAATCTAAGTTTTCGCGGTTTTCATCCAACACATGCAGAGTTCGGCTACAACGCTAAATTTGGCGTCGATAATTTCGCATCACGCCCGGCTTGCCCCTCAAAAGGAGGCGATCATATTCGATAACGTCCGGCTAACGTACGGCGAGCTCGACCGGCTGTCCAATCGTGTCGCAAATGCCCTTGTCGAGATGGGCATCGGCCACGGTGACAAGGTTGCTCTATGTTCGCCGAACCTGCCGTTCTTCCCGATCGTCTATTACGGCATCATGAAAGCCGGTGCGGCCGTCGTGCCGCTCAACGTGCTCTTCAAACCGCGTGAGATCGCCTACCACCTGCAGGATTCGGACTCCAAGGCCGTGTTCGTGTTCGAGGGAACGGAAGATCTGCCGCTTGCGGCGACTGTGAAAGAGGGCTTCGATCAGGTGCCGACCTGCGAACGCCTGATCGTTATGACGAAGGACCTGATGGGCAAAAGCCCGATCGAGGGACACGAGACGCTGACGCAGATCACCTTCGACAAATCGGAGCAGTTTGAGACGTTTCCGACCAGTCCCGATGACACCTGTGCGATCCTATATACTTCGGGCACGACCGGTCAGCCGAAGGGTGCAGAATTGACGCATCTAAATCTCTATTCAAACGTCACGACCACATTCCTGATCCATCTGCCGGTCCTCGATTTTACCGAACCCGAACAGAAAACCTGCCTGATCACGTTGCCGCTTTTTCACACAACGGGCCAGACGGTTCAAATGAACACGCAGATGTACGCCGGCCACCGTGTCGTTTTGCTTCCGCGGTTCGAACCCCAGGCGACGCTCGACATAATGGTCAAGGAACGTGTCAATTTCTGGGTCGGCGTGCCAACAATGTACTGGGCACTTCTCAAACACGTTGATGAAACGGGCTACGACATCAGCCAGATCGCCAACACAATGAAAGTCTGCAGTTCGGGTGGCGCACCGATGCCGGTCGAGGTGATGCGGGAGTTTCAGGAGCGTTTTAACGTCCGCGTGATGGAGGGCTACGGGCTCTCAGAAACTTCGCCGCTGGCGATGTTCAATCATTTCGAACGTCCGTCGAAACCGGGAACAGTCGGCCAACCGATATTTGGGGTCGACGTTCGCTGTTTCGACGACGACGACAACGAAGTCCCGCGTGGCCACCGCGGCGAGATCGTAATTCGCGGCACTAACGTAATGAAGGGCTACTATAAGCGGCCCGAGGCGACGGCCGAGGCATTTCGCAACGGCTGGTTTCACACCGGCGACATCGGCATCATGGACGAAGAGGGCTATCTCTCGATCGTCGACCGCAAGAAGGACATGATCCTCCGCGGCGGTTACAACATCTATCCACGTGAGCTCGAGGAGGTCATCATCACTCATCCATCCGTTTCGCTATGTGCCGTCATCGGCGTGCCCGACGAGCGTCTCGGCGAGGAAGTAAAAGCCTTTGTTGTACTAAAACAGGGTTGCGAACTCAGCACCCAAGAATTCACCGAGTGGTGCAAGACGCAATTTGCCGCGAATAAATATCCCCGACACGTCGAATTTCGCGACAGCCTGCCGATCGGCGGTACCGGAAAAATATTCAAACGCGCTTTGAAGGAAGAAACCGCCAATTGATAGAAACAAAACTGGATTTACAAGATATTCCGGAGGAGAAATTCGTTATCCTTGTGTTCTTATCCTGGCTATCTTGTACATCCTGTTTGAAATTCTCCGTCAAACTCGGCGACCACTTTGCGTTCTCCGCAGCTTTGCGTGACACTTTCCCTTTATGTTCTATCAAAAAGCCGCAGTTGTTCTGGCCTTCATCACAATCACCTTATCTTCCTGTACCGACTCCAAACCTACACGCTACGTCATCGCCGAGAGCAAGTCATACGAAGCGTCCCTCTTCCGTCAAAATTGCGCCATTTGTCACGGCCCCGAAGCAATGGGCAAAACACTCGACGACGGCCGCATCATCCCCAACATCCGCGACGGCGAACATAAATACAAGACCCCGGACGAGATCTACAACCACATTGCCAACGGAGGGAACGGCATGGTCCCATTCCGCGATATGCTGACAAAACGTGAGATAGACCTGCTCGTCGCTTTCGTCATAAATGACCTGAGAAGATCTGATAATAACCGAAGATAAACACAGATCAATTCAGATTATTTTTATCTTTTTCCGATCAGCGTCCATCCTCGCTCATCTGCGGTCAATTATCTTCTGTTAAGATAGTAATTATGAAAGTTTTGATCACAGGTGCCAGCGGTTTGGTTGGAACGGAATTGCAGAAGTCGTTCTCGGCGAAGGGCTACGATATGCTTCTAGCTTCGCGTAAAGAGCCCACAGACGACAAGCATGTAAAATGGAGCATCGAGGATGGGTTTGCCGATCCCGAAAAGCTAGAGGGCATCGACGTCATCGTGCACCTTGCCGGTGAGAACGTCAGCGGACTTCGCTGGACCGACGATAAGAAGAAAGCAATTCGCGACAGCCGCGTACTCGGAACGCGCAACGTCGTCGACGCAATCTCCAAGCTAAAGAACAAGCCGAAGACCTTTATCGCGTCGTCAGCTATCGGATTTTACGGCGAACGTGGTGAGGAAGAATGTACCGAATCATCTGCCGTCGGCGATAATTTTCTCGCCGGCGTCTGCAAAGAGTGGGAGGCCGAGTCCCGCCGTGCCGAGGACGCAGGCATCCGCACCGTTCTGCTCCGAACCGGCATCGTCTTGTCAAAGGACGGCGGTGCCCTCGCGACCATGCTGCTTCCCTTCAAGATGGGTGTCGGCGGCGTGGTCGGAAGCGGCAAGCAATGGATGTCATGGATCTCGCTCGACGATGAGATCGCCATTATTAACTACGCGATCGAGAACGACAATATCCGCGGAGCGGTCAACGCCGTCGCTCCTAATCCGGTCACAAACCAGGAATTTACCAAAACTCTCGGCGAGGTTCTCTACCGCCCGACGTTTCTGCCCCTGCCCGAATTTGCCGTCAGCATGATCTTCGGCGAAATGGGCGATGCACTACTGCTCGCCAGTACCAAGGTAATGCCGAAACGATTAGAAGACGCGGGATTCGAGTTTAAGTATCCAAATCTGAAAGAAGCGATAGAAAATGCAGTGAAATAATTATTCTTTGGTGCGACATAAATTAGTATGCCGAGCGGACAACTCTCTCATAAAACCTATTGTCGGTTCCGATTCGTTGTTTGATAGCGAGCATGGTCACTTTGTCTTCCTCAAAATACATCCACAATTCTTGTCGTTGAGTTAGTTTCTTTTGAAACCAAAAGGCACCCTTTACCTCACCCAAATTGTATGTAGGCGGTCCGGTTCGATCATAAACTTCTTGCCTCGACATCCCTAGTTGGATTTCGTCCCATGCTCGCGGATAGGAAAACTGTTGTCTTAAGAATAAGAAACAACCTCCGAGCAAAACTACAAATAACATGCCTAAGAGGAGCTTCGTTCTCATAATATTCTGCTCAGTAACCACTCGCGACCTAGACAATGCTTAAAAGAACCGGCCGGCTCGGCGCCGCATCCGCTACAAACGGTGCAATCTGTAGATTTAGCAAATATTCCCCGTCCGCGACCTCGTTCGGCACATAGATCAGCTCCGTTATCGTGCTGTTAACACGCGTAGCGGCGTTTATCTCGCGGTTTCCCGGCTCGACGTTCCAGAAGATGCGATGGTTCGTGAGTTTGCCGTCGTCAAATATCCTGTCGATCGACGGCGTATCGACGAGCAGGTGTTTGAACCCGCATTCGACAATATACTCCATCGCCTCGGCGGTGAAATACGGCGGCATCACCTCGCCGTCGTATTGACGGGTCAATTTCCCGTCATCATTCGGCAGCGTCCGCACGATCAGTGCCGACTGGAGCGCAAGCGTCCCGCTTGCCACCGCCGCCCGCAGCAGATCCGCCGTGATCAGCATCTCACCATCCACATTCTCCGGCTCGACTGTCATCAGCAGCGCCACGACCATGACATCCTGCAGACAGTCCCGCACCGATATCCGCTCATCCGTAATATGCCCGACGCACTCGGTATGCGTACCATTGCAGTGCGGGATGCACGTGTACTGCTCAAAATTAACGCTTCCCCCGCGCCGCGTATCCCCGACAAGTTCGCCCGCCGCACACGGCTCAGACGTCGCCGCTTCAACCCCGTAAGCATTCGGCTGTGGGCCGTTGAAGCGCAGCGGTATTGAGATGTCGATCGGCTTCGAGAGATCGATCTGCATGGTGCGTCCGTTGATCGTGATCGAATCGGCCATAATCGTCGTCACTTTATCACAAGCAGCAGGCCCTTGTTCTTGGCCACGGCGATCTTGTCACCTGTCCCAAATGTCGCTCCAGCCTGAAACCCGGCGACCTCAGGAGCGGTGATCGTCGCCTTTGCCGGGTCGATGCCGAGTGCGGTCCAGTTGATCTGCAACTGCACATCCGTGTCGCTCTCGGCCCAGCTGGCGATCGAGACAAGTGCGGATCTCTTCTTTTGGTAAACGGTCGCGAGCACCTTTGGGTTGTTGGTCTTTACCGGGCAATTTGGCGACCAATAGCCGTACATCTCGGTTCCCTGCATGCCAAAATCGTCCCAGACCTTCCATATGGGCCGCGGATCGGCGTTGTCCGACCAGGGCATGCGGTTGGTCATGCCGTAGATCATGCCCCGCCACGGGTTGCCGCCTTTTTCGAGCATTTCGCCCATCAGTCCGAACGGAATGCCGGAAACTTCGGTCATGTAGAAATCCGGCGAGTTGTTCTCGTAATCGAAATACTCGCCGAACCAAAGCCGGTTGAGGTACGGGAAATGCTCCATGTAGAGCATCGCCGAGTTGTTAAATCCGTCGTTCTTGTTGAACTGATTTGCCGAGTGCAGATCGACGATGCCCGGATGGCCGCCCGCGGTCAGCACACGTTTGACGCGTTTCATCGTCACACGGTCAAAGGCGACGTCGTCGAGATAGATGCCGTCGATACCGACGTTCTGCGTCAGCCAGTTCATGCCCTCGACGTAGTAGTTATGCCAACGGCTGACACCGCTGTTGACGATCGCCGCGTCCTTCAGCTCAGGCACGAACCAGGCCGCGATATAGTCGTCACCAACGTGTTCCTGCAGCCACGGGAAGCCGCCGCCCTTACCGCCCGAAAAGATCTCGTGGCCGAGGCTCCGGAGTGCGGGCAGTTCGTACGCACGGTTCGACAGCTCGCGGACAGTGTTGTAGATCTTTACCTTTAAGCCCTTTTTATGTGCCTCGTCAATGTACGCCTTCATCTCCTTGTGAGCGATGAAAGGGTAATTGATATAGGGGTTTATCGCGTTGGCGTGGTGAATATTTACGACCGTCGCACCTGTCTTTTTGATATCGTCGACGGGCGTGTATTTGTGATAAAAACGGTTCGCCCACTGCCAGTCGGTATCTATTGTGTGAAACGGTGTGATCAGCAGCGTGAAATTGTAATAGAGCGATTCGCCTTTTTTCATCGTCCGCGGGCCGCTGTAGTTCCTGACCGTAACCGTTTCAGCACTCGGCTGAGACTTAATATCAATGCCGCCCTTTCCGCCGTTGCCCCACGATGTTGGCAGCAGCAGCGGTTTTTGCAGATAGAAATTCGTGTTCAGCGGCCTGACATATTTCTCGTCACGCAGCGAGAACTGCATCCCGGCGTTGACGCCGCCAAGCCAGGCACCGTCCTGATTCTTTGTCGCGACGTCCCATTTCCAACGCAGAAAGTCCGGGGTTGCACGCCCCTTTTCGCCGAGCCCCATCATGTATTTTGCGGCGTCCTTTGCGTATGGAATATAAAGGCTGATGTCGGACAGGCTCGTGTCTTCGGTCGCGGTTATTTTGACCGTGTAGGCAACAGATCCGTCAAACTCCATCGAACCTTCGACATCCATTTCGACCTTTCCAAACTTAGTCGACGCGTGCCACTTTATCGTTCCGGGCGCTTTTTCCGTGAACGACAGACTCTTAGGCACGGCGCCCAATTCACTCCCATCCGCGTCGACAACCGACAGTGAGATTGGACGAGCCAGCACCTGCGTATAGCCGCTCATCGAAGTCATTTCGGGGCTGAAGCTTGTCGCGATCGAGCCCGGCAGACCGTCGTTGCTCAGACTCATGCTGCGGCCGAGAATGTAGATGATATTACCCTTGACCTTGATCGGCGTATACGGCGGAATGACGGTGTTCTCTTGTGCCAGGGTGGAATTGAGCCACTTGAGCCGTGTCATTTTTTCGGGCTCGTCAAATCCGCTGTTTGGTGCAGTTTCGCTGGCGACCTTCAGGTTCAATGCGATCGTCTGGGGAGCCTCGCCGGTCGCAGTCACGGTCGCCGTACCTTTGTAGTCGCCGGCTGCGACGTTGCCTGCAACGTCCGCTCCGCACCAAAGCGGCTGGACCTTGCGGGACGCGACATCGACCGTTTTTTCAAACTTCTCGCCGCGGTAATCGACGCCGTCCGTGTTGATACACGTCATATCAGCGGCCGCGATCGTCGCACCGCTCGCAGACCTGAGATCGGTGAACTTCACGCGGACATTTTTGAGGTCCTTGAGAGCGAAAACGCCGAGCTGGAAAGCGTAAAACTCGCCCTTTCGGGCCATGCCGGAAAAGCTGTTCTGCAGCCCGCGTTCGACCCAACGCTGTGGCAGATCGGCCGTCATCCTGATGGCGAACATACGGTCCTCAGGCAACACCAAAAAGCCCATTCCCGAATTCGCGGCGATCAGCTTTTCGGTGTCCGCACGCGTCGCAATGACCTCCATCGGGAAAAACGAGTTGAACGCATCGATCGCCTGTATCTCGACCGTCTCCGCGTTCGGTGCCGTGACCTGACGCGAACTTTCAAGCCATTTCGGTTCGGCTTTTTCCTCAAATCCGGGGTAAAAATCCTTGGGATAATTGGCACTGCCGGATTTTTTGTACGGCAGGAAATAGACATAGTATTGGCCCACGCCATTGACCGGCTCGAACACGACCTCGCCAAACTCACGGTTTATCTCACGCCGCGTGATGTTGCCCACCTTCGTACCGTCGGCCGCAGTCACGATTACACTTTTGTCAGCCGGATTCTGGTCACGCCGACGCCATTCGATCCTCGCAAACGCCGGACGCGAGGCGTCCGCGACTCGAACGACCGCACGGATATTGCCAAGTTCATCGGCATTCCACGGCGTCGACGCCACGGTGAACGGCGGCATAGCGACCTGTGCGAACGTCTGAACGACAAATGTAGCAAGCAAAAGGAAAGCGATGGCGACGGATGAGGATCTTTTCATGATCTAGATTTTTCTGAGCCGCTCAATGACGGCGGCCATGTCGATCTGCGACACATTTTCGGTGGACGCACAGATGCTCATCAGCAAACGGTCCTGGGCGTTGCCCTTTGACTTGGCGACCGAATACGGCAGATCTTCGCGAAATGTGACCATCGAGTATTTCGAAAAATAGTCGGGAAATGTCTGCTCGAGCTTGGTTTCGAGTTCCCGCTTTCTCAGAAAGACCGGGTCAGCCGTCGCGTCGCGCATCTCGTAGAAATTTTCCTCTGCCATGTCTGCGATCGCGTCGGTGTTCGCCTTTCGCAGTTGGCCGTACTCGCGGTAGACAGATTCCCAGTCGGCTCCGTGCTTTTCAATAAGAGTGTCGAGCACTCGCACGTCCTCGAACGAACAGTTCATTCCCTGCCCATAGAACGGCACTACAGCGTGAGCCGAGTCGCCGAGCAGAAGAGCTCGTCCGCCGGCGTTCCACGGGAAGCACTTGACCGTGCCGAGATTGCCGACCGGATTGCGCAGGTAGTCCTCAACGAGCGTCGGCATCAACCGTATCGCGTCCGGGAAATTTGCTTCAAAGAAATCCATCGCCGATCCGCGGCTGATCTCGTCAAAGCTGTTGTCGCCCTTATGTGCAAAAAACAAAGTGCACGTAAAGCTGCCGTCGAAATTCGGTAGGGCGATCATCATGAACTTATGCCGCGGCCAGATGTGAAGAGCGTTTCTCTCCATCTGAAACTCACCGCCGGCGCCGGGCGGAATGTGCAGCTCTTTGTAGCCGTGCTCGAGCCACTTTTGCGAAAAATCGAACCGCTCGACGCCGCCGTTCATCATCGCGTGACGCACCGCCGAACCGGCTCCGTCCGTCGCGATGACAGTGTCCGCCGCGATGCTATTGCCGCTTGAGAAGGCCGCAACACCGGTCTTGCAGTCAAGATCGGTGCACCGCTCATTGAAATGGAATGTGACGTTCGGGTACTTGTCCGCCTCGTTCATCAGTGCGATGTTGAGGCCCGAACGCGAGACCGAGTTGATGTACTCGCCCTGCCGGCCCGAATACGGCATCAGCTTTGTCTCGCCCGCGACCGAGTGGATCATCCGCCCGAACATCGGAACGGCCTCGGCCAGCATATACTCGTCCATCCCGACCTCGCCGAGTGCCGCGATGCCGCGGTCAGACAGAGCGAGATTGATCGAGCGGCCCGCCGCCACGGTCTCAAGCCGCATGTCGCCGCGTGCCTCGTACACGTCGACCGCGATGCCGCGTTTTGCAAGATAGATCGACAGCAGCGAACCCGCGAGCCCTGCACCGATAATAATGACTCTAGACATAATAACCGATCAAAATGATTCAGAGGCGAATTTGTAGAACTGATCGTTGTGTTTTTGTAAACGGTCATAGTCGCAGACTTGACATAGACTCCGTGTACCTTTACCGGTCAACATAACCATCGTTTCTTGTTTACATTTGCGACAAACGCCTAACGGTAATCGAATCGACGGACTAAACCAGACACATTCAACATTGCCGAGTATTCCTGATAATTTAGCAAATTCTTCCATTGGAAAAAAATTTGCAATCTCCAACGTTCGAAGATGCCTGAGATTTGCCAACGGTGCCAAAGAACGGTCTTCGACTTTCAGGTTAGTCAAATGCAAGTATTTTAGACCTTCCAGTTCACCAAGAGGCTTCAAAGAGCTAACTGTCATCCGAGTCCATATTCCGCCTGCGACTGCGAGCTGCTCAAGGTTTGACAACCGACACAATGGGGAAATATCGTGAACGTTCTTGAAATTTGTAATACCAAGACCTTTTAGTCGTAAATGCCCTTTCAGAAAATCAAGATTCTCGATTCTTGAAAACCGCTCCAGACCAAGATATTCAAGCTTCCTAAGTCCGCTTAACGGCTCGATAGATCGCGTTTTGGATCCGTCGATATACAAATGACTTAGGTTAGAACATCCACCAATGTAATTAAGAGTCTTTTCATCTATATCGAAGCAACAAAGGTTTTGAAGTTCTAGAAACCGTCCAATCTCCCTGACCCCAATAGGTTTAGTAGTCAATAGTATGCTTTTTCTTCTTACGTCTGCTGACCTTAGATCGCCTACTTCTTCGCCCCAATCAATCTTCGACCGTATTGGCCATATCTTTATGTGTTCCTCGTGATTCATTGAAATCGTCGGAGAAGGTACTCATCCTCAAGACCGCAATAATGTATACCACATAACGAAAAAAGCCGAGATCAATCAGTTAAATAACATTCGCATGAAACACGTAATATGCAATGTTTAAGGCGACCCCTGAACCGTCGAAATCAATTACCTATGATTTAAGCGTTCAGTTTCTCGATCGTCACGGCCGTGACCTTAAATTCGGGTGCTTGCGTAAAGCGGTCGCGGGTCGGGCCGGTCGCGTAGTTGAGGAACACCGACGCATCGTGAAATGAAGCGAAAAGCTCGCCCGTTTTCACCTTGTTAGTGATCTCGACCGGCAAGACGGCTTCGCCGTAATTGCTCCGAAGCCTGACCTTCTCGCCGTTCGCGATCGACAACCTCGCCGAGTCTGCCTTTGACATCTGCAGCAGATCGGTCGGCCGCAGCTTCTTGTTCGGCGTACGCATCGTCATCGTGCCGGCGTTAAACTGCTCGAGCACGCGGCCCGTGGTCAGCATGAACGGAAAATCGCCCGTCACGACCTCTTTCGTCGGCCTGTATTTTATGCGCTTCAACGCCGCGGCGACGCCGTTCGAGAACGATTCGCCATGCAGGACCTCGGTTCCCGGATGATCGACGTCCGGACATGGCCACTGGATGCCGGCCTTTTCGATCCGATCGTACGTAATCCCGTATCCCGGAGGCCATACGGCTCGAACCTCGTTCCAGACCTCTTCGGCCGTCTTGAAGGCAAAATCCTTTTCAAATCCCATCGCCGCAGCCAGATCGCAGATGATCTCGAGGTCCGACTTGGCGTTGCCGCGTGGGCTGACCGCCGCGCGGATACGCTGGACGCGCCGCTCGCCGTTCATAAACGTGCCGTCCTTTTCGAACGACGTCGTCGCCGGGAAAAATACGTGGCCGAACCGTTTGGCCGTCTCGTTCATGAAGAAATCCTGGATAATGACGAGATCCATGTTGGCAAAGGCCTTGGCCGTCTCGTGGGCATTGGCGTTCGACAGGAATACGTCGTAGCCGATCGTCCAGAGCGCTTTGAGCTTGCCGTCGCGGGCGGCGTCTATCATCTGCAGTTGATTGAGGCCGGCCTTGGTCGGTACGTCCCTTTTCCAGACGCTTTCAAACAGTTCGCGGCCCGTTTCGATCGTCACCGAGCCCGTCAGAATGCCCGGGTCGCAGCCCATATGTGCCGAGCCCTGTACGTTATTTTGGCCTCGCAGCGGATTGACGCCGGCACCGTGCTTGCCGATGTTACCGGTCAGCAGTGCGAGGTTGACGATCGACATCACGCCCTCGGTTCCCTGCAGATGCTCGGTCATGCCGAGCCCGTGCATCGCCATCGACGGCGTGTTGGTGGCGTAGATGCGTGCCGCCTTGCGAATAAGTGCCGCGTCCACGCCGCATCTTTCCGCGACGGCCTCGGGCGAGTATTCGGCGACGAACTCACGAAACTCGTCGTACTCGGTGACGCGTGTGCGGATAAATTCCGGGTCTGTCAGGCCTTCGTCGATGATCGTATAGGCGAGAGCGTTGAACATCAGGATGTTCGTTCCCGGCCGCAGCTGAAGGTGGACGTCCGCGTATTTTGTCAGCTCGGTCTTTCGCGGATCGATGACGATCAGCTTGGTGCCGTTCTTGATGACCGCCTGCTTGATGCGTGCACCGGGTATCGGGTGATTTTCGGTTGGGTTTGCACCGCAGAGGATGATCGTTTTCGCCTTTTCGATGTCGTCGAACGAATTCGTCATCGCACCCGTGCCGATCATGATCTTCATCGCGGCTGCCGACGGCGTGTGGCAGACGCGTGCACAGCAATCGACGTTGTTGGTGCCGAGCACGACACGTGTGAATTTCTGTGCGAGATAGTTTTCCTCGTTCGTCGCGCGTGCCGAGCCCAGCACGGCGATGCTGTCGCGGCCAAATTCACTGTCGAGTGCCTTCAGTTTCTGGGCGGCAAATGCAATTGCCTCTTCCCACGAGACGACCAGCCAGCCGTCATCCTCGCGGATCATCGGTTCGGTCACGCGGTCGTTCGCATCGACAAAATCGTATGCATAACGCCCTTTGACGCAGAGATGGCCGTAATTGACGGGAGCGTCCATCACCGGTTTGACCTGCACGACATGGTCGTCGCGGACGCCGACATTCATTTCGCAGCCGGTGCCGCAGTACGGGCAGGTCGTTTTGGTCCACGTCGTCGGGAAACCGCGTTCGATGACCGTCTTATCCTCGAGCGCACCGGTCGGACACGCGTCGGAGCAGGCTCCACACGAGACGCATGTGCTGTCGCCAAAAGCTCCGAACGAGTCCGGCAATATCTGAGATTCCTCGCCGCGGCCGACGACATGCCAGACGAACTGGCCCTGCACGTCGGCACAGATGCGGGCACAGGCGTAACAGTTGATGCAACGCGACATATCGACGTTGATATAGGTGTGCGATGTGTCAGCTGCGATCGAGTGATCACCGTCAAAATCGTCTGCGGTCAGGCCGTAATCCGTCGCGAGTTTGTGAAAAGGTTTATCAGGATATTTGGTGAACGCATCGGCCGGATAGTTACCGGCGAGCATGCGCAAATTCCACTTGCGGGCGTCCTCGACCGGCTCGCTGTGGGTGTCGACCACCATTCCGTCCTCGAGTGCCAAGGTACATGAGACCGTCTCGCGGGCACGGCCCTTGATCTCGACCAGGCACATTCTGCAAGCACCGACCGGGTCGAGCCGGTCGTCGCTGCAGAGCGTCGGAATACTGAACCCCAATTCTCTGGCTGCCGCCAAAACTGTGATGCCTTCGGCGAATTCGCCGTCAATGCCGTTGATCTGTGCACGGATCATAATTTTCCTCAATAATCTGCGGACATCTGAACCGTTGCGATATCCGCTAAACCAATACCGACCGCAAAACAGTTGCGAACCGGTAGACATCGCCAAACGAATTATACAGCGGCACCGGAGCGACTCTTATCACGTCCGGTTCCCGCCAATCAGCGACTACGCCATTTTGGGTGATCGCATTAAAGAGCGACTTGTCCGACTCTTTTACACGGATCGAAAGCTGGCACCCGCGTTCCCCGGGTTCACGCGGCGTGATCACCGATATTCGTTCGTCGCCTAATTCGTCGAGCAGGAACTCCAGATATCCGGTGAGCCGCTCTGACTTTTTCCTAAGTGCAGCCATTCCGGCCTCTTCGAAGATCTCAAGTGACGCTAATAACGACGCCATCTGCAGGATCGGCGGATTCGACAACTGCCAACCCTCGGCTCCCGCTATCGGGTTAAACTCCGGCCCCATCAGGAATCTCGTCGCCTTGTCGTGCCCCCACCATCCCGCAAATCTAGGAATATCAGGGCAATCTGCGTGCCGTTCGTGTATGAACGCGCCGCCGACCGCACCCGGACCCGCGTTCAAATACTTGTATGAGCACCAAGCCGCGAAATCGACATCCCAATCGTGCAATTTAAGCTCAAGGTTGCCCGCCGCATGTGCAAGGTCAAATCCAACAACCGCGCCGGCGTCATGGCCGGCCTTGGTAATTTCCCGCATTTCAAAGGCCTGTCCTGTGTAATAATTCACACCGCCAAGCAGTATCAACGCGATAGAATCGCCGTCGCGGCCGATGGCCTCAACTATGTCCGCCGTCCTTAACGTCGCCTCGCCGTCACGCGGTGCGAGCTCGATCAGGCACTCCGCCGGGTCGAGTCCGTGAAAGCGTATCTGTGCCGCTACCGCGTAATGGTCCGAGGGAAACGAGCCCTTTTCGATGACGATCTTTCGACGCGTCCCCGACGGCCGGTAGAACGACACCATCAGCAGATGCAGATTGACTGTCAGTGCGTTCATCACGACCGTCTCGATTGGTTTAGCACCGATGACATTCGCCATCCGTCCCGCCAGAAATTCGTGATACGGCATCCACGGATGCTTGGCATGAACATGGCCCTCGACGCCCAGCGTCTCCCAGTCCTTCAGTTCCTGCTCAACATATGACCGAACCGTCTTTGGCTGCAACCCAAGCGAATTCCCAGTGAAATATGCAACGTCATCACCTCTGACATCTTTCGGGAAATGAAACCGCTCGCGGAAATGTCTCAACGGATCAGCCGCATCCATTTCTGCGGCAAACTCAGGGGTCGCTAAATATCGGAACTCGATGTCATTCATATTGTTTCTTTGTCGAATGTAATTGAATCGGAACAAATTGAAAAGCCCCGCCGTTCTTTCTATCAGTCGGGAGCAATTTTATACACGCGTGATACGATTCCCGACCCGTTTACGCATTAATGTCTGAGGACGTTTCGGCGTTCTGTTTACATTCTATAAGCACACGGAGGTCATAATGAGAAAATTTATCCAGTTTATTAGCCTAGCTACACTTGCGATCGGCATTGCCGTCACATCGGCGTTCGCACAGTCCGATACCACGATCACCGTCGAAATTCCGCATGATTTCAGCGTCGGCGACCGTTCCTTCGACTCGGGTTCTTACGATATAAGGATCTCTAAGAACTCGGCAGGTGGAGCCTCGGTAACGCTCATCGACGCCGACGGAAAACGTCTCAATACGGTTGTCGCCATGGCGAACAGCACTGCCGCCGACGCAAAGCCCGAACTCATTTTCGAACGCGACGGCAGCGACCGCGTCCTCAGCGCAATTGTGTTGGCCAATTCAGGGGTGTCGATCCCAAATGCCGGATTGAAAAAGCGCCTGAGAGTAAGGGAAGGAACGTCTAGAGCCAACAACTAAAGCGACTTGTTTCCCATAACTGAGCAAAAGGCTGTGATAAGTTCACGGCCTTTTGCTGTTTGGTACGAGCATCAATTGCTCAGCTCCCGCGAGATCTTCGGGCGTATTTATATTTACGAAAAGCCTCGCCGATCCGGACAGCCCGACCAACGTCTCAAACGGGACAACCTGAACTTCGATTTCCGCCAGCAGTTTTCTAAGACTGTGCCGTTCTTTAGCCAGAGCCGCTTCAGCCTTCGCCAAGCAATCTTCGACACGGTAAAGTGAGCAGGTCGGTTGTAGCCTGCCGTCTATATCCGTCGGGACTATCGCACTTTTCCCTTGCCCGGCCGCCGTAGCAAGCAACTGGAAAAGTTCGGTGGTGACGAAGGGCATGTCGCATGCGACAACAAATATCCATTCGGTTCTAGCACGCCTTAATGCCGTGACCAGGCCGGTTAAAGCACTCTTGACGGTTTGTTCGACACCGCTTGCATCAGCCTTCCAGTCAGGAACGCTTTCCAGGCCCGCGACTTGTACTCCCCCAACAGTGTAAACCTGCCTTACCGCCTGTCGGAGATTTGTCGCGATACGGTCGACCATTGTCAGACCGTCGATCAAGATAGTCGCTTTATCCCGGCCCATGCGGCTCGATGCTCCGCCCGTCAGGATATAGCCGTCGATCGTAGTTGTAGAGATTTTATTCACCGTATGATCTCAATCATATTTTTTAGTGCCGCAATAAACAAACAATAGCTTAGTACCAAAAAGTGTACGGAGGAATTATGCAAAATACTACCACTCGCACAGTCCGCGAAATCGCACTCGAATCGCCGGCCACGACCCGTGTTTTTGAATCATTCAATATCGATTATTGCTGCGGAGGCCGAATCAATTTTGTCGATGCCTGCAGAAATGCCGGAGCCGAACCTGACGTCGTGTTGAGTCAGATCGAAACGTCGCTATCTGAAACGACGGACGACGCAGCTAGGTTAACAGAACTTTCTCTCTCTGATTTGATCGACCATATTCTTGAAACTCATCATAAGTTTACCTATTACGAACTCGAACATCTGCCGGCGTTATTGGCAAAGGTTGAGGGAGTCCATGGCGAATCGCACCCCGAACTTCACGTGATCGCCGACCTCTTTACCCGTGCTCACGACGATCTGCTTCCGCACATGTACAAAGAAGAGCAAGTATTGTTTCCGTACGTAAAAGATCTGGAAGCCCGGACCGATCGCGAGCTATCAGTGGCCATGCCGCCGTTTGGAACAGTGCGTCATCCGATCAAAATGATGATGAATGAACATGACGCCGTCGGCGACATCCTGCGGGAAATGAGAGCAGTATCAAACAATTACAAACTTCCGGAAGGTGCCTGCCCGAGCTATTCGGGACTATTTTCGAGACTCGAGGCTCTCGAACGCGACCTTCATCAGCACATTCACCTTGAGAATAATCTCCTATTCCCGAAAGCGGCCGAACTCGAAACCCTAGCTTTTGGATAGAACGCGAAATGGAATATTCTCGAACGATGTCAGAAGCTGGCAAATCGCCGACAGCGGTGAAGTTAAACTCGCGGCAGATCGCCCTGCCCTCGGAACACGGGGCGTGGGGCTTTTTGCTTGAGCCGCTAGTCGTCTCGCTCGCGATCGGATATTCAACCGCGGGGCTTTTCCTCGCGATCATGACTATCGGCTCATTCCTTGCCCGTCAACCGCTCAAAGTACTGATCATCGATCGACTTGGACAAAAAAATAACGAGCGGGCGTCGGCTGCGTTTAAGTTCCTCGTCATTTTTGGTTCGATTGCGGCCGCCGGATTGGCCGCTTCCGTCTATTTAGCCGGTATTGGTCCGCTTGCGCCGTTTGCGGTGATCCTTCCGCTGGCGGCGGTTCAGATCTATTTCGACGGGTCGCGAAAGAGCCGCGGTTTGCTGCCCGAGTTGATGGGGGCGATCTCGATCTCGTCATCGGCAGCCGCGATATTGCTCGCCGGCGGTTCGACACATATTGAGGCTGCCGCTATCTGGATGATCATGATCGCCCGTCTGATACCGTCGATCATTTATGTCCGTAACCGCCTCCGGCTTGAAAAGGGCAAACACCATTCAATGACAATAACTATCGCCGTTCACGCAGCGGCGATTATCACAGTTTCGGTTTTCGCATATAATGGACTAGCCTCGCTGCTTGCCGTCGGCATAATGTGCTTTCTCCTTTTCCGGGCTGCGATCGGGCTTTCGCCATATCGGCGAAAGATGAAGGCCATGCAGATCGGCGTCCGCGAGGTGATCTATGGCGTGATGACCGTGGCGGCGATCGTCATTGGGCATTACACTGGCTATTGAGCAATTGGCGCGTCGGCCATATGCTCCGTAATTTGACCTCGCAATATGCATAATGTAGATATCGACCTTGTCGAAATGTCCCTTGACGTTATCAAGTACGCCATTGGACGCATATCGGACACAGACCCGCAACTAGGTTTTCCAAAATCGGCTCAGGAACTGAAGTCGCTTGTGGGCGAGACCATTACCCCAAAGGGCATCGGCGGCGAGAAAGCATTCGAACTCTTTCGCGAAGTTCTTGTAAAAGCAAGCATTCCGATCGACCACCGGCGACATCTCGCGTTCGTGCCGGCATCACCGACGCGTGCGGCAGTGATGTTCGACCTTGTTACATCCGCGACCAGCGTCCATGGTGCCTATTGGCTTGAAGGTGCGGGATGCATTTTTGCTGAAAATCAGGCGATGGAGTGGCTGGTAAAGCTGACCGGCCTCCCAAATGGAGCGTTCGGCGTCTTTACCAGCGGCGGCACCGAGGCCAATCTCTCGGCGATGGTCGCGGCTCGCGAATACTGGCGCAGCCTGGACCCGACAAAGGCCCACGCCCGCGGTATCGTCATCACGTCCAATGGAGCCCATTCGTCGATCTCGGCGATGGCAAAAGTCATCGATGCAGACGTCATTTTGATCGAAACCGCAGACCGCCTTGAAGGCTCGCAGCTCACAGCAAAGATCGAAAGCATGGACCAGGCAGATCGCGATCGGATCTTTGCCGTCATCGCCACCAGCGGCACGACAAACTCCGGCATTATCGACGACCTGCAGGGCATCGCAGATGTTTGCAAAAAGTATAAGCTGTGGTATCACGTCGACGCCGCCTACGGCGGTGCGGCTCTTGCCGTCAGATCGGTAAGGCCGCTTTTTAACGGCATCGAGCACGCCGACAGCGTGACCATCGACCCGCACAAGTGGCTTTTTTCACCCTACGATTGCGGAGCCGTGATCTACCGCAAGCCGGAACTCGCAAAGCAGGCTCATTCACAAGCGGGCTCGTATCTGGACATCTTCAGCGACGAAGCCTACCGCGGATTTAACCCGTCCGATTACCAGATACAATTGACCCGCCGCGTGCGCGGCCTGCCGCTCTGGTTCTCGCTCGCAACGCACGGCACCGACCGCTACGAACAGGCGATCGAACGCGGCATCAAACTTGCCCGTATCGCCGGTCAAATGATCACCGACGCCGAACACACCGAGCTTGTTCGCGAACCCAGTCTCTCGTGCGTTTTGTACAGGCGTATCGGTTGGACGCCGGATGACTATCGAGAATGGACGCTCCGCAACCACAAGGCCGGCTTCGCACTGGTCGCACCGACCAAATGGCGAAACCCTGAGGGCGTCGAGACCGTGTCCAGGTTCTGCTTCATCAACCCCGACACGACGGAAAAGGACATTGCGGATATTTTGGATTCGATGAAGTGAGCTGCTGACTAGTACCAGAAGACGTCGACGTCGTACTTTTTGAAGACCGGATCGCCCGAAAAGATCCTCAGCCCGTTCTCCTTGGCCTGAGCGATCAGTAGCCGGTCGAATGGGTCTTTGTGATGATGCGGCAGTTCGCTGACCCCCAGAGTATCGTCGATCGTGATCGGCATTATCGTCGCACCGATCTCGATCAGTCGACCAACCACGAAATCTTTCGGCGGACTTGGGAGGATCAGGGCACCTTTCGACCATTTAATGGCCACTTCCCAACTGCTTGCCGATGAAAAATAGATAGTCGTGTCAGGCGAATTGAGTAGGCTGACAGCCTTGTCTGACAGAAGTTCCGGTTGAAGTAATGCCCAGAGAAAGACGTGAGTGTCGATCAGTATTCTCATTTGGCCTTATCCAAAAAAGTCTCTGCCTCGCCGGTAAAATAGGCGAGCGTCTCGTCGTCCAACGGTTCAAAAAAGCTATCGAGGACCTTCCCCTGCCCCTTGTACATACCGACCCAATCTTTCTTTTTTTGTACGGGCACAAGCCGCACAGTTTCGGTGCCGTTACGGGTGATGACGACCTCCTCGCCCTCGAGCGCCCGGTCGATCATCTGGCTGAGTTTTGATTTTGCTTCGTAGACTCCGACTTTCATATCTCTATTCTGGTCTAGTCAGACTAGCTAGTCAAATATAATTTTCGTACTTGGAACCGTCGAGCCCGAGCCATTTCAGAGCCGCTCCGTGAAAGAGAGTCTCCTTGACCGCGTCGTCGTACGGCATCGATCTAATCAGTTTGCCCGGCTCGAGTTCCCCAAGCGGAAAGGGATAATCGGTGCCGAGCATCACATGTTCAGTTCCTGCGAGTTTGATCAGGTAGTCGAGCGTTGCCGCGTCGTGAACAAGGGAGTCAAAGTACATTTGATCCAGGTATTTACGTGGGTTGTGGGGATTGTCGATAGCACACAGGTCGGGCCGGACGTTAAAGCCGTGCTCGATACGGCCGATCGTCGAGGGAAATGCTCCGCCGCCGTGGGCAAAACATATTCGCAGATCGGGCAATCGTTCGAGCGTGCCTGAAAAGATCAGCGAACAGATCGCACGTGACACCTCGGCTGGCATTCCAACGAGCCACGGCAGCCAATATTTCTGCATGTCAGCCTCGCCCGCCATCTCCCACGGATGAACAAACACCGCCATTCCGAGCCGTTCGCAGGCCGCGAAGATCTCGAAAAACCGCGGTTCGCCCAGATTGAGCTGATTGACGTTAGTTCCAATCTGAACGCCCGCCAGCCCTATGGACTTACATCGTTCGAGTTCGCGAATAGCAAGTTCCGTGTCCTGCATCGGCAGCGTACCGAGGCCGATGAACCTGAGCGGAAATTCGCTAACGATGTCAGCGATGTGGTCATTCAAAAAACGTGCGACCTCGGCACCGTCGTGCGGCTTTGTCCAATAACTGAACATCACCGGTACAGTCGACAGTACTTGAACCCCGATCTCTGCGGCATCGCATTCCTCGATCCGCTTTTCCGCCGACCAGCAATTTTCCTCCACATCACGAAACGCCTTGCCGTCATCCCGGACCATGCGTGCACAACAGGGCTTGTAATGATCGAGCGAAATAAACCCACCGTAACCGAACCTGGCCTTCCAGTCCGGGATGTCTCTCGGCAGAATGTGTGTGTGAACGTCGATCTTTAGCATTTCTTCATTCTACCGATAGTCGCCGTGTCGTGGAAATCGAAATGGCCCGGAGCGTTAGAACCACACGCCGGGCCACTTCAAGTTGCCGATCTATGATGACCTATTGATCATCGTAATCGTCCATTCCCGGCCGTCTGCCGCCGCCTCCACCGCCCGCCGTCGGCGGTTGAATGTACGGTATTTTGGCTTCCAGCATCATGGCGTTAAGTGCCGCAAGGTCAACGCTTACTAGCTTACGCACCTCGTCCGCAGCTCCCGGTATCTTCTTGGAAAGCAGTTCGATCTGAGCCAATTCCCAATCCGTCGGAGCATTTGACGCCCCCTCGATACCGAATATCAGCTGCTGCGCCCGCTGGCTGAGCGGCGTCGGCAGTTCCACCAGCGGCGGACCGGCCGAGCTTATGCTCGATGCCAGCGAGGGTGGCGTGCCCCAGTTGACGTAGGCAGCGTCGATCTTTTTGAGCAGATCTTCGGCCGCCTTTTTCACGTTTTCGGGCGGCTGCGGTGTTCCCGGACGCTTCCATCCCTCGATGGCGGCGTTGACGTTTGTCCGAAGGCTAACGATCGTCGTCTGTGCGAGTGCGGCCTGCAGAGCGATCGGCTGGAACTTGGTCAACGCGGCACGCTTCTTGGCACGGTCCTCGGCCGAAAAGACGATACGCGGGTCTTCTACAACCTTGAGCGGCTTGGACATTTCCTTGTCGCCCAACTTGATCTTGACGGTATAGTCGCCCGGATCGACGCGGAATCCAAGATTGGCAAGGCCGCCGCCAAATCCGCCGCCGCCTTCACCGCCGGCCGCCGGAGCACCTGCCGGAGGCCCGGCCGGACGCGAACGCATATCCCAGACGTAACGGTTAATGCCTTTGACCACGGTACATTGCTGCACGCCGCCGCCGAAGCCGCCAAAACCGCCGCCCCCGCCGCCGCTGCCCGGGCCCGGCTGGGGCTGGGGTGTTGCCGCCGGTTGTGGACGCGTGCAGTTAATAGTCCTGACGGTCTGTCCCTGAGCATCCTGAATGGTGATACTCAGCGATTCCTTGTCGCCCAGCGGTTCTTTCAGATAAAAGTTGATCAACGCTCCGTTCGGCGGATTCTGGCCGTAAAATACCTTGTCCGACGTGAGTGCCTTGTTGTTCCAAGTTCGGTACATCACGGCCTGACGGGTGTCGAAAAGATGAACGCTGCTGTTAATCACCGTCTCGTTCATCTGTTCTATCGCCGTGATGTCGTCCATCACCCAGATCGAACGCCCGTGCGTGCCCAGGATCAGGTCGTTTTCACGCGGGTGGATCAGTATGTCGTCTACGGGAACCGTCGGCAGATTGAGCTTGATCTGCGACCAGCTGCCGCCGCGGTCGATCGACGCAAACAGGCCAAACTCGGTGCCGACGAAAAGAAGATTCGGGTTACGCGGATGTTCGCGAATGACGCTCACCGTCCCGTTGTTCTGCGGGAGGTTCGACGCGATCGACTTCCACGTTTCGCCAAGATCCGAGGTCATATAGACATAGACCTTAAAATCTCCCATACGGTGGCCGTCAAATGTCGCGTAAGCCGTGCTCTCATTCTCTTTCGAGGCGACGACGCGGCTGACATAGGTGCCCTTCGGCAGGCCCGGGATCTTGTCCACAACGTTCTTCCACGTCTGGCCGTCGCGGGTCACCTGAAGGTTTCCGTCGTCCGTTCCGGCCCACAGTACGTTTCGATTGACGGGCGACTCAGTGATCGTCGTGATCGTCGGATACTGCTGCACGCCGTCGTGCCTCGAACGCGTATTCTTGTCCGGCACCTTGCCCATGATCGGCAGCGAGTTGCGGTCGACGTTTGTCGTCAGGTCCGGGCTGATCTTGGTCCAGCTGTCGCCGCGGTTGGTCGATTTGAAGACGAAATTCCCCGGATAATAGATCGTGTTCGAGTCATACGACGAGATCAGGATCGGCGAATTCCACTGAAAACGATATTTCGCTTCGCCTTCCTCTTCGCGGGGCCTGATTCCCTTGCTCTCGCCGGTCAGCGTATTTCTACGCAGAAGATTGCCGTCCTGCGATTCGGCGTAAACCGTGTTCGGGTCCTTCGGGTCGGGTTGGGCAAAAAAGCCGTCTCCGCCGCCGATCGTGTACCATTCGTCGTTGGTGATGCCCCGCGGATTGAACGACATGCTCGGGCCGCACCAAGTGTTGTTGTCTTGCAGTCCGCCGCATATCTTGTACGGCATGCTGTTATCGGCGCCGACCTCGTAAAACTGCCCGATCGGCACCGTGTTGGCGTAATCCCACGTCTTGCCGCGGTCGTATGTAATGTTGATGCCGCCGTCATTGCCGATCACGAGGTGGTTCGAATCACGCGGGTCGATCCAGATGCCATGCGTGTCAGCGTGCGGGGCACGTGCCATATTGCCCGTGAACGTCTTGCCGCCGTCCTCGGAATACTGCATCGAGACGCCGGCCAGCCAGATACGCTGGTCGTTGTTAGGGTCGATGCGGATCTGCGAGAAATACATCGGCCGCGGGTTTGCGGCGATGTCCGCCATCTTCGTCCACGTTTCGCCTTTGTCGTTCGAGCGGAAAACGCCGCCGTTTGCGTGTTCGATCAGGGCATATACGATGTTCGGGTCTTTCGCGTAGATAGCGATTGCGTTGCGTCCCGTTTCGAGAAGGTTTTCGGGTCGCGGCGTCGCGGCATTTTCCGTGTCGTACGGCATTCCCTTGGTGATCTTGTTCCACGTTTCGCCGCCGTCGTTGGTCTTGTAGAGCGCGCTTCCTTCGCCGCTGCCGTTAAACCCGAAAACGGTGCGGCGTCGCTGGTACATCGCAGCGTAAAGGATGTTCGGGCTCTCAGGGTCGATCGCGATCTCGGTCGCACCGGTATCGTCATTGACCCTCAGCACCTGCTGCCACGTTTTGCCGCCGTCGGTGGTTTTGTAAACGCCGCGTTCAGGGCTCGGGCCCCACAGTTTGCCGGTCGCCGCCACGTAAACGATATCCGGGTTTGTCGGGTGAACGACAACGCGGGCGATGTGATGGGTCTCGGCAAGCCCCATCATCTTCCAGGTCTTGCCGGCGTCCATCGACTTGTAAATACCGTTGCCCCATGACGAGCTCTGGCGGTTATTAGCCTCGCCCGTGCCGGCCCAGACTATGGACGGATTCGACGGCGAAATCGCGATGTCGCCGACGCCCGGAACCGCCTCTTTATCAAAGACAACGGTCCACGACGTACCGCCGTTAACGGATTTCATTATTCCGCCGGACGCGAGCGCCGCGTAGATGATCCGCGGATCGTTGTCGACGACCTCGATGTCGTTGACACGGCCGCCCATTGTGGCCGGCCCGATCTCGCGAAAACGCAGCCCGGAGATCGCGGACTGAAAATTCTTAGAAACGTCCGGCGTCGCAGCCGGAGTCGGCGCGGCAACAGCAGATTTCGTTTTGTCTTTCTTGTCTTTAGGTTTGTCCTGACCGGAAAATTGAGTGATCAAAGAAACGATCAGAAAGGTGAAAAGTCCAAAGCGTCGCAGCGAGTCAAATGTCCTCATACTTACAATCCTCACAAAGCCATTTTGTTGATATAGGGCAGGAAAAAATTCAAAAGTAGACTGCACTTAGGTTGAATTGCTATCAATCTAGGTCAGTTTTTCGCAATAATCAACTATCGTCGTCCGTAGTTGGCGAGGTTTGCAAAACTTTACATTTGGGCGGAAAGAAAAGTGAGGTATGTTCGGAGCTTAAAAGTTAAGATCCCACGTAAATACAGCTCCGGCTTCGTCGTGCTGGATGGCAAATGTTCCGGTCACGCCCGCGAAACCATCGGTACCGGTCCCGGGAACAACATCACCGTACCAAGGCCCGCCGCCGGCCACGTCGCGTATACCGTAATGCTGAATAACAAATGATCCTTCGCGGCCGTCAGCCGCTGCGGTCACGCGTTCGATAACGACGTATCCGCCGGTCTGCTCAGGCGTCTGAAGCAAGAGCCCGTAACCGACGCTCGCCCCCTCAAGATCGCCCTTGAACTCCTTCCGGATCGTCGCCCGCGAAACATCCGCCAACTCGTCCACACCACCCTCAGCGGCAACGTCCCAGCCCTTTATTTCGAATGTTGATGTGAATTTCATGCTTTTATTAAGAAACAACCGGCGGCGATTCCATCACCGCACTACACGATCTGCACGTCCGCAGTTCTTCTGAACCATAGAATTTCGTGAACACGCCCTGGAACTGCGTGGTTATGTCGTCTAGCTGAAAATACTCTTCGTATAGCTTTTCGTTGCAATTTTCGCAGAACCACATCAGGCCGTCGAGTTCGCCGGGTTGGCGTTTGCGTTCAATGACGAGGCCGACGGTGTTTGCTCCGCGGATCGGGTTGTGCGGGATGCGGGCCGGCAGCAGGAACATCTCGCCTTCGCCGATCACGACCTCGACGGCCTTTCCGTCCTCCTGCACCTGCACCTTGATATCGCCCTCGAGCTGGTAAAAAAGCTCCTCGCCCTCATCCCAGTGGTAATCTTTCCGCGAATTCGGCCCGCCGACGACCATCACGATAAAATCGCCGTCGTCATATACACACTGATTCCCGACCGGCGGCTTCAGCAAATGCCGGTGCTCATCGATCCACTGTTTGAAATTAAAAGGCCTTTGAATTGGCATTCTTCTCCTCAATCAAGTCCGACGCTTATTTTCAGCGCCATGTCGGCACGCTTTAGTGTAAATGAACTCACTTTGCCTATCTTCTTAACAATACGCGTTTTATCGATGGTCCGAATTTGATTTAGAACAATGATCGAATCCTGTTTTAGACCGGCTTCGCCTGCGTGGATCAAAACTTCGGTCGGGTATAGCTTGTCGTCGAATTTCGAAGTTATTGCGGCAACAATTGTTATTGGACTAAAGCGATTTGCCGTGTCATTTTGAATGATGATAGCCGGGCGTGTCTTCATGATCTCCGAGCCCACCGCCGGATCAAACTCGACCAGGTAGACCTCGCCTCTGGCAACAGTCTTTACAGATACTTTTGCCACACTTCATCCTCCAGATGTGACCATTCCTTCGCCATTTCAAGGTCGCGTTCGGCCCGGGCGATAGCACCTTCCTTAAGTTGCTGCTTCAAACTCGCTTCGTTGAGATTTTTCACATAGAGCCTGACTGCACTGTCGATCAGACTGCTGCGGCTGCCTTTGCCGGCAATACTCTCGATCATTTCCACTGTAGATTCGGGGAGCGTTATGTTTATGCGTTTATGGGCACCTCTCTTCATATTTCCATGATACACACTGATGATACACACCGTCAATGCCTATAAAGCCTTAAGCTTCTGAACCGTCCGCCAATTTCGCCCGGTTATCTGGATTTTCAGCTTCTTTTCGATGTATCCCTTACCAAGGAGGCTGTCCGCAACACCGAGCCGAAGATGGGCATAAATCTCGCGGCCGATAACGGCAAATCGTTCGTCCGGTGTTTGCTTTGAAAGAAGCTGCTCGTGCTTATCGGCGGGAATGTCGTCACGCATAAAGAGCACATGCATCTCTTTATGGCTCTCAAACTCGCCCGCAAACGGATTGCCGGCGATCACCCGCTCGATGTGTTCCTGTTCGCGGACCATTACCGCAACCGATTTGCCGAAATCAGTTTCGATGGCATGTTCGATCATCGTCACCAAAGCTGACTCATTCTCAAGAGAGCCCTTTCTGCCCCGCGGGCTTTGGCGATCGAAAGCAATGTTACCGCTGTTGATGTAGGTAACGACGTTCCCAAAGCCGAGCCGTTCGAACGCGGCTTTGAGTTCCGTCATCTTTAACATGGAATTGCCCCCGACGTTGATGCCGCGGAGCAATGCGATGTATCTCATTTCCAGTTCAAAATGTGAAAAGGATCAATTAGTGAAAAAATTGGCGGGCATATGTGCAACCGACACTTTTTCACGTTTTCACTTTTTACCTTTTTCACTTCGACGACCTCATATCGATCACAAACCTATACTTAACGTCGGCCTTCACCGTCCGTTCGTAGGCGGTCTCGATCTGGTCGGGCGTGATCATTTCGATATCCGAGACAATGTTGTGCTTGGCACAGAAATCGAGCATTTCCTGAGTTTCCTCGATCCCGCCGATGCTTGAGCCGGCGAGCGAACGATTGTTGCTGAGCAGAGCGAAAGCCCGGACCTGAATTGGCTTTTCCGGCAGTCCGACCAGGACCATGTGCCCGTTAATGTTCAGCAGGTTCAGATAGACGTTTATGTCGTGTTCGGCCGAAACGGCATCGATCAGCAGGTCGAATGTACCATTGAGCGGTTTGAGCGCAGATGGTTCGCGCGTGACGACGAAGTTGTTCGCTCCCAAACGCTTGGCGTCCTCCTCCTTATTCGGCGACGTGCTAAAAACGGTGACGTCAGCTCCCATCGCAGATGCCAATTTAACGGCCATGTGGCCGAGACCGCCGAGCCCGACAACACCGACCTTTTTCCCTGGCCCGGCCTCAAACCTGCGCAGCGGCGAGTATGTCGTGATGCCGGCGCAGAGCAGCGGTGCTACGGCCTTTAGATCCTGCGACGGATCGACCTTCAGAGCGAATGCCTCGTCAACGACATAATTTGTCGAGTAGCCGCCAAAGGTCATCGTCTTTCGATCCATCTCCGTGCCGTTATATGTCATAACCGCGCCTTTGACGCAAAACTGCTCGACGTTCGCCCGGCAAGGCTCACATTCGCGGCAGCTATCGACCATACAGCCGATACCCGCGATGTCACCGACCTTAAATTTCGTCACTTCGCCGCCAACGGCAACTACAGTGCCGACGATCTCGTGTCCGGGCACCATCGGGTAGGTCGAATTTCCCCATTCGCCCCTTGCTTGGTGAATGTCCGAGTGACAGATACCTGCGTATTGAATATCGATCAGGATATCGGTCGCCCCGACATCGCGTCGCTCGAATGCGAACGGCGTAAACTCTGCTTTCGAATCATGTATTGCGTAGCCTTGTGTTTGTATCATGCTGTTAAGTTAGATCTCCTTGTTTATCTGATATGCAATATGAGGTTATCCTCGCTAAATGCCCGCTGTCGCTAAACTCAAATACATCGCATGACGACACGCAATTGACTGCGTCGCCATTGCTGATGAACTTCGCGGTGCCGTTTATTGCAACGCGGGGACCATTGACTATTGTGTTTAGGGTTCGAAAATCAGTAGTGACCGACGCGAAGTACGAGCTGATCTGAGTGCACTTTTCGATGACCGCAAGTCTTCCCGAAACCCGAAAGTCACCAATAACGTTCCATTCGACATCGTCAGCAAGGTATTCGAAAACAGCCGCGAATTGGCCGGACGCGAACTTTTCTGCAATTTCTCTTATTTCCATTTGCTTCTTCAATCCAAGACGGCAATCACCTTTAGCTCGATCGCTATCGGCGTCGGAAGTTTATTGATCTCAACCGTCGTCCGGCACGGTTGATTTTCGGCAAAATATTCGGCGTAAATGCGGTTGTAGGTCGCGAAATCGTCCTTCATGTTTGTCAAAAAGACCGTCACATCCACTATCTGAGCCCACGACGAACCGGCGTCCTCCAAAATGTACCGCACGTTCTGAAACACAGACCTGCATTGCGTCTCGATATCGTACGAGACGATCTCGCCGGCTTCGTTCAGTTCAACGCCCGGTATCGTCTTCGACCCACGCTCACGCGGGCCGACACCCGACAAAAACAGCAGATTCCCCACCCGCCTCGCATGCGGATAAAGCCCTACAGGCTCGGGGGCCTTGGATGAATTCACGATTTCTTCGCTCATGTTATAACGATTTTAACAGATGTCGTTTGCGATTGATGCCCGGCGTAAATCTGTTTTTTCGCCTGTTGCGAATATAATGCTCAAATCAAGGAATTATCGCCTTATGAACAAAACTATCCGCAGCGTCATATTTACTCTGTCGTTCGCACTTTTATCCGCGTCCGCCGCAATGGCCGCCGACCAGACCGCCGTCTTTGCAGGCGGCTGTTTCTGGGGCGTTGAGGCTGTATTCGAGCATGTTAAGGGCGTCAAAAGTGTGGATTCAGGCTATTCGGGTGGAAATGCGGCGTCGGCAAATTACGATGACGTCAGTGCGGGCGAAACCGATCATGCCGAGGCGGTCAGGATCGTATTCGACCCGGCAAAGGTTACCTACGAACAGTTGCTTTTGATATTTTTCAGCGTTGCCCACGATCCGACCGAGCTCAATAAACAGGGCCCTGACCACGGCCGGCAATACCGCTCGGCGATATTCTATTCGGACGCCTCCCAAAAGAACGCGGCGGTCGCGTTTATCAAGGCGATCGACGAATCAAAAGCTCTAAAGAAACGTGTGGTCACCGAAGTGGTGCCGTTAAAGGCGTTCTATCTTGCCGAAGACTACCATCAGGACTACATGAAAAAGAACCCGACAGATGCGTACATCATTGCCCACGACAAGCCGAAGGTTGAAGATCTAAAGAAGCGCTTTCCTGAATTTTACATCAACAAGTAGTTCATTTTTACCGATCGTTTCCACAAGAACTTGCTCTTTCTACGGACGGAGTTGTGTTCCCTTTGGAAGGGTAAAACGCTCCTGTGCGACAATGATTCCATGAACGAGATCATTTTAGAAATTCTTTTCATTGCAGTTCTGATCCTCATCAACGGCCTTTTTTCGATGACGGAGATCGCCGTCGTCTCGGCTCGCCGGGTCCGCCTGGCAGGGGCCGCTGCTGCGGGCGATGCAGGAGCAGAGGCAGCCGTAGCAATTCAGGAAAAGCCTGAACGCTTTCTGTCAACAGTGCAGATCGGTATAACACTGGTCGGCGTACTTTCAGGAGCTTTCGGCGGGGCTCTACTTGCAGACGAGATCGCTGAGGTGGTATCGATAGTTCCGGCATTTGCTTCCTACGCGCAACCAATAGGTTTTGGCGTGATCATTGTCATCATCACCTTTTTCTCACTCGTCATTGGCGAACTGGTTCCCAAGAACATAGCTCTCAACCGGCCGGAAAAGATCGCCTCTCTGTTCTCGCGTCCAATGAACACGATATCTTGGATCACGTCTCCTGTTGTTTGGGTGCTAAGCCAATCAACTGCCCTTGTACTGAAGATATTCCGAATTCGCGAAGCATCAGATGCCGCAATTACAGAGGATGAGATAAAAGCCCACATTGCACACGGCACCGAGATCGGCGTTCTTGAAAAGACCGAGCAAGAATTGATCGAAAGCGTGATCCGGCTGGATGATCGGCAAGTTACCGCCATCATGACCTCACGCATGAAGATAATGTGGCTCGACCTTGACGACGATACTGAAACCAATAGACGAAAATTGATCGATTCTCCCTATTCCCGCCTTCCTGTCGGTCGAGGAACGCTGGATAACATTATTGGAATCGTAAAATCGCGCGATCTGCTATCACATGTCCTAGTCGGTGGTGAACTGCAGATCGAAAATGTGCTAAAACAGCCTGTCTTCGTGCCTGAAACGCTGACCGCGCTTGAACTCCTGGAAACGTTCAGGAAATCGCACACCCTAACGGCAATGGTCATCGACGAATTCGGCGGTGTGGTCGGGATCGTCACGATGAACGACGTGCTCGAAGCGATCGTAGGCGATCTACCTACCAGTCAAACATCAGATGCTCGAGTGGTTATGCGGGACGATGGTTCGATGTTGTTGGATGGTGAACTGCTAGCCGACGACTTTCAAAAACTTCTCGATCTCTCTGATTTCCCCGGCGACGAACATGGCACCTACCAAACTGTTGCTGGCTTTGTCCTCGCCCGCTTGGAAAAACTCCCGGTCGAGGGAGAGAAGTTTGAATGGGAAGGCTATGTTTTCGAGGTGATCGACATGGATGGTCGCCGTATAGACAAGGTTCTCGCGTCTCGAATACCGGAAGCCACTCCTGAATGATGGCTTCCGGCCTCAACATTACGCGCCTACTTCCCTTTCTCCGCCCAGACCTGCACCAGATTCACCAACGTCTCCGTTGATTTCTCCAGACCCTTCCGCGAGTTAAACTCCAGCTTGCCGTGAAAATTATGCCCGCCGGTGAAAAGGTTCGGTGTCGGCAATCCCATCGCCGTCAGCCGCGAACCGTCGGTGCCGCCGCGTATAGGACGAAGCCGTGCAACGATTCCCGCCCGCTTTGCCGCCTCGATAGCGTTATCAGTCAGTTGCGGAAAATCCTTCAGCACCTCTTTCATATTCAGGTAGCCGAGCACGCTGCCGTATTCGATCTTTACGTTCGGAAACTTCTCCTGCGTTTTGGCGATCACGCCCTTTATCGCCGCTTCCTGTGCGGCGAGGCCGGCAATATCGAAATCGCGAAGCAGTATCTTCACCGTCGACGTCTCGATATCCAGATTCCCGACATACGGGTGAATAAACCCAATTCGTCCTTCGGTCGTTTCGGGGCGGTTCTCTACGGCGGCAGGAAACTGCCCGAGAAAATCACCGGCGGCATACATCGAATTGATCAAGATACCCTTAGCGGAGCCCGGATGCGTCGATTTGCCGCGAAATGTAACGGTCGCGGTACGTGCCGACCATGTCTCGTTAGAGATATCACCAAGTTCACCACCGTCCACGGTATATGCGAACTTTGCCCCCCAACCCTTGATATCAAATTTCTCGATGCCGCCGCCGACCTCTTCGTCCGGCGTGAATGCGATCGCGACATTGCCATGCTTGATCTGGGGATTTTGCCTGAGCGTGTCGATCATGGTCATTATCTCGGCAATTCCGGATTTATCGTCCGACCCGAGCAGCGTCGTGCCGTCCGCCGTGATGATGTCGTCGCCGATCAGGTTCTTGAGATTCGGGTTTTGAGCGACCGTGATCACCTGTGTTTTATCGTTCGGCAATACAATGTCGCCACCCTGATAATTCTTGTGAATAATAGCGTTAACATTCGCACCCGAAACCGCCGGCGAGGTGTCCATATGTGCCATAAACCCGATCGTCGGCACCTTTGAGTTGTCCGGCAAATTCCCCGGCACCATCCCATACACAATGCCCCATTCGCTCATTCGGACATTTTGAACGCCGAGTTCCTTCAACTCCTTTTCAAGAAGCCTCGCCAGATCAAGCTGCTTCTTAGTACTAGGCGGCGCCGGTTGTTCCTCAGCCGACTGGGTATCGATCTTCACATACCTCAAAAACCGATCCATCGCCGATTCGGTCGGAGGTTTGGTCTGGGCGGAAACGCCGGAAAACAAAACGAACGATATCAATAACGCAAAAAATGTCTTCATATATTTTCTCAGTTGGTTTTCACAAATTTATTGGAGATGGCACGAGTCAAATTCAGTTCTTGTCGCCAACGGCGACCGACCTATAAAGCCTAGGGTGCAGCGAGCGAAGCGAACGGAACCCTAGGACTGATTCGAAAATATTTCCTGTCGCTGAAGGCGACTAACACGATCAGTCCCAACAATACCGCTCATCGATCTCGACATCATATTTTCGACACAATGAACGAAATTCGTCCTCAAAAACCTGCTTTTTATGATGCTCTTTTTGGTCACGAATGTAGCCCGAAACCGCCGCCACCTGGGACTGGCCGACTGAAAACGCTCCGTATCCACGCTGCCAGTAGAATTTATGAACACCGATTTCCTTCATCCATTTCGACGTCTCACGCTTTATGTCACCGATCAATTTGATCATGTCTGCTTTTCCCAGCGATACAAGAATGTGAATGTGATCCGCATCGCCGCCGGCAATAATCATCGGTCCCCCATTATTTGAGATGATCGCGCTGATGTAGCCGTACAGACGCGTTTCAATATCGATCGGAATCAACCGAACGCGATCTTTGGTTGACCAAACCATGTGGACGATGATCTTGACTAACGACTGAGGCATCGTATTGTTCGTCGCTTTCAGCGACGGCGTCGTAAATTCATTCAAGCCCTAGGGTTGCGGCCTGTCGGCCTTAACCCTAGGCTATATAGGACCGTCGCCGTTGGCGACTCAGAGTTTTACACAAACATTCTTCTCTTCCGTAAAAAACTTGAGCGCTTCGAAGCCGCCTTCGCGACCGACGCCGCTGTCCTTCATGCCGCCAAACGGCGTTCGAAGGTCGCGCAGAAGCCAACAGTTGATCCAGACGATGCCGGATTCAAGCAAGGCCGCGAGGCGATGAGCACGCGACAGATTTTCCGTCCACACCGTCGCCGACAGTCCGTACCGGACGGAGTTCGCGTAACTCAGGACTTCGTCCTCGGTGTCGAACGGCATGATCGTAACCACCGGACCGAAAATCTCTTCCTGATTCGTCCGGCAATCGTGCGGCAGCCCCTCGATCACCGTTGGCTCGATGAACCAGCCTTTCAATTGCGGATTGCGGATTGCGGATTGCGGATTAACGGACTTACCGCCGCTCAACACTGTCCCGCCTTCCTCTTTCGCGAGTTCGATGTACGACATTATCTTGTCAAAATGCTGCTTTGAGACGATCGCTCCGACGTCCGTTTCGGCATCCTGCGGGTCTCCGACCTTAAGCTCTGCCACGCGTGCGACAAAGTCCGCCTTGAACCGCTCATAGATCGGCCGCTCAACAAATATCCGCGAGCCGCAAAGACAGATCTCGCCTTGATTTGAGAACGACGAGCGGACTGTGGTTGCCAGCATTTCTTCGTAATTGCAGTCGGCGAAGATAATATTCGGGTTCTTGCCCCCGAGTTCGAGCGAGAGCTTTTTGAACATCGGTGCCGCGACGCGTGCGATCTCCTCACCGGTTTTCGTGCCGCCGGTGAACGAGATCGCTTTGACTTCCTTGTGTGCCACGATCGCCGAACCGACCTTTGGCCCGAGGCCGTGGACGATGTTCAGCACGCCCGCCGGCAAACCAGCCTCGATGCAAAGCTTTGACAACATATACGCCGTCATCGGCGTCACTTCCGACGGTTTGGCGACGACCGTGCAGCCCGCCGCGATCGCCGGTGCGATCTTCCACGTAAATAGATACAGCGGCAGATTCCACGGGCTAATGCAGCCGACCACCCCGAGCGGCTGCCGCAGAGTGTAGTTGATCGCACCTTGGCCAACACTGTCGTGCGACTCGTTCGCGGAATGCATCGCCGCCGTTGCGTAAAACTTGAAATTCGACATCGCTCGCGGAATATCGACCATTCGAGCCAGCGAAACCGGCTTTCCCTGATCAACGCTTTCGGCAACAGCCAGGACCTCAAGGTCACGCTCGATCAGCCCGACCAGCCGCATCAATATGTCGTGCCGTACCTCAGCCGATGTCGCCGCCCACGCCGGAAACGCAGCCTGAGCCGCCTCGACGGCAAGATGCACATCGCGATCATCCGAATCCGCGATCAGCGAATAAACCTCGCCCGTCGACGGGTCAAAATTATCCAAGTACTCGCCCGATGCCGGTTGAACCAACTCGCCGCCGATATAGTTATGCAATTGATCCATTATTTGCACACAAAATCTTCTAAATTTTGATGACTTCGGCTATTCTACCAATGTTAACAAAATAATTTGACCATAAACGACGGGTTTTTACGCCCTATTGTTTGAAGGCTTTAATTTTATCGTTGTCATTCAGCTTTGAATGAGCAGATGGCATTGAGAATTCGCAAAAATATGACCAAAGTCTGTCCAAAATGCTCGTTACCAAATCCGGCCGAAGCGGCCTTTTGCCATAACTGCGCTTCGCCATTAACCGCCAATGTCGGAACCCAGCAACAGCAGCCATGGCCGCAGAACCCTGTCGCAGCCCCTGTTATGGGCGGACAGGCATTTGTTGCCGCATCACCTGCGTCGCAAAAGCCGCTTATCGCAATGCTGCTTTCGATCGGAGGGATCCTGTGCTGCGGACCGATTCTCGGCGTTCCCGGCGCGATACTCGGTTGGCTCGAGCTGCAAGCGATCCGCGAAGGCCGATCGCCGGCAGACGGAAAGCTGATGTCGCAGGTGGGCCTTTGGGTCGGCATAGCGGCAACCGTTATTCACATTGGGGCTTGGATCGTCTGGTTATTGCTTACTGCGGTCGCGGGTGGTGGTGGATATTAGTGGCTAACGTTCCTCAAAATTTACCTGTCTGTTCTAACGGCCATCGTCAGCCCGCGCATGGCTCGCGATTCTGCATTTACTGCGGCACGGCGATGGCGATTCAGCCACCTCAACCGCAACCGGAACCAGCTCAGCAACAGCGAGTAGATCAAACGCATGTTCCGCCCCCAAACTACAACCCCAACTATCCTCCCCAGCCGCAATTTGTACCACAGCCAGTCGTTTGCCGTACGTGCGGCGGTGATGGCCGAGGCCTTCAGGAAAAGTTGATCATGTGTAAGGAATGCCGCTGGCTTCGCCCGCTCGTTTCCGGCTACAAGATCGATAATTCGGCTTTCGCCTGGGCTGCAGACGCCAAGGCGATGGCTGCTCTGCAGGCGGTGAGACCATTGAATGCGGCGGCCAAAGCTGTTTCCGAAAAGGTCGGGCGGCGGTGGGTCGAGGTCTCATTCAACGGCATCTTGCTTGGTGAAAAGCAGATGCCGCACGTCTTTGGTCCAGCCGTTCGGGCCGCGAGAATTCTCGGCATGTCGCATATGCCCGACGTCTATCTCTCGGGCGAACGGCCATGGGACTGCTTAACTTTCGGCACCGATCGTGATTCATTTATCGTCATTGGCTCTGCCGTCGCTGGCAATTTTCAAGGTGTTGACATGCTATACCTGCTCGCACGCGAAATGGGGCATTGCAAGGCTGGGCATGCCTTATGGAAGACTGTTATTCGATTTTTCCTCGGCGAACAGGGCCCGGCAAGGGGCTTTATGGCCGGCGGTATCTTCAACGCCATTCTTAGCCCATCGGCTCTGATCGGTGGTGCGGTCGAAATGCCGCTGCTTGCTTGGGCTCGCCAGGCTGAGATCACTGCGGATCGGGCAGGTTTACTTGCCGTTGGCAGCGAAGAGGTCGCCCGCCGCACGCTGCTGTCATGGTCACTGAAGTCTTCGTTCATTTTCAAGCAAATAAATATCGAAGCGTGGCTCGAACAGCAGCGTGAGGATGACGGAGACCTGCTGCGGCTTTCGGAACTCACAACCACCTCAACGCCGTATCTCGGGCCGCGTCTTAAGCTGCTAAACCAGTTTGCAAACAGTCCTGAATTCTCGGGGACGGCCTCGTGGATCAAGCAGACGTTGGCACAAGCTACGCCGCCTAAACCGCCGCCCCCACCAGCAGATCAGAAGGCTCGGAGCGAGCTGAAGATCAAATGTTCTGCTTGTAAAGCTCCGCTGCGAATACCGATGTCGGCACTTCAGGGCAAACCCAAACTATCGGTCAAATGCCCAAGCGCAGCTTGCGGAAAGGTCACCGTTATTAAGAAAAAGACCAAACCGGCCGAGCCGAAAGCTCCTCCGGAAAAATTAAGAGAGGAGAACCAAAACTATGGCGAATGAACAAGACCCAACAATGATCATCGATGAGACGGAATTTGAGATAACAACCGCTCCCAGCGACGGCGGCTCGTTGGCAGACGAGATCGTCGAGGCATTATTCGACGACTCGGCGGTTGAGACTGAGGTCACATATGCAGACACCGACGGAGACGGAAAGATCGACGCCGGTGCCGCTGATACGGACGGCGACGGTGAACTCGACACTATCGCCGGCGATACGGACGGCGACGGAAGAGTAGATGCCGTCTCTGCTGATACCGACGGAGACGGAAATCTAGATGCCATCGCTATGGACACGGACGGCGACGGAGCCTTTGATGCAGCAGGTGCCGACACAGACGGTGACGGACAGATCGACGTCGCGATGCTCGACACAGACGGCGACGGTGAATTAGATGTCGCCTACACCGATGCTGATGGTGACGGTGAATTTGAAGAAACGGCAATAGCGGATGAAGGTTTGCCCACCGAAGAAGAACTCTCGACAGACTCGATCGAATTTACCGTAGGCGAAGACGGTTTCCCGATCACTAATGAAGAATATTCAACCGAAGTTACCGATGGCGGAACATCGTATGAGGTCGCGGATACTGGGTATTCCGTAGCAGATGTTCCGGCGACGGGCTTAAATGACCCGGCCCCTGAGTCGACAGAAGACGTCGAGTCGGCGACACAACAAGCACATGCCGACGCAGCCAGCGAAGCTCAGGCAAAGGTCGATGAGTACGTTGCTCAAGGCGATTATGCCGCAGCGGCCGATGCCCGCGAAATTGCCGAAAATGAAGCCTGGGCAGCAGGTGATTCTTCGATGCTCGGAGCCTCGGACTCGACCGATCTAGAGAACGCGGCCTACAAACAGGAGATCGCCGAAGAATATCGAGTCCAACAGGCGGAACACATTGCTGACGGCGACTACGAAGCCGCGAAAGAGGATGCATTGAACGCCGGTTACACGATCGGAGATGCTGATTATCTCGCAAGCGGCGAAGACCGTACGGGCCAGGCCGACCAGGACGCTTACAATCTCGGAAATGCCGTTCATGACGAAAAGAATGCGGAGTATTTTGTTGACAATGCCGAATGGTACGCCGAACAAGGCAACACCGACGCCGCCCAAAGCAGCCTCGATAATGCCGCCGGCTATCAGGAATCGGCTGACATTTATGCCGCCACAGCTGATCCGGCGTCGACAATGTATGACACGGTAACTCCGGCTCCGGTCGGTGATGCGGGCTACGATATGTCAGCTGTCGATACAGGATTTGATTCGAGCGTCGACATGTCCACGCCGACTACTTACGATTCCGGATCTGATGACGGAACGGTGTAGGACCTTGCCAATCGATATTTGGTGCCGGCCGGAAATTTCCGGTCGGCTCTTTTTATTTAAGTTGCCGTCCGTACCGTTTTAAGATCTCTTTCACTTTTTCAATCGGCAAAGCCTCGATCGTTCGTCCGTTTCCGGTCACAGTCGTAGCTTTGAACAAGGAATTCAGGATGGCCTCTTCGGTGGCCTCGATCACGGCCTGAAAGAGCGGTGACATCGCGTCGTTGCCGACGATCTTGACGTCGCGGACACTCTGCCCGGCGTTGATGCGGTTTTGCGTCGAGAACGCGATAACATAATCGCCGCTGCCGTTCGTCATTGACGAACCGGTCCGTGCCAGCCCGGCCATCGCCCGCGATGCCAAACGGCTCAATTGCCGGTTGTCGAGCGGAGCGTCCGTCGCGATCACAATGATGATCGACCCGTCCGCATTGTCTTGGCTCCCCTCCTTACGCGAGGGGCGAGGTGGCAGCGTTTCGTCCACGGGGTGGTTCTCTCCGACCGCTTCCTTCAGATAGTATTTACCAAGTTCCATACCGACCGGCACACCGTCTACGGTCAGGACACCGCCAAAATTAGTCTGCACCAGTACGCCAAGCGTGTATCCGCCGAGCGACGCGGGCAGCTTTCGCGAAGACGTACCGATCCCGCCTTTCCAGCCATAAGCGACGGTTCCCGTGCCCGCACCGACCGTGCCTTCGTCGACGGCTCCGCCTTTTGCGGTCTTTAGTGCATTGAAAACGTCCTCGCGGGTTACAGGACGGCTGCGAATGTCGTTGAGCCCACCGTCGTTGGTCTCGGCGACGAGCGGATTGATCGAGCGAACATTCTCGTTGCCCGGCATCGCGAGCATGTAGTCGATTAGGAAATCAGCGGTTTTTGGAACCGAGAGTGTCGAGGTTAGCAGGATCGGCGTCTCGATCTCGCCGAGTTCGTTGACCTGCGTCGAGCCCGCAAGCTTGCCAAAACCGTTGCCGACAAATACCGCCCCGGGCACCTTTTCCTTGAAGAGATTTCCCGGATGCGGCACGATGGCCGTTACACCGGTCCGCACATTGTCGCCTTTGATCAACGTCGTCTGCCCGACCGTCACACCGGCGACGTCGGTGATCGCGTTCAGCGGCCCTGTCGGCAAGATGCCGATCTTTAGGCCCACGTCACGAACGCGCGGACGCGTCTCCTGAGCAACACCCTGCAATCCGGCCACGACACACCAAACTGTCGCGACAATAAAATATGCGGCCAATCGTTTCATGCCAGTGACCTGCGGTTGGAACTGTAACTTGTCCGTGCCCGGACAGAAAAGTTGTCCAATGAAAACCTTTAGGGTTCTCCTAACGGAAGGAACTTGTAGGCAAACTCAAACTGATCTAACCCAGTTGGTCTGCAAACGGCAGCTTGCGTAATCGTTTTCCGGTTGCTGCAAAGATCGCATTTGCAAGAGCTGCTGCAACAGGCGGCAAAGCCGGCTCACCTAATCCTGTAGGTGCCTCATCCGATTCAACAAATTGCACATCGATTTCCGTAGGTGCATCTTTCATGCGTAAAAACTTATAGGTATTAAAATTTGTTTCGGCCACAGCACCATTTACAAACGTAACTTTCGGAAACATGGCATGACTGATGCCATCAACAATTGAACCCTGCACCTGGTTTTCTGCACCGCTCAAATTAATTACACGGCCACAGTTTACTGCGCAAAAAACTTTCTTAACCTTCGGTTGTCCATTTACCATGTGCACATCAACCACCTGCGCTACATAAGAGCCAAACGAGTACCATGTTGAAAAACCTCTGAATACGCCGGGTGTTTTCGAACCCCACTTACTCATCTTCGCAACAAGCTCGATCACACTCTTATACTTCTCCGGATCGTAATTAATTTTTCCAACAGTTTGTTCTTTTGCTTTTTTCAACAACTCCAGGCGAAATGCAACAGGATCTTTTTTCAATTCGGTGCATACTTCATCCATAAAACTTTCAGCAACAAATGCAAGCGTATTTGCACCGGGAGCTCTCCACCAACCTGTTGGCGTATTGCTTTTAAAACCTTGTCCTTCGGCACGGTAATTTGCAATACTTCCCGCAACATAACTGTCACCACTTACACCACGACCAATACCAATACCCGATTGATGCCATGATAATAAATTGTCGGCCGAAAGTGCTGCTCGGTATCTCCACATTTCTGCAGGACGATAGAAATCATTCTGCATATCATCTTCACGTGTCCATTGCACCTGCACCGGGCTTTGTGCTGCGGCTGAAATCAACGCAGCTTCCACGCCATTATCGGTCATTAACTTTCTGCCAAAACCACCACCCTGGCGGGGCGATGAAATGGTGATATTTTCTGCCGCTATTCCCAATTGTTTTGATACTTCGGCTCTGACTGCTGCCGGTACTTGTGTTGGACCAAACAATTCCACTTTCCCATCTTTCACATTCGCATAAAAATTAAGCGGCTCCATTTGTCCGTGCGCCAGTGAAGGTATTTCATACGTTACATCGAGAAATTTTGCAGCACCTTGTTTAGCTGCTTCAACATCTCCATCATTCCTTGCTGGTGCCGTTGGTGCAGGTTTATCAAGCAAGGCCTTAAACGCTGCGAAATGCTCGGAACTGTTCTCCAGTTTTTCACCTGCATTCCATTGGATCACAAGTGCATTTCTTCCTTTTCTTGCAGCCCATGTAGAGGTTGCAAGCACGGCAACTGCATTCTTGATCTTTACTACTTTCTTAACGCCATCGATTTTCAAAGCAGCTGCATCGTTTACATCGCCCAATGTTTTTCCATAGGCAGGCGGACGGCTTACCATGGCGAAAAGCATTCCTTCTTTTCTTGTATCGATCCCAAACAACGGTTGACCGGTTACAATTTTATGTGCGTCTACATCTTTAACTCTCGTGCCGATCAATTTAAATTCTTTCGGATCTTTTAACGTTGGCTTAGCCGGCACTTCCAATTTCGCTGCTGCAGATGCCAACGAAGCATAACTCAATTTTTTTCCGCTTGCCTTATGGATCACTTCTCCGTTTTCAACGGTGCATTCAGTTACAGGAACATTCCACGTTTGTGCTGCCGCAGTCGTTAACATTTCGCGTGCTGTTGCTCCTACGGTACGCAGCTCTGTAAACCGTCCTCTTACTGATCCACTACCTCCGGCTGTTTGTCGGCCCATTCTGCCGTCTAATGGTGCTAATTCGACCTTGATCTTTTTCCAATCAACACCCAACTCTTCGGCAACGATCATGGGTAACGATGTTTTTACACCCTGGCCAATTTCCGGGTTCGGTGCCAACAACACAATGGTACCGTCAGCAGCAATTTTGATATACGCATTTGGAGCAAAAACCACTTCCTCCGATACTTTTGCTTCTGCATCCTGGTTGAATAGGCTAAAACTGATGAGCATTCCCCCACCTGATAAAGCAGATACCTTAAGGAAATTTCTTCTTGAATATGTTGTTGCCATAATTAGTTTATTTACTGCTTCGTTGTTTGGCCGCTAAATGGATTGCTTTACGGATACGGACCTGTGTTCCGCATCTGCAGATATTTCCCGACATCGCGTTATCAATATCGTTTTCTGTCGGCTTTGCATTGCGTTTTAATAATGCAGCTGCACTCATGATCTGGCCCGCCTGGCAATAACCACATTGAGAAACATCAAGTTCTTCCCATGCCTGTTGCAGCGGATGATCACCTGTTTCGCTTAACCCTTCAATGGTTACAATGGCATTGTTTTTTACAGATGAAACAGGTAATACGCAGGAACGTACGGCGCTGCCATTTACGTGAACGGTACATGCACCGCATTGTGCGATGCCGCAGCCAAATTTTGTACCCACAAGATTTAAGTGATCTCTCAGCACCCACAAAAGAGGTGTTGCAGGATCAACATCAACCGTTACCGTTCTACCATTTACGTTCAAGCTTATTACTGCCATAAAAAATACTCTTGTTAAAGTTAGCTATTCTTCAATTCATAAAAACACAGATCGATCACAATTATAGGGAGTATGCAATTTGGAGCCATACGCTGTCCAATCTGGACAACTTATGGTTCCATCTACATGTAACTCCGAACTTACACCTTGGCAAAGGTCAACCCGGTTTGGCCCTGATATTTGCCGCCCCGGTCATTGTAACTAACGGCACAATCCTCGTCCGACTCGAAAAACAGGATCTGGCCGATGCCTTCGTTGATGTAAACGCGCAGCGGCAGGTTGGCGAGATTTGCGATCTCGACCACCAGGCGTCCTGTCCAGCCGGCCTCAAGCGGCGTTGTATTTACGAGCAGCCCGGCACGGGCGTAGGTCGATTTACCCAACGCGACTCCCGTGACGTTTCGCGGCATTTTGAAGGTCTCGACCGTCACGCCCAGACCGTAATGATGCGGCGGCAGCAGATAATATCTCGCTCCGTCCTCTGCCTCACGCACGGGCGGTTCGATCAGCGACGATTCCTCATCAAAACGCTTCGGGTCGATCTCGTCGCCATAAACGGACGAAAATATCCTGAATCCGTCGTCCGCGAGACGCATGTCGTAACCGTAGCTCGATGCTCCGGCCGAGATGATGCGGTTGCCGTTGACCTCACGCAGCAGTTCCGGCAGAAACGGCGTGATCATATCTTGCTCTTCGGCCATTCGGCGGAGCCAAATGTCTGATTTAATTGTCATAGAGTGTCAAAACCGTGGGCCCGAACGGCCATCTTCGGTAATAAAAATAAAGGTGATAAACCCCGACAGTTTATCACCTAACGCTCCAAAAATTCGAACTCTCAGACACTATTGAGGCATCAATTTTAAGTTGCCGTCACCGACCGAGAATTTCACGGGTATCCCGCCGTTCCCTGCTTTTGCGACGATCGATTTGTCGGTAAATTCCACCTTTCGAACACGAGGCTTTAGCCCCGGAAACAGATTTTCGATCTTACCGGTCCGCAGAATGGTCGCGTCGATCTCGGCACTGAGTGCTGACGGAATATGCGCCGTCATATCGCCCTTACCCAACTGCACATCGACCGAACGCCCTCGCCAGCCGCGTGAGACGATCGTCACGTCAGCCGTGCCGACGCCAAACGTCGCCGTCGTGCTGCCGCCGATCAATTCGAGCTTTGCGTTCGTCTCAAGATAGTTGATCCGCATCGTTCCGTCGATGCCGGAGATCGTCAGATCACCTTTGCCGCCGTCGATCTCGATGTCGCTGTAATGCGGAACGGTCAGCGTATAATCAACGCGATACGGCAAATTCATCAGATGTTTCGGGAATTTCTTCCATATCTTTTTATCGCCCAGTTTGTTCTGCGTGCCGACAGTTGTGACACCATATCGCCCGCTGCTTTCCTGCGTGACAAATGTCGTGACGCCGGCCAGACGCTCGAGGTCGGCCGCATTTCCCGCCTGCACCTCGATCTCGGCGGTTATCTCGATCTCGTTCTTTGACGAACCAACGATCTTGATCGACCCATACGGTGCTCCCGCGATCGCGATCGTCCCGCCGGCACCAAAATCGAGCTTATCGGTCTTGGTCGTCGTCTTTTTCATCAGCTGCGGCGTCTGTGCAGAGGACGAGATCGCCGAGATCGCGATCGCAATTACGGCTACAGACAGATAGATGACTCTTAAATTTTTCATTTAGATCCCTCGATATGTGCCAGGACGGCCTTTTCGATATTACGTTTAACAGTGTTGCCGGGTCAAAGAACGATATGAATCTATCGCCGAATGAACATGATGCCGCCCTGCTGATTGGTGACCGAGAGCGTTCCGGCGCCCGAACCGATACGGCCTGCAACGCGGCGTCCGTCACCGAGGTAGTTGAGATTGCTGCCCGAAAAAGCCCCAAGTGAAATATTGCGCGTCGACGGCGCGGTGGCAACAAAACGGAAATTGGAGTTGAACGGAATGCGGAGATTGATGTTGCCCTTCATCGACGAAAAACGGTAGTTTCCGCCGTCCTGTATCTCACCGTCGAAGAAAATATCGCCGATCAGATTTTCCGCAGACACCGTATTGGCACCGATATTTGTGAGCGTAATGTCGCCCTCGCTTGAGATGCGTGCCCGGACAAGGCCGCTGCGAACGCTGCTCACGTTCAGATTGCCGATGCGTGTCTCGATATCGACCTGTGCGTAGTACGGCACACGGATCACGAAATTGACGTTACCGACCTCAGCACGGCCCTGATTATCCTTGACGAGATTGACGACGATCGTACCGCTCAGATTTTGCGGGACGATGTTAGCGGCCGGAGCCTCGAGCGAGGCGGTAATGCTTATGTCGGTTCGATTCCAACCCTCTACCGTGACGGTCCCGGTTCGGTTCATTAGCTGCAGCTTGACGTTCTGTCCGGCGGGATAGGTTTTCGAGAATTTTTTCTGTGCCGACACCGTACCGGTAAGCGCAAAGAAAAAAACTACGCTCATCGAGAGAAGAATCGTAGTTTTTGCCGCCCATACCGGACTAAACAAATTTTTCGATCGGCAGATCATTTTCAAAAACTAAAGGTCGGAAAAATCCCGTAACAGGTTCATCTTTTCCGACATTACCGAATCGAGCATCTCGCCCGACAGTTCATCTTCCGGATCCTGCTGCAGGATCAACGTATATTGATCGAGCGATTCGTTAATGACCTGCAAATTGCGGTCAAAAGCGTCACGCGTGTTCCGGTCCCACTGGACGCGGCGTGCCTGAACACGGCTGTTCCAATACGAGATCGCCGTCTGCTGTTCCCTGATGCGTCGTTCGCGTGCCTGCTGCGGCGTGTCGACCAGGCCGACCTTGGCCAAAACTTTTTCAAACGTCGTCTGCGTCGCCGCCGAACGCGTCGTAAAATCATCGGCTCGCGGCGTCGTGTAATTACGTATCGCCACCACCGTCAACAGTGAGCTGACAATGGCGATGAACAACACGGCCGACGCCAGCTGCGGCAGCGAAAGGCTCCAAAATCCCTCACGCTGAGGTTCGACAGGTTGCGGCGGGGGCGGTTTGATCTCGCTCTCGATCGTATTGCTAATGCGGCACCACAGAGCCTGTGCGTTCGGCGGCACGATCTCGTCGGCAGATTCGGTCGAGCAGACAAAGAGTATCGACGAGAGGTCCTCGCAGACCACCGCACAGTCCGTACAAACGGCGAGGTGCTCACGGACAAGAACGGCCTGACTCTCGTCAAGCTCGTTGTCCAGAAAGACACTCAATAACTCTTTACAAACGTCGCAATTCACTATTATTTAAAAACTCTTTCCCGGCCTGATTTTCGCAGCTATACGCCGGATCTTTGTCGCTACTTAGTAGATTACCTAATACCGCAAATAGTTGCCTTTTAGAACGATATTTTTCGGTTCAATGCGGGCGGCACGCGCCGGCGTTTCCCGCATAAAAAAACACGAACAAACGATAGCCTTGTCCGTGTTCCCCTTGAATTATCTACTGTTAATCTTTTTGCTTGATCAGCAAGCCACGCAATTTTAGCCTCGCTTTGTGCAGCTGCGATTTCGAGGTGCCGACCGAGATGCCCATCATCCGGGCGACTTCTTCGTGTTCAAATCCCTCGACGTCGTGCAGCACGAACACATTGCGGTAGCCGTTTGGCAGTTCGGCGATCGCGTTTTTCAACGCAATGCGGTCGACCACCTGCATCTTGTTCGGATTGGACGAACCGGCGACCATCTGCTCCGGCATCTCGCCGTCCTCGGACGTGCGTTCGTTCTTTACGCTCCGCCGGCGGAAATGCATCAGCACCTGATTGACCGTCAGACGGTGCAGCCACGTCGAAAACGCCGAATCGCCGCGAAAACTGCCGATCTTGCGGAAAAGCTGTATGAACACCTCTTGCGTCAGATCCTCAGCCTCGGTCTGGCTGCTGGTCATACGCAAACACAGACTGTACGTCCGCCGATGATATTTTTGGTAAAGCAGTTCGAAAGCGGCAATGTTGCCGCCCGTCGCCAACCGGCACAGTTCGAGATCGGGCGTATCCGCGTCGAATGGAGCAACATCTGTCGTTACGCCAACCTCAGGCGCAACTAAACCGATCTGAGAAAGCTCAGCCGCTTCCTCAAACCCAAAGGCGATGTCGCGTTCGATCGCCACAGAGGCAGAGTCCATAGTTACTCCTAAAAGATCAGCGGAAAAACCGCTACCGGAATACTTGTCGTCGGATTGTGAAATTCTGTCCGCTGCTATGATGACCGACCTCCGCAAAAGAGTTGCTTCGAGTACCCCAAGATTTTATGGGAATTTTCAAAAAAAAGAAAGTGTTTTTATCGCTTAACAGAACATCCCGCATCTCACGTCTCGCAAGAACCCCAAAAGTGGAGTCAGATTCGGAAAACCGCGCTTCTCGATCACGATCCCAACCACCGACCACTGACCACCGACCACTGATCCACGATCAACTCCGGCGTGCAATGTCAGAACGGTTTCGGCTGTCGATGAGCGAGTTCGTTGTCCGTCGATACCGATCCTAACCCGATGCCTCGAGAAACCGTCTTTGTAAAATCAGGTCCGCCCCGGTCTCAAGCGGGATTGAAAGAACTTTAACCAAATAACAAAAGGAGGCAGGTCTATTCCATTGTCAGAAACCCAGTCAGCAACCCAATCTCACACTTTCAACCGTGTGCAGATCGAAGTGCGCTTGACATCATGGGGTAACTTCATAGATGACCCCGCATTCTCCGTTATCTGGACAAAGTGGACCATTTTGGAAGATGGGGTTCATTCTGGAACCCTTTTAACCCGTTGAGGTCTTTTTCGCTAATGACAAGTGACTCGAACACACCATCGCCGTCCTCGTCATAATATGAGTAGGAGTATAGGAAGCCACGAGTTATAACCTTGTTTGTGGCCTCATCGACATAAGCGTCGTTCACTTGAAACCTATAACAGAAAGCACCAGCCGCCGTGCGATATTCCTTTACCTCGTTTAACCGAACCCTCTCAAGGCCGATACCCATCAGATAGAGGGGATTGTCGATATACAGGGAGAGCGGATCTGTTTTAATGACCGTGCGGTGGACCTTTACGCTTCGCCCATCGGACGTCGTGATCGATGTATCGAACTCCTCCCTTTCCGCTTCACCAAAAAATGGAACCGGCCAGCCATCCGACCGCAGGAAAGTCGTGCCGCCGTCAGGCCGCTTAATCGCCTGTGGAGTAGGCGATGGAGTGTTCTGGGCGCTGGCAATAGAGCGAGATCCTGTCGAGGTCGGATCTTCTGAACCACAACTAACAATCCCGGCTGCCATTGCTGCAGCAAGTACGAATATTCTCACAGATTTGAGTTTTACTATCTTCACTGATCCCTCCGTAAGAAATGGGGCGAGACATGCGATGTTGGGATTCTGTGCCCGGAGCCTTACCGTTCAGTGTTCTTGAAAAACCGTCAAATGCCCCATCTCCCAATACGGCGCGGTTAGAGACGATCGTGTCTCCTGAATATCGCTCGGAGGCGTATGGCATGATGTGGCTATTGTGGAAGAGTACGTTATCGATGTCAATAGATTTTGCGTTCGTGGATCGTTCGTTGGAATGGGGCTTTTCGTTCGAATGTACTTTGAAATATACTGGTCAAGTTCTTTGATCGTCATATTTGTGTTGTAGAAATATCAATTGCTTTGGCGGCTGTGCCGCTCTATTTGCGGAAAAGCTGTGCTTTTCCGATTGTCTCCCCCTTAACTCCTGCGGCTACGCCGCCGCTTACAACCGGATGTTTCAAGTTTCAAGAGATACTCCAGCTTATTACTTGACCTCGGTCGCCCATCATCGCCTGCCTATATTCCGACTAGACGAAATTAAACAGATCATCTGTGATGCATTCGATGAAGCGAGGACATCCGCCGGAATAATGATATTCGCTTATGTAATAATGCTCGAACACACGCACGTGTTGACAGACAATGCCCGCGAAATGAGAGAAGTGCTACGTTACCTAAACGGAGTTTCCGCAAAACGCCTGATAAATTATCTAAAAGTGAACGGGCACGAAAGTTCGCTTGCGAAACTCCGTATACAAGACCGCGGCAAGAACCATAAGCATTCCGTTTATGAACATCATCCGAACGCTCTTCGGATAACGGGCGAAGATGCCTTGATGCAAAAGGTCAATTATATTCATCTCAATCCGGTTCGAGCAGGTTTGGTGGAGCATCCGGACGAATATATGTTTTCGAGCTGGCGACAATGGCATGGACGATCGTTAGAGAACGAACCGCTAATAACCGACCACAAACATATCAAATGGCGACCGGCGGCGTAGCCGCAGAAATTCTAAGGATAGATGCCGGAAAAGCATAGCTTTTCCGCAAATAGAGCGGCACAGCCGCAATAGAGAACTTCATCTCGCAAAATCTAACATTCACCGCCACAGTTGACACCGATGATACAATGGTTGTTACGAACAACGATCTTTGACAATCGAAAGGACAAAAGATAAGTAAAAAGCCAATTTACGACTTCTGGCGGGTTCCGCCCGCGACATGTGGGAACTTGTTGGGACAGCGGGACAGAAACGTGAAATTACTCTAACCACAGTTATAACAACAGTTAACGTATTTGGGCGGTAGGAAAGATTCCCACTATTTCCGACTAAGTAGGAAATAGTATGAATCTTTAATAAGACGACTTCGACGGAATGCCTTGTCAGAACCGCCTCCGTCAGGGGGCGGCATTCGACGCGGGGATCAGATCAGTGCGGTTTTGAATTCATACGTTCATATCTAGCCCGGCTATTCGTGTTGAACGCTGTACCAAACTCCAACGCCAAAGCCGCCCGCTGACGCAGGCGGTTCTGACAGTCCGGGCCAACGGCGGTCTCGGCGTGGAACGGATCTTTAACGCAGAGTTCGCAAAGGTCGCAGGGAAGTGGAAAAGTGAAAAAGGGGAAGTGTGAAAAAGTGAAAATTAAAAAGCCACTGTCGAGCCGTCAGACTTGGGACCTGGGACTTGGGACTTCTGGGACCTGCCCCCCTAGATCAGGCCTTTTGAGATCAGCAATTCCGCATTTAGGACGGCAGAGCCGGCGGCGCCGCGGACGGTGTTGTGCGACAGGGCGACGAAACGGTAGTCAAAGATGGTGTCAGGAAACACCCGGCCGACCGTGATCGTCATGCCGTCGCCATTGTCGCGGTCGAGACGGGGCTGCGGACGCGATGGCTCGTCAGTGACATCAATAAAACGCTTGGGCGACGAATGCAGGTCGAGCGACGGGAACGAACGCATCGCGTCGACCACGTCCTCGAGCGTCGCGGTCTGTTTGAGATTAACGCGCACTGACGCCGTGTGGCCGTCGATCACGTTTACGCGAAAACACTGTGCCGAGACGGTAAAATCCGCCTTCTGGATGCCGGCCGCTGTCAGCGTGCCCAGTATCTTTTGGGCTTCGATCTCGACCTTGGGCTCTTCGCCGGCGATGTACGGATAGACGTTATCGGTAATGTCGAGCGAAGCAACGCCCGGATAACCCGCACCCGAGATCGCCTGCATTGTGGTAACGATGACCGATTCGACGCCAAACCGCCGGTGCAGTGCCGCAAGCGGCGGAGCAAAACTGACGACCGCACAATTCGGGTTGGTGACGATAAATCCGGTCGTGAATCCGCGGTTCTCACGCTGTCTGGCGATCAGCCCGACGTGGTCATGATTGATCTCAGCGATCAGCAGCGGCACGTCCTCATCCATGCGATATACGGACGAATTGGAGATGACAGGATAACCCGCACGGGCAAACGCCTCTTCGGTCTCGCGGGCAACACTGCCCGGCAGGCTCGAAAACACAATGTCGCAATCCAGCGGCGGCTCGATCGGCTGCACGACAATGTCGCGAACCGACGCCGGTATCTTGCCCGGCAGTTTCCACGCACATGCCTCGGCGTACGGCTTACCGGCCGAACGGTCAGACGCCGCCATCGCCGTTATCTCAAACTGCGGATGGTCTTCTAAAAGCTGAGCAAAACGCTGCCCAACGGTCCCGGTCGCTCCGAGAATTCCTACACGGTATTTTCTGCTCATAACAAAGAGTCGGCAACCGCTATTTTCTCACCAATTGACGAGGCGCGCAAAACGCCGACGAGATCCATGGGATCATACCGTCGGCGAATCGAAAACTGATCTGAGCCTTTGTCGACGGCGAAGAGATGATCTATTCGTCGTCTATGTAATACAAACCGTCGTACGGCGGGTCACCGTAAAACTGGACCGGGTCAATGCGGTCGGTCGTGCCGTTTCCGCCGAGTTCGCGATTGCGAAACTCGAAATGCAGGTGCACACTGCTTGCCTTTATGCCCTTTGAGTTACCGGAATCGCCGACAAACCCGAGGATCGTGCCGGTGCTGGCGATCTCATCACCAACACTTACAGCTACGCCGGCAAGATGAGCATAAAACGCCCAATATGTATTGCCTTGTTCTTTGAATTTCAACGTTACGGTAATTCCGTACTTGCTTCCCTCTTTATCGTACGGCGTGACGCCGACGACCTTTCCGGTTGCCACTGGGTAGACCGGAGTCCACATCGGTGCGACAAAATCCCACCCTTTGTGAAAGCGGACGGAACCGTCTTTGTTTTTGCGAACCGGCCCAAATGTATTGTACTTGGTGCGATTTAGTATTTGATTATATTCAAGTGGATATCTGACCATTATCGTTGAAATTCCTCCCCAATGTTATCTAGGACGAATTCACGACATGATTTTTGCCGAGGCGGGAGAGAATGAAAATGCGGCCAGGACGAATTTCACAGTTGCAATGCGATCTTCATTCGCCGCACGCCTTCGGCCATCTTTTCTTCGGTGTTGCAGAACGAGATCCGCAGAAAACCTTTCGCTTCCTGGCCAAATGCGACGCCGGGCACGGTCACGACGCGGTTCTGCAGACACTTTTCGGCAACTTCGATGTCATCACCAAGCGAGCGAACATCGAGCATTGTGTAAAAGGCACCTTCCGGCGATGTCGCGTGGAGGCCCATTTCCTTGTCAAAAAGATCGACGAGGAATTCGCCGCGTGCTTTGTAGACTTCGCGGGCATATTGCTTTGCGGCTTCTGCTTCGGGCGACCAGCCGAGCAGCGATGCTTTCTGCGTGATCGTCGATGTGCAGACGGTCGTAAAACCGTGCAGGACCTGGATAGCCTCGATGATCTCGGGCTGCGAACACGCCGCCCAGCCCATTCGCCAGCCGGTCATACTCAGTGATTTGGAAAGCCCGCTGACAATGATCGTCTTGTCGTAGTACTCCGACGCTGAATGAGGCCGCTCGCCAAAATACAGGTCGCTGTAGATCTCGTCCGAGATCAGATAGATGCCGGTGCCGTCGAGAGCCGCCGCAATGTCACGGAGATCCTTTTCGGTCAGGATCTTTCCCGTAGGATTGGACGGGCTGATGACAACAGCCGCCTTTGTTTTCGGGGTGATCGCTTGTCTGAACGCATCGATATCGAACGCAAACTCTTTGTCCGCCGGCATTCGGTAGTAGACCGGATTGCCCTGTGCGATGCGCGTGCAGGCATCATACGCGGGAAAGCTCGGGTCGGGCAGCAGAACGTCATCGCCCTCGTCGACCACGCACATAAAAGCGTCGGTCATCGCCTCTTGCGAACCGCATGTAACGACCACGCCGGTCCTCGGCAAGTTGAGATGCGGATATTGTTCGGCGATCAGGTCGCGCAGTGCCGGCAGGCCCGGATGCGATGTGTAGCCGTTCTGCTCGTCACGGCTGATGCGAGCCGCCTCGTCCCGCAAAAACTGCGGCGTCGGCAGATCGGGCTCGCCGAGGCCGAAATTAATGCTCTCAGGCAACGCCCGCTCGAAAAACTGACGGATCAGCGTCGGCTGCAAACCCTGCATCCGCCGCGGCAATACAAATTCTTTGGTCAACTTTACCGGCATCGTCGTTTACTTATCGTCCTCGCTTGCCGCGTCCTCGAGCTCCTCGCGGACGGTTCCGACCTCGACGTTAAATTCGCCCTCAGCCTGCGTATTCGGGTCACCGGTGAGCACGCCGCCGATCGTCTCGATCTCGCCGATGATCTTTTGCCCCAATCCGCTGATGCTGTCTTTCAGGCTTGGTCTATGTTCTTTTTCGCCGTCGATTTCCGTCATTTTATATGTACCTCTCGTTCTATCTTAGACAATTTGGCCGGGAGTTAAAAACTCGCCGTAGGATCAATGGATCGCGGCGAAATCTATGAAGCCGCTCCTCGGGTCGGCCGAGATCAGACGAACTGTCACCTTGTCGCCGACATTGAGGTCTTGCTGGCCCTGTTCGATCCGGCCGTCGACCGGCGGCCGCAGAATGCGTGCAAAAACGCCGCTTGGCGTGTCACCCGTGACGATCGCCTGAAACGTCTCGCCGATGTGCCGCTGCATAACGCTCGCCGCAACGATCTTGCGCAGCTTTCGCTCGACCTTGCGTGCCGCGCGCTCCTGATCGTTGGCGTGCGTGGCGATCTGGTCAACTTCGTCCGCGGTGTACGGCGAAGGCCGGCCCTCGATAACGGCCTTTACCAGACGCTGAACGACAATGTCAGTAAATCGTCGGTTCGGTGCCGTCGAGTGTGCATAGTCACGTACCGCTAGCCCGAAATGTCCGCCCGTGTCTTCGCCGGGGCGTTCGACAACGTACTCGCCGCTGCCGATAAGCTTTATGATCGACAAAGACAGATCAGGAAAATGCTCGGGGTCGGCAACGCGCCGCTTTTCGAGGAATGCAGCAAGTGCGGGTTGGTCGGGTTGTTCAGGAAGGTCTTCGTCATACTCGGCAGCGATCCGGCGAATGCCGTCCCAACGCTCGGGCGACCGGACCACACGCCGCAGCGATACTGAGCCTTCTGATTCGAGAAACTCGGCCATCTCGACATTCGCCGCGACCATAAAATTCTCGATCAGCTTTCGCGCCGAGTTAGACACGACCGAGACCAACCCCTTGACCTCACCGTCCTCGATCACCGCCGACGATTCGATCGACTCAAATTCCAGGGCACCTTTCGCTCGCCGATATGCCGCAAGCCGTTTTGCCGCCTCACGTTGCACTTCGATCTGCTGTTTCAGACCGTCGATCCGCTGCATCGGTTCGGGCATTTCGCCGCCATGGTCGAACCAATCGCCGAGGCTTTCGTAATCGAGCTTTGCGTGGTTACGTGCCAGTGCTCTGAAAAACGTGCTTTCCGGCACATCACCGTTTTCTTTGACGGTCATGTCGGCGACGACCACGAAGCGGTCTTCGCCCTCATTTAGCGATGTAATTCCGGTCGAGATCTCCTCGGGCAGCATCGGGAAGATCCTGCTTTGGGTATAGACGGTAACAGTGTTCAGTGCGGCGTGTTTATCGAGCGGCGACCCCTTCGCGATCATCGAATCGACATCCGCGATGCCGACCAGCACCCGGATGTCACCATTCGGCAAGCTCTCGGCCCACTCGATCTGATCCAGGTCACGCGAACTGGCGTTGTCGATCGACGACCAGAGCAGCGAGCGAAGATCCTCGATGCCGGCGGCAACCGTTGGTTCGGGGGCTGATTCGATCGACCGCAGTTGATCGTACACTGCCGGGGAAAATTCGGGCTCGAAACCATTTTCTATCATGGTTTGATGTGCCCGTTGACTCAGCCAATTGCTTTTTTGGTTATCATTCATCTCTCGTCTGTCCGTTCCCAACCACTGCTGGTTTGTTGATATATCTTATGTTCCGCGTAAACAAAGCCGGTTTCGATCGAATGGCATTCAAGCCGCTCAATGCGTAGTTTGGGATACTCGAACTCAATTACATTGAACGAGTTTACCTCACCCCGAACGCGAACCGAGGTTGCGGTCCCGGCTTGAACGACCAGGGCGGTTCGTCCATTTTCGAGTTTATATCTTTTCGCGGTCGTCTCAATATTGCTCACATGAAGATGTCCGGACAAAAGCACGTCTCCGCCGCATTCGGCGATGAGCCCAACTGCCTTTTCAGCACGGCCGACTATATCGTTCTCGTCCGCTCCTTCAGGCAGATCGAACGGATGGTGAGTAACGACGATCTTCAACATCTTGGCATCAAGACCACGCATATGCGATCTGATATCTTTGATCTGATCTTCGTTAATTCGTCCGCCTTTGATCGTCATTGAGCGGGCCGTATTTATCCCAATGATCGCAATCTGATCGTCCACATATGCAGGCGTCAAATCGTTGGTGATGTGCCGTTTGAACTTGTCGAGCGGCCTGAAAAAGCGGTTGAAGACGTTGTACAACGGAACGTCGTGGTTACCTGGAATGACGATCTGAGGCCCGGGAAGTCGATCGAGAAATGCCCTTGCCTGGCGAAATTCCTTGCTTTTTGCCCGCTGTGTAAGGTCGCCCGACACCACCAATATGTCCGGACCGATCTCGTTGATCTTTTCAACGACAATGTCTGCGACCGCGTGGTCCGCGGTTCCAAAATGGATGTCTGATAAATGGACGATCTTACGCATCTTCCTCCGTTTTTTCAGCGGGGACGATGACTCGCAGGGCTTTTGGCAATATTCTGTACTGTAGCGGCATTTCGACTGAGGCCACCTCACCATCAAAAGCAACCTGCATCCGTTTCCGCCTGGTCCCGATCCGAATGGAGTCGGTCAGCACCTCTTCGAAATCACGCCACTGTCTGACCGTTCCCGTGATGGTGCGGAGCAGCAGCATTATCACGCCGAGGCGGCCCCCACGATGGAGAAAGTAAATACTCAACCTACCTTTATCAAGCTTCGGACGACGGCCGATGTTATAGATCTCCATTTCGTATTCGTTGTTTCCGACAAATACGAACGGGGTTTTGCGAACAAATAGTTTGCCGTCAACAAGGATCTCAACTTTTAGAAACGGCGAAATGCGAAAGATGCTGATCGCCGCCCAAAATGCCGCCCGCCATTTGCCGTAACCGAGACGCTGCTGGTGCTGATCGCGCTTTCGGACGATACGCGGATAAAGGCCGATGCTTGAATTGTTAATGAATTTCCGGCCGTTGACCTCTGCGAGGTCGATCTCGGCCGTTTTGCCTTCGGCGATGACGCGTATAGCTTCGGCGATATCTTGAGGAATGTTGAGGTCTTTCGAAAAATTATTTAGCGTTCCGAGCGGCAGTACTCCAAATGTTTTCCCCGACGCCGCGACGACAGCAGCCACTGAGCTGATCGTCCCGTCGCCGCCGCCGGCCAAAACGACCTCGGCATCGCTGTCAACGGCGGCCTTCGCAAACAGCTCTATCTGGTCGCCCGATCCGGCAAGTCGTAAATTTACCTCGATGCCACTCGCCGCAAACAGGTCGGCTAAAAGCTGTTCTGTCTCGCCCGCGACAAAACTTCCGCCGCTGGCGTTAATGATTACTTCGATCGGCGACATAGACTAAAAGTTATCACAAATAGGTCTGATGCACTGTGGCCAAGCACACGCCGAATCGGCAATTAATTGACTGTGACGAACGCTCCGCGTTATATTTAAGGCAAATCCGCGTTCCAACAAGACAGCTTGTAAACCGCCCTGGAATTATGAGAAATAGAAATTACCGCGAGCTTTTTTTAGTGTTGGTTTCGATCCTCGTGACGTCGATGGGTGTGTGTGGCCAAGCTGTCAGAAGTCCACTAACTGAGACTGTTGATCGTGCCCGATCCTCAGCTCTGATGGCCGGCTGCAATGACGGTTGGGATACCACCTTTACCCCAAACGGAGCGGACGATCAGGTAAATGTGATCGTCCCCGACGGTGCGGGCAGCTATTATATCGGTGGAGAATTCAAAACCGTCCAGGGTGTTCCCGCGTCAGGAATTGCCAAATGGAACGGGTCGGCATGGACGGCACTCGGCTCGGGGATCAACGGGCAGATCAACGCGATTGCAGTCTCCGGTAGTGACGTTTACGTTGGCGGATCCTTTAACGTCGCGGTTACCGGCGGCATGGCAAGAAACGTCGCGAAATGGGACGGCAGCACATGGACACCCCTGGGCTCAGGCCTCGGAGGCGGAACGCACGTCGTTCGCTCGGTTGCGGTTTATGGGGGTAATGTTTATATCGGTGGAAGTTTTAACACTGCGGACGGCTCGCCTGCGTCCGGCATAGTCAAATGGGACGGCTCGGCATATTCTGCTCTACCGATCGTCGCCAGCGATGTCCGCGCACTTGCAGTGAACAATGGTTCGCTCTACGCAGGCGGATTTATTGCACCCTCAGCTGGTTCGAGTGTCGGCGTACTCAAATTTGACGGCACGGCCTGGACTTCTCTCGGCGCCGCCGCAAACACTAACGTGACTGCGATCGCGTTCTCAGGCAATGACCTTTTTGTCGTTGGCGACATTCGCCTCACGGGCCAGCCAAACTCGCAAGCAGCAAAGTTTGACGGCACGACCTGGACGCGAATGGCAGGCGTGTTTTCTAACGGAATCATGAATGCGGTTGCCATCCACGAAGGTGATCTTTACGTCGGTGGTTCGATGACCGATCCGCCGAACGCATTTAACAGCATCGCCCGTTGGAACGGGACTTCGTGGGTCGGTGTTGGCAGTGGCGGGACCGGCAACGGCGTGCTCGGCGGCACAAGTATTAGTGAACGCGTAATGTCGCTTGCAAGTATCGGCGGCACGCTTTATGTGGGTGGAAATTACACAATGGCAGGCGGCCAGGGAGCTCGAAACATGGCCCGGTATGCGTCTGGCACGTGGTTGCCTTTTTCCGGAACAGGAATTGACGGCTCCGCAAATGCGATTGCCGTGTCCGGTTCGGACGTGTATGTCGGCGGAGGTTTTACGTCCGCAGGCACCGTCACCGCCAACAGGATCGCAAAATGGAACAGCGTCACGAATACCTGGTCCGGGTTGGGAACTGGGGTTACGGCTGACAATACATCGATAAACGCGATCGCTGTCGCCGGTGGAAAGGTTTTCGCGGGCGGCACATTTTCAAATATCGGCGGCGTAAACGCGAGTAACATTGCAGTCTGGAATGGCACGTCTTGGTCTGCGTTGGGGACAGGGGTGAACTCCTCTGTCTGGGCGATCATCGTACGCGGCGACGATGTATATGTCGGCGGTGCATTCACAACTGCCGGAGGAGCAACAGCTAATCGGGTTGCCAAGTGGAACGGAACTGCGTGGAGCGGACTAAATTCTGCGATTCTTCCGACTACCGTAGTAAGCATGTCATTTATGGGTGACGACCTTTATGTCGGTATCCCTACAACGACAGTTGCCAACCCTGCATATTTCTCAAAATATGACGGCACCGCTTGGACAGCTCTTGGAGCAGATCTGGGCGATCGAGGCGTCAGTTCGGTCGCCGTGTCGGGTACAGATGTTTACGTCGCTGGCGGATTCACGACTATCAATGGGTTTCCGGTCAACCGCATCGCTAAGTGGAACGGCACCTCGTGGTCAGCACTTGGCGGCGGCCTGCCCAGCCCGACCGGACAATTTGGCGGCTTGCGCTTGGCATCGTCGGGTAACGATCTTTATGCGGTCGGGGATTTCACTGTTGCAGGCGGCGGCCCGGCCGACCTCATCGCCAAATGGAATGGAACCGCTTGGTCTCCACTTGGCACCGGATTGAATGCCGTTGCGAGTTCGGTAACGCCCGCCGGCGGCGACATTTTTGTCGGCGGGGCGTTTACGACAGCCGGCTGCAACAGCTCACCCTATTTTGCGCGATATCGGAAGAACGTTTGGAACGGCACGACCAATACCGATTGGCACACGGCCGCAAACTGGGGCGGAACGGCGATTCCCGGTGTCGGCGAAGGAGTAACTATCGCGTCGAGCGACGCTGTTATCTCAACGTCCGACGTTACGCTTAGCAGTTTGATCGTCACAGCAGGCCGCACGGTTACGATCGCCTCGGGGCGGACATTGACCGTCACAGGTTCTGTCGACCTCAGCAACGGTTCGATAGCGGGCCCGGGGTCTTTAATTGTTAAGGATCTTAGTCTTAATAACGGCAACATTGCAGGCATTGCAGGGTTAACCGTAAACGACAGTCTTTACCTCAACGGCGGCATGATAGCGGGACCGGGCACGGTGTCGGTCACATCCTGCAGGACCTCTGCGATCTCGGGCGGCGGTTCAACTTCATTTATAAATTCGCCGCTCACCCGGTGCGTCAATCGTTCCGGTACTTTTCGGTTCCCTGTGGGCTCAAACAGTCTGTATGCCCCTGTGGACCTATCGAACATCACCGGCACTGCGAACTTTACGATCGAGCCAAAAACCGGCGCATATTCGGGGGTAGCGACCGGGCTTCCGGCAAGCAGGCTACAGCGTTGGTGGAACATGACAAACGGCGGTATCACTCAGGCCGATCTGACGTTTAACTACTTCGATTCAGAGGTCGTCGGCATTGAGGGTCGTTACAGGGCATACAGTATCAATGCAGGCACGGGACAGCTCGTCCCGACGGTGCTGACGATCGCAACAAACAAGGCGGTCGTTGCCGGAGCGACGACGTTCTCTGCATGGACACTAGCCGAGGGCCCCGCGACCTTTGAAACACTTAACGGACGAGTAACCACACCGCAGAACCGCGAGGCAGATCGAGTGATCGTAACGCTGACCGATGGACTGGGAAATGTGCGCAACGCAATGACCAACAACTACGGCTATTATCGCTTTATGAATGTCGAAACGTGGAAGACCTACACCATTCGGCTGCAGTCAAAGAAATACACATTCGCCCAACCCGAGCGAACGGTTGATTTTATTGAAAATGCTCCGCCGGTGAATTTCGTCTCGACCGACCACTAACGGAGGTAATCTTCGAGCTTGGTTGAGGCGTCGGTCTTTTCGTCGCGGTATTTTACGATGATCGGGCAGTAGATCGACAGCCCGTTGTCTTTCCCAAATCCGCTGGTGACCGCACGCGAACCCTGAACAACGACCGCACCGGCCGGGATCTCAAGCGAGCCGCCGTCCTCGGATTTAATGATCCGATTGTTCGGCAGGTCAAATACGGGCGTCGAACGTGTCAAAATAACGCCGCTAGCCAGCACGGCCCGTTCGCGGACGATCGTGCCCTCATAAACACCTGTATTGCCGCCGACAAGAACGTCATCCTCGATGATCACAGGCGTCGCATTCACCGGCTCAAGCACGCCGCCGATCTGTGCGGCCGCGGAAAGATGAACACGCTTCCCGATCTGAGCACATGACCCCACAAGAGCGTGCGAATCGACCATCGTACCCTCGTCAACATACGCACCAACATTTATATAAGCCGGCGGCACCACAACGACGCTCGGAGCCACATACGAACCATCACGAATCGCCGAACCGCCCATTACGATCCTCACGCCGTCTTCCAAAGTCATTGGCCGCAGCGGAAATGTGTCTTTGTCGAAGAACTGCAGAGTCTCGGTCGGCTTAGACATCTCGACCATCTTGCCCATTCGAAACCCGAGCAATATCCCCTGCTTGACCCACGAATTCGCGTGCCAATTGCCAACAGCGTCCCTTTCGGCAGAACGTATCTCACCGCGACGGAGCGCGGTTTTGAATTCTTCATAGTTCTCGCGGTCTACGGAATTGAATTCCGTTTTTGCGAACATCCCTTCGATCTTTTCTTTCAGTGTCACTTTTTATCCTGATTCAGCCGATTGTATTTTTTCAGCACCTCGCGCAGACGGTCGTGCGGCAGAGCGTAGACCGTGTTGCCTTTGTATCCCTTCATCGTTTCGGCAGCCACCAACGCATTTATGATCGCTTCTTCGGTTGCCTGTGCAGTCGCCCAAAAAAGCATGTTTATCCGCTCGTTAGGTAGCATTTGAATGTTTGCAACACCATCGTCTTTACTGCCTTCGATGGCGTTTGCGGTTGAAAACGCGATGAAGATATCACCCGACGAATTCTCTCCACGCCCGCCGACGTTGCCAATACCAAGTGACACTCGCTTTACCAGCCGCTTTAACTGATGCGGTAGCAAAGGAGCGTCCGTAGCCACAACGACAATTATCGAGCCGTCACCTTCATTACCGGATTTTCTTTGGGTCGCATTTGCCTGGGAGGCAACTTCGCCGGCCTTTAGCCTAAGGTCCGTGATCTCCTTTCCCACCGGCACACCCGCAACTGTGAATAGCTGCCTCGCTCCGTAATTGGCCTGAACGAGAACACCCACCGTATAGCCACCCGATTTTGCGTCGAGTACACGCGAGGCCGTACCGGTGCCTGCCTTAAATCCGTGTGCGATCATTCCGGTTCCGCCGCCCACATTTCCCTCGTCAATTGATCCCGTTTTTGCTGAATCAAGTGCCTGAAAGACGTGTTTCTTCTTGACGTGAAATCCATTAATGTCGTTCAGGAACCCGTCCCAGGTCTCGGCCACAACCGGCAAACTGAAATCACCTGAATAGCCTCCGCCCGGAAACTTTTTCGCTCCCCACTCGATCACGGCATCACGTACGATGCCGACGCTGTGAGTATTTGTGATCAGTATCGGCGAGCCCAAGGCTCCCGATTCGTCAACCCAGGTTGTGCCGGTCATCTCTCCGTTTCCGTTCAGCGTGTGCCAGCCCGCAAAGAGTCTGCCGTTGAACTTTTTCCCCTGCGGCAGGATCGCCGTAACGCCGGTTCGAACGGCGGAATTCCCGTCCCCGGAGATCAGTGTCGTATATCCGACCTCCACACCGGCAACATCGGTTATTGAATTGAATTTGCCTGGCGTCCCCTCGAACGGCACGCCAATGTCCCTCGCACGCGGTTTGGTTTGAGCTAGTATCGCTACGTTAAGTAACAAACAGGCGATCAACAGAATTGAAGTCCGTCGCATATCCGGATGCACTCCTAGTACTTTTTTCAGCATGTTAGTCTTGACCGTGAGCCATTACAGCCCGAGCGATCAACCCAATTCCACCGGCAAACAATATGAGCATGATTACCGTGTTAAAAAGACTTGTCGGTTGAAAATAGATCTGCAGATTCATCAATATGCCCGAGGCGATGACGATGATGCTGATCGCGATGAGAATCCAGCCGATGATCGACTTGCCATTGAAGAAAACGAACGCGATGCCGAAGATGAGCGGAACGAGCGAAAGGCCGAATGTGTTGTAACCGCCCCAATTCCAGAAACCGCTGGTCACGATGACGCGGCTGATGAGCATATAGCCGCCCGAGATCGTCATGATGAAACCGATCACGAACTCGACCAACCCGCCCGACGTCCCGCCGGGCCTTTTCAGATCTTCAAATTCCATATTCAATATTTCACGACTTTGGCGATGCTATCCGTGCAGTTTGCAGCACCACGATCTGCCATCGTCCCCGCCGCTTTTCCCAGACGCTTGTATAACGCATCGCCATTGGCGTCTGCTTGCCTCCGGTGTCGAAAACCATCCGTACAACCGCTGTAATAACGGCGGTCTTGGAGCCGCCGTAAAAACGAACTTTGATATCCTCGTTCGAAACCGAAACGGTCTTCACCGTCTCTGACGGTTTTAATATCTCGAGTTCTTCCTTCTTCCCCCGAGTTCCGCCGTTAAAATCCGTTATAAAGAGGTCATCGGCAAATAGTGCGTCCAGGGCGTTTTGATCGCGCCCCTTGACCGCCTCCGCCCATTTCCCGATCGCCGACCGCACATCGGTCTCATCCCGTGACATTTTAGTGGATTGCCCAAACACCGGGAATGTGGACAACACGATCGCGACAATTACGACGGCACAGCGGCGGAAACATTTCATTTGCCGATAACTCCTTTCATTACCGCTTTCAGTCTCGCACGAGTCTCGACCGTAACCGGCACAAGCGGCAACCGCAGATTTTCCTCGAGCAGGCCCATTTCCTTCATCACAAATTTGCACGGTGCGGGCGACGATTCAGCGAAGTTTGCCTCCATCAGCGGCAGCAGTTTGTAATGCAGTTTGCGTGCGAAATGAAACGAACCGTTTAACGAATGCACGACCATTCGAGCGGTTTCCCTCGGCATTTCGTTGGCACAGACGGACACCAGGCCGTCGGCACCGAGAACGGCGAGCGGCAGCGTCGATGCGTCATCGCCGGAAAACACCTTAAACTCCCTCGGCCGGTTCGCGAGGATGTGCATGACCTGGGAAAAGTCACCCGACGCTTCTTTGGTCGCGACAATATTGCTGTGAGTTTCGGCAAGCCGCAGTGTCGTTTGTGCGGTGATATTCGACGCGGTCCGTGACGGCACGTTGTATAACATTATCGGTAGATCCTTCACGCTCTTGGCGATCTCTGAAAAATGGGCGAACATCCCGTCCTGCGTCGGTTTGTTGTAATACGGTGCCACGATCAATGCCGCGTCCGCGCCGGCCTCGCGAGCTTTTCGCGTAAAATCGATCGTCGCCGATGTGCTGTTACTGCCCGTTCCGGCAATAACGTGAGCCCCTAGACGTTTCGCCACGCCGACCGTCAGCGATATCACGTGCAAACGCTCGGCTTCGTTCATTGTCACGCTTTCACCGGTCGTGCCGCACGGGACGAGCAGCTTAACGCCGCCTTTCACCTGCCGCTCGACCAGCTTCACAAAGCAATCGTCATCGATCGAACCGTCCTTATGAAATGGCGTCACCAGGGCCGTCGCACATCCTCGCATCCAGTCAGTTTTCATCGTCATAATTCAAAAATGGAACCACAGATGGACTCAGATTAACACAGATGATAAGAGAAATTAATCAAGTCTATATGCAATTCTTGTGGCGAAACTCTGAACCATCCCAATCGCCGTTCATCCGCGTTTGTTAATGCATCAAACCGCGGCGATCGCTGCGAAGAAACTTTCTAATTTACGAATATCCAGTTTTCCATCGGTTCGCACACCAGAACAAATATCGAGTCCAAACGGCTGGACCGATTCGGCAGCTTCGCGAACGTTCTCCGCGTTTAGCCCGCCCGCAAGGAAAACAGGCTTGCCGCAGGTTTCCACGATCCTTCGCGACAACGACCAATCATGCCGCCGCCCGGTGCCGCCAAGTTCCTTGACGGCCAGATTCGGGTTACCGCTATCCAGGAGTATTGCGTCGACGTGCTCCGCGATCTCGGCCGCCTCATCGACCGACTGTTCGCCAACTACATGTATTACCTGAACAAGCTTTATGTGTGGCAACGCCTCTTGTATCGCACCATACTCGCGGCCCAATAGTTCATCAACGATTTGAATCGTATTGGTTTTGGTACGGTTATGATGGTCGATTATTCCTTGTGGCGTTTGTTCGGAGGTCAGCAAAAACGTCGCGATCGGCGGCGGCACGCTCCGTGCGATCGAATAGATCAAATCATCTGAGATCGGCCCCGGCCCTGACGGCATCTTGCCAACAAGCCCGATTGCCGATGCACCCGCGTCTATCGCCAAAGCAGCCTCGCTAACACTTGAGATGCAACAGATCTTGATCCTTGTCATTACTTATTCTGTGAATAATTTAACCGCAGATGACGCGGATAGCGCCGATCAAGAAAAATCTGAGTTTGAAATCTGCTTTATCGGCGTCATCTGCGGCTAAAACGGTCTAGCCACCGAGCACTTCATCGATGACATCGGTAAATTCGTAAAAGCCCGTCTTTCCCACGATCCATTCTGCGGCCAGAACAGCTCCGGACGCGAAGCCTTCGCGGGAGCGGGCGGTGTGTTCGAGCAAGACCTGATCCGCCAGGCCATCAAATCCGACGCGATGCGTGCCCGGGATATTGCCTGCCCGCGTGGCCGCGACGGAAATGTCTTTGTTTATGTGCTTTTCGGCGATGCTTTTAATCTTGAGCGCTGTGCCCGAGGGCGAATCGAGTTTGCGGGAATGGTGCTGCTCTTCGATAAACGCCTCATACACCGGGAATTTTGCGAAAAGTTCGGCGGCAAAGTCCGCAATGCGATAGAACAGATTCACGCCGATCGAAAAATTCGCCCCAAACAGGAACGCCCCGTTGCCGTCACGGATGACAGCTTCGATATCCGCTCGCTGTTCGCCCCAACCGGTCGTGCCCTCGACCAACGGCACTCCCGCGGCCACGCATGCCTCGACGTTCCGCCGGACCGCCGCCGCAACCGTAAAATCGATCGCCACGTCGCAGCCGGACAACCTCTCAGCCAACTCCGCCGCCGACAGCCCGGCATCCGCGTCCGTAATGACAACGGCAATCTCGTGCCCCTTTTCAACGGCCAGCCGCTCAATGAGCCTACCCATGGCCCCGTATCCAATTAGTGCGATCTTCATATTGAGAATTTTAACAGGATGAGCAGGATAAATAGGATAGTGCAAACATCACAGTATCCTGCTAATCCTTAACATCCAGTTGTAAGAGCCTTTTTACCAATTCAACATATAGCCCCACAGCAGTTTCGAGGTCCTTTTTCAGCACAAACTCATCCTTGGTATGCGCAACCAGTATCGAGCCCGGGCCGAGCAGAAGCGGCGTGCCCCAGTTTGGGAGGTGCGGGATGTCGGTGGTGAAGCGGACGACCTTCTGCCGAAAGCCCTCGACCTCGAGCATTCGCTGCGGTTCGCTGGCGGACAGCACCTTGATCTCGCCGCGGTCGCGGACGACGCTGCGAACCGCTTCCTCGATCGGTTCGCGTTTTGTGGTCAGGCGTATCGCCAGGCCTGCCTCGGCGACGGGCGGGATGACATTGAGAGCTACGCCGCCTTCGATCGTGCCGATATTGACGGTCGTCTCGCCAAAGAAATCGTCATTCGGGAAACGCGTGTGCCGGATGTCCTCGAGTATGTCGAGCAGCTTCTCGATCGCCGACTCGCCCTCTTCCGGGTAGGCCGAGTGTGCCGCCTTGCCCGACGTCTTGATGTTCAGCCGAAACGTACCCTTTGAGCCGATCGCAAGGTCGTTGTCCGTCGGCTCACCGTTGATCAGATATTCGCATTTTGCCGCGATCGGATGATGGTTCGCGACCTTGGCACCGGTCGAAGCACGTTCCTCCTCGACCGTATAGAGCAAACCGATGTCCTCAACTCCCTGTTTTCTGAGCATCTCGGCGGCGGTGATCTGTGCAGCAATGATCCCTTTCGCATCGCAAGACCCACGACCGTAGATCTTTTCATCATCCTCAGTCGGTGGAATGAACGGCGGCACCGTGTCCATATGCGTCGACAACCAAACGCGGGGCGTGTCGTTCAGATAGGCAATTACATTATATTGTCGGAGCGCGGACACTCCTGTCCGCATCGACGCCGCTTCGGCGTCGAGAAATCCACTCGCCGGAGGAACCGGCGATGCCGACAAGAGTGTCGGCTCTCCAACCGCCTGCAGTTCGACCGTCCAGCCGAGCGATTCCAGATAGTCGCGAAGATAAAACCCGACCGCTTCCTCATCGCCGGAAACGGATGGGATGGACATAAGGGAATTGGTAAGTTCAAATAGTCGCATTTGCATTTACTTTTTCTTTTCAGCTTTCCTGGAGTATTGCTTCTAGTTTCTGACGAGTCAATCGTTGGTCATCCCCCACAAGTCCCAACTTACTATGATTCTGAAAACCGGAATGAGTCCTCGACGCTTCTTCGAGGGCTTGTTTGGCGTGGATACAGGCACTGCTCGTGTTACCAAGTTCCTTTGAGATTATCGCGAACATCGAATGCCATTGAAAACGGTCGATCGGAAATTTCGGGTGATTTGAATATTTTTCCAATACACTCAACGCCTGATGATAATGTTCCCGACGGTCCTCCTTAAGAATAAGCTCGGGCAATTCTAGATATGCCCTAGTTATCGAAGTTGGAAACTCATTCTCACGTTCCAATGCACTCTCGTATGACTGAATTGCAAGATCAATTTCACCTAACGCCTCATATGCCGCAGCTTGGTCCACATAGGCCTGTGCAAGAGCGAAGTTGCTCTCGCCTAACTTGAAATACTCCTGTAACAATCGTAGAGCGACAGTTGGATGTACCCGGGCTAATGTACATCCCTGAATTCTGAGACATTGGCCTTTATCACGAGCTTGTCGAAGTTTTTCGAAGAAACGAGCTTCGATTTCTTCATTCCAGTCAGTGTTTCGAAACCAATCCATTGAAGTCTAAAATAGTGCCTCATGCAGCCGCTTGATCACGTCCGCGACAAGTTCTTCCTTGATGACAAACGTCAGATTCACGCTTGATGCACCGTGTGACACCAGAGCAACATTGACGTCGTCGATGGTGGAAAAGACCCTTGCCGCAAGGCCGGTCGAGGCTCGCAGGCCTTCGCCGACGACGCAGATGACGGCGTAGCCGGGTTCGACTTCGACGTCGCCGAGACGTTGGAGTTCGGTGACGATCTTGTCGAGTTCGGCGGTGTTGTCGAGCGTCAAGGCGACAGAGACCTCGGAGGTCGAGATGACGTCGATAACGGTGCGAAAGCGTTCGAAAACCTGAAACAACGCACTCATAAAGCCATAGCTGCCGAGCATTCGTGCCGATGTGATCCGGAGGATGGTGATGTTCTTCTTGTGGGCGATCGATTTGATCTTGTTCGGAGCCTCCGCCGAATCTTCGAGGACCATTGTGCCGACAGCGTCGGGTTCGAATGTGTTACAGACCCTTACCGGAATAGCGTGGTCGACCGCCGGTTTGATCGTTTTTGGATGCAGGACCTTGGCTCCGAAATACGCGAGCTCGGCCGCCTCTTCGTAGCTCAAAACTGGAATGGTCCGAGCCTCGCCGCAGATCCGCGGGTCGCAGGTCATCACACCCGTCACGTCCGTCCAGATCTGAAGTTCCTGTGCACGCAATGCCGCCGCGATCAGAGCCGCCGAATAATCCGAGCCGCCTCGTCCCAAAGTGGTCGTTTCGCCGCCGCGGTTGGCAGCGATAAATCCGCCCATGATCGGCACTTCGCCGGCTGCGATCAGCGGTTCGAGCTCAAGCTTGACCAGCGTTTCCGTCTCGTCCCATATCGGCTGGGCCGCACCGTATTCGTCATCGGTCACGATCAGCCGCCGCGAATCGACGTGCCGAGTATTGACGCCTTTCGCCCGCAAGACCTCGGCCAGCAGCCGCGACGAAAGTTGTTCGCCGTACGAGACGACAGCGTCCTTGAGCATCGACAGCGGCAGGCTGCGACGCGAAACGCGTATCAGCAGATCGGCGAGTTCACCGCGTGCAAACTCAAGCTCGCCGTTAAACGCGTTGGGTGTTCCGTCAGGAATGAATTGCAGCGAGACCTCAACGTGCCTGTCAAAGTGCGGTTCGAGCGACGCGATCGCTTCGGTGAAATCACCTTTCTTCGCCGTCTCAAATGCGGCGAGCAGAGCGTCCGTCACCTTCGTCATCGCCGAAACGACTACGACGGGATGGCGCCCGACCTGCGTCGACACGATGTGAAAAACACGTTCGAACGCGGCCACGTCACCTACGGACGTGCCGCCAAATTTCATTACTGTTGGGCTAATGTTGCTCAATCCGCTCAAATCAGAAAAGTCGGTCTAAAATATTGATATTCTACGACAGATCTGTCCGTTTGGCGTCAGCGAGCTGCAAGATCCGCAAAGTTCTTTAGATAAATGCCGCACCGGCTTGCCCAACTCGGCCGATCGTCTGGTAACCAAACAGCTCAATGTGCGGCGACAGGTAATCGTCTTTCACCGGTTCGTCACGCACGAGATCGGTACTCAGGTACTTTTTGTTATCGTCGCAAAAGACGGTCGTTACGATCGCCTCCGCTCCCAATTTCTCCTGTGCGATCAACGCCCCGAGAAAATTCGCTCCCGACGAGATACCGACCGCCAGACCCAGTTGTGCCGCCAGTTTCTGCGCCATCAATATCGAATCGCCGTCCGACACGCCGATGACCTCGTCCAAGTGATCGAGTTCGCAGATCGCCGGGACAAATTCGTCCGAAATGCCCTGGATGCGATGGCTGCCGACCTTGTGGCCCGTCGACATCGTCGGCGACTCGAGCGGTTCGAGCGGATAGAGCTTGATCTCGTCGCTTTTTTCCCTGAAAAATCTCGCCGAACCCATGATCGTCCCGCCCGTCCCGACGCCGGCGACAAACGCGTCCGGCTCAAATCCGACACGCTCGAGTTGTGCCCAGATCTCCGGCGCGGTCGTCAGATAATGTGCCTCGGGGTTGGCGTCGTTAGAGAATTGGTGCGGCAGGAACACATGTTCGTGTTCACGTTTGAACTCCTCGCACATCTCGATCGACCCGAGAAATCCGCCCTGCTCATGGCTCACCAGCGTCACCTCGGCACCGTAGCTTTTGATGAGTGAAATTCGTTCCTTGCTCATCCATTCCGGCATGAAAATATGCACCGGATTGCCGAACGCGTGCCCGATCGCGGCAAATGCAATGCCGGTATTTCCGCTCGTCGCCTCGACTATAATGTCGCCCTTTTTGATCGTGCCGTCGCGATAGGCTGTCGAGATGATGTGCAGCGCCATGCGGTCCTTGATGCTGCCCGACAGGTTGAGATGTTCGGCCTTGGCAAAGATCGTCCGCCGCTTGCCGTGAAAGTGAAAATGCACCGCCAGCAGCGGCGTGTTGCCGATCAGATTTTCGACATAGGTCGAACTTACCGGAATTGCCGCAAAATGATTTTGAAAGTCGTCGAGTTTATTGATCTTCATGTCTAAGGTTGGCGATCGTCGTTGGCGAAGCGTCGCACCTTAGCAAATACCACTTGCCGCTGGCTAATGCTGTGAGGCTCGTCACAATCGACGGATTTTAGCCGCACAGGACCGCTCCGCCGTTGATATTCAGGATCTCGCCCGTTATGTGCCGCGACCAATCGGACAGCAGAAAACAGATCGACAATGCAACGTCGTCGGTCGTCGCGATACGTTTCAGCGGTATCGAATTTATCACGCTTTGTTCGTACGCCTTATCCTCGAATACCGGCCTGACCATCGCGGTCTCGATCCAGCCCGGGGCGACCGCGTTGACGCGTATCTTTGGGCAAAGCTCGCTGGCGAGTGCCTTGGTAAAAGATATTTGCCCGCCCTTTGATGCGGCGTAGTTCGAATACCCCGCTTCGCCGCGTTGTCCGGCCGTCGACGAAACGAGCACGATCGCAGCCGAATCGCGTTTCTTCATCGCCGGCACACAGGCCTTGGTCATCGCCCACGCGGACTTGAGATTGGTGTTGATGACCTTGTTCCAGAGATCTTCGCTCATGTCCTCGATCGGAGCTCCGTCCCAAATTCCGGCGTTGCAGACAAGCAGATCAATGCGTCCGAACTTCTCGATCGTCTGTTTCGCGATCTCCTGTGCACCCGCAAACTCCGACACATCGGCAGATACGGCGATCGCTTCAACACCCCTTGCCTCACAGAGGCTCACGGTCTCGTCAGCCTCGGCGTGATTGTTCAAATAGTTGACAACGACGTTCGCCCCGCCCTCAGCCAACCGCAACGCCACAGCACGCCCGACACCACGCGACGCCCCGGTCACTATCGCCGTCTTACCGGCAAAAAGGTTGTTTGGAAGCTGAATTGACGATGAGTTTTCGGTCATAGATCTAAGAAATGAAACCACAGATGGACACAGATTAACACAGATATTAGGAAAATTCTTATCAGTGTCCATCTGTGTTAATCTGTGGTTTCAACCCTCTTATGTATCTCATATGAACGACCAAAACCTCCTCGAAGATCAGCCAATCGCCTGGACGCCTACGCCCGACGTCGTCGAACGCGCTCAACTCACAAAGTTTATGCGCCAAGTCGGCGTCTCGACGTGGGATGAGCTTTACGCTTATTCGATCCGAGATGTCGAAAAATTTACAGAAGAGGTTTTGCGTTTTCTCGATATCAAATTCGACCCGCCATACGAAAAGCTGCTCGACATATCGGAAGGCGTTGAGTTCCCGGTCTGGTTTAGGAGCGCGGACACTCCTGTCCGCATGAGCGTCGCTTCGACGCGAACATCCGACGACGATCCTCAGACCTCGATCGGTCAAGACATTCTCGCCGGAGGAACCGGCGACGCGGACATGAATGTCCGCACTCCGTCAGCCGGCCTCAACATCACCGAAATGTGCCTCGACCGCTGGCAGACGGACGAGATGAAAGACGAGCCTGCGTTAATTTGGGCAGGGGAAGAAGGCGTATCGCATGAGATATCTTATGAATCTCTCCTCGGACGTGTGAAAGAGTGTACGGCTGGATTGAAAAGTTTTGATTTTGGGAAGGGAGACGCGATTGGCATTCACATGCCAATGATGCCTGAGACAATTATTGCACTGCTTGCTATCAATCGCATTGGTGCGATCGCAGTTCCCGTGTTTAGTGGGTACGGCGTTTCCGCCATCGAGAGTCGGCTAAATGCCGTTGGTGCTAAGGGTCTTTTTACCTGCGATGGATTCCCGCGACGAAGTAAGTTCGTTAACGCTGTCGATACCGCAGTCGAGGCCACCAAGAATGTTCGGACAATTAAGCGGGTATTCGTCGCGAATCGATCCAACTCAATCAATCATTTTCAATATCCGAAAGAATTTGTGGAATTTGAGGATTTACTCGGAACAGATTTCGGTTTTCGCGAGAAAACCTCCGCCGAAGACCCCCTCATTATCCTCTACACCTCCGGCACGACCGGCAAGCCAAAGGGCATTGCTCATACGCACGCGAGTTTTCCGATCAAGGCGGCTCAGGATATGGCGTTTGGGACCGATGTTGGCAAGGGCACGCGGATCTCCTGGTACACCGACATCGGCTGGATGATGGGGCCGTGGCTGATCTATGGTGCGTTGATAAACGGTGCGACGATCTGCATCTACGACGGTGCCCCCGACTACCCGACCCCCGACCGCATATGGGAATTCTGCGCCAAACACAACGTCGAGGTCCTCGGCATATCGCCGACACTGATCCGCTCACTGGCGGCTAGCGAAGAGAGGAGCGCGGACACTCTTGTCCGCATGGACGCCGCTTCGGCGTCCACAGAAAGCACAACGACGAATTATCTTGGCGAAGACGAAGATCATGAATCATCCAAGACGCCTTCTCTCGCCGTAAGGAGAGCGGAAACCGCTGTCCGCATGGACGCCGCTTCGGCGTCCACAGAAAGCGAAATGGTTGAAAGACGTGGATGGTACCGGCACAAGCTACCTCATTTCGACGGAAATGTTACACAGTTCATCACCTTTCGATTAGGCGACTCGCTCCCAACGAGTGTGGTCGAAAAAATAAAGTATCGAATCGAGCACGACAAACATGCGGACTTCTCAGAAGAACTTCGGGAGCAAGTCGAGCAATATCTCGATTCGGGTGCTGGCGAATGCATTCTTCGTAACCCCGCCGTCGCTATGTTGGTCGAAGAAACGATATTGGCGGAACATGGTCAAAGTTGCGATGTGATCGGCTGGGTAGTAATGCCGAACCATGCACACGTTCTTTTGCGCCCCTACGACGGACACGAGCTAGCCGGGATCATGAAACGGATCAAGGGGATATCTGCCAGAAAGATCAATCAGTTTTTAGGGCGAAAGGGCTCGGTCTGGCAGGCAGACTATTTTGATCGCTACATGCGAGATTCAGAAGATCTTCTCCGAAAATTAGAGTACATCGAAAGCAATCCGGTGAAAGCCGGCCTCGTGAAGGACGCTCGGCACTGGAGATTTAGCAGTGCTTATCAGAAGGACTCAAATACACCCGCCAGTGTCGATGCCGCTTTGGAGTCGAGAGGTGTTCTCGCCGGAGGAACCGGCGATGCGGACAAGAGTGTCCGCGCTCCGTTCGAACGCCACGACCTCTCCGCTCTCCGCATCTTCGCCTCGACCGGCGAGCCGTGGAATCCGGCTCCGTGGTGGTGGCTTTTTGAGAAGGTGGGCAACAGCAAACTCCCGATAATCAACTACAGCGGCGGCACCGAGATCGCGGGAGGGATTCTGATGGGCAATCCGCTGCTGCCGATCAAACCGTGTTCGTTCCCGGCTCCGTGCCCGGGAATGGATGTCGATATTCTCGATGAAGAAGGCAACTCTGTCGAACCAGGCAAGGTTGGCGAACTCGTCATCAAACAGCCGTGGATCGGCATGGCCCGGGGCTTTTGGCAGGAAAAAGAACGTTATCTCGACGCGTACTGGCGGCGGTTTGCGGGAATTTGGGTCCACGGCGATTTTGCGATGCGGGACAAGGACAACCACTGGTTCATCCTCGGTCGCTCCGACGACACGCTCAAGGTCGCGGGCAAACGCGTCGGCCCGTCCGAGGTCGAAAGCCTGCTCGTCGCTCATCCGCAGGTCATCGAGGCCGCGGTCATTGGTGTCCCCGACGAGGTCAAGGGCACCGCAATGGTCGCGTTCGTCGTCTTAAGGAGCGCGGACACTCCTGTCCGCATGAGCGTCGCTTCGACGCGAACATCCGCGGACGATCCTGGGTCGTCATTAGATGCAGACAGTTTCGCCGGAGGAACCGGCGATGCGGACAAGAGTGTCCGCGCTCCACTCGAAGTTGAACTAAAAGCACTCGTCGCCAAGGATATGGGCAAACCTCTCGCCCCGTCGCGGATCCATTTCGTCGCGGCTTTGCCAAAGACCCGCAATGCCAAGGTAATGCGCCGCGTCATCCGATCAGCTTACCTCGGCGAGGATCCCGGCGATCTGTCCGCTCTCGAACATCCCGAAACTGTCGATGCTATCAGAAGCGTCAACCCCGATCTGGACGACGTTTGATACAATTACGAATGATGGATGACGAAGGCGGAACCGCATTGGTTCGAACTGCGAAGGATCCGGCGGATTGGTTCGAGCATAGCTTGCGCCTGCTTTTCGAGAACGTCATCGTCCAGCTTCCAAACGCCCTCGACCCGACCCAGATCGAAGGTATCCACGATATGCGCGTCGCTACGCGGCGGCTCCGCAGTGCCCTTCGGGACATCGAGTTGGCTGTCGGCGGACATCCTGCAAAGCTTGCGTCCAAAGGATTTAAGTCGCTAGCCGACACCCTCGGAGCAGTTCGTGACGAAGATGTCGCGATCGACGTGCTCGAACAACTCGCAGCTGACCCGAACGCGGAACACGTCCGCAGCGGTATCGAATTACTTGTTCAAACTCGCCGCGATCGCCGCGAGGCTGCGTTTGCCAAGCTTCAAACTGAACTTTCCGTAGATTTTCAGCAGGATCTGCGTCACCGTTTCGAGACTTCGCTCGAATCGCTCCTGGCCGAGATCCGACGGTCGCAGTTCGCCGACGTTCACGCTTTCGGCAGCAAGGTCGTCGGCTCACTTCTTAACGAGCTCGAACCGCTCGGCGTCCGGCTCTACGACCCCTTCGACCGCAAAACGCTACACAATGCCCGGATCGCGACCAAGCGGCTGCGTTACGCTATCGACCTGTTTGCCGAATGCTGGGGCGACGCGGCCAAGCCGTTTTCAAAGGAATTTGCCCGAATGCAGGGATTTCTCGGCGATGCCCACGACCGCGACGTCTGGATGGACGACCTCTACCGGCTGATCAAAACGTCGAAGCACGCAACTACCGCCGAAGATCCCGAGCTCGAAGCCGCCGCGTGGCTTATCTCAGAATTTATAAAGGAACGCACCAAGAACTATCGTGACGCACTGCGCTTGTGGGCCGATTGGCAGTCGAGGGAGTTTGGCGACGCCTTATCTTCGTTGGTCTCGGGCCGCTAACCGGTTTATTTTTTCGATTTGGGGTCAACCAATCTCAGGTTCCACGTCCATGTCTCTTGTCCCTTCACCAGGTCACCCTTGACCAATTTACCATTTAGTTCGCCCGGCTTTTTCGGATCTACCGTGCCCTCGAGATCGAGATAGCCGACGCCACCGACGCCCGTTGTCTCGCGGATCGAAGAAAACGGATTTGGCGTGCAGCCCATCAGGTTTCCGCTGGTCTCAAATTTCCCTTTTGTCGGGACAGGATCGATCTTATAGACCTTTATCCTATATTCACCATTTGGCGATACGCTGATATTGACCGAAACCTTTAGTATGTTCTGGCCGTCCTCGGCCCTTATTTCCTTTGAGTCGCCGGTTACCTCTTTGCGATACGGGTTCCGGCCGGGCTCGCGGCACGTCGTGGTGCCGGTTTCGGACGTGACGACCTCCTTTAGATAATGATACCTTTGGACGACCTGAGCTTTTGTCGAATCTCCCGAACCCCCAAGCGCCATAGCTTGCAGCGTAATATCCGCCGAATCGTCCAGAATCTCAGCCGTCGAAACAGTTATCTTAACGTTCGGTATTAGCTGCCCTGAACTTGACCCAACATGAGATTCGGACTTGGATATATCTTTCCTCTTGGAATATGAGATCGTTCCGACCCAGTGCCTATCACAGCGGCCTTTTAATATGTTCGCAAGATCGCCGAGTATCTGACCGACGAGAGCCTTCGCCGCATTGACCGCATCGCCTATCTTGGCGGGACGTGAATCCCTGCTCGCCACTATCCTGGCGGTTTCCGAGTCGATGACGGTGACCTTTGTATAAGTACTTCCATTTGGCATGCTGGTCGATTTGACCATCATCACATAACCTGCACCGACCGCTCCGCCAATTTCCGACAGTTGCTTTTCGTCCAGTTCACCGGTCAGCAATTGCTTCCAACGCTCCGTGCCGACAAGTGCCGCAGCGACGTCATCGTCCATCTGATCCACGCAAGGAAACTGTTTGAGCAGCCCGATCCCGATGTCATTTCGAACCAACTCTGCTATCGATCTGGAAGTCCCATCGTTGCCGCCGGCATAGGTCATGATCGCTGACCCTTTACCTTGTGCGAAGATGCCGGCCGTCAAAAACAAAGCCAACAAAACCCAACCGCTTACTTGAAACAGCAAGTGCAGCACACTTAAGTTTGGAGTTGGATAAGACGCTTGATATTCTTCGTTACACACTTCCATGATCACCTCCGCCCAATACAAAAGGCGCGCAAGTGCCGTGCCGAAAGGGACAGTGATAAAGTCGCCTAAAACAGCTGTTTTGGCCGCATTTTGTCCCTCGGAGAACCGAAATACGCGACATTTATGCGAAATTTTTCACGCTTTTCACATTAGTGAACGCAGCCTGCCCGAGGTCTCATCATCCTCAGGCACGTTATATTGCAGAGAACCGGGCTATTAAGTAAGATTGGGGCTCTGGGAGATAAATGACGCACGCGGAGAAAACCATCTACACCATCGGCCACGGCCGCCATCCGTTCGCGGACTTTCTTGCACTGCTGCGGAAATATGAGGTCAAATTCGTCGTCGATGTCCGGGCTTTTGCCCGTTCACGTTGGCCGCAGTACAACGGGCTCGTCCTGGCAGAACTGCTCAATGAGAACGGCATCGGCTACGAGCACCTGCCTGAGACTGGCGGCAAAAATAAGCCCGACCCGGCTGATGTCGCCAGCGGCATCGACCGAATCATCGAGATCGCGTCGGACGCTCGCACGGCAATGATGTGTTCGGAATCAAAGCCGCTCTCAGACCACAAGGTCCCGCGTGCAAACTGCCACCGCATCGGTATGCTATCGCCGATGCTCCGCGCGAAAGGTGTAACACAGATCATTCACATCCTGCCCAACGGAGAATCCGCCGAATTCGACGAATCGGCAGTGCCGTCGATCTGGTAAGCATTGGGTCGTGGTATCCAACACTTCACGTTTTTGCAGTATTCAACGTACTCTGCTCCAAATCGATTCTCGAGGTCGTCCTCTTCGAGCGGGCGAAATATCAGCTGCCAGACGAGCGAACCCGTCAGGGCATATGCCGCAACGAGGGGCGAACCGAGCAATACCGCGACCGCCAGGCCCTGGCCGACACCGGAAACGGCCATCGGATTTCGAACAAACGCGTATGGCCCGAGTATCACCAGCTTTTTGGCATGATCGAGCGGTAGCGGCGTTCCCTTTCCGACCCGAGACATTACGACCGCACCCCAGACGCCGATCGAGCTGATCGCGACGAAAACGATCGCGGCTATCGGTTTTTGCAGCGGAAACTGCAGCCGCGAGATGCCGATCTTGTCTTCGACGATCGTTATCAGATATGGAAAGACTACCAAGATCACCGACCAGACGACGACGATCTGAACTAGAGTTTTGGCTAGTATCCAGCCGGTCGAAGATTCGGCAGCCTCGCGAAACATCGTCTTTTCAAACGACAGGCCGACCGCGAATACGCCGCTCCAGATCATTGCCGGAAACATCATAACGATCCCAAGCCACCCTGCATCGGTCATCAATGTGAAGGCAAGGCAGTAGATCGTCGCATGGCTGACAGCACCGGCCACAAACCACGCGGCAAGGCGCATATATTCGTGGCCGCGAAAACAAAGCCAGCTTGCCACCAAAGAACCAACGCTCAGAAACATCAGATCCGAAAGCCAAAATGCAAGCAACGACGTTTCCGAATTGCTTTCCAGCACAAAATATCGCCGCATGCCAGGCTCGACGTAGAGCAATGCCCACCATACAGCGACAGCAATTCCTTGCAACGCGAAATAGGCCGATGCCGAACGCCGGACACGTTCTGCACCATTGCGAACGGAAGCGGTATCCTTTCTCAAACCGTTATCTTTTATTTCCATCGTCATCGACTCATATCATCACTGAAATATTCCATCCTGAGTGCAACATCACGTGATATAATTGACGTTGTAAGCATAATGCTCATTATCCACGCCGACAACCTGCCAAGTATATGCGGCGAACTGGCCGCGGCCGATCCGCATTTGTCCGTCGTGATCGATAGGTACGGGACGCCGCCGTTGTGGGAACGCTCGCAGGGGTTTGCGACCCTTCTTCAGATCATTCTCGAGCAGCAGGTCTCGCTGGCGTCCGCCAAGGCTTGCTTTGACAAACTTGAGGTGCGGATTGGCGAAATGACGCCGGCCAACGTGCTGACGCTCGATGATGGCGAACTGCGGGCCGTCGGGTTCAGCCGTCAGAAAACCGGATATGCCAGGCATTTGTCCGAAGCGATCCTCGACGGACGACTCGACCTCGATGCCCTTGCCGAAATGCCCGACCACGAGGTTCGGGCCGAACTGGTCAAGCTAAAGGGTATCGGTACATGGACGTCTGATATCTATCTGCTGATGGCACTGCTAAGGGCCGATGTGATGCCCCGCGGTGACATCGCTTTGCACGCGGCGTGGCACCGTCTGAGCGGCGAACCGAGGCCCGCGTCGGACGAATTTCTCGCGACCGCCGAACGCTGGGCACCGTACCGCTCGGCAGCCGCCCGGATCTTATGGCATTTTTATTTGTCCGAAAAAGCGGCGAAAAAAACCAGCGGCGAAAAAAATTTGAAAACTGTCCCAATTTTGGGACAGTGAGGTTAACTGTTTTATTGACAACGTTTAGCCTGTCCCACTTGCTGTCCCACTTTAAGTTCCGTGGGACAGTTTTGGGACGATCTGGGACAGTTTGTCCCCGATCACACTGACAGCCTGGCGCGGGCAGCGTGGAGATGAGTTTAGATTTTATGGACGCTATGTTAAGTTCAAACCCGATGAAGATACTCGATGTCGGATGCGGAGCAAACAAGACTGCGGGAGCGATCGGGCTCGACAATAATCCGCGGACGGCGGCCGATGTCATCCACGATCTCGGAGACATTCCGTACCCGTTCGCCGACAACGAGTTTGATCTGTGCGTGAGCAATCACGTTGTCGAACACGTCCCCGACGTGATGGCATTTATCGGCGAACTGCACCGCATCACCAAACCGGGCGGCCGCATAAAGTTGCTCACGCCGCATTACACCAACCCGGACTGGGCTAACGACCCGACGCACCGCAACCACATCAATTCCTACACCTTCAACACGTTCATGGCGGACCGTCAGGTGTTCGATTTTTACACCGACGTGCAGCTCAAACCGATCAGTACGTACGTGTCTCTGCTCAGCCTGTGGAAGGCGTTGGGAATTGAGTTTTTTGTAAATCTGGATCAGCGTTCGAGCGGTCTGCGGTTTTTACGCAAGTTTTGGGAACACTATCTCAGCTACATTTTTCGCGGCAAAGAGATCCGCTTTGAGTTTGAGGTGGTCAAGGCCGGGCATCAGACGACTGAGATCCCGGAATAGTATTTTGCGTTCGACGCTCAATGTTTTGACTTTGCGGCAAACTATTTCCGAACTTCGAAGCATCTGTTATCGTTAGGTATTGTGCAATTTCGGTACTACTGAGGAAAGCTTTATGAGATCAACATTTCTGGCTGTCGCGGCCGTTACAATTCTGGTTTTGAATGTCGTCGGTTTCGGCCTGCTCGGGTCGCCCGCCGGCGCCGCTCCGTCACGCCAATCGACCGCTCTGATCGGCCTTTTGCCTTCGTCAGACGCTGTTTTCGGTATGGATTCACGTCGATTCTTTAACGAATCGATGCCGCAGATCATGGCTGGAAATCAGCCGATGCTGAACAAGATCGTCGGCCATATGAACGAGATCAAAGACAAAACGGGCCTCGATCTACGCAAATTTGACTCGGTCGCCGTCGGATTGTCGATGACCAAGGTCAAAGCAAACGAATACGATTTCGACCCGGTTGCCATCGCCCGCGGTGACGTCAATACCGGGGCTCTGATCGCCATTGCCAAGCTTGCCGCCAACGGCAAGTATCGCGAAGAAAAGATCGGCGAACGCACAATTTACATTTTTACGGCGGAATCGGCCAAAGCCGCCGCTACCCAGGCAAACGTCAAAAAAGGCGGCCCGGCAGACGGCATGATCGAAAAAGCGATCGACGGCCTGATGAAAGAGGTTGCGGTAGTTTCGCTTGACCCGACGACGATAGCATTTGGTTCGCTCGCACGCGTTCGAGCGACGGTCGAGGGTACATCACGGGTTTCGCCCGAGATCTCGGCATTGCTTGCAGGTAAGGAAAATACGGTGATGTCGTTCGCGATGCGTTCGCCCGAGGGCATGTCGAAAATGCTGCCGCTCGATAATGACGAACTCGGGGCCAACATCGACTCGATCCGTTTCGTTTCGGGCTCGATGGACGTGACGGCTGCCGGAGCCGCGGTCAATATGCTGGCACAGACGCTCAAGACCGAACAGGCTCAGGGCCTGACGGAGACTCTACAGGGCCTCCAGTCGCTCGGCAAGATGTTTCTCGGCAATGCAAAGCGTGAAGATCAAAAGATCTACGCTCGCATGATCGAAAACGCTAAGATCGCTCGTGTCGAGAACAGCGTCTCGCTCGATCTGCTCGTAGCTCAGGCCGACATCGACGTATTGATCAAGACGATCAAATAGTCGCGGTCATTGAAAACTAAGTAAATCCGGCCCCGGCATTTCGTTGCGAAATGCCGGGGCCGACGATCTTTGAAATAGAATTTCCGATTTAATTTCGTTTTCGGCGAAAGGGGCCTTGTTCACGCTGGCGTGTAAATTGCTCGAGATCGCGGTTAAACTTGCCGTCTGCACCGAGCAGCGGAAACAACTGGAGTTCAGGCGAGAGATACGCCGCCCGCAGTTCGACCGGACGCGGGCCGGCCTTTATCACACGAACTTTTGTACCGCGAACCTCTTCGATCCACGCCGCAAATTCCTCGGCACGGCCGACCGTTGCCGAGAGCAGCAGCAGACGGATCCGCGGCGGCGATAGTATGATCGCTTCTTCCCAAACGTGCCCACGGTCAGCATCCGCCAGATAATGGGCTTCGTCGAGGATGACGAAATCGGCCCGAACGTCGTCGCCGTGCCGGAGAGCGTCAAAAAGCTGATTGCGATAGATCTCGGTCGTGCCGACTATCAGCGGGGCTTCTGCGTTCTCTTTGCGGTCGCCGGTCAGGATGCCGACATTTTCTGCACCAAACTCCTCGCTGAATTCGGCGTATTTCGAATTTGTCAGAGCCTTGAGCGGCGTCGTGTACCAGGCTTGTTTTCCGGTTTCGAGCAGACGTCGGATCTCCTCGCAGGCGATCCATGTTTTGCCGCTGCCGGTCGGTGCGGTGACCAGGACATCTTCGGTCTCGATCGCCGCCAGAGCCTCGAGCTGAAAATCGTCCGGCTTGAACGGCATCTCGGCCGGTACTCCGATACCGGACAAAAGCCGCTCGACCGCCTTGAGCTGTTCGAGAGATTGCGGTTTTGCCTCGCGCAAGCCGGAACTTTCGCGTGCAACAAAGCGTTTATCTCTTCGTTCTCCATTAGGGCGGTTGTCGTTCCGTCGGGACGAACCTTTTCCGCGGGAACGGTTGTTTCGCGAGCGTGGCATACGGCAGATGTTAGATGTTTAGGCGGCTAAAGTCTAATCTTCCGTTTTTAAGGCCGATGATGTTAAAATGATAAATTGCTCCGCAACGATTTTTGCGGGCGATGCGTCTAAATTGCAAGGCAGATCTTTATAGCCAATTTTACTGACGCAGATTTTTTTATATGTTTGAGCAGCAATTATTTGAGAGTGAAAATGCCGTCCAGCCCGAATTGGAAGCGGACGGTCTTTTCGGTCAATACGAGATCAAAACGTGGGAGTTGTCACCTCGGCTCTTTAAGATCGTCGCAGCGTCGGCGATCGCCAACGTGCTTGCCCTGTTGGTCTTTGCCCAGACGTCCGTTCTGACGATGAAAGGCTGCGACAGCCCGCTCGTCGGCAGCGTCTGCCAGGCACTTGACACGGTTTATGTCGGAGCCATGCTATTTGGCACCGACCGCGAATACGTCGATGCCGAGTATGCCAAAACAGACCTCGGCGACGCGGAGATCACCTATATTGACGTGACCGGCGTGACGCCGCCGCTATCGTATCCCGAGGGATATTTTCAGATCGCTAATCCGGTCCAGTGGGAGATGGCACAACAGCAGCAGGCGATGTTCAATGAACCCGGCATGCTCGCTCCCGGCATTCCGGCCGGATTTCCGCCGTCGACCCCGATGCAGCGGCCCCAGATGGGCGGCAGTTTGCTCGACACTAAGCCAAATCCGCCGAAACCGAAATCAAACGTGATCGACGGTGACCTGCCCGATTCGGTCGATGACGCAGTCGTCGCCGGAACGAATCCGGGAACGACAAAACGTCCTCCGGGCGGCAAAAAGCCGGCGGCGAATGTTCCGGAGCGTAACGAAGACGGCTCGATACCGGGCATCCCGAATTCGGTCGGCAAGAACCCGGACGGAACGGTCAACCCGACGACCACAGGAACCAACGAGAATGGCGACCCGCTGATCAACAAGCGTCCATTCGTCGATCTTGCAAACAACGTCAATGATCTGCTCGACAAAAATCAGGTCAAGCTCGAATCGGCATTTGTCGTAAACGCCAGCGGAAAACTGACCAAGGACGGCAAGTTCGATCCTAAGTCGTTCAGATACGGACAGGCTCAGAGTAATGACGAGAAGCTGATCGACATTGTTAAAGAGTCGATCGAGGCGATCAATGACAGCGGCTATCTCGCGTACCTTAAGGACCTGAGCGGCAAGGACTTTGGGCTATTGCTGCAGCAGGACGACCTGAACATCACGGCGATCGTTCAGTCCGAACTCGAGAGCGACACACGTGCCCGCTCGATCAAGAGCAGCCTTGACCTTGCCATCAGTCTCGCTAAAATGAAAAAGACGAGTGCTGAGGCTGATCAGAATGACAAGGACGATCTCGTCCTGCTCGAAGGCGCCAAGATCGAGGTCGAGGGCAAACGCGTGATCATCCGGTTTGTCGTCCCGAAACAGGTCGCTCTGCCGATGATCCAGCGAAAGCTGGCCGAACAGAAAGCAGCCCCGAAACAGCCGAACGGCAACGCGATCGTCCGCACCGGCGAAACCACGGCAAAAAAATAAAGTTTGAGCAATCGTAAGTCACAAAATTCGATCATAGTCCTCGCCACCCTCGGCGTGTACCTCGGCCTCGTCCTCGTCGGCGCGACGCCGCAGATTCTCGCCCAGGCGGCGATGACGCGCCAGTTTGACGTAAGAGACGAGATCGAATTTAAGGAAGATCTGGACACCAAGCCCGATCCTGTACCTGAAGGCCAAGAATCCGCCAAAACGGACGAAAAGGTTTCGCGTTCAGTCACGGCGTTTCTTGCAAAGTTCAAAGCGATAAATTCAATCGATGCCGCGCTGGCCCTTGAAGAGCCGGCTCCCTATGGCATCGCGGACCTCTATGGGCGAACGACGATCGTCGAACGCCCCACGTCAATTCATATCACGCCAATCGACCGTATTATTTCGGTCACAAATTTCGCTCGTGCCGGCATCGACCCGCTCGTCTGTTCTTAGCATCAGGCAGCGGCGGCTTCGAAACATCCGATATCGCCATTTTAATAGGTTTTTATTAGTAAGAGTTGCGTGGGCGCGTCCTATCGGGCAAGCTCTAATGTTTGCGGGCTTTCCAATCGCCCCGACATGGACATCACGCGTAATCGCGTAACTCTGAGCACACGAGGAAATCATGGCTGTTAATAGTTTTGCAGATAAGTTAGTTAAAAAGATTTTTGGATCGAGCAGCGACATTTTTTTGAAGAATGTTAAGCCGGTCATTGCACAGATCAACGAGTGGGAACCAAAGCTCGAAAAGCTCTCGGACGCCGAGCTTCAGGCTCAGACGCCGAAGTTTCAAGAGATGATCGCCCGGCATATCGAGGGCATTGACGACAAAGAAGAACGCCGCAAGGCCGAGCAGGAAATACTTCATCAGATCCTGCCCGAGGCATTTGCGACGGTCCGCGAAGGTTCTCGCCGCGTCACCGGCATGCGTCACTTCGACGTGCAGATGATCGGCGGCGTCGCACTCCATCAGGGCCGCATCGCCGAGATGCGAACGGGTGAAGGCAAAACGCTCGTCGCCACCTTGCCGTCCTATCTGAACGGCCTGACCGGACGCGGCGTACACGTCGTCACGGTCAACGATTATCTCGCGTCACGCGACGCCGAGTGGATGGGCAAGATCCATACATTCCTAGGCCTGACCGTCGGCTGTATCCAGAACGATATGGACGACATCGAACGCAAGGACGCCTACGCCTGCTCGATCACGTACGGAACTAACAACGAGTTCGGCTTCGATTATCTCCGCGATAATATGAAGTTTGACGTCGATTCCCTCGTCCAGCCCGACCACTATTTCGCGATCATTGACGAAGTCGACTCGATCCTTATCGACGAAGCTCGTACACCGCTCATAATTTCAGGTGCCTCGGACGAAGCGACCGATAAGTACTACACGGCAAACCAGATCATACCGCAGCTCGTCCTCGGCCATAAGGACGAGGAGACCAAGGTCACGACCGGCGACTATCTGCTTGACGAAAAGAACCACTCGTCGGTGCTGACCGAGGCCGGCGTCTCCAAGGCTGAAAAGCTGCTCGGCGTCTCGAACCTTTACGATCCGGGCAATATGGACCTGCTCCATTGCGTCGAGCAGGCACTGAAGGCACACACGCTCTACAAACGCGACCATCACTACGTCGTGCAGGACGGCGAAGTGATCATCGTCGACGATTTTACCGGCCGTCTTATGCAGGGCCGCCGCTGGTCCGACGGTTTGCACCAGGCGGTCGAGGCAAAAGAGGGCGTCAAGATAGAACGCGAGAATCAGACGCTCGCCACCATCACGCTGCAGAATTATTTTCGAATGTACGAAAAGCTCGGCGGCATGACCGGTACGGCCGAGACCGAGGCTGAGGAGTTTGGGTCGGTTTACGGCCTCGACGTCGTCATGATCCCGACCAATCAGCCGATGGTCCGTATCGATTCGTCGGACATGATCTATCGCACGCTGCCGGAAAAATGGGATGCCGTCGTCGAGGAGATCAAGGAATTGCATGCCAAGGGCCAGCCCGTTCTGGTCGGTACCGTATCGGTCGAAAACTCCGAGCAGGTCGCTGAAAAGCTAAAGGCCATCGGCGTTCCGCACAAGGTCCTCAACGCCAAGTATCACGAACAGGAAGCCGAGATCATCGCTCAGGCCGGCCGCAAGGGTGCCGTCACGATCGCCACTAACATGGCCGGCCGCGGTACGGACATTCTGCTCGGCGGCAATCCGGAATCGCTCGCTCGCGAATATCTCAAGCGAATGGAGATCAACCCGGACGAGGCGACCGAGGAGCAGTTCGAAGAGCAGCTGCGTAAGGCAAAGGCAGTCGTTGCAGAGGAACATAAGGCGGTCACGGCCGTCGGCGGGCTCCACATCCTCGGTACCGAGCGTCACGAATCACGCCGCATCGACAATCAGCTTCGCGGTCGTGCCGGCCGTCAGGGCGACCCCGGCAGCTCGCGGTTTGTGCTGTCGCTCGAAGACGATCTGATGCGTATCTTTGCGGGCGACAAGGTTCGCTCGATGATGGAATGGCTCGGCATGGAAAAGGGCGTCGCCATCGAATCGAAAACCGTTTCGCGTCAGATCGAACGTGCCCAAAAGGCCGTCGAGGCACGCAACTTTGAAACGCGTAAACACGTTCTCAAATACGATGACGTCATGAACCGCCAGCGTGAGACCATCTACGGACTTCGCCGTCAGTTGATGTTCGAACCCGAGCATCGCGAGTACTTGCTAGGCGAAAATGGAGTTGCACGCGACCTGCTCGGCGATCTGACTCAGAGCTTTTTGCCGGCGACGGTTACGCCGGACAGATGGGACATTTCGACCTACGCGGCCGAGATCGAGAGCATTTACGCGATCGACCCGGCGGTGGACGCCAATGTCGATTATAAGAAGATGAACGCCATCGAGATCGAGCAGGCCGTCTGGGAAAAAGCATCGGCCAACTACGCAGAAAAAGAAAAGCTTGCCGGCGGCGAATCGCTTCGTGCGTATGAGCGTTACATTATGCTCAACATCATCGACTCGCAGTGGAAAGACCACCTGCTCTCGATCGACCACGTCAAACAGGGCATCGGCCTTGTCGGATACGGCCAGAAAGATCCGCTCGTCGAATACAAAAAGCAGTCGTTCGATATGTTTCAGGACATGCTCGACCGCATCGACACCAACACGACCAAGGCGCTGTTCAATCTTGAGATCGTCAATCAGGATGAGCAGGCCGAGCGCGAACGTCTCGAACGCCTCGAGATGCAGCGTTCGCGAAGGCAAGCTGCCGGCATGGCGTTCACAGGTGCCATGTCGACCGCCGAAGCCGCCGGTGCCGAAGCCGCCCGCCACACACCATACGTCCGCGACACCCCGAAAATGAAGCCCAACGACCCGTGCTACTGCGGATCGGGCAAGAAGTTCAAAAAGTGCCACGGGGCGGGAGCGTAGGTTTCATTCAGGCTCTATATCTATTATTCTTGTGGAGCGGACGAAATGAATACGAAGAGGACATCGAGATTCGATCTTGTTTGCGGGTTCTTTTTGTTCGCATTGTTTTTAGCACTCGCTACGCCTCTATACCCGCAGGAAACGAACGACAGCGTTGGCATTGATCTCTATAAAAAAGGGGACTTTGCCAACGCGGTCACAAAACTCCAGGCCAGTTCAGACTTCAAGGATCTTTATTACCTCGGGTTGTCGTATGAGCGGCTTGGAAAAGTAAAAGACGCGAAAAAAGCTTTCGAGAGATCTTTTAAGAGCGGGTATCAACATATCGAGAAAGGACTATTGGTCCAACCGAAAGTGGTAAAGGCCGGCGATTCTCCAGTCACGCTTGTAAAACAATTGTCGGTTGAGCTTCTTAACTACGTTCCTGCGATTCAAACATCACTTGCTAGTGCCGAGCGTGCGTTTACCCTGAAGAGCGATGTTTCAATGGACAACGAGTGGATACTTAAAGGGCAGTTTCTTTACGCCATTAATAACCTACTCAAAAGGGGAGAGTTGGCTTATTCGATGGATGAGCTGGATGTGAACATTAAGATCACCGCGAAGCCGTTTCCTAGATACCCCGAAGCAAGAAATGGACAGGGTACAGTTATACTTTGGGTGATGTTTTCTGCAGACGGGAAAGTCACCGCAGCGACACCTGTGAGATCACCGGGCTCGAACTTTTCCGTGGAAGCGGTCAAAGCATCAAAGAGAATTGTCTTCACCCCGGCGATAAAGAACGGCAAACCTGTGACCACGTTGCGGCAGGTGGAATATACATTCTCGATTGAGTAGCTGTATCCCAACCGCTACCCGTCACCAACAGGAGGGAACATTACTCCCAGCAATTGATCCTTATGCGGCAATCAGTTCCCATTTTTCGGCTTGTTTTCGCATCGCTTCACTATTTTCTTCCCAATCGTGCAAAGTCGACGGATTAAAGTCGGCCCCGTTAGGCCATACTAGAGTTTTGACTTCAGGATCGATCTTTACTTGATCGAAAACGGAAAGGTCGCGCAAAGGGCCATAGAGTCCGCCGTGTAAAACAGGCTCGAAGTTAATACGCACTGTTTTTTCATCGTCGAACCGAACATCTAGGATGTACGGCCCGACAATTTCAAACGATTCAACCCTGTAAAACCGGTGCTTCATTTCTCAATTATACTCTATTTTAGCGGCTGAATTGGCAAAGGAACCTGTCCGGCATGTAGTCGCTGCCAATCGGCAATGAGTTCGGCTTGGTGAAGTTCCGCCCACGCCTCGATCAAACGCTGCTGCCTTCGCGGTATCGAGCCGACAACTAGCTCGATCGGGTCGATTCCGAAAACCGCGACGTCATCTTGATAGTATGCATGAAAATGGGGCGTGTGGTGAGGCTCGTTTGCCTCCCAATACATCCTAATAATTATCCCAAAGAATCTACAAAGCTCGGGCATATCACTTTAGCTTCTTCAAACTTCCCTGCCCGCTGATCTGGCGTGAGCCGGCGGCTTTCTCCATTTGTGACATTGCCCGCAGCATATTCTCTCCGAGCACTTTGCGAATGTCGGTCTCCGAGTAACCGCGTCGGAGCATTTCGTAGGTGATCAGCACGAGATCTTCGACACCGTTCATTCCGGCCGGCAGGAACGGTACGCCGTCGTAGTCCGAGCCGATGCCGACGTTATCGATACCGGCAACTTGTTTGATATGGTCGATGTGGTCAACCACACGCGTGTACGGCGCAACGTAGATCGGGTTCTCGGCAAATAACTTTCGCTCCGCTTCGTTGTAAGCCTGTGTGTCATTCTTGAATTGTTCGCGAAGAGCATCGAGCTGCGGTTTGAGCTTCGCCGCCCTGTCATTCTCTTCCTTGTTGGTGCGTGCATCGAGAAATGACGGGTAGAAATTGATCATGATAACGCCGCCGTTTTTGGCGACACGCTTAAGCACGGCGTCCGAGACGTTTCGCGTGTGGTCGTTGACGGCTCTGGCGTTTGAATGAGAGGCGATGATCGGTGCGGTCGTGATATCCAGCACGTCGTTCATCACCTTTTCGGAAACGTGCGAAATGTCGACGAACATCCCAAGTCGGTTCATCTCGCGAACAACCTCTTTGCCAAAATCTGACAGCCCGTTGTTCTTCGGAGTATCGCGGTGTGCGTCTGCCCAGTCGTGCGTCACGTTGTGCGTCAACGTCATATATCGAATGCCGAGCCGATAGAAGTTGCGAAGGGCGTACAGGGAATTCTCGATCGCGTAACCACCCTCAATACCCATCAGAACACAGACCTTGCCCATCTTCTTCGCACGCCGGATATCGGCCGCTGTTGTACAGCTCATCAGTTCCGCGGGATGTCTTTCGACCTCGCGATTCGTCGCATCGATCAGGTCCATTGCCCGACGCATAGCTCCACCGGTCTTCAGCGTCGTGCCCGAGACGTAGATCGAAAAGAATTCGCCCGTCACACCTCCGGCCTTTAGCCTCGCCAGATCGGTATGAAACGGGTCGCCGTCCTTGTGAAACTTACCGACCGAGTTTGACGCCAGATCGAAATCCTCATCGACCATCGGGCTTGTAATATCGTTATGCCCGTCAATAATGATCGCCTTTTTGTGTATTTTCAGAGCCTGTGCCCAGAGCTTGGCGTCGGCGTCTTTCGGCATCGTCTGGCCAAACGCAGTGAGACCGAAACAGATCAAAAGAAGTGCGGAAATGATGGTTTTCATATATTTGTTGAGGCGCCGTAGAGTTGCGATAAGTTTAGCCTTTTTCAGCTCTGTCCGAAAGCTGATACGAGCGGGAAAAACCGTCCGCCGAGCGGATTGCCGCGACCGGTCGGCGGCACACCGGCAAGCAACGGCTCATCCGTGTCTGAGCACACGCCGTCGCGGATAAAGTTGAGAACGATCGCACGTCGCGGCCGTGCCGATCTGTTTGCATACGAACCGTGGACCGTCATCGGATGATGAAAGCTGGAATGCCCTACCGACAGCTCGATCGGTACGGGTGTAAAAGCATCTCGTTGTTCATCTGTAAGCACATCGATGATCGCTTCCATATCGCCGGCGAGGTCCGTCCGAGGCAGCAGCGGCCATCGGTGGCTGCCCGGAACATAGTGAATACATCCGTTTTCAACAGTCGAATCGTCCAGCCCGATCCAACATGTCAGATGTGACATCGGCGTGGTTCGCGTCCAATATGAGTAATCCTGATGCCATGCGACGACACCGCCGTCAAACGCGGGCTTTACAAAAAGCTGGTCGTGCCAAAATCGCACCGGCCCTCGCAAGAGCTTTTCCGCCGCTGCGACAATTGCGGGATGAAAGATCAGATCGTGAAACAGCTCCGAAACACGCCACGCACCAAGTGCATGAAACAGGACACTATCTTGCCTGCCGGACTCGTTTCGATGGTATTCGTAGAAACGGGGATCGTCTCGCATCTCGGGCTGCATCAGCCGCCCCAGTTCATCGCGGAGAGCGTCGATCTGATCCGCGTCGAGGATCTTTATTCCCGCGACAAAGCCGTTCTCATCAAAAAACGAGATCTCGTCGGCCGAGGGCGTCTCCACGATATTTGACGCAAAGGTCTCAGTGATCGGCTTGTGCTTTAGCGAAAGATCTTGGTCCAAATTAATGTCCATCTTTGCCCCATTTCTGCTGCGAAAAAAGTATAGCCAGAATACAACGTGAAATGCTAGTATTGAAGTTGGACTATTGCTCCCTGACAGAGTCCGACCACCCACGACATTTCACATTAGACCGTAAGATCAATAACTTAAACAAGTTACGCATCCAAATTAGCACCACGCTTCCTACGTGTAAATAACGGACAATAGACTCCTTGTTCGCCAATATGGCAAATAGCCGATCTAAATTGGTTCTTAATTCCGAACTGTCGACGTCTGTCGAAACGCCGCAATACATTCATTATCCGAATGGAGCGGGCGTCAGCGATCGGACATTTCGCGGATTTATCGAGAATCTTCCGGTGATGTTCTACGCTGTTGAGCCGGAGCCGCCGTACACGCCTATCTACATCAGCCCAACGGTCGAGAAGTTCGGCTATCCACTCGAGAAATGGATGACCAACCCGAATATTTGGGTGCACGTGATCCATGAGCAAGACCGCGAACGTGTTCTGGGCGGCACAAAGAGTGCGATGCTGGCCGGCGAGGGCATCGATTTTGAATACCGGATAATCGGCAGTGACGGAACGACCTTTTGGGTTCGAGACCGCAGTTGCTTTATTAAGGACGAAAACGGCATTCCGATCTGTTGGCAGGGCGTTATTCTGGATGTGACCGAGCGAAAGCTCGCAGTACTCGAGCTCCAAAAGCGCGAAAGGCTGTATCGCACACTCGCCCGTCACATTCCGCAGACGGCGGTTCTGCTATTTGATCACGACCTGCGATACACGCTCGCGGACGGTGCCCAACTTTCCGAGCATAATTTTTCCCAGGAGATGTTTGAGGGCAAGACCCTTGCCGAGACCTTTCCTAAGGATGTTTTCGACGAGTGGGCCGGCTACTATCGCCAGGCGCTCTGCGGTGAAAAGATCTCGCTTGAGATCGATCGTGAAAACGCTTCGTACGAGATCAATATCGTCCCTGTCCGGGATGAGAACGACGAGATATTCGCCGGCATGGTCATGTGGCAGGATGTAACGGAACGCCGCCGTGCCGACATCGCCTTAATGGACAGCGAGGCTCGATACCGTCAGCTGTTTGAGAACGCCAACGACATCATCTACGTACACGACCTTCAGGGCAACTACATCTCGATCAATCAAGCCGCGTCACGCATCTTCGGATACACAAAAGAAGAGGCACTAGCACTCAACATGGCCGCGGTAACGGCTCCAGAGCATCTAAAGATCGCAAAGCGCCATCTCGCTCAAAAGATCGCCGGCACCACCGAACAGACCGTCTATGAGATGGATTGCATCCGCAAGGACGGCACGCGGGTCACGCTCGAGGTGAACAGCAGCGTGATCAGAAAGAATGGCGAGGCTATCGCGATACAGGGCGTCGCCCGAGACATTACCGAGCGCAAACGTGCCGAAGAGATCAGCCGCAAGAACGAAGAGCGTTACCGTGAGCTATTCGAAAACGCCAACGATCTGATCTACACGCATGATCTGCAGGGCCGATTCACCTCGCTCAATCGTGCCGGCGAAATTATCACGGGTTATACACGCGAGGAAACCTTGTCGATGTCGATCGCAGACGTCGTCGCACCCGAATTTCTTGAGTCGGCTAAGACGATGACGGCCAAAAAGATGATCGACGAGCGACCCACGACCTACGAGCTCGAGATCATAGCCAAGGACGGCCGCCGCGTTCCGCTTGAGATGAGCACCCGGCTGATCGTCAATAACGGACTTCCGGTCGGCGTCCAGGGCATCGGACGCGACATCAGCGAACGCAAGCACGCGCAGGAATCGCTCCACAATACCATCTCGCTCTTTGCATCGACATTCGAATCGACTGCGGACGGCATCGTCGTCATGAGTCTCGACCATCGCGTAATCACTTCGAACAAGAAGTTTGTCGAGATGTGGAAGGTTCCCGCATCGCTGATCGAATCCGGCGAAGGGGTCAATCTCTGTCAATGGATCGCCGGCCAGGTCGCTGAGCCAGAGCAGTTCCTAGCTCGGCTCGAATCTCTCTTTGCCAACCCGATGGCGACGACGACCGAGATAATCGAGCTAAAGGACGGCCGGATTTACGAGCGGTATTCACAGCCGCAGTTTATGGAAGATGTGCCGGTCGGCCGCGTCTGCTGTTTCCGCGACATTACCGAACGCAACCTTGCCGAGGAAAAGCTGCGTCATTATGCTCTGCATGACCCGCTGACCGATCTGCCGAACCGCGTCGAGTTTATGAATCACCTCGGAAAGGCGGTCGAACGTGCGGATGGCAATGAGTTTGCGCGGTTCGCCGTGCTCTTTCTCGATCTAGACCGGTTCAAGGTGATCAACGACAGTCTCGGCCACGCGGTCGGCGACAAGCTTCTTGTCGCTATCGCCGAACGGCTCTCGGCCTGCGTTCGCCCCGGCGACGTCGTGGCCCGACTTGGCGGCGACGAATTTACCATTTTGCTGCACCGCAGCGGCGACGCGGTTGAGGTCGCCCGCGTTGCCGAGCGTCTGCAGCTCAAGATCTCGGAGCCGTTTCGAATCGACAATTACGAAGTTTTCACAACAGCCAGCATCGGCATTATCGTTTCGAGCGGCTGCGAACGCTCACCCGAAGATTTCCTCCGCGATGCCGACGCCGCGATGTATCGTGCTAAAGAGGCTGGCAAGGCCCGATACGAGATATTTGACCAGGAGATGCACGTCCGCAATATGAATCTGCTCCAGGTCGAGACAGATCTGCGGCATGCAGTCGAACGCCACGAGTTTGAGGTACAGTACCAGCCGATAGTCGAACTCGACACCGGCCGCGTTTACGAATTTGAGGCTCTGATCCGTTGGCGTCACCCCGAGCACGGTTTGGTTTCGCCAAATGAATTTGTCGGCGTTGCCGAAGAGACCGGCCTTATCATTCCGATCGGCAAGTGGATCCTCGGCGAATCGTGCCGCCAGATCGCCGAATGGCAACGGAAATACGGCCGCCCGCTCGCGGTCAGCGTCAATCTCTCAGCCAAACAGCTTATGCACCCGACGCTTACCGCTCAGGTCAAAGAGGTTTTGCTTAATACCGGGCTCGAACCGAGTCAGCTCAAGCTCGAGGTCACCGAGAGCACCGTCATGGAACACAGCGAAAAGGCTCTCAAGGTCCTCTCGGAACTCGACGAGCTTGGCGTCAATCTTTCGACCGACGATTTCGGCACCGGCTATTCGAGCCTCAGCTATCTTCAGCGGTTCCCGTTCGAACGCCTAAAGATCGACCGTTCGTTCATCCATGTCATGGACGACGACGCCAAGAGCGGTGCGATCGTCAAAACCATCCTGATGCTCGGCGAAAATCTCGATCTCGAGGTCGTCGCCGAGGGCATCGAGACCGAACGCCAGCTCGAATTGCTTCGTTCGCTCGGCTGCAAGCTCGGTCAGGGCTATTATTTTTCACGCCCGATCGACGTCGAGACCGCGGAACAGTACCTCGTAAATGGCCCCGACATGTTCGGCTTTGGCGACCGTCCCGAATTCCGCAACCCCGGCCCGATGCTCGAGATCGACGACGTTCAGTAAACACCCCGCCGATCAGAAGCGGCTTTCAACTATCAGCTGCAAACTTACACACACAGTTCCATGACTGCCGGAAAACTCTTGTCTTTCGTCAGGAACTTTCTATTTCCCGTCGGTCGATTCGGTGGAACCGCCACGGAGAGCTTCGAGCCTCGTTTCGGTTTCAACAAGTGAAGACTATTTACTTAAGGCGTCTTCTTGACCACCAGCGTTCGCTTTCCTTGTACCACGAGGCCGGCCCGTTTCGAGTTGACCGTTATAACCCGTTCGCCCTTTTTCTCGTTCAGCGGTATCTTCGGCATGTAGGTCAGGACAAAGCTGGCGTCGATCACCCGGGCAAGAGCCGGCGTCTGCTCTATCATTTCTTCCAATGTCGAAGGAATGACCATCATGCCGTTGGCACTCTCTGTAATAACTGCCATTTGGGCCTCAGACGACTCAAGGTCTGCCTTTCGCCGCCTCCAGGTAGCGGTCTTTCTGCGGTCGAGGTTGATCGTCGGGCCGATCCGCGGAGCTGTTCTAGAGTCGCGGGCCCCGTTGGGCAGCAGTTCAGCCATTTCCCGCGGCATTCCGGTCGGACCCTCGGTGGCACTTTGCGGTCTGGTATTAACATTGCGGGTAAATCGTTCCGCCGCGGCCGCCTCAAGACGGGTGTAGCTGATCACGTGAACGTTTATGTCCGTCTCGAGCAGCCTCCGCATAGCATTCGTGCGGGCAGAACCCGCTGTCGAGTTGCCCGTACCGTCTGTGATGAACACAACGTGCCGGTTTTCGACGCCGTTACGGGTAAGCATTTCGGTGGCCAGCCGGATAGCCTCGACAAAGTCCGATCCGAGGCCAAAATTCGTCCGCCCGATCGCCGCGGCCGTCGCGGCCCTATCGGTCGTCAAGCCTGACACGACCTCGGCCGTATCAGAAAACTGGATAATGGCCACGGCGGCCGTCGGCTGTAGGGCAGCAACAAGTGCGGACGCAGTCTTTCGAGTTTGGTCGATGGTCTTCACCAACCGAAGTTCGCCGCCGGTATCCATAACGATCACCACATTCGCCGGAATGCGGCGAAGGCTCGTGGCCTGATGCAGGACGTCATTTTCCGTGATCACCAGGTCTTCGATGCGGACGTTGTCAACGAACTTTCTGTTCGCGTCGAATGCCAGGACGTTAATTTTTATTTCTTCGGTTTCAACCCGGACCGTTTCGTCGGGCGTCGGCGTTGGCGTAGGTGTCGTTTGGGAATTAGCTGTGTTAACCAGCAAGAGCAGCAGCAAAAGTGTGAATACTGCGAATCGGGTATTTGTGCACAACATAAAATCAATGTCGATGCCAAGGCTGCTCCGCTGCCGGGCATCGGGGCGTCAACTTTTTGGCGGCCGGTGAAAGTTCCCGTACGTTTTCCAAATCATCTGCCCATAGCCTCCTGATTCTATTGTAAACCTGCTCGCGCGACTCCGCCAGTCCTGCCGACCTTGAAAAAAGATCTTAGGCTCGCCTGACCGTCGGTATTACTATTGATCTCCGTCTTGCCAGGCAGTTGCGCGTCCGTACTGTAAAGGGCTTAGCCGCAATCCGATGCGGCTAAGCCCATTTCCTGCGAGTTCCGTCACCCGCTATCTGTCTATTTGGTCGGTGGTTTCGCTGGTTTCACGTACTTGTCCATCCAGTTAACCATTTCGAAGAGTGTGTGCTCGGTCGACTCGCGGGCGGCGTAGCCGTGCGATTCGAGCGGGAGCATTACTAGCCGGGCGGTGCCGCCGTTGCCGCTGATGGCGGCGTACAGGCGTTCGGACTGGATCGGGAAGGTTCCCTGATTGTTGTCGGCTTCGCCGTGTATCAGCAGGATAGGTTCGTTGATCTTGTTAGCATAAAAGAACGGTGAGACGGCCGTATAGATGTTGGTTGCCTCCCAGAAATTACGCTGCTCGTCTTGGAAACCAAAAGGCGTTAGGGTTCGATTGTACGCTCCGCTGCGTGCGATTCCCGCACGAAACAAGTCGCTATGGGCGAGCAAATTCGCAGTCATGAACGCTCCGTAACTGTGTCCGCCGACACCGATCCGGTTGCGGTCGACCACGCCCATCTCTACTGCCTTATCGATCGCCGCTTTGGCCGAATCGACCACTTGCTGCACGAACGTGTCATTCTTCGTCTCCGGCGTACCAACGATCGGCATCGACACGTTGTCCATGATCGCGTAGCCGCTCATGAGCAGGAAGAGATGCGATATTCCACCGATCTGCGTGAAGCGGTTCGTCGACCCTGAAACCTGTCCGGCCAAAGCACCGTCCGTAAAACTCTCCGGATAGGCCCAGACGAGTGCCGGTAAGCGAGTTCCCTCTTTGTAATTCGGCGGCAGATACAAAGTGAAGGACAGATCAACGCCGTCCGCTCGTTTATAGCGGACAAGTTGCTTCTTGATACCGCGAAGCACGGGTGTAGGATCCTTGAAATCCGTTATTTGCCTGTAAGCGAGAGCCGTGCAGGTCTGTCCAGCGGGGCAAACCTGCCGCAGGAATATGTTCGGCGGCTCCGTCAGGGACTCCCTCCGAGTGAAAAAGGTCATCCCGTTGTCGTCTATCATTCCCGCGAAAGTCTCGTACTCTTCCGTTCCTGCCCGCCATATCTCTTCCGTCTTCATCGTCTTCAGATTTATACGGCGAAAGAACGGCCGGTCGCCCTGCGGCGAAGCCCCGGTGCCGGACAAAAATACTTCGTCACCGGTCTGGCGAATGACTGTGACGCCGTTCGGCAGAGTTTTGGTAACGGGTTGGCCGATGTCGTTGTAGCGGTCATTGACGTTCAGTTCGAGGATCTTTTTGACCTCGGTCGGGTTGCGATAATCCGTGATGAAGGCCCGACGTACCGCTCTGTCGCGGTCAAAGTCGCCGAACCACATCATTCCGTCCCGCTCGCCAAACTGGCGGCCCTGAAAACGGTGTTCCGTCTTCAAGACCTCGCTCGCTACGCCGGTGAACGGTGCACCGAGCTTCATCAGCTTGTCGCGATGCGGGACCTTCATGCGTGGATTTCCTCCGTCAAGAGCCTCTGTCCACATCAATGTCGACGGCTCAACCGGGATCCAACTATGACCACGCGGCCCCGTCGGTACGCCGCCTGACGGCAACGCGTCTTGCAGCGGAATAGACGCAACGGTCGTCACGAGTTTGCCTCCGCTATCCCAAACCTCGACCTTTTTCGGGAAGCGGTTGAATGCAAAAAGATAAGAAAAAGGACGTTCGATCCGCGATACGAGTACAAATTTCCCGTCCGGCGAAAAGCTCGCACTGTCGTAGATCCCAGGCGTCCCGATCTCGCGGACTTTGCCGCCAACATCGATCAGAGCTATCTGCGACGTGCTGTAATATTCGAAAAGACGCTCGTCATTAGGCGTCTTGAGCAGATCCTGAACCGTTGCGATCGCACCCGTGCGGCCCGCCGTTTCCTGAATATTCGGCTCGCTCGGAACAAGATTCTGATATGCCGGTGCGGGGCCGCGCTTCGACGGCACTAATGTCGCTGAGATCGTCTTCGAATCTTCCCACGAGAAGCCGCCAAAGGCTGTATTGACCATTACGCCCTTTACTTTCGTCGCTTTTGCGGTCATCGTGTCGACGATCCAGAGTTCGACGCCCGTCGGCGTGACATTGCCAACCGCGATGTGCTTACCATCGGGTGCCCACGAGGGCGAGATCAGTTGTGCTCCCGGCGGAACGGCTACGGGCCATTCCTTACCGTCCGCGACATTCTTGATCTTGAGACTGAGCGAGTAAGGCTGGCGATGCTGGCCGTTGGTGTTCGGATTGATGCGCAAACCTGCAATACGCAGCATCGGCTGAGCCAATTCCGAGATCGGCGGATAACGAAGCGGCTCGAGCAAAGCGATCTTATCCCGGGTCGGCGAGATCGACGTCGCGGGAATAGCTGGTGCATTGAGCACGTCCAAGATCTCTTTCGGCGGTTGCCTGTAACTGCCCTGAGCAAATGCGGCCGTGCTCATCACGGCCAATGCCGAAATAACGATTGCGATGCGTTTGATAAAGTTGTTCATATTATCCTTGCTGTACCCAATTATTGGACCATTATCTTTAATGTGTAGGTTGATGTCGCTCCCTTGCGGCGTGCGGCTGACCGCATCATCCCAACGCGTATGACATAATCGCCGCCCGGGCCGAGCTGGCCCTTGTACTCCACGGTTTCGGCCGCACCCTCGATGTTGCTGCCGTCCGGCCGGAAGATAGTAAAGACCGTTCCGTCATTTGTAGCGTCGATTGACACTTCCATCATCTCGCCTGCCCCCGAACCGACCAGGTAGTCGCGGTATGCGTAGCCGCGAATGGTTCCCTTAACGACGCCTGAGTGCGTTCCCCTAGCGAACCTGACCCGCGTCTTCGTCTGGGCCGAGGCGTAGTCCGGCAATATTGCAAAACAAGCGGCTATCGCCGCCAACAGTAATAGTCTCTTCATTTCCTGACCTTTCTGAGCCCGTCGAGCACCTTGCCGGCGATCGTCGGTATCGGAGCCTTGTCATTGGCGTGATTTTCGGTAAATACGACTATTACGAACTTGAGGCCGTCCGCGGTTTCAATATATGCGGCGTCGTGTCGTGACTTGCTCGTCCAACCTGCCTTGGACCAAAGTTTGGCGTCGGTCATCTTTCGATCTATCAGCATACGGCCCGTGAACCCGTGCGCCTGATCGTCCTGATCGGTCGTCGCAGCAAACGGGTCACGTTTCATCAACTCGAGCATTCTTGCCGTGCCCGTCGGCCCCGCGATGCGTCCCGTGACGATCTCCGCCATCAAACGCGCTGTGGCGTTGGTGGTGAGCATGTTACGATTCTGTCCCTTGTAGTTTCGCGATTGCTGTTCGATGCCGTATGCGTCCTCGCAGAACGTTTTCTGATTGACGTTGATATTCTTATAGCCCATAGCCGTCATATAACGGTTGACGCGGTTGCGTTTGTATTGCCACGCGTCAAACTCCTTCTGGGGCAATTCAGCACCGCTCGATGTACCGGTCAGTACGTCCAGGATATACTGCGTCGCCTCGTTCGAGCTATCAACGATCATGTCCTTTAGACCACGTGCAAGCTCCGGCGTCATCGTTATCTTGCCGTCCTCTAGCTGACGCTCGAGTGCCGCCATGTAGAACATCTTGACGACGCTCGCTGTATAAAGCCGCAATTCCCCGTTATATGCCGCATGCTTGATGTTAGTTGGGTCCGTCAGATCGATGACGGTCGCCCCGAGTTCGCCGTCCTTAAATGTGCCCGCAGGATACCCGCCGAGCATCTCCTTGACGGCTCCGTCGAGCACAGCGCCTAGCTCCGCCGATTCGTTCATCAGTATCGGCTGATAGCCCTTTTGCGGAACGATCTCGACCTTTTCAGCCGATCTTTGCCCAACGGCAGCCAGCGACGCGATGCAGATCAGCAACAAACTTGTTGCGATTCGAAGTGAAATATTCATACGATCTATCTCTGCGATTCTTTACGGAAAGTGTTTTTCAGAGTATAAACGAAAAGCAGTTTCTAAAAAAACCAAATGAACGACGAAAAGCTAATTCGCGGCCTCGGCCGCTGGGATTTCACCGCAGTTGTGGTCAATACCGTCATCGGTGCCGGCATTTTCGGTCTGCCGGCAAAGGTATTTTCCCAGATCGGTTCGTACAGTCTCTTTGCCTTTGTGGCGTGCGCATTGATCATTGGCCTCATCGTTTTTTGCTACGCCGAGGTCGCGAGTCGTTTTTCGACGACGGGTGGACCGTACCTGTATGCGCGCGAGGCGTTCGGCCCAGCCGTGGGATTCGAGGTCGGCTGGCTATATTGGATAGTCCGTGTGGCGACATTCGCCGCAAACTGCAACCTTCTGGTCACCTATCTCGGCTTTTTCATCCCCGGAGCAAACGAAGGCCCACTCCGGATCGCACTCGTCAGCCTCGTGGTGCTGATCATAACCGTTGTAAACCTTATCGGCATTCGTCAGTCGGCGATATTGACTAACGTATTTACCATCGGCAAGCTCCTGCCGCTGCTCATCTTTGCCGCGGTCGGTATGTTCTTTATCCAACCCGGCAATTTCAGCTTTGAGATCGTTCCGGGTTACTCCAATTTCTCAAGTGCGGTTTTACTACTTATCTACGCTTTTGTCGGATTCGAGGCTTCGGTTGTCCTTTCGGGCGAAACCAAAGATCCGGGCAGGACTATCCCGTTCGGCCTCATTGCGGGCATCGTTATTGTCGCAGTGTTTTATATTTTTGTGCAGGTCGTGAGCATCGGAACCTTGCCCGGTTTGGCAACATCAGAACGCCCGATCGCCGACGCCGCCAGCGTATTTCTCGGAGGATACGGAGCTGCATTTATCACGATCGGAGCACTTGTCTCAATATTCGGCAATCTAAATGTCGGAGTTCTTAGTTCGACCCGCATGCTGTTTGCGATGTCCGAACAGCGTGACTTGCCATCCGCTTTTGAAAAGACACACAAACGGTTCAAAACTCCTTACATCGCGATAGTTGCAACGGCGATCGTGATATTGATCCTTACCATCCAGTCCTCGTTCCTGACGGCCGTTGCGATCGCAACAATTACCCGATTGATCATTTACGCGACGACATGTCTCGCCCTGCCGATCTTTCGACGCAGAACCGATTTGCCCCCCGCACCATTCGCCGTTCCATTCGGGATCCTCGCTTCCATTCTGTCGATCGCACTGATAATCTGGCTCCTGACAAATGTTGACTTTGCGAAAGAGGGACTCGCGATCATTGTAGCGGCGGCGATTGGGATGATCATTTTTGCAAGTGTACGTCTGTTCGGACGTTCAAAGAACGATATTGGGGAAGACACGGATCAATGAGAAAGTTCTTAATTTTAGCGACACTTCTAGCCGCATCCGCCGCCGCCATCGTGGCTCAGACGATCGAGGACAGCAGCCGTCGAACAATCGGCTATATTTCATCGAGCGGAACCGTTGAAGACAGCAGCCGACGAACTCTCGGCTACATCAATTCGAACGGCAGCATCGAAGATAGTAGCCGGCGAACGCTCGGGTATATTAACGACAAAGGAACCGTCGAAAACAGCAGCCGAAGAACGCTGGGTTACATTAATTCGAACGGCACGGTCGAGAACTCGAGCCGATCAACCTTGGGATACGTAAATTCGAATGGAACCGTCGAAGATAGCTCAAGACGAACTCTCGGATACGCAAAGAATGTAGACGAACGACACGCGGCGTTGTTTTTTTTCTTCTTTTTCCGAGGTCAATAGTCGCGTGGCTCGCGGGATCAGAACGGCGACCATTGCGAGCGGCAACTTAGGAGAACACACCTTGTCCAAGGAAAGTCTCACGTAAATATGTGATCGTATCCTGCAGCGTTTCCTGCGGGTCTCGCGGCGCAAATCCTAGGTTATCGATAGCCTTGGTTGAATCGAAATACCAAAAATACTCCGCTTGCTCTACCTCGTTTGGCATCACCGGCGAAGTCTTTCCCCAGTTCTTATATATCGAACTGATAAAGCTCGAACCTGCCATAGCAAGCTTTTTCGGGACCTTCAGGCGAGGAGCGGAGACACCCGACAGACGCTCCAATCGTCCGAAAAACTGCTCAAACGTCATATTAGCCGCGCCGAGCAAATATTTTTCCTGATGACTTCCCTTCTCAATGGCGTTTATAAATGCCGCTGCGGCATCGCGCGCATCGACAAAGTTCAGGCCGCCGCTCGGACTGTACGGGATCTTTTTGCCGAGAAATTCGAGCACAGGTTTCGTCGAACTCAGCCGCTCGTCGTCCGGCCCGAGTAGCAGCGACGGGTTCATTATCACCAGCTTTTGCCCGTCGGCCCGGAAATTTTCGATAGCCGCACGCTCCTGATAATATTTCGATGAGTAATACGCCCAGCGTGTAAGGATGTCGATCGGCTGCGGGTACGTTTCGTCAACGACCTCGTCGTCCTTGCTAACTGCGATAGTGCCGCTTGACGAGGCCAGCACCATGGTCTGCACGTCGGCCTCGGTCGCTGCCTCGCACAGCAAACGCGTGCCTTCAAGGTGGATCTTGTTCATCGAGGCAGCGTCGTCGTTGTCACGCGACACCTTGCCCGCAAGATGAAATATCGCTGAGACATTCTTAACCGCCTTGGCGACGTCGTCGCGGTCCGTCACCGAACCTTCGACCGCCTTGACACCGGCGTCCTTCATCCATTCAGGCACTCGCGACGCCATTACCTTAAGGTTCGTCTCGCCCGCGTCCAGAAACTGCCGCACAATGTGCGTCCCCAAAAACCCGGTCCCGCCGGTGATCAATATCCGCTTTTCGGTTGCTTTAGATTTCGCCATAAGAATTTTAAACGCAGAGACCGCAACGCACGCAGAGAAGTCAAAAATTGTTCACTACTCTCCTAATTCCGTCTCGCAATAATCGAACATTAAAATTGATCAGTAAGCCGAGCCGCAAATCACTCATTCTCAGATAAGAAAGCAATTGGGCTTCGTGAACCGGTAAAAGTCGATCAACCGCTTTGAGTTCGACAATCACAGAACTCTCGACTAATAGGTCAATACGATATCCGGCATCCAGCATAATGCCTTGATAACGGATCGGCAGCAAAACCTGCCTTTCAACCCTGAATCCGTTCCGAACCAGCTCATGCATCAGGCAAATCTCATAAGCTCCTTCCAGCATTCCGGGGCCAAGTTCTTTATGAACCTCTATCGAGTACTCAATTATTTTACCGCTAATCTCATTGAGCTCGTCCCGACTCTTAGGTTTGGGAGTCTCTGCGTCCATTGCGTTCTCTGCGTTTACAATTTCTTACGTATTGGATGTGCCTCGGTGTTGAACACGATTCCCTTAAAATCCAACGTCTTTTCCGGAGCAAATAACAGATAAAAGTACTTAAACGTCTCAGCTAAAAGGAAGCTGTGCATATAGTCCGTCTTTTCTTTGGTCTCGACGTTTTTGAGCCCGGCATAAGCGACGTCAGTGCGGCAATGCTTCACAAAATCTTCGAACATCTGCTTGCCCATGGCCAGGTACTTCGGATCTTTAGTGTAATGATGAAGGATGTAAGTCGATTCGACTATTTCCGGCCGCAAGGGATAGCCGCCGCTTTCGACCTTCATTGTCCGGTAATTTAGCACCTCAGGTTCGATGCCATGTAATTGCCACATCTTGAACATCGAATCCTGCAACGCCCTTGCCCGGTTTAGATCACCATCCAGAGCAAGCAATCCCGGAAAGAACGCGTCCAGTGCTCCGGTTGTCGTTTCCGTGCGTTTACCGGTATTCATATCGGCATGGCCGTACCATAGGTCAGACGCAACCTCACGCCCTTGAACGTTTGGCTTCGACATTCCCGGCCCTTCGTCCGCCAGATACGAGTGTACCTTTGCGATCGAATCTTCCCACATGTCGCGGCATTCTTTGTCGTTAAACAAGATCGCGGCCTTCAGCAAATATTCGTAGTACGAATCGATCTCGGCAGACACGTGGCTGTCCGGATTGGTCCACTTGCCAGTCTCTACGTTGATGTTGGTCCCAACGAGCCCGATCGGCGATCGGCGTTTGTATGTTTCGACAAGCGCACGCTTTGCTTTGTCATAATAAACCTGTTTTCCGGTCAGTTTCGCGAGTGTGCCAAATTCTATCAACAGCGTACCGGTCTCGGCCGGATTTGAAACCGCCCCACTCGTCTTACCAGTTCTCAGATTTACGTTCTTGTATGGCAAACCCGTCGGCGAATCAAAAACCGGCAGCAGACGATTCCCGAGATCATCGGCAAGGTTCAGAAGACGCTTGTCATTCGTCATCTGATAGCTCGAAAGCAGCCCGCCGAGGATGCGTATAGTTATCTCAAAATTCTGGACCGAGATGTCCTTATCGAACGAGAGATTTTTGACGATGTACTCACGCGTCTCGTCGGCTTCCTTCTTAAAACCCAGCAAATACAACGAATCGAGCGAATCCACCGGCGTCATCAAGATCGACTGCCCATACCAATCGCGGCAAGTCTTCGAGATCGGCTTAAGGTCGTCGTGTCCCCAACAGTGCTTTTTGTAGCCATTCCAGGCATGCAAAAATTCTGCTTTCACCGCTTCCGCCATCTTCTTTGTGTCCACCTTCGGTGCTGTCTGGCCGAACATCGATGTACAGGCCCCGACAACCATCAGGACGAAAACCGTGGAGAAAAATTTGGTGAATTTTGGTCTCATCAGTTCCTTACTTCTGGATCATTATCGGGTCGCCAAACCCAAGTTCCTTGAGTCGCGGCAATTGCGTCTTTGCGTCACCGACCACGAGCCAGATCATCCTGTCAGCGTCCAGATATTTTCCCGAAAGCCGTTTGATCTCGTCGGCAGTCATAGATCTTACGACCTGCTCACGTCCCTTTACATAATCGTAGTTCCAGCCGTACTTACTGATATTCTCGAGCATGTTCAGCTTTGCAGCGGCAGTTTCAAATGCACGTGCGTTGCTCTTGATCAAAAATCCTTTCGTCGTCTCCAGGTCCTTGTCCGAGTAGTTTTTGCCGTAATTCTGCAGGATGCTTTTTATGAGCTGGGCGGATTCAAGCGTTACGTTGGTCCGCACACTGCTGGCAATGCTGAATGCTCCGGGGCTCTTCGTTCCCGCAAACCCCGAACCGATCCCGTAAGTGTAGCCTTTGCCCTCACGCAGTTCCTGTGTAAGCTGCGACGCGAATCCACCCCCGCCGAGGATGTAGTTCATAACTGTCGCGGGATAAAAATCCTTGTCTGTCGCCGCGAGAGCCGGGTAGCCAAAACGGATTACTGACTGTTTCGCGTCGGGTACGTCATAAAAATATACCTGCGATCTCGCCGGTGCTTTCGGCGTCTCATATGCCGGAATAGTGACCGGTTTAGCCTTCCAGCGTTTATCGATGCCCGTCAGCGAACCGGTGATCGACGCTTTATCGAGCGCCCCGACAACGTGCATCCGAGCAACCGACGGCGACACATTCTTTGCGTAAAACGCCTTAAGATCGTCGATCGTTATCGCGTTGACCGACTCGATCGTCCCCAGCACATTGCGCGAGCGAATATTATCCTTTCCGTAGATCAGCAAATTGAAATTGTTCTGCGCAATGGCGTTAGGATTTGCGGTTTGCTGTCGGATCTGGCTGATCGTGCTCTGCTTAAGCAGCTCGAACTCCTTGGCGTCCCAACGCGGCTCGAACAGGATCTCTTCGACCAATGCAAGGGTTTCCTTGTAGTTCGCCGCCAGCGTGTTTACACCGATCCGTACGTCCTCGGTTCCTGCCGAGACATTTATCGTTGCACCAAGCTGCTGAATGGCCTCTTCGAGTTCTTGCGGCGTCTTTTTCGCCGTTCCCTGCGTCATCATCCGGGCCATGAGATTGGCCACACCAACCTTGTTGATGTCTTCCATCAAGAGGCCGCCGTCGACGACGATCTCGAACTGAACAAGCGGCACTTCGTTGTTCTGAATGCCGTAAACCCGCATGCCGTTTGAGAGCTTGTCTTCCCAGATCGTTGGGATCCTGACCTCGGGAGCCGGGCCATAAGGCGGCTCGACGCTGCGGTCAAAGGTTGACGGCGTCTTTTTGTAGGTCGCGGCAGCTGATGCGTCGACCTCGGCATCGGCTCCTTGCACGATCTTTTCCTCGACTACTTCGGCTTTTTTCGAACCATCGAGAGCAAGTGCTATCTTGCCCTTAGGCACAAAACTTGTTGCCACGAAATTCTTACCCTTGATGTACTTCTGATATACACGCGTCACGTCCTGCGGGGTGACCGCGAGGATGTTCTTGATGTCCCTTTCGATACAACCGGGATCGCCGGCGAAAATATTACACTGGGCAAGCTGTGCACCTTTTCCGAGCACGCTCGAAAGCGAGTTGTAAAACTGCGTTTCCTGTCCCGCTTTGATGCGGCTGAGATCTTTCTCAGAAATACCGTCTTTTTCAAACTTCGCAAATGCCTCGTTAACGGCAGCCGCAACTTCGTCAAGGTCCTTGTCACCAAAGGCTCGGATCGAAAGCTCCATATTTCCGGCGATCTCGGAGGTGTAGTTTCCGATATCGACATTTGGTGCCAGCTTCTTTTCTTCGACCACGACCTGATAGAACGGTGCTTTTTTGCCTCGCGAAAGATACTGAGACAGGACTGCAAGCGGATACGAATCAGGATGATACTGTTCGACTGTCGGCCATGCCATTGTCAGTTCCGGTGAATTTGCAAAGTTGTCCTCGTGGTAAAATTTGACGCTTTCTTTAACAGTTCCCGGTCGTTTCGGCTGCTTAGCGATCTCCGGACCACGGGCGATCTCGCTAAAATACTTTTCAACCCATTTTTTCGCCTGCTCCGTGTCAAAATCGCCCGCGACCACGAGCGTCACGTTGTTCGGTACATACCAGCGCCTAAAGAATTCCTTAACGTCCTCAAGCTTAGCGTTCTGCAGGTCCTCAAGCGACCCGATCACCTGCCAGTTGTAAGGATGGTCGGCCGGAAACAATGCCTTATCAACGACATACGAAGTGTGTCCGTACGGATTATTATCGACGCTTTGCCGCTTTTCGTTTTTTACGACCTGCTTTTCTTTGGCCAGAACATCATCCGTTACCGTATTGATAAACCACCCGAGCTTGTCCGCCTCAGCCCAAAGCATTTTTTCCAGAGCGTCTTTCGGAACCGTTTGAAGATAATTTGTCCTATCGCGGCTCGTCGAACCGTTCGCTCCGGAACCGCCGACCCTTGCGGTCAATTTATCAAGGCCGCCTTTGCCAAGATTTTCGGATTCAAGAAATAATAGATGCTCAAAAAGATGTGCAAACCCGGTTCGCCCTGCCTTCTCGCGAGCCGAACCGACATGGGCGGTGATCGAGACCGCCACTACCGGATCGCTGCGGTCGACATGAAAGATCACGTTCAGGCCGTTGGCCAGGGTGAATTTTTCGTATTCCACCTTAAGCGTCGCCTTCGGGGCGGCTTTCTGTGCAAAAACGGAAAAGGACGAGGCCAGTAAACAAGTCAATAATAGGATTATCTTAGCGGTTTTCATGTTCTTTATTACGCGAAACGGTTGTTAATTGTTTTTATTCAGTGAGACGTGGATCAACCTTAATTGTCGATCACAGGCTCCTGCTTTCGTGTTTTTCGGCGTTCGGCTTTCCACACTTTGCGGATCGCCTCGACATCGAACTTATCTCTCTTGCCGTCACGCATATTTTCGATCTCATGCTGTACGCGGGCGGCGACGAGACGATATGCCTCGGTGTTCGGCACGCCATCGACCATCTTGGCGAGTTCGTCGTATTCGAGGAATTTGCCGACCTTTGCACCGACCTTCGCTCCGATGCTGCTGCCTTTCGGGATGATCGTTCCCTTTGGAAACGCTTCGTATGTGCCCCATATATAGATCGGCAAAATGCCTATCTTTTGATTCAGCGAGAGGTAACCAATGATCGGCTTGAACTCAGTGATCTGGCCCGATTCCTGTCGTCCGCCCTCCGGGAAAATGAGAGCGTTATAACCCTCATTCAGTATCTGCGTCACATGCCGCAGCGACTGACGCAGGCTTCCCGTACGTTCGATCGGAACGAGCGTCGTGAAATTATTCATGTACGCACGCTTGTATTTCGTGTCGAACCAGTAATCCGCGGCCGCAACCGCAACCGTCTGTTCGGCCGTTTCCTTGCCCAGTGCCTTTTTCACGAGGCCCGTGTCGATATGCGACGTGTGGTTAGGAGCGACGATGAAGTTGACGTGCTTCGGCACGTTCGATTCGCCCTCGATACGAGTTTTCAGCACACCCTCATAAAGCGTGTCCTGGGCAAAATCGACTAGAGCATTGCCCACCTTTCGCACAAGCGAAGGGATGACTATCTCCTCTTCCTCTTTCTTCTCTTCGGCCTTTGGCTCGTCGGCGAGTTTCTTTGATTTATCGACGCGTTGAACGGCCGTGAGCAGTTCGCGAACCGACTGTACTTCGTTCAACGTGTCCGGCGACGGAATGCGTCCTCCGGCATCCTCGACTGCACCCTGCAGTTCGACGAACATCAGCGAATCAAAGCCGAGATCTGCAAGCTTATCTTCCATCACGACGTCCGAAAGGGGCCGGTTCGAGACGCTCGCCACGATCTTTCGTATCCACAACGCGTTGTCGTCGCCTTTGGCTTCGACCACTGTCTTGGTCTTCGACCTCGCGCGATCCTCGAGTGTCTGCAGCATCTCGACCACCTCGGGCCGCTTTACCTTTCGCGTCGCTGTCCGCGGCAATTCAAAGGGCGTGATGTGCATCAGCTTGACGCGTTTGAAAAACGGCAGACCGGCGGAAACCCCGCGGAAATGCTCCTCGACCTTCTTATTTGCCTCCGAACGCGACAGAGCGATGTCAAATTCGTAATCGGGCACGACCAAAGCCGCGATCTTCTCTCCGCCGTCGTCGTCATTGAGGCCAACCACGCTCATTTCCTTAATAAAAGGCGATTTGCTGTAGTGGTCCTCGATCTCATCGGGATAGATGTTCTTTCCGTTCGAGTCGATAATGACGTCCTTTGACCGGCCAACAATAAACAGATTGCCGTCTTCGTCGATCTTGCCGAGATCGCCGGTCTTGAGCCAGCGGTCCTGCAGCACAGCGTCGGTCGCCTTATCGTTATTGTAATAACCAACCATTACGTTTTGGCCGCGGGCGAGCACTTCGCCGACGCCATTTTCGTCCGGCGCCTCGATCTTGACCTCGACACCGGGCAGCGGTTTGCCGACGCTGCCGCGCAGCAGCTTGTTGCCCGGCCGAGCAACGGTCAGGACTGGCGACGATTCCGTCAGGCCGTAGCCCTCGAGCACGGTAAACCCGAGTCCGTGCAGGTCTTTCTGAACCTTTTCGCTGAGCGCTGATCCGCCCGAGATCAGGTATCGCATCTTCCCGCCCATTCCCTGATGGATCGGGAAGAAAACGATCGGTCCGAGATTGAACGGCGTGTTATCACGGATCCAGGCATTAAATTCGATCAGGTTATCTGCCATGTCGGCGACCCAGTCGCCCTTATCCCGCAGACGCGTTTTGATGCGGCGATGCAGCATTTCCCATAACGCCGGCACGCCGACCATGCCCGTCACGTGGCCGTTCTCGATTGTCCGCGAGAGATCCTCGGCCGTTAGTTCGTTGAGATACGTGATCTGCGTTCCGTTTGAAAATGGCGTCAGGAATCCTGCCGAAAACTCAAACGTGTGATGCATCGGCAGCACCGACAGAACTCCGTCCGTCAGGTCCATGTCGAGCACCGACGAGAGCATCGAGATCATGTTGACGAAATTCTTATGCGACAACATGACCGCCTTTGGTGTTCCGGTCGTACCCGAAGTAAAGATCAACGACGCGATGGCCGACGAATGTATCTTCGCGGGCAGGAGGGCATTGCGTTTCGCCTCCTCGATCTCAGTCTGGATCTCAAAGACCTCGTCGAACGTCCAGACTGTCGGGCTCCCCTCCTTACGAAGGAGGGGTGGCGGCGCTTCGCCGACGGGGTGGTTCTCTTTTGCTGGAGCGAAGGCCGCATCAAGCCTTTCCTTTAACTCCGGGTTCTCGGCTGCTAGCTTCGGCGACACAACGATCGCCGACGCCTCTCCGGCCTTGGCAAAAGCCACGATCTCATCGACTGAGCTTGCCGGGTCGATCGGTATCGCCGTCGCTCCGGTTTTTAGAATGCCGAAATAGGTCATTCCCCATTCAGGCATGTTGTTTGAGAATAGGATGACGCGGCTGCCGTTGGAAATCCCGTTCTTGGCAAAATAGCCTGCTGCCCGCATTGTCAGTTCGCGGACGTCGTCAAATGTATATTGCTCCTTTCGCCCGTCACGCTCGATGCGCATCGCCACACGCGTCGGAAATCGTTTGACCGACGTATCAAACAGATCAAGCAGATCTTTGTATGTGTAAGAACGCTTTTCGACCGCCTTGAGTTCTTCTTCGAGAGTGGGCAACACCCATTTTCGCATTCCCGGAAAATGGACGTTCAGCCAATAGTCGTACCAATCGATCGTTTCCGGGTACCACGGCAGCAACTGCTTTTCCTTTTCGCGGATCACCGATTGCAGAGCCCTGACGTTGTCCGAGCGATACAGGTAGTCGTTGTCGATCATGAACGGTTTGAACATCGCAAACGCGTCCATCGTCGCCTGGGTCGTTTCCTTGAAACTCTCAGTCGATTTCTTTAGATCGGAAATGATGTTGCCGATCCGACCGCCACCCCAACGAGGTGTCGCCCGGTCCATCAAGTCGTCTGCACGCTTGGCGATCTTGTTCAGCATCGGCGCCGATGTCAGCTCGTAGGTTCGCTGTGTGACGGTCTGCGTTTCGACCATGCCGGCCAACTTATTTACCAGCTTGTTACCGGCCTCTTTGTCCTCGAAATGCTGGCGTTTATACAATCCGACGAGCCCGACGATGCGCTTCATGTCATTCGGGTTCGAATCGCCCGACGACGCCTGAAACACGAGCGGCGGTTTTGGATCGACAAGTGCGTTCATTGCCGCCGCAAGTATCGCACCCGACACCATATCGACCGGAATAATATCGAGTACCAGCTTTTCGTTGACCGGAATTATCGGTTGGCCGCGAAGCGCGATCAGTATCAGCGGCGCGGTCGTTGTAAATCCCTCATTCCAGCCGGGGAACGGATACTGGTTTGACGATTCGACGATCGACGGCCGCACCAGAACCTTAACGATATCGTCCTGCGAAGCGATGATCTGCTCCGCCAGCGATTTCGAATACGTGTAGATATTCGTCCAGCCCCAGTATTCGGCACGCTCGGAACCGAGTTCGGTCGTCCGCTCGCGGATCCACATCTTACGCTCGCGAAAGATCGCCGATTTTAATTCGGCCTCATCATCAGGGTCGCGGCCCTCTTCGATAAAACGATTGCGCGCCTGTTCGCGAAACTTCGCGTGCTGTACGGCGTCGTCGGCTTCCTGACGTGCCTGTTCTGACAAACGCGCACAATCCTCGATCTCACGATTAACGTCGAAAACGGTCCCGACCAGTTCGTCCTTACGCGGAAAGTATCCGACGACCGGCTCATTCTCCCAGATCGGCCCCGACCGTTTGCCCGCGACAAAGCAAGTCGAGACATGCACCAGTCGCGGCTTTTTCATCATCCGGGCCATCTTGATGATGTTGTTCGAACCGACGACATTTGTCCTTAAGGCGGACTCGAGCGGCGGATTGAACGTCACGTTTCCGGCACCATTGATGATGATGTCCGTGTCCCGCATGATCTTGCGGGCGTCCTTTTCTTCGAGTCCGAGATACTCGTTGCCGACATCTCCATTGACCGGCACGACCTTGGACTTAATAAAATCCTCAAATCCGTCGCCGTATTTCTCACGCAGCGGATCGAACGTCGGGCTTGTTACGATCGACGTCCAAAACCGTATCTTAGACTCCGCCGCATCCCTCGCCCGCACTGTCGTATAGACCTTCCCGATTTCAGGAAAATTATTCAGCAGCATCGACAAAGTGACCTTCCCCACAAAGCCCGTCCCGCCGATAAAGAAGATCTTCTTACCCTTAAATATTTCTGTCGGTGATAGTTTCATTTTACAACGGAGCGCGGACACTCCTGTCCGCATCGCCGGTTCCTCCGGCGAGATCATCGCTATTATTTAAACTCGCTCATCGGTACCATTAGCGTTCGTGCCGAAACGGCACTCATGCGGACAAGAGTGTCCGCTCTCCAACTCCGTCCCGCCGATAAAGAAGATCTTCTTACCCTTAAATATTTCTGTTGGTGATAATTTCATTACAAAGATCAGTGAGTCGTGTCGCCATTAAATAATTTGTTGATTGCCGGATCGTTTTCCACAATTTGGTCGGTCAATTGAAATACCTGGTTGATAAGCGGATGTGACTGAGCGTCTTCTCGATCTAACATCCGCCCCAAGACCTTCGATTCACCCCATGGTGATTCGGATCCATCGATCAAAGAAACCTGATACTCGAGATCATTAGCATGTAAAAAGCAAGAAAACGCGATTCGGCTCGTGGATTCAACTTCATCCCAGTCATCGTCAATTCCAATTGCAAGATACACACCTTTCTCAGGATGACCTTCGCCAAATGTCGCATAGTACATCGCAAAAGCAACTCCGTCCTTGTAGACAAATCTGGTAACATTCGTCAATTTGCCGCCGCAGCAATCACATATCGAATATCTTGGATCGGTCAACTCAATTTCGAACATAGCTCAAATCGCGCACCTCGCATGGCACTTCGCATCCACCGACGCCTAGCCATGTAGATTCCGGCGTGGTCGGCGTCGGGCATTAGATCGCGATGGCGTTTTAACGTCCTTACCGCTCTTGGCTTTAGCCTCGCCCAATAATTCAACCAATTCTTCCAAGGACGGCGGCGGCTCTTTCAACTCCTTCGGATACGGATAAAATTTGTATTTTCCAACTACCAATTCCGTCATTTTTCTTTTATTCCTAGCTGAGTTTTAATCGCCTTTTCAACCTGAAGAAGTTCAAATTCAGTCAGTCTGCCCAACCGATTTAGCACTCGCTCTTTGCTGGCCGTCTGTATCTGAGTTGCCAAAGCCTTTCCAGGCTTCCCGCCCACATTGACGTACGCCTCGCCGGCCTGAAGCTTTTCAACGTTACTCGTTAGCGGAATAATCTGAACACGATTTAGAAAGCGATTCGACACATCATTACTGATAATCACGCACGGGCGGCGTTTTTGAATTTCACCGCCCGTTGGGCTAGGGAAATCGACCCACCAAACTTCACCACGGTTCATCGCCTACGTCTCCTATAAAAGCTTCGGACCATGCGAGGGCTTCAGCCTCAGACGCTTCGTCAGCCGCCATGTCTCTGTATGACTGCTCCAAATCAAGTTCGCTATCTAAGACGTGTGGCCGCACTAGCTGCTCAATAAATCCACTGATCTTACGCGGACCGATAACAGAATGAAGCCCTGCGTAAACATGCTCGTCAATTGTAATGGTTAATTTCTTTTGCATAGCAATCTTATTATACGTGTACTACACGTATAAGTTCAATCAATTCCCGCACTGATCTTTATTGCCAAAATTATCCGGCTCGCGGCTCCAGCCGGTCTGGCCGCGGCTGTTTCGGATCTTGACCCACCATTCTGAGACCGGTTGCCTGATCTCGCGAAATTTGGCGGGGTCGTAGGTCTCTTCCTCAGAGATCTTGCCTTTGAACCAGACCTTGTGAAACCCCTCGCCGATGTAGGTTAGCAGGTAAAGCGTGTCGCCCTTATTTGCCGTAAACCGGCCGATCTTGGTCCGCTTGAGCACGCGAACTTCGCCGGGCCTTGACGTCACGACGACGCCGGTCACGCCTTTTACACGTTCGCCCTTCTTTAACCGAAACGCGATCGACGAACCGTCACGCATCGCCGCCCTGACGACAGTCGGTTTATCGACCGTCCATTCCCGGTACGTGCAGCATTCAAACGGGCAGGCCCCCTTATCGACAAACGGGATCGTCGGCTTCAGATTTCCCTGTCCGTATGCAGCGGACACCATTGTTCCGATGAAAAACAGAAAACCAAATGCGACCTTTGCTTTCATTTCAATAACCTCACTAGTCCGTAACGTTACATAACCCGATGATGGGCTGGTGCAGCATCGTGATCTCGGCGTTGCGGCCCATGTACGAGCGGCCCATGGCGATGGCTTCGGTCAGGTTGTCGGCACGTTCCCATCCGAGCATTTCGGGTACGTGAGCGTTCTCAGCTCCCGCGACGATCACCTTGCCGACATGCTGGCGTCCATTCTCGCCCCAGTACCACATAAAGAATGGATGTGCTCCGTGATACGCATTGCCGCGGCGATACATCTCGATGTACGCCGGGTTTGTCGCAAACTCGCGTTCGTATTTTTCACGCAGATAGAACGCATCACGCGACTCAGGCAGCAAACGATGGAAAAACTCGATATACGCCGGATGGAAATTGTGGTCAAACTCGTCAAAGCACGGATGCGTGATGATCATCACACCGCCTTTCCTAAGCAAAGGCTTGTTCCGATACATGTTGAAATGATACCCAAGTGCCATCACCTGCACGAGCAACGGATTGAGCGCCGAATAGACGTTGTACGGCGAGATGTCGGGTATGCCCGAGATCAGGATGTCGCACTGGCCTTTGACCGGTATCTCGTACTGCTGGTAATTCTTTTCGAGGATCTTTTCGTGGACCGGTTCGGTCTTGCCTGCATAACACGCTATTAGCTCGTACTGAGCCGGGATGGCGTGGAGCATCTTGCGGCGTGCGGCACGCGGCATTTTTGAGAATGTGTTGGCCATCACCTCCCATTTCATGCGATCGGCAAAACTAAATTCGTCCTCATTCCGCGTCAGGATGTCGTAGCCCTCGGGGAACATCTTGTTATTGATCGCCGTCTCGATGTGAAAGACCTTGCAGTTCTCATCGACCAGTTTGCCGAGGCGAATGACCTTGTGATTAAGCTCGGACGCCGGCGGGTCCATGTACGAGTGCGAATCGCGTATCGTCTGCGGCTCGTGATGAGCACGCAGAGATTCGTAATCGCACAGTCCAACGGCGACGGATTTATGACCGCCGTCCATCGGCACGAGATTGATGTTTAGATAGATCAGCAGGTCGCTCTCGATCGCCCGTTTGTTGACCCGCAGCGGCTCGTTGTGCCGCGTGACCCCGAGCGTGACCAGATTATCGTCGTCCTCAGCGTCGTGGTTGTAATAGCGGTCGGGATAATATTCGTTGTAGATGTCGGTACCGACCATCCGCTTCATTTCCCACGCCGTCATTTTGCGATGCAGCGAATTGGCAATGATCAGATGGATATCGTCGACGCCGTTGGCACCGCACATATCCAGCACGACCTCGAGCATCGTCTGCCGCAGATCCGGCGTCTGCATCGGCGGCAGCGGCAGCGAAATGTCGTCCATCGCGATCGTAACGCGCATCCCCGGCTCGAGCAGAGCGTACAGCGGCTCCATCTCGATCGGATGATTTACCGCATAGCGAATAGCCGCTTCGCGGTTAGGCAGTCCCTTGATCGGCGGATTCGGATAAATAACCCGCGTCCCGACCGGAATGTCGTTCAAAATAAAATCCTCGCCGAACGGCATGATCCGCGGTGCGGAGTCTTTGTCGATGTAAACGATCGATTCGTGGGTCTTACGTCTTAAATGTAATGCCATGTTATTTCTTTTCGGTCTTTGGTCTTCGGCTTTAGGTCTTCGAAGATAAAGTATCTCTATACCGATTTCTTTTTATAGTTTCCAATTGCCCCTAAATAAGCATTGAGTTTCGGGGTTAGCTTTTCTATTATCGGAGTAAGTTGTCCGACCTGAATCTCTGTCAGTAATTTCCTCTTATATGCCCTCCGAAGCCAATGGCGTGTTTCGTTAAGCGACCCTCGTGCTATCCGCAAGAATCTTCGATAATCTTGATCGCTTCCTCGGCCACTCCCTTCGGCGATATTTGCTCCAATGCTATCCGCCGAGCGAATTATCTGCTTTCCAACGGTGTCTTGAGCTAAGCTTTTCCATTCCCAAACAATGTCCCAGATTTGATCCGCCAGTTGCTCGGCGAGTTTGTATATTTCGAGATTTTCATAATTTGTCTTTTCCATCCGCCGTCCCCCGAATAAAGCATATCGATCGCACTCAAAGCTATCTTTCGAAGACCAAAGCCCCAAGACCTAAGACCGCCCCTATTTCAAGTCCAAAATCGCCCAATCATGTTGCAACGCCGTCTGCTTCAAACGAAAATCAGGACACACCGCGACCGGATGGCCGACGATCGAGAGCATCGGCAGGTCCGAGATGCTGTCGGAGTATGCGTATGAGTCGGACAGGTTGATATTTTCGCGCTCGGCGTATTCACGTATCCATTGCGCCTTTGTGGCGGATGCCATAACGGGCGGCAGGACGCGACCGGTGGCGTAACCGTTGACGAACTCAAGCCGATTGGCGACGTAATCGTCAATGCCGAGGTAGTCCATCATCTTTTCGATCGTGAAATCTAGTGCTCCCGTAAGCACGACCTGACGCTGGCCGATCTTTTTGCCCTGGGCGATCAGTTCGGGCGTTCCATCAAATATCGCGGGTTTGAGGACCTCTTCGAAAAGCTCTTCGGAAAAATAACGCAGGCGATCCTGCGAAAATCCCGCGTAGCTGCGAAAGAAGACCTCGTTAAATACGTTTCTCGAATATAGGTCCGTGATGCCGAAAAATGGCAGCTTTGCCAAGGTCCCGACGCTCTTTTTCGCCGTCTGCCACAGGCCCTGTTGCCGCTTGGCATAGAATGCGAGTGTGTGCACGAGATTGGTGCTGACCAATGTGCCCTCAAGATCGTAAAATGCCGCTGGTTGTCCGTTTTTGTTCATGTCCGGTCTTATGCTATGTTATTCACGCCAAACAGCGATATATTCTTGTTCGGATTGAAAGAATCTTACCATCTTTATCGCGGATTTGGTACTCATTCAGCTACACGGTTACAAATTAATTACACATTGTAATTACTTTGTGCATACATTTTTCAGACAAATATGCGGCGAGCCATCTTCCCGGGGTCATTTGACCCCCTAACCAATGGACATCTGGACATTATTACGCGTTCGTCACCGCTTTTTGACGAGATAATCGTCGCAGTGTTAAATAACACCGAAAAAAATCCGATGTTTACCGTCGAGGAACGTTGCACAATGATCCGCGAGATACTGCCGTCGGTAGATACGGACGGCTGCGAACTGATCGTGGACAGTTTTTCAGGCCTGACCGCCGATTTTGCACGAAAAAGCGGAGCCCAGGCGATCGTCCGCGGCATCAGGGCCGTCAGCGATTACGAATACGAGCTCCGAATGGCCCTTATGAACCGACGGCTCGAACCGGGCATAGAAACCGTGTTTTTGATGGCCGGCGAAGAGTACAGCTACGTTTCATCAACGCTCATGAAACAGGTCTTCGAACTCGGCGGCCGCGTCGAAGGGCTAATACCGCAACTGGTCGAGAACCGGATGCGAACGAAACTGGGCAAATAAGAATTTTCGACAACTGGTCAGGGAAAGCCTTTAAAAACGGGAATATCACAATTTCTATCATCGTCCTCTGCGTTCTCTGCGTTCTCTGCGTTAAAATCGACTTATGGCAACCTTCACAGTTTCCGAAAATGTAGCAGCCATGAAAGGCTCGTCGACGCTGATCGCCGCGGCCGCGGCGGCCGACATGCGTGCTCGTGGTATCGACGTGTTAGACCTGTCGGTCGGCGAACCGGATTTTGACACGCCCGACTTTATCAAGCAGTACGCTTGGGAAGGGCTGCAAAAAGGCCTAACCAAGTACACGGCGACCGCCGGAACGGCAGAGTTTCGCCGGTCGATCGTAGATTTTTACGCTCACCGTTTCGGTTCGCACGTTGAGATGACGAATATCGCAGCTGCATGCGGCGGCAAGCAGGCACTATTTAACGCCGCTTGCACGCTGCTGAATCCGGGCGATGACGTGCTAATCCCTAAACCCTATTGGGTCACGTTCCCCGAGATCGCCACGTTTTGCCGAGCCAATAGTGTCTTCATCGAGACCGAAGAAACTGAGTTTATCCTTACTGCGGACCAGGTCGAGGCGGCGATCACCGATAAGACCAGGCTATTGATCATCAACAGTCCGAGCAATCCTTCCGGCCGCGTCGTGCCGCCGGCAGAAATGCGGCGTATCGTCGAGGTTTGCGCGGCTCGAGGCGTATATGTTTTGAGCGATGATTGCTATCTTTTCTTCGCCTATCCGCCGGCCGAACCGTTTTCGCTGACCTCGCTGCCCGACGAACTTAGCCATTACGTCTGCATTGCCGGCAGCTTTTCTAAGACCTATGCCATGACCGGCTGGCGTATCGGCTACACGGTCGCCAATCCTGAATGGACCAAAGCGATGATCAAGCTGCAGAGCCATTCGGCGACGCACCCGACATCTTTCGTTCAATACGCGTGTGCCAAAGCCCTGCAAAACCGCGAAGCCACCGCCGCCGCCGTAAGCTCGATGACGGCCGAATACGAACGCCGCCGCAACTGGCTGATACCCGAGTTGAATAAGATAAACGGTTTCAAATGCCCGATGCCCGAAGGCGCGTTTTATGCCTTTGTGGACGTACGCGGATTGCTGGGCGAGCAATTTGCAACTTCGGCAGCGGTTGCCGACTATCTGCTGAAAGAAGCTCAAATCGTCGCGACCGACGGTGAGGGCTTTGGAGCCGACGGCTACATCAGGTTTTCGTACGCCACCTCAATGACGAATCTCGAACGCGCAGTCGACAAGATGAAGGACCTATTCGGGACTTCGGACGCGTAGCCGTTTGTCAGACAAGTAATCTTTTACTTCTCGTCTCCACCCGTCATCAGCAGTCCGATCTCATCGACGGACGCGACTTTCGGGTCGACCTCGCCCACGATGCGGCCTTCGCGGATAATGAGCAGACGGTCGGCGAGAGCGGTGACCTCCTCGAGCTCAGCCGAGACGAGCAGCACTGCTGAACCGGCGTCGCGAAGTTCGATCAGCTTGCGGTGGATAAATTCGATCGCACCGATATCAACGCCTCGGGTGGGCTGCGACACGAGCAGCAGTTTCGGATTGAGCTCAAATTCACGCCCGATGACCAGTTTCTGTTGATTACCGCCCGAAAGCGATTTGGCCGGCTGAGTTGCGTCGCCCGGGCGAACATCAAAATTCTTGATGATCTCGCCGATCTTCTTATCGATCACGGCATTGTTCATAAAACCCGCCGCCGTTGCGACCGGTGCACGGTAATGAACGCCGAGGATCGAGTTTTCAGCCAAGTCAGAATTTAGCAGCAGCCCGCGTTTATGCCGGTCCTCGGGAATGTGAGCGATACCGAGTTCTTTCAGATGGCGGGCTGATTGATTAGTAACATTCTTACCGTCAAACTCGACTGCACCTCCATTCGAGCGGCACAATCCTGATAATGCCTCGATCAACTCGGTCTGCCCGTTGCCCTCGATACCGGCAATACCGACGATCTCGCCGGCACGCACGGTAAACGAAACATCCTTAACCGCAAGCCCGTTCTTGCCGCCGACCGAGAGATTTTTGACCTCAAGCACCGTTCCCGCAGCTTTGGCATCGGTCTTTTCGACACGGAGTAGAACATCGCGACCGACGATCAGCCGAGCCAGTTCTTTCGCGTTCGTCTCCGCCGTTACGACGTTGCCGACCGTTCGGCCGTCGCGCATGACGGTCACCTCATCCGAAATTGCGAGCACCTCGTCGAGTTTGTGCGTAATGATGACAATGGTCTTGCCCTGTCCCTTCATTCGCCGAAGGATGCCGAAAAATTCTTCGACCTCCTGAGGCGAAAGCACGGCGGTCGGTTCATCCAAGATCAGCGTTTCGGCGTTTCGGTACAATGCCTTGAGCAATTCGACCCGCTGCTGCTGCCCGACCGAGAGATCTTCGATAACGGCGCGCGGATCAACGCCGAGTTTCAGCTCGTCCGAAAGTGCCTGTATCTCAGCGTTTGCCTTTTCGAGATCGAGGCTCGCCGCCGAACCGGTTTCCGCACCCAAAATGATATTTTCAGCCACCGACATGGTGTCCACCAGCATAAAATGCTGATGGACCATTCCGATCCCCAGTGCGATCGCGTCGTGTGGATTCCTGATCCTGACGGCCTTACCGTCGTACGTGATCTCGCCGCTGTCAGGTTCGTAAAAACCGTAAACGATCTTCATCGCCGTCGATTTACCCGCACCGTTCTCGCCAACGATCGCATGGATCGTCGCCTTTTTGACCGAGATCGAGACGTCCTCATTAGCAACACAGTCGCCAAAGGCTTTTCGAATGTTTCTGAGCTCCAACATATTTTAATTCGCCATCGCGTCCGTGACCTTGATCTCGCCGGCAATAATCTTCTTTTTGGCTTCTTCGACCTTCAGCAGCACATCGTCCGGGATGATGCCTTTGTTATTTTCGTCCATAGCGTAAGCAACGCCGTCTTTATCGAGTCCGAAGGCGTGAAAACCACCTTGGAATCTGCCCTCGAGCACCTCTTGCACGACGTTGTAAACGGCATTATCGACGCGTTTGACCATCGACGTCAGAACGAAGCCCGGTTTGACCATGTTTTGGTTTGAATCGACGCCGATGACAAATTTTCTCGCCTGACCGTTCTCGTCCTTGCCGTACTGTTCGACCGCGTCAAACGCTCCGAGCCCGGAGTTGCCGGCGGCGGTAAAGATCACGTCCGCACCCTTCTCGATCTGAGCGAGCGACAGTTCCTTGCCTCGGCCGGGATTATTCCAGGCTCCGTCGGTCACGCCGACGTAGTTGTCTACGACCTTTATGTTCGGATTGACCGACCGCGCACCTTCTTCGAAACCGGTCTCAAATTTATGGATCAGCGGAATGTCCATTCCGCCCAGGAAACCAAGCACGCCCGTCTTTGATTTGGATGCCGCGATCATGCCCACAAGGTACGAGCCCTCGTGTTCGCGAAAAACAAGAGAGGCGACATTTGGAAATGGCTTGCCCTCTTTGTCAACGATCACGCCGTCAACGATAGCAAATTTGATGTTTGGATAGTCTCTGGCAACGATCTCCATGATCGGGCCCTGAGCAAAACCGACGCCGATGATCAAGTCAAAGTTCTTTTCGGCAAAGGCACGCATCGCCGGTTCGATCGATGTAGGGTTTCCCGGCTCGACGTCGTACAGGCAGACGCTCATGTCTTTTTCAGCCCGCCTGACGCCTTCCCACGCGGCAGCGTTGAACGAGCGGTCATTCTTGCCGCCGATGTCGAAAACGATGCCGACCTTTATCTTGCAGCCCTCACGCCGAGCCTCGGCCTGTTTGACGCACGACGTCGCAAATACAGACATCACGAGGGCCAACGCTGTCACTAAGAGAGTTCTAAGCTTCATGATCTATTAAACCGTCGCTCTGACCAATTTTGGTATCTTGGGGATTTCACTGGATATTTTATACGCATTCTGCAGATTTTCACTAATCGAATCTGCCTGCTTCTTGGTTCGGCAATAAACCACCCCAAGCGGCTGGCCGGCAGTTACCTGATCGCCGATGGTGACGCTGCATTCAAACCCTACGGCATGATCGACTCCGTCCTCGGCTTTGACGCGTCCGCCGCCGATGTCACAGATCGCACGGCCGACGGCGAAGGTGTTTATCTCCGAAACGTAACCGTCAGACAATAATGGGACGGCGATCTTCTTTAGCTTGCGGTCGATCAGCATTTCCGGCTTATCGCAGACTTTGGGGTCACCGCTCTGCAGCTCGATGTTTTGACGGAATCGTGCCAACGCCTCACCCGAGTCGAGCACCGACGCGATCCTTGCCTTGGCCTTTGCTACCGTCGGTTCGATGCGGCACTGGATAAGCATTCTCGCCGTAAGTTCGACCGACAGTTCGAGTGTCGGCTGCATTGCCTCGTCCGCCTCGCCGCGAAGTATCTTGACGCACTCATAGACCTCGAGAGCATTTCCGACAAATTTGCCGAGCGGTTGGCTCATATCGGTGATCAGTGCCTGAGTACCGACGCCAAACGCGTTGCCCGTCGCACACAGTGCCTCGGCGAGCCGTGTCGATTCGCTGAATTTCTGGATGAATGCCCCTGAGCCGGTCTTGACGTCCAGCACGAGCGCATCGAGCCCCTCGGCGAGCTTTTTCGACATGATCGACGCCACGATCAGCGGAATATATGGTACGGTCGCGGTCGCGTCACGCAGAGCGTAGAGCTTTTTGTCAGCCGGAGCGACCTGGAGGGTCTGGCCGATCAATCCAAAACCGCAAGCTTTCATCACCTTTTTCAACTTTGCCATCGAAAGGCGCACGTTGTAGCCCGGAATCGATTCGAGCTTGTCGAGCGTACCGCCGGTGTGGCCAAGACCGCGGCCGGAGATCATCGGAACAGCGATGCCGCACGCCGCAGCGACCGGAGCGATCACCAACGACGTCTTGTCGCCGACGCCGCCGGTCGAGTGTTTATCGGCCTTCGGAGCGTCAATGTCCGAAAAATCCATGATCTCGCCCGAGTGGAGCATCGCCCGCGTCATCAGTTCCTGTTCGGTATCATTCAGGCCGTTGATGAACATCGCCATCACGAGCGCCGTTATTTGATAATCGGCCCACGCCCCAGAGCAGACGCCGTCGATGAAAATGCCGATGTCGGCATCGGTTAACGTTTTGCCGTCGCGTTTTTTGGCGATTATCTCTTGTGGTCGCATATAAATAGAAAAAGACCGTTCAAGCATCTAACGTGAACAGTCTAACCGATTTAGAAGCTTATTTTACAGGCTAACCGAACGTATTGGCGTAGCTTTCGACCAAAACAACCGCTTGTGCTCGAATTGCCTCGCGTCGGCCGACCGCATCGACGCCTTCGCCGGTCTTTGCCTTGACGCTGACCGAACCCGGTTCGACGCCGATGATGGCAGCAACGTTCTCGCGGATCGCACTGATATGCGGCCCAAGTTTCGGGCTTTCGAGGTCGATGACCGTATCAACATTCACGATCTTGTAACCGGCCTCACCGACAAGCTGCACGGCGTGCCTCAGAAATACCGAACTCTCGGCCCCACGCCAACGCTGGTCGCTATTCGGAAAATGGCTGCCGATATCGCCGAGCGCGAGCGAACCGAGGATCGCGTCCGTCACGGCATGGAGCAGCACATCTGCGTCCGAATGACCGTCGGCACCGAGGTCCGATCCGATCGTAATGCCGCCGACGATCAGTGGCCGCCCGGCCGTCAGCCGGTGAATGTCAGTGCCAAAACCTATGCGGAAATTGCTCATGCGGCCCCTTTCATCAGCGCCTCGGCGACCAGCAGATCTTCGCGGTGCGTGATCTTGATATTGCCCGGGCTGCCCTCGACGGTCGAGATCATCACGCCCGACAGTTCGACAAGATAGCATTCGTCCGTCGCCTTTTCCATCTCGCTTTCGCCCTGGTCGAACGCGTCACGCAAAACGGCGTAACGAAATGCCTGCGGTGTCAGTGCGCGTCTCAGCGACGTCCTGTCGACGGTTCCTGTGATCTTGTTGTAATCGGTCGTCTTGATCGTGTCCGTGACCGGTGCGACGAGACATGCGGCACCGTTATGGATCGCCGAATCTATCGTTCGCTCGATCTCATCGACCGTCACGAGCGGCCGCACACCGTCGTGAACGCAAACGATCTCGGTCGACGGATCGACCGCCGCAAGCCCGTTTCCGACCGATTCGACCCGCGAAGCGCCGCCCGCAACGATAGTCGTCAGCTTGGTCAGGCCTGCGTCCGCCGCAAGTTCGGCCAGCCGTTCGATCTCGGACGCGCCGACCACCGCCACGACGGCGTCGATCGCACCGCAGTGTTCAAATTTCTCCAGTGTTTGGATGATTACGGGCTTGCCGCAGAGGTCAAGAAACTGTTTGGGCGTCGCCGAGTCAAATCGGGTGCCGCTCCCGGCAGCAACGATAATAGCTGTGTTCATTTTGACTCGTCAATCGTGAATTGCAGGCCGCGGATCACGATCCACAATCTATTCGATCTCTTCGAGAATGGTCGTCTGTCTCAGCTCACGCGTCGCCCGGCGAAAGCCCATCGAACGCGAATCGTGAATGCCAACGTTTTCGTGAGCTTCTTCTTTTTCTTCCCAAAGGCGGCCAAATATCATCTTGCCGGCGGTGGTCTGGAGAACGCTGGTGACGGCGATGTCGGCAGTTTTGCCGATCAGCTTGCGGGCATTGTCGACCACGACCATCGTGCCGTCATCTAGGTAAGCGACGCCCTGGTTGTATTCTTTGCCCTCTTTGAGGACAAAGACCCGCATCGCTTCGCCCGGCAGCACGACCGGTTTGAGAGCGTTGGCAAGCTCGTTGATATTCAGCACAGCAACGCCGCGAAGCTGCGAAACCTTGTTCAGGTTAAAATCGTTGGTGACGATGACGGCGTCGAGCTGTTTGCCAAGCTCGATCAGCTTGAGGTCGACCTCTTTGACCGCCGGAAAATCTGTCTCGACGATTTGGATGTCGAGTTTGGCGTTATTCCTGAGCCGCTGGAGCATATCCAGGCCACGTCGCCCGCGTTGCCGCTTGGAAGAATCAGCCGAGTCGGCCACCTGCTGCAATTCCGCCAGAATAAAATTGGGGATGATCAGCGTTCCGCCCAAAAAGCCCGTTTCGGCAACGTCGGCGATACGCCCGTCGATGATGACCGACGTGTCGAGCACCTTGTAATCGCGTTTGACGTTCTTGTCGCTGAAAATGCCGCCGAGAGCCGAAAGATCGATGTATTCGCCCTTGGCCGCACCGACCATCAGGCCGATATAACCCATGAAAAAGGCAAGTGCGATCGTCAAAAAGGTCTTTAGCTCGCCGGGAACGGTATTGATGTCCTGCGAGCTTATCAGCATCCCGATCAGATATGCACCGATGATGCCCATGATCGACCCGACCGCCGCACCGATCAGCGTCTTTAGCGACGCCTTGCGGGCACGCATCTCAAACCCGATGATCATCAACGCGATAAGGGCAGCGAACGCCGCCGAAACCGCCTGTTTTGTCCTGATGCTATCGCCGACCAGATCAGCCAGATGACTGCTTTTAGACAACGGGTTTAGAAGGTACCCGCCAAGAGCGAGCAGTAAAATAAACCCAAGTCTAATAATGAGGATGTCCGGCTTCATCGTCTGAAATTTTAACACGTTAGACACCCGTTTCTACAAACGGGTCCCGCGTATTAAATAGTAAATGACCATTGCCGCAATATTTCCCGCCAAAGTCAGGATATCTATGATTCTTCAATAGGAACTCCGGGAGGGCAGAAAGGCTCTCGGCTAATTATGCTAAGTTTCTCGAAAACACGAAACGGACGATCGTGTTCACTTCCTTTCGCCCGAATAGTGTTCCGATGAAATTAGCGGCGGATGATTGTCGACAGTACTAACCGAACGCCTCGAGATAGTTAACACCGGAGCCGATGTTGAAGGTGATGACGGACGAACTCCGTTCTATGAACTGCCGAAACGCACCTTTGTCTCGGTCACGGTAACGAACTGTTCAGGCAGTTGATCGGCGTAAGCTGTGAAAAGCTTTTGCAGAACATCGATCTTGTTTGTGGCTCGTTCGTCAGCAAGGCGGAGAAAGATCACTCCGCGGTGATCTCGGCGTTCGCGATAGACGAGTTCGCCGAAATCCTTGTCATTGGTTATTAATATCCAACTTTCGTTGATGGCTTTAGCGAGAACGTCGTCGTCATACAAGCCACGTGCCTGATCGAAAACGGAGAAGACTTCGTGGCCCTCCGCTATTAACCACGCAGCGACCTTTGGGCCGGTGCATTCGTCAACCAAAAACCGCATTTACGCCGTCTCCATCACGAGAGGCATAAACTCGGTACGACTTAGCGATTCTCCAGCGAACAAGAGGCAAGCCTGGATGTCTTCGGGCTGGAGACCGTCGTATTCATCCAAGATTTCGGAGTTTGTCGCACCGTGAGCGAGCAGATTGAGTATGAATTCAACCGTCAGACGCGTTCCTCGAATGACCGGCTTTCCCGTCATGACGTTCGGATTCAGAGTAATTCGCGCTAGCAGAGTCTGATCATTCATAATGTGATAATCGCACATTTCCTTTGTATTCAAAAGAAATTTGTTCTACTCAAACGCCTCAGGATATTTCACGCCGGACTAGTGTTGAAGGCTCTGGCTCTGCTCTATTTCAATCGATCTAACCAGTAGCCTGGTTTTCGATTTAAATGCATGACAGCATAAATTATGATCTGATCTTCGGTCAATCGGTAAACGATACCATAAGGAAAACGCTTCACTAGGCACGGACGCGAGCGGCCGGAGAACGGAGACCATGCCATTGGGAAGTTCATGATCCGCTTCACGCCGGCGAATACCTCTCGAGAAAACGTCAATCCGATTTCGTCGCCTTGATCTTCGTAGTATTCAATTGCCTCGAAAAACTCAGTTTCGGCATCGGGATGGAACGAATAGGTCATTTCGCATACCGTTCACGGATCTTTGCAAAGACCTCGTCGCCCGGAATAGTTTTAACTTTTCCGCTTTCGATATCATCTATTCGCCGTTCGACCTCGATTTTCCACAATTCATCGATCTCTTTGTCGGTCGGGTGCATGCTTTCCAAAAGCCTCTCAACCAGCAATGATCTTTCTTTGATCGGAAGAGCTCCGGCCATTGAGAAAAGCTCCATTGTTGTTGCGGTCATAATGTCACCTCATTTTTGATAATAATAACAAATTATTAAGCGAACGCCTCGAGATATTTCACGCCCGAACCGGTGTTGAATATCACCACACTTTCGCCTTCGCTCACCGATCCGTCGGCGATCAGTTTTCGCAGAGCCGGCAGACAAGCGGCGCCTTCGGGGGCGGTGAAAATGCCTGTCAGGGCACCGATCTCGGCGACCGCAGCGACGAGCTCGGCGTCGGTGACGGTGACCGCAGTGCCGCCGGACGCACGGATGGCGTCGAGAATGAGGAAATCGCCGATGGCCTTCGGCACGCGAAGCCCCGAGGCGACGGTCGAAGCGTTTTCAAACTCATCGGCAAACCGCTCCCCGGCGTGAAACGCACGCACGATCGGTGCGCATGTCTCGGACTGCACGGAGACCATTCGCGGCCGCTCAGAGCCGATCCAGCCCATCTGCTCCATCTCGTCAAAGGCCTTCCACATCCCGATCAACCCCGTGCCGCCGCCGGTTGGGTAGAGTATGACGTCAGGTAGTGCGTTTAGAGTCCCGCCTTTAGGCGGCTCCGGCCCGGTCGCAGAGCCGCCTAAAGGCGGGACTCCTAGCGAGAAATGCTCGAACAACTCATACCCCATCGTCTTTTTGCCTTCGACGCGGTAGGGTTCCTTTAGGGTGGAGACGTCGAACCAGCCCATCTCGGCCTTGCGGTCGCCGACGATCTTGCCGCAATCGGTGATAAGGCCGTCGATGAGCGTGACATTTGCTCCGGTCTGCTCACATTCGACGATGTTGGCACGCGGCGTGTCAGCAGGCATGAAAATATTGGCTTCCATGCCGGCGAGAGCAGCGTAGGCGGCCATCGCTCCGGCGGCGTTTCCGGCGCTTGGGACGGCAAGTTTCGTTACGCCCAGTTCTTTAGCCATCGAGATCGCGGCGGTCATACCGCGAACTTTGAACGACTGCGTTGGATTCTGGCCTTCGTCTTTGATGTAGAGGTCGAGCTTAATGGGTAATGTCGCGGCGAGTCTGTCGGTCTTGAACAGAGGCGTCCAGCCTTCGCCTAATGTAACGACATTTGCGTCGTCAACGACCGGTAACACCTCGCGGTAACGCCATAGATTAGGTTCGCGCGTTTTGAGCGATTCAGGCGTTAATGTCTCCGCCGCTTTGGCAAGGTCATAGCGGACGAGCAGCGGTTTGCCGCACGTGATGCAGAGGTTTTGAAGCGTGTTAGCCTCGTGGCGGAGCCCGCAAAGGGCGCATTCTAGATGTGTGACGTTCATAGCAAAGATTTTGCCACGAATTACACAAATACCACGAATCAAAAGACTCTAATTCGGGTTACTGCTCTAGGTACTACGCATCGCCTCGACCGGGTCAAGCCGCGACGCTCGCAGGGCCGGATAAAATCCGGCGATCAAGCCAACCATCACAGATGCTCCGAATCCTGCCGCGATCGCCCAAAACGGCACAGCTGCCGGGAAACTAATGATATTTCTGACGGCAAACGCAAGAAATAGCCCTGCCGCGATCCCGCTCAGGCCTCCAAGACCCGTCAGCGTCATTGCCTCGAGCAGAAACTGCGTCAATATTTCGCTCCGGGTCGCCCCGAGAGCCCGCCGAATGCCGATCTCGGGAGTCCGTTCTTTGACAGACACGAGCATGATATTCATAACCCCGACACCGCCGACAAACAGACTGGCAAGTGCGATCGGCACGACGATTACGCCGAGACCGCTGATGACGTCATCGACGAGTTCGAAAACCTGCTCCGAGCGATTTACGCCGAAGTTATTTGCGTCGGACGATTTCAGCCCGCGTCTCTGCCGCAGCAGAAATGTTACTTCGTCCGTGACCTCGTCGACACGACCGTTCGGGGCACGAACGGCGATCAGCGTTTCTTCGATCTCGGGATAGAATTTCTCCGCGGTCTCAAACGGTATGTAAACTGTCCGCTCATCGAGTTCGTCGCTCCCGATGACGCCTTCGCCCGTCGATTTGCCAAGCACACCGATCACGCGGAATAGCTTACCGTCGATCTTGACATCCTCACCGACCGGATCGAGTTCCTCAAACACCTGTTTGGCGATGCCATAACCAATAACCGCAACCGATGCCCTGCCGCGTCGCTCAGTCTCAGTAAAGAATCGTCCATTTTCGATCGGTACGTTGATCACGTCAGGATAATTTTCCCAGACTCCAAGGATCAGCGGATTGATGCCTTCGCGTGAGCGGGCCGTCAGTTTCGGCACGTTTGCGGACGGGCCGTAGCTGCCGCGGACCTTTTGCGGCGAAACGGCCTGCGGCGAACTCAGTTCGGACACGGCGATCGCGTCGTCGAGCGTGAAATCCTTACGTTGACGTTCTTCTGCCGTTGGCTGTTCGAGCGAAGGGCCGATCCGAGCTTGTTTGGTGAAATAAATGACGTTCGGAGCGCTTTTGTCCGAAACCTCCTGAACCCGCTGCGACAGTCCGGTCAGCACCGCCCCGACGAGCGCAACAACAGCCGTGCCGATGATGACGCCGGTCAGCGTCAGGCCCGATCGGAGCCAGTTGCTGCGGATCGAGTCGATCACCGTCTTCCATGTGTCGCCTAGGCGTTGAATATCCACTTCAATTTACCTAACAAGATCACTCCGACCGCAGTGCCTCGATCGGGTCCAGTGCCGCCGCCTGTCTCGCCGGAACGACGCCAAAAACTATGCCGACGGCGCACGACACACCGATAGCCGCCGCCACCGCCCAGATCGGAAGCGTCAACGGCAGCTTCGTAGCCCACGCCAGCATCCAGATAATACCTGCGGCAAAAATTACCCCGATCACGCCGCCGATCACCGTCAAGGTCGTCGTCTCGATCAAAAACTGGATCAAAATGTCACGACGCCTCGCACCGACCGCTATTCGGACACCGATCTCACGCGTTCGCTCGGTGACCGACGAGAGCATCATGTTCATGACGACAATGCCGCCGACAAATAGAGAAATAGCCGTCAATGGATAAACAATGGTGCCGACGATCCCGGTCAACGAAGCCGAAAATGCCTGTACGCTCTTGGCGGTGACAAAGCTGAAATCATCTTCTTTGTCCGTGCCGACCAGCTTTCGGCGGATGCGAAGCGCGACGCGGACCCGCTCTTCGACATCGGCAAGCGACAGTTTTTCCGGGTCCTTCGCCTTGGCGAGAATGGCCAGCGAACGTGAACGTGACCCGAAAACCCTTGTAAATGTACCGAGCGGCATCTGGACAAATCCGTCCTGCGACGCCCCAAACGACGAGCCGCGCGATTCCGCCACCCCGACGACCTGATAGCGCAGTTGCCCAAGCTGGATCTCTTCGCCGATCGCCCCAGAGGTCGGAAAAAGCTCGTCCACTATATCCTGGCCGATAATGCACACGTTTCGCCGATATGTTTCGTCGGTCGAGGTCAAGCCGCGTCCGTACGCGATCTTAATGTTCGAGAGGTCTGTAATATTTGGCGTGACGCCCTGGATCGAGACGCCAACCAGAGTTTTGGCCCCGCGGCGGGCCGGCAGAACCGCATTGCCTTGGGCTCCAAATTCGATCTCATCGCCCAGGCGTTCGGTCAGATATTCGAGATCATCGACGAAGATGTCGGGCCGCTTTGCCTGAGCCTCGACGAACGCCTGGCCGTCAGCACCAAAATCCTGAAACGATGCCTTTTCGATCCGCAGCACATTAGGGGCAAAACCGGCCGTCGAATTAACGACAAACGTTTGAGCCCCCTGTAAAAGTGCGGCGACGATCACGACCACCGCAACGCCAACAACGACGCCGATGACCGTCAACGCCGAGCGCGTACGGTTGGCACGAACCGAGTCCCATGCCAGAGACATCGATTCGCGAAATAGGTTCAATCTGGCGGTCAGGGTCAGTTGCACGGTGTAAACCAATCACGGTAACACGATCACAGATCGTTGCGTCCGCCGATAACGCAACAATTTGCCTCACCGGTTCCGGCCTTATCCGGATCCGGTGACGTCTTTATCTTAACCCCGCACGCGAACAAAATGAATGGCCGAAGCGCGGAGATCGAAACAAACGGATGCTTTATTTTCTAAAGATGAACTCGCGAACAAGATTAAACGCGGCATTGGCCGCAAGCGAGATGCCGCCGCGTTTCATACCGTCCTTCCAGTCGAACCGAGCCGGATACCAAAACTGATTGGCGACCACGTCAGCCGTGTAAGTTCCGACGATCCGCGGGATGCCGACAGTACGCTTGCCGTTTGCCTTGCGGGCCGTCACAGCCGAAATTAACGCGTTGCCGACACGCGAACCGACACCACTCTTAGGACTGCGGTAATAAGTACTATCGAGCTTGAGCGCCTCGTCGAGGCCGTAAATGACGGTGTTTCGGACAACGTTTCGCCCAAAGTTCGAGGCGACACGCCGGCCAAATCCTTCGCCCGACCTACCCCATTCTTCCGGGCTGTTAGATGCCGTAGCGAACGCAGCTCCCGACACGATCCCGATCCACGCTTGCGGGCCGACGGTGTCCTTGACATATCGCTTAAATCGCTTTTCGGCGGTCGGACGAACATAAGTTGGCTGCGGTGTCGCGGCCGGAAGCGGATCCGGAGCCTGAGCCTGAGCCTTAGCCTGAGCCGCTACTGTAAATGCGCTGACCGATGTCAGCAGGAGGGTAAAGAACAGTTTTTTCATAAAAATGGTTTTCGAACGAATCGCCCCTGCGGATTCATTTTGCGAGCATCGGCTTTAGGGCTTTATAGACATTTTCGGTCATTATCTTCTCGCCCTCGGCGTTCGGATGAATGCCGTCGGCCTGATTCAGCTCTTTCTTGAGAGCGACTCCGTCAAGCAGGAACGGTAGAAACTCGAGTTTGTGCTCGGTCGCAAGGTCCGGGAAAATGTTTGTGAAATCACGCGAATAGTCCGTTCCGCCCGGCGGTGCGAGCATGCCGCATAGCAGGACGCGGATGTTCTTCGCCTTGGCCTTCCGGATCATCGTATCGAGGTTGGCCTTGACCTTGGCCGCGGGCACGCCGCGCATAAGGTCGTTGGCACCGAGTTCGAGAATTAGGATCTTGATATTTTCCATCTCGAGCACCCAATCGATACGCTCGAGCCCGCCGAGTGTTGTGTCACCCGACACGCCGGCGTTGACGACCTCGAGGTCGTATCCGTCGGCTTTCAGCTTTTCCTGCAGCAGATACGGGTACGATTCCTTTTCCAGCAGGCCAAAGCCTGCAGTCAGACTGTCACCGAACGCCACAATTTTAGGCTTGTCGGAAATGATCTGAGGTACGGCAAGCGGTTTGTTCGACGCTGGCTTGGCACCGCCGGCCGCACAGCCCGCAAGCCCCGCGACCAGAAAGATGAAACTAATGAATACCGATATTCGAATAAGCTTAAGCATTGTGTTCCGCTAATAATACGCACGGCGTGCACTATTGGATGCATAATTATTTGAGCCTGTACCGGTAAAATGTGCAAGCGGAAAAAACGCGTTGAGGACCGGAAGGGGCCAAATTCGAGAACGCCGATACAATCGCTCGCGGCGATGCGTTAAGATTTGCTTATGATCGAACTTAAGAATGTTACCAAGACCGTTCGTTCGGGAACCGAGGACCTGACCATCCTCGATGACGTCTCGATCTCGATTCCGGACGGGCAGTTTGTCGCGATCACCGGAGCGTCGGGCAGCGGCAAATCGACTTTGCTGGGCCTGATCGCCGGCCTTGACGAACCGTCGTCGGGGACGATATTTGTCGATGAGGACGAGATCACCTCGCAAAAAGAAGACAAGCTTGCCCAGATCCGCAGCGAAAAGATCGGTTTCGTTTTCCAGTCGTTTCACCTGATCCCTAGCCTGACGGCGTATGAGAACATACTTATCCCGATGGAGATACTTGGGCTCAGGGATGCCCGGACGCGTGCCAACGACCTGCTCGAACAGGTCGACCTGACCAATCGTGGACACCATTATCCGCCTGAGTTGTCCGGCGGCGAACAGCAGCGAGTCGCCATCGCCCGTGCTTTTGCAAATTCGCCAAAGTACCTCTTGGCGGACGAGCCGACCGGTAATCTCGATTCGAAAAACGGCCAGCACATCTTCGAACTAATGACCGAACTGCACGACCAGAGCCACGTCACACTGGTTCTCGTCACGCACGACAACGCCCTCGCCGCCCGGGCCCAGCGGCAGATAATACTAAAGGACGGCCGTGTGATCTCGGACGCGTTGAATAGTAATAATGGGAATTTAGCCGCAGATCTAACGGATGACGCAGATCAAAGAGCCGGATAGATCGGTTTTATCTGCGTCATCTGCGGTTAATTCCCGCAATCGACCACGAACTAAACGATGAGATTCATCTTCAACCTGACTCGACGCGAGATCCGCTCATCCTGGCGGCGTCTGCTCTTTTTCTTTCTCTGCATCGCCCTCGGTGTCGGGTCGGTCGTTGCCCTGCGTTCGCTGATCCAAAATCTGACCAGGGCCGTCGGGACGGACGCGCGGGCGTTGCTGACCGCGGATCTTGAGCTTAGTTCGACCAACGATTTTTCTCCGACCGAGATCGAACGCATCGAACAGGTCATTGGACGTTCGAGCGTGGTCGAGGCCCGCAACGAGACCATCACGACCGCGATCATGGTGCGTCCGGCCGATAAGGCGAACGAGGCGGTCAAGTTTGTCGAACTAAAAGGCATCGAGCCGCCATTCCCGCTCGTCGGCGATTTTACCGTGTCCGGCGGTCAGCCGTTCGATTTCAAGCTGCTTGAGAACAACGGCACGGTCATCGCCGAGATATTGCTCGAGGACCTTAAGGTAAAGGTCGGTGACAAGCTGCGGATCGGCGAGGGCGAATTTACGATCCGCGCAACGTTTGACGAAGAGCCCGGCGGGACCAACGGGTTCCGGATCGGCGGACGTATATTTGTCGAGAAAAAGGCATTTGACGCGGCGGGCATTACGCGAAACACCGGCCGCATTCGCCGCCGCATTCTCTACCGCACGTCTGACAACCCGACCGATCTCGTCAAGCAGCTTCGCGAAGCCCTCAAGGGCACGACCATCACCGCCGCGTCCTACCGCGAACAGCAGGAAAACATGGGCGAGCAGTTCACACGGACCGAGAATTATCTCGCTCTCACGGGCCTGCTCATCCTCGTGCTCGGCGGCGTCGGTGTGTGGAATGTCGCCCGGGCGTTTGTCGAACAAAAACGAAAGACCGTCGCCGTTTTAAAATGTCTCGGTGCCGGCGGAACGCGGATCATCACGGTCTATCTGCTGCAAATATTGACGCTCGGCTTTGTCGGCAGCCTGTTTGGCGTCGTACTCGCACAAGGTGCGATGTGGTTTGTTAAGTGGCGGTTCATCGACGCTCTGCCGGCGAAAATGACGTATGGCGTTAGTGCTTTGACGGGCGGCCAGGGAGTTCTGCTCGGCGTTTTGATCTCACTTCTTTTTTCGGCATTGCCGCTGCTTCAGATCCGGACGATCAAGCCGCGTCTGCTGCTCCGCGACGAAAATAACGCCAGCATGGGCAAGCTCGACCGGACGAAATGGATCTTCGGTTTCGTCTCGCTCGCCGGCTTGCTCGGGCTCGCCGTCTGGCAGGCCGGGTCGTTCAAGGTCGGCGTTTTCTTCCTTGTCGGACTGGCGGTTACGTCACTGATGCTTTACGCCGCGGCGGCACTATTGATGTGGATGCTGCGGCGAATACGCCGCTTCTCGTCGTTCTCGGTCACCCAGGCGGTAAACTCGCTCTATCGTCCGGGCAATCAGACGCGGATCATCCTGCTCGCCGTCGGCCTCGGGGCATTCGTCGTGCTTGCCGTCCAGTCGATGCAGTCCAATCTCGTTCGCGAATTTGATTTTTCCCGCAATCAAAAGCTGCCGAGCCTCTTTTTTGTCGATATTCAAAAGAGTCAGAACGACGAACTGCGTGAGCTGATCGCCAGCCGCACCGGCGAGCAGCCCGAGTCGATCCCGACCGTGCGCGCCCGCGTTGCGTACGTCAACGGCAACCCGTTTGACTACACGAACCGCGAGGTTCGCCAGCAGCAGGGCCAGATCGGGCGTGAATTTGCCGTCACTTACCGCGAAAAGATCGACGAAAACGAATCCGTGATCGGCGGCGAGTGGTGGCCGGCCGAACCGAGCGACGTACCCGAGGTCTCGGTGCTAGACGACATGGCCGAACGGCTCGGCGTTACCGCGGGCGATTCGATCACGTTCGACATCTCGGGGCGAAAGCTGACGGCGCGTGTGGGCAATATACGAAAGCTCGACCTGCGTAACACGCGAACGGCGTTTGTATTCGTGTTTCGTCCGGGCGTGCTTGAAAAGGCACCTCAGAGCTACGCCGCGACCGTTCTGAAACATCTCGGCGCCACCGAACGCCAGCGTCTGCAGCGTGACGTGCTCGAACGCTTTCCAAATGTCCAGATCTTTGACGTCGCCGACATACTCGCGACCGTTCAGCGGCTGATCGAGAATTTCGTCCTGGCGATCTCGTTCGTCGGGAGTTTTGTGATGCTGAGCGGCATGCTCATCCTGATCGGCTCGATCGCCCTGACCAAATCTCAGCGTGTCTATGAGAACGCGATACTAAAGACGCTCGGCGCCAAGCGGCGCATTCTGGCCACTATATTGTTTGTCGAATATGGAATGCTCGGCCTGCTTGCCGGCCTGATCGGCGCAGGATTTGCCGTCGCTCTGTCGTACGCGGTCAGCAAGTACGTGATGAATATTACCTGGGAATTCGATCCGGTCTCGACCGTGGTCGGCGTGCTTGTAACTGCCTTGCTCGTAACCGCCGTCGGCGTACTGGCGAGCTTTGACGTACTTTTCCGAAAGCCCCTCGGCACGCTGCGGTCACAATAAAACAAAACTGCCGCAGATCAGACCCTGACGGCAAACGGGTGTTTTTCCAAAACGGCACGCATATTTACCTGGGCAAACAGCGTCTCGAGATAAGCTCCGAATCGATGAAGGATCGGTACGAGGTCTTTCTTTTGATTGGTGACCAGTATCTCTTCGACAAAGCGTTCGATCGTCTCAGTGTCCTTGTAGAAGAGAAAATGAACGGTCTCGTCCATATAAGACAATAGTGCATTATTAAGCACGCTAATGTTGCTCTTTTCCGGATCAGCCTCGGCTCGCTGAACGAGCTTGAGAACATCGTAGATCTCCTGCCTCAATTTCAATGAACGCTCGAGTTTCACCTCAAAATTCGGGAACAGAGCAAGAGCGTCGGTCTTCGGATCGATCTGTCGGGCAAAGCCGGTCAATATTTGTTGAAAACTCTCTGTAAGCAAGGCGTGTGCAGCCTCTGTCCGGGCGTAGACGGTCGTCGCGGGCCGAACGATCGTCAGGCCTGCGAGTTCCTGCTGAACCACCTTTTTGAGCTCGAGCGACGCCATGTACGCTGCACCGTCGAGCGAACCGGTAAATTCGTCAGTCTGGTCGGCCGAACGCTCAACGCGGTGATTGAGATACGAGATCAGATCCTGGATCATCTCGTTGATCCGGGCAAAGATGAGCAACGCCGGTTTCAACGGTTCGTCGGCCGCTAGCATTTTGCCGACGATCTCCAGGAGTCTCAATATCTGCCCAAATCGCGGCAGTATTGCCTCGTACTCCGGCCTGTATCGGTCGAGACTGCCGTAGATAGTGTCACGCAGCAAGGCGGGCAAATATTCATCGCCGCCGCTTTCGGTCAGTGCGATCAGCTTCGAATACGCCGGGACATCGGCAAAGCGCTCGAGAAACACCTTGCACCACGCGTTCCACTCGGTCAGGTCGAGCGACTCCGAACGGTTGAGGCTCTCGGCAAGCATCAGCGGATCGCGCAGGGCCGAAGCGAACTGGTGAAGCTCTTCGGCTCGGATGCCCGCCATTACTCCGGAGCTTGTGTCGGACGATAGTATGGTGAAAGTCAGGCGTGAACATTTTTGCAGAGCCGCACGTGCCAGGCGAAGTTCGCGAATGTAGTCTCGTGCGGTCCCCGGCGTATGCCGGTCGCCGAATGAGGCCCCGCCGCCGGACAGAAAACTGTCGAGACCGGCGACCCACGCACCCAGCAGGTACAGTTGGCTATTGATACTGGTTTCGACTGTCTGGTCGGATATTAAAACGGCCGGCATTTCGGGCATTGAGGTCATTTTCGTGTCTCGTTGATACAGATTCTAATTTGTGGCGTACCGACTCAGGGACAAAATGCGGAGGCGGTAAGTAGAACGATACCGCTATCAATATTTATACCGCGAATCGCTCGTGTTTGGCAATAAAAATCGTCTTTCGGGACGGCGTCCGCTATATTAATATTCAAATATGTCCTTCAACATTAACGAGATCGTAATTGCGACGCTCAATTCCGGCAAACTTCGTGAGATCGGCGAGCTATTGCGGGATTCTCCGATCAGGATCTTATCGCTTGCCGACCATTACGATATCGTCGAGGTCGAAGAGACCGGTGCCACCTTTGCTGAAAATGCCGCCCTCAAGGCGTCCGAATATGCACGGCTGACCTGTTCGTTCACTCTCGCGGACGACTCCGGGCTCGAGATCGACGCTCTCAGCGGACGGCCGGGCGTGCTGTCGGCCCGTTACGGCGGCGAAGATACCGGCTTTGACGAAAAGATGCGGCTCGTGCTCGGTGAGATCGAAAAAACCGACGGCTTAGGTCGCGGTGCTCAGTTTGTTTGCTCGATGGCCGTGGCCGCACCAAACGGCGATATCGTCTATACGGCCGAGGGTCTGTGCCGCGGTTCTATCGCCGATTCGCCCCGCGGAACTGGCGGTTTTGGGTATGACCCGATCTTTATTCCCGTTGGGCATGAAATGACGTTTGGTGAGCTTTCGTCGGCCGTTAAACACGAAATTAGCCACCGTGCACGGGCTTTAGCCGAAATTATCCCGTTTTTACGCGATAATTCGGTGGTTTGACTTGACCGAACGCATTTTCAGCCTTAGAATTCGACACTTGGAATCGTTTCTGGAGTGAGACAGACGGGGCGTAGCACAGCCTGGTAGTGCGCACGGTTTGGGACCGTGAGGCCGCAAGTTCGAATCTTGCCGCCCCGACCAGTCATGTTGTTTTAGATTGGTCGTTTTCCCCCATTTTTGCCGATGCACCAATTGGCAAAACAATTCACTGAAGAAGAAGTACTTATATTCACAATCACACTTGGAGGTTACTTAACTTATGGCTCGTATGACACAAACGGAAATCATCAACAGCTTGTCTGAAACCACAGGCTGCAAGAAAACCGACGTTAAAGGTATGTTTGACGCTCTGGCAGCTCTCGCCACCAGCGAAGTAAAAAAGAACGGCGAATTCACCCTGCCGGGCTTTGGCAAATTGGTCAAAGCAACCCGTAAGGCACGCGAAGGTCGCAACCCGGCAACCGGTGCTACCATCAAGATCCCGGCAAAGACCACCGTCAAGTTCCGTCTTGGCAAAGCTATGAAGGACGCGGTCAGCTAAGACCACACTACCTTGTAGTCAGAATTTCCGTAAACGGCAGGCCTTGTGGTCTGCCGTTTCGGCGTTTTGACCACTTTTTTGAAAAAAAGTGGCTTTTCGCAAAAAAAAAGTAGTGACAAATCGCTTAAGTCTCTGTTAACATCTTCTTACAGGTTGAAACGAAGATAACTGGCGCATTATCCCGACGACGTAACTGTTGAGGATTTCAACTTATTTAAACCGCACGTGTTTCATAACGCCGAGCGGCCGTTTCATACGAGAGTGTTGAGACGGGATCTCCCGAAAGTGAGATAGATTAATTGAAAAGGAGAATAAAACGTGGCAGCAGCTAGACCAATGAGTTTGCAAGATCGAGTCTTGCAGATTGACCATATCCAAGCACGCCGTTTTTCAAAATTGTCAGGTGACACATTGGAAATCGCGACGGAAGGCATAATTAGACATCTGAGGGCTTGTGTCCGTATGGATGTCAATCCGGATGCGTCAGCCGTTCGTGAGATCATCGATGACGCACTGAATGGACGCAGGGTATTTGCGGAAACGTCAAATGACCTGCTCGCAGCTTAAGTAGTTTTAATAATTAATAGTAATACCAATTTCGACCGTCCTTTCGAGGGCGGTCTATTTTTTTGCCTATTGGCGGAGCTTTAAGCGGAAGAGGATGAATTTGCCGTGCGTTTCGCCGGCGTCGCGTTCGTACCAGCGGTCGATGTTTGCAAAGTCGGGCATGTATTCGGCATCGGCGATCGCATAATCCAGCGGCCTGTTGCCGGCACGTGCCGGGTCAAAGGTGCGTATGTACTCGGTATATTTGAGCACCTCGACATCGATCTCGCCAAAGGTCAGCGGCTTATAGGCCGAATTTAGACGGTCCGTGTGACGTCCCCAGCCAAAGAGAGCGATCACCGAGACGAAATCGTCACCCTTTTTCATCCCGTCTGCAAGCTGTTTCGGCGTCGTGCCCTGATAGTAGAGATACTGATAATAACGCTGCTTGTTCTCGTCCCAGGTCACACCCGCAAACACATGCTGATGACGAGCCCACAGCGTCGCCTGCGGAGCGATCGTCGGCAGATCGTCGCCCTCGGCAATCCCGTAATGCATGACGACCTGCTGAAACCGGTCGGGTGCGTCGCCGGCAAGCTCGGTCAAACGCCGCGCGACGGGCATCTGCTGGTCGCGGAGGACGTTGACCTCATCAAGTATCCGCACCGTGTAATGACACTCGACAAAACCCCATGCCGCAGCCACGATCGCGACCACGCCGAACACCGCCCGCAGCTTTGCCGGTGCCGCACCGCGGATCAGCAGGCCGACCGTGACGACAAGTGCGAGCCCGGCGACGTAGTTGCCGATGAACACCTCGTAATGGATCGGCTGCAGCGCACGCCCGGTGATGACCTGCTGGTTGAACACCGCGATCGGAACGAGAGCCAGTGAAATAGCAAAGACGGTCGGGCGAGAACGCAGTTCGAGCTTGCCGAGCAGTACCGACGAGAAAATGATCGCGAAGACCGCGTAGCTGATCAGCTCGGGCACGCGAAAGAGATCGGGGGCGTGCGTCAGGACGAGCAGTTGGACGTCGTCCATCGTATGCGAACGCCGCGACAGCAAATATGCGTACGGAACGAGGAACAACGCACAGCCGGCTCCGAGTATCGCCAGCCGCTTTAAGTCCGTCCAGACGCCCTCAGGCCGCAGCAACAGCAACGTTAGCACGAGGCCGGCCAGCCACGCCGCCGCCGTGGTCCAAACGTAGAAATAGGAAAACACCGTGTAGCCAAAACAACACGCCGCCGCCGCGATCAGCAAGATGTGCGTGTAGCCGGCCGATCTACGGTTGCCTTCGTCGTCACCCGCGAGCAGTTTCCAAACGAGCGCGATGAGTCCGAAGAACGCCGGGAACGCCATCGCCGGTATGTATCGGCGAAATCCGGGAAAATAAGGATACGAGTAACTGGTCCCAAGTATCTCGCCGATCGCCCCTTCGCCCGCAAAGAGCGCACCTCCGGCAAGCACGAACAGACTGCCCGCCATCGCGTACCAGTTATCGCCCATGATCATCCCGATCAGCCAGAATATGACAAATGCCGTCGCAAAAGCCGCAAACGCTCCGGCCAGCGTCATCGCCCACGGCGCTCCGATGCCAAAGACACGCGCCGGAATGGCGATAGTGTAAGGCGCCGCAAACTGTATCGAAAACAGCGATTCGGGCTGCGGGTCCTGAGCCGAATCGTCGCGGCCCGTATACGGGTCGTTCTTTCGCGGGCGGCCGTCGATCAATGCGCTGAGATACGAGGCGTAGGCAACCTCGTCAACATCGTTGTAGGCATAATGTCCCTGCCATTCCGCCCCGCGAAGATAGACCATCTTCATCTGCGGATACAGCGCAAAGACCGCCAAAAACAAACCTGCAATGATGCCAAATCGCCAGCGTAGCTTCATAAAAGAACTGACAGATTAGCATATCTATTGCCTTTTCGTCGCTTTGTGGCAGGTTGGTCTTGTTGTATGAATTCAAGAAACCATGCGTTGCATCTATAAAACACTTGCCGATATCTGCAACATTCTGCTATTATTTATGTCGCGGCAATTCAGCGTGAGCGCCGTGCGGGAGGTGCGGGAACTTGTTGGGACACGGGACAGGGACAAGAATTGGCCAAAAACACCTTTAGCCGTTTATTTTCAATAGGTTAACGTTCCGAAATAGTAGGAAATAGTCGGAATTAGTAGGAACGAGTAGGAAATAGTAGGAATATTTCCCACCAATTCCGACCGGTGACATTCACGGAGGATCAAATATGAGAACAGCAAAAGTATCGATATCAGTTCCCCACTCGATGAAACAATTCGTCGATATGCGGGTCTTGGCCGGAGAGTACGGTTCGGTGAGCGAGTATTTTCGCGACCTGATACGGGCGGACCACGAAACGGCGACCGGTAGGGCAAATGCCGCCGCGGCCGGTCCGCAAAGACGGCACGCTCGTCCGCCGCTAGCGTCTGCCGCTCGGCACGAACCCGAACCGCGGCGTTACTCACCCGAAGAGATGCGGCAGATCATGGCGGCACGCGAGCGTGAACGTTCGCGATGACAACGGCGTCCGGTTCGACTAAAATCAACCATATGAGCTTACAAGAAACAATTATCTCCGACCTGACCGCTGCGATGAAGGCAAAGGACGCCGACCGTCTGTCCGTACTGCGTATGGTCAAGGCAAATCTGATGAACCGCAAGATCGAAAAGGGCGGCGAGTTGACCGACGATGAGGTGACCAAAGCGTTGCAGTCGTTGGTCAAGCAGCGCCGCGATTCGATCGAGAGCTATGAGAACGCCGGCCGTGCCGAGCTTGCGGCCAAGGAGGCTGCCGAGATCGCGTTTATCGAGGTCTATCTGCCGCAGGCCGCAACCGCCGAAGAGATCGACGCGGCCGTAACCGCAGCCGTAGCCGAGACCGGGGCATCGTCGATGAAAGATATGGGCACCGTCATGAAAGCCGCGATGGCACACCTGACCGGCAAATCCGCCGACGGCCGTATGGTCAGCGAAGCCGTTAAGGCAAAACTGGCATAGCATTGCGATTCCATTTGCGTTTATCTTAATTCGCCCAGTTCGGACATTTTCTATTGACGTGATCGCCAAAAGCGTTATAAGATGACGGCGAAACCTATTTGACCATTCATTATTAGTTCGGCGCGCTTCATTTATTTGTCCTGTCTTTATTCTTTTGATCGATTTCGGTTTAAGGAGACGCCAGCGATAATGAAAAAGAACACCGTCCTTTCGGTCGTGACCATTTTCTTATGTTTCTTGATCGGCTATGCGGCATTTCAAACCGCTGAGTTGATAAGATCGTTGGTCACGGAAACGATGAGCGACTGCAAATCGAACCGAAATTCGAGCTGCAACAATAACCCTGAAATGCCTGCGGTTGACCCCCGCAAGCGCTGAACGTGTGCCCGTGCACTCCGACGCGTACCTGACGGCCTAATCGGAAAGTGGGGACGGATAAAACAAAGACGTGATCTGATCTCAGTCGATATTTGGCCGCAGATCACGCGGATAAAGCAGATCTATTAGGATCTATCCGTGTTTATCCGCTTTATCTGCGCCATCTGCGGTGAAAATACTTGTCAGGCCACGATCGTCAGATCGTTCAAACAGCGTCGTCCATCATTATTTAGCCGAAGATGTTCCTGACCTTGTCGAGGAACGACTCGTCCGTAAAATCGACGTCCTCGATCTCGGCAAGCTGTTCGAGCAGTTTGCGTTGCTCTTTGTTAAGTGTTTTTGGCGTGATCAGCGTGACCGCGACGAAAAGGTCACCTTTTCCGCGTCCGCCGAGGGCGGGCATGCCGTGAGATTTGATCCGGAAAACGGTTCCGGTCTGCGTTCCGGCCGGCACCTTGAGGTCTTCTTCGCCGTCGAGCGTCGGCACCTTGATCTCGGCACCCAGAGCCGCCTGGGCAAACGTGATCGGAACGGCAGCATACAGGTTCGCACCCTGGCGTTCGAACCGCTCGTGCTCTTTGACATGAAGAACGACAAACAGGTCGCCAGCCGGCCCGCCGTTGACACCGGCTTCGCCCTCGCCGGCAATTCGCAGACGCGAACCGGTCTCGACGCCGGCTGGTATCTTCAATTCAATTGACTTCTCTTTCTCGACACGGCCCTGACCGCGGCAGCCTTTACACGGCGTCTTGATGATCCGTCCGCTGCCCGAGCAGTTCGGGCATGTCCGCATGACGCTGAAAAAGCCCTGCTGATATCGCGTCTGTCCGGCACCGCCGCAGGTTACGCACGTTTCGGGTTGGGTTCCCTTTTCGGCACCGCTGCCCGCACACTCTTCGCACTTTTCGAGCCGCGGGATACGCAGTTTCTCGTCCTTGCCGGTTGCCGCGTCCTCGAGCGTGATCTCGAGATCGTATCTGAGGTCCGAACCACGTTGGACCGACGAACGTCCGCCGCCGCCGCGTTGGCCGAACATATCGCCGAAACCGAACATGTCGAAGATGTCCTCGATATTCGAGAATCCGTTCGGGTCAAAGCCCTGTCCGCCCATTCCGCCTGCCTGATGTCCAAAGCGGTCATAGGCCGCACGCTTTTGTGCGTCGGACAGCACGGCGTAAGCCTCGGCCGCCTCTTTGAATTTCTCTTCGGCGTGCGGATCGTTCGGGTTCTTGTCCGGATGGTGCTGCACGGCCAGGCTGCGGTAAGCCTTTTTGATCTCGGCGTCACTAGCCGTCTTGGCAACGCCCAATACTTCGTAATAATCTCGTTTTGACATAAGGTCCGTGGTCAGCGGCAAGTGGCCGCCAACTAAAGAAAGCGTCAGCCCAAATCAATTGAACTGACGCCTCTATATTTTGCGATATTGCTCGAAATTTCTCAAGCACGACCTTTAGGCCATCGTCAGCATCGCGGCCGTGATGCGGTTGGCGGCGGCCTCGACCTTGGACAACTGATCCTGGATCTGCGAAATACTGTCGGATTTGAGCATCTCCTCGGCTTCGTTCAAAACGCCGTTGATCGCCTGCTGTTCCGAAAGATCGAGCGTTTTGCCGATCTCGGCCATCGCCCGGCGAGAATTGCGGATGAGCGAATCCAGCCGGTTGCGCTCGGTGATCAGCTCCTTTTCGTCTCGGTCGCGGTCGACCGAGGTTTCTGCCTCGATGATCAGGCGTTCGATCTCGTCCGGGGCAAGTCCCGACGAAGGCGTGATCTGCAGAGCCTGTTCGAGGCCAGTCATCTTGTCCTTGGCGGACACACTGACAATGCCGTTGGCGTCGATCTCGAACGATACATCGACCTGCGGAACGCCGCGCGGTGCCGGCGGTATACCGACGAGTTCGAATTTAGCAAGGCTGCGGTTTGCCGAAGCGATCTCGCGTTCACCTTGCAAAATGTGGATCTCGACCGACTGCTGGTTATCGACCACCGTTGTAAAGGTCATCGTGTTTTTGAGCGGGATCGTCGAGTTGCGTGAAATGAGCTTGACGTACAGTCCGCCGCGGGTCTCAAGGCCGAGACTGAGCGGCAGAACGTCGAGCAGAACGATGTCCTTGACTTCGCCGGTCAGTACGCCACCCTGGATCGCGGCACCCATTGCGACGACCTCATCCGGATTGATCTCGGACGACGGTTCTTTGCCAAAGACCTCGGTCACGGTGCGGGCGATGATCGGCGAACGCGTCTGGCCGCCGACGAGGATGACCTTGTCGATATCCGAAGGCTGTAGTTTTGCGTCCCAGAGAGCTTTTTGACACGGCTCGACCGACGATTCGACCAGGTCGGCGACCAGCTTTTCAAACGTGTCGCGGGTAAGCGTCATGTTGATATGCTTGGGGCCGGTCGAATCGGCCGCGATGAACGGCAAGCTGATGATCGTTTCGGACACGCTCGACAGTTCGCACTTGGCACGCTCAGCCGCCTCTTTCAAACGCTGCAGGGCAAGACGGTCGTTCCTGAGATCGATGCCGTTGTCCTTTTCAAAGTTTTCGACGAGCCACGCGATAATGCGTTCGTCAAAATCTTCGCCGCCGAGAAATGTGTTGCCAGATGTCGACAGCACCTCGAAGACGCCGTCGTTGATCTCCATGATCGAGACGTCGAACGTACCGCCGCCGAGATCGTATACGGCGACCTTTTCGGTCTTGTGTTTGCCAAAGCCATATGCCAGTGCGGCCGCGGTCGGCTCGTTGATGATCCTTTCGACCTCGAGCCCGGCGATCTTGCCGGCGTCACGTGTCGCCTGCCGCTGCATATCGTCAAAATATGCCGGCACGGTAATGATCGCCTCGGTGATCTTGTCACCGAGAAACTCTTCGGCAGCGAGCTTTAGCCGCTGGAGCACGATCGCCGAGATCTCGGGCGGGCTGTAGATGCGGTCAAGCACACGGATATGAGCATCTCCGTTGGGTGCCTTGACGATCTCGAACGGCACGGTCGTACGCATCTTTTCGACCTCAGGGGCATCGAATTTGCGGCCGATCAGGCGCTTGACGGCGTAAAGCGTGTTGGCGGCGTTGGTCACTGCCTGCCGTTTGGCGATCTGGCCGACGAGACGTTCGTCTTTGTCCGTAAAGCCGACGACCGACGGGGTCGTGCGGCCGCCTTCTTTGTTTGAAATGATCTGGACGGTGCCGCCTTCCAGTACGGAAACGCAACAGTTAGTTGTGCCGAGATCAATGCCTATTACTTTGCTCATATCGTGATTTCCTTGTCTAAGTGTTCGTGAGGCGGGGCGAATTCAGACTTATTCGACTTCCGGGTCAGAAGCCTCTTCGTTGGGAGATTCTACGGGAACCGCTTCACGCGGCGGGGCGGGTTGTCCAACGGCCACCTTGACCATCGAGTGACGGATCACTCTGTTGCCGATGCGGTAGCCACGCAGGAGTTCGGCACAAACTGTGTTTGAAGGCATATCGTCGCGAACCTCGGTTGCGACGGCCTCATGAAAATTCGGGTCAAAGACTTCGCCGACGGTATCGATCGTAGTAACGCCCATACCGGCAAAGATCTCGTTGACCTGCTGATTGACGAGGACGATCCCGTCGAAAAATTGTTGAAATTCGGGGCTGCGTTCTCCGCCGGTCTCATCGGCCGAATCGAGGGCACGATTCAGATTATCCAGCACCGGCAGCATCTGGCCGGCGAGATTGCCGATCTGGTCGATAAAGGCACCGCGGCGTTCGCGGTCCATCCGATATTTGAAATTTTCAAAGTCTTTGAGCCGGCGGTCGCTCTTTTCCTGCATATCGCTGCGTTCCGCCTTTAGCTCCATTATGCGAACCTTTAAAGACGCGATCTCGCTTTCAAGTTCGAAGTTGCGTGCCTTGGTCGGAGCCGGAACATTCGCGGCAGGATTACCGTTGTTTGAGGGCGTGGGAACAGTTGGAGATTTGAGTTCCTGCTGGATGAACTCAGGCATTTCACTGATCTCGAAATCCGTGTCCTCGATCTCGATCTTTAGATCCGACGTAATGTGGAGATCCTCTTCTCTTGCCTCGAGTTCACGAATGAAATCGTCCACTGACGAGGTTTCCTCAGCTTCGATCATTTCGATGGGATCTCCCGGCATCTGGATTTGTTCGTCTGAGTTCATTGTTTACAAACTTGCACGCGGTCTAGTTTTTCGAGATGTCGACAGACATCATTTTTTCGAGCGTGCGAGCTACGTACGATACGATCGAGATCATTCTCGCGTACTCGATCCGGGTCGGGCCGAGGACGCTCAAGGTGCCGATCGCCGAACTGTTGCCGATCCGGTACGGGGCCGAGATAAGCGTACAGTTTTGAAATGAAGGCGTGCGGTTTTCGCTGCCGATGAAGACCTGAACGTCTCCTTTCGCCGCGGTGTCACGCTCGATGCATTCGGTCAGGATCTGCATAAGACGTGATTTTTCGCCGATCGTCCTGAGCAATTCCCGCAGCCGTTCGAGATCGGCAAAATCGCTCTTTGACAAGATATTCGACGTGCCGTCAACGAAAACTTCGCCGAGCCGGTTCTCGTCGCCCTCGATACTCTCGGAGCACAGGATCACCGCTGTTTGAAGCAGTTTGTCGAACAATGCCTTTTCCTCGTGCATTAAACTGAGGATCTCCGCACGGATCTCGGCAAGGCTCTTTCCGGCAAATTCCGCGTTAAGGTAATTTGCGGTACGCTCGAGTTCCTCACGGGTAAAGCTCACGTTCAGCCGAATTATCTTGTTATGAACAATATTCGGTGCCGAGACCAGAACCACGAGGATCCGATTGTCAGAAAGATTGACAAACTCAATGTGCTGCAGGCGATCACTCGCCAAACTAGGCGATACCACGATGCCAACATTATTTGAAAGAGCTGAGAGCAAGTGGGAAGTACGTTCCATCAGCCTGTCGGGTGTGTCCGATAGATCACCCAGATCCTGAGGTTTCAAACCATACTCTTCGCCGATCCGGAAAAGATCATCGTTTGAGATACTCAGGACACCAAGCAGATTGTCAACGTAAAAGCGATAGCCTTTATCAGTGGGAACGCGACCGGCGGAAGTGTGCGGCTGCTCAAGCATGCCCATTTCCTCTAGTTCGCCCATCACGTTGCGAATAGTTGCCGAGCTCAAACCCGAAGCGTTGGCAAATTTATCGGCGAGCGTTTTAGAACCTACCGGTTCGCCCGTGACGAAGTGTTCGTTGATAATGGCTGATAGGATAACTTGCCCGCGAGAATCGGGAAAAGCTGAATGTTTCTCGCTTCCTGGGGAATTTTGTCGGGCAGACATCCTTGTTTTAGGTCGGGTTTGAATGTTACCGCATTGAAACGGTATGCTTTCCCCATAAAAAGGAATAACATTTTCAGACCGAGAGTGTCAAGAATTTTCGTTAAACTTCGATAAACATCTTTGTGACGATCGAGACCGAACATATCCGCGAAATATACGAAGAAGCGTTTCGCTGGTATGACCCGAAGCGGGCCGTGCCGGAGATCGCGGTCTCATTCTACCCGTATGTCGGCATTAATCACACTATCCGCATTCGTGAAGGCAGGATACTGGTAAAGATCGGCGAGATCTGCCGCGACATGCCGCGGTCGTGTCACAAGGGTCTCGCGTACATCCTGGTCGGGAAACTCCTGAGAAAAAAGATACCTGCCGGTGCCCGAGAGGTCTATTCGGCGTTCTCCAAATCCGAAGCTGTCCGCCTGCGTGCTACCGAGAGCAAACGAACTCGCGGCCGCAAGGTCGTTACGACGTCAAAAGGCACGGTCTATGATCTGGACCAGATCTTCGCCGACATCAACCGGGACTATTTTGGAGGTTCGATACCAAAGCCAGTGTTAACCTGGTCCGCGACGAAAACGTACCGAATACTCGGCCATCACGACGCGACCCACGAACACATCACTATCAGCAAGTCGCTCGATTCCGCCGTGGTCCCGCGATATGTCGTCGAGTACGTCGTCTTTCACGAAATGCTCCACATCCACCATCCGACCAAACACGTCAACGGCCGCCGCTACAATCACACCGCCGCGTTTCGCCGCGACGAGCAAAAATTCGCGTACCACGGCCAAGCCGAAACCTGGATCGAACGAAACGTGCGGCGATTGAAAAAGGAAGCGAAGAAGAAATGATCTGTCGCCAACGGCGACAAATATTAAAGCCTAGGGTGAAATGAGCAAGGCGAATGAAACCCTAGGCTTTAATGTAAGTCGCCGTTGGCGACCAAATCAATCCTGTGCAAGCTGAGCAATTATCGACCCGATCAGGCCAAAGTCGGAGATGGTGCGGCGCTCGATGCCGGTTTTTGTGAAGCGGGTTTCGGTGAAAAAGGTTGAGCGGGGATTACCGTTATCTGATTTCTCTCCTGAGATGATGTCAACGATCTGGCGAGCGGACGTAACGTCAGTTCCAATGGTGGCAGCTGCTCGTTTCGGTTCTCCGAGCAGGCCGAAGTAGGCACCTCCTTTCGCGTCGACTTTTTTGAGCTTCTGCTTAACGCAGGTCCTTACGCTGTCAGCATCTCCGACAACGATATACCTTTCGATAAACGCGGCTGCCAAGTCCCCGTCAGAGGATGTCCGGAACTGAACTTCGAGATCGGCCGGCCACTGCTGGTAAGGCCGCGTATCTATAAGCAATGATTTCCTGATCTTTTCGGGGTTCATCACTTCTGCGATGACGACAGGCTTCTCGCCGTCGGCATCAAGGTTCGCGGTCAAGATATTGGTGCCGGCACCGCTCAAAAACATTTCAGGGTCGCGAATTCCATAAGGGGCAAATAAAGCTTTTGAAAATTCTTCGAATAATACGCTCGCTCGCGGGCCCGCTTGCTTCTGACCGGTAAGCAGTATGCTTCGCCAGCTGACCATTGGGTCACGGAGGTTGTAGTAGGTAGCCGTCGGGGCATCGGCGGGAATGAACTCGATCGCGGGCGAATCAGAATCTGAAGGTTTAAGGGTCTCATTAAATACGCTCGCAATATCTGGCAGGATTGTGACGATGTATCTGTCCTCAATTCCCTGCTCGGTCTTGGTCGCTGTCCAGGTTACGTCCGTGATCGAGTTTCTCAACAACTGCGGCAAAATACCGGCGATGGCCGACTGGACCTCTGAGTCCTCGCCAACTTCGCTAGCGAATTTGAGGCCGATGATGTTGGCGATCTGGGCGATGCCGTCGGGGCCGACGTAGCCTGAGGCGAGCGTACCCGGAGCAGCGGTTTGTACTTTGCCGGATTTGGCGACGCTGTCGGCTTCACCGCGTTTTACTGCGAGGCATTTGTCGATGGCGGTCTCGTCGTTGCCAAAGTAAATGATGCTGTCGATGACCAGAGCGTAGGCTTTGCGGCCGTCTTTGGCTTTCCAGATGAAGTATTTTCCTCCGTTCTTATTAGACTTTTCGAGGGTTGGCTCGCTGTCGTAGATCTCGGTGACAAATGAACCGAGCTTTTTTTCGGCGAAAGCAACGGCCTGATAGTTCCAGGCGTGCGTGTCCGCGACGGCGACGAAATGCGGCTGGACGCGGCCGACCGAGTGCTCGTCGGTGAGCTTTTCTTCCGAGGTCTCAAAACCCGTTACGGCAACTGCAAGCTGAACGCCTTTTAGAGCCGAAAAGTCGGGCTTACTCTTTGCGACCTCGGTAAACGGCTTGCTATCGACGATCGGCTGCAGAGCGCCGGCAAGGTCGTTGGTCTCGAGATAGACGAGAGTCTCCGCCGGCACAAGCGTCCTCATATCCGTCGGCTTGGTCGTACAGGAAGATAAGAGAATTAACCACAGATGGACGCAGATAAACACAGTTAAGAACAAGATCCGCTTTTTTGTCGATCGTAAGCTTATCAATTGCATATCTGCGCACATCTGGGTTTATCTGCGGTTAAATTTCCGTGTTAGAATCTCAAAACATTATGGACAAAATATTCGCTGACAACATTTTACAGGGTAAGGTCGCGTTTGTAACGGGTGGCGGAACGGGGATCACGGGCGGCGTTGCACGGGCATTTGCCGAACACGGTGCCAAACTCGCAATTACCAGTCGAAAAGAGGAGAATCTGGCGGCGATGAAAGCCGAGGTCGAGGGCTTTGGCGGCGAATGCTTCACAGTTGCCACTGACGTTCGCGACTACGAAGCGGTCGAGCGGGCTATTGCCGCAACCGTTGAACATTACGGTCAGATCGACATCGTCGTAAACGGTGCCGCGGGCAATTTTCTTTGTGCGGCCGATCAACTTTCGTCAAACGGTTTCGGTACTGTCGTCGACATTGACACCAAGGGCACGTTCAACGTTTGCCGCGCGGCGTTCACGGAGCTGCAAAAGTCGAAAGGCCAGATCCTGAACATCTCAGCCACGCTCCATTACCTGGCGACGCCGATGCAGATACACGTTTCGGCCGCTAAGGCCGGCGTCGACGCCATTACGCGTAACCTGTCAGCCGAGTGGGGCCGTCACGGCATCCGCGTCAACGGTATTGCCCCGGGCCCGATCGAGGACACCGAGGGGATGAAGCGGCTTTTGCCAGAGGGCCTGAAAGACAAGATCACGCGAAAGATCCCGCTCGGACGCTTTGGACGGATCGCGGACATTGAGAATGCGGCACTGTTCCTGACATCTGACGCCGCCAGCTACATCAACGGTGTGACTCTGGTGGTCGACGGCGGCCAGTGGCTAATGGGCACGAGCCTTGGTTAATTCGGACGCGGACGGGCAGGAACGGCTCGAGGTGCCGACGGTGACGAATAGACTTCGGGCTCGTCGACGTCCTCGGAGCCTGCGACCGCCTCCTTGTCATCGAGGATAACTCTTAGCACCATCATCTTGGCCAACACCCGGATCTCGGTGCGATCAAATCGATTGGTCAATGCCCGCGTCTTGGCAAAATCGGCCCGGGCGAGCGACATGATCGTCGAGTTGGCAAGCCCGAGTTCTTTGGTCAGGCCGCTGATCATCGAACCGCCAAAGGCACCGACCTGCACCTCGCCATCGTCCACGATCTCGCTGGCGGTGTCGATAAATTCCGCAACCTTTACGAAGGCCGTAAGTGTGTCATTCGCCTTAAGGATCACTTCCTCGAGCATCGGAAATGCCTTTTCCGGGTCGGATTCGGCGTAGCCGCTGATGAGCATCCAGCTTAGTAGAAAGTCGCGGTAATTCTTGGGTTGCGGATTGACCATCCGCTCGGCGTCACGCATGATCTCGCCGGCAAGCTCTTTGTCGCCCGCACGAGCGACTTGGGCAGCCAGCATGCTCAGAGCGGTGATCTTTTTTTCCTTACCGGGCGTCTGCGAGATTATCTTTCGGGCCTGAGCAACGATCTTGTCCCGCTCTTCTTTCGGCAGCGGTTTGGTGCTGAGACTGGCGACGTTCTCCATCACTTCCCGCTCGGCCTTGGCCCGTGCTTCCGATTCCTGATCGTCCCGCACCGACATGGTGTTGGCCGACGCCGTACCGCTACCGATCGACACCGCGGTGTTGGTAGCCGCATTTACCGTCTTGGGCATGTTCGGTTGCTTAAATTTTGCTCGAAGCTGAACGGCTCTTGCGGGTGCAAATTTCTCGATCTGTTCGACCCAGTTGAGCGGGGACGAATCTTCGTCCTCGCTTTCGAGCAAAAACTGTGCAAACTGGTCGGCAATGTCACGAAGGTCATTCTGGCTGTAGATGGCCTTTTTACCGCCAGTTTTGGTTGACGCCTCGAGATTGTCTTTACCAAAGCTCAGCAGCGAAGAGTAAAGGTACGAGCTGGTCATCTTCGACCGACCTGATTTCAGCCGGCTAAGTATCGCGGCACCAAAATCGACGCCTTTGTCAGGATCTTTAGCATATATTCGTCTCAGCAGTTCGATATGCTGCGACTCGACCCCGTTTTTGAGCGAATCGATACCAAATCGCGTTGCCTTAGTGGCATTGGTCGCAGCGATCTGATTGATCAGCTGAAACTCAAAGTACTTGTCCGATGCCTCAAGCTCTTTTCGCTTGACGTCGTTCGTGATAAGGGAAATGCAGTCATAGAAAAAGGCGTACGCCATTTCCGGCTCATGCTCGGCAAGACTCATGGCGATCTGTTGGCGGACAGCCAGAGCGATGCGAAATTTCCGTTCGACCGGTGAACGGCCGCCGCCCAGGAACATACCACCCATTTCGTCGTCCTCGCCCGGGACCTGCGGCGAGCTTAGCTGGGCGTCATACTGCGACAGCAGTTGTTTAAAGTCGCTGATAACTGCTCCGTACATCGAACGTGCTTCTTTTTCGTCACTGAACCACATCAGCGATGCGATCTCCGCACCAAAGCTGATTCGATTTTCGATCGAACGCATTGTACCGACATCGAGCGATGTTTCCCGAAGAAATTCGACCGCCTCCTTGGTCAGCTTTTCGGCTGCCTCGGCTTTTTTCGTGTCAGTTGCGGTTTGAGCTTGTGCCGCGATCGCAAAGATCGTGAGAAAGGCAATGAAGGTGATTCGTTGGAGCATGCTTAGAACCTCTTGGGGACAGTTGGTTTATGATAGAGTGATTATTCGCATTAGTAAACAATAAAAGAACGCCGGGCCGCAGGCGTCTTGCAATCGACTGAAATGTTGTTGGTCATCGATAATTACGATTCGTTTACTTACAATCTCGTCCAATATCTTGGCGAACTGGGCGCCGAGATGCGGATCTTTCGCAATGACGAGATCACGGTGGACGCGATCGAAAATGAGCTCAAACCGGCGAGTATACTGATATCGCCGGGACCGGGAACGCCTGATACGGCCGGCATCTCGCTCGGCGCGATCGAGCGGTTCGAGGGAAAGCTGCCGATTCTCGGCGTGTGTCTGGGGCATCAGGCGATCGGACAGTATTTTGGCGGAAATGTCATTCGTGCACCCGAACCGGTCCATGGAAAACCGGTCGAGATACTGCACGATGGCCGGACGATCTTTGCCGATCTGCCGAACCGATTTTCGGCCGGAAGGTATCATTCGTTAATCGTCGACCGTGAAAGTTTGCCGGATTGTCTTGAAATATCTGCCGAATCGCCCGATGGCCTGATAATGGGATTGCGCCACCGGACGAAACGCATCGAGGGTGTCCAGTTTCATCCGGAGTCAATATTGACGGAGCATGGGAAAAAGCTGTTGCAAAACTTTATCGAACTCTGAGATATTAATAGATGGAAATATCGGAGCTGTTTTGATATTCCCTCCCCATCTGGCCTCCCCGTTTGATTCATCATCATGAAAGGTAAAAAAACCGAATGGCTGCTATCAGCCCCGGTGACAGCTACCAACAGCAAGGCTGAGACGCCGCTGTTCCCATTTCTTTCGCGACTTATCCGCGGGGAGGATCTATCCGCAAAGGAGGCGTCTGCATTTTTTAAAGAGCTGACAGATGACAACGCGAATCCTGCCCAGATCGCAGGAGCATTAACCGCACTAACCGCAAAGGGCGAATCGTTCGAAGAGCTTGCGGGAATGGCCGCGGTAATGCGGAAGAACGCAATTACAATCAGATCCAAACAAAAGAATGCCGTGGACATTACCGGCACCGGCTCGTCGACCGCCAAAACATTTAATGTTTCGACCGCAGCGGCCTTTGTCGCGGCAGGTGCCGGTCTGACGATCGCTAAACAGAGTAATCGCGCTGTAATGAGTAATTCCGGAAGTGCCGACGTGCTGAGTGAACTCGGTATAAAGGTCGCATCCGAACCGGCGATTGCTGAAACCAGCCTGAACGGCGTCGGGTTATGCTTCATTTTTGCGGCCAAGTTTCATCCGACACTGCGTCGGGTCGGTGGCATTCGCAGCAACCTGGGCATACGGACTTGCCTGAATTTACTCGGCGTAATTGCGAATCCTGCTAACATCCGACGCCAACTGGTTGGTGTTTGGCATCATTCGTTGATCGAACCGCTGGCAAGGGCACTTTCTCTACTCAAAACTGAGCGGGTATGGGTCGTACACGGAGTGGACGGGCTTGACGAGATAACATTGGCAGGCGAGACCCGTGTTGCCGAGGTGGTCGGGAACGCGACACGTACTTTTACATTGACACCCAAGGACTTTGGGCTCAAAGGCGGAAAGATCGAGCATTTGCGAACCGATTCCGTGAAGGAGAGTGCAAACATCATTCGCGATGTGCTAGCAAGCAAGCGTCGCGATGAGGCTCGTTCGTTGATCGTCCTTAATGCTGCAGCCGCGCTCGTGGTCGGCGGAATCGCAAAAGACCCGATGCATGCGGCACGAATGGCCGAACAAAGCATCGACAGTGGTCAGGCACAGAACAAGCTCGAACGACTGGTTCAGACGACAAATAAGAAATAAATGCATCGCGTGAGTTGCGAAAGATCGATGGGGTCGATAATTTCTATAATTTAATGCCTCTCGGGTGGATCTACGGAAAAATTGCAGACGCTCGTAACGCGAACTTTGATCGCGACAGTTCCCGTGCGCTCGATCTCGGTGCCCGGACGGTCAGCATCGGAAATATTACTACCGGCGGAACAGGAAAGACGCCGCTCGTCATCCTCGTATGCCAGATACTCGCTGCCCGCGGTAAACGCGTTTGCGTACTGACCCGCGGCTACGGCCGCAAGGAGCCAAAGAGCCGTGTCCTGGTCTCGGATGGCAAAAGGGTCCTCTCGGATGCCGCTCATTCCGGCGACGAACCGATCGAGATTGCCAAGAAGCTCTTGGGTAAGGCACTTGTCGTCGCGGATGCTGATCGAGTATCGGCGGCTGAATGGGCGAGATCCGAATTCGGAGCCAATGCATTCGTGCTCGACGACGGATTTCAGCACCGCCGGGCAAAACGCGATCTGGACATTGTCTGCATCGACGGGACCGATCCATTCAGCGGCGGAAAAATGCTACCGATGGGTCGGCTACGAGAACCGCTGCATAACCTCAAGCGGGCCGGAGCGATCGTAATCACCCGTGCCGACTTAACACCAAACCTAGCCGAGGTAGAGGTCGAGATCGCCAGATATGCTCCCGGCGTGCCGCTTTTTACGGCGACCATGAGAATGACGGACATTGCACTTATCGAGAGATTTAACGCCGATGCGAAGGGTGCCGCTGATGGGGATCTCAATTTCCGCAAGCTCGCACACGCCAGCGCGTTCGCGTTCTGCGGCTTGGGCAACCCCGAAGCGTTTTTCGGCCAGCTCCGCAGGGATAACTATACGCTTGCAGGAACACACGCTTTTGGTGACCATCACGTTTACTCGCAAAAAGATGTCGGCATGATCGACGACGAAGCAAGTTCATCCGGCGCGGGCTTTTTGTTAACAACACCTAAGGATGCTGTGAAACTTGGTGGCCTAAAACTTGAACTACCGTGTTTTGTTGTCAACAGCGAGATGATCCTCTGTGACCGCGAACGCTTTGCGGCAATGCTCTAGTGCTTTTTCGTCGGAGGCTCTTTCTTGTCACCCCAGTAAAATGCCCGAACGACGAGAATATAGACCAACAGGCATATCGACAGAAGCACAAAAAAGAAGATGATCAACCAGGCAATGTAAGACATATCATGCAGGTTCCTCTACTGTCGGTTCGTCTTCCTCGATCCAGCCTGAAAGCAGGCCACGGCGACCATGATGTTCGAGAGCGTGCCGATAGAATACCGTAAGCAGGGCGATGATCGGTATCGAAAGAAATACACCGGGAATGCCCGCGATCTGTTCTCCGGCTAGAACTGAAAGTATGATCGCGAGCGGATGCAGATGAATCCCACCGCGGACGATTCGTGGGTACGTGAGATAATCGTGGATAACGCGAAGAATAATCAGGAAAATTGCCGCATAAAGTGCCTTTCGCGGGTCATCCGACGCTGCCGCGGTCAAGATCACGATCAAACCGATAGTTGCCGGGCCGAGGAGCGGGACGAATTCGAAAATACCCGCGAGAATTCCAAGCAATAGAGCGTATTTCAACCCAAACAGGTAAAAGCCGGATGTGCAGATAATTCCGATCAAAAGACATGATAGTAGCTGGGCACGCGTGTAGGCGGCCAGCGTGGTGTTCATATCCTGCATCACCATTTCCGCACGAAACCGCCAACGGCCGGCGGGGAACGCACGCAGAACACCCAGTCGAAGCAGATTAACATCCTTAAGGAAAAAGAACGCAAGTACCGGTATCAGCAGCAGCCACGGCACAAACGCAGCCGACGAGAGGACGAAACTGCCGAGGGTGAGTGTAATATTCTCACCGATCGAAGTCGCCTTCTCATTGATCTTCAGCTGAACTTCGTCAGGTATCCTGAGACGGTCGAACCGCTGATTCATCTCGTTGGCTCGCTGCTGGATAGCCCTGCCGTACGACGGAAGATTAGTGCCAAATTCTTTGCCTTGTTCGATCACACGCGGCGCAATATTGGAAATTGCGACGCCGACCCCGGTAAACACAATCGCGTAAGCGATCACGATGGCCAGCGACCGCGGCATGAATCGTTCTATCCCGGCCGATTTGAACGGGTGACGAATGAGTTTAACGATCGGGTCTATGAGATAAGCGAAAAAGATCGAGAGGACGACAAGAAAGAAAAGATACGTTAGTGACGATATTACGCTCTGTACATAGCCGGCTATCGCGACCAAAATAAGGGTGACGACGACCACTCTCGCGATCGAACGGATCGACGGCGACGATGGATCGAGAATTACACGCCGGTCAGCTTTGCTCTTTTCGGCCGAGCGGATAAAGCTCGGCAACTGATCATCGTCAGGGATCTTAAGTTCTGCCATATTCTCTCAATCCGTCCGAGATTATTTCTTTTCACCATTTACGCCCTCGACGGGCGAATAGTTCTGAATAGCAAATCTATCATAGAGCGCGGTCATCTTTTCTGGAGCGATGGCGAAGTTTGACCCCACGACCACGGCCTTTCCTCCATCAGAACTCACTCGTCGATTAACCTGGTCGGTCTGCGTGCGGACAACGCTTTTGTCCTCGGGGTCGAGCACGCCTCCGTCTTTTCGCCGAAGAACGTAGATAAACGCAAAATCCGCCGTTCGCATGTCGGCGATATCTTTTTCGAGCGTAGCCAAGGCCGGAGTGCTATTGACCGGGGCCGGCGACGCCTTTCCGGACTTCAAAATCGTCTCATTCGCCCCGCAACCGAACGAGCAGGCAACGAGAACGAAGGCGTATATTGTCCATTTCAAACCGAGCATTTTCACAATCTTAAGATTCCGTGGATATGATTAATTTCAATTCTCATCTGTGTCTTCGGGCAGAGGAGCGTTCAAATTAATTCCGGCTTTCTTCTCTTCTTCGTCGAGTATTTTCTTCTCCTCGTCGGTCTCAGGCTCAAGGTCTTTGGCCGGATCGTAAGGTTCGCCTTTGACGTCGCGAATCTTCAGTAGCCGGGCTTCATCGTCCTCGTAGATGATCTCCGCCCACCCGCTGTCGAGAGCTTTAGCGATCATGTCGGTATTTTCCTTGGCGTCCGCAAAAATGTACCGGGCACCAAATTTCTCGCGAATGACCGGCGCTGGATCCTCGATCTTCCCTTCCGTCAGATCTTTTAGCAGCTTGTAGAGCTCGGGATTAGCGGAATAGAGATAGTTCGGGTCAAGCCCGTAAACGTATCGGTGCTTGGTGTTAAGGAAAAACAGCTTAGGGAAATCGTCCCACGTGCAATTGAATATCAGTTCGCCTTTTGGAATGTTGTCCGCACCCGTTTCGTCGAGGCCCGTCGCCCACTCCATCGAGCGTCTATACTTTTCGTCCGGCTCATTGCTCGTAATATTGTCTATCATGCCGGCTTCGTCAAAGCCAAACCTGTGCAAGCCGACGAGGTTGTAGAACCAGAAAATTAGCAGTGCCGCCCCAATGACCCATGGAGCAGCCGAACGTCCCGCCGTGATCCATGCCTGCTTTTCAGTCGGCTTGTTGGCGTCGAGATATGGATCGATATCCCGTTGGAAATCATCAGGCAATTCAACGACCTTTGGAGCCGTGAACGATTGCCAAGCAAACGCCGCAAAGAGGATCGCGAACGGAGGAAAATACTCGGCAAAACGCTTAGAACGGAACTGAGCAGCCAGCAAAATGGACGTAAAGGCTAAAAAGAACGCCGCCTTTTCCGGAAGCTTGCTTCCCTTCGGAACAAATAGAATGTAACCGATGAGCATAGCGAGCAAAGCGATCGGGAAATTCATGATCAACTCCATGCCCGTGTACGGATACCATTCGCCGCCGACCGCGACGGCAAAGTCGCTGCCAACCTTAAATTTGGTCCAAAAATGCTCGAAGAACAGACCAAGATTTTGCGGAAAATACGGATTGATCACATTACCCAGCACCATGCCAGCAGTGGTGTACGCGAGGGGCCGCCATTCGAATCTGCGTTCGTTCCAAACAATGATTGCCGTCCAGATTATCGCCGCAAACCACAACAGCGGAAACAAACTATATGTCCAAACAAATGCGAACATAAGCGGGCCTAGCCAAACGTACCTTCGCTGAAATAAAAGGTGAATCCCAAGTACCGATATTATTATGGTTAATGCCGGGGCCTTGCCCATGTTCATCCGGTAGTAGAACGCGTTCGCACAGGTCATGATCGCCGCCAACCAGATCAGCTGGTGCTTGATTCCGTAGCGGAAGATCAACCAATAGACCGAAAAGATCGCGAGCGTTGAATAAAAGACGGTCGCAACCTTTGCCGCCATCACGAGCTCAAAAAACCATAGGAACGGTATCTGAAGCAGGTGAAAGAGAAAATGATGGTCGGCGTAATCAGCGGGATTGAGTACGGTCAGCGGCAGCCATTCAAAGGTCGGCAGCCACTTGCCCTGTTTGAAGTTTTCCCAAAGAAGTGATGACCATTTGATGTGATAATAGCCATCCCAATCTCCGCAGCAGATGGCATCTGTCCGCGATTGCAGAAACGTCAAAACCATCAGGATCGCAATGAAACCGAAGATCAAATAGATCACACGGACCGCTTGCTCAGTCTCGAGAAACTGGCTCCAGGTCTGCTTTTTTTCGGCCGGAGTATCCGGCGTTTCGTTCTTTATCTCGTCCATGAATTAATGATAAATAAAGAGAAAAAGTACCACGAAAGGCGAGCAAATATCTAGAAGCACCGATATCCGCTTTAATATTGATCTCGTTTGTCCTGCGTTGTGCAGTGCCGCAACCGCATCTCAAACTAAGTTATTTGCTAATTGATACCCCAAAAACATAGAATCAGAGATTCGACTATGTATCCAAAAGGCAACCTTCATATCCCCGCGTCGCACGGCCACCTTGAGGCGATATTAAAGGAACCGCACGGCGCACGCCGCGGCGTAGGGCTGGTTTGCCATCCGCATCCGCTCGGCGGAGGCACAATGCATAACAAGGTCGTGTTCCGCGCAGCCGCGGGATTACTGGACGCGGGCGTAACGACGCTCAAGTTTAACTTTCGCGGCGTCGGTTCGTCGACAGGCGTTCATAACGAGATCGAAGGTGGCCGCGAAGATGTCCGCGATGCACTCGATTATCTGTCGGGCAAGTATCCGGATGAAGACCTCACACTCGCAGGATTCTCATTCGGATCACGCACAGCAACCGAGGTCGGATATAGTGACGATCGAGTAAAACGCCTTATCAGCATCGGGACACCGGTCGATAAGTACGGTGATTACGATTTCTTGAAGGGCCTAACCAAGCCCATTCTGTTTATCCACGGTGACCGCGATGAATTCGGCTCGCTGAAAACCCTGCAACCGCTTGTGGATGAGATAGCTAAGACCACGCACGTCGAACTAGTTGTATTTGAAAACTGCGGACATTTTTTTGATGAGAATTTGAACGAAGTCCGCGGGGCGGTCAAGAACTGGACCGAGCGGCACCTTTCCTGAGGGTAAAGATCTATGACCAGCGAATTACAAAACAAATCTCGCGATGCCGCGATCAGACTGACGATGATGCCACGTGACACCAATGCCCACGGCACGGTCTTTGGCGGCGTGATACTGAGCTATATTGACGTTGCGGGCGGCGTCGAAGCAGTTCGTCATACAAAGCACAATCGTTTTGTGACCGTTGCGATGAAAGAGGTGATCTTTCATGAACCGGTCTTCATCGGCGATCTCGTAAGCTTTTATGCCGAAACTATCCGCGTCGGCAATACCTCGATCACGATCCACGTGGAGGTAGAGGCCGAGCGCTTTGGTACCCCTGGTGTACTTGTGAAAGTCACCGAAGCCGAAGTTACGTTTGTTGCGATCGGCGAGAATCGAGAAAAGGTGAAGATCGGAGGAGCGGCCGAGCCGAAAAACTAAATGCCAACCTGGAAACTTGAGGTCGAATATGAAGGAACGCGATATCGCGGCTGGCAAATGCAGCACAATGCCAAGTCGATACAGGGCGAGTTGATGGATGTCACGCGTCAACTATTTGCGTCTCGGGTAGACCTCTTCGGAGCTGGTCGCACTGACGCAGGCGTACACGCGCTGAGGCAGATCGTACATCTAAAGGTTCCCGAATTGAGTGTCAACCTCACACCACGGCAGATACAGCACGGCTTCAACGATCTGCTGCCTCACGACATTAATGTTCTTAAGGTTGCCAACGCACCGGACAGCTTTCACGCCCGCAAAGACGCGGTTGCTCGATACTATCTTTATCAGATTTCGACAAGACGAACGGCCTTTGGAAAAAATCTGGTTTGGTGGATCAAAGATAATCTCGAAGCAAAGGCTATGGCGGAAGCTGCCAAGATGCTCGTAGGACGACACGATTTCCGTTCTTTCTGCGAGACCGAAGATGGGAAAAAGACGTCAACCATTGTTGAGGTAAAACATGCCGAGGTCTTCACCGACGGCGACCTGATATGTTTCCGCATCGGTGCAAGCCACTTCTTGTGGAAGATGGTACGCCGCATTGTTGGCATGCTGGCCGAGGTCGGACGTGGCAATACAACCTACGATTCGTTTGAGCGCCTGTTGCGATTCGAATCAAACGTCCCGGCTCAGTTCACCGCTCCGCCATCTGGGCTCTTCCTTGAAAAGGTTCTTTATCACGGCGACAAACCACCGACAGAGCGTCGCGGAGCGTTTTCGTTGGGTTAACGGGGCAGTGCTTGCTTTAGACGGTTGGTTATGACAAATTAAATGTATACATTTTTGTAAGATATTCGAACAAGGGAGATATTTTTGATGCCACATATTATTGCCGAAACGGCAACCGGAACCATTTCGTTTGAAGCTGAGACGGGCACAAAGCTCGTGCTCGCTCTTGAGGACAACGGCGTTGACATTCAACATCGTTGCGGCGGAAATGCACGCTGCACCACTTGCCGCGTCGAGGTCGTCGTCGGTGATGCTGGTGAAATGGGTGCCGACGAACAAGCTATTCTCTCGACCAAAGAGGGGCTTAGCGACAACACACGCCTTTCGTGCCAGATACGTGTTAATAACGACATGGAGATCAAGGTGATCAATCAGGCGAGTGTTGCCGGGATCGATGCCGGAACGCGGCCGCAAGACTAACGCTGAATATTTATTCAAGGAGATACCTAAATGTTTAATAAATTAAAAGAGAGAATTAACGTCGATATTGAGATCGCCGAGGCACACTGTGACGCACCTTGCGGCGTGTACGATCCGTCATCGGCTCGAATTGCCGCGGAAGCCGCGCTTTCGATGACCAAAAAGATCCTTGACCTCAAGGCTCCGGACGGTTCGGACGCAAAGGCAACCGCTGCGTATAACAACACCCTGACTCGATACATTATGGTCAAAGAAGAGCAGGCTCACGTTGCAAAGGAGGAACTTCTGATCCTATGGACCGACTATTTCAAGCCTGTTCATCTTGAGAAATTCCCGAACCTTCACGAAACATTCTGGAAAGCGGCCAAGCTTTGCTCGGCAGTCAAGGTAGAGGTAAGCCTTGAACACGCTAATGAGCTAATGGAAGCGATCAAGGATATCCACAACATGTTCTGGTCTTCGAAAGACCGCGACGTTGCCTGGTATACCGCGTCGTAGTTCGAAACATAGAATCTAAGAAACGGCGGTGGATCAGACGATCTTCCGCCGTTTTTCAAAATGAAGTACGAGTTACGAAAAGCGGATTGGAAAGATAAGGTTCGGTTGTATTTTGGATTCCCGGCACGTTTGTTCGCCCTTAAGGTAGCCGGAAATTCGATGTCCCCAGCGATAAATGACCGCGATATTGTGCTTTATGAACGCACCAAAATTGTCGCAAGCGGTGACATTATCCTTGTATCTCACCCATACATGCAGAGCGTCAAAATCGTTAAGCGCGTTGTGACAATCGAACATGACGGACGGCTAACTCTCGCAGGCGACAATCAGGTTGAGAGCACGGATAGTCGCACTTTTGGCACCGTTTCGTTAGAATCTATTATTGGCAAGGTGACCAGTAAACTGAAATGATCGAAGAAAAGGTATTAGTTCAAAATTTCCTCAACCGCAAGGGACGCGAAAGGCTCAAAAAGCCCGATTGGCTAAAGATCAAGTTGGGCGACCCGTCCAACCAAAACGCGGTTCTTAGCTTGATCGACGGGCTTAATCTTCACACCGTTTGCCAGGAAGCCAAGTGTCCAAATATATTCGAGTGCTGGACAGATAAGACAGCGACATTCATGCTTGGCGGCGACACTTGTACGCGTCACTGCGGTTTCTGTGCGGTCAATAAAGGCAACCCGATGGATCTTGATCCATTGGAACCCACGCACGTTGCCGAAGCCGTCCAACATTTGGGGCTTGTCCATGCCGTGATAACCTCGGTCAATCGCGACGATCTGGCCGACGGCGGCTCGATGCATTGGGCGGAAACGATCACCAAAGTGCGCGAACTAAGTCCCGACTGCAAGGTTGAAGTCCTAATCCCCGATTTTCTTGGTGACGAGGTGGCTTTGAACAATGTGCTCCGTGCCCGCCCGGACGTTCTCAACCACAACACCGAGACGATCTCTCGGCTCTACAAGCGAGTTCGCCCCGACGCTATATATACCCAAACGCTCGAACTGCTCGAACGCTCCGCACGCTGGCGCGATACACAGCAGCCAACAATGAAGACCAAGAGCGGTATCATGGCCGGCCTCGGTGAAACGTTCCAAGAGGTCGTCGATCTCATGAAAGACCTCCGCGGCGTCTCATGCGACATTATGACCATCGGTCAGTACCTGCAGCCGTATGAAAAGCGTTTGCCGGTCGAACGATATGTTACGCCCGAGGAATTCGCCGAGTGGAGAGTTATTGGCCTCGATATGGGATTCAAGCATGTCGAATCTTCCCCGCTGACACGCAGTTCGTATCACGCCCGGGAACAGGCGGATTAATACTGCTATTTTTAACAAACTCTGGAGAAACTGACCATGAACCACGTCGAAAAACAAGGTGCGATAGAAATTCTGAACAAGATTCTGGAATTGGAATTGGCCGGCGTAGTACGTTATACGCATTACGCTCTGATGGTCTTTGGGTATAATCGTATTCCGATTGTCTCATGGCTGCAAAGTAATGGTGACGAGAGCTTAGCTCACGCGAGAAAAGCGGGTGAATTTGTGACGATGCTCGGCGGACATCCATCATTGAAAATTGGACCGCTACTTGAAACCGAAAAACACGATATTGGAGATATTTTGCGTGAGAGTTTAGAGCAGGAAAGCACGACGCTTGCCGCATACTACGAACTTATGCACATCACTGAGGGCAAATCGGTGGCTCTGGAGGAATACGCTCGCGAAATGATCCTTCTTGAGGAAATGCATCTTGACGAAGTCAATAAGATGCTCCGCAAACCGGGCGAGATCGCACCCTTTTCTGAATGACGATAATTGCGGAAACCGGACGTCTGCTTTTGCGCGAACTTGATTCCGATTTAGATGCCGAGTTCATATACCGACTGCTGAACTCAAATAAATTTGTACGTTACATCGGGGATCGCGGGGTTCGGAATGTTGAGCAGGCAGCTGACTTTATAGAAACCCGCTATCGCCAGAGCTATCGCGACCATGGCTTTGGCCTGTACGCGGTCGAAAGGAAGGCGAGTAGCCTGCAGATCGGAATTTGCGGTTTCGTTCGGCGTGAAAAGCTTCCTTATCCCGATATTGGCTTTGCGTTCCTGTCGCAGTTCGAGAAACAAGGCTACGGCTTCGAATCGGCAATGGCTATGATGGAATATGGACGCGCCGATTTGGGCATGACTCGAATTTTGGCGATAACAACGATTGATAATAAGGCATCAGAAAGGCTGCTGAAGAAGATCGGATTCAGATTTGACCAGCTGATCGAACGCGATGATGAGACATTGAAACTATACTCTTCCGAACCATAGCCTTCGGATCGTCCCACGGTTCGGCAAAAGAGCTTCGCTTTCTCGTCACTGATATAGATTCGACATTTATACTTATTATCTTCGGAGGCAAAAATGGACAGTTTCAAACATGATCTTCCAACGTCGGGAAACGGACAAAAGACGCACCAGCAATGTTGGCTTGCGTCATTCGGGATGCTCTACAAATATTACAAGTTGAGTACCAACTCGATCGAAGAAAAGCTCAACGGTGCCGGAATTGATGTTGCTATAGCGAAATCGGATGGAATGCTCGACACCGATTATAAGAAAGCGGCGACCGCCTTGGGACTCACCGCTCTGCCGGTACCGCCGTTCAAGGAGACCAGTTGGACGGACTTTGATGTGTCATCAGGGGCATATAAATTTCTCGCGGAGTTGCAGAAAGGCCCGCTCTGGTGCTCGCGTTATATTTCTCCGGGCTTTTATCACGCCATAGTTGCGACAGGCTATAACGACAGTGGCAGAGGTTACATCATTTTCAATAATCCATATCCGGGACCGACAAACGCATTTGAGACGACCAACGTTCCGGCAACACTTTTTGTCCGTGACCTGACAAATGTACGTGGATCCGTCATGGCATATCGAACATAGCCCGTTTAATAATCGGCGTAAAATGAAATAGAATGCAGAGTTTGAGTGACCAGACTATGCATTTTTCTTTATGAACTTCGGACTGATAGCCGGCAATGGACAATTTCCGTTTCTCGTACTCGAAGGAGCACGCCGTAAGGGCATCGCTCTGTCGGTTGTCGCGATCAACGAGGAAACCGATAAGGACATCGACAAGTTTGCCGAAAACGTCATATGGGTCGGCATCGGCCAGTTGGGCAAGATGATCGCACATTTCAAGAAACATGATGTTTCAAAAGTCGTAATGGCCGGGCAGGTCAAGCATGTGCAGATCTTTTCAGGTGCGATGCCTGATATGCGAATGGTCAAAATGCTTTGGAATCTCCCGCGGCGGAACACAGATGCTTTGATCGGCGGCGTGGCTGCCGAGCTCGCAAAAGATGGCATAGAATTGATCGATTCGACGTATTTCGTGCAGGATCATCTAGCACCACCTGGAATACTGACAAAACGAAATCCTTCCGACATTGAAATCGAAAATATCGAGTATGGCCTGCACATTGCAAACGAGATCGGAAGGCTAGACCTTGGTCAAACTATTGTCGTTCGCGGAAAGGCGTGCGTTGCCATCGAGGCAATGGAGGGAACGGACGCAACCATCAGACGCGCCGGGGACCTCGCGAACGGCAAGCTCACGGTCATAAAGGTCGCAAAGCCGAATCAGGACATGCGATTCGATGTGCCGGTCATCGGTGTGCCAACCATTGAGACCATGATCGCTGCCGGGGCAACGTGTATTTCGGTCACGGCCGGGAAGACCTTGATCTTCGACCGCGGCACTACGCTCTCACTTGCCGACAAGCACAAGATCGTGGTCATCGGCTCATAGTTTGAAACAATTTGTAGAATTGCGGCGTAAAACTACACGAGTTATTGACCACTTTTAAGGAGAAATGATGAGGAGAAACCTTTTTGCTATTTTACTGCTCGCGACGTTCGTCTTTCAGTCGACCGCGCTTGCCCAAACCGCCCCGGTAAAGATTAGCCCGGCGGAAAAGAAAGCTGCGGAGGGCGTCACGGCCGCGCAGTTGAAAGATTATCTATATTTCGTAGCTTCCGACGAAATGGAAGGCCGCGATACGCCGTCACGCGGCCTCGACATTACAGCTAAATTCATCGGCATGAACCTTTCACGCTGGGGCTTTAAGCCGGCGGGCGACAACGGTACCTTTTACCAGATGATCGCTCTGAAGCGTGACTCGGTCGACCCTGCAGCAACCTCAGTCGAAGTCGGTGGGCAGAAATTCTCGTACGGTGACGACATTGTACGCGTATCGGGAAATACTAACGGAACCCTCTCGGGCCCGATCGTTTATGCCGGTAACGGATGGATGGTTAAGTCCAAAGGCCTGAATCCATATGCCAATATCGATGTTAAGGGCAAGTTCATTGCCGTTTACAGCGACGGCCCCTCGTCGGGACGCAATTTAGTCGCGATGCCAGCCGGGGTCACACAGGCGGATCTTTCGGGTGAACGTGGCAAAGACTGGGCGGATGCTACCACTTATGCCCGGGCAAACGGAGCCCTGGGCGTCATTGTGGTCGCTTCAGGTTTTCTCGCTGATAATTGGGGAATGGTCACACAGATGTTCGGCCGTACTCGGATGTCGGTCGAGAAGCTAGCTCCTGCTATGCCGCCGCAGGCAGCCGGAGCTCCCAATGTTTTTATCGTCTCGAAAAAACTTGCGAATGCGATTTTCGATGGCGAATCAGGTAGCCCGCTGAGTGGTGCAACAAATTCGTTTGACCTTTCTTCCGCTAAGAAGTTCAACTTCAGCATCGGTACAAAGACCGAAACCGCCTGGACACAGAACGTTGTTGCACTTTGGGAAGGCAGTGACCCGACGCTCAAAAGCGAGATGGTCGCTATCGGAGCCCATTATGATCACGTTGGAATCAACCCGAATGCTCCGGGCCCAGACAAGGTCTTTAATGGGGCCGACGATGACGGCTCGGGAACCGTAGCTGTTCTTTCGATTGCCGAAGCATTGGCAGAGGCAGGAAAAAGACCCAAGCGTTCGATCCTATTCGTTTGGCACACCGGCGAAGAGAAAGGGCTTTGGGGCAGCGACTATTTCAACAAATTCCCGACCGTTGATATCAAAAAAGTTGTTGCTCAGCTTAACATCGACATGATCGGCCGAAGTAAAAAGGCCGGCGATACCAATCCAAAAAATAAAGATCTTTCGGGTGAAAATACGATCTACGTTATTGGTGCGGATATGATGAGTTCGACGCTCGGATCGGTGGTAAAGGGCACGAACACTGGCTATCTCAACATGGAATACGATTACCGCTACGACGACCCGAAAGATACGAACCGTTTCTTCTTCCGTTCGGATCATTTTAATTATGCCCTCAACGGTATCCCGGTCGCGTTTTGGTTTGATGGCGTTCACGAGGACTATCATGGCGCCGGTGATCACGCTGACAAGATCGACTACGCGAGAATGGAAAAGATCTCACGGACTATTTTCCTAACGATGTGGAAACTCGGTGAACTTAAGGACCGTCCGAAAGTGGACAAAACACTTCCGCCCGAACTGACCCAGCGCTAACAGTTGGCCCGGCCTAGATTAAAAGAGCCCGTTGGAGCTATCCCACGGGCTCTTTTATATACTCACTTCTCGCCTTTCACCATCAATTGCCGGTATGCCTCGGATTTGCTGAGACCAAATTCCTTCGCCGCCTTCTTTAACGCAGCCTTATTATCCAAGCCCTCATTCTCAAGTTGGCCAACGCGGTCCGTGATAGAAACCATCTCGCTAGCTAATGGAGCACCTTCGCTGGCTCGGTCGATCACCACGACGATCTCGCCGCGAACCTTTGTACCCGAAAATTCAGCTGCCAGATGAGAAAGCGTACCGAAACTGAACGTCTCATGCATTTTCGTTATTTCACGAGCCACCGTCGCCCGCCGGTCACCGAGAATTGCTAAACAATCGCTAAGTGACCGCACAATTCGATGGGGTGTCTCATAAAGGACCAGTGTTGCCGGAATGTTCTTGATCTCCTCCAGTCGCTTCCGCCGGTCGCCTCCCTTTGACGGAAGAAATCCACCGAAAAAGATCGAATCGGTCGGCAAGCCGGATGCTACGACCGCATTTACAAATGCTGCAGGCCCGGGGATCGGCACTACCCGAACACCTGCATCGATCGCCAGCGTCACCGCTCTGAAACTCGGGTCGGCAATGCCCGGAGTTCCCGCGTCCGACACGATCGCAATCGAACGTCCTGCGTTTAGTTGGTCAAGGAAGCTTTCAGCACGTTCATTTTCATTATGTTCGTGATAGCTGATGACCTTGTTGGATATCCGAAAGTGGTTAAGCAGCTTCTGGGTGTGGCGGGTATCTTCACAGGCAATGAGGTCGACGGCCCGCAATGTCTCAACCGCCCGAAACGTAATGTCCTGAAGATTTCCGATCGGCGTCGCTACCAGATACAATGTGCCTTGCATATTGCCACTATAGCCAAATTTGCGTTAAAAGACGAAAAAGCCGGGCTCAAAGGCAGCCCGGTCAGTTAGATTGATTGTATATTTGCAAATTAGAACGGCAGACGGATCGGCAGTTTATCCCGCCAGTTCCCGTAGGTGCGGGTATTGCGGTTATTACGATTGTTACGTGTGTTGTAATTGTAACCGTAGGTATTCGCGATTATCCGCAGATCATTGCTGATCTCGTTCCATTGATTCCGAAGAGCGGAATTATTGCCTCCGCGATACATCGATCTTTCGATCTGCGAACCGATGTCTAACACGCGTCGAGCTTCGTCTGAGCTGTTGTCCAGTTTTCGGCCTCGGCCATACGCGTCGGCCAACCTTTCTGTGGCCTTTTGAAAGTTGTCAGCGAGGTCCTCAATGCGGTCATTGTTACCATTGCCCCCATAACCGCCGTAACCGCCGTAGCCACGATCGTCAATGCGATCCGCCATCCGCTCAAAGTTCTTGGCACGGATCTTGAGATTCTGTACGGTCGAACGAATGTTGCCGTAGTAGGTGTTGTTGCCATATCCACCATTACCATAGCCGCCGTTTCCGTAACCTCCGTTGCCATAACCGCCGCGATTATAGTCGTCGTCACGATCCCGATATTGAGCCGAAGCGATGGCCGGCAAGCCCAAGACCAAAAGCGAAAATGCTGTGATTGCCAATATGTTCTTAATGCGTTTCATTGTTCTATCCCCTTATCTGATTTCTGAGGCAATGATTTGGCCATTGCTCGATTTCGCTTATGGCAAAGACCGTGCCAAAGTCTTAAATCAACGAGGCGAACACCTGTAAACGCTTGAAAGAACATAGGTTATGGCGTTCTTGTAACCGATCCCGGATCAACTCGATGCTCTTGCGCATTCTTGAACATCCGAAATCGTTAGTCGATTGAAGCAGAACGTAGATGGTCGTCGACGCTCGTTTTTGCAGCTCGCCGGAGATTGCGACTTGGACAATGGAAGGCGTCCGACAGCTGAACGCTGTCGAACGCCTTCGCACCGATCGGGACTGCGTCGTCTAATTTGTAGGGTATATTATCAGGTCGGTGACATCCCCCGCGATCGACAACAACCGTGTCGCAAAGACATGTCGCTTAGCCGTCACGTCCAGCGAATAGTTACGGCCCGCCTCGACATCATCGAAACGGAAATGGCCAAACGGTCCTGTAAGCACCGTTCGCCGCTGTCCGCTCGTATCAGCGATCGTAACCCTTGCCCCGCCAAGTGGCCTTCCTAATGCATCAACGACCGTTCCGGCAACCGAAACACCGGCTGCTGTGGGGCCAATAAGCGAAATCGTCGACGGCGAGAATGTCGTCGTAAGCGATACGGCAAGTCCGTCGACGACCTCCGCCATGATCGGATCGTTTCCGAATGTTAACTGAGTCTCGGCTGGAGCCCCCGTTGCGACGTCGAAGACGATCGTCAGCACGTGCTTGCTGCCTATGGCAAATGGACTGCCGGGTGCCTTGTCGATCAATACACCTAGTTTGCCCGCGGCAACGCCGGCAGTATTGAGGGTCAAAACGGCTCCGCCGCCGTCGGCACCAAGCGTTGCAATCGGGCCGCTTAAGACGGCCGGATCGAAATTGAGGCCAAACCCCAATCCAGTCTCGTCGCCCTGAGCCTCAAGCCGAATGGCAACATGAAGCTGATTTCCGACGCGCGTTATCCTCTCCGCCTTGATCTCTCGGGGGAGCATTGCCGCATTCTTTCCGGGAACAATTTTCGGTGCAAGGCCCGACGGTGCGTTCGGACCGGCAGCGTCCGCCTTGACATCGAGTCCGGCCACATATCGCCTAGCCTGCATGATATCCGCAACCGACAGCGTGCCATTTCCACCACCGTCACGCGGCGAGATATCGGAACGCTGAAACTCGTTATAAGTAAAATCAGTATCAAGCCCTGCTACAAAACGCCGAACCTGTTCGGTATCATCCGCAGATAACAAACCATCATTCCCATTCGGCCTCGGACCTAGGTCGGCCTCAGTGTCGCCGCCAAGTATTCTGATCATAGCGTCGGGCTGAAGTGGTGGCAGTTCCACGTTGCCGGCGTTATCGCGACCAATCGAGTAGAAGCGATACGATTTACCCCAACGGCCGGTAAACGTGGCGGTTGTCGTGCTCGCACTAGTTACAAACGTCTGGTACGCCCCGCCGTCCTCAGAGTAGACGACGCTATGTCCGGAAAATCCCGATCCATCCGTGTCGTCGGTTCCTGCCCAATTGATCTCGAACTCGTTCGTCGCCAAAGTCGCAGGCAGTGGAGCCATCTGACTCGTCGGCACGACACTGTCGACAAGGTTTGCAGTCGTGTTGGTGATGATGGGCTCGTTCTGATCAAATATGATTGTCGCGAAATTATTGATCGGCGTCCGATTTGGATACTCGGGCTTGGCTTCCACGGTAAAGATCATATAGCCCTCGCCATCACGGTCAACGTTGTTGGGCGGTAGCAGCCCTGCGAAAGGATCCATCGGCAGATCGCCCGTTTGTGGGTCGATCGCCTGTATCGTCCAAAATATCCGGTTGTTGACGAGATCGACTCCGGCCAAGATATCAGCCTGAAGATTATTTAGATCTGCTCCTAGCTGAACACGATTTTGATAGAACGATTGATTGTCCGGGATGACGATCCGATTTTGTTTGAACCCGATCTCCTTTAGCCGGACCGTTCGCAGATCGAGTTGCGGCGGTAGCGTATCGATCACGCGTATTATCTGCACCGGGGCCTGGGCTTCAGCAACATTTTCGAAGTTGATCCTATAATCTAGCGGCTGCCGTATTGGGACAAACGCTTCCGCGCCGTAGCCCTTGGGCCCGATCTTCTCGTTAGGGTCCAACGTAAATGGGAACGAAACGTTCTTTTCGACCGGCGGCGGCGGGAGACAGTCGTAGTATTGGCGCAAGCAGTCCCACAAGTCATAGGCCGCCTTGAACGAGGTTAGAGCAATTGCAACTAATTTGATCCACGGCACCCCATCCTGCAGACACTCAACGGCAAGTGCCCCAAGCGATGAGGCAATCAGAGTTCCCATACTACCAATTGCATCGAAAATGGTGGCGTTGTTGCCTTTGACGATCATTCCGATGGTCATATCGGTCACGGCGAGGGCACCTGCCCAAGCCGCGCCCACACAGCCCGTGGGTAGAGCCTCAGAGATCACGGTGAACAGCAGTGACCGAAGAAACTCGTAAAAGCAGACCTTTGTCTTTTCCCAACACTGTGCCTCGGTCCCGCTTCCCATATTAGCGATCCGCCGATTGAGAACGTTCGCTTGGTCGGCTTGCGACAGCCGAGACCACTCCTCAAGAGGAGGAAGCGTCATCGCCGTTACCTTAAAATTTGGAAATCCAAATGGAACCGTAATATCGATGTTGACGTTGACGGTACGCTTGCTGCCAAGCACCGGCGTAAAAAGGGCGATGACCCGAACCCCGTCTTGCTCATAATGCTGCGGCAGCTGAGACGGTACGGCGTCCGCAGGCATAAACTCCGGCAGGTCTCCGATATGATTCGATCTGTCCAGCTCGTATGCAAACTGGCTCGGCATTGTAATGATGATCGGGACCAGCAGGAGATCATTGACGCCATCGTTTGAAACCGAAACCGTATAGCGCAGTCGCCCACCGCGGGCTGACCCAGGGCCATTGATGGTGACACGAGGCTCCGCCGCACCGCCACCGGCTAAGATCTTGAACCCATCGGCTAGCGTCGCGGTCTGATTGTCAGGGTTGCGAACGATGATGTCATAATCGCCCGCAGCCTTACCCTTGAGGTCAAAAAGCGCAATTATCCGATTTGGAAAGACTTTGAATTTTCCTGGGACTATCTCGAGCCCCCCCGAAGCGACTAGCTTTATTGTTGCACCCGTCTGGAACTTTGCGCCGTCGATAACCACCGTCGCGTAGCCCGCGTTGCCCGCTTCGGCAGGGGACACCGTTCGGATCGAAAACGGGAGTATGCGGGCATTTACAGTTATGTTCTGGGGTTCGACGGGGGTTCCCGCTTGCGACTTGACACCGGCGGTTTTGACGGGCGACTGATCGAAATTATTCGCGAAACTTTCCGGAATGAGGTCCGTTCGGACCATTGAGTAATAATCGCCTTGCTCCGTAGCCGGAATGACGTTCTCTTGATTGCCTTCGCCAGGTTGCTGACTCTGGAAATCGTAATCCGCACGGCTGACGATCGTGCCAAAGTTCGTAAAGGCCTCGTTCGCGCGGCTCGGAATGTCGGTGATCAGCGAAAACAGCAGGGTTTCGTCGGGATTCGTCACGTACTTAAAGAACTGCTGCGCACCATTGCCAAGCGTCGTGTTGAACGGCGTGTTCAACTGCAATTCGGTGATCGCAACTGTCGTAGTTAGGATCGACGTTGTGACATTGTTCCCCTCATTGCTTTCGCGAATGCGATTCTGCGAGTCGGTTCGAACGATGACGTAATACGTTCCTTCCTCGACCGGCGGAACCTCGAAAACTGCCGTCGGACTATACGTGCCGCCGCCGGCCGGAACACTTGTCATCTGGCTGTTGAGGTCACGAATACCGACCAAGACGTCCGACGCATCCCAAAATTGATCACGTGACAGATAAACCGTATCGCGCCATTTGCCGTTGACAGCGTTCGAACCCGTGTTCTGCACCGTCCACGTGAATGATGCGCTGCCGCCCGGACTGATGGTCGTCGGCGGAGTGATGTTTGTAATGTTCAACTCAGCGGGCGGCGGCAGAGTCAGACCTATTGTTATGGGCGTACTGGTGTTATTCGTATTGTTGCTCTCGACAACGCTGTTTCCTTTATCGGTGAGGACAAAAACGCTGTAATCTCCTGTTAATCCGGTGGGGATGAAGAGATTCGCCGTCTGCGTATAGCTGGCTCCTCCTGCCAGAGCCGCCGAGCGAGTCCTGTATCCAAGCGTTATGTCGGATGCGTCAAGCACGGAGTCGCGCGACAGGATGACGTAATCGCTCCACTGTGTGGCAAGCGTCGCGCTTGATCCCGAATTGGTTACCGTCCACGAGATATCCTTAAAAGTTCCTGAATGATGCGGCATTGCAACAGAAACGTTGCCGACCTGTAGATCGACGGCCGGTGACGTCAGCGTTATCGAGCCCGACGCTCGAAGATTGTTATTCTCTGGCAATGAGTTGCCGGTGCTTTCGTAGATGTGGCGGCCGGTATCGGCATACACCAGGACGTAATAGGTTCCGGCAGGTACGTTGCCCGTTGTGACCTGTATTTGCTTCGTATAGGTTTGCCCGCCCGCAAGGATCAAGTTGTTCACGGCCGAGCCAATATTGTAGTCGCTGTTGCTTAACGTTTGATCGGTTGAAAGGTAAACGCTGTCGGTCCACGACGGGGTCGATGGCAGCATCGCCTGATTTGCATTTCTGCCCGCCCACTGGACGTTAAACGAATCGCCGACAACCGCGGTCGAAGGAGCATTGACCGAATCGATGACGAGATCGGGCAAGTTATTTTGAACGGTGAAACTGCTCGAGGTCGTCGAATTGTTACTATCTGCCGCTCCACATTCGGGGACGGTGTTGCTCGAGTCCGTCGTAACGGAAAGGAAGTACTCACCCTCCATGTAAGTTGGAAGCACTACTGATCTAGACTCGGAATAGCTGGCTCCTGCGGCAAGCCCGCCGATCCGCTCAAACGCTGCCAAAGTTCTAACTCCGATCTGCGGATTGCTCGAATGCAGTGAGATACGATCATACCAATTCCGCGTTGTGGCTCCGCCGGGGTTCGACACTGTCCAGTTCAGAGAGACACTTTGTCCCGGGATTGTGATTGGCGAAGCCTGAAAATTCGTTACCTGCATATCAGGCGGCAACGTAGAAAGCTGGATCGCTTGCGCGGGACTGGCATTGTTCGCCTCGGCGTCGAAAGCTGGATCGAATTCGAACTGGCGTTCGTTATAGTCGGCGACTGCGAACAGGTAGTACGTTCCGTTTGTCAAACAGTTCGGAAGACCGGCATTTATAGTGATCGGATGTTCGGCCCCGGGCGCGAAGAAGTCCGGATCCCTAAATGAGCCTAACAAAGTGTCAGTAACGCGATCAAAAGTCTGATCAGTCGAGAGATATACCGCGTGGTAGAGGAATGGAGCAGCGTTGAATGCACCTTGATTTCTGACCGTGAAGGTGACCAGAAAACTGGTTCCGCTCGCGACTGTCGCGGGTGCGGTCGGGGCGATTGGCACGACGAGGTCAGGCGGCGTTACTAGCACATTGATCGGAGAGCCCGGCTCAACGCTGTCATAATTGGTATTGTTGTTCTCGTTCGTGAATTCGTAAACGTCATCTCTATAGTCCGCGATAACAAATACGTACCAAAGTCCCTGCATGTCTGATGGCACCCGCGCGAGTTGGTACACTGCGGGATCTTGAGTCCCGATACGATTGCGGGAAATGTGTGAGCTGACTTGGCCCGCCGCCGGCCCTGGGAGATTGTCGCTGGTGAAGACCAACCGGTCCTGGCTCGTGCTTAGTGTAGTGTCTCGTGAAAAGTAAATACGGTCTTTGCGAACGCCTGCATCTTGCGTGCCGATATTTCGGACGGTGTAATTGATCGAGATCTCCTGACCACCGAATACTTCGTCCGGAGCTTGAACAGTTTCGACGATGAGATCAGGCAGCGGCGGCACATTTACCAGAACCTGACTCGAACCTAAATTGTTAGTCGTGTTTTCTTCGTTCAGATCGCCACTCACATCAGCTTTGACGACGAAATAGTATGTTCCGTTAAAACCACGTGGGATCTTAACGATCGCCGAGGCGGTATAGCTTTCGCCCGGATTAAGAGCACTAACGCTCTGAGTGTTCTTTAACGTCGTTCCACCGGCACCAGTAGGGCTCGTTGCAATATAGAGCCTGTCGGTCCACTGCGGTGAATTGGTCGGGCCCTGGCCGCTGTTTGTAACGGTCCATTGGACCTGAATCGTCTGGTCAAAGAACACCGTCGGCGGTCCGGTGACATTCGTGATCGTTAGGTCAGGCCGGAGAAGTCGCCGGACATTGACCGGCTGAAAACGCGTATTGTTGGTCTCGTTTTCGCCTTCGTTAACCTGAGTGCCGCTGTCAGTTTTTACATAGACAAAATAGTTCCCGGACGCCGGGATCGCATTCGTCGGGATAGTGACATTCTGGATGCGATCTACCGACGCTCCGGCCGCGAGGCCGCCTGAAAGTAAGAATGTTCCAAGCAGCACGTCGCTGCCGACCTGATTGTCGGCCGAGAAATAGACTTGTTCGGAAAATGTGCCGGCCGCCTTGTTGCCTAGGTTGCTGGATGTCCACGCCATCGCAAATGCCGTTTCGGTCTCAACTTCGGGCGGAGTTCCCGTGGACGTAACCTGCAGGTCCGCGACTCGATATTCAAAAGGCGTGTTCGCTGTCAGCGTGTTGTTGTTTTCCCCGGTGCCAGCCGGCAAGCCCTCGTAAACAGCATTCACGAAGTCGACTTTTACATAAAAATACCCGAGTCCGTCGGCACGCGCGGGGACGGTCGAGATGTTAAACGAAGTACTGTGATTCTGAGTAGCATTTGGCAACAACGCTGTGTTTGTAAGCGTCTGCAAGATGACATCGTTTGCATCGCCCAACGTCGCGTCCGGCGAATAATAGAGTCGCGACTGCGACGCGGAGCTTCCGATCGTTCCAATATTCCGCGTGGTCCACGAAACAGGGTATGTCACACCGGGCTGTACCACCGGCGGCAAAACGAGATCTTCCGGTACGAGATCGGGCAGTTCGATCGTTATGGGGGTCACGGCCGTATTATTTGTGGTCCGGCCGCCCTCGTTGATAGTCTCCGTCGAGTTTACGCGCAAGATCAAATAATACTGGCCCGCGGTAGTCGCCGCCGATGGCGGGATCGCCCTCTGAATGGTCCGTGTTCTTGTGATCCCCACTGCTAGTGGGCCGGTACTGGGCGAATTCGACAGCGAAATGTCACTCGCGTCAAACTGATCGTCCAATGAAAAATAGATACTGTCTGTCCATCCACTGCCTGTCGTGGCCTGACCGATATTATCGACAGATAAAGTGAGATCGAACGTCGCGCCCGGAGCTACGCTCGCAGGGGCAGAGATCGAGATCGCACGTAGATCGGGCCGTGCCGGAGTTACCGAAACAGTTGCTTGTGCCTGTCCGAAATTCGGACTTGGACTGTTCGCATAAACATCTAATACCCTATAGTCGGCCCTGGGGAGCGGTGCGTCGATCTGAAAGGTTCCCTGTGTTTGGTTTTCGGGGATAAAAACACTATTCGCAGGAAGATTCAAGATAGGAGTCTGGCCGGGACCATTCGGGTTATATACTTGGAGGTTTACTGTCACGCCACCCGCCGGAGCGGGCGTTGACCGCGTTACGGTGCCCGTGGTCGACGTTCCGCCCAAGAGCGGATGAGGCTGGTTGATCCTTATCGAGAGCGCCGGGGCCGCCGGGGTCGGTATTCCCCAGTCGAAGCCCCGTAGTCCAAACGGGACTTCTTGAGAAAGGATCACATCTTCAAAATCGGTATCGAGATCTATGCGGCGTATTTGGAGGCCCGGAACCTCGTTGTCCGGATTCTGATCTCCAGCGAGATATGCGATCTTGTTCTCACCCGGATTTGGCGACCATACAGGAGAACCCATAAAATTAGTCGGCGTGAAATCCTCCTCGCCGACAGGTAGCCCCGTTGAAGGCTCCAGATCCAAGATCCTCAGATTGTGTACCCCAAAGCCCTTGCTATAGAGTGCAATCCTGGATCCATCGCGAGAGTACCTCGCGGTCGTAGGGCCTGATGAAGACTCCTGGCCATCGTAGAGCCGAATGCAGTTCGATCCACTGGCGTCTATCCGATAAACGTCGTGGGTACCGTCGTTGCTATCGGGATAGCCGAATATTATGTATTGATTGTCCGGCGAGTAGTTTGGGGTGTCGAAATTGTAGATTCCGGGCGAGAATGAGTCTCGCTGGCGTGACCTGCCGTTTCCCCTTTCTGCGGGAGGCTCTTCTTCGAAACACGCGTCGGTATTTAGCCGCGTCGGCCCCTCGTAACCCCAAATGTCGGTCGTGTAGATGCCTGGGTCATATCCTGAATACCAGGCGACATACACAATCCTTTGATCGTTGGGATTAGTGTGAAACGAAAAGGACGGCTGGGCCTCACCGCCAACATAAATCCCACTGCCGACGAGTGCCTGGTCGCTGCCGTCGGCGTTCATTGTATAGATATCACGAAACTGCTCGGTGTTTGTAGGGGCATTCGTACCACTACCGTTGCGAACGCTGACAAAAACTACCTTTCCCCCGTCCGGCGACCACGACGGCTCAAAATCGTTAGTGTTGGCCAGCTCTTGTGAACTGCCGCCGGTCTCGAAGGTAAGTATTCTGTCACGACGCGAAGAAAAGGAGGTTGGCAGATTGCCGAGGCCGAAGATGAATTTGTCGTTGGCCCCAAGTTGCTTCGGATCGTCGTTCGCCCCTTTTACCTCGGTGCGCTTTCCTCCGGATGCCGTCTCGCTTTGCTGATCTGCAGCGGCCGCCTGGGCGGTGAACAGCCCGGTCAAGATCGCAGAATACGACCGGCCGCCAAAAGCAAATGCTGCAAATCCCAACAGAATTATGGAAATTGCTCCGACAAAAACTCCCCGAAACGACAGAACCGGTTTGATCGACATAAATGACTCCCTGCTTTTAACGTGAAAACTGCCCTTTTCAGGTATATGCGAAGAAATCAGACAAGACACGACAAAAAAAAGTCCAGTTCTGTTAACTGGACTTTCCACGTATTCGGAGAAAGAAGTTATTTGCGGTTATCTTGTCGCATTGTCGGCACAGATGCGGCCGCCGCTGGCTACTTTGCCGGACAGGGAGTCCAGCTTATCGACCGACCCGATGAGTCGTTCGCGCAGTTTCTCAAGCGTTATCATCGGCTCACTCGCAATAACCAAAGCCGCGACACCGGAAACATAGGGTGTTGCCATCGACGTACCCGAAGCTTCGCGATAGTTGTCATTGAGCCAAGTCGAAAGAATGTCCTTGCCCGGCGCGGCAACGTGTACTGTCTTAACACCAAAATTTGAGAACGACGCCAACTTGTCGTTGCGGTCAAGTGCGGCAACGCTAATAACGTTGGGCAAATCATAATTCGACGGGTAATGCGGCCTTGAATCGTTGTTCGAGCCGTCATTCCCTGCGGCGGCAACAAATAAAATGCCAGCCTCGCCTGCAGCCTTGATCGAATCCTCGAGCGCTTTTGACTTTTGGGTCGAGCCCCAGCTTGCACTGATCACGCGAATGTTTACACCCTTTTTCTTACGGTCGATCGCATAATTGATAGCCTCGATCGCGTCGTCCGTATTACCAAACCCGCCGCGGCCGAGAAACTTGAGCGGCATGATCTTGACCTTCCAATTGATCCCGGTGATGCCCTGGCCGTTATTGCCTTCAGCACCGATTATGCCCGCACAATGGGTTCCGTGACCGTTGTCGTCCATCGGATCGGCTACTTTATCAGTACCGTTAAAGCCGTTCAGGTCGTTATAGGTACCAAGTTCGTCGTCAGTGTACTGCGGCACGTTTTCCGGCCGGATCCACATATTTTCGCGAAGGTCCGCGTGTGTGTAGTCGACGCCGGTGTCAAGCACCGCAATCACCACATCCTCGCTTCCCTTTGTCTTTGTCCAAGCCTCAAGAGCATCGAGGTCGGCCCGGTCAGTTCCGCCGTCTTGACCCACGTTGTTCAATGCCCATTGGTCGGCGAACAATGGGTCATTGGGGGCTTCCACAGCGAACCGCCGCTCAATCAGGTCCTGCCGCCGGGCATAATTCTGAGGGTCGCTTAGTCTGATCTGATAATTTGGTTCGGCATAAGCAACTTCGGAGAGCTCTGAATACTGAGCGGCGATTATGTTTGGGTCCGCGTTTTCAAGATCGTCGATCGCGGTCAATCCGCTGACGGATTCGATCTCGTCCACCATTACATCATTGTTCGAAGCCGCGATCGCACGTATCCGATCCAGCGAAATACCAGGCTTGAATCGCACAAGCACCTCGGGACTGCCGCCCCTTTCTTTGTGATCTGTGCGGACATCAGGACGGCTAACGGTCTCGGACTTAGTTGATCCGACCCGCAACGCCGATTTCCAGCGTTCGATCTGACCCAAAACTGCCGCCATTGCGACAAATACGACCGCCAACCCGATGTGGATCCAAATATTATTGCGATTCATCTTTACTGCTCCTAAATCGTTATGAACCTATGACGTAATTTTTGCCTTTGAAGTTGTGCAGCCTGATCTGATATTTATCTGCCCGGTATTCGTACTTCTCGCCCTCTGCAATGAGATCGATCTGCCACCCAGTTGAGATCATTTGAGCGGCCATTTCGCCTTCGACCGCGGCCCCGAGGCACATATCGGGAAAATCCCTTTCAGTAACGCCGCCTTCGTCGATCGCGGATGCATCAATTTCAATCCGTTTTGCTAGATCTTTCTTCGAAGCCTCGGTTGCCGTCTCTTTGTTAAATCCCATATCAATCCTAACGATTATCTTGTTCTTTCTACGAATCTAAGTCAACAAAAGTTCGGCGCGGCCCCGAGGCCGGATCAACGTTTACGCACCTTGACGCCGAACGCTAAAATTTCGAGTTATTTCGACAATTGCCGGTACGATATACGTAGAACAAGCGATGCCCAGGATCAACCCCGTCACAAGTCGGGATAAATGCGTATTTTCCCAGATACCGAATATGGTGAGTGTCCAATCGATTCCAATTGGGATAAGCGAAAGAAACAACCAGAATCGAGCCAGCGGTTCGATCTCGTCGATCTGCCGCCACAACGGATATAAGGCAAATCCAACGAAAAGGCCGAAATAAACCCCGAAACATCGTGAGCAGACACCGAAGGGCTCACCGCCAATATGAAATGAGCGTTCCGGCAACTGGTGGCAAATGAAACTGAAAAAGTGGTACAAGGGAAATGACAAAGTCGTCAAGCCCTGAGCCTTCAAGATCGGTACTCCGACGATGAGTAACACCCAGATACCTACGATCGCAAGCCCAATCGCCCAGACCTTCCAGGCCTGCCGCCGAAAGCTCTCGTGTAACGTCTGTGGGATATAGCTCTCGATCGGCTCGGCCATTATCGCTAAAATCGGATGACAGCGTCCGGACCTCCTTCAACATGGACGGTATCGACAAATCGGATACTCTTTGAGTCAGTTGTCATAACGACAGAGTGGGTACGCTTGCCGGCGCCAAAGAACCTAACACCGCGGAGCAATGCACCATCCGTCACGCCAGTCGCAGCGAAAATGATCTTCTTGCCCGGAGCCAGGTCGTTTGTGTCGTAGATCTTTTCGGGATCATTGATGCCCATTTCGTTTAAGCGGCTCATTACTTCTTCGACAGGAGGTACCTTAGACTTATCAACACCCAATCGCTCCGGATCGAACACTAGCTTTGCCTGTATCTCGCCGTTAAGACACTTCATTGCCGCAGCGGTAATAACTCCCTCCGGGGCGCCTCCAATGCCCATAAGGGCGTGAATATTGGTACCCGCAACCGCTGCGGAAATGCCGGCTGAGAGATCGCCGTCCGAGATCAATCGAATTCTCGCACCGGCACTGCGAACCTCATGGACAAGCTGTTTGTGTCGGCCGCGGTCGAGACACATGACCGTCAGATCCTCGACATCGCGGCCAAGGCGGCGGGCGATGTTCTTTAGGTTATCGATCACCGGTGCGTCTATATCAACTGCTCCGCGACATGACGGCCCGACGACAATCTTGTCCATGTAAATATCCGGCGCGTAGAGCAGACCGCCGCGCTCCGCTGCGGCGAGTACGGCAATCGCGTTATTTGCACCGAGTGCACAGAGGTTGGTTCCCTCGAGCGGATCAACTGCAATGTCAACCTCAGGAAACTCGCTTCGCGCTTCGGGTGAAAAGTTGCCGCCGCCGACCTCTTCGCCAATGTAGAGCATCGGCGCCTCGTCGCGTTCGCCCTCGCCAATGACGATACGTCCACGCATCGGCACGGTATCCATGACCTCGCGCATCGCCTCGACCGCAACATGGTCCGAATGCTTGCGGTCACCTTGTCCCATCGTTTTAGCCGATTCAATAGCGGCTGCCTCGGTAACCCTCAAAAAATCGAGTGCAAGTTCACGTTCAGCTTTGTTATTTTTCATGTTCTTAGATAGATATTTATTACTAAAATCGGAAGTTTTGATGTTGGCATTCTATCACTTGTGTAACCCGATTTGACAAGTTATGCTCTGGGTATTACGGTTTTATTTTGGTTTTTCTAACCGCCGAAGGAGATTTGCATACCTAATGACCTATATCGTTACCGAGCCTTGTGTCCAGTGTAAGTACAGCGACTGCGCAGCAGTCTGCCCAGTAGAGGCATTTCACGAATTACCTGACCGTCTTCTGATCAATCCCGACACCTGCATCGATTGTGATGCCTGTTTGCCGGAATGCCCGGTCGAAGCCATATACTCTGACATGTCGATCCCGGAAGAATATATGGAATGGCTTGAGATCAATAAAGACGCAGAAAATTACCCCATCATTAGTGTCAAACAACCGGCCCTTTACGGTCCGGGCTGTAAGGGCCAGCCAGAATAAGGCGTCTGGAGATAGAGTTTAGCGAAGGCGGGACTATTCCCGCCTTTTTTCAGTTCCAGCGGATTCCCAGACGGATCGGGGTCGGTGAACTCGTCGTCCGAATCGGCGTGAGTCCGACAGAGTAGCGTGAATTGAAGATGTTTTCGGCGGTGAATATGATTTTCAGTCTTTCGTTGACCGCCCGGGAGAGAAACGCGTCGAGTTGGAAATACGGTTCGAGGCGGAAGAGATTTAAGTCATCGTCAAACTGGCTGCCGGATGCCCTGCCCCGAACGGATGCCGCCCACTTACCTCTTGTCGTACGAACCTGAAAAGTGAATTGATGACGAGGGACCTGCGGAGTCAAGAAAGGTTGAGCTCCACCTTGACGAACGATCTGCGAATCGGCGAACTGATATCCTGCTGCAAGAGTGATAGCCTTCAGGGTCGTCTCAGCTTCAGCCTCGAGCCCTGTGGACGTCAGACGGCCATAGTTCTGTCTTTGGCGCGTGATCAGACCTGGCGTTGCTGAAAGTGTGACATTTGCGATCGAGTCATTTATCGATATACGAAAAAAACTGACGCGAAGATAACTGCGGCCCGATGCTGCTGTTATTCCTGCTTCTAGATTAGTTGCCCTTTCTGCAGTCAGACTTTTGTTCGCCAACGTTAGAACGTTACCGACGCGAAACCCGCGATACAGTTCGTTTAATGTCGGCGAGCGAAAACTACCGGACGCTGACGCGTGAAACGAGATCAACGAGCTTGTTTTGATCAATATCGCCGCCTGCGGACTAATAGCGTTTTCCCGCCGGTCAGAGAATCTGACCGTCGAGCTCATATTGTTGATGAACGTCAACGAGTTCGTGTATCCATTCAGGTTTTGCCAGTCGTCGACCCTGGCTCCAACGCCGAAAACGACACGCGTCCCGATCCAGAATAGTCCTTGGCCGAACACGCCGACAGCGACCTCGCGGCCGCCTGACCCGACTTTACCGCTCGCTGATCCATTTGAGTAAATTAGTTCGTCACTCGAACCATGAACCGCTCGAGATTCAACGCCCGCAATGATCGTGTGTTTCCCAAGGTAGGAAGTGATTTGGCCTGAAACGGCAAGATTCTTTGCTGGCGAGCGCTGAACGCGGGTAAGCGTTTCCAGGCTTCGCGTCGAATTTACCGCGGAAAAGGCTTGATCGTAAACTTGTGTTCCGCCAAAGGCCCGCCACTGAAAACGAAATCGATTTGCGATCTCATCGACATCGCCACCGACGACCAATTGCCTTGAGTGAGTTCGGTTAGTCTGCAATCCGGTCCCATTCGAGCGAACCTCGCCAAAATACGAAGGCCGGACAAAAATGTTGCCAATTCGGGCGAACCGGCGGCTGACCTTTCCCATGAATGCCAAATTCCGGGAGCCGGCATAAGTATCCACCGGTCCTTGTTGGTCGACGTCAACAGGAATAAAACCGCGGGTCTGAAAATGTGAGGCGGAAATGTCGGCCAGCCAGCCACCGCGTTCGATGCCCGCATAAACTCCCGCCGAAGCCGTCTGTTGCGATCCGCCGAATATCTCAGCCGATAGATCAACGTCATCTTCAGGTGCTCTTGGCCGCAAATGCACCGCTCCGCTCAGCGAAGCGTCGCCGTAGTAACTCGAAGCTCCGCCACGAAGAACCTCGACGTTCTCGACGACCTTAGACGGAACCTTGGCCCATTGAACCCAGCCACCAAACGGGTCGTTCAGCGGAACGCCGTCAAAGAGCACGAGTGATCTGCTGGCACCGCTCGAGCCGACTCCACGGAGCGATACGCCCTGAGTCGTCGGATTGGAATTGCGGCTTCCGGTGCGGCGAAATGTTGAAAAACCCGCCGATTGCCTAAGCGTATCATCGATCATCGCTGCGCCAGAGGTTTCGATCTGCTTTCGGCCCAAAACCGAGATGCTCAACGGCGTGTCCGCTACGCGTGTCTCGTCACGGTTGGCGGTAACAACGACTTCCTCGCGAATATTCACTTCTGACAGAACGAATGGCTGCACCACTGCCGATATACCTACGCCCACATCAAATCGTGCTGCTACAAATCCGATCGCTGATATTTCGATGGTGACCGCTGAAACACGCGAAAAATCACACAGGACCTCCGCCTCACGTTCAGCCGAACATATCATACCGATGTTCGAGGGACGCACGACGCGGATCCTTGCGTTGGGGACGACATTTCCGCGTATGTCCACTATTTTCCCGACCTTCACAGAGGCAGCTTCGCCCTGCGCATGTCCAAGCGGAACTAGCAGTATCATACCGATGAAGATCGGCAAGAGGCTTCGGATCGTAGTTAACAAATGTCGTAAATCGGAACTATGCAAGGTTTAAGTGTATATTATCACGGTAGTTTTTCGTCGCATTCTACTACAGTGTCTATGCTCGACAACGTGAAAATTACGCCCCCCCCCAGGAATCGGCGCGTGGTGGATTGGCGAATGAAGGTTTTGGTCCTTTTTGGAACAAGACCAGAGGTCATCAAACTCGCACCGGTCATTCATGAACTGAGAAAGAAATTCTTTCAGACCGTCGTGGTCTCCTCCAGCCAGCACAAACAACTGCTTCGACCGTTTCTCGAAACTCTCGATGTCGACATCGATTTCGATCTGAGTGTAATGAAGCGAAATCAGTCCCCGAGCGAGGTTTGCTCACGGATATTAGCAAAACTTGACAAGATCCTTGCGTCAGAACGTCCCGATCTGATCTTGGTTCAAGGCGACACGACAACGACACTCGCGGGTGCATTGGCAGGTTTTTACAGGCGAATTCCGGTCGGACATATCGAGGCGGGCCTGCGGTCAGGCAACCTGATGAGCCCATATCCTGAAGAAATGAACCGACGCGTGGTATCACAGATCGCTTCATTTCATTTTGCGGCCACCGAGAAGAACCGCCGAAATCTGCTGAGCGAGGACGTGCCGAGCGATAAGATATTTGTCACGGGAAATCCGGTGGTTGACTCGTTGCGAACAATGCTGAAGACGCTGACGCCGAGCCCCAGAATAGCCCAACTGATCAAATCAACCGAAGGTCAGAAGCGATTGTTGCTAACTACACATCGCCGAGAGAGCTTTGGGCAGGCTATGTCGGGAAATCTTAAAGTGCTGGCTAATTTTGTTGAAAAGCGGCCCGATGTAAGTCTTTTCTTTCCTGTTCATCCGAACCCGAATGTTAAATTGATCGCAAAGGAACTGTTAGGCAAGCGCGAGCGAATTCACCTTTTGGAACCGCTCGACTATTCGGACTTTCTTGCAATCATGAAAGCCGCCTGGTTAATCATCTCTGATTCAGGCGGCGTCCAGGAGGAAGCTCCAAGTCTTGGTAAGCCATTGCTGGTAATTCGCGAAAATACTGAGCGTCCTGAAGCGATCAGAGCAGGCGTATCGAAGCTGGTAGGCATCAGCCCCGGAGCCCTTAAGAACTTACTTGAAGAAAATTACTCTGTTGATACCTGGATCAAATCGGTAAAAGAGGTTTCTAATCCATTTGGCGACGGCCATTCTGCGGCGAGAATCGTGAAGATCATCGAAGAGAAACTCGCCTCGAAGGCAATCAGTTCAAAGAACTTGCAGGCTAGCCTATTTTGAATTTCGTATGAACCTCCAAGGAAAAAAAAACGCAAATCTTCTGACGATCCTTGTGGAGGACTATTTTCACGTTGGTGCGTTTGAGACTCTGATCCAACAGAGGAATTGGCAGAATTTCGAACCGCGTTATGAACAGAACACTCTAAAGACACTCGACCTGCTGGACCGGTACAATACAAAAGCTACGTTTTTCGTACTTGGCTGGATCGCCGACCTTAATCCCGATCTGATCCGTGAGATCGTCGCTCGCGGCCATGAGGTCGCAAGTCGTGGATTCTACCACCGGACTCCAAAAAATCTGACACCCGAAGAATTTCGAGAGGATCTGCGGCGCACGAATGCGGCGATCGAAAACGCTTGTGGACAAAAGGTAGCAGGTTACAGGGCTGCTGAAAAACTGAGTTTTGAGCACAACGATTGGATACTAGAGACATTAGCTGAAGAGCGGTTTGTTTACGACGCATCGTTTTTGCCGACGTCCAAGGACGATAGATCAAAGCGTTTCGCACATGAGGCCCAGGCCGGCGAGAAGTCGATCTGGGAATTCCCGTATCCGACTACCGATCTTGGGGTCGGCTTGCTTCCAATCTCCGGCGGCAATTATTTTCGCCAGTTGCCATATACACTTATGCGCCGTGCCGTTAGAAACTGGCATATGCGTAACGACGATCCGTTCACATTCTATTTCCATGTTTGGGAACTCGATCCCGAACAGCCGCGAATCTCAGCCGCGTCAAGATATAACCGTATTCGCCATTATCGAAAGCTCGATAAGATGGAATGGATCCTTCACGAAAACCTGGCATTATATGAATGTACGAGCATCGCGGATCATCTCGGTCTCGCGAAGGAGCTTTCCACCAAAGTAGCTGTTGAAGCCTACGAGAAGGAGGTAGTCGCTGTCCGTGCCGATGTGATCGAGTCACTTACTCCCGTTTCTATCGTCATTCCATGCTACAACGAGCAGGAATCACTTCCGTACCTCGCGAAAAACCTTGCGTCGGTCGAATCTAAATTAAATGACATCGGCTACACGTCTAATCTGATCTTTGTTGACGATAAAAGCATCGATAATACGCTTGGTGTTTTGGACGAGTTTTTTGGCGGGCGCAGCGACGTAACTATCGTCAAACACGAGGTCAACAAAGGCGTTGCTGGCGGCATAATGACCGGCATCCGTTCAGCCAAGACCGAGGTAGTTTGTTCGATCGATTGCGATTGTACGTTTGATCCCCACGAATTGATCAAGATGATCCCGCTTTTGAAAAACGATGTCGACATGGTTACAGCTTCGCCCTATCACAAAGACGGCGGTGTTCAGAACGTTCCCGGTTGGCGTTTGTTGTTGTCGAAAGGTGCATCGGTTCTCTACAGGTTGGTTCTGCGTACAAAGATCGCTTCATACACAAGTTGCTTTCGAGTGTTTCGCCGGAGTTCGATGCTGAACATTAATCCGACCGCTCCCGGATTTCACGGTGTTCCGGAAATGCTCGGATTGCTCGACCTCGAGGGTGGCAAGATCGTCGAATTCCCCACGGTTTTGGCTGTTCGTCTATTCGGCGCTTCGAAAATGAAGACGGTTAAAACGATCGCGGGAACGATAAAACTTCTTTCACGATTAACAATCTTAAGACTCTTCGGGAAATCCAATTCCATTAAGCCTTCTTTAACAACAGCAGGGCTGACGGCTGTTTCAAAAGAGCTGCCAGAATAGGACGCTGACGCGTTCTTTATTCATCAGACCATTATCAGTTAAGGGCGGTTGTGCATCGATTTGCGCGTTACCATTGCTGAAGTACCGGTTCTCTATTGTATTTATTCAGATCTCGTTATGAAAGAGAATATAGCCATTATCGGTTCGGGCTTTTTAGGTATGACTCTGGCTCTCCGGCTTGCGAATGCCGGAGCGAACGTCACGCTCTTTGAATCGGCGCCCGAGATCGGAGGTCTTGCGTCGGTATGGGAGATTAACGATATTATTTGGGACCGCCATTATCACGTAGTGCTCGCCTCCGATCGGCACACGCGAAACATAATCGAGGAGCTTGGGCTCGGCGACGACCTTCGATGGGTGGAAACGAAAACCGGCTTTTATACTGATGGAAAGCTAGAATCGATGTCCGACACAATGGAATTTCTGAAGTTCCCGCCGCTCGATATCATCAGCAAATTGCGTCTCGGTGCGACGATCTTTTACGCTTCGCGCGTCAAAGACTGGAAACGCCTTGAAAAAATTACGGTTGAAGAATGGCTGACCAAGCTTTCCGGCAAAAGGACGTTCGAGAAAATGTGGAAGCCCTTGCTGAAGGCTAAGCTTGGCGAGGCTTACCGGGAAACAGCCGCATCCTTTATCTGGGCGACAATACAGCGAATGTACTCGGCTCGGCGTTCCGGGATGAAACGTGAGATGTTCGGCTACGTCCGCGGCGGATATGGCCGTGTACTGGAACGTTTTGGCGAAATTCTGCTCGAACGCGGTGTTGAGATCCGCTTAAGTTCGAAGGTCGCTTCGGTCCAAAGGCTCGAAAGTGGAAAGATCCGTGTTTCGACAGCGTCCGCACGCAGAACCAAGGATATCAAGCCAAAGGTCGTCAAGCAGACGACGAAATACGCGGCATTTCAGGCTGGAGCGGCAGTTGCACCAGGGTTTTCAGGTGCCTTTTTGTCCGAGCCGAAAATGCAGGATCTTACTGTCGCCGAGTTTCCTACTGAACGGACAGAATCTTACTTCGACAAAGTGATCATGACCGGCCCGTCAAACGTGGCATCGAAAATAATGCCTCAGTTGGATCCGCTCGAACGAAAAATGCTCGAGAATATTTCATACCAGGGCATCGTCTGCGCATCGGTAATGATGAAATGCTCCTTGTCGCCATATTACGTCACCAATATCACCGACGACACGCCTTTCACCGGCGTTATCGAAATGTCCGCAGTTGTCGATAGGCGTGAATTCAATAGGAATGCTCTAGTTTATTTGCCTAGATACATTGCTCCGGACGACGAATTGTTTGATAAGTCAGACGCCGAGATCGAAGAGATATTCCTGAGTGGGCTGGAAAAAATGTACCCGCATTTTCGGCGGAAAGACGTCGTGGCGTTCAAGATATCGCGTGTCCGGCAGGTTTTCCCTGTACCGGTACTTCGATATTCCGAAGGACTTGCGGATATGCGTTCGTCGGTCGATGGTGTCTATATTGTAAATTCGTCGCATATCGTGAACGGTACGCTGAACATCAACGAAACAGTCCAGCTCGCCGAGAAATTCTTCGCGGAGGAGTTCAAGAGTAAAGAGAGTTCCCCAGATTAATAGATTAAAGAATGAAACAGATCGCGAGCATTTCGCTCGATCTCGACAACCAGTGGTCGTACATGAGAACGCACGGCGATGAGGAATGGAAGAGTTTTCCGTCCTATCTCGATGTGGCCGTTCCGCGCATCCTTGCTTTTCTTCAGGAACGCGATCTCAAAATAACCTTCTTCATCGTCGGTCAGGACGCTGCTCTCGAAAAGAATCACGCCGCGATCAGATCGATCGCCGAGGCTGGGCACGAGATCGCCAATCACAGTTTTAATCACGAGCCGTGGCTTCACCTCTACTCACGCGACGAATTGGTCGAGGAGTTCGAAAGGACCGAAGCCGCTCTGGAAACCGTGACCGGTGCTAGGCCTGTTGGATTCCGCGGCCCGGGCTTCAGCCTGTCGCCAACGGTGCTCGAAGTTCTCGGTGAACGCGGGTACGAATACGACTGTTCGACGCTGCCGACATACATAGCTCCGTTAGCCCGAGCATTCTTTTTTCTCCGTTCGCCCGACGTCACCGAAGAGGAACGTGAAAAACTGAAGAAGCTATTCGGCAAATTCTCGGACGGCTTCAGGACACTGCGACCGCATTCGATCAAGGCATCCGACCGTCGGATAGTCGAAATACCGGTGACAACGTTCCCTGTTGTTAAAATCCCGATCCACGCCAGTTATCTGATGTTTCTTTTCAAGTTCTCACCCTTTTTGGCACGAACTTATTGGAAAATGGCGGTAACCGCGTGTCGTGTGACGGGAGTTCAACCATCGCTGCTTCTGCATCCGCTCGATTTTCTCTGCGGCGATGACGTCACGGCCCTTAGGTTCTTTCCCGGAATGAATGTCCCGGCAAAAAAGAAGGTCGAATTCCTCAATTTCGCCATCCGCTTGTTGTCGGACAGTTTTGATATAGTGAACATGCGTGAGCATGCTGAGCATTTCCGCAGGAATCATCGATCCACGTCCGAAGAGCTGAGTCTTGAGCGTGCGTGAACCATTCGTCAACCATTATGTCCGAACAGTTTGTGAAAAAGCAGACGTTAATCGTTCTGGCACTAATGGCCATCCACGTTATTATTGCCGTTCCTCTTGCTTATCATCTGAATATCTGGGTAGACGAGGCATCGACGCTTTACGCCACACAAAGTGGTTTCTGGGCGGCGTTTCAAACCGCAGCTGCCGAGCAAAAACAGGCTCCCCTCTATTTTTGGATCGTCAGCCTATTGCGTTATCTGAACGATTCTATCTTTTTCGCACGGCTACTCTCCGTCATCTGTAGCCTTGCTGCGATCTGGTTGTTTTCCGGACTTGCGTCGAGAATCCTCAAACCAGCGGCCGCTTTGGCCATGACTGCCTTTTTCGCTCTTCACCCTTTCTTATTTTGGGCTAGCGTCGAGATCCGCGTTTACTCGCTCGTCATTTTGTTGACCGTCGTTTTGTTCAGCGCCTTTTTCGCCGCATTCGTTAATGACGACAAAACAGGACCAGATCGTCGTCGGCTTTACCCAAAACTGTGGTTCCTCGCTGTGGTCATAGTCTCGCTTTACACAAATTACTATCTCGGCTTTGTTGTCGCGGGTCTTGGCTTCGCCCTCGTTGTTTCCGGACGGTGGCGGGACGTGGGCACTTATTCTTTGTTGATGGTTGTCGCGGGCATTGCGTTTCTGCCGATGCTTGTAGAATTGAGGGCTGAGTTTATCGCCAAAACCGGCGGCTTTGTCGAGCCACGGTCATTGAGCGATGGTTTGCGAGCGATATGGAATCATGTGCTCACCTTTGTCTTGCCAAGCGAAATATTTCCCGGCGAAGACCAAACTGTTTTCTCGATCATCCGTGTCTGGATCGTACGTGTCGCGTTCCTCATCATCGCGGCAATGGCCATTATTAGGCGTAAGCAGATCACCCAACACACTCTAATACTTGGTGTCGCTACTGCGGTCGTCTGTGCGTTTTTGCTCGCCGCCTACTTTCTGGTCGGTCATTCGTATATCGTCATTCGACACGCGTCAATTTTATTCGTTCCCGTAATTTTGTTTATTGCATCGCTCATTTCCGATGCATTTGGCGGCATGAGCATTTCGCGGTCGCGATCAGTAGGTCTGGTCATGGGGCTATTGATCCTTGTGTCATTTACTTATGGGACATACGCGATTTATCCAAATCTGACAAAACGTGGTGACTGGGCACGCGTCGGCGAGTTCATCCGTCAAAACGAGTCGCCCGGACAGCCGATAGTTGTTTTTTTGGCGTTTGAAGCTCTGGCACTTCGCTACAACTATGTCGGCGTTAATCAGATACTCCCGGACGAACGCTACTTCACTTACGGGCCTGAGGCAGCTGCCGATTCGCCCGACAGCCACCGCCGTGAGATCGAATTTATAATTTCTAAGATCCCGGCTGATGCTGACCGTATTTGGTTGGCGGTCAGTGATAAATGTTCAACAACCGCGGCCTGTATCCCGTTGCAAAAATACGTCAATGCAAACTACACTATTGAGATCGAGAAAGATTTTTATCTTGAAAAGGCTTACCTGCTCAAAAGGAAAGAAAAATGACCGAATCGATCGATCCTAAAACGATAAACAAACCCGTGATGCGCTGTACGTCTTGCGACCGCGAGGTGGTGCATTACAATACGTTCATCGCTCCGTCCAATATCGAGAGCGTGATCTGCTGGCAGTGTCTCGCCCGCAATGAAAAGGGCTTTAACTCAAAGAGCGACTTTAGTCGGCACGGACGCCGCGGAGTTGTCCCCAGATAGTAATGGCCGTCAGAAAGATCACCGAGTACCCCGAAGCAGTATTAGCCATGGTCGGTCAGCCCGTCACAGAATTTGACACTGATCTCTCCGATCTGTGTGCGGATATGTTCGAAACGATGTACGAGGCCGAGGGCGTCGGCCTTGCGGCACCGCAGATCGGGTTGGATTTGAGGCTTTTCGTGATGGATTGCGACGGCATCAAGCTGATCGCCGCCAATCCCGAGATCATATACACCGAGGGCGAGCAATCAAGCCACGAAGGCTGCCTTTCCGTCGGGAAAGTACCCGCAGTAGTCGTTCGCCCAATGAAAGCTCGTCTGAGGGCTCAGAATGAAAAAGGCGAGTGGTTCGAAAGCGAAGCCGAGGGCTATGCCGCTCGTGCCTTTATGCACGAAACCGACCACTGCAACGGCAAGCTGTTCATCGACCACCTGCCAAAGATGAGGCGGGATATGGTTGTGAAACGATTCAAGAAAGAGAAGACCTGGAAGTAATTGGCTTTTGCCACATTGCTCGATAAACGGGAAGTTCCTTGTCCTCGACCGCCTTTTCCCGTTCTGTCCTGACCGGGAACGGGTTTGCATCGATGGCGATCTTGCTCAAACGCCCATCGGCACGAAACAACTCAAACATCTCCTCCGCCAAAAACTCGATATCGGTCTGAACAAATATCCGGCCGCCTTCGGCCAACTGGTGAACAACGCTCTCGACGAGCGCGGCGTTGACCATCCGGCGTTTGGCGTGGCGGTTCTTGAACCACGGGTCGGGAAACTGGATCGTGACCATCTGCAGTCGCCCGGCCGGAATTGTCTCGATCAGCTTTCCCAGCCAGAGCATGGCATTGCAGAACGAATAATGCAGGTTTGTCAGGCCAGCCTCGGATGCGAGCCGGTTAGCTTCGTCGACGAGCGGTTCGCGGATCTCGACCCCGAGAAAATTCCATGCCGGTTCGATATCCGCCATCTGCAGTATGAATCTGCCTCGAGCACATCCGATATCGAGGTGTAGCGGCAGGTTCGGATCCGCAAACGTCCCCGGCAGATCGACAGGAACCGGCTCTTGTTTGTAATGAGGACTCAGCGGATTGACGTGCTGATGAACGCGGACACGAGCCATAGATCAGACTATTCGAAGGATCAGCAAAATACTAAAAACACAGGTGGCAACGTAGATGCCAACAGCAGCAAGGCCGGCAAATTCCACGCCTGAGCTTGCCGACCGCGGGTCAACGAACTCGTCGGTCGGTATCTGGAGCAATCCGTAGATCGCTCCGGTAATAAATCCGCCGATGTGTCCAAAATTGTCGATAGTTTGATACAAAACCAATCCAAAGACCAAAATGAAACCGACATTGATCAGTAAGCTCTTTCTAAACTCGGCGGAAATAAATTGGCGTCGTCGAAACGCGTAAACCAGCAGATAGCCGATCAGCCCAACGACTCCGCCGGATGCCCCAACTGAAATGCCATCGGGCATGAATATCAGGCTGAGAATGCCCCCACCGACCGCCGCGATCAAAAATACTATTGCGAGGTGAGCCTTATTCGAGAGCATCTCAAATATTCTGCCAAAGCTGTAAAACGCGTAACAGTTCATCGCGACATGCGGAATGCTGCCGTGCGTCGCGGCCCCGGTCAATATTCGCCAATACTCATGATCCTGAAGAAATGCGGGCTTAACAAAACCGGCACTCAAAATCGATGCTTCGAGGCCCGTGACGATCTGTGTAATCGCCACAAAGACGATCGCCACGATCAGCACGATCGTGTAATACGGCGGATCTGGCCGAACACGTTCGACGTCGTTTATCGCGGTTTCAGACTCCTGCGGTTCGTCTTCTGACTGATAGGTAAATGACATTTCGAGCCTACATCGCCAGGCCACCGTCGGCCTGAATGACCTGGCCCGTAATGTACGCCGCCGAGCCCGAAAGCATAAAGCACGCGATCTCAGCGACCTCCGAGACATTTCCGAGTCGTGCGAGTGGTATCTGCGAGAGTATCTTGTCGCGATATTCGGCGTTCATTTCCGAAGCCATCTCGGTCTCAATTAGCCCAAGAGCAAGAGCGTTGACCGTGATCTTGCGACTGGCGACCTCTTTGGCAAGCGATTTTGTCAGTCCGATCATGCCGGCTTTTGACGCCGAGTAGTTCGACTGGCCGAGCATGCCGACGACGCCGGAGATCGACGAGATGTTCAATATCGAACCACCGTTCTCGTTTCGCATCATCGGCCGAACCGTCGCCTTGCAGAAATTCCAGGCTCCCTTAAGGTTGGTGTCGATGACGGCATCCCAATCGTCTTCTTTCATTCGCATGATAAGTTGATCACGCGTAATGCCGGCATTGTTGATAAGAAAATCAACCGTGCCGAATTCCGCCGCAACCTGCTTTACAAATTCGGCAGCCGCCTCTGTATCAGCAACGTCGCACTGTGCCGCAAACGCTTTCACACCCAACGCTTCGACCTCGCCCTTCAAGCGTTCAGCCTCGTCCGCACTGCGTGAATAGTTGAACGCGACATTGGCACCACGGCGTGCCAGTTCCAATACGATCGCCTTCCCGATCCCCCGAGTTCCGCCCGTGACGATCGCCGATCGTCCTTCAAATTGTTTTTCGCTCAATGTTATCTCTCCAAAATATTGTTTAATTTTAGTTTTTGTGACGCGCTTCGTCAAAGCGGTCGCCGAACGGGTTGGACGCGGCGACGTCGATTCATTATTATTTGAGTGATTATGTTCAAACGTCTAACCCCTCAAACGCTTATCGTCCTGTGCTTAACTTTTTTCGCGATTTTGGCCAACGACACTTTCGCTCAGGAAAAACCCGTTGTTTTCAAGAATGCCACCATCATCGACGGCTCGGGTCGGGCTGCGTTTCGTGGCGACGTTCGAATTAAGAGCGGCAAGATCGTTAAAATCGGTTCGATCAAGCCGTCGTCCGATGACGATGTGGTCGACGCAAGCGGGCTCGTTCTGGCACCCGGATTTATCGACATTCACAACCATTCGGAATCCGGCCTTCTCAAAGAAGGCACGGCCGCAAATCAAGTATCGCAGGGCATAACCACGATCCTGGTCGGCCCCGATGGCGGTTCACCGTTCCCGATCAAAGACTATCTCGACAAACTCAGCGGCAAGATCGCCCCCAATGTCGGTGCTTTTATCGGCCATGCCGAGGTTCGCGAACAGGTCATGAAAAAAGACTATACGCGAAAGGCGACGGAAGAAGAGATCAGGTTGATGGCCGCACTTGTCGACCAAAGCATGAAAGAAGGTGCGTTTGGGCTGTCGTCGGGACTCGAATACGATGTCGGTTTTTCGGCGTCGACCGAAGAAATGGTTGCTCTTGCCCGTGCCGCGGCAAAACACAAGGGCATCTACATGACGCACATGCGTGACGAAGAAGAGGGAATGCTCGACGCACTTCGCGAGTCGATCCTCATCGGCCGCGAAGCAAAATTACCGGTCCAGATCTCGCACATTAAGATGGGCAATCGCAATGTCTGGGGCAAATCGGCCGAGGCGATCGCGGTCATCGAGGAAGCTCGTAAGGCCGGATTTGACGTAACCGCCGACGCTTATCCCTACACCGCGTGGGCATCGACCATTACGGTGCTCGTCCCGAGCCGAAAGCACGAGGACCGCAACTTGATTGCGACCGGATTAAGCAATGTCGGCGGAGCGGACAAGGTACTGGTGACTAGCTGCTCTGCACACAGCGATTACGAGGGCAAAACGCTCGAAGAGATCGCCGCGATGAAGAATACGACGCCCGTCGAAATCTATATTCAGATTGTCAAGGACGGCGGTGCGGGTGTCGTCTGTAATTCGATGAACGAAGCGGACGTCAAGGCCTTTTATCTGCAGCCATGGGTGATGGCATCAAGCGACGGCGGTATTGGCAGCCGTCATCCGCGCGGGACCGGCACGTTCACAAGAGTGCTCGCGCGATTTGTCCGTGAAAATAAATGGTTCAGTCTTGAGGAAGCCGTTAGAAAAATGTCGTCGATGCCAGCCGCCCGTCTGCGTTTGAAGGATCGCGGATTGATCAAAAAAGGAATGAAAGCGGATCTCGTGCTGTTCGATGCCGACAAAGTCATTGATCGGGCGACATTTGCCGAGCCGCAGACACCGTCAACCGGCATTCGAGCGACCTTTGTAGATGGAGTAAAGGTTTGGGATGGTGAAAAGATCACCAGTGCAACGCCTGGAGCTATCTTGCGTCGAAAATAACAGCTCGCGGTTAAGCTCAAATCAAAATGTTCTTAGCTCTTAAAGTACGACTGATAAAAAGTGATATATCGAAGCTGATCGGCACGGTCTGCAAAGAGAAATTCTGGGTCACCTGGTACGGCTCATACGATATTCACCCTAAGCACCTGGTTTTTTGGATTTGCGTTCAGACCGACCGCGAAAAGCATAAGTTAATCTCTGATGCTGCTTTGATGTGTTCCCTTCGCACTATTCTTGAAACTCGTGATTATCCAGTCAATGGAAGGTCTTTCGTTCATATAGGTTTCGAATCGGAGGAGACCGTAGCCCGCGAGTCTGACGGAAACTGGCATTATCATTTCCAATAGGTTCAAATTCGACGAGTCTTAATAGACACGCCGTTGTTAACCAGCCAACGCATTCCGCTGGATCTCAAAAAGTTTCTTAACGCCTATGTCCGCGAGGATCAGCATTTCGTCCATTTGCTCGCGTGAGAATGGCTCCTTTTCGGCCGTTCCCTGCAATTCGATGAATTTGCCAAGGCCCGTGCAAACAACGTTCATATCGACATCGGCGTTCGAGTCCTCGGTGTAGGCGAGGTCGAGGATCGGTGTGCCTTCGATGATCCCGACACTGACTGCGGCGACCTCGCTCAGGATCGGAGAAGTTCGAATAACTCCCTGTTTCACGAGCTTGCGGCAAGCAAGCGCGAGCGCGACATACGCTCCCGTGATCGAGGCACAGCGAGTGCCACCATCTGCCTGAATAACATCGCAGTCAAGATAGATCTGGCGTTCACCGAGCAGCCTCTGGTCGACTACGGCACGCAGACTGCGCCCGATCAATCGCTGTATCTCCTGCGTTCGACCCGATGGCCGGCTCGTCTCACGCTGTGTGCGCGTGTTTGTTGCACGCGGCAACATGGCGTATTCTGCCGTAACCCACCCGAGCCCCTTGTTTCGCATGAACATCGGCACGCGATCCTCGACCGACGCGGTACATATGACCTTAGTGCCGCCAACCTCGATCAATGCCGAACCTTCGGCATAAGGCGAAATGTTCGGCGTGATCTTGGTGTTTCGGATCTGATCGTAGGTTCTGTTATCTATTCTCGCGTAGTTCATTTATTAACAATTACTCAAACAGGATACACAGGATGGGCAGGATCATTATTTTAAACCAAAAGGCTGTTCTAATAACAAACATGTCTTCGTAATTACGGTCTTGCCATCCTCTATATCCTGTCCATCCTGTTTAATTCTCAAGTTTATCTACCCCAAACACCTCGATCGCTTCGAGTTTGGACGGCATTGTTCCTAAAAATCTCTCAGCGACGCGGCCAAAGCGGTCAGCAGCGTCGGTCACATAAAAATGATCAAGGTCATCACACAGTTTGCGGCTGCCGACAACTGCATTCGGATTCTGCAGCCCTTTCTCGATCAATAACTGGGCGACCTCGTCCGCAGTCGCCTCGCCGGAATCAATAAGCTTAACATTTTCGCCAACCGTCTGCTGGATGACGTCACGTAGGATCGGGTAGTGTGTGCATCCGAGGACGAGAGCGTCCGGTCCAAACTCCTTCATTTTTGCCAGGTATTTTGCGGCGATCGAAAATGTCTCAGTTTCCTGAGTCCAGCCTTCTTCGGCCAGCGGCACGAATAGCGGGCATCCGGTCTGATAAACTTCGGCCGTAGCCGACGCTCGCCTGATTGCTTCGAAATAGGCGTTGCTGGCGACCGTTGCTTCGGTCGCGATGACACCGATCCTCGGATTTTCTGTTCCGCTTGTGATCTCGACCGCCTTTCTCCCGCCTGGGCCGATCACACCGACAACGTCGATCCCGATCCTTTCGCGAATTTTGGGCAATGCCAGGGCCGAGGCCGTATTGCACGCGACAACCAGCATCTTGATCCCGCGAGACGCGAGAAACTGCGAATTCTCGATCGCGTACCGTTCGACGGTCGCAAGCGATTTCGTCCCATAGGGCACGCGCGCAGTGTCGCCAAGATAAATAAAATGCTCATTCGGCAGACGGTTGTGCAGCGCTCGATAGACCGTCAGTCCACCTACGCCTGAGTCAAAAATTCCGATTGGCAACTGATCTATCACAGGTTTTGTTCCGCCAAAAGACTGCAGGCGGCAAGGAATGAATCTAACACGCCGAAGTTCGATCTGCTAAATGACGAACGCTTCATTGCCCGGCGCATCATCGGATCCTTCTCCGGAAAAGGAAAAATACCAACATTCCTGCGATCAGTACCAACGCCAGCATCATTATCGATTTAAGCCCGATACCGTTGAGAATGCTGCTTTCGGATGTCTGCGAGGTGCTGACAGGTGACGTGGGAACCTGTTGAAGTTTGGCTTTTGACTCAACAAGCATATCCCTGACCCTTCCCTCGGACTCAGACGAAACAATGCTGCGTTTAAGGCCGCTGAAAAGACCGCTCAGTGAGTTTGATCTTGAGATGTTGGTGAAGACGAGGTATGCGTTCGACGTTTCTCCTGCCGACTCACGAATCAGCAATATCAACGCCAATGACGAGTCAATATATCTACTGGCGTAAATACCTTTGGTGGCGATAAGGAACTGTGGGATATTGTTATCCTGGAAGGTATACGATGTTGTGTGAGTGATCGAAAGGATCGGCTTTAATCCAAAATCGACCTTGGTCCAATCGACCGTGTTCTCAACACCTGAAAGTTCAAACCCGGGGAATTGCCTTAGATATTTCCCAAATTCCGGAGAGATCTCGTCCAGAAACAAGGCTCCGTCTAGCAGCATCCGATGATCGTCGGCCAGTCGAACCGGCGTTTTCCGATTGTCATACTGCAGCAGGGCCTTGTTGCCATTCTTTAGGTAATCAACCACATATTCCGTCAGCATTTGGCGGTACAACTGCATTGCCCGGGCACCGTGGTCCGGAGCAGCCCAGTTTACCTCATTTCGCAGACGATTGATCATATCCGCCGACAACTTGAGATCACAGTTTCCGACCTCGCATTTTTTCATTTCGTCGAGATCACGATCTTCAAGTTCAAGCGTTTGCAGGTCATCAGCAACAGGAGGATTGCCGAACACGCCCCACTTCATCACGGTCTTGTTAGTTCTTTGCGAGAGTTTTTCGACCAGAGCAGGCAACGAAATTTCCGGCATGTTCTGCAGTTTTATCACCCCGCAGATCGAGACTTCCCGCTTCTCGTCACGTTTCAACGACCGGACCACAGTCTCGCCCTTATCGAGCGCGGCAAAGTCGCTGTCCTGAAATCCCGCATCGCTACGCAACATACTTTTGAGAGCATTGACAGTCGACTGCGCCGGTGAGTTAAATTGGCAGCCGAACAATACACATGCTAAAGCTATGACCCTCATGATGACTTGGAATCTACTCAGCATATGCACGATTATAACCCGATTTCGAGACAATCGACATAGCAAAAAAGGACCTTCATCAAAGGTCCTTTTTCACAATCCTGACTTTAAGAAAATAAAGATGGTGGAGGCGGCGGGAATCGAACCCGCATCCAAAGGTTGCGACCAGTGAAATCTACACGTTTAGTCGAGTTCACTTATGTTTCGCCTTAGAAGAGCAGATGAACCGACAAGACCTCTCCAAAGGCTAACCTGACTGACTTTAAGCCCCGTTCGCAGGTGGTGAACGGGCCCGAGCCTGAACTGAGTTATGCCAAGTAGGGTCGCATCAGGCGGACTTCCCCGTTGACATTGCTGGAGCTAAAGTTAATTAGGCAGCAAGGGCTAATTCTTGATTAGCATTTGTTTTTGCAAAGTTTTTTTAACGAGCTAACCTTACAAGCCCGACGTGCATTCAAAGATCTATACAAGCCCCTGTCGAAGCCTGTCGCCCCCATAGAGGAAGGTCAGTCTACCTCATTGAGATGAAAAATGAAAGGTTTGAGTTGTCAGGCAGCTTTGCCGTTTGCAATTAGCGTCGGATACTTACCGCTCCAGCAGGCGTTGCAGGTGGTCGCAGGGTCGAGGCCGATGCAGGAAAGCATACCGTCGAGCGAGAGATAGCCGAGCGTGTCGGCACCGATATAATCGCGGACCTCGTCGACTGACATTTTAGCAGCGATCAGGTCGCTGCGGTGTGGCGTGTCGACGCCGTAGTAGCAAGAATGGGTCGTCGGGGGGCACGAGATACGCATATGCACCTCGGTCGCTCCGGCTTCGCGAACCATCTCGACGATCTTCTTCGACGTCGTTCCACGAACGATCGAATCATCGACGAGCACCACGCGGCGGCCATTGATCAGATCCTTGATCGGGTTTAGCTTGAGACGTACGCCAAACGAACGGATCGATTGTGACGGCTCGATGAACGTCCGGCCGACATAGTGGTTGCGGATTATCGCCTGGCGAAAATTGATGCCCGATTCGGCAGCAAAGCCGATTGCCGCAGCAACGCCCGAGTCCGGCACCGGCACGATCAGATCGGCGTCGACAGGCTGCTCGATGGCGAGTTGACGGCCCATCTTGTGTCGTGATTCGTTGACTGAGCGGTCAAAGATCGTCGAATCGGGCCGCGAAAAATAGACGTGCTCGAAAGAGCACACTGACACCGGCTTCCGTTCGAATGGCTTTGATGAATGGACACCCGAATCGTCGATGATCAGCATCTCGCCGGGTTCGACCTCACGGACGTATTCGGCGTCGATCAGGTCAAACGCGCACGTTTCAGACGCGACGCACCACGCATCCTGAAACTTGCCGAGCACAAGGGGCCTAAACCCACGCGGATCGCGAACTGCGATCATTGCCGTTGGTGTCAGGAACAGCAAGCAAAACGCTCCTTCGGTATCCTTGAGAACCTTTTCAATTGCCTCAATGGCATTCCCGGCAGGCGTACGGGCAATGCCGTGCAGAATAGTCTCGGTGTCGGAGGTTGACGAAAAGATCGCTCCTGATTGTTCGAGTTCGGACCGTCTCTGATCTGCAAACGGCAGATTACCATTGTGGCAGACGGCGATCTTGCCATGCTGACAGGTTACCGAAAAAGGTTGGACTTCTTTGATGGTGTTCTTTCCCGCGGTCGAATATCGCGTGTGGCCGATCGCTGCAGTACCTGTCAATTTCTTGAGGATCTCCGGATTCAGCACATCGGCAACCAGCCCGATCGCACGATGCTGATGCAGATCTTCGTCCTCAGCCGTAACGATACCGCACGCCTCCTGGCCGCGATGCTGCAGGGCAAATAGCCCCAACTGCGTCAGCGTCGACGCCTCCGCGTGACCGAAGATGCCGAAGATGCCACATTCTTCGTGAAATTTATCGAGGACGAGTTCCATCTGATCTCTATTTTGCCACAAAAAGAATTTAGCCACGAATTGCACGAATAGCTCGAACTATTTTTTCCTCATTATTCGTGGCATTCGTGCAATTCGTGGCCGATCTTATTTCTTCGACGCACGGACCGAAATAACCACGCATTTTGAAGTCGGCGTGAAGCTGCGTTTTGCGACACTTTTTAATGGTATCAGCGGATTTGCCTCAGGAAAGTATGCAGCCGAACAATCGAACGGTATCGCGTATGGCACGACAACAAAACCGTAAACGTGCCGTTCCACGCAATCAAAATAGCTGGTGATATCGACCCTTTGCCCTGCCGCGAGGCCGAGGTCGGCGATATTCTTCGCGTTCATAAAGATCACGTGCCGGTCGCCGTCGATGCCCCGATAGCGGTCGTCGAGTCCATAGATCGTCGTATTGAACTGATCATGCGAACGGATCGTCGTCAAGAACAAACGGCCGGGCGGAAGCTTGACGATCTCGAGCGGGCTCGCGCGAAACAATGCTTTACCCGATGCGGTCGGAAACTCGCCGCGATTTGGCGGATTGGGCATATAAAAGCCGCCGTCTTGCCTAATTCGTTCGTTGTAATTCTCACAGCCCGGCACGACCCGCGAGATCGCGTCGCGAATGCGATCATAGTCAGCGGCCATCGCGTCCCAATCGACGTTTGAGCGATCACCCAAAACAGCTTTCGCGAGTCTGCAGACGATCCATGACTCGCTCCGCAGATGCTTGGATATCGGAGGGAAAATGCCGCGCGACATCTGTACGTTAAGCATCGTGCTCTCGGTCGAAACAAACTGCACCTGTGGAGTGCGGACACTCTTGTCCGCATCGCCGGTTCCTCCGGCGAGAAATTCTTCGTTCTCCACCCTCAAGCGGACCGCAGTGTCCGTACTCCGATCGATCTCCGAGCGTCCAAGGCACGGCAGGATGAGCGACGTCTTTCCGGGCGTTAGGGCGGTGCGGTTTAGTTTCGTGATCACCTGAACCGTCAGATCGCAGTTGGATAATGCCGATGCGACTGCATCGGTATCCGGCGACGCAGCGGCGAAGTTACCGCCCATCGCAAAAAAGATCTTGGCTCGCCCATCGGCCATCGCGGCGATGGCTTCGACCGTATTCAGTCCGTCAGTTGGCGTGGCGGTAAAGCCAAATTCCCTCTCTAGATTTTCGCGAAATGCGGGCGTCATCCTTTCCCAGATGCCCATCGTGCGGTCGCCCTGCACGTTCGAATGGCCGCGGACAGGACACAGTCCCGCACCGGATTTGCCGATCGCACCGCGAAGCAGATGCAGATTAACGATGTCCTGAATGGTCGCAACCGCGTCCGTGTGCTGCGTGACGCCCATTGCCCAACAAGTGATGAACGATCTTGCCGAAAGGACCATCTCGGCGGCTTCGCCAATCTGTTCGCGGGTCAGGCCCGACGCGGTGATGATGTCGTCCCAGTTAGTGGAATCAAGTGATGAAACCACTTCGTCGTACCCTGTGGTTTTCGCCTCGATAAACTCGCGGTCAAAAACGGTGCCCGGCGCTTCACGTTCGCGTTCGAGCATCACCTTCATCATTCCCTTGATCACGGCCATGTCGCCGCCTATGCGGACGGGCAAATGCAGATCGGCGAGCTTTGCGGGCCTAAATCCGAGCACTCCAAACAAACTGCCGTGCTGCGGATTGGGGTCGACAAAGCTCGTCAGCCCGACCTCAGGCAGCGGATTGATTGCGATCATGTTCGCTCCCGCGGCCTTTGCGGCGGCGAGCGACGAGAGCATTCGCGGTGAATTGGTTCCGGGATTCTGCCCGACGACGATGACGAGGTCTGTCTTTTCAAAATCCTCAAGCCGGATCGTCGCCTTGCCAAGACCGATCGATTCGGCGAGGGCAACGCTGCTCGATTCGTGGCACATATTCGAGCAATCGGGCAGATTATTGGTGCCAAATTGCCGCACGAAAAGCTGGTAGAGAAATGCCGCTTCGTTCGACGTGCGGCCCGAGGTGTAAAAGACGGCCTCGTCGGGCGAATCAAGTCCATTGAGTTTTTCAGCGATCAGGCCGATGGCTTCGTCCCACGATATCGGCTCGTAATGCGTACCGCCTTCGCGACGAATTAGCGGCTCGGCGAGACGGCCTTGATTATTTAGCCAAAAATCTTCGCGGGCGGCGAGGTCTGCGACGCTGTGCTCGGCAAAAAACTCCGCACCGATCTTTTTCTTTGTGCCCTCATCGGCAAGTGCTTTGGCGCCGTTCTCGCAAAATTCGTTTATCGTCCGATGCTCCGGATCGGGCCACGCACACGATTGACAATCGATGCCGCCCTTTTGATTGAGGTTCATCAGCCCGCGTGTACCGTGAATGACGCCCATCTTGCCGTAGACGTGCCTAAGCGCGTTGGTCACGGCGTGGATGCCAGCCGATTTTGTCGGCGGCGGTGTGACGACTAGCTTTTTCGGTTTGTCTGCCATTTAACTTAACGAAACCCAGTCGCTATCGCTCCCGGTTCTGACACGATCCGCTCGCCTCCGCAATAGATATTGAATCGGTCGTCGCGGACAAAGCCGATCAGCGTCATGCCGAATTCGCTGGCTAGTTCGACCGCGAGGCTCGACGGTGCTCCGACAGCCGCAAGTACGGGCAAGCCGGCCATCAGGGCCTTTTGCACCAGTTCGAAGCTGGCACGGCCGCTGACCAACAGTATTTTATCCGAAAGAGGCGTTTCGCCCGCAATGAATTTTCGCCCGATGACCTTATCGAGAGCGTTGTGGCGGCCGACGTCCTCGGCCACGCATCCGACACCGCCGTCGCGGTCAAACAGTACCGACGCGTGCAGCCCGCCGGTCTTTTCAAACGTTGCCTGAGCGGCAAGAGCGGCGGAAGGCAGGCCGTGGATCACGCCCGCACTGACCGTCACATCGCCGTCCGCTAGCCCTTTAACGCCGGTGTGCAGTGCCTCGATCGACGATTTACCGCAGACGCCGCAGCTTGAGGTCGTGTAGAAATTGCGTTTCAGGCGTTCGAGATCGACATCGACGCCGTCGACGAGATCGACGCGGATGGTGTTGTTTGGAGTCCCGACCTTAACCGGCCCGCAGTGGCGGATCTGTCTGATCTGATCGGGTGAATGAATGATTCCTTCGGTAAAGAGAAAGCCGGCGGCAAGTTCGGCATCGTCTCCCGGCGTTCGCATCGTGATCGAGATCGCCCGGTGCTCGATCCTGCCATTTACTGGAAACCCAAGCCGTATTTCGAGCGGCTCTTCGATCGCCAGCACATCGTCAAAATCGACGTGCTCCGCCCCCAAAGCGACGCGTCGAACCGCAGTTTCCGAATAAGCCTGTGCAGGTTTCACGTTGAGATTTTAGCAGACAGGAAAGATTTAGCCACGAATAACACGAATAGATCCGATTTCTTATTCGTGCCATTCGTGTTCATTCGTGGCAAAAAACTCCTAATCCGCCGGAAGGATCCGTCCTCTACATTCGCCGAAGCCGATGCGGCGAAAGCCTTCGCGTTCGCAGTAGCCTTTCATGATGATCTCGTCGCCGTCTTCTAGAAAGCGGCGTTGTTCGCCGGATGGCAGATCGATCGGTTCGGTGCCCCGCCACGAGAGTTCGAGCATCGAGCCTCGTTCGGACTTTTCCTTGCCTGAGATCGTGCCGGTCGCGATGAGGTCGCCGGTTTGGAGGTTGCAGCCCCCGGAGGCGTGGTGCGTGAGCATCTGGCCGATCGTCCAGTAGAGGTCTTTCATGTTGGAACGGCTTAATAAGAAAGGCTCGATGTTTTCCGCACGCATCTTCTCGGTCTGGATAAAGACCTCAAGATTGATGTCGATACCGCCGAATTTTTCGTTCGTTTCATCCGCAAGATAATCGAGCGGTGCGGGATCGCCGGGCTCGCGTTCGAATGCTTTCGTTCTGAACGGTGCGAGAGCCTCCATCGTGACGACGAAGGGCGAGATGGTAGTGGCGAAATTCTTGGCGAGAAACGGACCCAACGGTTGGTATTCCCACGCCTGTATGTCGCGGGCGGACCAGTCGTTGACGAGGCACAGGCCGAAGATGTGTTTCTCCGCCTCACCGATCGGGATCGACGTGCCGAGCTCATTCCCCTGCCCGACAAAAAACCCGACCTCCATCTCATAATCGAGGCTCTTGCACGGTATAAACTTGGGCGGTGCTTCTGCGTCGCTCCGGTTCTGCCCGTGCGGCCGCTTGATGTCCGTCCCCGAGATCACGATCGACGAAGCCCGCCCGTGATACCCGATCGGCACATATTTATAATTCGACAGCAAAGGATTATCCGGCCGAAACATCGACCCCACATTCGTCGCATGATAGATCGAGCAGTAGAAATCGGTGTAATCGCGAGTCTCAAAAGCGGGAAAGTATTCCGTATCTTCGATAGGAACAAGGCACTCTTCCGCTACAGCACGTTTAGACTCGTCGAATGTCTCAGAAAAAATCTCGACACAACGCATTCTAAAGTCTGGCATCTCGCCGAAGAGATCGGGAAACTTTCGAATGCCGTTTAGGCTCGTTTGAAAGTTTGCTATGAAGGCAATTCCTTGAAAAGCCTCCTTAAATAGCATCCGACGATAGCCTTGTTGAACGTCAAAGATGAAATCGCCGATGGCAACGCCGATACGAACGAATTCCTGCGTATCCTTTCTTCTGAATGTACACAGCGGCAAATTCTGTATCGGAAAATCCGTATTCGGATCGTTGGCGGATTCGACCCAGCTTTTGAGGTTCGGGTCGTGGGTTTCGTTGATCATAAGGCAGAAACACGACCGGTAGGGAGTGTGCCCCGAGCTCATCGTGTCTTGTTGATTATATCAGTCTTCTATCTGACTAGGCACCCTCGCTACCGCTCAGGTTTCCGCCTAAAACTCTGGCAGGTCGTCACCTTGTCCATTGAAAGTATATTCTATCGCATTCGCAACATTATGCGGCTTCCAGAGATATCTTGTACTGCCGCCACGCGACCAAATCTTTTGTTCAGGGCTAACCAATCCAGCTTGTCTCAGTTCTCTCGTGACATTTGATTTGAACGCGTTCAATATCTTGTCCGGCACCGTCAAAGCACATACAACCGCATGGACATGGTTCGTTCGAACGCTGAGGGCTTTGAGCACATACCCACGATACTCGCAAACACTTATGATCGCCAACCTAACGACCTTCCGTTGAGCCCCGTTCAAGAGGACAACGTCCGACTCCATATTACTTTCCATCAAAACGGAAAACTTCGGATCGAGGCCGATCTTTTCTTGACCGTAGATATTCTTACCGTGCCGGTCGATCGAAGAACGCTCGTCACCGTGTAGCCACGTTCCGAAGGTTCTGAACGTAATAAAATACGCAATAGGATAATCGTTGTCCTCCCAGACTTCTTCGTACATGGTCTAATGAGCTAAAGGCACACTCCCTACCGGTCGTGTTTCTGCCTTCTGCCTACAATATCCCAAGCGCCTGCAGATCCACGATCGGTTCATCGAATGAGCATGAGCCGAAGGACTGGATGCCGTGGGTGCGGAGTTGTTCGATCTGGTGCAGATTCAGCGTAAATTCGTTCCGCCATTTGATGTCAGTATCTGTCAACTCGAAAACCTCTTCGAATTCCTCTTCCATCACGTCCTCGAGAAAGCTGCGGCGATATCCTTCGCGGGCGAAACCGGCCATCATGAAAAGATTGAGAAACCCGTGCATAGTGCCCTGAGCGGCGTTAGCTTCATAGGTGAGCGGCCTATAGCAGCGTATCGGATGATGCAGACCGGCTGTCGCCTTGAACGGCACGTTAGCCGCCGTACATGCCTGAACAAAACGAACGATCGCCTCGGAGGCCGGGAACGCTTCGGCCGTAACGCCGCCCGTACGGATCTTTGCCCGCTGGCCCGCGGCGGAGACCGACGCGATCAGATCGGCAAACTCGCCCGTCGGCTCGATCTCAAAATAGGCGTTCACACCAAACGGCAGTGCACCCGAGACCGTCTCGATCTGGTATGCCGTGACCGTTTTCATCTCGACCGAGTCACAGATGACGCCGGGCCCATGTGCCGCGTTGAAATCCTCTATCACTCGCAGCGTTTCGAACAGATCTTCGCCCGCGACGACCGCTACAGGCCATGCACTGGCCGCGTCACGCGAGATAAAATCGGTCGCACATTCGTAAAACTCATTGAGACGCCCGACCCCGACGATAAAACGCCCGAGCATCCACGCGTAGTTGCTGTTGCGATATGTCGCGTAATTTATCACCGCCTCGGGCATCGACAACCCCGCGGGCGGAAACAACCCGGCGTAGTCGATCGCACCGGCGAGCAATGCACGCACCGATCCCAACACATTCGACCTGCTCAACTGAGTTTCCATTTTCTGATTCGCTTGCGGGGCCTAATGCTTGATGATAAGAATATTAGGGCGATTTTACAACCTGCCGCGGTTTACGCCTGCCAGCCCGACGATATCGCACCAAAAAGCTCTCTCAGGTCAAGAATGTGCTTGCATTGACCGCGAAGATTGGAGTATCTTGTTTTAATCTCAGAAGCAGTAACATAATTTAATGCGTGTATTAGGAATTGACCCGGGCAGCGAAACACTCGGCTGGGGCGTCGTCGAGGGCAGCGGACTGAAATACACGCTGGTCGATTTTGGGACGGTTAAGTCGAACACCAAGGACGCGTTTTCCAAACGTCTGCTGAATATTTACGACGCGGTCGCCGACCTGATGGCATTACATTCGCCGGACGTTCTGTCGGTCGAAGACACGTTTTACGCCGTCAATGTCGGTGTCGCGTTAAAGCTAGGGCAGGTTCGCGGCTTGATGCTGCTGCTGGCCGAACAACGCGGACTGGAAATAGCCCAATACGCCCCGCGTTTGATAAAAAAGACCGTCGTTGGTTACGGAAACGCCGAAAAAACGCAGGTACAGGAGATGGTCAAACTGCTGCTGCGAATGAAGGCGATACCTACGCCGCACGACGCGGCCGACGCACTCGCTATCGCGATCTGCCACTTTCATCACGCGGGGATCGCAAACCGGATCGAGCTTGCCAAACTCAGATCCAAATAAATAAAAAGGCAATCGGGTAACCTTATGAAACTCCCGCTTCTCACAACGCTATTTCTTTTCCTTGCCGTTTCTGTGAACACGGCTGATGCCCAAGTTCGCAGACCGCCCCGCGTCCCGCCGGCGGCGAAAAGTGCCGATATCGGTAAGACCGCGGTTGTCATTGACGAGACGCTATCGGTGCTTCGCGACAAACCGAGCCTGTATTCACAGTCGATCCAGCGAATGCGTCGCGGACGAGCGATCAAGATACTCGACGTGACCGAAGCCGACGGCGTCAAATTTTACAAGGTAATAGCTCCGCCGCGAAATTACGGATGGGTTCAGGCCGACGCGGTTTTCGGCAAGTTTCGCTCCATTGATGAGGAACGTCTTGCAAAGTTTGTTCAGGCATCGAACGGGTTTGAGCAGATCGAGGTTGCGGTCGAATTTTTCGCACTTTATCCAACGTCTAAGTTTCGCCCGGCGATGCTGTTGCTGTACGGCGACCTGCTCGAAGATATCGGGCTGCGCATGTCAAAAGACGCCACCAGCCGACTCAGCCGACGCGAAATGGCTGCGACCAATGCACCGCTCTACAGCTACTATCTCAACTACGTTGGGCTCGACAGATATCGCAAACTCGGTGTGGTGTTTCTCTTTAATTCGTCAACCAAACTCTTTCATTACGACGGCGAAAGCTGGAAAGAGATCGTGACGAAATTCCCTACTTCGCCCGAAGCCGCCGAGGCCCGCAAGCGGCTCGACTTGCTCCGTACAAAGCTTGACCGTTCTGCAGCAAAATAGCGTTTCGCGTTAGTTCATTGCAACCGCGATCGAGGCGGCGACGCGTGCATTATTCTCCAGCAGAGCGATATTTGCGGCGAGCGTTCGGCCACCGCTCCGCTCGGACATCTGCGAGAGCAGAAACGGCGTGATCTCTTTGCCTCTGATTCCCTTCTCGTCAGCCAGAGCCAGAGCGTCCTCTAGGATCGTCTCAAGCTCAGCTCGATCGATCTCAAATTCTGCAGGAACAGGCACCGTGACCAGGATCGAATTGGTCAGCCCAAGGTCGTCTCGAGCGGCAGCTACCGCAGCGGCATCGTCTGCATTTTCAACTCGCTGGTCGATCGAGAGTCCGCTCGAGCGCGAATAGAACGCCGGCAGCTCGTCACATCGCCAACCGAGCACTGTAATTCCGTTGGTTTCGAGCCACTCACGAGTTGCCGGCAGATCGAGCACGATCTTTGCACCCGAACAAACAACCGAGATCGGCGTCCGGGCAAGCTCAGGCAGATCGGCTGAGATATCGGAGGGATAACCGCGATGTACGCCGCCGATCCCGCCGGTCGCGAACACCTTGATCCCTGCACGATGGGCGATGAACGTTGTCGTTGCGACCGTCGTCGCACAATCCATGCGTCCTGCCACAGCAACGGGAAGATCGCGGCGAGATATCTTGCGAATATCCTTGCGGGTTGCAAGTTGCTCGATCTGATCGGCCGTTAGCCCAACATAAAATTCACCGCCAAAGACTGCGATCGTCGCCGGCACAGCTCCCGATTCGCGAACCGCGGCCTCAAGTTTATTGGCCGTCTCCAGATTGTGAGGGTATGGCAGCCCGTGAGCGATGACCGTCGATTCAAGTGCGACGAGCGGCCTGCCATCGCGGATCGCGTCTGAAACTTCGCTGTTAAAATTGATCTTCATTAATAAAAATGGCGGTCCGGGACCGCCTTGTTAACCAAAATGTCGGCCGCTCGTTATTTAACGAGCTTGCCGATGCGGCTGAGACGTGGGTGCGTGATGCAGCCAAAAAAGTCTCCGTTCGACGCACCGCGGTCGCACGACCAGTACACGAACATCGCTCTGCCCACGATCAGATCACGCGGCACAAAGCCCCAGAAGCGGCTGTCTTCACTATTGTCGCGGCTGTCGCCCATCACGAAAAAGCTGTTATCCGGCACCTTCATCGGTTTACCGGCAACGCCAAATTCGTACTGTCTGGTCGAAAGATGAGCTCCTGATTTGACCTCAAGCATCTCCTCCTCTGAGTAATAGACGCTGTATTTCGAATCTTTCGGGGCGTCCTCGAATTCCTTGGTGATCAGTGCTGACTGGTTGTCGCCCGGCGTTGGCGGGTCGCCGATAATGCGGCGTTCGGCCAGCGGTTCACCGTTGATATAGACCTGATTGTCCTTGTATTCGACCGTATCCCCCGGCAGCCCGATGACGCGTTTGACGTAGTTTATCTGGTACGGAATGATGCCGCGTGATTTGTCGTTCTGCGGTTTGACCTTATTGCCCGGATATTTGAAAACGATTATGTCGCCGCGTTCGATCTCACGTTGCGGCAGAAACGGCAGACTGCCGCCGCCGGGCGTGAAGATAAACTTATTGACGAGCAGATAGTCGCCGACAAGTATCGTGTTCTGCATCGATCCGGTCGGTACCGTAACGGCCTGCAAGATGAACGTCATGCCAAATAGCGCCATGACGAGCGTTACCACAAACGACTCGAAATACTCGCGTGCCGTAGATTTCGGTGGTCCGGCCGGCTTGGTCTCGGGAGCGATCTCTTTTTCCTCAGTACTCATATCTGAACTCTATTATTACCTATTTTCGTCTATTTCGCAGTGCCGAGCATCGAGAGAGCTTCGGCCGCGGCTTTCATCTCCGCCAATTTTATCGAATTACCTTCGCCACGGGCCTTTCCCGTCTTCCAGACCGCTTCGACGTAGAACGTTCGTTCATGCGGCGGCCCCTCGGATCTGATCAATTCGTATGTCGGAGCAGACATTTTCTGTGCCTGAAGAGTCTCCTGAAGCAGCGATTTGTAATCGAGCGAACTTTGCGGGGTGGCAGCCCGAAATTCGTTAGACAAGATCCGCCCGACAAAAACACGAGCCGCGACGTAACCTCCGTCAAAAAACACGGCACCGATCAATGCCTCGAGCGTATTTGCGAGCAGAGCGGCCTTTTTTCGCCCGCCGGTCTTTTCTTCGCCGCGGCCAAAGCGGACGTAAGCCCCGAGCCCCATCTCCTCGCCGACACGTGCAAGCGTCGCTGTACTCACGAGGCGGTGCTTCATCAACGTCAGGTCGCCCTCGCTGAGCTTGGGGTTTGCAAGATAGAGCTGTTCAGCGACGATCAGTCCGAGCACCGAGTCGCCGACAAACTCGAGCGATTCGTTCTCAAACTCTCGAATGCTCTCTTCCGTTAGATCAGGCAAATTTTCAAACGCCCACGACCGATGGGTCATCGCCCGCTCAACGAGTTTAACATCCTGAAATTTGTGCCCGATCAGATTTTCAAGCTGGGCGATACTGGCTGACATTGAGGCTAATTCTAGAAAGATTGAGTGGAAAAAGAAAGTCGGGCACCTCAATTAAGGTGCCCGACACGGTTTTTAGATCAAATAAAGGCGGTTTTAGCGGGTGCCTTTTTTTCTTACCTGATACCGATGCGTTACCGCCCCAATGGCAACGGTGTCAGCAACGATGCCCTATGGCTTGGCCGTGGTTGCCGCTTTGGCTGACGGTGCCGTCGATGACGAGGTCGCAGCAGCGGCCGGCTCAGGGTCGATCACAGGGGTAACCGCCGTCAACGGACTCGGGATCGGTTTGACAACTGCGGCCTCGATCCAGGCGTTGACGCCGTCCTTCTTGTTAAACCGAGCATCGTAAAGATCATTGATCTTTCCAAGAATGCCGTCACGATATGCCTTTCCTGCCGGGGTGGTCGGGGCCATTTTATATGTCCGAGCATAGGCGTCCATCGCACGCTCCAGAGTTCCATTCGAGATACCGATCTTTTCGTTGAGGGCATCGACCTTTTGCTTTACGACCTCAGGAGCATCGGTGTCCTTGATGGCGGCACGCATGGTCTTGAGTTCGCCTTCCATTTTGGCGGCCTCATCGAAATAATACTGACCAATGGTCTCATACAGATTCCAGTCGTTCTTCGCGGTCGACGACGACTTGATCGCCTTGTCGAGGTACGGCAGGGCTTCTTTTCTCTGATTCTTGTCCCAAGACATGATGTAACCGATGATCAGGTTCATCCAGCCGATGGCCTCGTCTTTTCCTGCCTTGTATTCAAACGGCTGCACACCATAGAAAGCAAACGGCTTGCCGGCTTCGAGGTCGGCAATTGCCAATTTCGCGTACTTGAGTGTGTCGTCATTCCATTTGGTGACACGCGGAGATTTTGCCGTCTCGTCGTAGCCGATCGTTCCAAGTACCAAAAGTGCAGGACGGTACTTTTCAGGATCTTCGTCCAAAAGCTGCTTACCCGCAGCATAGACCGCGTCCCAATTTTTAGCTTTGAGTCCGGCATCAAAACGGCCACCGATCTCAGTAAGCCGTTGATCCTTTTCTGCTTGAGCTAACGTCTTTTCACGCTTTGGCAAACTATCCTTTAGGTAGGTTGCCATCTCGGCTCCGGCCGGGCATGAGCCAAATTTCTCGAGGTAAACCTTGCCGGCCTCGATCGCAGCCTTACGGCCCGGAATGTCTTTCTTGGTAAAAAGTTCGCGAACCTTATCAGCCTGGGCCGTCATGGCCGCCTCGTCGCAATCCTGAGCAAAGCCTGCCACGGCTCCAAGCGTGAGTATTGCCGCAATGAGCAATGCAAAACCGGTTGATCTAAAAATCGTTTTCATCTAAGTACTTCCTCCGCCGGACCTCTGCCCGCGTGCTTTTAATTCTGTCTTCTGCTACCGAATTAACGCGTTCGGTTTCGCGTGAAATCAGATGATGTTGGATTAACAATAGTTGCTAATCTTCGCGGGGGATTTACATCCGACTCAAAATAAACTGCTTTCGCATCTTCCTATTTAAGGAATAAATAATCTGTTATGAATCGTATTCGTGTCAAGCCAAAAACAAAAGCCGCCGATAAAAAGCATCGAGGCGGCGAGGTCATCGGAATCCGGGACGGCATTTACCGTCCCGGAGATTTCGACTATTGCTCAGGCACGATCCGCTCGCGTACCTTTTTGCTCGGATCATTGCCGTTTGTGATGACAACCGGCGGAAACATCGGTTTGGAATCACCGGTCTTCTGGACGAGCTTTTTCTGAGCGGGCACCGAACGCGGAGCGCTCGGCACAAGGATCACGCCGCGGCCGTCATTGGACGTTTCGTCCATTTCCGGTGACGAAGCTACAGCATCGTCATCATCCTCATCTTCAACCTCGGCCGTGGTCGTGGCCGTAGCAACATTGCGCGGCGTTAGGTTAAATTCGGTCCGGGCAAGATTGCGGTCAGTACGGATGATATTCTTGCTCAACGCACGGTAGACCTTGGCAGCGACAGCGGCAGCGTATTTTCCGCGTTCGCTCTGGCCGCGGGTGATCACCGCGACGGCATATTTCGGTGCTTCGATCGGGGCGACCGAGGCGAAGAGCCCGACCCACGAACCTTTGCTGATACACGAACCCGTCTTGCCCGCCACACCCAGCGACTGATCCATGTCACGACGCGCGGTGCCATATTCGGCCGCACCCATCATGCCCGGGATGACGCGGCGAAGATTCTGCTTCGGGAGATCGACATTGCCTTTATAAAAGGTCTGAAACCTAGCCTGCTCGGTCGCATTGCGCGGGATTCGCGGCAGAACACGATGACCGCCGTTTGTGATGGCCGAAACCATAACAGCGAGTTGTAGGGTCGAAACTTCGAAATCATCGCCGTGCGAGTAAATACGGGGATTATTGTTGCCATACGGCAAACGGCCGGGGGCTTCACCTTCGGCGTTGATGCCCGTCGGTTCGCCAAGCCCGAGCTGCTTGGCATACTCGATCACTTTCGGGCTACCGACCTGCATACCAGCGCGCTGAAAATACGGATTGTCGGAATACGCGAGAGCATCGTCGAGACGGCGGCGGGTCGACGCGTTGCGGACCGAACCGTCCTGTTTATCGATGACGTTCTCATTTAACGCCGCGACGCCGGTAACGAGTTTGATGGTCGAACATGGCCGGATCGTGCTGCGAATGGCCCAGTCCTGATTGACAACCGTCAGGATCTTCCCTGTCTGGGCCTCCATTACGACAACGGAACCGGCGCGCCCGCCGAGAGCCTCGACGGCGGCACGGCGAATATTGAGGTCTTCGCCCTCGGTATTGTCTTGCGAAATATTTGCTACTGTCTCGGTGCGGAGTCCGCGTTCGAAGGCCAGTCTGCGTTCGCGGGCCTCACGTGCGGCTTGCTCGCGGCGACGCTGTTCGGCAATTGCTGCCTGTCGGCGTTCTTCTTCTTTGCGGCGACGCTCGGCGGCGGCCTTTTTCGATTCGGCGCCTTTCTTGGGGTCTTTCTTCGATTTCGCGTCTGCTACCCGCTCCTTCTCTTTCTTTTGATCCCTCTTCTGATTTTTCGATACATCCTTTGCCTGCTTTTGCGACTTCTTATTGGCAGCAGTCGATTTAGCCGCAGTCGGCTTGTTCGAAGCCGAAGCCTTTTTTGTATCGGTGGCCTTTTTTGACGTAGCAGTTTTCTTTGATGTTGCGGGCTTCTTTTGAGCAAAAGCCTCACCCGAAACGAAAACCAATACGGCCAGAACAGAAAAAACCGCGAGAGTACGGATTTTAATAGGGAACATTAACTTCATGCCTTACCTCACCTCAGATCAAAAGATTTGCCGTTGAATTGTATTTTGGGGAATCCTGAAAGACTACATCGCGATATACTGGATCGATCAGGAATTTGCGTTCAAACTACGGTAACTATAACATTCAAGGTTTGGTGAGGCAAGCAGTTTTAATGGTTTCCATAAATTTAGCTTAACGCACCACATTCCCAATGACATTTTTCAATACATTTCGGGGCAGATTGCTGCTGATACTGGCGTTTCTACTGATAGCGACGCTGGGATTACAGTATTACTTAAATCTGCGCACGCAGCGTGAGAACAGCTTAATGCGGGAGGCTCAGGAACAGTCGATCGTTGCGGGTATAGCCCTCGGGTTTACAAGTATGACGTCGCCGGATTTCCGCGTTCAGGACCTGATAGACCAGCCCGAGCAGACATTTATCGATAAGAACGTCCGCGAACGGATCCGCGACATTATTATAATCGACAGTGAATGGCAGGTCGCTGACAGTCTCAATCCCCGGTTGTTGCCGTCGGTCGGCAATAACGATGAGATCAAATATAGAAAGTTGAATGAATTGACCGATCTGCCGCCGCTTATGGAAGGTGCCCGTCTTGGAAGTGACCTCAAGTACTTTCCAAATCGCAAGGTGGTAACCGGTGACGAAAACGAAGACGAGGCTCATGCCGTCCCGATCGAGACCAGCAAAGGCCGTTGGTATGTAATGGTCCTGCTCCGCAATGATAAGAGTGAAACGGCGTGGCGGGCGGCACAGCCTTTGGTCTTTACGCTCGGATTATTGCTGGTGTCATCACTGATCACATTTTTGCTAGTATGGCGATTTACGCGGCCGATCGCCGACCTGGCCGGGGCGGCACGGAAAGTTGCTGAAGGCGATCTCTCTGTCCGCGTTCCCGAGGCCGGACGGAGCGACGAAATGGGCAGGCTTGCGTGGCGATTTAACGAAATGACCGCCGAGCTTGAAAAGAAACGCGACATCGAGGCTCAACTTCAGCAAGCGGAAAAATCTGCTGTGGTCGGGCGGCTCGGCTCGGCGATCGCACACGAGATACGAAACCCGCTGAATTACATCAACCTGACGCTCGATCACCTACGCTCGAAATACGCTCCGGACGATGAAGAAAAACGCGTCACTTTTGATAAATTGACCTCGCAGCTCAAGGACGAGGTCGCTCGGATAAATCAGCAGATCTCAGATTTTCTCAATTATTCAAGGCCGGCGTCGGTAAATCTTCGCCCGATCGACGCTAGACAGATAATTGAAGACTCCCTACGGATCGTCGAGGCTCAGGCAGCCGAACAGAACGTCAAGATCGGTATAGTCGAACACGAGAACGTACCGCAGATCATGGGCGACCCTGAGTTTCTACGCTCGGTATTTAACAATCTATTTATCAACGCTGTACAGGCAATGGGCCATGACGGCGGCAGTCTCAGCATCAGGATATCGCCCGATGACAATATGGTGAAATATGAGGTCTCGGACACAGGCAACGGTATCTCGGCCGACAACCTCTCAAAGATATTCGAACCGTATTTCTCGACCAAAGAAACCGGCACCGGCCTCGGACTGGCGATCGTCCACAAGATAGTCGACATCCACAACGGTACGATCGAGGTCGAATCAACCGAGGGCGAAGGGACCAAATTTATTGTGAAGCTTCCAAATTCATAGGAGCATGTATGGGCAAGATTTCATTATTGTTCTTTACACTTTTTGTCGTCGGAGCAATGAATGTCCGAACTCAGTCTAAGGTGATCACTGCGCCGCCACGTATCGTTGTAGTGGATTCGTCTATGTTTGCAGATCGGAATAATGGAATCCGAAGGCTTGTGGATGCTGAGAATAGTATGGGCTTTGTCGACTGTTTGGCTCATTTCAGGTACGTCCGTCTCATTGATCAAGTTGACGTTAAGAAGAAAGAAATTGCTGAGTTAGAATGCAAAGGCCTCAATACGGATGAAAAGGTGAAGGAATTATTGTCTTTACTCGAACAAAGTTGGAAAGCGGAAGATGAGAATAAAAACTGTCTTAAACTCATCAGAAAGCAGCGGGTTGAACCGATCCTACTAGACATTCAGGAAATCGCAAAGGAATATGCCAGCCTAAAAAACTATCACATCGTTATCGGGACTAAGTCCGAAACTGGCTTTCCATTTTATTTAGTTGGCCAATTCGACGATGTGACATCTGAGTTCATAAATTACTTCAATCGCTCTGACAGGGGCAAGATAAAAATTAATTAGCTATGGCACGAAAATCGATCCTCGTCGTCGACGACGAGAAAAATCAGCGAGAGATCCTTGAGACCATTTTGTCGGGAGAAGGCTACGACGTTACGACAGCGTCGTCGGGCGAGGCGGCGATGAAATTTGTCGAGGTCCGACGGTTTGACCTCGTACTCACCGATCTGCAGATGACCGGCATGAGCGGTCTTGATCTGCTCCGGGAACTCACCAATTTCGATAAATCGATCATCGTCATTTTGTTGACGGCGCACGGCACGGTCGATTCGGCAGTGGACGCATTGCGGCTGGGTGCGTTCGAGTATCTGCAAAAGCCCTACGATTCGGAAAAGTTGCTCGAGACCGTCTCGCGGGCATTGAAAAAGCTATCGACGCTCGACACCGAGATCGTCTCCGTTTCTCCGGAAATGGACAAGGTCAAGCGGCTGATCCTAAAGATCGCCAAATCCAATTCGACCGTCCTTATCCGCGGCGAGAGCGGTACCGGCAAGGAGTTGATCGCGCGTTCGATCCATAAAAACAGCTTGCGGTCTAACGAAGTCTTTCAGGCCGTCAATTGTGCCGCGATCAATGAAAACCTGCTCGAATCCGAACTCTTCGGCCACGAAAAAGGCTCATTCACCGGAGCGGTTGCCGAAAAGAAGGGACTTTTTGAGATCGCACACAACGGAACACTCTTTCTAGACGAGATCGGCGAACTCGATATATCACTGCAGGCAAAGATACTGCGGGCATTACAGGAAAAGCAGATACGGCGCGTCGGCGGCATCCGTGATATCGACGTTGACGTCCGCGTGGTCGCTGCGACCAATCGGGACCTGCTCCACATGGTCGAGGAAAAGCGTTTTCGCGAAGACCTTTACTACCGATTAAATGTTCTCTCGATCGAGCTGCCCGCATTGCGGGAACGTCGAACCGATGTACCCGTTCTTATCGATTACTTTTTGAAAAAGCACACGCGCGGCACGAGTCGCAAGGTGACGTTCAGCACCGATGCCAAGCGTTTGCTTGACGATTACTCATATCCCGGCAATGTTCGCCAACTCGAATCGGCGCTCGAACGTGCGATCTTGCTCTGCGAAAACGACACTATCACGATCGACGATCTGCCGCCGGAGATGGTGCTCGGGCTCGGCAATCGCGGTACGGCGTCGTCCGGCGAGTTTTTTAAGCTTCCGCCCGAGGGTGTCAATTGGGAAGATGTCGAACGCAGCCTGATAATGCAGGCAATGGAACGCACCGACAACAACATCACAAAAAGCGCCAAACTTCTCGGCCTGACATTCCGCACGCTGCAGTATCGCCTGGAAAAATTCGGTGTCAAAAAGGACGAAATCAGTGGAACCGATGAAAGCGGTGATTCGTAATTGGGAAAGGGAAATTGTAACAGGATATTCCGCGTGACAACTTGGCAATCCTGTCCATCCTGTCTATCCTGTTTGAAACCTTGGGTGGAGGCGAATTCGCGATGGAATGGTTCTCAACACTTAGCTTAGCTCTCGGCAGTGCCTGGACGTCCGGCATCAATCTCTACGCGACTGTGGCGGTGCTCGGCATGCTGCAGAAATTTGGAGCGACCAAACTGCCCGGCGGGCTCGACGCGCTCGATAACTGGTGGATCATCGGCGTCGCCGGCGGTCTTTACCTGATCGAGTTTTTTGCGGACAAGATACCGTACGTCGATAGCGTCTGGGACGTCGTTCACACGTTCATTCGGGTTCCGGCCGGCGCGGTCGTCGCCTATGCTGCAACGAACCAGTTGGAACCGAGTGTCTTCATCCCGGCGACGCTTCTTGGCGGCGGACTCGCGTTTGGATCGCACGGGACAAAAGCCGCACTTCGCGTCGGCGCTAATTTATCGCCTGAACCGGTCTCAAATTGGGTACTGTCGCTCGTCGAAGACGTGATCGCATTCATCGGCACCCTTCTGGCCGTTTTTGCTCCGTTCATCATCATGGCGATCCTCGGGATCTTCGTGGTCGCGTTTGTCTGGTTTTTCCCGAAGATCATTCGAGCGATAACGAGAATGATGCGCGCCGTTGGAGCCTTCTTTCGAGGCGAGAGTTTTCGCGAAGTAGCCCGCAAGGCCGGCTAGTGGAAATCGTTCTATAGTTGCAGAATTTGAACTCTGGAGGCCAACATGAAGTTTTTCCAGTTTTTCGCACTTTCCATTCTCGCCCTTTCGATAGCATGCGGTGGCGAACGAGCGTCCAATAGCTCAAACCCGTCCTTCTCCTCTGGAACCTCCGAATCAGAGCCTCTTCGATCGGCTCAACGCGATCAACTCGCCAATAAGTCGGGCGGTGGCGGTGGCGGCACTAAGATGGCTGTGGTAGCCGGCGGACCGAATGCAACGCTTGCTCAAACTCAAAATTCGCAGATCGACACAGCTCCAACCGATCGGAAGATCGTGAGAAATGCCGATCTGAGTCTCGAAGCGGAATCACCCGAGGAATCGCAAAAGAGTATTGCCTCGATCGCTGAGAGCAAAGGCGGATTTGTGGTCGAATCGCAGCAAAGTATCAGTGATAAGACCGGCACGACCCGAGACGTAGTCACAATGACGGTCCGGGTTCCGGCGGCAAAGTTTGCCGAGACTGTAGACGAGATCAGAAAGACCGCGAGTCGAGTCATTGTCGAGACCATAAAAGGCGACGACGTTACCGAGGAGTTTATCGACGTCGAGGCCCGCCTCAGGGCACAAAAGGCTCTTGAGCAGCAGTTCATGGAGATCATGAAGCGGGCAAATTCGGTCGAAGATGCCCTGAATGTTCAACGTCAACTCGGTGAGGTCCGCAGCGAGATCGAAAAGATCGAGGGTCGAAAACGCTTTCTTGAAAACCAGTCCAGCCTGTCGACAATAAAGATCCGGATCCAAACAAAAGCAGCGTTTGCGGCCAGTTCCAGCGGTTTTTTCTATCGGCTAGGCGAATCGTTTAGTACCGGCCTCGATTTTGCGTTAAGCTTTGTATTGGGATTGGTGACGTTCGCAGTGTCGATTCTACCGTTTATTCTGTTTATCGGCGTTCCGGCATTTTTTCTGATCCGGTACTTTGTGAGAAGGCTAAATCGCCCAAATACAGTGATCGAAAATTCGATTGATGAGAAACCAAATTAAGATGGAGATCGGACTTAAGGCACTGGCGGTGGTTCTGTTGGGAATCGCCGCTTATTTTTATTCGACGGGCCAGTCTGACTACACGCTCGCGGCGGCCGCCTTCGGTATCTGTGCATTCTTTCTCAGTATGAGGTTTGCGATCAAGCGACGGCTCGCGGCGGCCGATGCATCAAAAACCAGCGAAGAGGACGAAGCGTAAATGGCACGAATCGTCCTTACCACTATGGGCAGCCTCGGCGACCTGCACCCAAAGCTTGCGTTGGCTCTCGAATTGCGCCGACGCGGCCACAGTCCCGTTGTCTGCACGTGGGCCGGTTATCAGGAAAAAGTTGAGGCTCTTGGCCTAGCCTTCTTTCCGCTGCGACCAAATGTCGACCCGACCGACCGTGAGTTGCTTCGCAGGACCATGGATTCCAGGATTGGCCCCGAGATGGTCATCCGCAACATAATTTTCCCGAGCCTTAACGAAATGTACGAGGATCTGGTCACGGCGTGCGACGGTGCTAACGTGATCGTTAGCGGCGAGATCGTTTACGCCGTGCCTTCACTCGTCGAAAAGACCGGCATCAAGTGGTGTTCGACCAGTCTCGCTCCTCTCACTCTCTTTTCCGCCGAAGACCCGGGTGTTTACCCGATGGCAGAGTGGCTCGAATTTTTACGGCCTCTGCCTTCGCTGTTTCATCGGACGCTTTTCAGCGTGATGCAATTGACCGTCAGCGGCTGGTACGAGCCGTACAAGCAGTTTCGACGCGGCCTTGGCCTAAGCGAAGACCACGAGCCGATCTTTCGCGATAAATTCTCGCGTCTGCTGCATCTTGCGATGTTCTCGCGTGCCCTCGCACGGCCGCAATCTGATTGGCCGGTTTCAACGCTCCAGACGGGAGCTTGCTTCTTCGACGAGAGCGTCCCGGGCGAAGAGAATCGCGAGATCAATGACTTTCTCGATGCCGGCGATCCGCCGATCGTCTTTACGCTCGGTTCGGCCGCGGTGATGGACGCAGGCAGCTTTTTTGACGAAAGCGTAAAGGCGGCGACGTTGCTCGGGAAACGGGCGATCATGCTCTACGGCCGCGAAAACGAACCGCCCCGGGGACTGAATGACGACATCGTCGGCTTTGACTACGCACCGTTCTCACAGGTGTTCGGCCGAGCGGCATGCGTAGTTCACCAAGCCGGAGTCGGAACTACCGGACAAGTACTGCGTGCCGGCGTACCCCATTTGATCATCCCTTTCAGCCACGACCAGCCGGACAATGCCGCCCGGGTACGTCGAGCCGGTGTCGCCGAGATCATTCGCCGAGGCAGTTATAACGCAGAAACAGCGTCCGACGCCCTCAGATCTATTCTCGGCAACCCCAAATATCTCGATAACGCTCAGGCACTGAAGCGGATCGTCGATTCCGAAAACGGTACGACGACGGCGTGCGATGCCATAGAAGAAATTTTGCGATAGGCACGTGAACGGCTAAGATATCTTTCGGAGTAAAATTTTGAAGAACATAGACCATCTACTCGAAAATAACCGGCGCTGGTCCGAGCAGATACGGGCTCAGAATCCGAGCTTCTTTTCTGACCTTGCGGGCCAGCAGAGCCCGAAATATCTCTGGATCGGCTGCTCGGACAGCCGCGTTTCAGCCAATACGATCGTCGGTCTTGCTCCGGGCGAGATCTTTGTTCACCGAAATGTTGCTAATCTTGTGATCCACACTGACATGAATTGCTTGTCGGTGATGCAGTTCGCCGTCGAATTGCTGAATGTTGAACACATCATCGTCTGCGGCCATTACGGGTGCGGCGGCGTGCAGGCAGCAATGGAAACAAAACGCCACGGGCTGATCGACAACTGGCTCAGGCATATTCAGGATACGGCAAACCTCTATTCACATCTGCTCAATGACATTTCCGACGAGTCCGTGAAACTAAATAAGATTTGCGAACTAAACGTCTTCGAACAGGTTCTAAATGTCTGCGAAACAACTGTCGTGCGGGACGCATGGAACCGCGGACAGGTATTAACCATTCACGGATGGATCTACGATCTCAAGGACGGCCTTGTCCGCGACCGTGGCATCTCGGTCGGGCACGAAGAAGAACTGCAAGACCTCCGCCACCGATTTCTTTTTAACGATAAACGCGGTGCGGCCGCCGATGCATCATAGTCCAACCGACCGATATGAAGTCACTGAAATTTACCATTTTCACTATTATTCTGGCCATAGCTTTGTCCGGAATTGCGGCCAATGCCCAGCTGTCACGCAAGCCCTCGGCCCTGCGCGAGCCCGATGGGGCGATGGACAAAAAGCCGGATTCGAAAAAGAATTCACTGCCTAAGATCGCCACGCAGGCGGATTTTGATTCGATCGCACGCGTTTATCACCAAGGCACACCGTACGCGATGCCGCACACGATGTTTATCATCGACCGCCGTGCCAAGAACAAGATCTATTACGTTAATTCGCAAAAGTTCCGGTTTCACAAAGATTTTTTACTTGCGACCTATCTGGTTCCACGCGGTGCCGATGTTTTCAAGCCGATCTATATTGACGAAGACCGCCGCTTTATCGTCGGCACGATCGCATGGCAAAAACCGGTCGAGCGTTTTACGTGGGAGCTATGGGAAGGCGACCTCGCCAACGTCAACCTGATAAAGACGGCAAATGAGGTCATAAACGGAACCTTTTTCCAAAAGGTCGCCTACAAACCGAACTCGATCAGACAGGAGGATGTAAGTGCGGAAGCGGGGCTCGAACGCATCCTGCAAAACGACCTGAACAAAAATCAGGAATATCTTGCACTGAATACCGGCAAAGCGATCGGCCGCATCCACATCATCGACAAGATCGACGACACGGTCGAGATCGGCGACAACGAGATCCTCGTATTGAAAGAATTGCCGCTGTCGCTGCCGCCGGTTCGCGGCATAATCGTCGCCAAACCCTCATCGCCGCTATCGCATATCAACATTTTGGCGAAGGGATGGAACATCCCGAACGTCTATATCAAGGACGCCGACAAGCTCTTTAAGGAACTCAACACCTACTGGATCGAACTCGACGCCGGGCTGACCGACTACAAATTCAAACGTGCAACGAAGGACATTCTTGACAAGATAAAGCCGCCCGACGAGCAGATACCGCCCGCCGACATGAAGACCATGACGCTCGCGAGTCTGCGTCAGATGCGAAAAAGGGACAGCATTATCTACGGTTCAAAATCAGCGAATCTGGGCGAAATGCTCAACGCCAATATTCCGGGCATCATCGTTCCGGACGGGTTTACGGTTCCGTTTTATTGGTACGATAAATTCATCAAGGACAACAAGATCAACGAAACCATCGAACAATTGCTGGACGATAACGATTTTATCCACAATCCGAGATACCGCCGGCAAAAACTCGATGCACTGCGAACCGCGATCCAAAACGGGAAGTTTGATGACAAACTGCGTCGTGAGATCATCGCAAAATGGCGTACGCAACTCGGCGGTAAGCCGGTATTTATCCGCAGCTCATCAAACTCAGAAGATCTGCCCAATTTCAGCGGAGCAGGACTTTATTCAAGCGTTCCGAACGTGCGCGAGGATGATAAGCTGATCGAAGCAGTTAAGAAGGTCTGGGGCTCGCTCTGGAAATTTGAGGCGTACGAGGCTCGTGTCCGTAATTATGTCAGCCAAACGGATGTCTATATGTCGGCGCTGATCCAACTCGGCATCGATATGGAAAAGGGCGGCGTGATGATCACAAAAGACCCGTTCGACCCGAAAAGCAAAAATTCCGTCTATATCAGCGCAGTTTGCGGGCATAACTCAAAGGTGGTCGACAACACCGGCATCCCTGAGCAGATATTGTTCAACCCGCGTTCGAACTCGGTCATTGTCATGACGCTTTCGGACCAGACCAACGCTCTTCGGTTCGACGATAATGGCGATCTTAAGGAAACCGCTGACAAGTGTGCCGGAGCGAAAAGCCGTGTACTAACAGATGTGCAGGCACGCGATCTGGCAAAGACCGCCATCAGGATCAGAGGAGTGTTCGGCGGCAAGAAGGAACAGGACATCGAATGGGGTATAATGAAAGGACGCATTTTCGTGGTCCAGTCGAGACCCTATATCGATAAGTAAAATTATGAGATCATTTTTTGTTTTTGTAGCAGCTGTTTTGGCGGTCGGATGCGGTAATTCGCCGCAGCCCATTCAGCAAAACGCCAACACTGCGCGGACGGAACGTTCGCAGACCGTGACCGCCCATTCAACCGAAAACCAAACTCCGCCGCAGGCAACCGCCGGCGATAAGAGCAAGTGGACACAGAGCGGTGACCCGATCGATACAAAGGCTTTTGACGATGCCGTCAAGGCCGCTGAAAAGGCACTCGCCGCCAAGGCAAGCGACCCTGCCGCTAAAAAGGCACTTGCAGAAGCATATCTGAAACGCGGTGTCGCTCTGACCGATGCACGCCAGTACGCATCGGCACTCGGCGATTATCGCCGGACGGTCAAGTACGATCCGGAGAACGCCGAAGCAAAAGACTGGATCAACAAGATCGTGATGATCTACGACGGACTGAATAAGGCGTATCCGAAAGACGGCGAAGAGCCGCCGCCGCTGCCCTTTACCAAGGGTAAATAGAACTGCTCTGTCTGCACGGCCGTCGGAATATCACGACCTTGCAGACGGGCTAAATACCATCGTCTCGGGTTCATCGAGTGTCAACAGGAAGGCACTGATGGCCTGCGCATCACCGTCCGCTAGACAAGATCGGCGGTCGGAAACTAAACTATCTCTTTTGTGTTTACGCGCAATTTTTACATAACGGAGATAAGAACAGAGTTTTATGGCTATTTCAGCAAACGATATCAGAAAAGGCATGGTCATCCTGCACGAAGGGTCGCCCGTCAAGGTGATGGAATTTCACCATCACACGCCGGGCAATCTACGGGCAATGGTTCAGGCTCGCCTTCGTAACCTGTTGACGGGCAACTCATTTGAGTACCGCTTCAGGTCGAACGACACGCTCGAAAAGATCACTCTCGAACAGCATAAGATGGAGTACCTCTATTCAGACGGTTCGCACCACCATTTTATGAACACGGAAACATACGAGCAGGTTGCTTTGACCGAAGAAGAACTCGGCGATGCGGCACAGTGGCTAATGCCGGGCCTCAAGATCGAGGTCGAGTTTTACAGCGGAACGCCGATCGGTGTCGCTCTGCCGGCGACGATGGATCTGGCCGTCACCCGGACCGATCCGCCTCTTAAGGGAGCTACCGCATCGAATTCAAACAAACCGGCCACTCTCGAAAATGGTGTTACGCTCTCGGTTCCGCCGTTTATCGTCGAGGGTGAGATGATACGCGTCAACCCGACCGAATCGCGTTACATGGAACGCGTTAAATAGTCGGACGTTCGAAGCCTTTTGTCCGGGGCACGCTGGTATTTTATTCCTAAGCGTGACCCGGACACTAAAATTTTCGGACTATGTTTTTTCTCTATAGCATCGTTCTGACTTTCGCGTTCGTGGTGCTGCTGCCCCGTTTTCTCTTTGACGCAATATTCAATGGAAAGTACGCCGCCGGCTTTTTTCAGCGGCTTGGCATTCTGCCTAAATTCGATCACGACGACCGCAAGGTCATCTGGATCCATTGCGTTTCTGTCGGCGAGACCAATGCCGCAAAACCGGTCATCGCCGGCCTGGTTGCCCAGTTCCCCAATCATCGGTTGATCATATCGAACACGACAAAGACCGGCCATCGGCTTGCAAGTGAGGCATTTGCCGGCAAAGCCGATGCGATCTTCTACTTTCCCTTCGACTGGAAATTCAGCGTCCGTCGGGCTCTGCGGCATTTCAAGCCGTCGGTAGTCCTGCTGATGGAGACCGAGATCTGGTTCAACTTTGTCCGCGAAGCGACCAAAAGCGGAGCACGCGTCGCGATCGTCAATGGACGGCTTTCGGCAAAGTCTTACAAACGCTACGCCTACATCAAAAACTTTATGCGCCGCGTTTTGTCGTATCCGGACATGGCGTTGATGCAAACAAATGCCGATGCAGAGCGCCTGATGGCGTTGGGAATACGTGCAAACAAGGTCAAGGTGACCGGCAACGTCAAATTTGATCAGGCCGTGAAAGAGTCGAGTGATGTCACTCGCGATATCCGCGAGAGGTTCTCGATATCCGCAGACGCCCCACTGATAGTTGCGGCAAGCACGCATTCGCCCGAAGAGAAATGGGTGCTCGATGCGTTCAAGAGTGTTTTTAAGAGTTCAGAACAAGCACTTCCGCGGTTGCTTATTGCTCCGCGTCACCCGGAGCGATTTCAGGCAGTAGCCGATGAGATCAAAAAAAGCGGATTGGCGTGGGCTCGACGCTCGGAAAAACCATCGGAACGCGATGCTCTGGCGGAGGTCATACTGCTCGACAGCATCGGCGAACTTCGCGGCGTTTATCCGCTTGCCGAGATCGTCTTTGTCGGCGGCAGTCTGATTCGGCACGGCGGCCAGAGCATTTTAGAGCCTGCCACATCGGGACGAGCGATCATTACCGGACCACACACATCAAATTTTGACGCCGCTGTTAAGGAATTTCTCGCCAATGACGCTCTGGTCCAGCTATCGGAGATGGATGAACGGGAGGTAGCGAGCCGTTTGGCGACTGAGATCTCGCAACTGCTTGCCGATGCGGCCCGATGCCAAGAGCTTGGTTCCAATGCCCTCTCAGCAATTGAAAAGAATCGCGGTGCGACCGAGAAAACGATCGAGCATTTGCGTCCCTTGATCACGGGCGAAATGAATACCGATCAGCGAAATTCCCCGGCCTATCCGAGAGCTAACTAAATCTAATCTCAGACACGACGCGATTTATCTTGCCTTCTGAACTCGGTGAATCGGGTTTCAGCCCATTCAGGATCGAAGCGTAAACTCCAAGAAATTGAGCAAACATTATATCGAGCGGAGCTCGGTGGTCGTCGGTCACCCAATATGGCAATCCGAGCGGCAAGACCAGATCCGCGTGCTCTGGGGCGACCAAACCGTTCTGCGGTGCTATCGCGAGTACGTTCGCTGCAGCATTTTTGCTCCTAACTTCGGCCAGCAGGCCGAGCTCGACCGATCGTTTCTCTCCGTCATTTGAAAGAAAACCGGCCACCAGCGTACGTTCGTTGAGCCATGCCAGTGGGCCGTGCCGCAGCCCGAGAAACGATTCGCTCATTACGCTGTACGCTCCGCCGGTAAGCTCGAGCACCTTGAGAGCACTCTCGATCGCCACGCCTTTGAGCGGGCCGCTGCCCAGAAAGCAGATCCGATCATGTTTCATCAACGCGATCTCGTGGGCAAGTGCGGAAATATCACCGATCGCCGCTTCCGCCGAATTTGCGAGAGCATTGAGGATCGGCCTGACAGTTTCGAGATCTGCAATGTGTGCGAGGCACTGTCCCGCGACGATCATGTTCGTGAACGAACTCGTCATCGCCAAACCCTGATCGTTTACTTTGTCATCCAGAACAAGCACGAAAACGTTCGAACGGCCGCGTGTGATCTCACCGGCCATCTTTCCGTTTTTACTGCAAGTTACGATCAGGTGATCGACGTCCGGGAACCGCTCGAATGCACGTTCGAGCACCCGAACACCCTCAAAGCTGTCACCGGAACGCGAAAACGATATCCACAAATGCCGTTCCGTGCCGGCGAATGAAGACATATGGCTGTCCATTTCGGTCATCAGATCGGTGCTCGCTGCGACCTCTACCGGACATCGCCATTCCCTCTTGATCAGACGAACAAGCGTGCGTCCGATATAATCGGACGTCCCTGCACCGATAAGCAGTACATTTGGAGCGAGACCGGAGCGATGCAAAAACTCACGAAGCTCATCCTGACGACGCTCGATGATCCCAAAGGTCTCGATCCACGTCGCTGGCTGTTGGAGAATCTCAGCAGGGGTGTAAACAAGTCCCCGCTCCCGCCGCTCCGCTTCGGGCATTAGTAATATTTCATCAAAGGTCGGCAGATTGTTTGTTTTGGCGTTTAGATCACTCATCGTCGATTCACCAATTGCGACAGGCTCGGCTTGAGCTTTAATGCGTTTTCGATTATATTTCGTTTGTCTTAAAAACAAAAGCATCCGAAAGCAAACGAAATATTGATCTTAAGCCCGTATGGGAAATGACGTCATCGTAATTGGTGAGTTGAACGCCGACCTGATCGCGGGCGGACTCGACGCGGTACCGATGCCGGGACAGGAGTTCGTTGCGGGCGATTTCACGATGACTCTCGGCAGTTCGTCGGCAATATTTGCTTGCGGCATCAACGCGTTGGGCCGCGGCGTTACATTTGTAAGTTTGGCGGGCACCGATAGTTTTGGAGATTATTGCGTAAGCGAGATCGAACGGCGAGGGATCGACGTGTCACATATTCGACGAGATCCGACCGCAAGAACCGGCGTAACGATCGTGCTTAGTACTAGTGAAGATCGGGCGATGGTCACATATCCTGGAGCGATCGCCGATCTGACATACCGCGACCTCGACCTCGGGCTGCTCGACGGGCATCGACATCTTCATCTGACATCTTACTACCTGCAGACGGGACTCAGACGCGATTTCACTGAGCTGATCGCGGCGGCAAAGGATCGCGGGCTGACAGTGTCCTTCGACCCTAATTCCGACCCGGCACAAATGTGGGGTACCGAAGTCCTTGATGTGATCAAACTGGCGGATATCCTGTTCATCAACGAGAACGAAGCTTTACAGATCACCGGCGAATCTGACCCTGAATCCGCTCTTATCCGTCTTGCTGAAATAACCAAAATCGCAGTTTTGAAACGCGGCAGAAACGGGGCGAACGCAGCAAGTAATGGCTCGATCACGGTTTCCGCCGGGTTTGGGGTAAATACAGTAGACACGACCGGTGCTGGAGACTCGTTCGCGGCCGGGTTTGTAGATGCCTTTTTGGATAGTAAAACCATTGCCGAATGTCTGGTGGCCGGAAATGCTTGCGGAGCCCTTTCGACCACGGCAGCCGGCGGCACCGCCGCCCAGCCGAATAAGCAGCAGTTGAACGAGTTACTTAAAACGCGAATCATCACTGTTTGAAATCCATGGGAACAGACGAAACATATATCGATCGGGAAAAGGTACTAGTCGGCACCGCGGAAATATTGCGGGACGCGGCTCGGGGCGATCGGGCGATCGCCGCTCTCAATTTTTATAATGCGGAAACGCTCCGTGCTCACATAAATGCCGCCAACGAAGAAAACGCACCGATCATCCTGCAGACGACCGAATCGACGATCGACTATCTCGGTATAGACATGGCGGTTTCGATGGCCGGCTCAGCGGCTCGCGAAATACGTCAGCCTGTTGCTCTCCATCTTGACCACGGCGGCGCTTTCGAACTTACCATTAGATGTATCGACGCCGGCTATTCGTCCGTGATGATCGACGGGTCAAAATTGCCCTTTGACGAAAATGTGGCACTTACCCGTCGGGTGGTCGAGGCCGCCCATGCTCGCGGTGTGTCAGTTGAAGGCGAACTCGGGCACATCGCCCAGAATGCCGATGGACACGACATCACACAGTTTTTCACGCGTCCCGAGGATGCGGCGAGATTCGTCGCCGCAACCGGCGTCGACGCGCTTGCCGTCGCTGTAGGAACGGCCCATGGCTTTTACAAAGGCGAAGTGAGGCTCGACCTGACGCGTCTGAGCGAAATCCACGATGCCGTTGGCACAACCGCTCTGGTGCTGCACGGCGGATCGGGTGTTCCGGACGAATTGATGCAGGCGGCGATAAAATGCGGCATCAGAAAGATCAATTTTGGAACCGAACTAAAAAACGCATTCACCCTTGCGGTAAAACGGTCGCTTGCCGCATCCGACGAGATCGACCTGCGCAAGACCTTTGCCCCGGCGATCGACGCCGTAAAAGCTGTAAGTTTGTCGAAGATCAGAGTCTGTAGCCTGTCGCAATAGCGACTGCTTGAGCCTCGGGATAAAAGGAGAAGACCACTAATGCATTTAACCGCCATTGACTGGGCAATTGCTATCTTCACTGTTCTGATCTGTTTCCTGCCGGCGTTGTTTTTCGCTCGCAGGTCGGGTAAGAGCACATCCGAATTCTTTGCCTCAGGACGCTCGGTGCCGTGGTGGCTTGCCGGACTGTCGATGGTGGCTACGACATTCAGCAGCGACACGCCCAACCTGGTCACCGACATCGTCCGTCGTAACGGCGTGGCGGGAAACTGGGTCTGGTGGGCGTTCGTGCTGACCGGCATCGCGACGGTGTTCTTTTACGCACGGCTTTGGCGGCGTTCCGGTGTTTTGACGGATCTGGAATTTTACGAGATCCGCTACTCGGGCAAAGTCGCCGGAGCTCTTCGCGGATTTCGGGCTGTTTATCTCGGTTTTCTGTTCAACTGCCTGATCATGGCATCGGTCAACCTTGCCGCCTGTAAGATCGCGGCCATCCTTTTTGGTATGGACCGATGGCAGACGCTCGCGTTTGTGGGCCTGCTAAACGTTGCATTTGCGGCTCACTCGGGCCTGTGGGGCGTTTTGATAATCGACATGATCCAGTTCTTTATCAAGATGTCGGCGGTTATCGCGGCAGCGTACTTCGCTCTTGCCCAACCGGCGGTCGGAGGATTGAGTGGCATGGTCGAAAAGGTTTCGGCGATGAAGGGTCCGGGCGGCATCAATTATCTCAACGTGCTGCCTGATTTCAGTAACAACTGGGATATTGCCCTCGCCGTATTCATTCTGCCTGTGGCGGTTCAGTGGTGGTCGGTATGGTATCCGGGTGCCGAGCCGGGAGGCGGCAGCTACATCGCCCAGCGTATGCTCGCTTCCAAATCGGAGAAAGACTCGCTTGGGGCGGTGCTTTTTTTCAATCTCGCACACTACGTCCTGAGGCCGTGGCCGTGGATACTGGTCGCACTCTGCTCGTTGATCATTTATCCTCAGCTTTCTGATATTCAAACAGCATTTCCTGACCTCGATCCGGCACTGCTCGGTCACGACATTGCCTTTCCGGCTATGCTCAAGTTCTTGCCCATTGGGTTTGTCGGTCTGATGGCTGGCGGTTTAGTCGCGGCAAACTCGTCGACGATCCTGACGCATTTGAATTGGGGAGCTTCGTATCTTGTCCATGACTTTTATCGCAGGTTTGTTAAAAAAGACGCAACCGAAAAGCATTACGTTATGATGGGACGTTTCGCCACCATACTGCTGTTTCTCGTGTCGTCAGGAATGGTCTTTGTGCTGGCGTCAGCTAAAGAGGCGTTCGACATTATCCTGCAGGTCGGAGCCGGAACGGGCTTACTTTATCTGCTCCGTTGGTTCTGGTGGCGTTTGAATGCCTGGTGCGAGGTAGTCGCCATGTTCAGCTCGTTTATCGTCTCTGTCGGATTTCTGGTTCTCGACAAGCAAGGCATTTTGACACTCGAAACGGCACCGAAACTGATACTGACAGTGATCATTACGACTGTCTGCTGGCTGCTTGCCGCATACCTTGCTCCGCAGACAGACCGCGAAACGCTCATTGCGTTCTATCTCAAGGTCCGGCCGGCCGGGCCGGGCTGGAGCGTGATCCGCCGCGAAGCAGGTATCTCGATCGAGGAAGCCAGACGGACCGGCGACAACTTGCCGTTGGCTTTACTCGGATGGGTGGTTGGATGTACCACGATCTGGTCAGCTTTGTTCACGATCGGAAACTTTCTATATGGCCGCATGACGTATGCGTTTGTACTTCTCGGGGTCTTTCTTGTGAGCGGCTCGATACTTGTGTGGCTTGTTAACCGGCTTTGGACCAAAGGAGATGGCGATTCTGAAACTCAAGCTGAGGCTTGAAGGTAGAATGATGGAAGAAGACAAATTCATCTCAATGGTCAACGCCCGGGCAAATGTTGATCTGCCGCTGTCGCAGTTTGAGCCGCGGTCGATGCTTCGTGTTCCCTCGCATACGATCGAAAGTGCCCGATTTCCGGTCATCGATTTTCACAATCATCTCGACGCTCATTCTCCCGCCGACGTGCTGCGAATAATGGATGCATGCAACGTCGAACGGTGCATTAATATCACGATGCGTGTCGGAGACGAGGCTTTTGAGGTACACCGCAGATTTAGATCGGCGGCCGCTGACCGATTTGAGACCTACGCATGGTTCGACTGGTCTGATCTCGAAAGCGATGGCTTTTGGCGACGCTCGGTTGAACGGCTCGAGCGCTATGCCGACGCGGGTTTTGCTGGCATAAAGATCTGGAAAGATCTCGGCCTGACCTTGCGTGATGGCAACGGCGAATTGCTCCGCGTCGACGACGAAAGGCTCGAACCGGTCTTCGATAAAGCCGGCGAACTCGGCCTGCCGGTAATGATGCATATCGCTGATCCCGACGCCTTCTTTTTGCCGATCGACCGATTCAACGAACGCTACGAGGAGCTAGCGGCTCACCCGGACTGGGGCTTTTACCCGTCGCATTTTTCCAAAGATGAGTTGCTTGCTCAACGCGATTCGATCTTTCGGCGGCACCCGAAAACGACCTTTGTTTGTGCTCACCTTGCCGAACGTTCCGAGAACCTCGCATATGTCGGAAGGTTGCTCGATGAAAACCCAAATGTGGTTGTCGACATCGGTGCACGTACCGCCGAGCTCGGCCGTCAGCCCTACACGGCCCGCGATTTCCTGATCAAATACGCCGACCGCGTACTTTTCGGGACCGATCTCGTTCCTGAGCTTGAAATGTACCGGCTTCACTTTCGATTTCTTGAGACGGCAGACGAGTATTTTGACTATCCCTCGCACGCGTCGCGGCAAGGACGCTGGCAGATCTACGGTGTCCATTTGCCCGACGAGGTGCTGCAAAAGATCTATCACGATAACGCACAGAGGTTACTGAAATGATCATATGTATTTCCGCAAACCCTGCTATCGACCGTCGGCTGCGTGTCGAAGAACTTCGGATCGGTGAGGTAAACCGAGCGAAAAAGGACAGCTCGTTCGCGGGTGGCAAGGCTGCTCACGTCGCAATGGCGGCCCTTGCTCTCGGTGAACGCGATGTGACCTGGATCGGCGTTCTCGGCGGAGCCACCGGCGAAATGATCGAACATCAGCTGATCAAAATGGGCATAACTGTCATTGCCATTTGGACCGCCGAGCCGACGCGGATCAACGACGAGATCATTGATAGCGACGGCCGGATCACCGAGATCCTCGAGCCCGGAGGCGGCGTCACACCGGAGGAACTCTACCAATTCACCGAGAGATGCGACGATGCGTTCGCGGCGTCCGGTAGCGAAGCTGTGGTCGCCATCTCCGGCAGTCTGCAGCCGGAAATGCCGGTCGGACTTTACGGTGAACTGCTCGACAATGCCCGCAGCTACGGTGCCCGTTCGATCCTCGACACAAGCGGCGAATCTCTACGTACTGCGATCAGTCATTCGCCCGACCTTATCAAACCAAATTCGCACGAAGTCACGAGTTTGATGGGCGTTGATGACGTCTGTTCGCCGATCGAATCGCTGACCGGCCTTCGCGGCATGGGTGCCCGCGATGTCGCGATCTCGCTCGGGCAGCTCGGAGCGCTATTTTCAACGGCCGGATCGGCAGACGCTATCGCGGCCTTGCCTCCGCAGGTTAATGTAATTTCGACGGTAGGGTGCGGCGACGCGATGGTCGCCGGCTTTGCCGTCGGGATGAAACGCCGCATGTCCGAGATCCAGGCACTTCGTCTCGCGGTTGCTTGCGGCACGGCAAACTGTCTGGCGGATTCGCCCGGTAAGATCAGCTTGAGTGATGTCGAAAGCCTGATCCCAAACATCGAATTGGAGACTGTCGCTATCGGCGATCGGACCGAGACCGAACAGAATTATGTTAACTGAGGAACGACGTGCAGCGATCGTCGGCGTGTTGAGGGCCGAGGGCAAGGTCGATGTCAACGACCTGAGCCGCAGGTTCGGCACGTCGCAAGTCACGATCCGCACGGACCTCAAGGAACTGCATAACCGCGGTTCGGTCTTTAAGACGCACGGTGGCGCCGTTCTGCCCGAACTGGTCAGCGGCGAACCGTCGATCCATGAAAAGTTGGCGTTGAATGCCGCAGAAAAGGCATGCATTGGCGAAGCTGCCGCAGCGATAGTCGCCGATGGCGATACGATCATTCTGGACGCCGGCTCGACGACGCAGGAGATCGCAAAACGCATTAAGAATCGAAAGGATCTGACCGTGATCACCAACGGGCTGAACATTGCCGCTGAACTGGCCGGCACCCGCGGCATCCAGATCATTCTGCTAGGCGGTGTGGTTCGCCACGGTTCATTTTCGATAGTCGGCAAGTTCGCTCAGGACATGCTCGGACAGCTTAACGCTGATAAGCTATTCATCGCGGCCGACGGTTGTACGCTCGAGTTTGGCATCAGCACGCCGAAGCTTGAAGAATCGCTTGTTAATCAGGCGATGGTGGCGATCGCACGGGAAAAGTACCTCGTCGCCGATTCGAGCAAATTCGGCAAGAACAGCCTGTCCCGGATCGTCTCGCTCTGGGAAATGAACAGCGTGATCTGCGATGACGGCCTGCAGGTGGAGTATCGCGACGCGATCACCGAACGCGGCATCGAACTTACATTGGTATAATATTTGGCAATTTTCACAGTATATTAGGAGCGAAGTTATGAGCGAAGGAAAATTGACGCGGCGTGAAATGATCAGAAACGCCGCCTTGGGAAGCATCGGCCTCGGCGTGTTTGCAAAGACCACACTCGGCGGCGAATCGAGCGAAACACTGCTCGAAAACCTGATTAACGGCCCGTCGTCGAAAGCAAAGTCGATGATCGGCATTCCGTTTGAAAAGCACGAGACGGTCAGGATCGGCATCATCGGCACTGGTTTGCGCGGCCGCAGCGTGCTTGGCGAATTTCTCAACGTCCCGGGCGTCCGCATCACAGCTCTGTGCGATGTCGTGCAGGAAAAAGCCGATAAGGCCAAAGCAATGGTCGAAAAAGCGGGCCAGCCGACGCCTGCCGTGATCGTAAACGGCGTCAACGGTTATATGGAGCTCGTAAAGCGCAATGATATTGACTTTGTCTACGTCGCCACGCCTTGGGAATTTCACACCGAACAGGCTCTCGCGGCGATGATCAACGGCAAGCACGTCGGCACCGAATGCCCGATCGCCTACACGGTCGAAGACTGCTGGAAACTCGTCGACACGTCGGAAAAGACTCGTAAACACTGTCTGCAGGTCGAAAACTGCTGTTACGACTACGACGAAATGATGGTGCTCAACATGGCACGGGCGGGACTTTTTGGTGAGTTGATCCACGCCGAGTGCTCCTACAACCACGATCTGCGTAAGATCTTGTTTGAAACAAAAGATGAGGGTCTCTGGCGTCGCCGTCACCACACGCTCCGCGACAGCAATCTTTATCCGACACACGGCCTCGGCCCGATCGCCAACTACCTCGACCTCAATCGCGGCGACCGGATGGAGTTTATCGTGTCGGTCAGTTCGGGCCACTGGGGCCTCGAATCGTACCGCGCCGAAAAGGTCGCTGCCGACGACCCGCGGCAAAAAGAGGTTTATAAGGCGGGCGACTACAACACCAGCATTATCAAGACCAGCAAGGGCAAGACGATCATGCTGCAGCACAACGTCACGACGCCGCGGCCGTACGACCGGATCAACCTGCTTCAGGGCACCAAGGGCATCTTTCGCGATTATCCGTCGCGGATCTATGTCGAAGGCAAAGGGCCCGACCACACGTGGCAAAGCACCGACGGCTTTAAGGCACAATACGAGCACGAATTGTGGCGGAAAGAGGGCGAAACCGCACGCAAATTAGGCGGCCACGGCGGGATGGATTACATTATGTGTTTCCGACTGGTCCAATGCATGCGCGAGGGATTGGTTCCCGACATGGACGTTTACGATGCCGCGTCATGGAACGTCCCCGGCCCGCTGAGCGAGATATCGGCCGCCAAGGGTTCGATGCCGGTCAAGTTTCCGGACTTTACGCGGGGACGTTGGAACGAAAAACGAACTTCGATCCCCTGATCCGATAGAAACGCAAAATGATGCTCTGGCTATTTATGTTTTTCGCCGTGGTGCTGGTCTGGTTCAGTTTCAGATCGCTCCACGGCGGTTTTGCGTATCTCCGCTTTTTTCGCGAACGCCTATCAGATGAGCCGTCCGTTCATACGCCCTTTGCCACGATCATCGCTCCGTGCCGCGGCATCGACCCGGACATGTCGGACAATCTTCGGGCACTTTTCGAACAGGAATACCCTGCATACGAGATCATTTTCGTGGTCGATGACGCCGCAGACGCATCGGTCGCTGTCATCAACGAACTGATGGGCCGCAACCGAAGAATTCCGGCAAAACTCGTCATCGCCCCAAAATCGACGACCTCGAGCCAAAAGGTCGAGAATCTTCGCGAAGCCGTTTTGCACGCAAACCCCGCATCTGAGATCTTCGCCTTTGTCGATTCCGATGCACGACCGACTCAGACTTGGCTTCGCAGTCTAGCCGCACCGCTCGTTGATGAAAATATCGGAGCCGCGACCGGTTATCGTTGGTTTATTTCGCCGCAGCCGACCATGGCGTCAGAGCTACGTTCAGTCTGGAACGCATCGGTCGCGTCCAGCCTCGGGCCCAACACGACGTCGAATTTCTGTTGGGGCGGATCGATGGCGATGCGGCGTGACGTTTTTGACCGCGTAGCGATGCGTGATAAATGGCACGGCACGCTCTCGGATGATTTTGTGGTGACAAAGGCCCTGAATGACGCCGGAATGCCGATCGTTTTCGTCCCGTCGGCAATGGCCGCGTCGGTCGAAAACTGCACGTTTCGCGAGTTGCTTGAATTCACCACGCGTCAGATGAAAATAACGCGGGTCTACCAGACAAAGCTCTGGGTTCTGTCGTTTTTTGGTTCGGGCCTGTTTTGCGTAGTGATGACAGCAGCGTTCTTGATCGTTTTGCTCAGCCGGACGAACGGCATCGCTGTCTGGTCGGCGATCGCGACGATCGCCCTGATCTCTGCTTTTAGCATCGGCAAAGCGTGGTTGCGTCTGCGTGCGATCAGACTCGCGTTGCCGCAGTACGAACCGGCATTATCACGCCAAACCTTAGCTCAACTGACGCTCTGGCTCGTCACATCGGCGATCTTTCTATACAACGCCGCGGCCGCGTTGGTGTCGCGCCGCATGACGTGGCGCGGTATCCGATACGAATTGAAATCGCCGACCGAAACTGTCATCATAACCGAGTAAACTAGCGGAGAATCGACAATGCCAGACAACCCACTTGATAAGATCGACGACGCGGAAGTGAAAGACTGGCTTGACCATTGGCCCGAAGTTCACGAAGACCCGTCGACCTCAGTTGAATCTGACTTGGATCGTACAAGTGAAAACTCGGTTCCGACTCATTTCACTCCTTCGCCGGACGCGATGGAGGATGAACTTTTTACTGCCCTTCCGTATCAACCGGACACCGTCGAAGAGACCGCACGCAAGAGCGGCCTGGCCTATTCGATCGGCATCGTCTTTTTTGTTTCGATAGCATTTATGCTCTTGCTGGGCTGGGGAGCCGACCTCGTTCTGGGCAGCAAGCCGTGGGGCATCGTCGGCGGCATCGTCCTCGGTGCAATTATCGGATTCATTCAGGTCTTTCGCATAACGTCGCAAATATTTGCCTCCGATGACAAAAAAACGGCGATCAGGCCGCTGCTTTCTGACCGCGACGACGAAGAATGATCGACGAAGAGCATAAGGCGGCCCGCTGCTTTTGAATTTTCTGCGATTACTTTGTAAAATGTAGGTTTTGCAATGGCCGATGACTACGAACCTTTGACAACCGACCAGCCATTGCCCCCGCAACTGTCGCATTCGAGACTGCTGGCAATTATGGCGGTCATCATCGTGGGCGGTGCGATCGCCGGAACGGCGTTCGGAACGGGGAGATTCGGGATAGGCGTTATCATCGGCGGGGCCATGTCGTACGTCAACTATTTTTGGCAGCGAAACTCGACCCGGGCTTTGTTTGAAACGATCGCGGCGGGCGGGAAGGCAAATTTTCTCGCAGTCCGATATTTATTACGATATGTCGCGATCGGGGCGTTCGTCGGCTTCTTTTATTTGACCGGTGCATTGCCGGTAGCAGCAATTATTTTAGGCCTCGCGGCATTCGCTCTGGCGGTCGTTGTCGAGGGCATGATAGGTATATTTACTAGTTCTAATAAGCAGGAAATTTAACGATGTTCTTATTTGCAGAAGGCGGCGGCCACCACACTCCACTGATCGTCGAGTTTGTTAACCACTACATTGGTGAGCCCGTTTACCATTTCCAGATGGCATACACGCGGCCGATCTGGGTTGCGTTGTTTGCGAAGTTCGGCACGACCCCGGAAAAGGTCTTTGCATCGGAGTATTCGCCGGAAACCGCCATACCCTGGTACACGATCATGTTCGTGATCGCCTGTATAATATCTGTTCTGATCATCCGCATTCTCAAGGGCAAGCTTTCTGAAAATGACCCGACATCGGGCCAGCTTACATTGGAAGCGGGATTTCTAGCCATTCGCGGAATGATCGTCAGCATCATCGGCGAACACGGCTTCAAGTATTTTCCGGTCGTTGCAACCTTTGCCGTGCTGATCCTGGTCTCAAACCTGATGGGTCAGTTCCCGATGTTCATGTCGCCGACGGCATCGGTCAATGTTACATTCGCACTCGGTATCTCGTCGTTCATCTATTACAACTACGTTGGTATAGCTGAAAACGGCCTGTTAAAGCATCTTGGACACCTTGCGGGACCAAAATTGCCATTTTTCATGGCTCTGTTCATCACGCCGTTGATCTTCGTGATCGAATTGATCAGTAATATGATCCGGCCGTTCACGCTGGGTGTTCGTCTTTTCGCTAACATGTTCTCGGATGAACAGGTGTTTGTGCAGATCACCGGTCTTGCGGCTCCGTTCACACACTTTTTGCTGCCGCTCGTCCTGACGCTGCTCGGTGTGTTCGTCGCGTTCGTTCAGGCATTTGTATTTTCGCTGCTCTCGATGATCTATTTGGGCGAGGTTTCGCACGCACCGCATGATCATCACGATGATGAGCACGCTCATGAAGCCCACGGCGAAGCCGTCGCGGCTCATGCATAACGGTTTTAGGGCATGTATTTTGTGCCCTGATAAATAAAGGCTATCGGCCTTGGATTGATTGAAAACTTGCGTTTTATAGCAACTATGCCCGCACGCGACAGGAGCCGTGGACTCTACGGAGTATAAAATCCACGTGCATACCGGAAGTGAGGCGAACTTATACCCCGCAAGCAGGTTTTCAGATAGTTCAGCCGATGTCTTGTAATTAACAAAACAGGAGATAAAAATGAACAAATTGAAATACGTATTTTTCGCAACCCTCGCGTTGGCTCTGATGGCGATCCCGGCTTTGGCACAGGGTGCACAGGACAACCAGTTTTCAGTCGATTCGTCGAAGGCAATTGCCGGCGGACTCGGATTCGGCATCGCTGCCGGTCTCGCCGCTATCGGCCAGGGCCTCGTTGGTTCGCGTGCCGCTGAGGGTGCAGCCCGTAATCCGGGTGCTGCCAGCACGGTTCAGACGATGATGATCATCGCGTTGGCTCTTATCGAGTCACTCGTGCTGTTCGCACTGCTCATCGTATTCGTTAAGCTTTAATTCTTAACTGATCGAATATAACGGACGAGGCTTGTAATGGGCCTCGTCCTTATTTTGTTTGTTCGGCGGTTGTGATACAACATATTAGGCTGAGCTTAGCTAATTTGTTGCAACTTGTCGGGGCAAAAACCGTTCTAATAATTGATGTTTCACGAATTGATCGGAAAAGAAATTGCGGGTAAATACCGGGTCGAAAAATTGATCCGTGAGACCGAGCTTGGCGATTTTTACCACGGCACCAATACTGTTACCGGTTTTCCGGTGACGATCAAGATACTTGCCCCGGCGATGGCCATCGACCAGCGATATGTCGATCGTTTTCTGGCTGACGTTAAGGCAAACGCCGAAGTTTCGCATTCGCACATACTTAATAGTCTGGACGTCGGCATCGATAGCGCTGGCGTTCCGTACGCCATTTACGAAGCGTCGGAGGGCGAGATGCTCTCCGAGGTCCTTAAACGTGACGGTGCCCTCGACGTACCGCGTGCGGTCTCGTTCGCTAAGCAGATCGCCTCGGCCGTTGCCGTCGCACATCGCGGCGGACTAATACACTCCGGGCTAAATCCGCACAAGGTGATCGTCAACAGCGACGAGGGGGGCGATTCGATTAAGGTGTTCGATTTCGGCGTACGTCCGCACGCGCGCAATTCGATGACGGCGGTCGGTTATCTCGCTCCTGAACAGTGCTCGACGCCGCCGACAGCCGACGAACGATCCGATGTTTATTCGCTTGGCATTCTGCTATTCGAAATGCTGGCCGGCGAAAAGCCGTACTCGGCCGCTACACCTGCCGAGATCATCGCAAAACAGAACAACGAGCCGCCTCCGCCGATGTCGGCTTTCAGACAGGATCTGCATCCGCAGCTTGAACCGATCATCCTCAGTGCTATTGCCCGCGACCCGGAACGCCGTTACCAGACAATGAACGATCTGGAAGAAGATCTCGGACGCATCGCCGGTGAGGTCGGCGCCAACATTCCGTCCACCGGTGCTCCGATCGCGGCGGCGGCTGCGGCCGGTTCCAAACGAAACATCTGGCAAACAGGGGTCATTGCCCTTGTCGGCATCGCTGTACTGGCGGCGGCGTTGATATACGCAACCTCGGTGAGACAGACCAACCCGACCGCGAGCCTCGCACCCGACGCTAACAGCCTGCCCGTTCAGCCGATCAATCCGGCGACCGGTGCGCAGGAAGACGCGTTGGCGAAACTCGGCGATCTCGGCGATGCGTCACTCGTCCCGAACAGCGGTATGGAGTTGCCGGGAACGATGCCCGGCGGCGATGGATTTAATGCGTGGGCAAATGGCGGCGTTCCGCCTGCGGGTGCACCGCTATCAGGTTCGATGGTGCCGGGAGCACCTTTGACCAGCGGCCCTTTGCCGCCGCAGTATATTCCGCCCGGCGGCCAGACCGTCACGGTTGACCCGAATGGTGGCAGCCAGTTCATGCCTAACGAAGGCGGAGTGATCCTCGTGCCTGTCCCGCAGACCGAAGATCCAAAACCGACGCCTACCCCGAAAACGCCGGCGGCGAATACGGCCGTCAAACCGACGCCCGACCCTAAAGCGTCGCCCGCGACAAATCCGGCCGGGCCAAAGGCCGACGCACCGGCCGTGGGCCCGAAGCCGCTAATGACACCGCCAAAAAAGCCCGCGACGGTCAAGAAAAATAACGAGGATTAATTATCTGCTAACGCGGAACCTCAACTGATCGGACGATGTCGGCGATAACCGCATCTGCCGTCGAACCGTCGAGTTCGGCCTCGGCACGGAGTGCGAGCCGGTGACGCAGCACCGGCGGAGCGACGTCGCGAACGTCGTCCGGCGTCGGGAAATCACGTCCGCGTATCGCCGCGAGTGCCTTTGAGCACAGCAGCAACGCGACCGACGCACGCGGGCTCGCACCGTAAAGTATCGCACCATGGCTGCGGCTCTTGCGGACAATGTCGACGATATACTTTTGCACGCCCGGCTCAGTTCGCATATTTCGAACCTCCAAACGGCAAAGCTGTAGTGCGGTCGGATCGGCCAGCGGTTGTATATCGACACGGTCGAACTGACGCGAGTTAAAGCCCGCGTCCCAACGGGCGACGATCTCTGATTCTTCCTCATGGCCGGGATAATCGATCAGGATCTTCATCAAAAATCGATCAAGTTGTGCCTCGGGCAGCGGATACGTGCCTTCGTATTCGATCGGATTTTCAGTCGCAAGTACGGTAAAGATCGGCGACAGCGGATGGCGTTCGCCGTCGATGGTGGTCTGCCGCTCTTCCATCGCCTCAAGCAACGCGGCCTGCGTCTTCGGCGGCGTGCGGTTGATCTCGTCAGCGAGCAGAATGTCGGTAAAGATCGGGCCCTGACGCAGGCTGAACTGCGACGTCTGCATATTAAATACGTTCGTTCCGGTGATATCCGACGGCATCAGGTCGGGCGTGAACTGGATACGCGAATATCCCGCACCGACCGCCGCCGCCAGGGTCTTGATGATCAGCGTTTTTGCCGTGCCGGGAACGCCTTCGATGAGCGCGTGGCCTTCGGCGAGCACCGCGACGAGGATCTGTTCGATCACGTCATCCTGGCCGACGATGGTCTTGCGCAGCTCGTTCAAAATATGTGCAACTGTTGAGGGTGTGTAATTTAGCATCGTATTTATACAAAAAAATCAAAAAGGGTCTTGATCGCCAGGGCAAAGACCGCGATCAAAAATATACGTTTCAGCCACAGGTCGTTAAGTTTTGTCGCGTAATGTGCCCCGACGTAGGCCCCGACAAACATCGTCACGCCGAGTATCAGCCCGAGCTTATAATCCACTAAACCTTGCCACATAAAAACTGCTGTGGCAATCGTCGATGAGACGACATTTATCAGCTTGGTCGATGCGACAGACTGCGAGAATGTCATCCCGAAAAACGCCACGAGCACCGCCGTCAGCATCGTCACATAACCGCCGCTGAACAGTCCGCCGTAGACGCCGAGCAGAAACGTCAGCACGAATGTCGCGGCCTGATATTTCACCGGCACCGAGCTTTCGGCTTCGACGCCGGCGTCGCGTTTGACCAAAATGAACAGTGCCACCGCGATCATCGCGACCGACACTATCAGCTTCAGGCTCTGGTCCGTTATCAGCCCGACGATCAGTGCCCCGAGGGCCGAGCTGACCAGCGTGATCCCCAGCAGCGGCATTATTCGACGGACGTCGATCGTCCGGTTCCGCAAAAACGGTATCGTACCGCCGACAGACATAAAAACGAGTGCGAACATGTTTGTCGCCACCGCCACCTTGGGCGGTACGCCAAACTGGAACATCGCCGGCACTGCGATCAGCGAATTGCTGCCGGTCACCACGCCGATCACGCTGGTCACGAAATAGACGACTATCAGCAATATGAGATCTGATACGGCCATCATCTATTTCTCCGGCTGTTTCCGCAGCCCTAGTCGATACTCGGCCTCGCGAATTCGGGCCGTAAGGTTTACGACCTCGCGCTTGTTTGTCGGCTCACCGACGATAATTTCGTCACATTTGAACAGCAGATCCTCGATCTCGCCGCGGTCGATCGTCGTCCGCTCCGAAATGCGTGCCGCGAGTTCGCCGCGTGTGACCGTCGTATTATCGAGGCCCAGCAGACGCGTCGCACGGCGGCGGAAATCACGGTAAATATTCTCCACCGCGAGATCGTACGCACGTGTCCGCTGCTGTAGCTCGGCCATGGCCGACACATACTCGAGTTTCGACAAGCGGTCCGGTTCGGCGTCCGGCAGGGCACGTGCAAAACGTCGGCTCTGCGAGAAAAATATCAGGCCGACGAGCAGCAAGCATTGAAAGAACACAGCGACCACCGGCGTTCCGGCAAAAAACTCGAGCAGACGGTTATTGTCCGCACCGAAACCATGGTGAAACTCATCAAAGGCGATCACGCCGTCCGTCCCGCTTACAAGATTGATCGCCAAACGCGCATTATCGGCAAGATTGATGCCGCCGTTTGCGACAATATAAGGATCGGAAAGATACGTGATCCGCCCATCGCCAAACGGAACATCGACGAGGATGTTCTTTCCCTTCGACCCGGCGTGGACGACCGGGGCGTAAAGACTCGGCGTGTCGACCGGATCATATGCCGGCTCGTCTGCAACTTCCTCTTCATCAACAACCGGCGTCGCCGAGCCTTTGGGCACAGCCATTGGTGGTGGGGCCGAAGACATCAGAGGAGTCGACTGCGTCATGGGAAGCGGTTCGAATTTGATCGCCGCCGCAAATCTCGACGGCTGGATCGCGTTGACGCCTGCGGCAAGAGCGCTCGGCTGGCTCGGTTTCACGGCCGGCGTCTCGAACGTCATCGATTTCGGTTCGGACGGATCGGCATCGATGATCGCGAGCATATCCTGCGGCTCGATCTTCACTTTCCAGTTGCCTGTGGTCGTGACGAGCCCGTCGGCGGGTTCCCGATCGATGATGACAAGCCGCCCGCCTGACGAAACCCACCGCAGTAGTCCGGTGATCTCAGCGTCTTTGTACGGACGCCGGACCGGGCCGACAATGACGAATGTCTTCGGCACATTCTTTTTCTTCGTCATCAGCGTATCAGCCGGCTCTTGCCAGCGGACGACGCTTCGCCCTGTTTCTGACAGCAGCGTGTAAAAAGCCTGGGTGCCCGTCGGCCCGTAGTTAAATGTTGATCGGTCGGGCTCGATCTCGCTGTCCGGGTTCTTTTCCTTTTTTGAATACGAGGCGGCGTTGAGCGCGACGAGAGCGGCCGCGAGAACGGCAAACACGATGAAGATTGTAAGCTTTTGCTTCACGCTTTCTGATCAGATACCGCGAACGGTACGCAAATAATATTCACGAAAATCTTCCCACGCCTGTTGGTCCGAACGCTGCGAACCGTACCAGTGATCTTCAAATTGGCCCGTGACGCTGCGCAGATTTTCAAACAGTTCCCGCTTCGAACGCACGTCCCGCAGATAATCGCGATTTGTCTTGTGCCGGGCAAGGCCGATGACCTTGCGGTCGGCAAGCTCACACAGCAAGGCGACATAGCCCTTGCGGATCGCGAGCCGCAGTTCGCCGCCGCGTGCCAGCTCTTCAGCCTCGGCAAACAGATCGCCCGCCGAGCGGTCGTCACCGATAGTCTCGCCGAGAATGACGCGTTCGTTCTTGTCTGACTTCGCCTTTCTCGCAAACCTTCCGGACACGAACGGCAGGATGCGATAGATCACATAACCGATTGCCGCTATCAGCAGCGCATACAACAGGATCTGAAAAACCGTCCCGAGCGACCCGATACCGGCCATTTCGCCGGGCTGAATATTCGCCCGTGGAAACATCTTCGCCAGCCATTCCAAAAACTCGCGTCGCCAGCGTTGGAACAGGCTTTCTTCGGCCGCAGCCGGCTTTTGATATTCCTGCCGCTTTAGAATCTCGGCGAGTTTCCGCTTTTCTTCGTCCTTGGTGGGCCCGGCCGCTACGGCGTTGCTCAATTCGACCAACTTTGCCTCGACGGCCTGCAGCCGTTGATCGATCCGATCGACAATGGCATCGCGTTTACTGATGTTCGGTTCGGCTAGAAAGAGATCGATGTCTTCGTGAAGCCAGACGTTGTCGGTCTCGACCGAACCGCCTGGCCATTCGACCGTTTCGGTTCTCGGAATCGCGGATCGGATCGCATTCGTATCGCTTTTGATCTCGGCAGCGATCTCCTCGTCTAGATAATCGGCCGTTCGCAGATACCCGAGTGACTCGCGTGCCTCAGCAATACGTGAGCGGTAATCGTCGATCCCCGCCGCGTGAACGCCGACCGCCGCGATCAACACAAGCGCGAAAAGGCCGATCCGCACGAATGCGAAAACAACCAGCTTACGTTTTTCGACGGACGATCTCATATCACTCATCGAGCCCCAAAAAGCTCGAGCTCTTGATTCTCCCGGTCGTTGCTGCCGGCATCGCCTGAGCCGAACCGAGTGCGGGCTGCAGCGGATTAATATATGTCTGCGGAACGGCCGGGATCTCGCCGAGACGTTTTGCGGCCATTAGTTCGATATCATAACCCTCGGCACGTACGCGTTCGTCAACGTAAAGCAAACACAGCCCGACCGTCCAAACCGGCGACAGCAGGATAAAGCTGATCTGCCAGATCATGTTGTACGCGATCTCGTACCACGCCGGGATCAGATCGGCGTCAAATGTCATCAGTTCGACACCCGCACCCCACGCGTACCATGCGAGCGGTACGTACAGGATCGCCAGGGCCGAGTAGGTCGCGACCGTACTGAAAATAAAAAGAGCCATCAATCTGGTGACATTCTTGCCCGCAAGCGACGCACTGCGTCCGATCGCCGCAAACGCCGATTGCCCCTCGACGAGCATTACCTGAGGCACGTAAACAAATCGGGAGGCAATGAGAAAGAAAAGCCAGAGCGTCAAGAGCGAGATACCCACCCCAAGCAGCACCGAGACGATCGTCGCAAGGAGAGGGATCGGAGCAAGTGCGGCGATCGCCAAAAATATCGCCATTATCGCAACGAACATCCCGAAATAGAAGATAACAAAACCTATCGTCCCGAGAACCACCACAATGGCCGTCGAAGCCCCGATCAGGCCAACAAGTCTTTTGGACGTATTGCGATAGGTCTCCTTAAACGATATCGGTTCGCCAAAGAGCAGATGCCGGACAAAGTTGCGCGACGCTCCGCCCATCACCACGAGTGTCGCGATAGTTTCGACAAGCCAGATGATCACGCTGCCAAACCAGATGAAGATATAATAGAAAGCACGCTCGTCCGAATCTGCCGATGCCGCGTTTGTAAATATCTCGCGTCCGAGAAAGGTCCAGACGACCGAAAATAACGTGCCGGCAAAAACAGGCGGCGTCGCGATCAGAATAAACGTCCAGAAATTTTTTCGGTAAAAGCGGACGGCGCGGTCTATCAGGTCGCCTGCCCCCATCGGGGACAATGACAGATGAGCGTCATTTGCGGGTTGAGAGGTCATCGCTTACGGAGTCATTTGAGTATAACGAAAAACTGCTCGTACCTACTAAGGGCAAAGAAAAAAGTCTGCCAGACCGAGATCTGGCAGACTGCAAAATTGGCTTGTTAGCCTAAATAGAATTCAAAACTAGAATTCAAAGCGAGCTGCGAATTGAAGTTCACGCGGCCCGAAAGCACCCGTGATCTGTCCAAACGACGTACTGTTGATATTCGCAACAGTCGTGTTCTGAACAAAGTTTACGTTGTTCAGCATGTTGAATGCTTCCATACGTAACTGAACACGGATCGACTCAGTGAACTTGATGTTCTTCAGCAACGCTGCATTGATGTTGAAGTACTTCGGTCCGTTTACGATCGCACGGCCAATGTTACCGGTCTGACCCGGATTAACATTGAAGAATGCTTGTCCCGCAAACGAGGTGTTAAATCCGTTGGAAGCTGCACCCTGCGATCCGATAATCGCCGGATTGATCCAATAGATATTGTTGTTCAACTCAAACGTCCCCATCAACGCACGGATCTGATCGTTCGAAAGTGTGCTGAACGGCGTCTGACGACCCGAACGGCCACTGCGATTGAACGTACCGCGTGTATCGACGAACGTGATCGGGGCACCCGAATTCCACTGCACGAGGCCCGACAGTTCCCAACCACCAAAGATCTTGTCAATAGCTCCGCCATTGTTAAGGAACGCTTTGCCCTTACCGAACGGCAGTTGGTAGACACCATTGAAGTTGAACACATGGGTCTGATCGTAATCAGCACGCTGGTTGTCCAGTTCCTTACGGTTATTATCCAGATACGGTTCAAACAGAGCCTGCGACGTACCAACGGCATTCGTCAGGTTCTTTGAGAACGTGTAGTTGGCCTGGAAATAGAGACCGTTCGAAAAACGGCGGCGGACTTCCATCTGAAGCGAGTTATAACGATAGTTAGCATCGTTGATCATCACATCGACAGCACCGGCGGCCGGATTCGGCAGGAACTTGACGAACGGCACGAGCGCCGGATTGACCGACGACGGGTGGTTGTTCAGGTTGGTTGTGTTGTTGATGTACAGCAGAGCCAGGTCAGCCGGTGTTCCGCCTGCCAGGTTGTTGTTAAACGTAGCGAGAGCCAATCCGCCGGTTCCGACGCCTAAACGGCCCGGTGCACCTGCACCCGACTGGAAGATCGTCAGAGCCTGACAGCCGGCAGTAGCACAGAATGCGTTACCGGTCAGTGCGAAGTTAGCACGTGCACGTTCAAAATCAGCAAGGAAACCATTGCCGATGATATCCATCTGATTGATATCGATACCGCGAACGAGGTTGCCGCTGCGGCTGCCAACATATCGAATTTCAAAAGCGGTGTTGCCAAAGAATTCACGCTGGAAACCAACGCTGTACTGATCGACACGCGGGGATTTCAGATTCGGGTCCGTAGCAAATACGGTCCCGAAGTAGTTACCGATACCCGGTGCGTTGTTCAGCAGCCAGCTGCGCGGCGGAACGGTGAACGCCGGCGGTGCGACTGTCGGAATTGATGACGAAACACGGCCGTTCAGATTGAGCAATTGTACCTGCGTACGAGCGAGTCCCGCATTTCCGGCAGCGGCGTTGTTGATCGAGGTGATGATCGAGTCATTACCGTAGATCTGACTGTATCCACCGCGTATGACCGATTTACCGGCACCACCGAAGAGGAATTTGCCAACGCCCTTTTCAAAACTCGGCGACCACGAAACACCGAGGTTCGGTGCGACGTTGTCCCAGTCAGTCTTGTAGTATGCGTTCCTTCGGCCGGCGTTGCCGCCGATGACACCTGATGTACCATTCTGCGAAAGCAGGGTGCCGGTGAGGTTGTTCGGATCGGTAATGATCGGCTCGAGAGCCAGGCCGTTGTTGAGACGCAGAGCCGGGAATACCTCGTAACGGACGCCGAGTGAAAGCGTCAGCTCGCGGGTTACTGCCCAGCGGTCTGCAAAGTACAACGAGTGGTTTTCATTACGGAACGGTGTGAACTGACGAACGCCCGGTTCAAAACCGCGGTTGATGTCGCCAATGTTGAACGACTGTGTGACGGAGTTGAAAACACCGCCAAACAGAGCGAGCATTGCATTCGACGTTCCAAGCTGAGCAGTACTGATACCGCCTGCTCCAGTAAACTGTGTCGCCGTCAGAGCAACGCCCGTGTTGGTCGTACTAAGTGCTACCGACGGAACAATAGCTGCATCGTTGTATGAATTTACGCGGAAGATCTGTGCCTGTCCGCCAAAACGGAAGGTGTGGCTCTTCCAAACCCAGTCAGCATTGCTCTGGAAATTGAAAGCCTTGGTGTTACGGCCCTGGCTGAGAAACGTGTTCTCAGGATTGGTGACCAGGGGCGGAGCCAGGAAGAACGCAGCAGTCGGGTCGGTCTTGTCAAACGGCACCTCGCTGGTGAAAACACCACCGCGGAACTCGTTGACAAAGTTGCTCGACCAGACACGTCTCCATGCCAGCGTCAACTGCTTGTTGACCGACCCTTGAGTGACGTTCGGAATGGGCGTAAACGCGGTCGTATCGACGTCAGGACGGAGATTGGTCTCCTTGTTGTAGTTGTAGATACCGAGGATCGAATCGTTTTCTGAAAGATCGACGTCGAAACGTGATGAATAATTGTCGCGAGTCTGATCCGATCGACGCAAGAAGCGATAGCCCGCGGTATTAAGTCCGTCTCCGCCCGTGAAGTTGCTGGTAGTCGGAAGCAAGCTGATGACACGCGACTGGATGACCGGGTCAACCGTTGCGGGGATCGTCAGGTAGTTGCCGCCAAAACCACGTGCAAACGTCAGGATGTTCGGGATCGTACAGACGCTGCCAATGGTCTGCGAAGGGCAGTAGGGCGTGATGTCTGTCGAATTCGTTCGGTTCCAGCTGAAGGCACCATTGCGTGCATCCGGATCCAGGATCGTACGGGTAGCTGCCGCACTAAGCGGGTCACGGATACCTTCATACGAAAAGAAGAAATATCCTCGGTCCTTGAACATGACCGGTGTGCCTTCGCCAAATCCCGGAACCGGCATCGGTCCGCTGACCTTGCCACCGAACTGGTTACGGTTACGGAATGACGGCTTTGCGGCAACAGCTAAATTCGACGTACCATTCGCAAGACGGCTGCGATTGTTGAAAAAGCTGTTAGCGGCAAATTCCGAATTACGGTTGTAAGCAAAGAGTGCTCCGTGAAAATCCTTGGTGCCGCGGGGCGTCACAAGGCGGATCTGAGCACCGCCGTAGCCCTGATCGGCCTCGGCATTGGTGGTCGTGATCGTGAATTCAGCGGTGTCGTCAACCGACGGACGACCCGGAGCAAAGTCCGTCGCGTTCGAGCGAATAAAGGTGTCCTGAATGTTGATACCGTCACGGGTAATATTCGTGAAGGTGGTACGCATACCGTTGATGGTCGTGTTGTTTGCCGAGTTACTGGCAACGCCGGCCTGCAATGTCGTCAGCGACAGCGGGCTGCGGGTGATCAGCGGCAGCGAAAGGATCTGCTGCGGGCTGACCGTGTTACTGACCTGTGCGGTATTCGCCGTAACTACATCGGCACCGGCCGTGACTGTTACGGTTTCCTCAAGGGCGCCGATCTCAAGTGTCGGGCTGAGCGTGTAATCACGTCCAACGTCGATCTTGACTGTGTTTGCAACATAAGCCTTAAAGCCTGTTGCCGTAATTTTTACGGTGTAAGTTCCAAACTCGAGCTGCGAAAAATTGAAAGCTCCTTCGCCGTTTGTAACTGCTGTTTGCGTTTTACCTGTTGTCGCGTCCGTCGCCGTTACCGTGGCGCCCGGCAAAACACCATCCGGGCCTGATACGGTTCCCGTAAGGCGTCCGGTCGTTGTCTGTCCGATAGCAAACGACGTTGCGAGAATGATCAGGAAAAATCCTAGAAAAAATCTCTTCATTGTGCTCCTCCTAAAATGCATAAATAACTACCAACGCCTTATGGGTGAAATTAAAGGACGATTAGTTACTGTTTTTAAGACAAAAACTATGCCACAAGGTTACAGGGTATAAATAATTGCAAATACACGTGTTAGCCATTCAACACCGCCGATGCCATACGCTGTTCTGAATTAAAGTACAAAATTTCGTATTTTCTCGGATAAGCGTCGAACGCGTTTGAATTCAATAGTTTGGAGGTGAACGGACTCACGGCTGTGCCTGGCCGCTACAGTCGCGTTGGTATGTTGTGGGTCTTTATCTTGGAGTTTAGCGTAGTGGCATTCAATCCCAGCAACCTCGCGGCCCGCGATTGGTGTCCACCGGTTTGATCGAGAGCACGTCGGATGAGGTCGATCTCAAATTTTTTGATCTCGTCGTAGAAATTCACGCCACGCGAAATATCGATATCGTTCGACGTCCCTTCGGTTCGCTTGATCATCTCAAGAGCAAGCTCCGGCTGGCTCACCTCAGGACGCAGGCAATCGACGGTTACCTCATCAGTCGGAGCAATGACCACGGCACGTTCAATGATATTTTCAAGCTCGCGGACGTTGCCGGGATAGTAGTATTTTTCGAGCAATGACAACACCTCGGGCGAGAGATTTTCGGAGATCTGCCGGCCGTTTTCTTCGGAGTATTTTCGGATAAAAAACTGGGCGAGGGGCAAAACGTCCTCACGGCGGTCGCGCAACGCGGGCAATTCGATCGGAACGACCGACAGACGGTAGTAGAGATCTTCGCGGAAAGTGCCGTTCTTGACCGCTTCTTTGAGATCGACGTTGGTAGCCGCCACGATCCGGACGTCTACCTTTAACGGCGTCGTATCACCAACCGGTGTGAATTCCCTTTCTTGAATTACGCGCAAGAGTTTTACCTGAAGTTCCGGCCTAAGGTCGCCGATCTCATCCAAAAAGATCGAACCGCCGTCAGCGACCTCAAATAGCCCCTTCTTTGCGGCAACGGCGCCGGTAAATGCTCCTTTGGTGTGGCCGAATAGCTCGGATTCGAGCAATTCGGATGGGATATTCGAGCAATTCACTACGACAAATGGTTCGTTCGCACGCGGGCTTGCTTCGTGTATCGCCTTTGCCAGCAGCTCTTTACCGGTTCCGCTTTCTCCCGTGATGAGCACCGTCGAACGCGCCGGTGCGACGCGGTCGACCATCTGAAACACGCTTTCCATCACTTCCGACCGGCCAATAAATCCTTCGCGTTTTACCGAACGCGACATAGCCGCGCGTAGCGTCTTGCGCTCTTCTTCATTGCGGCGGCCGCGGATTCCCTTTGCGACCAACGCGAGTATCTGCTCGTTTTGAAACGGTTTGCGGATCACGCCCGCAGCACCCTTTTCCCAGGCGGAGATCGCGGTGTCGAATGTCGCATAGGCCGTGACCATTAAAACAGCGGCCTCGCTGTCCATGTCCACAAGCTGCTCAAGAGCGGTCAGCCCGCCCATTCCCGGCATCGAAACGTCCATCAGCACAAGGTCGTACGGACGCTGAGAATACGCCTCAATTGCCTCTTCGCCGGTTTTGGCGAGTTCGACGCGATAACCCGCACCAGCCAGGATCGTCCCGAGGACGTCCCTCATGATCTCTTCGTCATCGCAGACCAGTACCGAACCTTTCTTGCCCATAAACTCCCAATATAGCCTAAGCCCGCCGTATGCGTCCATTTCGGACGCCTTTGTTGCGGACGGTCAATGTTGTAGATTCACAGTTAATGGAGTCCGCTTACGACCTTACGGCCAAATATTACGACACGGCGCTTCGTCCGCTCGAGCGGCTCTTTCTGGCATCAGCGAGAAAGGAAACGATCGCCTTTCTCCCGGAAAACGCGACGATCCTCGAGGTCGGGGCCGGAACGGGTGCGAACTTTCAACATTACCCCAAATGCCGCCACTCCGTTGCCAGTGAGCTATCGATCGGGATGCTCGGCAAATCCCTTCCAAAGGCGGCCGGCATAACGCTCGTACAGGCAGATGCCCAACTGCTGCCGTTTCCTGCAAATCATTTCGATGCAGCATTTGCGACTTTAGTTTTCTGCTCGATCTCCGAACCGGCTCTCGCGTTTGCTGAGTTGATCCGCGTCGTCCGGCCGGGTGGCCGCGTTATCCTGTTAGAGCATGTGCGTCCGTCAGGTATACTTGGATATGTGTTCGACGCTCTGAGCAAAATGACCGTCGCAATGTTTGACGATCATTTCAACCGGCGAACTGCCGTCGCGGCAGAGCGCGCCGGTTTGCGGGTGATCGAAGTGAGAAAAAAGGTTTTCGGGATCGTTAATTTGATCGTCACCGAAGTGCCCGTAATGTCCGGCGAAGTCTAAACTTTTTCGCAGTTTCGCACGTAATAGAAAGCAACTTGAACGATCGCCGCAGGCGCCGCTGAAAGCGATCGATCACGATTAAAAATAATGGCAATGTCAAAAACAGCAAAGGTTCTGATCATCGGCGGCGGCTCACTGCTCGCCGTATTTCTGATCGCTATCATTCTTATCGCAGTATTCGCCGAATCGCTGGGCCGCCCGAGTGTTCCTGAAAACAGCGTCCTCGTGCTCAGTATTTCGGGCGAACTGCCCGATTATGTAGCCGAAGAACCGCTCGCCAGAGCCTTCGGCATTTCGCAACCCCAGTCTTTCACCAGCCTTCTGACGCAACTCCGCAAGGCTAAAGTCGACAGTCGCATCGGGGCCGTTTTGCTCGATATCAATTTTCCCGGCATCGGCTGGGGCAAGGCCGATGAACTTCGCGATGCCATCAAAGATCTCAAGTCGTCGGGCAAACCGGTCTATGCTTACATGGAGATCGGGACGAACAAGGAATATTACATCGCGACCGCCGCGGACAAGATCTATCTTCCGCCGTCGGGTGATATCTATATCAACGGCCTCGCCGCCGAAGCAATGTTCTACAAAGGTTCGCTCGACAAACTCGGCGTCGAAATGGACGTTATCCAGATCGGCCCCAAATACAAGAGTGCACCTGATCAGTACACAAAAACAGCAATGGGCGACGGGCAGCGTGAGGTGGTCAACGCCATACTCGACGAGTACTTCGGCCGCTTCACAACCGGCATCGCCGAATCGAGAAAGAAAGACGTAAATGACGTCAAAGCCCTTGTCGACGGTGCCCCGTACAATGCGAAACAGGCAAAAGAACTTGGCCTGATCGACGACGCATTCTATCGCGAGCAAGTGGATAACGAACTCAAGGCAAAGCTCGGCTACAAAGAAAACGACAAGCTTCGCACTGTTAGTGGTAGCAGGTATCGTGAGATCCCGTCAGACTCACTCGGTCTGAACCGCGGCGAAAAGGTCGCTGTTATCTACGCGTCAGGAGCGATTACAGGCGGACGTTCGTCAAGTGGCCCACTCAATGGCGAAACGGTGGGCTCGGACACGATTGTCGCGGCTGTGAATGATGCAGCCAAAGACGCTTCGATAAAGGCGATCGTCCTCCGCGTAGATTCCGGCGGCGGATCGGCACTTGCATCGGACCTGATGTGGTTTGCTCTCGAAAATGCAAAGGCAAAGAAGCCGGTTGTCGTCTCGATGGGCGACGTGGCGGCGTCGGGCGGCTATTACATCGCCTGCAACGCAAACAAGATCGTCGCTCAGCCATCGACTGTGACGGGTTCGATCGGCATATTTGTTTTTAAACCAAATATCAAAGGCTTTTACGACTGGATCGGCGTTTCAAACGAATACACAATGCGTGGCAAGAACGCAGGTATCTTTCGGGCAACCGAAAAATGGACTCCCGAGGAACGCTCCCGAATGGAAAGTCAGATCGGCAGCGTCTATTACGACAGCTTCATTCCGAAAGTCGCCACGGGCCGCAACAAAACTAACGAGGAAGCAAATGCCCTCGGCCAGGGCCGCGTTTGGACAGGAACACAAGCTAAAGCGAACGGATTGATCGACGAATTCGGCGGCCTCGAAAGAGCTATCGAGATCGCCAGAGAACTTGCCAAACTGCCCGCGGACAAGGACGTGCGGCGTGTGATATTCCCCGAGCCGCGGCCATTCCTGGAGACATTCTTTGCGGGTGAAACGTCGGTTCAGTCGCGAGATGATCAGGCACAAGCCGCGATCCTCGAGGCTCTGCCCGCAGAGGTTCGGCGTACGTTCCGCTACGCATCGCTCTTTGACCGTATGCAAAAAGGCGAAGCCGTGCTGATGATGCCGTTCGAACTCGAGATCAAATAGGAAGTTAAATTGCTGGAAATCCGGGGGTCGTTTTTACGCTTTTCTGTTTATCAGCGAAGCCGTAAATCCGGCCCCAAAACCGTTGTCGATATTGACGACCGTCACGTTTGACGAGCATGAGTTGAGCATTCCGAGCAGTGCCGCAATGCCGCCGAACGAGGCTCCGTAGCCGATACTGGTCGGGACGCCAATGACCGGAACGCTGACGAGCCCGCCGACGACCGAGGGCAAAGCACCTTCCATTCCCGCCGCAACTATTACGACTCGGGCATTCTGCAATATCTCTCGTTGTGAGATGATCCGGTGAATACCGGCCACGCCGGCGTCCCAGATGCGGATCACGCGGTTACCCATCGCCTCAGCCGTCAGAGCGGCTTCTTCCGCAACCGGAATGTCGCTAGTTCCGGCCGTGACGATGGCGATCTCGCCGCTTCCGCGTTCCGTCCGGTCCCGCATAACGCGAATTATGCCTGCGGATTCATGCCACTCGGCGTCAGTGATTATATTGCGGATATCGCCGAAGACCTCAGCGTTCGTCCTCGTCACCAGAACGTTCGGCGAACGCTCGACAAGACGCTCAAATATCCCCACGATCTGCTCTTTCGTCTTTCCCTGGCCGAAGATCACCTCGGGGAAACCTTGCCGCTCGGCCCGCCCGTGGTCGATCTTTGCATAGCCGACATCTTCGTACGAAAGTCCCTTGATCTGCTCGGTCGCCGCGTCGGGTGTCAGGCTGCCGGTCGCGAGTGCGTCTAAAATTGATTTGATATCTTCACTTTTCATGATCTATTTAGAATCTACATTATCCGCTCGTTCGAACAAACTTTATCGGACACTAATATCCGAGCCTCTTTCAAAATCGTATTGAGAGGGCTAATATCAAATTTATGGAACTCACCCTGGCGATTACCGGCGCATCGGGCACAATATACGCAAAACGAACGCTTCAACTGCTGGCTGAAAGCGGTGTGGTCAAAACGATCAATCTGATCATGTCCGGAACGGCCGCAACCGTCGCTCAGGTGGAGTTGGGCGTAAACCTACGCGACCCAAACGCCGCGAAGATCAACGAATGGCTCGACCTCGACGCCGGTTCGACACTGATCCGATACTGGCGGCTCGACAATCTAGCCGCAAAACCGTCTTCGGGTTCGAACAAACAGGCCGGAATGATAATCGTCCCGTGCTCGATGGGAACTCTCGGTGCGATCGCCTCAGGTGCCGGAACCAACCTCATACATCGTGCCGCGGATGTCTGCCTGAAAGAGGGCCGCAAACTCGTCATCGTTCCGCGTGAAACTCCGCTCAATGAGATCCATATCGAAAACATGCTCCGGCTGTCGCGGGCGGGTGCACGTATTATGCCCGCAAGCCCCGGCTTTTATCACCGCCCGCAAACCATCGACGACCTCGTCGAGCATCTTTGTTTTCGCATTCTGGATCAGTTCGACATACCTCATTCAAAAAAGTCGCAATGGACCGGAGAAGAGGTTGACGACAATTAATACAAAAAGGAAAGGATGAACCGTATCGATCTTATCTTGTCGATCCTGAACATCCTGTTTGAATTGACCCTAATATGACCGATACAGTCGAGCGTTTTTCAAACCGCGTTGCTAATTACGTCAAATACCGTCCGGGATATCCGCGCGAGATCATCGGATATCTTGAGCAAACGTGTGGGTTTACCCACGAGAGCGTCGTTGCCGACGTGGGATGCGGAACCGGGCTTTCGTCGCAGCTATTTCTCGAAAACTGTAACCGCGTGATCGGGGTCGAACCGAACGCCGCGATGCGTGCGGCCGCCGTCGAATTTCTCGCTGACTTCCCCGATTTCTCGATCATCGACGGCACGTCCGAGGCAACGACGCTGCCGGACAATTCCGTTGACATTGTCGTCGCGGCACAGGCATTTCACTGGTTCGATCCGGAAAAGACGCGGGCTGAGTTTCGACGCATTCTTAAGCCGGGCGGCCATGTCGTGCTCATCTGGAACGAACGCCAACTCGACACAACGCCGTTCTTGCGAGAGTACGAGGCGTTTTTGCTCAAGTACGCGAACGACTATTCCCGAGTGCGGCACGAGAATATTGACACCGCGACTCTGGATGCGTTTTTTCAAACGTCATTTCAGTCCGCCACTTTTCGGAATCTGCAAGTCTTCGATTTCGACGGTTTGAGAGGTCGAATGCTATCCTCTTCGTACATGCCGAACGAAGACGACGCGATCTTTTCGGAAATGTCCGAAGAGTTACGAGTCCTGTTTGCCAAATACGCCGAAAGCGGTAGAATAAAAGTTTTCTATGACACTAATGTCTATACCTGCTTTTTTTGAAGTATGCCAGTAAATTCTGAAACAACTCCCGAGATCCGTACGATCACGGTTGCCCATTCGCCCGATTCGGACGACGCGTTCATGTTTTATGGTCTCGCTACCAATAAGCTCGAGACCGAAGGCCTGAAGTTTGAGCACACCCTGAGGGATATCCAAACGCTTAACGAAGACGCCAAAAATGGCGTGTTTGACGTAACGGCCATATCATTTCACGCGTATGCGTATGTGGCTGACAAGTACGCCCTGTTGCCGCACGGTGCGAGCATCGGCGACAAATACGGCCCGATCCTCGTCGCCAAAGAACCGCGTAGCGTCGACGATATCGGCAAGATGAAGATCGCCGTTCCGGGCGAGCTGACCAGCGCTTTTCTCGCACTGCGTATCTACAATCCTGATTTTACATATGTCGTCGTTCCGTTTGACGAGATCATCGAGGCAGTCCAAAAAGGCGATGTTGACGCCGGCCTTTTGATCCACGAAGGTCAGCTGTTCTTTCACCAGATGGGCCTTTATAAGGTGCTCGATCTTGGCGAATGGTGGCATGAAAAGACCGGACTTCCGCTGCCGATGGGCGGCAACGTCATTCGCCGCGACCTCGGTGAGGATCTGATGAAAAAGGTATCAAAGTATCTGCATGAAAGCATCGTCTACTCGATGGACAATCGCGAAGACGCCCTGGCTTACGCGATGCAGTTCGCACGCGACATGCAGCCCGAGCTTGCTGATCGCTTTGTCGCAATGTGGGTCAACGACCTCACGCTCGACTATGGCGACCGCGGCCGCGAAGCCGTGAAACTGCTGCTCAAAGAGGGCCACGCCAAAGGCATCATCCCGCACAAGGTGAACATTGATTTTGTAAGCTAATTGCGGATCGTGCCCGAGCACGAGCAGAACAATCTAAAAGGCCGGCATAACGCCGGTCTTTTTTGCGCCGCTTTCTATGTAACCATCGCAATAAACTCTTGACACAAAACGAAAATAGCACGATACTGCTTTGCGTAATATCACAATCAAAGTGTGACTCGAAACGGGAATTTTGCCTTGAAGTAATTTTCTTTCGTGCGATGTCCCCACAGATCTAAATAGGAGAATAAATATGTTTAGAAGATCGCTAATTCTTGCCGCGGCAATGTTCGTGTTTGCGTCGATCGGCTTTGCTCAAGGCACATCCACCGGCTCGACCGCTCCGGCAGCATCCACCGAAAAGCCTAAAAAAGCTCCGGTTTTCCGATCAACCAAGGATCAGGTCAAACAGGCCCAGACCATGCTGAAATCGAAGAATATGTTCAGCGGGGACGCGACCGGCAGTTCGAGCCCCGAGTGGAAAACCGCCGTCAAGGCCTATCAGGAAGGTAACGGCCTGACAAAGACCGGTTCGCTCAACCGGGCAACGCTCGAAAAAATGGGCATTGAGCTGACTGATAAGCAAAAGACGATTCCGGTTAACCCTGCACATCTTGCATCGAGTTCGGATGAAGCTAAGCCGGCAAAATCAAAAGAGAAATCGACCGCCTCAACCTCTGCCAAATCCGAAGCAAAATCAACCGACGGCCCTAAACGCCCGGCTCCGTTTCGTGCCGGCGTCGATCAGATCAAGGCCGCCCAGAAAGTACTCCGCGACGGCAAGATGCTGACCGGCGGCGAGGATGGCAAACTTGATGACATGACGCGCGAGGGGCTCGGCAAATATCAAGAGGCCAACGGGCTGAAAGTTTCAAAGACGCTGAACGCGTCGACGCTTGAAAAGATGGGCATCGCTCTTACCGACAAGCAAAAAGAACAGGTTGCCGCCCAGGCGGCGTACGACGCTGCAAAAGCTCCGAAAAACTGAGCACCTTTGCATCGATAGTTCCGGCCGGTGCGAATATCACGCATCGGCCATTTAGTTTTAGATAAAGTAAGGCGTTATATTTATCGCCGTCACCCGATGCAGGAAACCAACGTTTACACATACCTGACGCCGATCGCACTCTTTTTTGTGCTGCTCGAGGTGGCGTTGTGTTTCATTTTCAAACGCAATTACATCTCTTTCCCCGAGGCCGTGGCCAATTTCGGCACGGCTCTGGCCAACCAAACGGTCAATGTCCTGGTCGCCGCCGGAGTTTACATCGTTTACGGTATTCTCTGGGAAAACTATCGGCTTTTTACCATCGAGCTCAACTGGTGGACGTTCATTCTACTTCTACTCGGTGTCGATTTCATTTTCTATTGGGTGCACCGCTGGGGCCACGCGATCAACATAATGTGGGCCGCACATTCGCCGCACCATTCGGCCGAGGAGATGAATTTCATGGTCGCCCTGCGTGCCAGCGTGACCCAGAGATTTTCGTCATTTCTCTTTTTCTGGCCGCTCGCCCTGATCGGTTTTCAGCCCCTGCACATCTATATGATGAGCGGCATCCATCTATTTATCGCGTTCCTTCACCACACGGAGTTCATCGGCAAGCTTGGCTGGTTTGAAAAATATTTCACCACGCCGTCGCATCACCGCGTGCATCATGGCGTCAATTTTCCGTATCTTGATAAGAATTTCGGCGAGTTTCTGATCATCTGGGACAAGATCTTCGGCTCGTTTGCCGAGGAAAAGGAAAAGGTCGTCTATGGCATCTACAACCACCCGCAGTCGTGGAATCCGGTGCGGATCAACTTTCATTACTTTATCGTCCTGTGGCGCGACGCGGTCGCCGCACCGTTTTGGTGGGACAAAATACGAGTCTGGTTCATGCCCGCCGGCTGGCGTCCACGCGGTCTGCCGGAAAAACCCATGGTCGAGATCACGCCCGAGAATCAGATCAAATTTCGCCCGCCGATGTTTGAGAATGCACGGCTCTATATAATTTTGCAGCTCGCGGTCGGCGTGTTTCTAATGCTCGGCGTCATCTCGAATCTGCTCGCGTGGACGACCGCACAACGTTGGCTCGGGGCCGCATTGCTCTGGTGGCACGTGATTAACTGGAGCGGTATTCTCGAAGCCCGCAGTTGGCTCTGGCTCTCTGAAAACGTTCGCATCGTCACGACCGCCGTTGTCGTGATAGCCTTTAACCAGCTTTATCAGCCGTCGGGCATGCTCTTCGCCGTGATCGCGGTCTCGGCGTTTTCGTTCGTGTGGAACAATCTCTATTTCCGACCCGGCAGCCCGAAACTCGTGACTGTCTGAATAGAATTTTGGCCGCAGATCAACGCCGATGACGCGGATCAGGAAAGAACAAAATAATATCTATTTCTTATCTGCTTCATCGGCGTCATCTGCGGTTAAACTATCGTCGAACTGTAAACCACTATGAAAATACTATTCTCGTTCATCATTCTGACAGTTGCTTTCACAACGGTCTCGGCTCAATCCGACAAAACGTCGGCCGCCATCCGCAAGGTCATGGACGACCAGGCTGCCGCGTGGAATCGCGGCGATCTCGACGCATTTATGGCGATCGGCTATTGGAATTCCGAAAAACTCACGTTTGTTTCCGGCACCAAGGTGACGCGCGGTTGGCAGCAAACGCTCGATAATTACAAAAAGAGCTATGATTCACGAGCCAAAATGGGCATCCTGACCTTCTCCGATCTCGAGATCACAATGCTCGGCAAGGACGCGGCAGTAGTACTCGGCAGTTGGGCCCTAAAACGCGAAAATGACGCACCCGGCGGCAAATTCACGCTCACGTTCCGCAAACTCAAAGAAGGCTGGCGGATCGTGATGGACCATACAAGCTAAACGCAACAGGCAAAAAGTCGGAACAATCTTACCCCTAAGCCGTAAATAAGACCGTTATGAAAAGTTCATTGCTCGGTCTTATTTTTGTGCTTATCATCTCGACCGCGGCGTTTGCTCAGGCTCAGTCCCCGGCTGTGCCGGCGTTGACTGAAAAGGACTATGTTCGCATTGACGCAAATACGGCGGCGGGCTTTGCCTATCCGTATTATCTGTACGTACCGCCTGAGTTTCGCAGCGACGCTAACCGCAAAGTGAAGCAGACGATCCTCGTTTTGCCGAACAACACCGGCAAGGTCGACGACGATTTCGCCGTGCATGAGGCCGACGTTAAAAAGCGTATGGCCATGAGCGGCGCGGTCGCTTCGATGCTCAAGGTCGTGGTGCTGATGCCGGTATTTCCGCGTCCAAAGTCCGACTGGCAGATATACACTCAGGCTCTCGATCGCGACTCGATGGTGACGGACAAAAAGGAGTATCGGCGTCTCGACCTGCAGATGCTGGCGATGATCGACCATGCCATTTCGCTGATGAAAAAGGACGGCATTCGCGTCGATAAACGCGTACTGATCAACGGGTTTTCGGCACAAGGGATGTTCGCCAACCGATTTACCTTTCTTCACCCAAAACGCGTCAAGGCCGCCGCTATCGGTTCGCCCGGCGGTTGGCCGATGGCTCCGGCGGCGAGCTACAAGGACAAGGTTCTTCGCTACCCGATCGGCACCGGTGATCTTAAAGCGGTCGCCGGCAAAAAGCTGGATCTCGGTGCCCTGCGAAAAGTGCCGATGCTCGTTTTCCTGGGCAGCGAGGACGACAACGATTCGGTGCCGTTCGGCGACTCGTATGACGACATCGACCGCGATCTGATCAATCCACTCTTCGGCAAGAAGCCGATCGACCGTTGGGAGATATCAAAGCAGTTGTACGCCGACGCCAAACTCAATGCCGAATTTCGGCTGTATCCCGGCGTCAAACACACCGTCAACCCGCAAATGCGCGACGACATCCGGGCGTTCCTGCTGAAATACAAATAAAACCACTTCCCTTTGCGTCTTTGCGGGAAACTTTCTCCTCCCGGCTCGATGTTGGTGTATAATCCTCACATCAATTCATAGCGAGGTTATTCATGAGAGCATTACGCATCGCCGCATTTCTTTTCTTACTTGTACTGCCGGCTTTTGGCCAGAATTACACAATTCAGCAGTACCTGAACATCAAATCCGCGAGTTCGCCGTCGATGTCGCCGGACGGCCGCGAGGTCGCTTACTTGAGCAATGTAACCGGAACGACGCAGGTCTGGGCGACGCTCATTTCATCGCCAAAGCCGGTGCAGTTGACCAACTACGAAGACAACGTCAGCTTTGTCCGCTGGCTCAGCGACGGCAGCGGCATGATCTTTGGCAAGGCCAAGGGCGGCGATGAGAATACGCAGTTTTACTGGATGGACAAATTCGGCCAGCGTGTAAAGCCACTGACAAACGACCCGGCGGTTCGCCATAATTTCGAACTCATTTCGCGAGACGCCGCAGTCATTGCCTACTCGTCGAACAAACGTAACCGCAATTATTTCGACATTTACGCGATGGACATCGCCTCCGGCCGCGAGGTTCTGCTTTATCAGCAGGACGGCGACAACAGCATCGTCGCACTCAGCGACAACGGCCGGCAGTTCATCATTTCGCGTTCGGGCGGAGAGTTGAGCCTCGACAACAATCTCTATCTTGTCGACGCCAAGACCAAGACCGCGACGCTGCTCACGCCGCACACCGAGGCGGCACAGTTCGGCAATGCACGGTTCACGGCGGACGGCATCATCTACACACACAACGACAAACGCGAATTTATCGGCCTCGCCCAAATGCGGCAAAAGAACGCCGCCGGCGACGACTGGTCGCTCGCAAATCTGACGACGAGCATCATCGACGACGCCAAATGGGACATCGGCGACGTCGAGATGGAAACGTCCGGCGGCCACATCGCCTATTCCACCAACCGCGAAGGCTTTTCCGAAGTCTTTCTGCGAAAGGTCGAGACCGACGGCAAACCGCTCATCACCACGGTCAGCAAAGCGGTCGAATCGATCAAGCTGCCCGCACCGGGAATCGTCAGCGGCCTCAACCTCGATACGGCCGAGACCAAGCTCGCGTTCGCGTTCAGTTCCGCGACCAGCAGCGGCGAGATCTGGGTTTACGATCTCGAGACCAAATCGCTCAAACAGATCACCAAAAGCGATCAGGCCGGCATCGACCCGAAATCGTTCATCGCCCCGGAGCTGATCAAGTACAAATCCTTCGATGGCCTTGAGATACCAGCGTGGTATTATCGCCCGGAAAAGACCGTCGGCTCGATCAATGGCAAAGCCGGAAAATTCACCATCGGCGTCAGGCCGAAGGCAAATCTGCCCGTCATCGTCTCGGTCCACGGCGGGCCCGAGGGCCAGTCGCGGCCGGGGTTCAATCCGCTATTCCAGTATTATCTGTCGCGCGGTTATGCCGTGCTCGACCTCAACGTTCGCGGTTCGACGGGCTACGGCAAGACCTACACGCACCTCGACGACGTCGAAAAACGCGAAGATTCGGTCAAGGACCTCGCCTATTCGGTCGAGTGGCTCAAGACAAAGGGCGGTGCTGATCCGAAAAAGGTCGCCGTCATGGGCGGCAGCTACGGCGGCTATATGACGATGGCCGCGATCACGCTATATCCCGACCTGTGGGCAGCAGCGGTGGCCTCGGTCGCGATCACCAACTGGGAGACGTTCCTGACCAACACGTCCGGCTATCGCCGCCGTCAGCGTGAGGTCGAATACGGCAGGCTCGACAAAGACATCGAGTTCCTCCGCCGCATCTCGCCGATCCGCAAGATCGACCTCATCAAAACGCCGCTCTTCGTGATCTCCGGCCGCAACGACCCGCGAGTGCCGTTTTCCGAGGGCGAACAGATGGTCGATGCCCTGAAAAAACGCGGTGCCCCCGTCCAATACAAACTCTACGACGACGAAGGCCACGGCATCTCAAAACTAAAAAACCGCCTCGACCTCTACCCACTAGTCGCCGATTTCCTCGATAAATATATGAAATAGGTCATGGTAGATCTGATCTCAGCAACATCAAAAACACCAAAGAAAGGCCTCGTCCGACCGACGAAGCCTTTTTCACTCATACTAAACAGGTCCCAAGTCCCAAGAATACCAGGTCCTTCGCTCAACTCATCACGCAACCTTATTTTCCGGGCTCTGCCCGTCTATTTGCGGAAAAGCTCGGCTTTTCCGTCCGGCATCCCCAAGATCCCCGCGGCTACGCCGCCATTCTTATGGACTCGAACCCAAACCCGGCGGCACAGCCGCAAGGTCAGACGGGCGACGATCGGAAAAGCACAGCTTTTCCTTAATTGATGACCTCAATTCCTTCCCGGTTTCACCTTTCCACTTTCATAGAGGCCAGATCAATCGTTTGACTCAAAGGTAACCCGAGTTTCGTGGAATATTTGATGAATTCTTGATCGGACTTCTTATCAAGGGTATAAATAGCTCTTTCTCGAACTACATTTTCATCACGGTTGTAAATCTCCCAACCGTGGTTTAGTGAATCTTTGTTGTCGTAAATATTTACGACTAGCGAGTCTGCTGAGCAATATTTCTTCTTGAGCGACTGGGAAAGTGAGATTAGGAATTCCGGCGTGACATCTTTTGGGCGAATTATCACGTTTCCAAAGTACTCGTTTGCCCTGATCTTAAATGCACTCGCCCAAATAACGCCTTTGATTTTTTTATTTGTCTCGGCGCATGTCGGGCTATGCTGGGCATACACTGCAGAAAAACTCATTAAGATAATAGCTAGAATTGATCCAATATATTTTGCTTTCATAAATCTCCGTTTTCCGAACTTGAAGGAAGATAGTTGTTCATGTACATCCACTGAGTTTCATCAAAAGGACGGTGTCCGAACTGCAATCTTGAAATGCCAGTTCGCCCGTCAGAGCGCGGTTAGAGTCGACCGTGTCTGCTGAATATCGCTGGGAGGCGTCGGGCATGATGTGGCTATATTGAAAGATATCGCTATCGATGTCAACGGATTTTGTGTTCGTGGATCGTTGTTCGTTGATCGTTGTTCGTGAACGGCGAACCGTGATCTGCCGGACGGGCTATGCCCTTATCGCAGAGCGGCGATGGCTACGCCTCGCCGTCAGTCTCCCCCAAGCCCCAAGGAGCCCGCGAGAGCGGGCGACAGAGCTCCCCGAACGATTCGCTTCTAGACCGCGAAACAACGCCAAAAATACGAAAGAGAGGTGAACGCCCGCTCAACCTCTCTATTTAGTTCCTTTCGCCAATTTCGCGGTAGGTGCCTCAAATTGCGATTCCAGTCAGCAACCCAATCTCACACTTGCAACCGAGTGCCGATCGAAGTGCGCTTGACATCATGGGGTAACTTCATAGACGACCCCATTTCCCTCATGCCGAATCGTCAAAATCGTAGGCCTGGCGCCACTTCATTCAATATCAAACATCAATGTCGATGTGCTCCTCGGCGGGGTTTGGAGATCTCTTTTTTCTCAAAATCCAACCACCTCGCTTGATTTTGGTCGTCCTATTTAACAACTCTCCAAACGTCAGATCGGAAAGCTCTATTGGTGTCTCTATCGGCCTATCATATTGAGCTTTGACCAAAATATCTAATCCCGGGCGGAAGCCAGTGAAGAAGAGATTGTTCTCTCTGAGGAAACGTTGAAGTTCCGGCAATCTGATGATCGCCTCCGTGATTGCGCGTACGGGTTGCCCACTGGGCAATCGGAATTCGCGTACTCTTGTATCTAGCAGCTTTTGAAACCTACCGTCACGTCCTCGAGCAGGAAAGATGTTTACGACACCGTCGTTCATCGCCCACTCATAGTTTGCCATTTGAGCAACAATCAAATCTAATACGCGTTCCAGTGGCTCGTCTTTCACCTTAACGGTAATCAGATGATTCTGGGCCTTAAACCTGCGTTGGGCGCCAACCGTTACCCCGGTTTTGCCGTCATCGCTCTTGATGCGTTTCGTACCAATAGCCGGTAGATTCACACCAAAGGCATAATCATCGTGCGACATATCCAGGGTGGATTGTTCAAAACCGATCGGAAGATCATAAACTTGCATTAGATAGGCAAAGATCGAGCCGAGTGGCTGGCTCTCCATCTGTACAGAGACTTTTAGAGTCTTAAGATTAGTGTCCACTTTCTGACCCCATGCCGGGCATGAAACAAGTGAACAAGTAATCATACAGAAACAAAAAAATGATAACTTTCTCGTCATGTTACTCCTATGTCTAACGTAAAGTTCTCCTGATGTGGGAACAAGGCTGACTATTTGATAAGATCCAGGTTTGGCTAACGTTGGTTATCGGAAGCACGGGGTCAGGAATGCGATGTTGCGATTCTCTGCCCGGAGCCTGACCATTCAGTGTTCTTGAAAATTCGACAAATGCCCTGTCTCCCAACGCGGCGCGGTTAGAGATGATCGCGTCTGCTGAATATCGCTGGGAGGCGTTGGGCATAACAACGGTAGTTTCTGCCCGATATGGGCCGATGTCAAGGAGTTGGCGTTGTCTTCGATCCCGGAGGGATCGCACGTTTATAGAACATTGATCACCCCCCGATAACGTTCGACCCCGGCCGGGGTCGTATGTTCTCTTTATCCTGCATCGCGTCCTATAAACATTCGACGCCGCTGCGGCGTTCGGAATCATCACTGGAGCAAGGACCGTGCCACAGGAAGTCACTCAATATCAAGTCTAACTCGATGCCTAGAGGAACCGTCTTTATAACATCAGGACCGACCCCGATTTCCTGTACTTAACTTCACCATTTTCGTTTTCAAACTCCCAAACCACCCCATTGATTTTCCATCCGGAACCATTCTCCGAAAGTTTGAAAACGAGGTATCTTCTAATTTCAGATGACTCTCGGGACCGAAATAACGTGGTGACGCTCGCAGACTTTTGACTTCCGAATTCAACTTTGAGCGACACGATGGACTCAGACCCAAGAGCAATCCAGCGAGGAGTGTCCTCAAGCAAGTTCGCCCTTTCTAAATCCGCGAAGATACTAAAATTCGGAACCGTCGCCCCGCTTCTTTTCTCTTTCTCAGATAGAGTGGGTTGTTTTGGAGGAATGATCTCGATGAATCGTTCGAGCTCGTCCTTTCGCCCTTGTAATGCTAGTCGGCAGTACTCTCTGACCACCGACTCTACCTGTTCACGTTGGCTAGGCCGAGTTTCGGTGCTCGTGCTTGCGTTCGCTGATGCCGTTGGTGTCGGTGTAGGCATGAATGGCCGGGCCATCTCCATTTGTATAGGCACAGACCTAATCGAACAGGCGTAAAGCCCGCACGAGGTAATGGCGACTGCGGTCAAATATACTAGAGTAAAAACTCGATTTGGAATTTCTCTGCTTTTCATAGCTGGGAAGGACGGGGCAGACAGGCAATATTGCGATTCTCTGTTCGGGCCTGACCATTCCTTGTTTTCAAAAAGTTGGAAAATGCCCGATCACGCGTCATGGCGCGGTCATAGACGACCGTGTCTGCTGAATATCGCTGGGAGGCGTAGGGCATAACATCTGTAGTTTCTGCCCGATATGGGCCGATGTCAAGGAGTTGGCGTTGTCCTCGATCCCGGAGGGATCGCACGTTTATAGAGCATCGATCACCACCCAATAACGTTCGACCCCGGCCGGGGTCGTATGTTCTCTTTATCCTGCATCGCAACCTATAAACATTCGACGCCGCCGGCGTCGGTTCGACGTGGTCGGAAAGATCCTAAGTTCGTGGACAAACGAATATTTTGACCGCAGATAACGCAGAAAAAACGGATAGACGCAGATAATCCTAAATAGATCTGTTGAAGATCCGCATCATCCGCGTAATCCGCGGCTAAATCTCGACTGAGATCAGATAGCATTTTTGTTCTAAGACATCCCCTGATGCGCAAGACCTAACCCATCGCCACAGTTGACACCGATGATACAATAGTTGTTACAGGATTTGATCTTTGAAAACTAAACCGAACAGGACGCTACACTGCTCGCGGCCGATTTTTACCGCAAAGCTCGCAAAGGTAAACGCAAAGGTCGCAAAGTAAAGAGTAAGGCGCCAAAGTGGATTCGTGGACCTAGGGACTTCCATGACTTTCTCGACTTTCTAGACTTCCTCCACTCGCATGATGTGGGAACTTGTTGGGACAAACGGGACAGAGGCCTGAGTCCTCTAACCACGGTAATAACAACAGTTAGCGTAATGGGGCGGTAGGAAAGATTCCCACTATTTCCGACTAAGTAGGAAATATTATGAATCTTCAATAAGACGACTTCGACGGGATGGCTTGTCAGAACCGCCTCCGTCAGGGGGCGGCATCCGAGACGGGGATGAGATCAGTGCGGTTTGAAATTCAAACGTGTATATCTAACCCGGCTATTTGTGATGAACGCTGTACCAGACTCCAACGCCCAAGCCGCCCGCTAACGCAGGCGGTTCTGACATGCGAAGGCATCCGCGGCCTCTGCGAAAACCTTTCAGGTCTCGGCGTGGAACCGATCTCTAACGCAGAGGGCTCAGGGGTGGACGCTACGTCGGCAGAAATGAGTTGGATCGGCAAGGCACAAAAAAAGCCCCGTCCGGTTGGACGAGGCTCTTCTTTGAAATGACCGTCCGCTTGGCAGCGAGCCATGCGGACCGTGCGAAGTTACCTGACGAACGAGTTTGGCACCGAGATATCGCCGGGTTGGCCGAATGCCTGGATCAGTGTTCCGGCTGTCGAACGGTTTGCGAACCACGTCGACGTTGTCGGCCTGAAGACCGCGGCGTCCATTCTGCCGTCACCGTCGTAATCGCCGGGACTTGGAACGTCGCCGGTGGTGCCGAACGGGAACGCGTAGAACGAGAAGTCCTCACTACGCAAAACGGTCCATGTGCCGGTCGCCGGACGGAAGTAAGCTACGTCGGCCTTGCCGTCGCCGGTGAAATCGCCGGGTACGGTCTTGTCACCCGCCTGGCCAAACTGGACGGCGACGAGTCCGGCCGTGCTTCGCTGCAGCCACCATTGGCCAAGCGACGGACGAAAGATCGCGACATCCGCTTTGCCGTCGCCATCATAATCGGCCGGAACCGGCAGGTCGCCCGCCGTGCCAAAACCCGTGATCGTCGTACCGCCGCCCGAATTATTGATGAACCACGTATTGGTCGAAGGCCTGAAAATAGCAGCGTCGGCCTTGCCATCAGCATCGTAATCGGCCGGAACGGGCACGTCGCCCGTCGTACCAAATGGGAACGCGTAGAACGAGAAATCCTCGCTCCTCAGCACGAACCAATTGCCACTGGACGGCCGGTAGAATGCAACGTCCGTCTTGCCGTCACCGGTGAAATCGCCCGGCGTCAATGTGTCGGTTACGGTGCCGAATGTGACCGCACCGTTTCCGCCGTTGCTGCTCTTTGAGTACCACCATTCGCCCGGCGCCGGACGAAAGATCGAGATATCGGTCTTATTGTCGCCGTCGAAATCAAAAGGCGAACGCACCGTCGGTGCCGTCGCCAGACTGATCTCGTACATACCTTTGCCGTGTGTCGCAACGCGGAGTTTTCGCGGTGAACCAGGTGCGATCGCGACGTCGAAAACGGCGACTCGCGGCAAGCCGGTTCCGAATGGTGCCCAGCTCGTACCGCCATTCGACGATTTGTAAACGCCGATGTCCGTGCCGGCGTAGAGCGTGTTCGAATCGAGCGGATCGACGATGAAACCGCTTACTGGTACGAGCGGCAATGCCGTTCCACCCGAACCGGCGGCCGCAGTCCACGTCGGCGTCGCACTGTTGAAATTGGTCGTCTTGTAAACGTTCGTTACGCCAAAGCTCGAAAGCGTGACATACGCGGTCGTCACCGTATTCGGGTCGATCACCGCACGTGCGATAAAGCCGTTCGGCACAGCACCGCCGGTGTCCAGATTGGTCAGCGTTGTCGAACCGGTCGATGTGCCGTAGATGCTGCCGTTTGCCAGACCGACGATACGAACGCCGTCGTTCTGCGGCGAGATCCCGATCGCACTGACCGGCACACCGGTCTCGATCGGTGCCTGACTGACCACGGTGTGGTTCAATCCCGCATCATCCGAACGATATATGCGGTCCGAACCGTAGTAGATCGAGTTCGGATTGCCCGGGCCGGCCTCGAGAGGTGCGTAGAACAGGACCGCTGTGTCCGTGCAATTGATGCCGTTTGCCGGCGTGCCGTTACATCCGCGAAAGCCCCAGCCGGCTGACGTCGTCGCACGCGTCGCGTAACCGACGAGCGTTCCCGAGATCGAGTTGTAATACGTGTGGTACATACGGACGTTGGTGGTGTCCGTTGCGTTTTGGTCGATCACCGTGTAACCGCCGTCACCGCCGTCGACGCGTGCCCACGTGGCTCCCGGGCTGTAGTAGTTGGTACCGTTGTCCTGGGTGCCGCCGATCGTGAAATTGGGGTCGGTCGGATGAACCGAGAGGCCCATGAACTGAGTCGCAAAGAACTGTGTATTGTTGAGCGAGGTGAACGACGACGCCCCATTTATCGACTTGTAAATACCGCCGTCGGTACCAAGATAGAGCGTATTAGGATCGGACTGTGAAACCGCGATCGCGTGCGAATCGACGTGAACGCCGGCACCCGAATTGGTAAACGCCGTTCCCGCCGTCGATGAGAATCCAATGACCATGTTCGGCGAACCCGCCAGATACAATCGGTCAGGATTAACCGGGTCGACCGCCACCGCGATGTCGTAGAAACACTGCGGCGTGCAGAAATTGTTGTCGATCTGCTGGACCCAGGTCAGGCCGCCGTTGGTCGAGCGCAGCACACGGCCGCCGAGATTGCCGGTTGCAGCGTAAAACGTCGCATCGGCGTTTGCCGCGGGGTGGATCGCGGTAAATTCCGCCGTCAGTTCACTCGTCGATGTGCTGTTAAAGATCTCGACCTGTGTAAATGTCGCTGTTGTCGGGTCTGCAGCAAGTGCATTTGCCGAACGGTAAATGCCGCCCGCTCCGCCGGACGCGATCAAGTTGGCAACAAGGATATTGGCGTTGCTCGGGTCGATCGCAATGTCGCGAACACTGGCGTTGAGATTTGCCGCGAGGCCCGTCATTTTGGTAAATGTCGGTGCCGCACCTGCAGCGTTGTTCGAGCGATAAATACCGCGTGCCGGCAAAACATTATTTGCCGATCCCGAGATGCCGCCGCCGCCGGAGGTCGACGCGACGAATATCACGTTCGGGTCGGTCGGGTGAACGACGATCTCGCCGATGCCGCGGCCAGTAAAGATATCTGCGTTCGCGGCTGTTTTATTGAACGGCCCTGAGAGATTTGCGGTCGTGCTGGCGTTATCGATGCGGTAAACGCCGACACCAAAAAAGCTGTCGGTCGAAAAATTATGCTCTCCCGTTCCGACATAGACCGTCTCGGGCTGCGATGGCGAGATCGCGATGGCTCCGATGGCAAGGCTGAGTGCATTATCCATCAGCGGCGTCCAATTTGTGCCGCCGTCGGTCGAGCGGTAAAGCCCGCCCTGTGCCGCACCGACATAGACGATGTTTGCATTTGTCGGATGTACGGCGATCGCGATCACGCGCCCGGACCACGGGAACGAACCGTTGGGGATCGGGTTTGGCCCTATCGCCGTCCATGCCGCGAGCAAAGCATTCTTGTCGGGCGAATCCGACATACGAGCGACGTCAGCTTCCTGCTTTTCCATCTTGTCGATGGCCTTGCTGCGAAGCTGCGGGTCCGGCTCACTTTCGTCCGTTAATCCGCGGCGAAGTCCGAACGACTTCGCACGCTCGTTTAGAAACTCTTCTTTGCCAAACGTAGAACGTGAACGGGTCCAGACCTTCGGCATGTCGACATCGACCTCGTCAACCGGAATGTCCGATTGTGCCTCCGAACTAAAACCCGGGAAAAGGAATATAGCGGCAATTGCCAACACAAATCCCAAAACTGCAACGCTGCCAAAAAACTTCTTCATCTTATGCTCCTGATATTTCATGCGTGCAGCCGGAGGGCAAACACTTCACGCTGGTCTTATATTGATAGGTTCGTTGAACTTAACGCCGAAAAACTCCCGAGGCCTCTGTGAAACCAAAACGGTATGCCGACGAACATTGTACAATTTTCGACAGTCCGATTAAAAGCAGATAATCGGCATCGCGTTGATCCTGTCTTAATCTGGAAGATACTCGTTCAAGAGCCGCACGACGTTGCCGCCCATGATGAGTGCGATGTCGTCGTCCGAGAACCCCTCGGCAATAAGAGCTTCGGTGATCAACGCCTCGCCGCTCGTGTCAAAAGGCACCTTGACCGAACCGTCAAAATCCGACCCCAGAGCGACATTTCTTGGCCCGATCACGCTCACCGCGTAACGTATCGCTCTGGCGATCGACGCCGCATTTTCGCCGCATACCGCCGTGTCCCAAAACCCGATGCCGACTACGCCGCCCGTTGCGGCGATCCGCCTAAGCTGATCGTCAGTGAGGTTGCGGTTGTTATCGCACGTACCCTTGACGCCGGTGTGCGAAACGACGACCGGTCGCGTCGCCATCGACAGAACGTCGTCGATCGTCTTTTGCGACGAGTGAGCGAGGTCGACGAACATGCCCTTCGTCTCCATCCGGCGGACCATCTCGCGGCCTTTGTCAGTCAATCCGTATTTTTCGATCCCGTGTGCCGAACCGCCCATTTCCGTATCGAAAAAGTGCGACGGCGACATCATTCGAAAGCCCGCGTCGAAAAGAACGTCGACGTTCTCAGGCTTACCATCCAGAGCCTGAGCACCCTCGATGCCGAGCCACCCGCCGACGATGCGTTCGGATTTTCGGCGTTCGATGAATTTTGCGACATCGCCCTTGTTTTTGACGATAACGAGCTTTCCGCCCGACGCCGACGCGTACTGATGCAGCATTTTCGCCTGCCACAACGCACGTTTTGTCAGGCTGAAAAGGTTCTCAAACGGCTGCCGCTGAGAGAGTGCGAGCCAGAAGATATTATCCGTTTTGTCGGTGTTGCTCTCGATGTTGAGCCCACGCGGCGTCTTGGTAACGACGGTAAATGCTTGTATCGCCACGTTTCCGCGGATCAGTTTGGGCACATCGACCTGTGCGACCGCAGCATCGACATTGAGGTCGCGATTCCAGAGCAAAGCGTCGGCGTGCAGGTCCGCAACGATCAGCGAATCGTGCAGCTTCGCCGCCCTCTCGCTCACGCTGTATGGCGGTTTTGTCAATACCGGGTTTAGCGAACGCTCGGTCATACCCGCCGCAAATCCAAAGAAAAAGATCACGAAGGCGATCAACGCGGCACCGATGATCAGTATCAGGTATTTCAGTGTTCGCTTCATCAGATAGTTATCCTTTCTCCGGTCCGGTCAGATTCTCTGGCGGCGTCGAGTACTCGTTGGACCTTTAATCCGTCCTCAAATGTCGCGGCGTGTTCGATCTCAGTCTTTCCGCTGAGGATCGCATCGACGATCTTTGGTGCAAACTCCATAAATCCGCGGGCAAATCCGGTGTCCGCAACGCCCGGTACCGGCGTGCCGAGATCGACATCGATCTGTTTCCAATCGCCCTCGCCGGCCGGTGCAACTGATAGCTGGCCGAGGTGATCGACGGCTATCGCACCGTCGCTGCCGTAAAACTCAAGCCGATTGCGATACTGCGGAAATTCGACCATCGAGACCGACACCATTCCGGTCGCGTCCGATGTCAGTTCCCCGTCCGCAAATCTCAGCAGCATGTTAGCCTCGTCGTCAGTCGTGACTTTCCGCGGGTTTCCGGCCGCGTCCCGTCGCTCCTTGATATGCGTCTGTAGCTGACAGGAAACGCTCGAGATCGTAGTATCGAGAAACCAATTGAACGAATCGATAATGTGCGAATTGATCGCCCCCAACGCACCACCGCCCTCTTCGGAATCAGACCACCAGTTCCAAGGCACATTCGGGTCGCCGCGGTGCGGTGCCTGAAACATGAACTTGGCATGGCGAACCTTCCCGATCGCCCCTTCGCGAAGCATCGCGTACGCCCGCAGACGCCCGTCCTGAAACCGCAGTTCATGGTCTATCAGCGCAAGCATCGGCTTGCCTGCCGCCGCACGCGTCATCTCTTCGGCTTCGGCGACGTTCATTGCCATCGGCTTTTCGCAAAGGATGTGCTTGCCGCGTTCGATCGCGAATAGGGTCATGTCGCGGTGGAGTTTCGGTGGCGTGGTGATGCAGACCAGATCGACGTCTTCGCACTCGATGGTCTCACGCCAGTCCGCCGTAAAATGTTCTGCTCCGCTTTCACGGGCGGTCATTTCGGCGTTCTCTATACTGCCGCTCGCGACCGATACGATCTTCGCTCCTTCACAACTCAAAAACGACGGGATCTGCACGCGGCGTGCGAACCCAGTTCCGATGATCCCGATACCAACTGTTGTTTTCATATTTACTCAAAATATACTGGTTCTACCCGAAAACAAAAAAAGCGCAGGCCCGTTTACCCACGCTTTTGTCGAATTATGTTACAGCCGCTCTAGTCGATCCCGAGTTCGAGCGTTCCCGCGGCCTTGCGGGCCCGTCGTCCGTGTTTTAGAAAATGTAAATATGCCTCTTCGTGGCCCGGCTCGAATCCGGTGATGTGTGCCCCGATCAGAAATCGTTCTGTCGATTGATGCAGCCCGACCTTTTCATATCGCTTTCCAAGGGCCGTAAGCCGGATCTTTCCGTTTGGCAGATCAATCTCGATATTCAAGCGGCGTTCATGGCCGACAAGGTATTTTTCGTTGACCCTGATCGACGTCGAGAGAAACGCGATACCCGAGCGGCTCATATCGACCGTCTCGCAAAGCAGGCAGGCATTCATTGCCGCGATGCGATTACGTTCTGAGTTTATGTCCGGATCGAACCACACTTTTACGGGTGCGGTATAACGCCTCCTGGCAGAGACCATTTTTTCGGACAAACGGCGATTTAATTTCGCGACAAGTTTTCTGATCATTTCTCTCCGTGTCTGGTGAAATGTTGAGGAGATCAAAGTCTATTCGCAAGTTTACAACATATTCAACGAAGTTTGCGCAATATTTTACATTCTGTTCACTTCTTCATCGGTTTTCCGCCCGTATCCTTGCTGGTGACACGCGAAATGCCCTTTTGATCGAGTTGAAGCAGGTACGAGAGTCTGCCGCTTTTTCCGTAAACGGCGGGTGTCGCGGTCGCGGTATATTTGATCTTGCTCGGGAAAAGTTCGATCGCGTAATTGTATCCGGTGGATTCGCTCGTCGTGATATCCTCGGGCAGCAAGCCCGCCGCGACCAGCGTCGCCATGTCCGTAAAAACGCCGCCGTTTTGCAGTGAATGGGCAAGCTGGGCCTTTGAGATACGTTCGAGCATCTTTTTAGCTTCTTCCTGGTGCGTTTCGATTCGCAGATTATAGAAATATTTCGTGCCTTCTTTCTTGATCCGCGACTCGGCCGACTCGTCCACCGACAGTATGATCCAGAGATCGCCCGAGCGCCTGAGCTTGATCTGCTGCAGTTCGGTCTTATCATCTTCGCCCGGCAACATTGCCGTCACGGTCGCCAGATCGCCGGAAACGATCTCGCCGTTGATCTGTATCTCGGTCGGCACCTCGCCGGCGATCGCCTCAAAATCGACCGCAAAATCCTTGAGCTCGGTGTCGGTCAATCCCTCGACCGCAGGCCGCAGGTTGGTCAAAAATATCGCCTCGCGAAACTTCCGCTCGCGCAGATGCTTGTAAAACACACGCACAATATCGGCCGGCCCGTTTGGATCGATCTGGATTGTCGCACCGCCGGTCGTATTGGACTTTTCGGCGTTTGCGGCATTAGCGGCATTGACCGCGTTTGCCGCGGCGGCATTCGCCGTCGCCGAATTGCCGGTCTCCGCGACCGAGCACGACAATGAGACGGCAAATAACGAGATGGCCAAAACCGCGATTCGATAACGGTTTCGCATTATGAGCAGGGCATTTTTTATTTTCATCAGAGATCCGATTCGGACGCTAGTTCAAATGCGGTCAAATCGCCGCCGTAAATGAGTATAACGCCTCGGGCATACATTGTTAAACAAAAAAGAGCCGCCCGCACGCGGATAACGTACGAGCGGCCCGTTTTACGCAAACTCAACGCGGCTAGCCGCCAGCATTCTTGCCGGCCATCAGCTTTTCGCGGCCCACAAGGTATAGCACGATCGCAATGATCAGGAACGGCACTGCACCGAGCCACCATGCAGAATCGCCGGCAAAGAACGGATTGCTCTCGCTCGCCCAACGTGCCGAGCCATCCTGAATGTCCTTCAGCCACGGCACGACGGCAAAGATCGCGATCAGGATACCTGCGATCGCACCACCCGCAATGTAACCCGAGGCCACGAGGACACCGTGCGATTTGTCAGTTTCCGCGACGATCTGATCTTCGGTTAGATTCTTCTCAGCAAGTTTTTTCTTGAGATAGACATCAACGAGCTTGCGTACCATGCCCCCGACAAATATCGGCATCGACGTCGCGATCGGCAAATAAAGCCCGACCGCAAATGCGAGCGAAGGCACGCCGACTATCTCGAGCATGACAGCGATCATCGCCCCGATCAGGACAAGCCCCCACGGCAGGTCCTGGCCCAGCACACCTTTGATGATATAGCTCATCAGCGTTGCTTTCGGAGCGTCATAACGCGTCAGCTTATTGCCGTTTGCATCTTCCTTGACGACACCGTTGATGGCCGGATCGACCAGATACACCGGACGGCCCTGCGGGTCCACGAGATATTTTCCGATCTGCCCGCTCTTCGGGTCAGTATTCTGCCATACAGAATATTGATTGGTGTCCGACATATAATCGCCGGTTTTGACACCCTCTTTTTTGATCTCGCCGCGTTCACGAAACAGCTTGTCCTCGGTCACGCTAAAAGCGGGCGGGAACACCGTGGCGTCGACCTTCTGGTAATAAGTGCCGCCGGTGTTCAAATAAAGCAGCAGCGGACCGAGCACGACGGCCGACGCCAGGGCACCCGCGAGTATAGCGATCTGCTGCTTTTTCGGTGTGCCGCCGACGAGAAAGCCTGTTTTCAGGTCCTGCGACGTCGTGCCGCCATTCGACGCGGCGATACACACGATCGCTCCGATCGAGAGAGCCGTTACGAAATACGGATCGGGTGCCGTCCAGCCTAAAAACAGGAACACGAGACATGTAAACAGCAGTGTCGCAACGGTCATACCCGAGATCGGGTTTGACGAGGAACCAACCTCACCAGTCAGTCTCGAAGACACCGTAACGAACAAAAATCCGAGTATGATGATCAGGACCGCTCCCATCACCGACACGAATGGGTGTTCAAAGATACTTAGTCCCAACTGCGGCGAAAGCAGTATTGCCGCAAGCAGCACGATGACGCCGACTATGACCCATTTCATCGAAAGGTCCTGATCGGTTCTCGGCAACGCTGAGCCGTCAGCCTCGGTTCCGCCGCCGCGAAGGTCCGCGAGGCCCGATTTGAGGCCGTGCCAGATAGTCGGCAGCGAACGTCCGAGCGAGATGATGCCGGCCGCTGTCACGGCACCTGCGCCGATGTACAAAATGTACTCGCCGCGGATCTGCCCGGGCGACATCTTGTCGATCGTCGTCCCGACCGCCGGCGCCAATGGCGACTGTGCGAGCGAGCCAAAATACTTGATCAGCGGGATCAAAACGAGGTATGAGAGCATACCGCCGCCGAGCATGATCGCCGAAATGTACGGCCCGATGATGTATCCGACGCCGAGCAGAGCCGGATTGTTCTCAAGATGGACCGAACCGCCCTTAAGAAAATTGTCCGGCAGGTCCTTACCCGGTTCGGGATGCCACGCACTGAAAACGTCCATTACGGCCTTATATAAAAAGCCAATACCGAATCCCGCTGCGATGATCTTACCGCGATGTAAAACTTCCGAATCGCTTGCCGCGTCGCTGCCGGCTTCGTGAGCGGCATCACGCGATTCCTTAGACGCTCCGGCGATCAGCACCTGTGCACACGCCGTGCCTTCGGGATATTTCAAAAGGCCGTGCTGGTCTTTTATCAGTGCCCTGCGGAGCGGTATCATCATCAGAATACCGAGCAGGCCGCCGAGGATGGCCACCAGGGTCGCACGCCAGATATCAAGCTCGAACCCGAGGATCAGGATCGCGGGCATCGTGACGCCGACGCCGAACGCGATCGATTCGCCGGCCGAGCCGGCCGTCTGCATCACGTTTGCCTCGAGGATCGTCGCGTCACGCATGCCGATCTTCGACAACAGGCGAAACAGCGTGATCGCAATGACCGCCACCGGTATCGACGCCGAAACGGTAAGCCCCGTCTTCAGCACCAGATACAGCGATGACGCTCCAAATATAATACCGAGCAACGTACCGACGATCAGAGGAAACGGTGTCAGCTCACGCAGCTTTGTCGCGTCCGGGATATACGGTTTGAAATTCTCGAGAAACGGGTTCTTCATTTTGAAGCAAGCTCCTTGAAAAGCGAATTTTGATCTGGGGAAAGGTCTGCTAGGAATTTACAGCGTATTTAGTTTTCAAGCAAGTGTTTAGCCACAGAGGTCACAGGGAGATAGAAGATTTGACGGACGCCTGTGGTAAATTTGTGTCATCGTATTTTGAGGAATGCCGATTATGAAAAACAGGTCTCTTCTTACTATCTTTGCCCCTTTTCGTCTTTGCGGGATAATTCTCTTTTTGACCGCCGCTGCGGCGGCTCAAGTCCCCGCTCCGAAGGACACGCTCGGCTTTACGCCCGGTGATGACCGAAAGCTGGCGAGTTGGGCAAGTATCGTCGATTATTTTACCAAGCTCGATGCAGCGTCGGACCGCGTGATGTTCTGGGAGATCGGCAAGACAACGATGGGGGCACCGTTTGTCTACGCGACGATCAGCTCGCCGGAAAACCTTAAACAGATCCGCAAGTACGAAGACATCAACGCAAAACTCGCCGATCCGCGAAAGATCGCCGGAACGCGGGCACCCTTGCCCGCCCGTGACGCAGCGGCGAAGAAGCTTATTGCCCAAGGAAAAACGATCGTCCTCATCACCTGCGGCGTGCATTCGACCGAGGTCGGCTCGACGCTTTCGTCGATGCTCATTGCCCACAGGCTGGCGAGTGCGACCGACGCTGAAACTAAAAAGATACTCGACAACACGATCATCCTGCTCGTTCCGAGCTTAAATCCCGACGGCGTCGATATCGTAAAAAACTGGTACGACAAAACACTCGGCACGCCGTACGAAGGCACCGAGCCGCCGGAGCTTTATCACAAGTACGTCGGCCACGATAACAACCGCGACTGGTACGCCTTTACGCAGGTCGAGACGCAGCTCACCGTCGATAGGATCCACAACGTCTGGCATCCGCAGATCGTCCACGACATCCACCAGCAAGGAGCGAACGGCGCACGTCTGTTCCTGCCGCCGTACATGCAGCCCGTCGAACCGAACGTGCCGAAACAGATCATCGAAGGCTACACCGAGCTCGGCAACGCCATGGCCGCTGACCTCCGCAAAAAAGGTTTCGAAGGGATAACGACCGATTCGACCTACGACGCCTGGACGCCCGCTCGCGCGTATTCGCACTACCACGGCGGCGTCCGCATTTTGAGCGAAACGGCGTCAGCCCGACTGGCAACGCCCATCACCGTCAAATTCGAAGACCTCCGCGGCAGCGAGGGCTACGACGCCAAAAAAGAGTCCCCAAACTTCGGCCCGGTGTGGAAAGGCGGAGAATGGAAACTCCGCAACATCACCGACACCATGACCACCGCCGCGTTTAGTTTGCTGACCCACGCTGCCGACAATCGTGAGAAATGGCTGTCGAGGTTTTATGAGATCGGAAAAGAAGCGGTGCGGCCGAGGAAAGACGGGGAAGTTGCAAGCTTCCTGTTGCCGAGAAAAGGAAATTACAGAACAATCAACGACCGATTCGTCGACGATATTCTGGAACGGGCCGGCGTCGAGACGGAGGTTACACAAGGGTTTTTCTACAAGGGCGAGCCTTACCCATCGCAATCGCGGGTTATATATATGGATCAGCCATATGCCGCCTTTGCGAAAGCACTATTAGAGGATCAAAAATACCCGGATCTCAAGGACGGCGTCGGAAATCCTATTCCCCCTTATGACGTCACGGCTCACACTATCCCCTTATTGACAGGCGTCCGAGCAATCGCGGTATCGGAACGCACTCGCTTTCCGGCCCTTAGGCAACGGATAGGGGAAAGTGACTCCGATGTCGGGTGCATTTCAAACCGCTACGTCGTGCAATTGTATCGCTCTGAAGCCAGCTCTATGGATGAGGGATGGACTCGATGGATCCTCGGAGATCAAAAGCCGCATCGAAGCCCCTATTTCCACAATTGCGAACAACTTTCGTCAAAGTCTTTAAGGAACTCACAGCTAAGGCAAAATGTGATCGAAGCCAAGGTTTATCTCGGCGGAACGAATAACTCCGTACCTGGAACGATCATCTTCCCCGACCAATCGCCCAGCCAGATCCTGAACGGCTATGCAAAAGGCTCGATGCCGGATGAATACACGGGCGGCGTTGGTAAAGAAGGTGTTGAAAACCTAAAGAAATTTGTCGAGGCTGGCGGCACGCTCGTCTTTCTAAACCGCTCGTCCGATTTCGCCATCGAGCAGTTCAATCTGCCCATTCGCGACGTGACAAAGGGCCTCAACCGCAAGGATTTCTTTATCCCCGGCTCGATCCTCCGCACCGAACTCGACCTGACCTCACCGATCGCCAAAGGAATGCCAAAAGAATCGATTGCCTGGTTCGAAAACGGCCCGGCGTTCGAAGTTTGGAGTCCCGGCTTTAGCCGGCTCGACGCCAATCAGAAGCCGCCTGAAGGCGGTACTCCAAACGTGACGATCATCGCCCGCTATCCGTCCGACCCAAAGCAGATACTCCTCTCCGGCTGGGCACTCGGTGCCGAGAGGATCGCGGGCAAGGCGGCTCTCGTCGAGGTAAAAATCGGCAAAGGCAAGATCATCCTCTTCGGCTTCCGCCCCCAATACCGCGGCCAGAGCTTAGCGACATTTCCATTGCTGTTCAACGCGATCTCTAATTGAGACCAGGAATTCTAACAGGATGAACAGGATAGGCAGGATAAGAAGTCAGTTCTCTGATCCTGTAAATCCTGTTCATCCTGTTAGAATTCTACTGACGGAGCTTTTCCGTCGGTAATTAATGAAGGAAGAAATACAAGAAACTCGGCTCGGAAACGGGTTAACGATACTCACCGACCGGATGGCCGGGGTGCGGTCGGCTACGTTGGGCTTTTTTTACCGCGTCGGGTCGCGGCACGAGCCGCTCGAACTGAACGGCATCTCGCATTTTATCGAGCACACCGTTTTTAAGGGCACGCCGCGACGCACTTCGCTAGACATCGCCATCGAAACCGACCGTCTCGGCGGCAATCTCGACGCGTTTACCACGCACGAGGAAACGGGCTTTGCGATCAAGGTCATCGACGACCAGTTGCCCACGGCGTTCGATCTGCTCGCCGATATGCTCACCGACCCTCGTTTTGACGAAGCCGATCTCGAAAGCGAACAACGTGTCATCATCGAGGAAATGAAGATGACCGAAGATTCCCCCGAAGAGTTTTTGGGCGAGATCTTCAGCGAAGCATATTTTCCCGGCCACCCGCTCGGGCTAAACATCGCCGGCACGCCTAAGACGGTCAAGAGCTTTGACGCCGCCATCACACGCCGCTATCACCGCGAGGTCTATAACGCCGGCAATCTGGTCATCGCCGCCGCCGGAAATGTCGATCATGACGAGGTCGTCGCTTTGAGTTCCAACTTTAGTTGGCCAACGACAGGCGACGGCCAACAAAAGTTGGAACTCACAACGCCCGAGCCAGCCGCACCGATCATCGTCCGGCAAAATCCCAATCTCGAACAGGCACATCTGATCATCACCGCGCCGCTCGTCGCGGCGACCGATCCGCGGCGTTACGCGGCCGACCTGCTCGCCAATATCATCGGCGGCGGCACCTCGAGCCGGCTGTGGCAAAAGATCCGCGAAGAGCGCGGGCTCGCCTACAGCGTCGGAGCCTCGGCCATAATGTATAACGATTGCGGTATGTTTTCGATCTTTGCCGGCACGTCGCCCGAACAGACACTCGAGGTCGTCGAACTCGCCGTTGCCGAAATGCGCGATGTCGCGGCAAACGGCGTTACGGCCGACGAGCTCGAGCTTGCCAAGCAGCAATCGGTCACGTCGGTCCTGCTCAGTCTCGAGGATTCAGCCGGACGCGCGGCGACGCTCGCTCAGTTTGAAATAACCCACGGCCGCCAGATCTCGGTCGAAGAGTCGCTCGACACGCTCAACGCCGTCACGCTCGACGACATTCGTTCACTCGCCGCCGAACACTTCGTCACCGATCGTATGGCATTTGCCGCCCTCGGCGACCTCAAACGGCTAAAGGTCGGCCGCGAACATATTGCCATCTGACACGTATATCGGTTATGGTGGTGCAAAACCGTCGGCGCGACAAAAAAACGGAGGAAAGGGAGCAATGGACCTCAGAAAACTGTTTTTGTATCTGCTGATCGGCTCGGTCGCAATATGCGCCGTGTTGGGAATCATCGTCCTGCTGTTCGGCACCTTTGGCGAATTTGAATCGAAGGTGCTCGGCACGACATTCACCATTACCGTCACAAGTATTCTCGGGCTCGCCTGCGGTGCCTATTACGAAGAAAAAGGCGCGAGGGCGATGCCGTTTACGGGCATTGCACTCTCGATCATCGCCGCGATACTTATAATATTCGTCATCTGGGCCCATGCGGTGACAGGTGACATTTACGCGAAATCGACCGTTACGTCGTCGATGCTCGCGACCACCTTCGCCTTGCTGAGTCTGGTCTCGCTGGCGACGCTCGACAAGCGATTTGCCTGGTCACGAACCGTCATCATTATCGCAGCGGTGGCACTGGACGCGATCCTGCTCTATTTGATCTGGGTGAACCCCGATAACGAGAGCGATTTTGTCGCACGCTCGATCGGCGTACTGTCGATCATCATCGCCTCACTCGTCATCATCACGCCCGTTTTTCACAAACTCAGCCGGACCGAACCAGCGTTAGATCAGCTCGACGCCGAGATCGCCTCGGTCAAAGCTCGTCTGGCCGAGCTCGAAGCAAAACGATCAAAGCTCGACGCCGCGGATGTTATCGACAGCGAGATGGAGATGTAATTTAATTGCGGTAACCGATCGGGTCCTTTTCGCCCGCACGCTCGAACCCGCGCAACCGCAGAGCACATGAGTCGCATGTGCCGCAGGCGAGATCTTCGCTGCGGTAACACGACCACGAAAGATGCAGCGGCGCGTTTAGCTCAATTCCCTTTTTCACGATCTCAGCCTTTGAAAGCTCGATTATCGGCGTACGGATCTCGATATTTGTGTCCGGTTTTGTGCCGGTATTTATTGTCTGCTGAAAAGCCGCGTAAAAATCAGGGCGGCAATCGGGATAGCCGCTCGAATCCTCAGCCACCGCACCGATGTAGATCGTACTTGCCCCGATGACCTCGGCCCAGCTCGTCGCGATCGAGAGCATATTTGCGTTGCGAAACGGCACGTAACTCGTCGGTATCTCGGTCGATTCAAGGTCGGCCTCAGTAACGGCGATCTTCTCGTCCGTCAGCGACGAACCGCCGATCTTAGCAAGATACTCGATCGATACATCAAGAACCCGATATGCGTTGTAATGGCTCGCAATTAGATTAAACGCTTCTCGCTCTCTGGCTTCGGTTCGCTGGCCGTACGAAATATGCAAAAAAGCTACTTGCGTATTTTCCCGACTGGCAATTGCCGCAGTGACACAACTGTCCATCCCACCGGAAACCAGGCAGACAGCGAGAGGAACGTTGTTATTCGACGCAGTCTCCAAGTGGTCAACGAGGATCGCAACAGTTTGTTCTACAGTATCCGAAAGTCTGCGATCAGTGTCTCGAATCCTTTCTATTAGGAACGGACATTCGCCAGCCGAATTCTCGATTTGAATCTCATCGCGTTCGGCAGAGGGCATCGCAAAATACCAGATTCCATCGTCATCGCTGGGATGTGTGACACGAAACTGCTCGACGTGAACGGCCGGAAACCTGTCCTTTACCAAATCGATGACCTTTCTTATGTCTCGTCTTTTATCCATCTGATTACTGTAAAGTCTACGCGTCTCTCCTCACCGCGTCCCCGCGTCACATCTATTTCCCCAAACCATCCTGTAGGATCTGCGACAGTTTCCACAGCATCGCCAAACCGGGGTTTTCCTGGTCGTAGGCGACGACGCGGAGGTCGTCGACCGTTATGGCCATGGCGATGCGGCCGCGTCGGGTGTAAATGACACCGACGTCGCTGCGAAGACGGTCGAGGGCACCGGATTTGGACGCGACCGGTATCGTATCGGGCACGCCGCGGCCGATGCCGTCTTTGTACTGCTGGCGTTTGAGAATATTTATCATCTCAGCAGACGCGTCTTTCGACACGAGCGTGCCGCGTTCCATCATCTCTACCAGTTTGACCATCTCACGCATCGTCGAACGTCCAAGGCCGAATACACGGTTTTGCGGATCGAGTCCGGCCTTTGAGTCGCCGCCGCCAAAAACCTTTCGCATCGATTTGATGCCCGGCAGCCCGAGACTGTCCATAAGGTCGTTGACGTTGTCAGCTCCGACCTTGTCGAGAACTAGATTGGTCCCCGTGTTGTCCGACACGACGATCATGAAATTGAGAGCCGACTTGAGATCGATCCTCGTGTTGTCCGAAAGCTCGGACAGCACGCCCGAACCGCCGACCTTTTTCTCCTTGGTCAGCACGATTTCGTCGTTCCATTTCAGCTTGCCCTGTTCGACCTGGCGAAACGCCTCAGCCATGATCGCCAGCTTGACCGTGCTGGCCGTCCGCGTCGGTTCGTCCGCCCGAAAAGCGTATTCTTTTCCGGTATCGAGATTTTTCGCATATATCCACGCCTTGCCCTGAAACCCGTCGAGAGCCGCCTGAATTCTGTCGTCAAGCGTCTGCGGTGCGGCGGGTATGGACTTTGCCTTCTGAGCAATAGCGGCGGTTGCGGCAATGACGATGATGACCGTTAAGATTAGGATTCTTCTTTGCATAACAGTTGTTTCTCGTTCTTTCTCTGCGTCCTTGGCGGTCTCTGCGTTGAACCTGCATTTTAACGCGGAGATCGCAAAGCTCGCAGAGTCAATCTAAACGCCGTGGACGTCCGCTCCCCAGATGTATTTATGCAGCTGCAAATTGAGCCGCGTTTTCAAACCGCTCGTGGCGACGGATTCAGCGATCTCGGCCAGATTCTCAATGCCGAATACGGGCGAGATCAATATCTCTTTTGCTCTGTTTTCCAGATCGTATTTCGCTATGATCTCTTTCGCAAATTCCCAATCGGCGAGGTCCGCGATGACAAATTTCACCTCGTCCTTGTCCGCACGCAATAGCGATAAATTCGGCCAGTGGTTACGCTCCGCTTCGCCGGACGCGGGGCATTTTACATCCAGGATGATAGACGCACGCGAATCTACAGGCTCGGTCGAGACAAATCCGCCTGTTTCGATCAGCACCTCGTAGCCTCGGTCACAGAGTTCGGTGATAAATGGGAACGCCGCCTTCTGTGCCAACGGCTCACCGCCCGTGACCTCGACCAGTTTGCATCCGAATCCATCCAACTGGGCAAAAATGTCCTCGAACGACATCCGCTCGCCGCCGGTAAATGTGTATTCGCTGTCGCACCAAACGCACCGCATCGGGCAGCCCGTCAGCCGCACGAACGAACACGGCCGCCCCGCATGCGACGACTCGCCCTGAATAGAAAGAAATATTTCGGTGACGCGGAGATCCATAAGAACTCAAACAGGATACACAGGATGTTCAGGATAATTGTTTCCTTCCCATCCTGTCTATCCTGCTCATCCTGTTTGAATTTTACGTTTACTTAGAAGAGTCCAAACCATCCGTAACTGTTAATTATTTCACCTATCCCGAATGACGCAAGGTTGGCTATGACGATGGCGATCATGCAGCGTATCCAATCGCCCGTCTCGAGCAGGCCTTTGCCGCGAAATGCTACCCAAAACAACACGCATTCCGCCACGGGAGCAAAGACCTCGGCGACGAGCAGATAAAGCTCACGCGACTGGTCGAAAAATATCGCGGGGAGCACGAGGACGACGATCGGATAGGTGCATGCGGTCAGCCATATGCCGCAGAGCAGTTTTTGCCTTACCGTGAGCTTTGGCGAGAGCCCAAAGAGCAAAACCGGCGTCTCGATCAGGATCGTCAAAAGATACCCGAACGGCAAGAACGCCCAAAGGTCACCAAGCGGCAAGTTCTGCATCTGCGGCGGTTCTGCTAAGTCAAAAAGGAACATATTATTGTTAACCGCAAAATACTCAGAAAATACGAAATTGCGAAAACCTCTCTAGCGATCGGCTTGTAGAAAACTCACCTTCTAACTTTCGTGCCTTTCGCTTGTTTCGCGGTCTATAACATCTTGATCAGGAAAGGAAACTCGGCCATTACGTGTGCGATGGCAAATGCGAAATAGACATCGCGTGTCGTCGTGTAATCGACCGAGAATCCAGCCCAAAATACGAAAACTAGCGCCAGGCTGACGACGAGAGCAGCGACGACCAGCTTTGGAAAACCGCCCTTCGCCGAAAACAGCGGGATTCGACTGATCTGCCACGGGACGGCCTTGCGATCGACGAGCGGGATCAGCAATATCCATACAAAATAATGGATCGACTCAAGAAATACGTGTGTCGCAACCAGAAAATGGCTCGAAATGCCCGGCAATATCTCGCTGCCCGCGTGCTGCGTGATCCGCCAAAAGAGGTTCGTTTCCTCGCTCAAATTCGGCTGTCCCGCAAGTACAAACCATAGCCCGACAACAAATACCGGTATCGTCGCAAGGCAGATATGATACGCCCGCAGCCATTCCGGTTTGGTCCGTCGAATTTGCCGTTCGAGAAACCACATCGCGACGAACGGGTGAATATACACGAGCGAAAGGCTCCAGTACTGCGGCACCAGCCAAGCCGCGGCCGCGAGCAGCAGGGCGAGCGGAAACGCCCACGACCAATCGCTCCTGGGACGCTGTTTGCCTCGTAAATAGAAAAGCAGCCCGACCCACAGGACGAACGCCGTATTCCACGTGGCCGTCAGCACAGCCCAATTGTCGAGGCTCCAAAGCCAGTTTCCGCTGGCAAAGTATAGCGTGAGATACGCCGCCGCGAGCACGATCACGCCGCCGATCCCGACCGAATAATATAGCCGCGACCTGCCCCAACGCAGCGGCATACGGGCGGCAAAATAGCGAAATTCCATAAAATTATGGATGCCCGCAAATGCAAAGATCGTCACGATCGACGCCGCAAGCGGAAAACTGCCGATCAGCATCGCCGCAACCGCACAGGCCGAAACGAACGCACCTGTAAAAACCTGTGCGCTCGTCACCTCAAACCTGTTTGTCCGTATCTCCTGCATTTCCCTCTGGCTCTATCGCTATTCCTCGCCTTTCTTTTCAGTCCATTCTTTCTGAGCCGGCACGAGCAATTCGACTACACTGCCGTCCGTAACCTCGATCTTTATCTTGCCGAACGCCTCGTTCCAGTACCCAAACTGCTTTTTATCGAACAGCGTACTTGAAATGGTCCTCAATGTGGACGGTGGGCCGGTATTCGCGTAAGCGATCGTCGCCGCCGAGCCAATGCCCGCGACCAGTGCGAATACGACCAGCGTTTTTCCGGTCGAAGAAGCCCTGCCGGACCGAACAAACCACATTCCGCCAAACGCCATCGCGAGGCTCAGCAGCAGCCCGCTAACGACCGTCTGCGTCCGCGATATGCCACCCGTAGCTGCGGCCGCGGTATCGTTTTCATCAGCCATCTGCTCCAATTCGGCGCTCAATTGACGCAACTGCGACCGCGGAATCCTGAGTGTCGCGGTCTTCACGTTCTCATCCATACGGATCGTCATCGAGGCATCGACCTGCTTCGGTTTAGGCGTTCGCTTCGGCGTCGAATCAGGTCGTGCAATATCGCCAAAAGTGGCCGCAGCGGCGATCAGGACGAAGGCCGTCGTGCAAAGTACTCGTTTCATTTATTGTCTCTCCTTGAAGGTGAAAAATTCTCGTGAATTATAACAGCAATGCCATGGTTTTACCGCATCGCTCGATTGGGTTACACTTCCGTTATATGCGAGCACAACTTAAGCGATTTATCGAAGCAATGGAACCAAACTCGATAGCCATCATACCGGCGGCTCACGAGGTAACGCGAAGCTACGACTCTGAGTTCAAGTTTCGTCAGGATTCTGATTTTTGGTACGTTACGGGTTTCCCCGAACCTGACGCGATCGCCGTTATCGACCCTTCGTCGAAAAAGCCGTTCACGCTCTACGTGCGGCCACGCGATCCGATGATGGAAACGTGGTACGGCCGCCGTCAGGGCGTCGAGGGAGCGGTCAAGAATTTCAAGGCGGACCGCTCGTTCTCTGTCGATAAGTTTGCGGCCGACCTGCCTCAATTGCTTGACGGCAAAGACAAACTCTATTACCGCTTTTCGGTCGATCGTGTGCTCGATACACGCGTCTTGGATTACCTTTCGGGCCAGCGGGTTCGCCGGCTTAAAACGGCGTATCCTCCGCATACGATCATCGACCCGACGATCATCACCGGCGAATTGCGTCTGCACAAATCTGACGACGAGATCGAAATGATGCAGACCGCCGCGACCATCTCGGCCGAGGCTCACATTCTGGCGATGCAAAAGGTCAAGCCCGGCATGAACGAAGCTCAGGTCGAATCGCTGATCGAGGCGTTCATGCGTGATAAGGGAGCAAGCGGCGTTGCCTACAATTCGATCATCGGCGGCGGCGATAACGCGACGATCCTGCATTACGTCGAGAATAATATGCCGCTCAAGGACGGCGACCTCATTCTGATCGACGCTGGTGCCGAGTACAAAGGTTATGCCGCCGACATCACGCGGACGTTCCCGATCAACGGCAAGTTTTCAAAGGCTCAACGCGAAGTCTACGATGTTGTCCATGACGTCCAGCTCAAGTGCATTGATTTCACCGTGGTCGGTAACACGCATCAGAAGCGGCAAGAGTATTCTATCGAGCTACTGACCGAAGGAATGAAACAGCTTGGTCTGCTAAAGGGCAAAACCAAAGATCTGATCAAGAAGAAGGCATATTTGAAGTACTATATGCACGGCGTCGGTCATTGGCTCGGCCTCGACGTACACGATGCGGGACGCTATTTCGTAGATCAGCAGGCCAAGCAGTCAAAGCCATATGCTCCCGGAATGGTCTTAACGGTCGAACCAGGCCTGTACATTCCGCCCGATGATAAATCGGCACCGGCAAAATACCGCGGCATTGGTGTTCGCATCGAGGACGATATCTTGGTCACCGAAGACGGCAATCGCAACCTGACCGCCAAGGTCACCAAGGACGCCGACGAGATCGAGGCCTTAATGCAAAAGCCCGCACGTAAGTAAGTGCGTCACGGTCAACTCAACCAAAAATGCATTTCGACGAAATAGTGAAAAATCTCCCCGCACTTTTCTCAGCACTGCTCGTGGCGATATTATTCATCCAATCCGGCCTCGATAAAGTGTTTGATTGGAAAGGCAATCTCGAGTGGCTGACCGGCCATTTCTCCAAGACCTTCGTCGCCGGAATGGTGCCGCTGATGCTTGCGAAGATCACCGTGCTCGAGGTCGCGACCGGCGTGCTGTCGGCGGCGGGGATCGTGTATTTCTTTGTTGCCGGTTCAACGGCCGTGATATTTTGGGCATCGTCGCTCGGTGCCCTGACGATCGTCGGTTTGTTCTTTGGCCAGCGTATCGCCAAAGACTACGCGGGTGCCGCCGTGCTCGTGCCGTATTTCATTTTGCTTGCAGGACTGATGTACATCACGGTGCCCAACACAAAATAGGACAACCAAGCGATCTTGAGACAAAAAAAGCGGCCCTGGGGAACTTGATCCGCGGGGCCGCACTATTTTACGAGCTTTGGGCTTAGTAGGCCGAGATATTCAGAACCTGTTCAAGGATCGCCCCGATCACGCTCATCGTACCGTTGCTGTTGTAGCCATACTGGTAGTTACCATCATAGCCGTCCTGATACTGTCTGTTTGAGCCGTCCTGATATCCGCGCTGAAATCCCTGCTGGAAATAGTACTGATACTGGCTGCGGTTAACGTAGTTCTGATAACCGATCGAACCGTTTCGATAAACGGTCGAGTTTGACCAACTATAATTCCGTCGATTGTTGCGGTCATTGCGTCCCGCGATGAAACCCTGTCGATAGCCTTCGTTGACTGCCTGACGGAGAAGGTCGGCTCCGCGTTGGTCGGTGTTATAGTACGAACCGTTGCGATAAACGCGGTATCGGTTGCTGCTGACGACGACTGTACCCGGGTTGTAATTGCGATTTCGACGGTTATAGTCCGTGCTGATGCGCGTGTTTCGGTTTGTCCATTCGACCTGACGCCGACGGTCGGCCTCTGCCTGCTTACGTTCTTCCTTGATTCGTTGCTGTGCTGCCTTCTGCTCCTGTTTTCGGTCGTTGCCGCGGCCCTGGCCGTTCACAACCGCGTTTGTCCCCAATGCTACAAATACACTCATCGCCGTTAAGGCCAATATTTTCTTTAGATTAATGTTTCTCACGATAAACTCCCGTTTCTGCCGATCTACACGATTGCCTCTTGCCCGCATCCGAAATGAAAAACGCACGTTGCAGTACCGTATAAATGATTGATATTTCAGCAGTTATCAATTTTCATTGATATATGACGCAACAAACGAGCCACGACTAGTGATCCGTTTGTTCGCCTAGAGTTAGCTTAGATGTTGGTGCGACGGAGCGCGGGGAAATGTCGCAGATGGTGCGCTGGCGCACTCGTATGGTCGAACTTTAGCGCTGAAGCCGCGTTATCGTCACCTTAGCCCTATAGGCTTTTGAATTAATCGCTGAACCGGCGTTCGGGTGCGGTGTCAGCGATTCGAGCGAGATGGCCCAGCCGTCAAACTGGTCGCCCTGCGGGCCCGTCGATGTGTCGATCTCTATCACCTTGGTGCCCATACGTGCAGACGTGACAGAGAGTTTGATGATCGCACGGCCTGCCCAGACACACTGGGCACCGGTCGGACACCGCGAATCTTCCGAGACCTCGACCAACTTGATCTTTAACTTACTTTTTTTGGAGGTTACCTGCTTTCCCGGCTGGAGCGTTAGCCTTTCCGTCGTCTGAGCGACGGCTGATATCGCGAGTGTGCAGATCGTTATGAGTGCAATTAAAATAGTCTTCATTTCGGCCTCCCGGATCGCGTTCGATCCACGTCATTAGAACGAATAACCGCACACCGGGTTGCAGAAAAACAATAGGTGCCCGCATCGCGTGCCGCGGGCACCGTTCCCATTTTTACGCTGACGCGGCAGTTCCCGTGTTTATACGCTCGATGATCGCGTTGGCAAACTCGGCCGTTCGCAGATCGCCGCCTAGATCGCGGGTCATCTTGCCGTCGGCAAAGGTCGCGAGCAGCGCCGATTCGAATTTAGCCGCGGCTTCCTTCTCGCCGATATGCAGCAGCATCTGGATCGCCGACAGCATCAGTGCCGTCGGATTTGCGATGCCCTGGCCCGCAATGTCCGGAGCCGAGCCGTGAACCGCCTCGAACACTGCGCCGAGTTCGCCGATATTCGCTCCGGGAGCGAGGCCCAAACCGCCGATCAATCCCGCACAGAGGTCGGAAAGGATGTCGCCGTACAGATTTTCCATGACCATTACGTCAAACTGCTCAGGCCGCATCACGAGCTGCATACAGCAATTGTCGATGATCTTGTCGTCCGCCTCGATATCCGGAAAATCCTTGGCGACGTTATAAAAACATTCAAGGAAAAGCCCGTCCGAGACCTTCATGATGTTCGCCTTGTGCACCGCTGTCACCTTCTTGCGGCCGTTATCGCGTGCGTACTGAAAGGCGTAACGGCAAATGCGTGTCGACGCTTTTTCAGTAATGATCTTGAGCGACTCGACAACGCCCGGCACGACGACGTGCTCGAGTCCCGAGTACAACCCTTCGGTATTTTCGCGAACGATGACGAGATCAAGCTCCGGATAACGGCACTTGACGTTAGGCAGTGCCTTGACCGGTCGCACGTTTGCGTACAGGTCGAGAGCTCGCCGCAATCCGACATTGACCGAAGTAAAGCCCTTACCGATCGGCGTCATGATCGGCCCTTTCAGCGCAACCTTGGTCATGCGCATCGATTCGATCGCCGCTTCGGGCAGCGTTTCGCCGTATTTCTCAAGTGCCTGGGACCCTAGGATCTGCGTTTCCCACGCAATGTCGACGCCCGTCGCCTCAATTACGCGAACCGTCGCCGCCACGATCTCCGGCCCGATACCGTCACCGGGAATGAGTGTAATGTGATGTTTCATATCTAATAACCTATAATTAAATCTACAACCTGTAAGGTTTTTGAACAAATTCATTGGATCGATGAAACCAGAACTTCTAATAATCGGCGGCGGGGTGATCGGCTTGAGTATTGCCAGGGAGTTGCATCGTCGCGGGGCGAAAGATATCACCCTCGTCGAGCAGGGCGTTTGCGGTGAGGAATCTTCGTGGGCGGCGGCCGGGATGCTGGGGCCGCAGGCTGAGGCAGACGAAGACAATGAAATGCTGCGGTTTTGCGTTCGCTCGCGTGCCGATTATCCGGCGTTCGCTGCCGAGCTCGCAGACGAGACCGGTATTGACGTCGAACTCGACCGCAACGGAACACTCTACCTAGCGTTCACTGCGGCCGAAGCCGACAGGCTTGCCGACCGCGTATCCTGGCAGCGAACCATCAAATTAAATGCCGAGCTGCTCACCGGCGCCGACGCCCGCCGGGAGGAACCGTTTGTTTCGCCCGACGTCATCGGCGGAGCCCTGTTTCCTGACGATTGGCAGGTCGAGAACCGGAAGTTGCTCACCGCTCTCAGAAAATACGCGGACCTCAACGGAATAAACATCATCGAGCATAAACGCGTTGTAAGTCTTTTGAATTCCGGCGGCCGTGTCCGCGGCATCGCACTTGACGACGGCGAGATCGACGCCGATCTCACCATTCTAGCAACCGGGGCGTGGACGTCGCTCATCAAACTCGGGGCATTTCCGTTGCCGGTCGGGGTCAAACCGATCCGAGGGCAGATGATCAGTCTTCGAACTGCCAAGCGGCTATTCCAACGCGTTGTTTACTCATCCGGCGGTTATCTCGTGCCGCGGCTCGACGGCCGCATTTTGGTCGGAGCTACGTCCGAAGACGTCGGATTTACCAAGGGTGTGACGAAGCCGGCAATCGACGATCTCGTCGAATCGGCATGCCGCATGGCACCGACCCTCGCGGAGTTGCCGGTGAATGATAGCTGGTCGGGCCTCAGGCCGCTGTCAACCGATTCGATGCCGGTCATTGGCTCATTTTCAGGGCTCGATGGACTGATGATCGCGACGGCACATTATCGAAACGGGATCCTGCTGGCACCGCAGACCGCCTCGATCGTCGCCGATACCGTTACGGGCGGCACCAGATCGCCGCTCTTTGACATTTTTAGCCCGGACAGATTCAGGGCCGCGGGTGCCATCACCTAAGAGTTTTAATGCAATTATTTACAGCCTTTTTCATTATCATTCTCACAACCGGCGTCTTTGCCCAATCGGGCCGCACCGCGACGCCGGAAAGCACACCGAAAACCGCCGCGGCCACCGAACGGTCTGTTAAGGAACTGTTCGACGAGGCCAGCAGTTACACTCGCGTCAAGTTTTCCGAGTACGCTGATAAGAATCTGCCGTTTAGCGAACGTCTGCAGGAACAGACACGGCGGGAACAGAAACAGCTTGCGGCAAAGAACGCCGCGATCGCCACAAAGCGTGGGGGCTTTGCGGGCGACGATCTCTACTTTCTCGGGATGCTGCATTGGATCGCCGACAATCTCGACGGCACGGCCGAATCGCTCACGAGTTATGTCTCCTCGCCCGGAGCCGCGGCCGACAAGGTGCAGACTGCGCGGTATCTGCTGGCAATAGCGGCGGCAAAGCAAGCTCGTTTTGACGACGCCGAAAAGTCCCTCACCGATTACCTCGCAAATCAACCGGTTAAGCTCATCGAAAGGCTCCGGATCGAGAGCGAACTTGCCAAGGGGTATCAGTCTGCACGCCGTTTCGACAGAATGGCCCCGCATGCCGAGCAGGCATACGCAGCGGCAAAGAGCTCGGCGAAAGAGGCGGGAACACGCGTCCGTGCTCTCGACGAAATGCTCGACACGGGCATGCTCGTCTTTGAGGCGTACAGCGGCATCGGCAACATTGAAAAGGCCGATCTGGCTCTCGACGAATTGCGTACTACCGCAAAACTGGCCGAATCGCCAAGCTTTTATTACTATGCCGCCGACAAAAAGATCACATATATGATCGACACCGGCCGAAAGGCCGCCGCGATGGCGTATTACGTCGAGTCTCTCGTGCTCAGCACCAAGGATTTTGCTGCCAAGACCGCACAAACGGACGTCTATAACCGGCTCAAGCGGCGCGAGGCTCACTACAAACTGCTAGGCGAGCCGGCACCGGAATTTGCGCCTGCCGACCAATGGCTGCCGGGCAAACCGCGCACGCTTGCCGAACTTCGGGGAAAGGTCGTTTTCATTGACTTTTGGGCGATCTGGTGCGGGCCATGTATCGAGGCATTTCCGTCGATCCGCCAGTGGCAGCAGGAATATGGCAAGGAAGGCCTCGAGATACTTGGCGTTACGCGTTACTACGGAATGCAGGTAGGGGCGAAGGATCCGGTCGCCGAGATCGGCATACTAAAGGGGTTTCGCACAAAACACTCGCTAAATTATGATTTCGTCGTAGCAAAAGACCAGTCGATTCAATTACAATACGGTGCGGTGGCTCTACCCACGGCGGTGTTGATCGACCGCAAGGGCGTCATCCGCTACGTAGCGACCGGAACTAACTCGACACGGCTCGAAGAGATCCGTGCGATGATCGCCAAACTAATAGCTGAAAAATAGGAATATGCCCAAAAACGGGATAGGTGGAACAACGGCAAAAGCAAAGACCATGGGTCTTTACGACCGCATTGCCGACGTTCACAACCTGTCGATGAAACTCAACGGATATCGAGCGTCTGTGGCCAGATATCTGCGCTCGCTCGACCTCGGTATCGACAAGGATTCAACGGTGCTCGACGCCGGCTGCGGCACCGGTATCGTCTCGCTTGCCTTTCAGGACGCAGGCTTTAAGCCGAAACAGTTTGTCGCTCTCGACCTTTCTTACAAGTCGCTCGAAGTCGCCCGTGAGCAGTTTGAAAAACGCCGAAAACAGGCCGTTCGCCCCGGACCGGTCCAGGGCAACGTACTCAATCTACCCTTTCCAGACAATAGTTTCGATCTCGTGCTGATGTGCGGCGTTTTGGAATACACGCCGCTCGACGCAGGCCTGCGTGAGGCCGCACGCATCCTCAAACGCGGTGCTCCGCTTGTGCTGTTGCCGGTTAAACCGTCGATCGTCGGTTCGGTCCTCGAGCTACTCTATAAATTCAAGATCCATCCGCTCGACAACGTGCGGGTCGCGGCGACACGCTATTTCAACATCGTCGGCAATCACGAATTCCCTATTACCGAGCCGATCTCATGGTCAAAGACCATCTTTTTGCTGGAGAAAAAGTGACCGCCTCACCGCTCATAATCGGCCATCGCGGAGCAAGCTCACACGCTCCGGAAAACACGATAGCAGCGTTTCGTATGGCGCTCGAAGCCGGTGCCGAGGGGCTCGAATTTGACGTCCAGCTTGCCGCGGACGGTGTTCCCGTAGTCATCCACGACGCAACGCTCGAGCGAACCGCACTGCGGCCGGAGTCCGTTGCCGCACTCACCTCCAAACAACTCGCCGCCGTCGATGCCGGTTCGTGGTTCAATGCCAAAAACCCCGATCGTGCCAACCCCGTGTTTTCCCGGGAGGGCGTGCCGACGCTGCGAGACGTCTTGGATCTTTGCCGTGATTTCGAGGGCCTGATCTACATCGAGCTAAAAGTGAATGTCCCCGAGTTTGCCGCCCTCGCCACAGCCGTATGTGACATTATTCGCGATTCGCCGCTATTCCCGCGGATCATCGTCAAGAGTTTTCGCATGGCGGCGATTCCCGTCGTCCGGCATAGCTTGCCCGAGGTACAGACCGCCGCACTGTTCGAACCGTCGATCATGACCTTTCTCCGGCGGCGGCGATACATGATCGCTCTCGCACGCGAGTTCGGTGCCCACCAGATCTCGCTCCATTATTCGCTCGTCAGTCGCCAGATCTGCTCCCTCGCCGCCGAGGCAAATATGCCCATCATCATCTGGACCGCCGACGACCCAAAATGGATCATTCGCTCCCGCCGACTAGGCATCCGTTCCCTCATCACCAACGCCCCGGAACGTATGTTGGCTGAACGTAAACGATGGAGCTGACCAGCTCATAAGTCGACAGGTCTTGCTTAAATTTACTTACATTTAATATATCACGGTATCAAACATTTGTGTTATACTTGTGTCGACCGGGCGAGCTGTACGGGAGTTTGGGAAGTTGTGGTCTTTGACAACTTATGATGTGCGGGATATGTGGGAAAACGCCGGGACAAGCGGGACAGAAAAAATTTGAAAACCGTGGGACAGTGGGACAACTGTTATTAACAGCTTTCCTGACAACACTTAGCCTGTCCCACCTGCTGTCCCACTCGAATATTGCCTGGGACAGCTATCCTGTGGAAAACTTTTGTCGAAATTTGCTTGGTTTAGGCCGCGGGCTCAGGACCGTCAATCGTCTGATCGTTTGATCGGCCGGCAAGAAAGAGGTATGAGAACATGACCACTCCGGTGAGCGCACCGGTAGCGATCTTTACCGTGGCGGGCATCGCTGACGGCGAGAGAAATCCCTCGATCAGGCCGGCGACAAAAAGCAGTGCGGCACACCCGATGACGATCCGTGCCGCGTCGATCCCGGCTTTTTTCAGAGCCTGAGCACGTGTCAGATCGCCCGGGTCGATCATCGAATAGCCGATCTTCATCCCGGCACCGCTGACCATGAAGATCGCCGAGAGTTCGATAACGCCGTGGCCGACCATAAATGTAAGAAGTTCGTTGCCGAACGCCGGATTGGCTGCAAAGCAGACACCGAGCACGCCGCCGATGCTGAAACCGTTCATCAGCAGCACGTAAAGCGTGCCGACGCCGAAAAATACGCCGAATGCAAATGCCATCACGGCGACCCTGATGTTATTGGTCAGTATCTCGCTTGACCCGATCTGGTTTGCATCATTGAGCGAAAGCCACCATTTTTGGTCCGACGCCGCCATAGCTCGCACGTCCTCGACACCGACGACCATCGCAAAATTGGGGTCGGTATAGCAGAGCCAGAACGAGACGGCAGCCGACGCCATAAAGACCAGAAATGCGAGCAGGATAAAGCCGCGTGCCGCTCGAAAAGCGACAGGAAAGTCTTTTGAAAAGAACTTCCAGATTAGGCTCGGCCCTTCGCTCTCGGCACGATAGATGCGGCCGTGGGCACGGATAACCAGGCTGTTCAGGTAGTTGATCAGCTTGGGGTCACGAGTTTCGGCACGCGCTATGGCGAGGTCGGACGCGGCACGACGGTATAGTTCGCCAAATTCGCGCACCTCGACCCGCGACAGGCCGCGCAGGCCCGAACCGCTCAGCATTGCCAGCAGATTCTCGAGCCGCTGCCAATTGTCCTTGTTATCTTCGAGAAAACGATTCATGCCTTTGGCGAATTATGCGGCGCGTCATTGCCATTCGCAAGTCCCAAATCTAAAATCGAACCTTATCATTATGTCAGACGCGGTCAAAAAATATCACGAAGAGGACGAGATCGGCAAAACGTACGACCTCCGTGTCGCCCGCCGTCTACTCCGATATCTGAAACCGTACTGGCGTCTGGCCGCCGCAGCACTGACGCTAACGCTGCTGACCAATATCCTGATCAGCACACAGCCGTATTTCACCAAAATGGCGGTCGATAATTACATCACCCCAAAAAAGACCGACGGCATCTGGCTCTTTGCTCTCGCGTTCTTCGGTGTTTTCCTGTTCCGCTTTATCTTTTCGTACGTTCAGGAAATATTGCTCAATAACGTCGGCCAGAAAGTGATGTTCGACCTGAGGACCGAGCTTTACACCAAGCTTCAACGCCAGGAGGTCGCCTATTACGACCAGTATCCTGTTGGCCGGACGATGACGCGTCTGACCGGCGACGTCGATGCCCTCAACGAACTTTTCACCTCGGGAGTCATCGACGTGCTCGGCGATCTGGTCATCATTATCGCCATTGTCGGCATAATGTTCTTTATGGACTGGAAGCTGGCAGTCGTGTCGCTCGTGACCGTGCCGCTGCTGTTCACGGCGACCAACTGGTTTCGCAAGCACGCCCGCACTGGCTTTGACAAGGTGCGTACACGAAATGCCAAGTTGAACGCGTTTTTACAGGAGTACATCTCGGGTGCCCAGACCGTCCAGCTTTTTAATGCTGAAAAGAAAGCTCAGGGGCGTTTTCGCGAGATCAATGACGATTACCGCAACGCCAATATCGAGACGATCTACTATTACTCGGTGTTTTATCCGCTGGTCGATTTCATCGGTGCGGTCGGCATCGCGGTCGTCATCTTCGCGTTTGGGTTTGAAATACTTTCGGGCATGTCGGCGGCGGGTGCCGCACTGACGGTTGGTGTGTTGGCGTCATTTATCCAATATTCGCTGCAGTTGTTCCAGCCGATCCGTGATCTTTCGGACAAGTTTAACGTGCTCCAGGCAGCCATCGTCGCGTCGCATCGTATTTTCATTTTGCTCGACCGCGAGGTTACCGTCCAGACGCCGCAAGAACCGGCTCGCACTGGGAAAGCCGAGGGCCGCATCGAGTTTCAAAACGTCTGGTTTGCCTACAAGGACGAAGATTGGGTGCTCAAGGACGTCTCGTTCACCATCGAACCGGGCGAGAGTATCGCCCTGGTCGGCCACACCGGCTCGGGCAAAACGACGATCACCAATCTGCTGATGCGTTTTTACGATGTGCAAAAGGGCAGGATACTGCTGGACGGCGTCGATATTCACAAATGGGATCTGCGGGACCTGCGTTCGAATTTTGCCGTCGTGCTGCAGGACGTTTTTCTCTTTAGCGGGTCGATCGAGAACAATATTCGCCTCGGCAATGATCTCATCGACCGCGAACGCGTCGAGTGGGCGGCGAAAGAGGTCCGTGCCGACGAATTTATCCGTAAGATCGACGGCGGATACGAATCCGAGGTCCGCGAACGCGGTGCCGGCCTGTCGGTCGGGCAAAAGCAGCTCATTTCGTTCGCCCGGGCACTGGCTTTTGACCCGAAGATACTGATTCTTGATGAGGCGACCAGTTCGATCGACACCGAGACCGAACAGCTCATCCAGCGTGCGGTCGAACGCGTCATGGACGCACGCACCTCATTGGTCGTCGCACACCGCCTGTCGACGATCCAGAAATGCGACCGCATCATCGTGCTCCATCACGGCGAACTACGTGAGATCGGCACGCATAACGAACTCTTGGCAAATCGCGGGCTCTATTGGCGTCTATATCAATTGCAGTATTCTGACGAAAAGATACCGCATATGTCCGTCGAGCCGAACGTGCGGGACATCACGCTCGAGCCGGGAACGACGGGCTGAAGAATTGTTCGCACCGAACACGTATATTGTTTATAATAGCGGCTGAAGTTTCTGGTAACACACCTGCGATGAACGACGATCTCCAACAAATATTCGACACGGTCTCGGCGGAGATGTTCTCACAATGTCATGAAAATGCGCCCAATTTTGGTGTCACTGCGGAAAGATTTCAGGCATCGCTCAGTAAAACGACCGAAAAATATCTGATCTCAGCGTCACCGGAAACGGCAACGGAGAGCGAACTTCGCGAATTTCTCGCTCTTATCCAGGCCGACGACCTTTTTATGGCGCTCGCCTGTTCGGACGGTAACGAGCGTGCGTGGTGGGAATTTGATCAGCATAATCGTTCGTACATGGAACGTGTCGCCCGGCATCTCGCGAAAACCGAGATGGACGCCGACGAAGTGATCGACTGGGTCTATGGCGAACTCTACGGAACACGGGTCGTCGACGGCGAACGCGTCTCGAAATTTGCGACCTACAGCGGCCGCGGTTCGATGCGCGGTTGGTTGAGAACCGTCATCTGGCACTCGCTTGTCGATATGCACCGGGCGAGCCACGACGAGGTTTCACTCGACGAAATGACGGAGAATATTGGCGATGGGGCGGCTCATGCGAACTTCGCCGTAGCCCCGTCCGGCGGCGAATCGGCGATGCTCGACCAGCTAACACAGGACCGCTATCGCAGGGCGACCGTTTCATCCTTGTCAGCAGCTTTCGCGTCACTCGACGATCACGAACGTTTGCTGCTGATGTATTACCACGTCGACAGCATGAAACTTCGCGAGATCTCGCGGCTCGTCGAAAACCCTGACTCGCCGCTGCGAGGGTGGTTTCAACGGCGTTCCCAGACTCGTGAAAAAGACCCCAATGCCCGCATCCACGAATCGACCGTAATGCGTTGGTTGGAAAAGAGTTACGCCCGCGTGCTGGAGCTGTTCAGGAGCGAACTGACCGGTTCGCATGGGCTGAGCACCGACGAAGTCGAGATATGTATGGACCTGGCGACCAGGGATCTCGCGGGCGGAGATATATTTCGCGGTTTGGCGGCGAAATAGGTAATTATGTAATGTCCCTGTAAATAGATACGCAAAAATGAGTCGGGGCACGCGTCTATCTATCGGGAGGTTCTAAAAGTAATGGGAAGCACGGAAAATATCAATGTGGCCGACGCTAGGTTTCAGAGCCTGTTAGGGCGTTATCTGCAACTTCGCTCAGTCGGCGACGGTGGTCAGGCCGAGAACCTTCATCTTGACGAAGACACGCTCGCGGCGTTCACTGAGGGCAACCTGACCATGCGTGAGGCAACGCCGATAGTCGGCCATTTGTCCGATTGCTCATTTTGCCGCCACAAAACATCCGAGCTGATCAGATTAGACCTTGCCTTTGCCGGGGATAAAATTTCGCCAAATACGGTCGAGTCCCGCGAACCCGCGAAGGTCTCAGAGGTACTCAGCGGAATTCTCTCCAGATTATTCGGAGCAGGTGACGCGGCTGTCTTTGCCCACGAAGAAAAGCCTGAGGAAACAGACGCCGAACCGGACAAGGAAGACGGGGCAAAAACGTAGTTGTCGCAATCTTTCAGTTTCCAGAACCGCAGGCCGTCACACGGACCACACTGCGGTTCTTTTTTGCTTTTTTTCGGAGCCTCGGGCGAACAAAATTATAGCTTTTGCCATCCAATAGTTCTATAATCATTGATTAGCATAGAAATGTTACATAAGTCGAATCCGCCCGCGAGTACTACGGATTGTTGTTGGACGCACCCTGCGTTAACCGTCGAGAGAATAGCCACGGCTAACCTTCCGACTAAACGTGGTGACTTCAAAATTGCCGGTTACAGGTCCCTCGTCAGCAACGAGGAATACGTGGTTTTGTTTAAGGGCGAAATGGACCGTGACGTGCCAACGCTCGTCCGCATCCATTCCCAATGCTTGACGGGCGACGTGTTTGGCTCCATCAAATGTGATTGCGGCCCGCAGCTCCACAAGGCGATGGAAATGATCGATGCCGAGGGACGCGGTGCGATTGTTTATCAGCAGCAAGAGGGCCGCGGCATCGGGATCATCAATAAGATCCGGGCGTATGCCCTGCAGGACGAAGGAGCCGACACCGTCGAAGCAAATGAGCAGCTTGGGTTTGAGGTCGACGCCCGCGACTATCAACAGTGTGCCGAAATACTCTTTGATCTCGGTTTGTGCAAGGTTAGGGTGATCTCAAATAACCCCGACAAATTAAAGGCACTTGAAGATGCCGGACTGACCATCGTCGAACGTATCCCGATCGAGGTCAAATCCGAACAGCCGGCAGCCCATTACATGAAGACGAAAAAGGAAAAACTGGGACACTTGCTCGATTTTGATTAGGAAGTATTATTTTGCAATGAGGTAACAAGGATGAAAAGTAAGAGGGGTTTTCGGCTACGGTCAAACGGCAATTTGGTGAGTCTGATTGCGTTGGTCTTATTATTACTTTCAGGTGCAGCTCCGGCACGTTCGCAGAACAGCTACCGAAACACGATCACGGGTTTTATCTTCGATAGTCAACGAACTCCGGTCACGCAGATCCCGGTTGAGATCACAAACGAGGTTGGGCAGGTCTTGGGCCGAACCAAAACCGATGGCTCCGGACGTTATTTCTTTCCCGGCCTTTCGTCTGGCAGATTCACCATCCGAGTATTGCCGTTCGGTACAGATCTTGAGGAACAATCAGGCGATGTCGAGATCATTAATATGTCACGGCCCGGCGGCGGTTCGACATCCGACAGTGCTCAAAAGGACTTCTATCTCCGTTCGCGCCGGAGTGCAAACAACGCTAAATCAGTGACCGGCACTGTTTTCGCACAGGATGTACCCGCGGCAGCCGTAAAGCTTTATGAACAGGGCGTTGTCGAACTAACCGAAAAGCGAACGGATGCCGGTATGGACCTTTTGCTAAAGGCGGTCAAGATATTTCCCGACTACTTTCTCGCACTCGAACGGCTTGGCCGCGAGTATATTAGCCAGCAAAAATACGACTACGCCAGCGCGGCGTTTCTCAAGACCGTCTCGGTGAATGATCGGAGCTTTAATGGATGGTATGGCCTCAGTTACGCATCTTATGCACTCAAAGACCCTAAAACGGGTGTACCGGCCGGACAAAAGGCAACTGAGCTTAATTCATCGTCAGTTGATGCCTTTCTTATCCTTGGCCTGGCACACCGGCAGGCAAAACAGTACAAGGAAGCTGAGAAATCGCTGCTTCAGGCTAAAAAACTGGCTAATGGAACTCAGCCGGATGTATTTTGGAATCTTGCTCTGCTTTACGCGAACGACATGAGCCGCTTCAAGGATGCGGCCGATGAATTAGAACTATACCTTAAGGTTTCGACCGATGAAAAAAAGAATGAGAGTGTCAGAAAGTTAATCGCTGATTTCCGTAGACGTTCGACAACCTAAAAGCACGTCATTCACATGCTCGGATTGTTTTCGAATTAAGGGTCGCCCCAAATGGTGGCCTTTTTCAATTTGTCTAACCTATACAATTGCGGTCAAATACCGGCTTTGAGGTCGAATCGACACACGTTCGCGGGAGACACCCCGAGCGTTCCGTTATCAGCGTACTCGATCATAGTGCGGAAGTTCGACGCCATTTCGCAATGTATTGACCTGGAGCAACGAATCCGCAGCATACATGCTACTATCCTGGCCGCCCGACAAAGGGCCTGTTTGGCCCGAACCAATCGTTCACGATTATCCGGTAACCCCGCACGCGCTTTCGAAGTTCAGTATAGACTCGAACGAGCGGCCGAGATCGTTGAATTCACGCAATGATCGCTATTGCCTTACTACTAACCAGTTACATAAAGGAAAAGGCCCGCTTGAGGTAAACCTCAAGCGGGCCAAAGTTTCACTTTCTATTCTAGATTAGAACAGTAAGCGGAAACCGAAGCGGACCGAACGGGGGCCCTGGAAGCCATTGGCCTGTCCATAACGACCATCGACACGAGTCGATGCACCAGTGAAGAAGGTGTTGATATTGTTCAACAACGCGCCACTGTTGTATGCATTGATCGCACCAACGAAGTTCACTGATCCATCAGGATTAACGAACTGCGTTCCGAAGGCAGCAGCCGTATTCGGCTGAAGCGTTGAGGTGGTCTTCTGCGTGTAAAGCGATGTGACATTATCTTCATCAAACAGGTTGAGGAAGTTCAGGTCACCAACCAACGTGAAGCGATTATCACGGCCAAACTTGTACTTGTGCGAAACCGCAAAGTCAGTCTGGGTGAACATCGGCGTACGTCCAAGATCACCACGCTTCGTAAAGATAGTGGTGGTAATGAAGGCAATCGTCGATGTCACTGGAGTTCCGCTCTGAGCGGTCGTGAAGAATGAGAGCTCTGTCGAGTTCGTCTTGCTTCCCTTCCAGTCAAAGATGTACGCACCGTATGCATTAAATACATGCGTACGATCCGTAGCGAGGAGTCCGTTATCCGGCTGGCCTGCAGCGGTAAATCCGATGAACGGCAGATCGAAGAAGCGGTTTACGCCAGGTGACGTACGTCCGGCTTCGTCCGAGCTGGCCAATCCTGAATAGTTACCATACAGGCGGCTCCAGGTGTAGTTAACGTTGAAGTAGTAGTTGTTCGACAAACGCTTGTCGAGCGAAACTTCCAACGCGTTGTACTGCCGTTGCGGCGTGGTCGACTTCTGGTATCCAAGCTGCCGAAGCAATTCGAGATGAAGTCCCGAACCCGGGTTACCAATGATGTAAGCTTCGCTGCCTTCAGGGTTGATGATACCAGCATCTTCGATGGCACTGTCAACGTTCTTGTAGGTGTAGCGACCCTTGATCACATAGTTGCTGGCAAGCTGACGCTCGAGGCCGCCAGTGAATTCCGTCTGACGGAAGGGCTTCAGGTTCGGGTCAACAGCACCGGTATAGATCGTCGCATTCGGGTCATTTGACGCGATACGATAATCGAACTGGCAACGGCTGATTCCGCTTCCGATAAAGCCGGTCGTCGGGCAGCGTCCACCCGGAGCATCATTGAAGTTACCAAGAACGCGGGGCAAGGTGTACGAGCGGAAATCACCGCCACCGGCGAAGATCTCAAAGAAATCTATCCGATAGAAATCACCACCAAACGATCCACGCGGCAGTTCGAATTTCAGGCGGTCATAGAACTGACCGAAGAATCCGAATGCTTTCGTCTTGCCGTCACCGGTGATGTCCCATGCAAAGCCGAGACGCGGTGAGATCTTGTCACCAAATCCAAAATTGATCGGCGGGGCCAGACCGTTGAACGAAGGAAGGTCTTCCTTCTCCATACGAACCCCAAGATTCAATGTAAGATTCTTGAGTGGCTGCCATCTATCCTGAATGTAAAGCGACTGGTTCAGATTCGAACCGACTCCCTTTGTTCCAAAACGGATCACTTCACCGGCTCCGATGTATGCAGGATTGGTGATGAAACCATCAGCATCACGCACACACGGTCCAACGCAGGTCGGGGTAACAGGAGCACCCAGATCTTCGATCGAGATCACGTTTTGATATCCCGGCGTCGGATTGACGTAGAGATCAACTCGACCGTTGCCAACATAACCGCGGTCAACGTCATTCGTGATCTTAAATCTCTGGTAGCCGCCCTTAAATTCGTGGCGTCCGCCAAAGCTGTTGACCATATAGGTCGCGTCAACTTCCCAGTTAGTGCGGATCGAAGCGTCTTTGAGCACGTTCGAGTTTGCCGGATCGGCAAAGCCCGACGAGCATCCGATCGACGGAGCTCCATACTGGCAGATAAAGCGCGTGCCTGACGGAACAAAGTATGAGCCGAGTTTTTCGTTCAGGAATCCGCGTGAAAAGCGGCCGCTGACAACGAGTTTGCTGGTCGGTGTCCAAACAGCCTGACCGGTGACGTTGTTTGAGTTCTGACGTCCGCCCTGGCGGTCGGTCAACTGGTTGCCCGTGAGGGTACCGATCGAACCACCAAAGTTAACAACCGGCGGAGAACCACCGATCGAGACTGTTCCTGCCGGCTGAGCGCCTTCGTCAATGATCGGGTTCCAGGTGTAGGTACCAGAGAGACGAAGTTTCTCGATCGGCGAGGCATCAAGACGCACGAAAGCGTATTCATACGTTCTCTTGAGTCTATAGGTCTGCTCGGCTGTCAGCGTACGCGTCGCCGCCGGAGCATTCGTGTAATACTTGGTATCAACTATAGAATCAAATACCTGCGGGGTGTAGCTGCCGAAAAACCAAACTTTATCCTTGATGACCGGGCCACTGAAGTTAGCGGTCGGGAAGAAGTTGGTTCCACGGCTCTTCGGAGCTGTAAGATATTCCGTTGTATTGTTCGAAAATCTTAACAAGCTCGGGCGGTTGTCGCCGTTGAAACGCGGATTTGAGAACTGTGTTCCAAATTCGCCGCGGAAATCATTACCACCACCTTTGGTGACAACGCTGATAACGCCGCCGGTCGCTCCGCCAAATTCGGCTTCGAAGCCGCTCGATTTGACCTGAACTTCCTGGACGAACTGTGTCGGGATCGCGTTGTTGCCATTCAGCGTACCGGTACGGAAGTTTGTAACTTCCTGACCGTCGATGTAGAAGGCATTTTCCGAACCCGAAGCACCGTCAACCGAAAAACCACCGGCAAGGCCTTCGCCGCGTGTTCCCGGAACGGTTTTCAAAACGCTGGTAAAATCAACGCCCTTCGGGAGCAAGTCGATCTTCTGCGACGAGATCGTCGAAGAGACCTTGCTGCCGCCGACGTCGATCGGTGCTGCGTCGCCGCCGGTCACGGTGATGTCTGCACCAACCGTTCCGACCGCCAACGCGATATTCACCGAAGCAGTTGCGTCAACGTTGACGCGAACTTCACGCTTGGTACCGCCAAAACCGGAGATAGCATCAGTCGAAACGATGTATACTCCCGGCGGGATCTGCTGGACACGGAAGAAACCGTCGGCATTAGCCTGAACAGTTCGCTTAAATCCCGCATCACCCGTGCTTGCCACGGTAACAGAAACGTTCGGCACAACTGCACCGGTCGGATCTGTGATCGTTCCTTCGAGATCACCCGTCGTTCTCTGTCCGAACGCTGCCGTTACGAGACTGAGAGTGAGGGCGAGCATCAAAGAAATAAATTTAATGTTTTTTCTCATTTTTCGCTCCTAAAAAAATAGTCTTCCTGCGAAGAGTCAAAGGCCCAAAATGGGACAATTTCACGTTTACCGATGCAATTTAGAAGCCACAATCGCTAACACAGACCTGAATAGACATAAACCTATGTATTTAGATGAGTTACGACGGTGCCGCGGATCCGGCTTTTGTTCGCATCCTCGTAATATTCGCCGTCAGTTTCCATTTATTTGAATTTTTTGCAATATAATGAATGCGAGCAAGTGATAGCACCTTAGTTTGAACGTCATTTGGCCACAAGTCCTGAAACGCACATAAAGGGAGAACCGATTGTCCGAACGAAATTACCGCGACGCGGTCCACAATATCATTAAGCTCGACAATTCCTCGGAAGACGGCCGTCTTGTTGAAAAACTGATCGATACCGCCGAGTTTCAGCGGCTCAGACGGGTGCGGCAACTGGGCCTCGCATATTTCGCATATCAGAGCGCCGAGCATTCGCGATTCACACATTCCCTCGGAGCGTTTCATCTCGCGACCCGCATTCTCGAACGACTTCGGGTCAAATATAATATCTCGCCCGAGGATCAGACTGCGGTGCGGGTTGCCGCCTTGCTGCACGACATCGGGCACGGGGCCTTTTCTCACGTGATCGAATCGATCCTCGGGTTTCATCACGAACAGTTTTCGATCGACGCGATCCTCAGCACGGAAACCGAAGTAGGCCGGCTCTTGCGTGACCACTCTGACGAACTGGCCGAAAAGGTCGCATCGATAATCCGCGGTGATTTCCGTCCGCTTGCACTCGCACAGCTCGTATCGTCACAACTGGACGTAGACCGAATGGATTACCTGCTCCGCGATTCGCTGATGACCGGAGCAAAGTACGGGATCTTTGATCTCGAGTGGATCATCAAATCGGTCGAGATCGACGAAGCTTCCGACCGGCTCTTTGTCGCGGCACCCGGAATATACGCCGTCGAGGATTACCTGCAAGCCCGATACTACATGTTTCGACAGGTCTATTTTCATAGGACGCTCCGTTCCGCCGAAGCAGTGCTCAAATCGTTGCTGCGAAGGGCGATCGACGTCTTCTCCGAAGGCGGCGATGTGTGGCATCGGCCCACTTCAGCGTTTGAGAGTATTTTGAAAAAGTCTCACCTTACTCTAAAGGAGCATCTGTCGTTAGATGATGCAGACGTTTTCTATCACATCAAACAGTGGCAGCATTCGTCCGACAATATTCTGGCCGATCTGTCATCCCGATTCCTCGATCGTCGATTGCTCACCGCCTTTGATCTCGACATGCCACGCGACGGTCGGCCCGATTTTGTTCGTACCGTCAGCGAGATCGCGGCGGCGAACGGTTTTGACCCCGAGTACTACGTGAGCGAAGACGAAACCGGCGATACCGCGTATAACTTTTACACCACCGATGCCGGCGACACAAAGAACCTGATATTTGTCGAAGACGGATTTTCCAAGCCGATGATGCGTGAGATATCCGAGGTCAGCGCGGCGGTCCGCGGCCTGCAGGAAGGATATCGGATCCACCGAATTTGTTTCCCGTCTGAGATCAAGGAAGAAGTGTCGAAGATCTATCATCGCTGAACCGGTTCGTATGCGAACAATAATTGTCGCTATAAGCTGCCTACTATTTGTATCCGCCGCCGCAGCCCAGCGGGCGGCGGTCATTACGCCTGTAGCATCGGAACTTTCAACGCTCATCGCCGGTGAACTCGAAACAAAACTTGCGGATCCGCTGAAGGTCCTCGACAGCTCGATGGCAATGACCGCTTTTTCTGCTTCGGCAAAGTCGGACCCGTTGAATATGACGACGGCCGAAACTCGAACTGCCGGGTCGGCTGTCGGTGCTGATTTTCTCATATTAATTACCGCAAAGAGCCTCCGCCGCACTTCATCGAGTAACCCCGAGTATTACGAGGCATACGCCGCGATCTTCGTGGTCAGCACGAGAAGCGGCAAGCTCGTTAAATGGTTTCTCCGCTCTTTCACCGGCGACGACACCTCAAAGGCTGAGCGTGCCCTCTCTTTGTCGGTGCCGGAGATCGCCAATGAGATCACCAAATCGATCAGAGCGGCGACAGAAGATGAACCTCAAAAGCCCTTTGTAACTAAAGTCGGCGAGCTTCCGCTCGAAGCTTCGCCGGAAGCAAAAGGCTTTCGCTCACCTGTTCCATACCGGAGGATCAAGCCCGAATATACCTCGACCGCATACCTTTATGATGTGGCGGCTACGGTCGAAGTCGAACTGACACTCGCGGCGGACGGAAAGATTCTCAGCTCCGAGGTTACCAGATGGGCAGGTTTCGGTTTGGACGAATCTGTCCTTGCCGCCGTGCGTGCGATGTCATGGCGGCCGGCCGAACGCGACGGCAAATCGTTGCCGATACGGGTTTTGTTGAGATACAATTTCAAAAAGATCGAGAAGTAGTTGGTCTGCAATCCGCATAATGAAGTTCCTCAGGGCATTTGTCCGCACAATTCTATTCACGACCGCAACTCTCGGGCTATATCTGATCTGGTTCGTCGTCAACCTGTTCATTCCGAACAAGATATATTGGCGGCAAGTGATATTCGACCGCTGGACTTGGTCCTTTGTTAAGATCTCGGGAATGCGGCTTGAGGTCATCGGAACCAGGCCCAAGCCTCCATTCTTTCTCGTCAGCAATCATCTCGGCTACGCTGATATGGCCGCACTCAGACAAGCCGTCACCGGCGTGTTTGTCGCAAAGAGCGAGGTACTGACGTGGCCGGTCGCCGGATCGATCATCAGGAACCTGGGAACGGTTTTCATCGACCGGCAAAATCGACGCGACATTCCGCGGGCCGGTAGACAGATCCTCGAACGTCTCGAAGCCGGCGAAGGCATGATCGTTTTCCCCGAAGGCACCACAACTAAAGGCGAAACCGTTCTGCCATTCAACTCGTCGTTTCTGCACTTTGCCGCCGAGGGCAATGTTCCGGTCTCGTACGCTGCACTTAGCTACGGAACGCCGGCCGGTCAGCCGCCCGCGAGCGACTACGTTTGCTGGTGGGAGGACATCAGCTTTTTCGCTCATATGTGGCGGCTGTTCTCGCTTCCCTTTTACACTGCGACAGTTACGTTCGGCGAGGAACCGATCACAAGCCACGACCGAAAGGCACTCGCCGCCGAACTGCATCAAAAAGTGATCGAAAAATTCACGCCCGTATTGTGATCGCCCGGCATTGGGCGTAAACTTTTCGCAGTTCCCGCCGTATTAACTGAAAAATTCTTAGGAGCAATAAATGCGTATAACCAATTTTCGTTTTGTGATCGCCATCGCGGTCCTATTGTCGATGTACACCGGCACGCTCGCACAGAGTGCCGGATTTGATACGAACCGGATGGACCGTTCTGTCGACGCGTGTCAGGATTTCTTTGAGTACGCCAATGGCTCGTGGCTCAAAACTACCGAGATCCCGCCGTCGGAAGCTCGTTGGGGCACATTCAATATCCTCGGCGACCGCAACAACACGATCCTCAAGGAAGTGCTCGAGACAGCCGCCAAGACCAAGGCTCCCAAGGGCAGCGATACGCAGATGATCGGCGATATGTATGCGACCTGCATCGACGAAGCCTCTATCGAAAAAGCGGGCACTAAGCCCATTAACAAGTATCTGAAAGCGATCGACGGTATCAAGACCACGGCCGACCTCCAGCGTCAGATCGCCGAACTTCACAGTTACGGCTTCCCCGCGGTATTTAGCTTTGGTGCCGGCCCCGATCTGAAGGCATCGAACAACGTCATCATCAACGCCGGGCAAGGCGGCATCACGCTGCCGAACCGCGATTACTACACGCAGACCGACGCCAAGTCGGTCGAGACGCGTGCCAAATTCGTCACCTATATGACGAATATGTTCAAGCTCCTCGGCGATGCGGAAGCTACTGCCGCCGCCAACGCCGCAAAGGTTCTCGAACTGCAGACGCGTCTTGCGAAAGCGTCGCTGACACCGGTCGAACGCCGCAACCCGGACAACAATTACAACAAGGTCTCGGTTGCCGACGCTCAGGCCCTGACGCCGAATTTCACCTGGAGCGGCTATTTTGCCACCCGCGAGGTGCCTGCATCGGCGGACTTTAACATCGCGCCGCCCAAGTTCTTTAAGGAAGTCAATTCGATGCTGACGGACGTTTCGGTCGCCGACTGGAAAACATACCTCCGCTGGATGGTCGTCAATTCATCCGCGGCATCGCTGCCCAAGGCGTTTGCCGACGAGAATTTCGCTTTCTTCGGCAAGCATCTGAGCGGCCAGAAAGAGCGTCAGGCTCGTTGGAAAACCTGCGTCCAGAACGTCGACGGAACTCTCGGCGAGGCTCTCGGGATGGAGTACGCCAAGCGTGCGTTCACGCCGGCTGCCAAGGCTCGTATGAACGTCCTGATCGACAACCTGATGGTCTCGATGAAAGGCCGCATCGACGGTCTCGACTGGATGAGTGCTGAGACCAAAAAGCAGGCTCAGGCCAAGCTCTCGACCTTTAAGCGAAAGATCGGTTATCCGGACGTCCTCCGCGGTTACAAGGGGCTCGAGATCAAACGCGACTCGTACGCCGGCAACCTGGTCCGTTCCAATCAGTTTCAGATCAGACGCAATATGGAAGACATCGGCAAACCGCGTGACAAGACGCGTATGGGAATGACCCCGCCGACGGTCAACGCTTCGTATTCGAGCGTCAATAACGACATCACTTTCCCCGCCGGTATCCTGCAGCCGCCGTTCTTTAACTTTGATGCGGATGACGCGATCAATTACGGAGCGATCGGCGGCGTGATCGGGCATGAGATCACCCACGGATTCGACGATTCGGGCAGCCGTTTTGACGCTGACGGCAACCTCAAAATGTGGTGGACCGACGCCGACCGTGCCAAGTTCGAGGAGCGTGCCGCATGTGTCGTCAAGCAGTTCAACGAGTACGAAGTTCAGCCCGGACTGTTCATCAACGGCAAGCTCACGCTCGGTGAGAACATCGGTGATTTTGCGGGACTGACCGTTTCGTACTACGCCTTTAAGAAGTCGCTCGAGGGCAAGCCGCGTCCGGCCGATATCGACGGCTTTACGCCGGAACAGCGTTTCTTCCTCGGCTGGGCACAGGTCTGGGCGGGTAAGTATACACCCGAGGCCGAACGTCAGCAGGTCGCCGGCAATTCGCACTCGCTGCCCCGCTGGCGCGTCAACGGGCCGATGTCGAACATGCCCGAGTTTGCCGAAGCCTTTAGCTGTAAGGCACCGCAAAAAATGGTCCGCCCCGACGCTTGCCTGATCTGGTAGCTACGGGCAACCACAAACACTCGGCCCCGACCGGCTAGTCCGCTCGGGGCCGATCTGTTTGTGGTAATAGCTCTTTGAAAACCTCCGCCGCTTCCCGCTCCCTTTTCACTTTTTCACTCTTCCCCTTTTTCACCTTTTACGTTTCACTTTTTACCTTTTACTTCGCCCACTTCTTAGTGACCTCGGCGATCTCCGTGTTTACGATCAGGTTCACGCAGAGCCCGGAGAGGTTTTCGCAGAGGCCGCGGATGGCCCGGACTTTCAGAACCGCCTGCGTTAGCGGGCGGCTTGGGCGTTTGAGTTTGGTACAGCGTTCAACACGAATAGCCGGGTTAGATATGCACGTTGGAATTTCAAACCGCACTGATCTGATCCCCGTCTCGGATGCCGCCCCCTGACGGAGGCGGTTCTGACAAGGCAGCCCGTCGAAGTCGTCTTATTAAAGATTCCCACTATTTCCTACTTAGTCGGAAATAGTAGGAATCTTTCCTACCGCCCAAATACGCTAACTGTTGTTATAACTGTGGTTAGAGCAATGTCTCGTTTCTGTCCCGTTGTCCCAACAAGTTCCCACATGTCGCGGATGGAACCCGCCCAAAGCCGGAAATGGGTCTTTTATATTTCCACTTTTTCACTAGTCCTCTTGTGATTGTCAAAGATCAAGTCTTGTAACACTTATTATATCATCAGTGTCAACTGTGACACTGGGTTAGATTGCTGACCGATAAAAAAGGCCGCAAGTTTTTAGCTTGCGGCCTTTGGCAGCCTGGTCTTTGCCAGGTGATATCCGATAGCTTCGGAATAACTTTTTGCCTTCGTTTTCTATCTATCGTAGCTTTGTTTACGTAGTGAGTACGCAGACCAGATGTCCGGCCTGCTTCTCAACGTACCGGACGATCCTTTTATCCTCGCCGGCCTCTGTACCAAAAGCCGCCGCCGCCGAACAAAAGTACCAAAACGACAATAATAATAATGAGTGTTGTTGTATCCATTTGTATTCGCCTTTCGCTTCGGTGCCGTCGGACTAGCACTTCCACGATCCTCTCGAACCGCGGTTTACGATTATCCATAACCATTACCGGTTATCCACCGCAAAACCATATGCCCGGAATCGATCTCATTAACATTATCAACCCGTGGAGACCATTCTTCCGTGCGGTAACGCACAGTTCGCTCGCCCGACGTAGTCGCTTAACACAACTAAGCTCGGCTCCTTTGAAGACGAGCCTCATAGCCTGATCATCCCGCAAATTGCCTCAGCCTCATAAGCGGATCGACGAATTAGACGGCCTAATAATGATAGGCCATCTTATGAATATATTCGGCCTCGATGACCGCTAGGGTCGGCGTTCCGAGCGGCAGTATCATCTAGCTAGGGAGGCATACAACTATGTTGGAGTTTCTTCACAAACGAAACACTATCGCCCATCCCGGATTTAGTCGCTGGCTAGTTCCACCGGCAGCCCTCAGCATACATCTCTGCATAGGAATGGCTTACGGCTTTTCGGTCTTCTGGCTGCCGCTCACCAAATCCCTCGGCCTGACGGCCCCGATCCCCTGCCCTGCCGACATGTACTGGTACGAAAAGTTGTTCACGACGGTGTGCGACTGGGACAAGCCAATGCTCGGCTGGATGTACACACTTTTCTTCGTCTTCCTCGGGTCGGGGGCAGCCGCGTTCGGCGGCTGGCTCGAACGTGCGGGACCGCGCAAAGCGGGCGTTATTTCGGCGATCTGCTGGTGCGGGGGTCTTGTCATTTCCGCGTTTGGCGTTTATACCCACCAGCTGTGGCTGATGTGGCTGGGGTCGGGGGTGATCGGCGGTATCGGACTCGGGCTCGGTTACATCTCGCCCGTTTCGACACTGATCAAATGGTTCCCTGACCGTCGCGGCATGGCCACCGGAATGGCGATCATGGGATTTGGCGGCGGAGCAATGATCGGTTCGCCTCTCGCCGACCGCTTGATGAAATTCTTTGCTACGCCGACGTCCGTGGGCGTATGGGAAACGTTCCTTGTGCTGGCCGGCATATACTTCGTCTTTATGATCGTTGGTTCTATGTCCTATCGCGTACCGCCATCGGGTTGGCGGCCGGAGGGATGGACAGCACCGGCGGAAAAGGGTGCCGACGCGATGATCACGCGGCGGCACGTGCACGTCAACAAGGCGTGGCGGACGCCGCAATTCTGGATGCTCTGGGGCGTTTTATGTCTCAATGTTTCGGCCGGAATAGGCGTCATCGGGATGGCGTCGCCAATGCTGCAAGAGATCTTTAGCGGCAAGCTGATCGGCGTCGATCTCAAATTCGATCAGCTCGACGCGTCCCAACTTGCTAAGGTCGCGGCGATCGCGGCCGGTTTTACCGGGCTATTGAGTTTGTTCAATATCGCCGGCCGGTTCCTATGGGCCTCGGCATCGGATTACCTTGGGCGGAAGATCACGTATTTCACGTTTTTCACGCTCGGGTTTGTGCTCTACGCTTTGGCTCCGTGGGCGGGACGCTCGGGAAGTGTGGCGATCTTTGCCGCAATATTCTGCGTCATTCTGACGATGTACGGCGGCGGATTTGCGACGATACCGGCATACCTCGCCGACCTGTTCGGAACGCAAATGGTCGGTGCAATACATGGACGGCTGCTTACCGCCTGGTCGGTCGCCGGGGTCCTGGGTCCGGTACTCGTCAATTACATCAACGATTTTCAGATCAGGTCAGGCGTTGCAAAGGCTGCGGCCTACGACACGACGATGTATGTGCTCTCGGGGCTGCTGGTCGGCGGATTTATCTGTAATCTGCTTGTACGGCCGGTCGCCGACAAGTGGTTTATGACGGACGACGAACTTGCGACCGAGCGTAAACTCGCCCACGACCGTGCCCACGCGGACGTAGTTGCCGAACACGCCGCTGCCTCCGATGACGCTCGCAGAAAGCCTAGCAGCCCGGTACTTGTTTTTGGTTTCTGGGTGCTCGTGCTCGTCCCGATAGCCTGGGGCGTTTATATGACGGTGCTTCAGTCGCTGGCTCTGTTCTAGGCGGGATTCGTAATGAAAAAGGCCGCGGGCAAACACCCGCGGCCTTTTCCGTTATACAGTTATGACGAAAAATATGAGCCGATCTTGTCACTTATCTCGCGTAGTGGGTCATAGGGGCTCGATCACTAACAAATGCGAGAAGTCCCTGACATATGGATCTGCTTTTTCGAACGCCAGGTTCGACGGTATTGAACAAGGGACAAGAGGAGAAAAGAAATGAGCAATGTTAAGATCGGCGGAATTCTCTACATAAAGTGCAAAGACTGCAAGCTCGTAAAAACGCCCAAGGCGAATGATAAAGATTACGGGTTCCTTATGCTTCAGCCGCAGACGCCGGTTCAGTGGCTGGGCCCCGCTCCCGAGGACCCGACTTTTCATAAGATCGAGTACAAGGGGCAGATCGGCTACACGCTGCGCCAGAATCTGACGACCTCGCCCGTCCCGCCGAGCCTGGGCCCATGCTTTAAGTGTGACGGAGCAGGTCACGTTGCCGTGAACTGGGGAGCGAGCCAGGGCTTTATAAAATGCGAAATGTGCAATGGAACAGGCGGCTGGGGCAAACCGATGTCGGCGCAGGCATTTGCGAGCCATGGGGCAGGTACAAAGGGATAAAGACCCCAAAAGAAATCGGTTGATCGCGCAATAAAGAAAGGGCCGGGAGCTTTTGGCACCCGGCCCTTCTGTTGTTTAGTTGAGACAAGAGAACCACCCCGTCAGCCGAAGCGGCTGCCACCCCTCGTTCTGGCAAAAAAGACTTGCCAGCGTTGCGGTAGGCCCGCAACCACGTAAGGAGGGGAGCTTAGATCTAGATCTCGTCGTCGGCGTCGAGGTCGATCTTCATGGCTTCGTCGATGTCGAAGACCTCTTCGGTCTCGAGATCGGTGTCGTCCATATCATCCATCGGTTCGTCGTCGAAATCCTCGGGTTCGATACCGGGAACATCCATCGGGATGGGCAGTTCGAGCCCGCCGCGGATGTCCGTCAGCTCGTCAAACTCATCCTGCTGTTTCTGATTCTCGGTCGGGTCGTAGGCGACCTTAACGTTGCGGTAATATTTCATACCGGTTCCGGCCGGGATCAGACGTCCCATGATGACGTTTTCCTTGAGGCCGCGTAGGTAATCGACGCGTCCCGAGATCGCTGCTTCGGTAAGCACGCGAGTCGTTTCCTGGAAACTGGCCGCCGAGATGAACGAGTCGGTCGAAAGCGAGGCTTTCGTGATACCGAGCAGCAGAGGTTCGCCGACCGAGGTCTGCAAGCCTTCGTCCTGCACGCGGCGGTTTTCGTCCTCGTAACGGAAACGGTCGACCTGTTCCTCGAGCAGGAATTCAGTATCGCCAACCTCTTTGATCTTGACCCAGCGGAGCATCTGACGAACGATCACCTCAATGTGTTTGTCATTGATGTTAACGCCCTGCAGACGATAGACCTCCTGGATCTCGTTAACCAGATAGTTCTGCAACGCACCGGTTCCCAAAACACGCAGAATGTCGTGCGGGTTGAGCGGGCCGTCCATGAGCGGTTCGCCCGAGCGGACGTGATCGCCTTCCTGCACGTTGATGTGCGTACCACGCGGAATGTCGTATTCCCTCTCGGTTCCGTCATCGCCGGTCACGATCAGTTTACGTTTACCCTTTGAGATCGGGCCGAACGTGATCGTACCGTTGATCTCGGACATGACCGCCGTTTCACCCGGACGACGCGCTTCGAAAAGCTCGACGACACGCGGCAGACCGCCGACGATATCCTTCGTCTTGGTGGTCTCACGCGGGATCTTGGCGATAATGTCACCGGCTTGAACGACGTCGCCGTCCTCAACGTGGAGGTTGGCACGGATCGGCATCTGGTACGTTTTCAGCACCTTGTTGCCGCTGCGGATCTCGAGACGCGGCTGATTTTTCTCATCCGAATCCTTGACCACGAGGCGTTTCTGGCCTGTGACCTTATCGATCTCTTCTTCGACCGTCTTGCCTTCGCGAAGGTCCTGATACTTGATCGTACCGTCGACCTCGGAAAGAATGGCGAACGTGAACGGATCCCAGGTGACGATGATGTCGTCCTCTTTGACCTTTTGGCCGTCCTTGACGTGGATCTGAGCACCGTAAACGACCTTGTAATGAGCAACTTCGCGGCCGCGTTCGTCGACGAGAGCGATCTCAGACTGACGCTTGAGCGAAACAAATTCGCCCTCGCGGTTCTTAATGACCTTCATATCGCCGAGGAACTTGACGGTTCCGTCCATTGCCGCGGCGTGCTTGGTCTCCTGTTCGAGACGAGCCGTACCACCGACGTGGAACGTTCTCATCGTCAGCTGCGTGCCGGGTTCGCCGATCGACTGTGCGGCGATAACGCCGACAGCCTCGCCGATCTCGACCGTGTTGCCGGTCGCCAGGTTGCGGCCGTAGCATTTGACGCAGATACCGCGACGCGATTCGCAGGTCAGTGCCGAGCGGATACGAACCTTTTGGAGGCCCGAAAGCTGAACGGCGGCACCGAGGTCTTCGTCGATCTCAATGTTTGCCGCGACGATGACCGAACCGTCGACCGGATCGATGATGTCGTCGAGCGATGTGCAGCCGACGATGCGGTCACGAAGCGATTCGACCTCTTCACCGTTTCGGATGATGGCCTCGGCCCAGACGCCGCGGAGCGTACCGCAATCCTGTTCGGAAACGATAACGTCCTGAGCGACGTCGACCAGTCGGCGTGTAAGGTAACCCGAGTCGGCCGTTTTGAGAGCCGTATCGGCGAGACCCTTACGGGCACCGTGCGTCGAAATAAAGTACTGCAAAACGTCCAGTCCTTCGCGGAAATTGGCGAGGATCGGATTTTCGATGATCTCGCCCGACGGCTTGGCCATCAGGCCTCGCATACCGGCGAGCTGTCGGATCTGAGCCTCAGAACCTCGGGCACCTGAGTCGGCCATGACGAGAATCGGGTTGAGTTCCTTACGTTCCTTTTCACGCGTGTGCATGGCCGCGAACATCTCTTTGGCAACGTGGTCGGTAACGTCTGACCAGATGGCCGTAACCTTATTGGTACGTTCCATATCGGTCATCGTCGCGTCTTCGTACTGTTTACGAAGCTTATCGACCTCGACGAGAGCCTTTTCGATGATCCCCTTCTTGCTGGCAGGCGTGACCATGTCGTCGATGCCGATCGAAACGCCGGCCTTCGTCGCGTAGAGGAAGCCCATCGTTTTAAGATCGTCGAGCAGGGCAACGGTCTGTTCGTGACCGAGACGCAGGTGGCAGAACGTCACCAGTGCCTGCAGGCCTTTCTTCTTGAGCGTTCCGTTAACGTACGGCAGGCCGTCACGCGTCAGGCGTTCGTTAAAGATAACGCGGCCGGCAGTGGTCTCGAGGACCATATCGACGTTTTCGCGAACGTTCGCACGCATCACGTCCTGATTATTATGCTCGAGCGTCAGATCGATCAGATCACCGCGCCAGCGCAGGCGGATCTTCGACTGAGTTTCGATAACGCCGGCGTCGAGTGCGAGCAATGCGTCCTCGATCGAGTTAAAGGCCTTGTTTTCGCCCTTAAGCTCGTCGCGGCCGAGCGTCAGATAGTAGCAGCCGAGAACGATGTCCTGCGAGGGAACCGTAATGGGCTGGCCGCTGGCCGGGCTGAGGAGGTTGTTCGACGCAAGCATCAGAACGCTGGCTTCGATCTGTGCCTCAGGCGACAGCGGAATGTGGACGGCCATCTGGTCACCGTCGAAGTCGGCGTTGAATGCCGTACAGACGAGCGGGTGGATCTTGATAGCTTTGCCTTCGACGAGGACCGGCTCAAACGCCTGAATACCCAGACGGTGAAGCGTCGGAGCACGGTTCAGCAGAACCGGGTGCTCACGAATGACCTCTTCGAGAATGTCCCAGACGATCGGCTCCTGGCGTTCGACCATCTCACGTGCCTGTTTGATAGTGGCGGCGTGAGCGTCCTTTTCAAGCTTGTTGTAAATAAATGGCTTGAACAGCTCGAGTGCCATTTTCTTCGGCAAACCGCACTGGTGCAGTTTCAGCTCCGGACCGACCACGATGACCGAACGGCCTGAGTAATCGACACGTTTTCCGAGCAGATTCTGACGGAAACGTCCCTGTTTACCCTTGAGAGTACCCGATAGAGATTTGAGCGGGCGGTTATTGGCACCACGCAGCACGCGTCCGCGGCGGCCGTTGTCGAACAAAGCGTCGACGGCCTCCTGCAGCATGCGTTTTTCGTTGCGGACGATGACCTCAGGCGCACGCAGCTCGATCAGCTTTTTCAAGCGGTTGTTGCGGTTGATCACGCGGCGGTACAGATCGTTAAGGTCCGACGTCGCAAATCGGCCGCCATCGAGGGGCACGAGCGGGCGAAGCTCGGGCGGGATGACCGGGATAACGTCAAGGATCATCCAGTCAGCGTGATTGCCCGAACGCAGGAACGAGTTCGAGACCTTCAGACGCTTGGAATACTTGAGTTTTTTCTGCTGTGACGTTTCCTCACGCATTTTTGCGCGAAGCTCTTCGACCAGCTCGGCGATGTCGATCTTCTGGAGCAGATCCTTGATCGCCTCGGCACCCATCTTAGCGACGAATTGGTTAGGATAATCGCGGCTTAATTCGCGAAAACGCTCATCGGTCAGCAGATCTTTCTGCTTGAGGTCCGGAACGTCGCCTTCGTCAACGACGATGTACGTCTCAAAGTAAAGGATCTTTTCGAGATCACGCAGCGTGATGTCGAGCAGATGGCCGATACGCGACGGCAAGCCCTTGAAAAACCAAACGTGCGAACATGGCGACGCAAGCTCGATGTGGCCGAGACGCTCACGGCGAACCTTGGACTGCGTCACTTCGACGCCGCACTTGTCGCAGATAACGCCGCGATGCTTCATCCGCTTGTACTTACCGCAGAGACACTCCCAATCCGAGACCGGGCCGAAGATGCGTGCACAGAACAGGCCGTCACGCTCGGGCTTAAAGGTACGGTAATTGATGGTCTCAGGCTTGGTCACCTCACCGTGCGACCACGACCGGATCTTGTCCGGCGAAGCCAGTGAGATACGAATAGCCTCGTAATTAGCGGTTAGCTGCGTTTTGTTTTCGGAATTAAATCGAAACATATTTCTCCAAAAAGTCTGTCTGTCGAGTCCGTGAGTCTATTGAGTCTATCGGGTCTGTCGAGTCGGTTGAGTCAGTGACTCGATAGACTCGAACGACCCGATAGACTCGGGACTAATTAATCAACACCTACAATTGCGTCAAGGCCGGCGACAATTTCGTCCGGGTCGATCTCATCTTCCTGAATGAGCTCGACATCGAGACAAAGTGACTGCAGCTCGCGAACAAGCACGTTGAACGATTCGGGAATACCCGGTTCGAAATTCGAAACGCCCTTAACGATCGTTTCGTAGATCTTCGAACGTCCTGCGACGTCATCCGATTTGCAGGTAAGCAGTTCCTGCAGGATGTGAGCCGCACCGTATGCCTCGAGTGCCCAAACTTCCATTTCGCCGAATCGCTGTCCTCCGAACTGTGCCTTACCACCCAGCGGCTGCTGGGTAATGAGCGAGTACGGCCCGATCGAGCGGGCGTGGATCTTGTCGTCGACCAGGTGTGAGAGCTTGAGCATATAGATGTAACCAACGGTCACCTTTTGCTCGAACTGCTCTCCGGTCAAGCCGTCATAGAGACGGGTCTTGCCCGACGGGCCAACCGACGGCGGCAGGCCGAGTTCGTCGTACTTCTCATTGGCCTTACCGATAAACTGCTTGATCTCCTCTTCGCTCGCTCCGTCAAAAACGGGTGTTGCGAAGTGCAGTCCGAGAACGCGTGCAGCCCATCCGAGATGTGTCTCGAGGATCTGTCCGACGTTCATTCGCGACGGCACACCGAGCGGATTGAGCACGATCTCGACCGGCGTTCCATCCGGCAGATACGGCATATCCTCTTCGGGCAGGATGCGGGCGATAACACCCTTGTTACCGTGACGTCCGGCCATCTTGTCACCGACCGAAAGCTTACGCTTCATGGCGACAAAGACCTTGACCATCTTGATCACGCCCGGAGGCAGTTCGTCGCCCTGCTTGAGCTTGGTGATCTTTTCGTCGTAGATGTCACGCAAGATGTTGATCTGGCGTTCGGTACGCTGTTCGTATTCCTTGACCTCGGCCGAGATATCGATCGAACCGGCGGAAACCTCTGCCTTGCGGAGCAATTTGATATCAACGCCGGTCAGGACCTCGCGGGTGAGCAGATCGCCCTTTTTGATAACGACATCTTTACCATCGAGCAGGTCTTTGGTAAGTTTGCGGCCGTCAAAAAGTTCGTAGATACGCTCGTCACGCTGTTCCTGCAGGATACGAATTTCGTCATCGAGATCGCGGTGCAGGTCGTCCTCTTCCATTCCCTCGATGTCGAGTGAACGTTCGTCCTTATCCTGTCCCTTACGGGTAAAGATCTGAACGTCAACGACAGTTCCGTCAATTCCCGGAGGGCAGTTGAGCGATGCGTCCTTAACGTCGCCGGCTTTTTCGCCAAAGATGGCACGAAGCAGTTTTTCTTCGGCCGTCAGCTGCGTTTCGCCCTTCGGCGTCACCTTACCGACCAGCACCGAGCCCGGTTTGACCTGAGCACCGATGCGGATAATTCCGCTCTCATCGAGATCGCGGAGCATGTTCTCGCCGATGTTCGGGATGTCACGCGTGATCTCTTCAGGCCCAAGTTTGGTGTCGCGAGCTTCGATCTCGAGTTCCTCGATGTGGATCGACGTGTAGTAGTCGTCCTTAACGAGACGCTCGGAGACGAGGATGGCGTCCTCAAAGTTGTATCCACGCCACGGCATGAACGCGACAAGCACGTTGCGGCCGAGGGCGAGTTCGCCGCGATCCGTACACGGACCGTCAGCGATGACCATTCCCTTTTTGACACGCTCGCCGACCTGAACGATCGGACGCTGGTTGATACAGGTGTTCTGGTTAGAACGCTTGAACTTGACCAGCGAGTAGATGTCGGCCGTAACCTCACGCGAGATCGTGCCGTCGACCTGATGGTCGGCCTTGACGATGATGCGTTCCGAATCGACGTAATCGACCACGCCGTCACGTTTTGCGATGACCACCGCACCCGAATCGCGCGCCGCGATCTTTTCCATACCGGTGCCGACATACGGCGATTCGGCACAGAGCAGCGGAACCGACTGACGTTGCATGTTCGAACCCATCAGAGCTCGGTTAGCGTCATCGTTTTCGAGGAACGGGATCAGGCTGGCGGCGACCGAAACGAGCTGTTTCGGACTGACGTCCATGTACTGTGTCTCGTTGCGGTCAGCGGTAATAAACTCACCCTTTTGCCGTGCAGCGTTACGCTCATTGACGATATTGCCTTTTTCGTCCAGCTCGATATTCGCCTGACCGATGATCCATTTATCTTCTTCCCAAGCTGTCAGGTAGAACGGGAACGGGTCGAACTCAGCAGCCTTTCCGCCCTTGAGCTTTTTATTTGCTGCCTCGACATCCTCAAGCGGCACGTGCTGTCCCGGCTTGAATGTGGTGTCGCCGCCATTCGAGATCTTGACGTACTCGATCACGCGGCCATCGACCACGCGACGGTACGGCGATTCGATAAAGCCAAACTCATTGATGCGTGCAAAACACGAAAGCGACGAGATCAGACCGATGTTCGGGCCTTCAGGCGTTTCGATCGGACAGATGCGGCCATAGTGAGTCGGGTGAACGTCGCGAACCTCAAAGCCCGCACGTTCACGCGAAAGACCACCGGGTCCAAGTGCCGACAGGCGGCGTTTGTGCGTAATTTCCGAAAGCGGATTCGTCTGGTCCATGAACTGCGACAGCTGCGACGAACCGAAGAATTCGCGGACCGCGGCCGTTACCGGCTTGGCGTTGACGAGGTCGCGGGGCATCGTGGTGAACATGTCCTGTTGAATGGACATCTTTTCCTTGATCGCCCGCTCCATGCGTTCGAGACCGATGCGGAACTGATTTTCGAGCAGCTCGCCCACCGCACGAACGCGGCGGTTACCGAGGTGATCGATATCGTCCTGGCCAAAATTCTCGCTGTCCCTCTTCATTCTGAGAAGGTAATTGACAACTTCGATAAAATCGCCGGCCTTGAGCAGCGGATTGGTAATATCCTCGCGCTCCGGGCGGCCCATTTTGATGTTGAATTTCAGGCGGCCGACGCGCGACAGGTCGAAGCGGCGTGCGTCGAAGAACATGCCTTCGAGCAGACGATACGCTGTCGGGACCGTCGGCGGATCGCCCGGACGCATCTTACGGTAAATTTCGAGCAGTGCGTCGACCGGCTTGCCGATCGCGTCCTTTCTCAGGGTTGCCGAGATGACTTCGCCGATAACGTCACGTTTCGGGAAGAAGACCTCAAAGCTCTCAACGCCCTCTTCGACGATCTGCTGAAGTTTCGCAGCGGTGATCTCGGTGTTCGATTCGACGATCACTTCGCCGGTATCGGTATTGACGACGTCCTCGAGTGCGAATGCACCTTCGAAATCAGCTGCAGCAACCTCAACCTTGCCCGTGCCCATGCGGCGGAGTTCGTGAAGTGCCGACTTGGTCACCTTTTTGCCCGTGCGGGTGACGTCCTCTTTCTTATCCTTGATGTCCTCTTCGGCACGCATGCCGACAAGGTGAGTGTCGCCTTCGGCCTTGACGCTCACGGCAAGTTTGCCCTTTGCGGTCAGAACTTCGTCAGTGACGTAAAACAAACGCAGGATGCTGGCGTTGGAGTACTCGGCGTTCTTGACAACCTCTTCGAGAATGCTGTCCGAGACGGTCTTCATGTCGATCTGCGGATTCAGCCACAGGCCAAGAGCACGCAGGAAGATCGTTGCGATGATCTTACGCTTGCCGAGGCGGGCGTGCAGAATGCCCTTTTGGTCGTATTCGAATTCGACCCACGAACCGCGGTACGGAATGATCTTGGCGAGATATTCGTCACGGTCGCCCTTGAAAAATACGCCGGGCGAACGGTGAAGCTGCGACACGATTACGCGCTCAGTACCATTAATGATGAAGGTACCGTTGTCGGTCATCAGCGGAATTTCGCCGAAGAATACGTCTTCTTCCTTAATGTCGCGGATCGTCGAGGTTCCCGTTTCCGGATCCTTGTCGTAAACCGTCAGGCGGATCTTGACCTTGAGCGGCACGCTGTACGACATTCCGCGTTCCTGACATTCCTGCTGATCGTGCTTGTGCTTGAGGCCGACGGGCTCACCGCAGTTGTTGCAGAGATTCGGGCGGACGGCATTGAACGTTCCGCAATTGTTACAGAGCACTTCGGCCGGGTTGAAAGGATCGACCTTGATCTTTGCGCTACAGTTTTTACAGTTTGCCCTGAGATGCTCGAGGCCCTCGAGATTGCCGCACTTACACTGCCAGTTACCGATCTGGTACTCAACGTATTCAAGCGTCGCCGTCTCACGAAAATCCGAGACCGGAAAGATCGACGAAAACACCGACTGCAAACCGATGTAATCACGCTCCTCCGGGATCAGGTCCATCTGCAGGAACCGATTGTACGATTCACGCTGGACCTCGATCAGATTCGGGATCTGGGCGGTCGTGTAGATCTTAGAAAAATCCACGCGCACGGGCGACTGACTAGTACGTCGGCCGAGACCTGTTGAACGATTTTGTAGCGGATTATTGATCATATTATTAAAAGCGGGTAATCAAAAAAACCTATTGATTTTTGGAAAGGTTGCTGATACGATTCACGTAGCCAAGGCCTCCCCCAAAAATTCTCACGAAAAGACGCCAAATGCGGCCGAGGGTAAAGTTTGCCCTGACCGCTTATTAAGCAGCTTTTCGCTGTTATCTAATTTGTCCGAGAGTGTCGAAACGGGACACCAACTCTCCAATTTTTACGCGACAGTTGTCGCTCTGAAACCACCGAAAGCCTTTAACTACAACGACTTTCGAACCGACCGCCCGGAAATCACGCCTGTCTCAATTCTGACCGCACAGCGCGAACCAGTTAGTTTATCACCAAAAGATCGCAAATTCAAAGGATCGGAGCGCCGAGCCTAGGCCGACGCCCCGATCTACTGAAAGCTATTTGATCTCGACAGTTGCGCCTGCTTCGGTCAATTTTGCCTTGAGCTCGTCTGCTTCGCCCTTCGAAACGCCTTCCTTGAGGGCTTTCGGAGCACCGTCGACGAGATCCTTGGCTTCCTTGAGGCCGAGACCCGCAACGACTTCGCGAACGACCTTAATGACAGCGATCTTGTTGCCGCCGGCAGCCGTCAGGATGACGTCAAACGAATCCTTTTCCTCTGCAGCAGCAGCGGTCTCACCGCCACCTGCAGCAGCTACCATGACCGGAGCGGCTGCGGCTGCTGAAACACCAAAGACTTCTTCAAGTTCTTTGACCAATTCCGACGCTTCGAGAAGCGATACACCTTTCAAATATTCGACTACGTCTGCTTTTGTAATTGCCATGACTATTTACTATTCCTCCAATGGGGTTCTTTATTGTTAATTCCCGTGAATTTGCCGGCCAACGGCCAACTGGTTCACGTTTGTGTCAGCCGCGAGAACCCACGGGACTAAACTGAACGGGTTGCATCACCTTTCGTTTTCGTCCGACGCTGAGCAACCTGACAATCGCTCAACTCGTTTTCCTTGAGTACGGCCATTCGGGCAAAAGCCCAATTCCAAATTCGAGGTCTGCGACCTCAAAAAACTTCTATTCGGCTGCTTCTTCCGCCGGAGCCTCAGCTTCGGCCTCGGGAGCAGTCTCGGCACTTGCCTCTTCGGTCTCAGCCGGAGCAGCTTCGACTTCAGCTTCGGCTGCCGGAGCAGCTTCAACTTCAGCTTCAGGTGCGGCTTCAGCGGCCGGAGCCTCAGCTTCGGCTGCCGGTGCCGGCTCTTCAGCCTTGACCTCGGCGGCCGGTGCCGCAGCATCGCCCTTCTGTTCACCGATCTGCTTGATCACGACAGCCAGGTCACGCGGTACGGCGTTAATGACCGTAACCAGACGCTGTGCACCGCTGTTGAGAACGAAGAGCAGCTTCGAGATAAGCTCTTCCTTCGAGGGCAGGTTGGCGATTGCCGTCAACTGTTGAAGGTCGACCAGCGAGCCGTCGACAACGCCCGACTTAAAGGTATAGACGTCAGCGTTCTCTTTCATGAACTTCGAAATTGCTTTCGAAAGAACGACCGGGTCATTCTGTGTCCATGCGATGGCGGTCACGCCCTTGAAAGAATCCGTAGCGTCTTCAAACTGTGTGCCCTTGACCGCGATACGCGCCAGGGTGTTCTTCACTACTTGATATTCAGCACCGGCTTCACGCAGGCTCTTTCGAAATTCCTGATCCTTGTTGACCGTGAGCTTGGTAAAGCTAACGACCATTGCGGACTTTGAATTCGCGAGCGACTCCGTGAGGGCGACCAGATCTCTTTGTTTTACTTCTCTTGTTTTCATTTTTCTATTCGCTCCTCACGCATTAAACGTATGAAAGCTCGTCGAGCAGTACGCCCGGGCTCATCGTTGCCGCGACATTGATCTTTTTCAGATAACGACCCTTCGCCGTGGTCGGCTTAGCCTTCATCACGGCGCTGATCAAAACTCTCAGGTTATCAGCCAATTTGGCGTCTTCAAAAGACACCTTGCCGACCGGCGAGTGAATAACGCCCGTCTTATCGACGCGGTATTCGACCTTGCCGGCCTTGGTCTCCTCGATGGCCGTTTTGACGTCCATCGTGACTGTTCCTGTTTTCGGATTCGGCATCAGGCCTCGAGGACCGAGGACCTTGCCCAACTGACCGACCTTGCCCATCATGTCGGGCGTGGCGATAAGAGCGTCGAAATCGAGCCATCCGCCTTTGATCTTTTCCAGGATGTCGTCGCCGCCGGCCATATCCGCTCCGGCCTCTTCAGCCTCACGAACCTTGTCGCCCTGTGCGATGACAACGATCTTCTTTGCGGCTCCGCCCAGGCCATGCGGCAGGACGACGGTTCCGCGAACAAGCTGATCGGCCTTACGGGGATCAACGCCAAGCCACATCGTCAGTTCGACAGTTTCGTCAAACTTCGCAAATGCGACCTCTTTCAACTTAGCGATCGCTTCTTCAAGCGTATGCTTCTTATGCGGCTCAATTTTCTCGAGAGCCGCAAGATATTTCTTGCCTCTTTTCATTTTACCTCCAGGTATTAACGGAAATCTTTCGATTTCCTCCCTAATTTCGAGTTTCGAATATAAAATTTCGAATGATAAAACTCACCATTCGATATTCTGCATTCTTTATTCGATTGTAAGTCCCATCGATTTCGCGGTTCCCTCGATCGTCTTCATCGCCGCGGCGAGGTTGGACGTGTTGAGGTCTACCATCTTCATCTTTGCGATCTCTTCGATCTTAGCCTTTGAAATAGTTCCGATCTTTTCACGATTCGGTTTGCCCGAGCCCTTTGCTATGCCCGATGCCTTTCTCAAAAGGTCAGCAGCCGGCGGCGTTTTCGTTTCGAACGAGAACGAACGATCGGCGTATACCGTAATAACGACCGGAATTTTCATATCCGGATCGTCGTTTTGCGTTTTGGCGTTGAACGCCTTGCAAAACTCCATGATGTTGACGCCGTGCTGTCCGAGTGCCGGACCGATCGGCGGTGCAGGGTTGGCCTTACCGGCCGGGATCTGCAACTTGATATAACCTGTTATTTTCTTTGCCATTTTCTTTTTTGATTAACGATGCCGACTGATCGGCAATGTCCTCATTCTATTCTTCTTCAGCGAAAGTGACTTTCTCCACTTCCAGGAAGCTCAACTCGTATGGGGTCGAACGTCCAAATATCGTAATCGAAACCTTGAGGGTCGCCTTGTCTTCGTTGACCTCTTCGACCTTTCCGGTGAAGCTGGCGAACGGGCCTGACTTGATACGAACGACCTCGCCAACCTCGTATGAAAACTTCGGTTTCGGCTTTTCAGTCGCCAGTTCGATGTTGTGGACGATCTGGTCGACCTCGGCCTGTGTCAGCGGTGTCGGGGCTTTACCGCCCAAAAATCCGGTAACCTTCGGCGTTGCTTTGATAACGTGAAAGACGTTATCAGGGATCTTTCCTTTTTCGCCGCACTCGATCTCAACAAGTACGTAGCCTGGATAGAACATTCGCTCCGAGACGTATTCCTTGTTGCCGCGCATCTCGACGACCTTCTCTTTCGGAAGTAGAACGCCGGTTATCTGCTCGGCGAGTTCCATGTCGCGGATGCGTGCTCCCAGACTCTCGAGAACTTTGTTCTCATGGCCGGAATATGTGTGGATAAAAAACCACTGCTTCATCTCAAATATCCTTTATTTAACCGCTAAACGCCGGCGATCTTATTGACCAGCCATGTCAAACCTTCGAGGAGATACGTCCAGGCATGATCGACCAGGAAAAGATAGGCCGCAAAAAATATCACGGCCACGATCACGATGATCGTCGTGCTCTTGACGTCATCGGACGACGGAAAAGACGTCTTGTCCAATTCGGCACGTGTATGTTTGACGAATTCGCCAATACTCTCTTTATGTTTTCCTTCGATCGGAGCTACAGCTTCAGACACTTTTATTCTCCCAAAAATATTCAATGGCAGGGGTACCAGGACTCGAACCCGGACCTAAGGTTTTGGAGACCTCCATGCTAACCATTGACACCATACCCCTATGTCGATTTTGGATCTTAGATCTGAGATCGCGGATTTTTCGACCGCTTTCGTTCTCAAATCCAAAATCCAAAACACCCAATCCAAAATCGGTTACTTGTTTTCTTTGTGCATCGTGTGGCAACGGCAACGACGGCAAAACTTTTTGAACTCCAGCCTGTTCGGCGTGTTCTTTTTGTTCTTGGTCGTCACGTAGTTGCGTTCTTTACACTCCGTGCACTGCAAAATAATATTATCTCTTGGCATATCTTTTTTAGTGGTCGGTGACCGGTGGTCTGTGGTCAGTTTATTGATCGACTCCGACCACTGACCACCGACCACTGTCCACTCTTATTCCACGATCTCCGAAACTGTACCGGCTCCTACCGTGCGGCCGCCTTCGCGGATAGCAAAGCGGAGTCCTTTCTCCATGGCGATCGGTGCGATCAGCGTGATCTCCATCTGGATGTTGTCGCCCGGCATCACCATCTCGACTCCCGCCGGAAGGTTTGCAACGCCCGTCACGTCCGTTGTTCTGAAGTAGAACTGCGGGCGGTAGCCCGTAAAGAACGGTGTGTGGCGGCCGCCTTCTTCCTTGTTCAGCACGTATGCTTCGGCCTTGAATTTCGTGTGCGGCGTGATCGAGCCCGGCTTGGCGATAACCTGTCCGCGTTCGATCTCTTTACGCTCGACGCCTCTCAGCAGCAGTCCGACGTTGTCGCCGGCCATGCCTGAATCGAGAAGCTTCTTGAACATTTCGACGCCCGTCACGACCGAGTTGCGTGTGTCCTTGATTCCGACGATCTCGACCGGTTCGTTGACGTTGATCACGCCACGCTCGATTCGGCCCGTTGCCACTGTTCCGCGGCCCTGGATCGTAAAGATATCTTCGACAGGCATCAGGAACGGCTTGTCCGTCTCACGTGCCGGCGTCGGGATGTAATCATCCACTGCCTGCATCAGTTCGTCGATCTTTGCTTCCCATGCCGGGTCGCCTTCGAGTGCCTTCAGGGCCGATCCCTGTACGACCGGAATGTCGTCGCCCGGGAATTCGTACGAGCTCAGCAGTTCGCGGATCTCCATCTCGACCAGCTCAAGCAGTTCGGCATCGTCGACTGCGTCCACCTTGTTCATGAAGACGACCATCGAAGGTACGCCGACCTGACGTGCCAGCAGGATGTGCTCACGCGTCTGCGGCATCGGTCCGTCCGTCGCTGCTACCACAAGGATAGCTCCGTCCATCTGGGCGGCTCCCGTGATCATGTTCTTGACATAGTCAGCGTGGCCCGGGCAATCGACGTGTGCGTAGTGACGGTTTGCCGTCTCATACTCAACGTGTGCCGTCGCAATTGTGATACCACGTGCCTTCTCTTCCGGTGCGTTGTCGATCGAATCAAATGCTCGGACAACCATCTTCGGGTTGTGCTTCGACATCACCTTCGTGATCGCTGCCGTCAATGTCGTCTTGCCGTGATCCACGTGTCCGATCGTTCCGATGTTCACGTGCGGCTTGCTGCGGTCGAATTTCTCTTTGCTCATCTCTTTAGTCGTCCTCTTTTAAATAATCAAATAAAGCAATAAAATCTGGAGCCCAAGGCGGGATTTGAACCCGCGACCTCATCCTTACCAAGGATGCGCTCTACCCCTGAGCTACTTGGGCCCATTCGTAAAACTAATGGAGCGGGAGACGAGATTCGAACTCGCGACATTCAGCTTGGAAGGCTGACGCTCTACCAACTGAGCTACTCCCGCAAAAATGGTGCATGGGGTAGGATTTGAACCTACGTAGGAAATTAATCCGACGGGTTTACAGCCCGTTGCCTTTGACCGCTCGACCACCCATGCATTTCTTTAAGTTGTCATCGCTACCGGCTTTCTGAGCCAATTAGCAAATTTCCAATGATAGCGGAGACCTCTGCAACATGCAAGCGCGGAAATGCTGGTTTTTCGCGCTATTTCGCGCGCGACCGTGGGTGAAAGCGTTCGTAATTTTTCTTCAACTGGGCTCCGGTCATGTGCGTGTATATCTGCGTCGTCGAAATATCCGCATGCCCGAGCATTTGCTGCACCGATCGGATATCGGCGTTGTTTTGCACCAGATGCGTCGCAAACGAGTGGCGCAGCGTATGCGGCGAAACGCCTTCGAGCCCGCATTTGGCAGCATATTCGGTGATCGCGAGGTAGATCATCTGGCGATTGACCGGTGCACCGTTCGCGGTCACGAACATTCTGTCATTTTCAAGATTCTCTTTTTTTCGACGAATAACAAGGTAACTCCTGATCCACTCGACGGCACTCGTACCGACCGGAACACGCCTCGTCTTGCTTCCCTTGCCGGTCGTCGTCAAAATTCCGCCGTCGAGGTCGATGTCATGTATCCGCACGTTAGCCGCCTCGGAAACACGCAGGCCCGATGCGTACATCAACTCCAGAATTGCGCGGTCGCGTAGCCCTGTCTCCGTCGATGTGTCGGGTGTCGCGAGCAGTTCATCAACCTCGGTGCGGTTCAGAAACCGCGGCAGGTAAACGCCCTTTTGCGGAGCGACAAGATCCTCGGCCGGATTGTGTTTGACGTGGCCGTCGAACATCAGGAACTTGTAAAACCCACGAACCGCACTTATCAAACGCCGTTTCGAGTTTTCCGACAACTGATCCGCCGACAAGTCGATTAGCCATTCGCGCAGATCCTGCCTAGTAAGTGTCAGCAGATCGCAATCATTCTTTTCCGCCCAATCACGCAGCCGCCCGAGGTCATGCTCGTAACTCGCGATCGAATTTGCCGCAAGCCCCTTCTCGACGCGGCAATATGATAGGTATTCGCGGATCAAGTCACGGCTCATAAGACAATTCTACCATCTGCGGCCCTAAGGGCTATCAGGAATCTCTGTTTCGGGAAAAGGCATCCAGGCCGGACACCCAAGATGGTCATCCAAAGCGGAGTGATTTTTCAGAAGCGTAGAGCGTGCAACCGACCGAGACAGATTCCATGAACGAAGGTCAAACTCACTTCCGGAATGCAATAATCGCGTGTGTAAAGCCCACTGTGCCTGACATCTATTGATTTCATTTAAAGATGGCAAGACGTCCACGATCACAGGTACTGCGTCATCGCTCAGGCGCGAATTATAGTACGCGTCAAACTCACGCCCCTGCTGCATGAGTGCGACATTTGTCCGGACGATAAATGCATCCGGATTAAGGACGTGTGTCGCCCCGAGGATCGTGAATGCGGCCCACAAGGCTCCCCAGGCGAAATGCTGTCTCGCTCCGCGAAGGACGGTCAGGGCGAACCACACAAATACGACGGCGAGCCATGTCATAAAGATCATCGGGTAGAGCCGCACGGTCGTGAGGCCGTAGCCGAGATTGCCGGTCAGAAGTACGAGCCGCTGAACGGCGGACGCCATGATGACGAAAAGCAGTGCGATATGGATGCCGGCAAACACCTTGAAGAGCTTTCCGGCAAAACGGTCATCCTTTCTGATCAACCAATGTGCAACGAGCAGCATCGGCAGAACGAGTGCGGAAACAGCGACGAGCTCACCAAAGCCGCGACGTGCATATTCGGCGAGCTTGAAGTCGGGTGTGTTCTGCACAAGATCCATGCCGCCAAAGAGATAGGGAACCTGAAAGATCACAAAGCTCAGGAACAAAAGATTGACGAGACCGAGTATCACGCCGACCTCGACCGAACCGATCGTAAACCCTGGAACGATCGAATTGTCGAGATCCGCCCAGGACCAGGCTTTTTTCGGCTGGTCGTTTCCGGCCGAAGGCAAACTTTCTGCAGGCCGGACATCCGCCTCACTGTTGATGTGTTCGACGACGGTCTTGTTGTCGGGCAGGACGACCGGATGCTCGCCTGTTTCGGCACGCATGCGCTCGACCGGACTCGCCCCAGACTCGGCCGCTAAAGGAACGATGATCGAAAGTGATGTTTCCGCCGCCGCGGCCGCACCGCCAAAGACAACTCCGCGAAAATAGCCCGCGGTCAGCCAAGCGAAAACCGCAAACAATGCACCGTGCGAAAACAAGGTTTCAAAGTCCACATCTAACATCTTGCGTACCCAGCCGTCGTAAACCGTGTCCGCCGCCATAAATAACGCTCCAAATATGAGCATCAGCGGCGTGGCGATCAGCAAACTGCGAAACACCGCGAACGCATGTTTGCGCCAGCCGGTCATCGGCAGATCGTTCCACCCGATGTCACTCGCTAATAGGGCGAACGGGGCAAATAGCGCATTGATCCCCGCCCAAACCACGCTGACCGCGTAATGAAACGCTCCGCCGATCCGGGCAGTAACCTTCAGCGTCGGCAAAAACAGGACGCCGAGCGTCACGATGATCGCGAACGTGTCAGCAACCCGCAACTCGATCGAATCACGCCAGACGAACATCGACGCAAAGAAAACCAATACGCCCAGCAATGCATATGTCTGACGCGTCAACCGCTCGGGAGCGTGCCGCCAAAGAAGCAACAACGTGCCGCCCGCAAACGCGAGGTTAAAAAGCAACACGTTCAATCCCCACGGCGTCACCCGCAGCAGAATGTCTCCCGCAACACCAAGCACCAATGCAACCTGCAGGATCTTGAGGCCAGATTTTGTTCGTTCGTTCATTTCTTTATGAGTCCTTTCCGCGCTTTATTTATGAAATACCAACTTATGAGTCCGAAAACGATTGCCGCCAGTGGAAATGCGATCGCTCCGATGAGCATTCCTGTCGAACGGTACGCGGCAGCGTTTTCCATCGTGAGGTTGAGATAAATGAGCCGCACAGTGTAATAAGTAAAGAATATTGACGGTGCGGCAAACGCAACGCCACAGGCGATGAATAGAACCTTGTTTTTTGTTGGGGTTGATGTATCCATCAGCGCAATGACCCCGTCGCTACCGCTCCCGGTTCCGACTTGAGGTCAACATCAATAAAACACACATAATCGCCTCCCTACTCGTAAACAATCGACACTCCGTGTGCAGACGCCACCTTACGGAATATCTGACTCGCTTCGCATATGTTGCACACGACGCGTAGCGTAGAGTTGTCCTTCCATATCAGTCGAATCTCTCGATCCCCATTTACAACAAAAACTTCTCCCTCCTTGTTATGTGGGTCGCCTGAAGGATTAACGCGGATGATCGAGGAATAATCCGTTGTAGCCCCGCAATTCCGAAGCGCATGCAATGCAACGAAGCGGCCGTCGGGTGACTTAACCTCCCTCGCCACCGACTGCTCACATGGTGAGAAGACAGGGCAAGCCGTCTCAGAAAGAATCAAAAACAAAACTGTTAGAACAATTTTCGGGCGTCTATACATTCTTCATCGCCTTGATCAGCGCTTCCATGTGGTCCAGATAACGCTCCAGTGCTTTTCTGCCGTCAGTTGTAATCAAATACTCGGTCAGCGGCATTCGGCCGTTGAACGACTTTTCACAGGTGATGTAGCCGGCGTCCTCGAGCTTGCGAGCGTGGACGCTGATGTTGCCGTCGGACGTCGCGAGCAGATTCTTGAGCTCGGTAAAGCTGAGCCGTTCGTTTGCGGCGAGAGCCGAGATAATGCCGAGCCGCATGCGTTCGTGTATGACCTTGTCGAGATCGTTCGAGACGTTCTCGGCTGCCTTTGCGACCCGCAGGCCTGAGGGCTCTTCGTGGATCTTCTTAAATGCTGTGTTCTTGTTGGACATATTTTCTTGTCGGAACGCAGGCTGCCAGCCTGCCAGTCTTCACACGCAGGCTGGCAGCCTGCGTTCCGGCTTTATCCGCCGTAACGCCTCGCGATGACTGCACCGAAAACTATGTGCAGACCGCCGAAGCTGGCGGCCATTAGCGGGTCGCCGTACCACTTTGGCAGGGCGAACGCCGCGGCACCTAGTGCGATAAAGCACCAGCCCATCACCGGCACGACCTTTGCAGAAAACGCGCCGCCGCAAACCACCGCCGCTCCGTAACAGAGCATCCAGACCGGCGCCATCATCTCGTAGTGTTCGTATCGCCAAAGGCCGAGCGTGATGGCGATACCGGCGATCAGTGGCGGAGCAAAGCTCAGAGCAAATTTCTTGGCGGGCACCGATACGAGCGAGGTTCCGCCGATACGCGATTTCTGCCACATTGCCAGCAGCCCGATCGCGAACGCCAGGAACGCCTCGACCAGCCACGTTACCAGCCAGTCACGCAGATATATCTGCGTATGGGCGATATACGCCGCGACGACGGCCGTCACGCCCATCAGCATGCCGCCATAGCCGGGCACCGCGGTAAAGCTCGTCGACCGTTCCATCGTATCGCGAATAAATGCCAGATTATCGAATGCCCGGTCGCCGATACTTACAGGCTGATTAGGCTCGTTCTCGTCGCGTCGAATGCTGTGCAGTTTTCCCATAACGACTGTTACGATATGCCAAGTTATTCGCCATGTCAAGTACTTTGTATGATAAAGTAGATTAATTTTGGAGAAAAAAAATGGACGGCCCACGCGGGCCGTCCGAGGTGTCCAGGAGGAGGACTAATGAAACTAATGCCCTTCGTCCATCGCGACCTTTCCCTTAAAGGTGCGAAAGAGGAAAGTAAAATATCCGAGAGCGATGATGATGCCTATCGGCCACCAGATCAGGCCGACCATCAGGCCGTACTCGCCCGCCTTTGAATTATGGATCGTCAGGCTGTGTGCCGGGTCAAGTGCCGGCAAAACATTGGGGTAGAGGCCGTAAACAGCTCCGCCGAGCATCATTGCCAGGTAGACCGACGATGATAGAAACGCGGCCTTATCGTTGCCCTTAACATTAAAATACTTGATGGCTCCGAGCGATGCGGCGACCAGCAGCGGGATCAGCCAACCGACCGGCAGGGCGAAATAATTATCGAGTATCTGCGGTCGAACGACCATCACAGCCGCAAGGCTCGCACCGGTAACGACAACCATGGCAAACCAGCCTAAACTGACGACCTTGCGTGCCCGTGCGTTCATGTCGTCTTCGGTCTTTAGCGCGATATAGTTGGCTCCGTGAACGGCAAGAGCTACAAAAGCGACGACGCCCGAAAGAACGGTAAACCAATCCAGAATTCCCGTGGCACCTGTCGTCGTCCAGTCGGTGAACAGCGGCTCGAAGAAATACCCGGTCGCATCGAGCGGCACGCCGCGGATGACATTGCCGAGTGCGGCTCCGAAAAAGATCGCCAGCAGAATGCTCGCCATCGAGAAAACGAAATCCCAGAATTTTGTCCACAGCGGGTTATCAAGCTGATGACGCAATTCGATACCGGTCGCCCGCAGGATCAGCAGCCAAAGGACCATGATCAAAGGCAGGTAGAACCCGCTGAACCCGGCGGCATAGAGTTGCGGGAACGCAAAATAGAGTGTGCCGCCGGTGGCGAGTAGCCAAACCTCATTACCGTCCCAGACCGGGCCGATCGAGCGGATAACGGCTGCCCGCTCGCGCTCGTCGCGGCCGACGAAAAAGTGGATTATGCCCGCGCCGATGTCAAAACCGTCGAGGATGACATAGCAGACCAACATGAACGCAACTATCATGAACCAGACTGTTTCCATATCAACCTCCTTAATAACCGGCTTCGGCCGTCTCAACCCCCAATTCGTCCGCACCGTGTTCGATCCGCCTTAAGATCAGGAAAATGTAGAGCAGAGCCAGCAGTGTGTACATTCCTAAAAACCCGAGCAGCGTGAACAGTACATTGCCCGATGACACCATCGGCGAATGCCCGTGCTCTGTCCGGAAAAGGCCGTAAACGAGCCACGGCTGACGTCCGAGTTCGGCGACCATCCAGCCGACCGTGTTCGCAATAAACGGCAGCGGGAATGCGAGCATCAGGATCCAGAGCAGCCAGTTGGAGCCAAACAGCCAGCCCCGCCACAACCAAAATGCCGCGATCGTCATTATCCCGATAAACACCGTGCCGAGTCCGACCATGATATGAAAACTGTAGTAGAGAAGCGGTATGTTGTCCGGGTGCTGGTCTTTGGGAAAATCATTGAGCCCGCGAACCTGAGCGTTCCAACGCTGGTAGGTGATAAAGCTGAGCATGTTCGGGATGTGGATGGCGTTATCGAAACGCTGCTTTTCCATATCCGGCTGACCGATCAGGACGAGCGGTGCACCTTCCTTCGATTCAAACAGCCCTTCCATCGCGGCCAGCGTGACGGGCTGATGTTGTGCGACCATGCGGCCCTGCAGGTCGCCGGACGGGAAGAGCATCCAAATGCTCGAGACGCATCCCGCGATCACGCCGACCTTGAGAAACATCTTGCCGTACTCAGCTTTACGCTTTGAAAGCACATAGAAAGCACCGAGCGCCGACACGGCGAACGAGCCGACGACGACCGCACCGCCCATATTGTGCATGTATTGGTAAACCGCCCATTCATTTAAGACAAGCGACCAAAAGCTGGTGAGTTGGACCGAACCGTCCGCATTCATTTCGTAACCGACCGGATGCTGCATCCAGGCATTTGTAGCAATGATGAACCAACCGGACAGCCATGTACCGACAAAAAGCAGAAACGCCGCAAGCCAGTGAAGTGTCTGACCGAGACGCTTTTCACCAAAAAGGAACAACCCGATGAAGGCGGATTCGAGAAAGAAAGCGAACGTGCCTTCCATTGCGAGGGTTTGGCCGATGACACCGCCGGCATATTTCGAAAACGCCGCCCAGTTGGTTCCAAACTGAAACTCCATCGGAATGCCGGTAACTACGCCAAAGAGGAACGTGATGCCAAAGATCTTGCCCCAAAATCGGGCGACCTCGTTCCAACGGTCGTCCTTTTTGCGGATCGCGAGCGTCTTGAATATGACGATGAGCGGAGCGAGGCCCATCGTCAGCATCGGAAAGAGATAGTGAAATGTGATCGTAAATGCGAACTGAATTCGATCCAGTGTGTTGGCTTCCATTCTTGCCCTCCGGAATCAAAGTTGTGCAAACAGCGTGCCTGAGATCAGCCGATGTGGCCATACCGCCTATATAGGACTAGTTTGTCCGCTTTTACAGTAAGTGTAAAGTTAGCTGTTGTAATACGCCATCACGTATAACATTAGCAAAGCTGATGTTTGAGCGCGAGGTTTTTCGCATTGAACGAAATTATCACCGGTGTTTGTTATCCTCCGCAGTATCGAATCTGAACGAGCGACCGAAAACCGCATCCGCCTGTCGCCGGCAATCCGTACCACAAGCGGGCTTCGAACATCTACTTTTCTCAACCAATACGCTTCGACGCGCGTCTTACCAGAGTTAGCGGAAGTATATGTTTCGAAAGATCGCTTTATTCACTGTAATCTTGTCTGCCGCCGGCGTGGTATGCGTGCGGACTCAGGACAGACCCCCGGATGATGTGATCAAGGTCAATACCACCTTGGTAAGCGTTCCGGTCATAGTCAGTGACCGCGACGGCCGTTACATCCCGGGACTAAGAAAAACCGATTTTACCGTGCTCCAGGACGGCAATCCCCAATCGATCGAGTTCTTTGCAGCGGTGGAAGAACCATTGAACGTCGCTCTGCTGATCGATACGAGCCAGAGCACCCGCGGCGTTTTGGGCGACATCAAAAGTGCGGCCGGAAAATTTATCAAGCTCCTGTTGCCTAACGACAGAGCGATGATCGTAACCTTTGACTACGACACACATCTGCTAAGTCCGCTCACGTCCGACCGCGAACAGCTAAAGCGTGCGGTGAATGATGCCGAGATACCTGAATATTTTGGCACGAAGCTTCGCGATGCTATCGCCAAAACGATCCGTGACCAATTCAACGGCGTTAGCGGACGCAAAGCGATCATACTCCTGACCGACGGCAAGGACGCCGGCAGCCGTGTATCGAACGCGGAGCTGATCTATTCGCTTCAGGAATCGGACGTGATGGTGTACACGGTCTTTTTCAAAACGGGCGACATAATGCCCCAATTCCGGCCTCAGATGAATCGGCGTGGCGATAATTTTCCCGGCAGGTTTCCGCGAGGCGACCGATATCCGCGTTATCCCGACCCCCGAAATGACCCGTTCCCGCCACGGCAACGTGATAATCCGCGACGCCGCGAACGCGTCGAACGTCAAAATGAAATAGCGACGGAGTTTCTTGAAAAGCTGTCAGATGCGACCGCCGGGAGGTTCTACGAGAGCGAGAGTTCGAAGTTGAAAGAGACGTTTGCCCTGATCGTCGACGAGCTCCGACATCAATACCGGCTTGGGTTTTACCCTTCGGTCGAGGATTCCATAAGTACGACGCATTCGATAAGAGTAAAAGTATCGCGACCGGACAGTGTTGTAAGGGCGAGGTCGAGTTACCGGGTTCCCGGTCGTTAATTTGGTGATCGCACCGGTCGAGCTGTCGGCAGCTACTTCTTAGATCCGGTCTTCGCTTTTGCGTTTACGATCTCGGCCATATTCTCGACCGGCGGGGCGGTTGGGTCCGCAACAAGATAAGTCCATCTCTTCTTATCCATGAGAAAGTTCTTACCGTTCCATTTGTACATCGTGCGGGTAAAATGGGTCGGGCAGCAGAGTTGTTCGATATCGTCGGTGATCTTGCCGGTCTCCATTTGGCCGAGCAGAAAACGGTCCTGACCGTATAATTCGACCACGACATGACCGTTTTCGGGCCTGATGTCCTTGAGGCCGCCGTCAGCCCGGTCACCGGTCCGAAACAGCCAGATCAGTTCAGGTTTGTCGTCCTTCCAAGTAAAGACGTAGACGACCTGCGGTATTGCCGAACCACCGGTCTCGATCTTGTTAATAACGATCGCCTCGTCCTGGCCGTCACCCGTAACATCGAAATATCTGGCAGTCACGAATGACATACCGATACGGCGTTGTTGACGAGCTTCGAGCTTGGCCTCATCGTCCATCTTTTCGTTTATGTCACGAGCGATTGGAGCAATGCGCCCATTGGTCAGTTTGATCTCAGCCGTCCCGTCCGGATTCTGCCATCCGCGCGGCAATTCGTACGTGAAGTTCTTAAAATCGAAACCGCCGATCGGCGATGTCGTTGTCCGGTAACGCTCATCCAGCAATTCGGATTGTAGGTTTGGAACCGTTGGCGTTGGTGCGGGAGTCGGCGGTGCCGGTGTTGGAGCGACAGTCATCGTCGGAGCTACATCAGCCGCCGGTTCGTCCGGCCTCGAACACGCAACGGCAACAATGGCCGAAATAACTATTATGAAAATAAATGATCTCATCGATCAGTAAAACTGTCTGCCACTATTCGACCGCGTCCGCAAAGCCCTTTTGCAGATCACCATACTCAGCGACAAGTTCGACTTCGCCAAGGTCCGACGCACGCGTCGCCGCGGTTACGTAAAATGCTACGAGCGATTTGCGAACATAGTTTCGATGTTCCGCAGTTCCAAACATTTGCCCAACATCACGTTTAATTAGACTCGAAAGCTCCATTTCGGAAACTTCTTTGACTACGACCTTAAGCCGATCGACTGCGCAAACGGACGAGGCGATCTCAGCCAACACGCCGATCAATGTTCGCACAATGACGTGATCTGCTCGCCCAAAATGGTAGATCTGATCGAACGCGTCGTCGACATATTGCTCGAATGTCGGCTCTTTGAGAATAATGTTATATTCGGCAAGCTGCTTAGCCGTACGCGATTCGAGCTCCCGCGTGGCAAGTTCCTTGATAATAACGCCGAGGTAATGAATGCAATTGACGCAGGTCGTCGGATCGTTGACCGCCGGTGAAATAGCCTTGATACCGATATCGACGAGTTGCCGGATCCCGTATTCGACATCCTGTTCGAAACTGCGAAATTTCTGTATCGAAAAGCTGTTGCGGATCATCCTCTCGATATCTCCGCCGAATTCGATCGGAGGCTCGAGAACCGCGAGCGTCGAACCTACCTCGATAAAACTGCCCAGATAGTTCGTCACGCGCAGGTGCGAATCCGGATGCTCTGCCCTGATCAATTTCTGCGCGGCGACCAGTTTTTCGGCATCTATCTTTTCCAGAAATCCGCTTCCATCCGCGACGACCGCACCTTTCGGCACTTCATGCACTAAAACGTTTTCCAAATGCGCATAGACGCCATCGATCTCGGCTACTGTGCGGTCCGCGATCGTTTTGGTGATTGTAGCTGCATTTATATTGTCGGCGAGATAGCCCAAAAAGACCGGAAACAGGACGAACGTCTGGTACGCACCGAAAAATAGTCCGAGGGCATGCAGAGCCGGAAAGTCAGTAAACTGCACCACAAAGCAAAATGCACAAACCGCGACGGATGACCACAAAAATACCGCCCGAAAACGGTCGCGGTGCCAAAAATGCCGCACGATCCGCGGCGAAAACTGCACCGACACCAGCGATAACGCGACAAAGACGAACGAGAACGTCGTGACCAATATCGTAATGCCGATCGAGACCCAAGCACTCAGTGCCGAACGCATCATCGGTTCAACATACGCGAAAGCACCGCCTGAATTAATGAATATGGCCCACGCGACAATGAACCCTGCAAAAATGATCGCAAGCGTGATCGCCCGGTCGCGATCGGTTCGGATCGGGACCGGACGTCTGTTTTCGATGCGACGTGGCGTCATTGGCAAGAAATTTAGGCTCGCGTCAAACTTCGGTACTTAATTCGATGCGGCTGGTCGGCATCGTGGCCGAGGCGGCGTTTGCGGTCGGCTTCGTACTCGCTGTAATTACCGTCAAAATACTCAACGTGCGAGTCGCCCTCGAACGCCAAAATATGCGTTGCGATGCGGTCCAAAAACCAACGGTCATGACTAATTACGACGGCGCAGCCGGCAAAGTTTTCGAGAGCTTCCTCAAGCGCACGCATGGTGTTGACGTCGATGTCATTGGTCGGCTCATCGAGCAGCAGGACGTTGGCACCGGTCTTTAGCATTTTGGCGAGATGAACGCGGTTTCGTTCGCCGCCCGAGAGCTGACCGACAAATTTCTGCTGATCGGCACCCGAGAAATTGAATTTCGACACGTAGGTTCGGGCATTCATCACGCGGGTTCCGAGCGTAACATTGTCGAGGCCGTCCGAGATCTCGTCAAAGACATTCTTTTCAGCATTTAAGCTGTCACGCGACTGATCGACGTAGCCGAGTTTGACGGTTTCGCCCACCTTGAACGTTCCTGCGTCCGGGGTTTCCTGTCCGGTGATCAAGCGAAACAGAGTGGTCTTACCGGCTCCGTTCGGGCCGATGACGCCGACGATGCCGCCCTTTGGCAGCGAGAATTCCAACTTCTCGAACAACATGGTGTCGCCGTAAGCCTTAGAAACTCCGTGAGCCTCGATGACGTTATCGCCGAGACGCGGGCCCGGCGGAATGTATATCTCGAGGTCGTCTGCATGCTTTTCGGACTCGGTGGCGACCATCGCTTCATAGTCGTTGATACGAGCCTTCGATTTGGCATGACGGCCCTTTGGCGACATGCGGATCCAGTCGAGTTCGCGTTCGAGCGTTTTCTGCAGCTTGTCTTCGCTGCGTGCTTCCTGAGCAAGACGCGTACTCTTTTGCTCAAGCCACGACGAGTAATTGCCCTGATAGGGAATTCCCTGTCCGCGGTCGAGTTCGAGTATCCAACCGGCGATGTTGTCGAGGAAATAACGGTCGTGCGTAACGGCGATGATCGTGCCTTCGTATTTTTGCAGGTGCTGTTCGAGCCAGCCGACGCTTTCGGCGTCAAGGTGGTTGGTAGGCTCATCAAGCAGCAGGATGTCGGGTTTTTGCAGGAGCAGACGGCACAGGGCGACGCGGCGTTTTTCGCCGCCCGAGAGGTTCTTGACGATCGTGTCCGCCGGCGGACAGCGAAGAGCGTCCATCGCCATTTCGAGACGGCTGTCGAGATCCCATGCGTCGGCGTGATCGAGAGCTTCCTGCACCTCGCCCTGACGCTCGATGAGTGCGTTCATCGCATCAACGTCCATCGGCTCGGCAAACTTGGCGTTGATCTCTTCAAATTCCTTGAGCAGATCGACCGTCCCTTGAACCGCCTCTTCGACGACCTGCTGAACGGTCTTTTCTTCGTGAAGATGTGGTTCCTGTTCAAGGTAACCGACCGAGTAACCTTTGGAAAAAACGACTTCGCCGTTAACGTCCTTGTCGGTACCCGCGATGATGCGAAGCAGTGACGATTTACCTGCGCCGTTTAGGCCCAGCACACCGATCTTCGCACCGTAAAAGAACGAAAGGTAAATGTCCTTAAGGACAGCCTTTTTGTCGTAAAACTTACTGACCTTGACCATCGAAAAGATGATCTTATTTGGTTCGGAATTGCTCATATCAAAATCTTAAGGAAGTGAATCGGGATCGTTAATGTCAGCGGTGATATCCATATTGCCGTGTATAACGCGCCAGACATCAATTTGATGCTCGGTCTCAATGTAGAAGATAAGGAACGGAAATTTCTTCATCGGCCAGAAGCGAATCCCGGCCAAGCTAGGCTCATATCCATATTTCGGCGAACCCGTTTCGGGGAACCGCGAAATTAACGTGACCGCCTTTTCAAAATCGTGCAAGAAGTCCACGGCCACATCAGTGCCGGCAGTTGCCAAAT
>JAGOBH010000010.1 GCA_017983495.1 Pyrinomonadaceae bacterium | reverse complement strand
GAATTCGCCACCTTGCTTCGTGAAGTCATTAACGAAGAGATCGAAGCTCAAATTGGCCCTCTCAAAGCAGTAATTGCAATTAAGCAGAAAGACGCTTGTAGCGCGGTTGGGATTACGGATGATACGGCGCGTCACAGAGTCGTCCAGGGTGAAGTGTCCCCACTGCAGAAGGACGGATCTAGACTGGTATATTTCGAATTAAACGCCCTACAAGGACTAAGGCCCAGAAAATTGTTAAGAAAAAAGTGAAAGGTTTAGGAGTTCAAATAGATACTAAAATAGATAAATAACGAAAAAGGCGTCCGTGTTGGACGCCTTAACTGTTGCAATAAGTGGTGATCCGAGCAGGACTCGAACCTGCGACCCAGTGGTTAAAAGCCACTTGCTCTACCGACTGAGCTATCGGACCACGCCGACCTGCGACTGCAAGCCGAATTAAGAATTGTACATATTGAATCAAGTAATGGCAAGTTCCATACGGATATCTGCTCTGGCGTAGAGCGAATTTGGGTCACCGGGGACTTCGACAAAGCCATGTTTTCGGTAAAGACTTAGTGCGGGTCCGAGTTTTGTGTGCGATTCGAGAAATATCTTACTGGCACCGGCTTCATGAGCGTATTGGATACAACGGTGCATAAGTTTGTCGCCGATGCCCATTCCCTGAAATTCTGGAGCAACCGCCATCTTTGTCAATTCAATTACGCCGTCCCCCGCAGGTATCATCGCGACCGTTCCGGCGGCAAGGCCCGAAACGACTGCCATAAATATCTGCCCGCCAGGGCCAATAACAAAAGTTGCCGGATCGTCGAGAATTTCACGATCGTGTTGTTCAGCGACAAAGTGCTCTTCGATCCACTCGTAATTCAGCGATGCAAAGTCGTTCGCCCATTCTTCGGCGAATTCGACGATATCAACATTAGCCATTCCAACTAAAACGTCCGCGACTAAGCGAACCAACCTTCCATTACAGAGTCTTTGAGAATGATCGTCTGGTCACGCTCGGGGCCGGTCGAGATCAGCCCGATCTCGACGCCGATCTGTGCCGACAGAAATTCAACATAAGTTCGTGCCTTTTCAGGCAGTTTATCAAATTCGGTCGTACCGACCGTGTCGCTCATCCAGCCCGGCAGCGTCTCATATACCGGCTTGATCCTGAGCAACTCGCTAGCCACGGCCGGGAATGTATCGACGCGTTTACCGTCGATCTCGTAACCCACGCAAACCTTGATCTCCTCGAGAGCGTCGAGTACGTCAAGTTTGGTCAAAGCAACCGAGTCGAATCCGTTCAGTTCAGCCGCGTATCGCGTGGCAACCGCGTCAAACCAGCCGCAGCGTCGCGGACGCTTGGTCACCGACCCGTATTCATTGCCCCGCTGACGGATAAGATTCGCCATATCTTCTTCGGCATCAACCATTTCCGTTGGGAACGGCCCTTCGCCGACTCGCGTCGCGTAGGTTCGGACGATACCGAGCACGCCCGTGATGTGATGCGGCGGAATTCCCGCACCGACCGACGCTCCGCCCGCAGTCGGGTTTGACGAAGTCACATATGGATAGGTCCCATGATCGACGTCGAGCAAGGTCGCCTGCGCACCCTCAAGAAGTATCTTTTTGTTCGCCTTTCGGGCTTCGGCCAAGTAATGCGACGTTTCGCATACAAACGGCCGCAGACGCTCGACCAGCGGCGTGATTTCCTCAAGTATCTCGTCAGCCCGGAGCGGTTGCTGGCCAAAAAGGACGATAATGCGGTTTGCCTCTTCGAGGTTGCGCTCGATGCGAAGCTTTAGCAGGTCGGCGTTCATCGCGTCGGCGACGCGTATGCCGCGACGGCCGGCTTTGTCCTCATACGCCGGGCCGATGCCGCGAAGCGTCGTGCCGATCTTTTCGTTACCCAACCGCTCTTCAGACGTATGATCCAAAGCCCGATGGTACGGCATGATCAGGTGAGCACGCGACGAAACTTTCAGCCGTTCAGGCGTCACCGAAATTCCCTTTTCGGCGATCTGATCGACCTCTTCGAAAAATGCCTTCGGGTCGATGACCATGCCGTTGCCGAGTACGCACGTTTTATCTTCGTGAATGATCCCCGACGGCAAAAGCCTCAAAACAAAGGCTTTATCGCCGACGTACACACTATGTCCAGCATTATGCCCGCCCTGATAACGCGACACGATATCAAACCGGTCCGCCAGCAGATCGACAACCTTTCCCTTCCCTTCATCGCCCCACTGGGCACCGATTATTACGATTATCATGATTGATCCAAAACCAAATCTTTAACAGGAATAAATGGGATAAAGGAGATAGAAACCGGAACTCTTGTCCACAAACAATCCCATGCATCCCTTTCATCCCTGTTATTTTCAACTTCTTGTCCAATTGTACAGGTCGACATAGTTCCTCGCCGCGTTTTCCCACGAATTATCGACCGCCATGCCGTTTCGCTGAATTTTCGCCCACGACACCTTATCGGCGTAAGCAAATCGTGCCTCGTAGATCTTTTCGAGCAGTTTGTCAGCACGGTACTCGTCAAACTTAAACCCGTTTCCCGTTTGGCTGACGGCATCCCAATTCTGGACCGTATCGTCGAGCCCGCCGACGGCACGCACGATAGGCACCGTCCCGTAACGTAGCGAGTACATCTGATTGAGTCCGCACGGCTCGAATTTCGACGGCATAAGGAACATGTCCGCTCCCGCCTCGATAAGATGTGCCAAACTCTCATTATAACCGATGTAAACGCCGACCCGCGAGGGTGCGTAGTCACGAAGCGACTGCAGGAATTTTTCGGAATCTTTTTCACCCGAACCGAGAGCGATAAAGAACCCGCCCGCGGCCAGAATATCGCCTGCTCCCTGCCGGATCAATTCGACGCCCTTTTGCGATGTAAGCCGCGTGATGCTGGCGAAGATCGGCCGGTCGAGTTCTATCGGCAGATGAAACTGCTCTAGCAGTGCCCGTTTGCATTCGAGCTTTCCGGAAAGATCGCCAATCGAAAAATGTGCCGGCAATTCGACGTCGGTCTCAGGGTTCCAAACCTCATAATCGACACCGTTCGTTATGCCGATCAGACGGTTTGCACGCTGGCGCGTCAGCCAGTCCAGGCCGTAACCGTTCTCTGGAGTTTGTATCTCGTAAGCGTAACGCCGCGAGACGGTCGAAAGCGTGTCGGAAACCTCGAGCCCTGCCTTCATCGCCGACGCATAGCCGTTGAAGCTGAAGGCATTTCGGGCGAACGACGAAGTAAACCCGAGTCCGGGCAGTTCGCCGAGGCCAAAGCCACCCTGATACGCCATGTTGTGGATCGAGAATACCGAACGCGTTCGCTGCCAGTACGGCTCGTGCATACGGCGAGACGCAAGCTCGACCGCGGCAAATCCGCAATGCCAGTCGTTCAGGTGAATAATGTCAGGAGCAGCACCGAGGCGTTCGATCAGAGCGAGTGCCGCGTGGTTGAAGAATGCAAAACGCTCGTAGTCCTCCGTAAAGCCATAGATCGAATCACGATGAAACAGCGACGGTGCGTCGATCAGGAACGTCGGCGAACCATTTGCTTCACTGTAAAACGCCTTTGCGTGGTAAGGTTTGCCACGCCAAGTGACCCAGAGATCGTCGATTGCGGTATGCCAGATATACTCGCCTTTGGTCTGCCAGTAGCACGGAGTGATCAGAAACGCGTCGATTCCAACTTGCCTGAGTGCTTTTGGCAAAGCCCCGGCAACGTCGCCGAGACCGCCGGTCTTGGAAAACGGGACAGCCTCGGATGAAATTACTGCTACTCTCATAAAAAAAGTTGTCAGTTGTCGGTAGTCATTTGTCAGAAGAGCTGAACTAGCTATCTAACCCGACCTCCGCAACTGACAACTGACCACTGACAACTGACCATTGGCTAAGACTGCATCGATGCCAGGAATTCGGCGTTGGTCTTGGTCTTGGACAAACGCTCGAGGACGACCTCCATCTGCTCGACCGGCGAAAGCGGGTTGAGCACACGACGCATGACCCAGATCCGGTTGAGGTCCTCTTTGCTGATAAGCAGTTCTTCCTTTCGGGTGCCCGACCTTTGGAGGTCGATCGCCGGGAAGAGACGCTTGTCGGAAAGTCGGCGGTCAAGGTGAATTTCCGAGTTACCGGTTCCCTTGAACTCCTCAAAAATGACATCGTCCATTCGCGAACCGGTGTCGATCAGGGCCGTGGCGATGATCGTCAAACTGCCGCCTTCCTCAATATTACGTGCCGCACCAAAGAAACGCTTTGGCCTTTGCAGTGCGTTCGAATCGATACCACCGGACAGGATCTTGCCCGACGGCGGGACGACCGAGTTGTGTGCACGGGCGAGACGTGTGATCGAATCGAGCAGGATGACGACGTCGCGTTTGTGCTCGACCAGGCGTTTTGCCTTTTCGATCACCATGTCCGCGACCTGCACGTGACGTGTCGGCGGCTCGTCAAACGTCGACGAGATGACCTCGCCGCGGACCGAACGCTGCATGTCCGTGACTTCCTCAGGACGCTCGTCGATGAGCAAAACGATCAGTGTGACCTCGGGGTGGTTTTCCGTCACCGAGTTAGCGATCGTCTGCAGCAGCATGGTCTTACCCGTTCGCGGCGGAGCGACGATCAGAGCACGCTGGCCCTTACCGATCGGCGTAACGAGGTCGATTACGCGGGCCGCGATCTTGTCGGGGTCGCCCTCGATCTCCATGTTGAGCTGTTCGTCCGGGTAAAGCGGCGTGAGATTGTCAAAAAAGATCTTCTCACGCGACTGTTCCGGAGCTTCGAAATTGATCGCCTCGACCTTGATCAGGGCGAAATAGCGTTCACCTTCTTTCGGCGGACGGATCTGCCCGGAGACGGTGTCGCCCGTGCGAAGGTCGAATTTGCGGATCTGCGAGGGGCTGACGTAAATATCGTCAGGGCCGGGCAGATAGTTGTATTCAGGTGCCCGGAGAAAGCCAAATCCGTCAGGCAGTGTTTCGAGAACGCCTTCGGAAAATATCAGTCCGCTCTTTTCGGTCTGGGTCGCCAGGACCTTGAAAATAAGTTCCTGCTTGCGCAGCCCGGATGCTCCCTCGATGCCCATTTCCTTAGCAATATGGGTCAATTCGCTGATGGACATGTCCTTCAGCCCGGCGAGGTTGAGCATCGCGTCGGCCGATCCGCCGTTGCTGTCCGCGTTCTTTTTCGGTTTTTCATCACCGCTCGCTCCGTCAGTTTCGACAGCGCTTACAGCTGCTGCGTCATCACTGGCGGCGGCTCGTTTGGGCCTGCGGGATTGTGTAGTTTTGGTTGCCATGTCAGTCCGTTTGATAGGGAGTTTAATGTTTTGTGTTCAACAAGTTAGAGGTTATCGCGTTCACCCCGCAAGATCGGATCGAATTCCAAATACGGAAAATTGATCAGATCGCGAGTGAGGCGCTTGGATTGTATGTAGAAATAACAAAGATTCCAGCCTTCGCGGCTTGAAAGAAACCCTGAGTTTAGGGGATAAGTAATAATTACAACATTCGAAGTAATAAATCAACTAATATTTTAATATTTATTTACAGCCGCCTCAATTTCTGACCAAACCGCGTCGCGGCCTACGCCGGTTTGTGACGAAAACGCTATTACACGGGCTCCGGGCAGCGTCGATTCGATCGTCTTGAGGTTCTTCGCCAATTCGTTTTTCGATATCTTATCGGCCTTGGTCGCGACGATTATCCGCGGTTTGTCGTGGACAGTCATCCATTCGTGAAGCTGTTTATCGAGCTGCGTCGGCGTATGCCGCGAATCGACAAGCTGGATCGACAGCACCAGTTCCTGCCGCTCGTCCAGATACTGCTCAGCCATCTTGCCCCAATCCGCCCGCATCGTTTTCGAGACTTTGGCGTAACCATAGCCCGGCAGATCGGCGAAATAGAATCGCTCGTTGACGAGAAAAAAGTTTATGCTCTGCGTGCGGCCCGGCGTGTTTGACGTGCGTGCCAGTGCCCTGCGGTTGAGCAGCGAATTGAGCAACGACGACTTGCCGACATTCGAGCGGCCGAGAAACGAGATCTCGGGCAGGCCGTCGAGCGTCCAATGGCTGCGTTCAAACGCGCTTTTTACAAATTCTGCGGAGGTAATTTTCATTGCCGGCGGGCGGTTTAGCCCCGTGCCATATCGGCCCTTGCCTGCATCCAGCGTTTCATTGATTCTCTTCGTGCGGCGAGCGTCTCGGCGGCATTCGGCTGACGCATCAGCAGATCCTCGAGGTGCTTCATCACATTCGGGCTGCCCAGCAGTTCACGGACGCCTTCGACATATGGATGAACCTTGCAAAAGACCACCCACGATTCGCCGCCCGATGCCATGAACATCGCCTCGTCGATCGCACCGTGATTTACAAAGCTCGCCGCCATGTCCCAATAGCTGGTGACCATGCGGTATTTCGCGCTTGTCTCCGGATCGATCATCGCTTTCATGATGTCTTCGACGCTCTCGGGAAAAAAGCTGATGAACCAGTTACGGGCATCACGCATCTTGTCCTCACGACGAAGGTCATAGAGTTTCAATATCAACTCAGCTGATTCTGCTTCTTTGCTCATATTTCTATTCAACACTGGCCGAAATATCGGCTGTCGGGCCGTCGCCGCTCCATAGTTGAGGCGTGGCCAGCGGTGCATCCTCGACCACATCGGGTTCGAGGGCAAATTTCAAAACTTCGTCGATCATATCGACAATGTGTATGGTCAGGTCGTCGCGAACCTCTTCCGGAATATCGACGAGGTCTTTCTCATTCTCTTTCGACAGAATGAGCGTCTTCAGGCCGAACCGATGTGCCGCGAGCAGCTTTTCTTTGACGCCGCCGATCGGCAGCACCTTGCCGCGAAGCGTGATCTCGCCGGTCATAGCCACGTCGTGACGGGCGGCCTTGCCGGTCATCACCGAGACCATTGCGGTTGCGATCGTAATACCGGCACTCGGGCCGTCTTTCGGGATCGCACCTTCGGGCACGTGAATATGCAGGTCTTTCTCACGGAAGATCGCCGGGTCGATGCCGAGATCTTCAGCCCGTGTCCGCACACAGGTCAAGGCCGCCTTGGCTGATTCCTGCATCACCTCGCCGAGCTTTCCGGTCAGGGTCACATCGCCTTTGCCGCTGACCAGCGTGGCTTCGATCTGAAGAACGTCGCCGCCGACCTCGGTCCACGCCAGGCCGTTCACCAGGCCGACCTCGCTCTTGCGGGCGATATCCTGTTTGCGGTAGCGAATGGTGCCGAGCAATTCCTGAACCTTTTCTGCGTCGATGACGACCTTAAAATCGTCCTTGTCATCGGTCGCGACATACTTGCGGGCGACCTTTCTAAAGCACGAGCCGATCTCGCGTTCGAGATTGCGAACGCCCGCCTCGCGTGTGTAATGGCGGATGGCCTCGAGAATGCCGTCATCCGTAAATACGACCTTTTCGCACGGAATGCCGCTGCTTTCGCACTGTTTCGGAATCAGGTGGCGTTTGGCGATCTCAGATTTCTCGCGTTCCGTGTAACCGGAAAGATGCAGTATCTCGAGCCTGTCCTGCAGCGCCGGCGGGATCGTGTGGAGCACGTTCGCCGTCGCGATAAAAAAGACGTGTGACAGATCGTAATCGACGTCCAGATAATGGTCGCGGAATGTGCCATTCTGTTCCGGATCGAGCACTTCGAGCAGGGCCGCACTCGGGTCGCCGCGATAGTCGCGACCGAGTTTATCGACCTCGTCGAGCAGGATCACGGGGTTGGTCGTGCCGGCACGTTTCATGAGTTGGACGATCTGGCCCGGCATCGAACCGATATACGTTCGGCGGTGGCCGCGGATCTCGGCTTCGTCATGGACGCCGCCGAGTGCGAGCCTGACGAACTTGCGTCCCGTCGCATTCGCTATCGACTTGCCCAACGAGGTCTTACCGACGCCCGGAGCCCCGACAAAGCACAATATCGTTCCCTTCGGATTTTTGACGAGCTGACGGACCGCGAGAAATTCGAGAATGCGTTCCTTGATCTTTTCGAGGCCGTAATGATCTTCGTTCAGAGTCTTTTCTGCCGAATTGAGGTCCTCGATCTCGTCGGACATCTCTTTCCACGGCACGTTGATCAGCCAGTCGAGGTAGTTTCGCGAAACCGTGCTCTCGGCGGACATCGGCGGCATTGCCTCGAGCCGTGCAAATTCCTGCATGGCCTTATCCTTGGCCTCTTCGGTCATGCCGGCTTCTTCGATCTTGGATTTCAGGTCGTCAAGTTCGGCCTTGTCGTCCTTGCGGCCGAGTTCCTTGTGAATGGCCTTGATCTGCTCGTTCAGATAATATTCGCGCTGATGCTTATCCATCTGCTTTTTGGTTCGCGAATGGATATTGCGGTCGAGCTGGCGTTTATCGATCTCGCCTTCGAGCACCTCGATCAGACGCTGCAGCCTTTCCTGGACCGAAACGGTCTCAAGCAGTTCCTGCTTTTCGCTGACGTCGATACGCAGGTGCGACGACATCGAATCGGCGATCTGTGCCGCCGAAACTCCGCGGAGTGCGGCGTGCAGAGCGTCGGTATAAGCGTCCGGCGAAACTCTCAGCAGCTGTTCGACCAGGCCGTGGAGCCGCTGCAGCAATCCGTCGGTCTTGTAACCCGATTCGTCCGTCGAGGCGACACGCCGTACGTGGGCGTAGAACATCCCTTCGGCGTCCTGCTCGACGCGTACCATGCGTCCGCGTTCGCGGCCCTCGACGACGACCTTGATCTGGCCATTCTCCTGCCGCTGTGCCTGCAGGATGCGCCCCAATGTACCGACCTCAAAGATCTGGTCGGCGTTCGGTTCGTCGATCGACGCGTCGTGCTGCGTCGCCAGAAATATCTGCCGCTCACCCGTCATCGCCTGTTCAAGGGCCATCACCGAACTCGGCCGGCCGATCTTGAACGCAACCTTTGTGTACGGGAAAATAACTACGTCGCGGATGGGAACCATCGGAAAACGCTCGATATCCGAGGGCATCTGATCTGAAAATTCTTGCATACTCTTAGGGGAAAAACCTCGACTGGATGTATACGTGTCTCGCTTGTCTTAAAGGATTAATACTATTTACGCAAAATCACCGCCCAAAAGCAACAGCAACCCCGCCCAAACAGCCATATTTTCAACTCGTGAATTATGCTCACTATAAAGGCCGAATCAGGCCGGGATTTTACAAACCAGCGAAAAATATCTATGAGCGCGGTGGTGGGATGTAAATTGTCTGGAGAAGTGTACCTACGCGTGCCGGTGCGGATGCAGATCAACTCCGATATGCGATGGCACAACGGTTTCTGCCGTCAATAAGCGATTTCCTTGTCCGTCGACACCGATCCAAACCCGACCCCTCGAGAAACCGTCTTTATAACATCGAGCATGGACTCCGATTGCTCCCATCGCGTTGGCAACGCCGTGGTATTCGTCGAGCATTGGTCTCTCTAGATCGCTGTAAAATATAACTATAACCCCAGCGGAACAATCACGGGCGAGAATCGCTAGAAAGCAGGTTCGGCCACAGTCGTTTAGTGTGAACTGAAACGAAACGATGATCCGTCATCAAATCTTACACCAACCACTATCAACTTTCCGCCGCGACATACGTCAGCCTCGTTGTACCTATCGTCAAGCGATTCAAAAGGGTAAGTGCCATCCGAGGCCGCTCGTAAAGAACCCGACGCTTTCCAAGAAAACTTCTTTCTTATCTTCATTCGCGAACGTATTGTCGTTGCGCATCCCAACCGAAAACCGTCTACGTTTCGATTTGATATGTTAGAGATAAGAAGTCGATCCCTTTTGGGTGACAAGGTAATCTGCAGCGGGGAGTCGGGCTGATTCAGCCACCAAGGAACGGGAGTGGTGTTGGGCATGGATTGGCTAAGCACACTGCCGCCCAATCCAAATATAACCACGAGAATGCCAAACAATCTCGGAATCTTGGCGCGACAATGAAGGATGGGGTCAGGCATGCGAAATTGCGATTCTCTGCCCGGAGCCTGACCATTCAGTGTTCTTGAAAAACCGTCAAATGCCCGTTCGCCCGTCAAGGCGCGGTTTGAGATGGTCGTGTCTGCTGAATATCGCTGGGAGGCGTCGGGCATGATGAGGCTATTGTGGAAGAGATCGTTATCGATGTCAATAAATTTTGCGTTCCTGGATCGTTGTTCGTTGATCGTTGTTGGTGGACCGCGAACCGTGATCTGCCGGATGGGCTATGCCCTTATTGCAGAGCGGCGATGGCTTGCCTCGCCGACCGTGCCCACCGAACGCCCAAGGATCCCGCGAGAGCGGGCGGAAACGCGACTGTTAAGGAGCGTGCCAACGTCGTGATCATTCAACTCGGCACGCTCGTTCACACTCGCGTTTCCGCCATTCTCCCCCAAAAAGCCCTTAGACATGGGCGTGATGTTTCGAAGAATCGCAGAAAAGCAGGCCAGACCCCGTTCCCCCTCAGGCTAATCGGTAATTTCAAGTCCAAAATTCGAGACTCGTCGAACCTGAATCCGGTTGCTGCAATTCAAAAATAGTTGCCCGGTTCCATCGTCTTGAAAGCTAATATGATCAATCAAGCAACTACGATCGTCGCGTAAAATTCTTCCAGTCGTCCAGTGTCTGCCAGCATCTAGAGTGACGGCATACTTATCTGAAATGAAAGTGAACGCGCATAACGGGCCGAAGAAACGAATATTCTTGTCGCTAAGATCTAGGCCATCATCATGATGAACCGACATAAACACTTTCCAATTTGGATCACCTTGATTTTTCGACTCGAATTCGTAATTTGCTCCGTCCAGTATGTGAGCAAAATACGACTCTTCTCGATACGCTGTGATCTTGATATTGAAACCATTATCGCGTTGTTCAACCACAGAAAGTATTTCCCTCCTGTTTCTTGAGCTATCGCAGCCAAACGAGTAGCACGAAGTTAATAAGAGAAAAAACAAGCCGATTCTTCCTATCATTGCAATCATAACCTCAGTTGCAAGGACGGGGTCAGAGATGCAAAATTGCGATTCTGTGCTCAGAGCCTGACCATTCAGTGTTCTTGAAAAACCTTCAAATGCCGCGTCTCCCAATGCCGCGCGGTTAGAGATGGTCGTGTCTGCTGAATATCGCTGGGAGGCGTATGGCATGATGTGGCTATTGTGGAAGAGTACGTTATCGATGTCAATAAATTTTGCGTTCGTTGATCGTTGTTCGTGGATCGTTGTTCGTGAACCGCAAACCGTGATCTGCCGGACGGGCTATGCCCTTATCGCAGAGCGGCGACGGCTACGCCTCGCCGTCAGTCGCCCCCAAGCCCCAAGGAGCCCGCGAGAGCGGGCGACAGAGCTTCCCGAACGATTCGCTTCTAAACCGCGAAACAACGTCAAGAGAAACGAAAGAGAGGCGAACGTCTGCTCAACCCCTCTATTTAGTTCCTTACGCCCGTTTCGCGGTAGGTTCTTATATTTCCAATTTGCGATTCCCGATTTACGATTCTCCATCCACGGACAACGAACAACGATCGACGATCAACTCCAATGTGCAAAGTAATGACGGTCTCGGCTGTCGATGAGCGAGTTCCTTGTCTGTCAACACCGATCCTAACCCGATGCCACTGGAAACCGTCTTTATCTCATCAGTAGCGTCCGACAGTTTTATTTATAATTTGGACATTTCACCGAGCCACTTCTCCGAGACCTTGGACCAAGATCTTCCTTGATCGTAAGTTCTGAAAACTGAAGTCAATCCCCACGCCCAGCCATCATTTTTAGTCGTGAAGATAACTCCACTCAAAAAAAGACCTTGATAAGCTCTGGTTGTTTCATTCGGATGTTGTAATGAGTATGTCCAAGTTTTTCCGCCGTCCATAGTCTGAATTATGGAGGAACCAACTGACCAACCAATTCTTGAATTCATCAAATACAAAGCCGCTCGATTTTCGGCATTAAGCTCTATGTCTCGCCATTTCTTTCCGTCGAAGGTGCACGATAATTCTGTCCGACTGACGATGGCGCAACCGTGAAATATGCTTGAGAAGAATGCTGTCGAAAACCTGGGCAATGAGGCGGACGTGCCCTCTTTCCAAGTTCGGCCCCAATCCTCAGAGATGATGAAACCAGAGTTGCCACTTTGGCTCACTTTCGGTTTCCAAGTACTCCAACCAAATCCACGTCTATTGAAGCGAATTTCGCTAAGATCATGGCCAATATTCGTCTCGGTCAATCGCCAGGATCTTCCGGCGTCAGTAGTTTTCAAAATAGTGCCATTTCGTCCGCACGCCCAACCGACGTTTGCATTGGCAAAATATAGGTCATCAAGTCCAATTTCTATTACCTTTGGTTGGATTATCTCAAATGTGGCATTGTTCTTTCGCAACTTGAGCTTGATCAGTTTAGTACCTGATATTCCCCATGCAGTATCGTTCGAAACGAACTGCAACTGACTGATGTGGCCGATATCGAACGTCTTGATCACCTTCCATGACGAGGTGCACTGTTTCAATAAAAAATCAGAACTACCCAGACCGAGATTCCCGTAAACAACTGCGCAACCGTTAGGCATCGGGGCGACACGAGAAAATGAAATTTGATTCGAAAATGCGGAACTGTAAAATGTGAGCGTCGTCACAGTGAGAACGATAATTTGCGTCAATCGCACGACCTTTGAATAGACAAGATATGATTTCATGCTTTGCCTCTCTCAAATTAAAAATTGTACTTTGTAGTCAAAAGAAGAACAGGGTCAGGAATGCTCTCTTGCAATTCTCTGCCCGGAGGCTGACCGTTCAGTGTTCTTGAAAATTCGTCAAATGCCCGTTCGCCCGTCACGGCGCGGTTAGAGATGATCGTGTCTGCTGAATATCGCTGGGAGGCGTTGGGCATAACATCGGTAGTTTCCGCCCGATATGGGCCGATGTCAAGGAGTTGGCGTTGTCTTCGATCCCTGAGGGATCGCACGTTTATAGAACATCGATCACCGCCCGATAACGTTCGACCCCGGCCGGGGTCGTATGTTCTCTTTATCCTGCATCGCATCCTATAAACATTCGACGCCGCCGGCGTCGGTTCGACGTGGTCGGAAAGATCCTAAGTTCGTGGACAAACGAATATTTTGACCGCAGATAACGCAGAAAAAACGGATAGACGCAGATAATCCTAATTAGATCTGTTGAAGATCCGCATCATCCGTGTAATCTGCGGCCAAATATCGACTGAGATCAGATAGCATTTTTGTTCTAAGACATCCCTGATGCTCAAGATCTAACCCATCGCCACAGTTGACACTGATGATACAATACTTGTTACAGGACTTGATCTTTGACAACCAGACCGAACAGGACGATACATCGACGCGCCGGAAACGCGAAAAAAATTTGAAAAAACGGTGGGACAGTGGGACAGTTGGCGTAAATCCAGACATCAGAACGTTTAGCCTGTCCCAACTAACCTAAGTTATCTGTCCCAGATGCGTAAAGTGTTGATAGAACAAATGTTAACAACGATCCGCATTATTAAATATTCCTACTTAGTCGGAAATAGTGGGAAATAGTCGGAAATCGTGGGACAAACGGCAAAATGCCGATGTGATCTCCACATCGGCATTGCTCAAATTGCAGTCTCAAGGAAAGCAAGTTTTCCGGAATATTTGTTAGGTCGTTTCGGTAAGAGCAGGCTGCTACGCAGCTTCCTCCGATCGGGTCATGATCTCAAAGACGGGGACTTTGCGTTCGATCATCTCGCGGGTTACGACGATGTCCTTGACCTTTTTCTCGGACGGCAGGTGGTACATCGATTCGAGCAGGATCTCTTCGAGTATCATCATCAGCCCACGGGCACCGACCTTGCGTTTGTGAGCTTCCTGGGCGATCGCCGATAGAGCTCCGTCGGTGAACTTGAGCCCGATATTGTCGAACTCGAACTTCTTCTGGTACTGCTTGATCAAAGCGTTCTTGGGTTCGGTCAGGATCTTGACTAATGCGGCCTCATCCAGCTCGCGAAGCGTGCCTATGACCGGAAGACGGCCAACGAACTCGGGGATCAATCCGTAATGGATCAGATCTTCGGGTTCGAGCTTGTTGATCGAATCGTCGTGACGCTGTTTGTTGGTCTTGATATCGGCCTGGAAACCCAGCGATTTGTTGCGGAAACGTTTTTCAACGACCTTTTCGAGCCCGATGAACGCACCGCCGCAGATGAACAGAATATTTGTCGTATCAAGCTGCTGGAAATCCTGCTGCGGATGCTTGCGGCCGCCGCCCGACGGGATATTGGCAACCGTTCCTTCGAGGATCTTGAGGAGAGCCTGCTGAACGCCTTCGCCGGAAACGTCACGCGTGATCGACGGATTATCGTCCTTGCGGCAGATCTTGTCGATCTCGTCGATATAGATGATTCCCTGCTGGGCCTTTTCGATGTCGCCGCCGGCCGATTGCAGCAAGCGGAGCAGAATATTCTCGACGTCTTCGCCGACGTATCCCGCCTCGGTCAGGCTGGTCGCGTCGACGATGCAGAACGGAACGCTCAAAACACGTGCAAGCGTCTGAGCAAGCAGCGTCTTGCCGGTTCCGGTCGGACCGATCAGCAGGATGTTCGATTTTTGCAGCTCGATATCGCTGCGGCGTTTGGCAAGCTCGAGCCGTTTGTAGTGCTGGTATACGGCCACCGAAAGACGTTTTTTAGACTCGTCCTGCCCGATCACGTATTCGTCAAGGTAACCCTTGATCTCCTGCGGCTTGGGCAGAGCCGTTCGGACAGCGGTCGACGCCGTCTGTTCGTCGTCATTAATGATCTCGTTACAGATGCCAATGCATTCGTTGCAGATATAAACGCCGGGTCCGGCGATAAGTTTGCGAACGTCATTTTGCGATTTACCGCAAAACGAACAAGTAAGAAGCTCTTCTGGACGTCGAAATTGGCTCATAGGCGTTTTGTTAGTTGTTCCTAGTCAGTGGTCGGTTGCTCTTCTGACCACTGACCACTGGCCACTGACCACTATTTTTCGCGGTGTTCGATAACTTCGTCGATCAGACCGTATTCCTTAGCCTGTATCGGCGTCAGGATACGATCGCGTTCGACGTCGAGTTCGACCTGGTCGAAATTCTGGCCCGTATGACGTGCAATGATCGTCGAGGTCAGCGTACGCATACGGATGATCTCTTCGGCCATCAGGCGAACGTCCGTTGCCTGTCCTGAAGCACCGCCTGACGGCTGGTGGATCAGAACACGTGCATTCGGCAACGAGAATCTCTTTTTCGGTGCACCGGCACATAGGAGCAACGCTCCCATCGACGCACACTGGCCGACACAGATCGTCGTTACATCGTTTTTGATGAACTGCATCGTGTCATAGATGGCCATGCCGGCGGTGATCGAGCCGCCCGGGCTGTTGATATACAGATTGATGTCGCGTTCCGGATCCTCGGCTTCGAGAAACAGGAGCTGGGCGACGATAAGGTTAGCTATCTGGTCATCGATCGGCGTGCCGATGAAGATGATGCTGTCCTTAAGTAGGCGAGAATAAATGTCGAAAGCTCGCTCGCCCCGCGACGTTTGCTCGACAACCATTGGTACTAATGCCATATATTTCCCTTCGATCTTTGAAATTACTTTAGGTATTGGATGAAATAAACGCTAGTAAAGTGTTGAAAATACGATGATTGCCCGTCTCGGCTTTCGATTTTACAACTTTTCAACGAAATTGCAAGCAATTTTGTTCGTCATTCGAGGCTGGTGGTTCGTTGCTAGGTAGAATCCACTTATGGTTCTATGCGACTAACCACCGACCATCAACGAACGATCACGCTTTCTTTGCCGCCTTCTTCGCCGGCTCTTTCTTTTTCGCCGCTTTTTTAGGCTTCTCGTCAGCTTCCGGCTGGATCGCGTTCTCGTCTATCCACTCGCCATTCGTGACCTTTGCCTTAGCGACCACGGCCTCGATCGACTTGCGTGTCTTGAGGTTATTGCGAATATTCTCGACGCCGCCGCCCTGTTTTTCGAGCGATTCACGGATCTCTTCGGGTGACGCACGGTAGTATTCGGCAAGTTTACCGATCTCTTCGTCAACTTCCGATTCGGCTACCTCGACGTTTTCGATCTCGGCAACCTTGTCGAGCAGCAACGCACCGCGAACATCGCGTTCACCCTGCGTACGCATGTTGCTGTACGCCATCTCGATGAACTGGCTCTCGATCTTGTTCAAATCGATACCGCGTTGCTGCATGTCCTGAGCAAAATTGTTAAGCAGGTTGCGAGCCTGATTTTCGATCAATGAATTCGGCACCTCGAAGGCGTTATCCTCGATCATCTTGGCGACGGCTTCGTTCCGAACACGAGCATCGGCATCAGCCTCGGCATACGTTTCGAGGTCCGCTTTCAGCTTTTTGCGAAGATCGGCCAGCGATTTATAACCCTCGTCAAGACTCTTCGCCCAGGCGTCGTTAAGCTCCGGCACCTCGGTCTGGCTGACGGACTTGACCTTGGCTTTGTAATTAACCGTCTTACCTGCCAACGCTTCGGATGAAAAGTCGGCAGCGTAGGTAACGGTGAAATCTTTTTCCTCGTCCGCTTTGACGCCGACGAGATTATGGGTAAATGCGGCATCGATCACCTCGTCGCCCAAAACGATCTCGAGGTCAGTAGCAGTGATCGGTTGGCCGTCGGGATCGTCTTCAAATATACCCTCGAGGTCGGCGATCACTGTGTCCCCCAGTTTGGACTTGCGGCCCTCGACCGGGATCAAAGCTGCTTCCTTTTGGAGCCGTTCATTGATCAGTTTTTCGACCTCGTCGTCCGAAACGGGTTTGATACGCTTGGTGACTTCGATGCCCTTATATTTCGGGGCCGGGATCTCGGGCATCACCTCGACATGAACGTGCAATGAGATCGGAGCCGATCCGTTGACCTTAACGTTTTCAGCATCCTCAAGGTGCAGGTTAGGCTCGGACAGCGGCTGGAGCCCATGCTCCTGGATCGCGGCCGCAACCATGTTAGGAACGATCTCCTGGAGCACTTCGCTCTTGATCTCTTCCTTGAACCGCATGCGGACAACATCTACCGGAGCATATCCTTTGCGGAATCCAGGCACGCTGGCCCGTTTGGCATATTTCTGGCTGACCTTGCCGTATGCGACCTTGATCGACTCGGCATCGATCTCCAAATGTATCTCTCGTTGTGAAGGTGAAATTTCCTTTAATTCGCTTTTCATTTACAGGAAAAGGATAGCAAAGCAGTGGTCAGTTGTCAGTTGGCAGTTGTCGGTTTTTGGCTAAAGTCCGATTAGCTCCATAACCAAAAAAACAAGTGGCCGGCATCAAGTACCCTTTTTGGGCAACTGACAACCGACCACAAAGAACGAAAAATGGTGCCGAGGGCGAGACTCGAACTCGCACGTCTTTCGACGCTAGATCCTAAGTCTAGTGCGTCTGCCAATTTCGCCACCTCGGCATACCTGAGAGCCGCTTCACTATATCGGCCGGTCTCATTGGCAAAGTAGAATCTACCGAATTGAGCGAAAATTGTCTAGCCGGCTATTTTCTTAGGTATTTTTTGTCGTATTCGTCCCAGGACATATTTATCTCTGAGCCCGAACCGAGTCCGGCATGCGGATCGCTGCGAAGCGCTTTAGCCTCCGCTTTCAAGAAGAGTTTGTATCCGCCGTATCCGACCGCTCCAAGCAGACCGATCCAGAATACGTACCAAATTATCGTGGACAAGAAGCCGAGAACCCAGAGTCCGGCCATTCCGATAAAAACTAATGCGATCGCGGCTAAGATGATTTTGATTAGATTCATGTTACAAACCTCCGACTTTGAGAGTTTATACGAAATCCGTGCGGGTATGTTCGTGGAAACTTTTGGTCTATCGTATAATTTCCGTTGATAACGAGGCAAGGATAACGATTTTGACGAAACAAAACTCAACGATTTCAGACGTTGCGAACGCACTCGGGGCGGCCGTTTTAGGCGATACATCGGCATTTGCTCTGGATGTCACGCACGACTCGCGCCAGGCCGGAGGTGGGACGCTTTTTGTTGCTATCAAAGGTGCCACAATGGACGGGCACAGATTCGTCGACGATGTCCTTCGCCGCGGCGCGGTTGGTGTCATTTCCGAGCAAGATCCGCCGAAGGATTTCGATGGAGTTTGGCTGACGGTGCCGAATGCACGCCAAGCTCTCGCCAAGGCCGCGGCTGTAATTAACGGCAATCCGTCCCATGATCTCGATCTTGTGGGCATTACCGGAACGAACGGTAAAACAACGACCACGTATCTCTGTTTTGCCCTTGCTGAAGCATCCGGTGTGCGGCCCGCGATGTTAACGACGGTCGAATACCGGATCGGCGAAAAGAGCGAACCTGCGATTCGCACAACTCCCGAGGCGTCTGATACAAATCGATTTTTGCGTGAGGCGGTCGAGAGCGGGTGCTCAATGGCCGTGATGGAAGCTTCGTCGCAGGCCATCGACCTTAATCGCTGCGATTGGCTGCGATTCAAGGTCGCGGTTTTCACCAATCTTACGCAAGATCATCTCGACTACCATCTGACGATGGAAAACTACTATGACGCCAAAAAGAAGTTATTTGACGGGCGTCTCGGCGAAAAGCCAGGATCGAGCGTGATCAATATCGATGACAAATGGGGCCTCAAACTCGCCGATGAGATAAAGGCAAATGGCCAACGAGTCGTCACGATCGGTCAGGATAACGAAACTGCGGATCTGAAAGCGTCAGGTATCGAGGTTTCGCTGATCCGCGGAACGTCATTTTTACTAGTGACGCCGGACGGTGAACGCAGGGTAACTTCCCCGCTAGTTGGCAAACCTCATGTTTACAACATGCTCACAGCGACGGCCGCCGGGCTCGAGCTGGGTTACAGTCTTGATGATATCGTTCGTGGTTTGTCGACCTGCGTCGGAGCTCCAGGCAGATTCGAGCGAGTGGAGCATGACGGGGATTTCGCCGTTGTGGTCGACTACGCTCACACGGACGATGCCCTTCTGAATACCTTGAAAACGGCCCGCGAGCTTACGGACGGCCGTATAATCACGGTATTTGGCTGCGGAGGCGACCGCGACAAATCAAAGCGTGAGCCGATGGGCAGAGTCGCAGGCGAGAACAGCGATCTTGTGATAATCACATCTGACAATCCGCGAACCGAGAACCCGCTAAAGATAATTGCCGATATTGAGATAGGTGTGCGGCCGACTGGAAAGGACTACGAGATCATCGATGACCGCCGCCGAGCAATTGGCCGGGCAGTGTCTCTGGCTGGGTCAGGTGATGTGGTTATTATCGCCGGCAAAGGACACGAAAACTATCAGATTGTCGGAGCCGATAAGTTCCATTTTGATGACCGCGAGGTCGCCATCGAAGCATTAGCCGATATTAACGAATAGAACTATGCCTGGCCCGATTCGCGGACCAGGTTTACAAGCAACTCCCGCTGGGCTGAGGACAGCTGGTCGAATTTGACGCCGAACCCGATCTCAAAGACATTATTGGCGACGCGGCCGCCAAATTGAACCTTCATACCGTCCGCAAGTGGAATGAAGACGCGAACCGGATCGCCATCTTGGACCTCGCCAGAACTGAGAATAAAGCAGCCGTCAAAGCTAACATCACTGAGCGAACCGGGCTGTCGGCCGAGTTTGCCCTCCCACTCGACCTGAACATCGACCGAGTACCGATTTGTTCCGCGGCGTTCCGTGCCGCTGCGTCTGTCTTGTGTTGACATCGTAAGATTATTCGCCCGGTTCCGGCGAACGCTTTCCAATTTTTGTTAAGTAATAATAGACCGGCAAACCCAAGATAATAAGGCCAATTCCCGTAAAGGACTCCTTCGGAGTATTTATCATCGTACTGATAAGTAGCCAGCCCGAAACGAAAAGAAATACGATCGGCACGACCGGATATCCCCAGGCTTTGTATGGCCGGGCAAGATCTGGATATTTTCGCCGAAACACGAATATCGAAGACGTGATCAACGCGTAAAAAATCCACGATCCGAAGATCACGTAGTCCGTAAGCGTATCGAACGACCCGGACAATGCAAGGATGCTGGCCCAGACCCCTTGAAACAGGACGCCGTAGACAGGCACCGAATTTACGGACAATTTTGAAAACGGCTTGAACATCAATCCGTCATTAGCCATCGCGTACGGAATTCGCGACGCACTCAGTATCGATGTATGAAGTGTTCCGAGTGACGAAAGCATCAGGCCGACCGTAAACACGGCCGCAGCGACCCCTGTCGCCAAAGTCGTCAGGTCGCCGCCAAAGAACTTGCTGACAATGACCATTGCGACAGACGAATCCTTTGACACCGACGCTATCGAGGTTGGGTCAAGGACGTAGAAATAAGCGACGTGAGCAAACACATACAGCAGGATGACGGCCACAACGCTGCCAATGATCGCGATTGGGATATTTCGATGCGGATCCTTGACCTCGCCAGCAACAAAAGAGAGGTTATCCCAGCCGTCATATCCCCAAAGAGCACCCAGCATCGCCGCACCAAAGCCCGCAAGGAATGTGTATTCGGCCGAACCGAACCGGACCGAGTTAGCGACGCCCTCACAGGCTCCGCCCGTATTCATCAGTGAAAAATTGCCAAAACTCCCGCCACCGATAAATAGAAAAGCCCCGAGTCCGACAAAGATCACTAGCCCGATTTTGACGAACGTCAAGGTCGCAGCGATCTGACCGCTCAGCGAAACTGAAAGACAATTAAGTGTCGTAAAGATCGCGATTATCACGATCGCAATGATCTGCAGCGACGTGATCTCGTACGGGGCACCAAAAATGATTGTCGAAAACAACGTCTGCTTTAATCCGCCGCCCAGATAATCGTTGAGAGCAATCGCAAACACCACGGCGACTGACGCCTGCGCTCCGGTTCGGGCAATGAACATCTGCATCCAGCCGAAGAGAAAGCTCGACAGCTTACCATACGAATCCCTCAGGAATGCGTAAGGGCCAGCTGCTTCCGGTTTCATTGATGTCAATTCGGCGTAAGTCAGGGCGCCTGCTAGCGACAATAGGCCGGCAGCGACCCAGGCGATCATTACCCATGTCGGGCTGCCGACGTTACAAGTCATCACACGGGCCTTTAGAAAGACGCCTGTTCCGATAACATTGCCGATGATCACTGAAATTGCCGCGATTAGGCCGAGGCCGCGTATCAATGTCTGACGTTCGCTGATCTGTGGATTCATATTTTCGAGTTATTGACTGGCAACATATTACGCGAAAACCCGTCTCAAGTGAAATTTTATTCCGTGATAAGATTTTCCCTATGCTCGAGGTCGAACTCACGGCGAACCAACTTGTCTCGGCACTGCTCAGTTTGTCTGCAGTCGAGCAAGTTTGCATTCTCGACAGTTGCGGTGTCGGCCATCTGGGCTCGCATCTTCTGATCGCGGGCATCTCACCCATTTTGGCCACAGAAATAACTTCCGACGATCCGGCCGAAGCTCTCTATTTAATGGCTAGTGCCGTTTCGCGTGATGACGCTGTCACCTTTTTTACACTCTCGTATGAATTTGGAAGAAGGCTGCAAAATATTGCGACCTGCGATCCTAACAGTTCCTATCGAACCGAACCGGATGTATACATTGCCCAGTTTGATGTAGCCGTTTTTCACGATTATGCAGTTGGTCGGACGTGGGTCGCGGGGGATCGGCGTAAACTCGAAGCAACACGCGATTTGTTGCTTAACGCAGTCCGAGAGCATCCTCCAACGTCGACGGAGATCACGAAGGCGACGTCCAATTTTTCGTATGACGAATACATTTCGGCGATCCGGTACATTCAGGAAGAAATACGTCGTGGAAATACTTATCAGGCTAACCTGACGCAACAACTCCGTGTGGATCTTCCCAGCTTATCGACTCCACAAACTGTGTTTCAACGACTGCGAGAAGATCATCCGGCACCATTTGCAGCGTTCATTAAGCGGCAAGATTCCGTTGTGGTATCGGCCTCGCCGGAACGTTTCTTTACTATTGATCCGCGAACAAGAACGATCTCAACCTCGCCTATCAAAGGAACAATAGCTCGCGGCGGCGATCACGAAAGCGACGAACTTCTGAAAAGCAAATTGCTCGATAGTCGAAAGGACCGTGCTGAAAATACGATGATCGTCGATCTGCTGAGAAATGATCTCGGCCGTGTTTGCGAATTTGGATCGGTCCGGGTTGAAAAACTATGCGATCTCGAAGAACACCCGACCTTGTTCCATCTTGTATCTACGGTAACAGGTAAGTTGCGTGAAGATGTTGGTTTCTCCCAGATCCTAAAAGCGTTATTCCCATGTGGATCGATCACCGGTGCACCTAAGATCAGTACGATGAAGATGATCGACGCGATCGAACCTTCGCCGCGGGGCCTCTCGATGGGAGCGATCGGATATCACATCCCGGACGGTAACATGTTCGGCATGGCCGGCATCTTCGACCTGAGTGTTGCTATCAGAACGATGGTGATCCGGGACTGTGTTGCGACGTTCAATGTTGGCGGCGGCATCGTGATCGACAGTGACCCGCGAAGCGAATACGACGAAACACTGACCAAAGCGAAGGCCCTATTAGACGCACTTGGAGCATAAGTTTGACTTGATCACAGTGAAAATGTTTCAAGCGACTGTGAAACGAACAAACCTCGGGAACAATACTCAAATCCGGGTGTCTAATACTCCGTACACAAATCCCCGACAGGAGAAAATAGATGAACAAACCAAATGTTAATGTAACGCCGCTAATCGATGTTCTGCTGGTGCTACTGATCATTTTTATGGTCGTGACACCATTAAAACCGAGTAGTTTCAAAGCCAGAATCCCGAATGAACCACGGCCGACGAATTCAGGCGACCCTCATCCGGATACGCTTGCGGTCATCGTTTCGCCAGACGGAGAGTTGAAACTAAACACTGAAACGGGGCTAGGTTCGGTTGATGATGGATCGAAATTAGAAGAACGGCTGAAAATCATCTTTAGTGAGCGAATTGCGAATGGCAGCATATCCGAAAGCCATGCCGATTCGGCCGACCGGCCCTATCGCGACCGGATCGAACGAACGGTTTTTATCAAAGCTCCGCGAAGTTTGGAATACGGCAGCGTGGCCCGGATCGTCGATACGGTTAAGGCCGCAGGTGCGTATCCGATCAGTCTCCAAATTGACGGTCTCGACTAGATCACGGTGTGTCGTGATATACTCCTCTGGTCCGGTCATAGTTCTTTGTCGAAGCCGAATCTGCCGTTCACCTCGTAATTGAAGCTAATTGATGGTTAATTACTACGACATTCTTAAAGTGTCGCCAAAGGCGTCGACGACTGAGATTAAGTCGGCGTATCGTCGCCTTGCCCGCAAACTCCATCCTGACAAGAACAACGGATCTGAGGAAACAGCCCTTAAATTTGCTGCGATCGCCGAAGCATATGAGGTCCTCGGCAATGCCAAGGAACGCGTTAATTACGATCGCCGCCTTCTCGAACAACAATATAGCGGGTCGGGCAGTTCGGACGGCACATTTTCATCGACCAATCGACATGTGCAGCGGTGGCGGCGAATGGTCTATGAAAAGCGTTACAACGACATTATCGACCGCATGATCGCCGAAGAGCGGCTGGAGGCAATGGCATTTCAGCGTGCGATCTACCCCACGGTCGCTTTGTATGTTTCTGCAGTACTTTCCACCGCGTTGAAGCCTATGATCTTCATCTCGACCGGCGTTGTCGGCCAGATAATCATTGTATCGCTTTTTATTGTGGGATTAATTCATATCTCTGGCCGAGTCAAAGAGGGTTTTGTTCGTTATACCGAGGTCGACGATAATATTCACGATTCAATTCTCGATGGCAATGAGGTCAAGGCAAAGCCATTCTCCCGGATCTTGGCGGCGGGCACATTGATCGGCGGTTTTATTTTCTGCCTCGGCATTGGCTATCTGATCGGTACGCAAACTTCGTTTATGGCCAAAGTACTGCCGGAAATGTTTTCCAAAGACTTCGAGCCTGAGTTTTTCTTATATCCCCCGATCGTGACGTTTTTTGTTGATGTTATGCACACACTTGCGTTGCGTTTTGAAAAGTAAAAAGCGCGTCTCGGCGAATTTGACAAACGTGCGAACTATCTATAGAATTTGGAGTTTGTCTTAACCGACTGGAAATAAAGATGGCTAATCATAAATCAGCAGAGAAACGCGTCCGTCAGAACGCCAAACGTAACGAGATCAACCGAAGCAATCGCAGCAAACTGCGTACGTCGATCAAAAAGCTTCGCACGGCTGTCGCCGGCCATGACAAGGCTGCGAGCACCGAACTGCTTTTCCCGACAGTTTCGCTGATCGATAAGGCTGTGAACAAAGGCATCATTCACAGGAATACAGCTGCACGCTATAAGTCGCGCCTTACCAAGCACGTCAATAAACTGGCGTAAAAGTTTCGCAACAGAAAACCTTCGAGTTTTCCCCTTTCTACTATTTGGAAGCAGACCTTTTGAGGGGTCCGCTTCCTTTTTTTGTTACAATTTTTCGAAATGTCTCAAACGCCGAGGTACAAGTATTTCGATCTGATCATGGCAGCATTCGTGGCGGTGTTGCTGTGCTCAAATCTGATCGGGGTTCATAAGGTATCCTCTGTAGAACTACCGCTGATCGGTGAGTACATTTTCGGCACAGGTGTGTTATTTTTCCCGCTAAGTTACCTATTCGGAGATATACTGACCGAGGTTTATGGTTACGCCCGATCGCGAAGGGTAATTTGGGCGGGGTTTGGTGCGTTGATTTTTGCATCGATGATGTCCTATGTGGTGACGATCCTCCCGCCAGCCAAAACGATGTCGCCCGAGTCGCAGGCGGCGGTTAATCTGATCTTTGGCCAGACGTGGAGGATCGTCGCAGCATCACTGTTTGCATTCTGGGCCGGCGAGTTCGTAAATTCGTTCGTCCTTGCAAAAATGAAGCTGATGACCGCGGGGAAATACCTCTGGATGCGAACGATCGGATCAACATTTGCCGGCGAGGCAGTCGACAGCCTTATCTTTTATCCGATCGCTTTTCTCGGCACATGGTCTAATGAACAGGTCGTTTCCGTAATGATCGGTAATTATTTCTTGAAAGTCCTTTGGGAAGTGGTTGTTACTCCGATCACCTACAGGATCGTCGCTTTTCTCAAAAAGGCCGAACACGAGGATTACTATGATCGGGAAACTAACTTTAATCCGTTTTCGCTAAACACCTGAAAATATCCGGCTGATGATATCGTTGACCCTCAAAACTCCGATCATCGATTTCGATAAATATGGCATTGCCAAGTTATCGACGGCGATGGCCCGAAAACTTGCGGTCGCTGTCGCCGGCGTTGCCGCCAAAACAGACGTCAATACGGTAACGGCCGAAGATCTGCTTAACTATTTCCCTGCCCGTTACGAAGACCGGTCAAATTTTCTGTCGATCGACAAACTTGAGGATGGCTTGGACGCAGCCGTCGAGATCTACGTTCGCGGCTCAGGCGGAACACAGGTTGGGCGAAATCGCGATCCGCGAAAACCTCCACTGTACATTTTCGAGATCACAGGCGGCGATGCCGAGCGCAAATTCAAACCGGTTGTCGTCAAGTGGTTCATTTCCGGAAAAAATGCCAAGGCAATACTCGACTATTACACCCAACGCTTTACCCGCGGGACGCGATTTGTCGCGTACGGAATGTGGGAATTTGATGATCGCAAAGGGACTTACGCACTCAAGCTCGCAAAACCGGAGGAGTTGGAGATCTTGCCGGCCGTGGACACGGGCCTGTTCAAGAACGCCAAGGATGAAATTTCAGGTGAGCGGCGAACTAACACCGAGAACGACGACCTCGAAGAGGATGTCGCCAGCCCCGAATTTGCGACGGTTCATACTGCTCGACGAGTGCCGGTGTACCGCAAACTCGGACCATTCCAAACTAAGCGGCTGCGTGAGATCATCCATAGCATTCTCGACAAACTGGACCGAAATTCGATAAATGACAGCCTGCCCGTCGAACTGCTCGAACGCAATAAATTGGTGTCCCGTGCACAAGCTCTGGCGGAGATCCACTTTCCGCCGGATGATTCTACGATCGCGGATTACGAGAGATTCCGGTCCGCGGCACAAAGACGACTAATATTTGATGAATTCTACTGGTTGTCGTTCGCAATGCAGTTGCTGCGAGGCGAGAGGCAAAAAGAACCGAAAGGCACAGTGATCGAAATTTCGGAACCCACAAAGGAGCGGCTAAAGAACTTCTTGCCCTTCACTTTGACCAACGCTCAAAAACGCGTGATCGGCGAGATTTTTGCAGATTTGAAATCTGACGAACCGATGAATCGCCTGATACAGGGCGATGTCGGCAGCGGCAAGACCATAGTCGCTTTTCTGGCGATCTTTGCCGTGATGGAGAACGGATACCAGACTGCGTTGATGGCCCCGACCGAAATACTTGCCGAGCAGCACTTTCGAAATGCTGCAAGGCTTTTTGCCGAAACTGGTTTTCGTGTCGAGCTGCTTGTCGGCAGCACAAGGGCGGCGGCAAAACGCAAGATCCACGCAGATCTTGCGGCTGGCGATATCGATCTTGTTATCGGCACCCATGCGATCATTCAGGACGCGGTTAAGTTCGCCAAGCTCGGACTTGCTGTTATCGACGAGCAGCATCGTTTTGGTGTCTTGCAGCGAGCCCAATTAAAGGCAAGCGGCATGAACCCTGACATTTTGGTAATGACCGCGACCCCGATCCCCCGCAGCCTGGCGTTGACGGTCTATGGCGATCTCGATGTTTCGATAATTGATGAGTTGCCACCCGGGCGAACACCGATCAAGACGGTGGTGGTCGGTGAGGATAAACGCCATGGCGTTTATCACGGCATCGAACGCGAGATAAAGCTCGGTCGGCAAGTTTATATCGTCTATCCGCTTATCGAAGAATCGGCAAAATCAGATCTTAAGGCCGCGACGATAATGTATGACGACCTGCGGCTCAGGGTCTTTCCGCAATACACCGTTGGCTTGCTCCACGGTAAAATGAAAGCTCCGGACAAAGAGGCGATCATGAAGGAGTTTGTCGCGGGCAAACTCGATATTCTTGTATCGACGACGGTGATCGAAGTCGGCGTGGACGTGCCGAATGCGTCGCTGATGGTGATCGAGCACGCCGAGAGATTCGGGCTGTCACAGCTTCATCAACTTCGCGGACGTGTGGGCCGCGGAGCCGAGCAGAGCTTTTGCGTGCTGCTTGCCGACTATAAGCGAACCGCCGTTGCGAAAGAAAGACTCGGGATCATGGAACAGTCATCCGACGGATTTAAGATCGCGGAAAAAGACCTGGAGATCCGAGGGCAAGGCGAGATACTCGGTACGCGTCAATCCGGAATTCAGAATTTCAAACTGGGCAACATCGTTCGTGATCTCGATATTCTCGTCGCAGCACGAAAGGAGGCTGAGGAATATCTGACCCAACGTCGCATGTCAGCCGAAACCGCCGCGATGGTCAAGATCGCCCGCTCCGACAAAAATGTAAGGCTCGGCTCGATCGGGTGAGGTTTGGAGTACGAGCTTTAGCGTCAGTCCTGTATTATCTAGGTTTTCAAGCTAGTGCTTGCACACTGATTTATGCGTGTCATATCCGGCATCTATGGCGGCCGAGTCCTAAAAAGCCCTGCCGACAATAAGACGCGGCCGACATCCGACCGGCTACGGGAGACGCTTTTTAATGTCCTTTCACCCCGAATTGACGACGAAACGAGATTCCTAGATCTCTGCGCCGGAACCGGTGCGATTGGCATCGAGGCACTTTCTCGTGGTGCGGCATTTGTCACGTTCGTCGACCGCTCAAAACGATCGTGTGCATTGATCGAAGAAAATCTGGATAAGCTCGACGTACCGGAGACGAGCACCGAAATACTCGGCCTCGAAGCTGAGAACTTTGCGGGACGCGAACATGCTCTCGGGTGGGACATCGCGTTTTTCGACCCGCCCTATGATTCCGATTACGGTCTCGTGCTCCACGAATTTGGATTTAACGCCTCGCTGCTGAATGACGGCGGAATATTGGTCGTTGAACACCATACCAAGAAATACGTTCCCGATGCGGTTGGTTCGCTGCGACGCTGGCGAATACTCAAACAAGGCGAAACGTCGCTTAGCTTTTACGAACGCGACTAATGAAGATCCTCATTTGGCTCATACTGTGTCTGATCTGGGGAACGACCTGGATATTTATCAAGGTCGGCCTCGAGGACCTGCCGCCGATCGCGTTCGCCTCTTCGCGATTTATCCTCGCGGTCATTATCCTTTTCTTCATAATCAGGATCCAGAAGATACCGCTGCCGCGAACCGCGAAAGAGTGGCGGATAATTGCGTTGACCGGCATACTGCAATTCTCGGTCAATTACAGCATGGTATTTTGGGCCGAACAGTACATCACATCAGGACTGGCGGCAGTATTACAGGCGATGATCACGGTATTTGGACTAGTACTGGCGTGGATTTTTCTACCGAATGAGCGAATTACCAAGCTCAAGATCATCGCCGTTGCAATAGGGATCGTCGGGGTCGGCGTGATCTTTTACGACCAACTCAAAGTTCAAAGCCTGATGGCGTTCCTGGGTTGCCTTGGCGTGGTCATCGGCTCTTATGCTGCGGCACAGGCTTCGATCCTCGTTAAATCGAAAGGCGGTGCCTTTCACCCGGCGGCATTGTTGTTTTGCCAAATGCTCTGCGGCCTGCCGGCGATCATTGTTTACAGTTTGATCGCGGAAGGAAATCCGTTGAACTTTAACTGGACATGGCGAGCGGCTGCCTGCGTGCTGTACTTAACAGTGCTCGGCACCATCGCGGCATTCTGGTTGTACTATTGGCTGCTCAGCAGGATCGAGTCCACGAAGGCAATGATGATATCGCTCGTTACGCCGCTGCTCGCAGTAGTGATCGGATGGATCGTCCTCGGCGAAAAGCTTCCGCCGCAGACAGGCATCGGCGGAGCACTGATCATTGCGAGCATCGGCCTGATCGTATTTAGGAAAAGGAGTATTCAACCGCAGATCGCTTCAAATGAGCAATAATAGAAATTTCACATCGACTCGTATTTATCTGCGTCGTTAGGGGTGATCTGCGGTAAAATCCAATTATGAAATTCAAATTCACAACCTCCGGAGAATCGCATGGCAAGGCTCTGGTCGCGATCGTCGAGGGCGTTCCGGCCGGACTACCGATCGACGTTGCGGCCATCGATCACGAATTGTGGCGGCGTCAGCAGGGTTATGGCCGAGGCGGGCGGATGAAGATCGAGACCGACACGGTCGAGATACTCTCGGGCGTTCGGCACGGCAAAGCACTTGGTTCGCCGATCGCGATGTCGATCAAGAATGATGATTTCGTCCATTGGGAAGACGTAATGTCATCTGAACCGCTCGACGTTCAGCCAAAGAATCCACGGGTCGTCACGCGGCCCCGGCCGGGCCATGCGGATCTTGCGGGAGGGCAAAAATACCAGACCCGCGACCTGCGCGACATTCTAGAGCGTGCATCTGCCCGCGAAACTGCCGCACGCGTTGCATGCGGTGCGTTAGCAAAACAGCTGCTTGGGGCGTTTGGCATCGAGATCAAAAGCCATGTCATCAAGCTCGGGCACATCCAGGTCGTTCCGTTGTGGCGAACGTGGGAAGAGATCATAGCGCTGCCGCTCGACTCGCCGCTCAATTGTGTTGATGACCTCAGCCAACGCGAGATGATCAAACTGATCGACGACGCCAAAACCGAGGGCGACACGCTGGGCGGCATTTTCGAGGTCGTCGCTCGCGGCGTCCCCGTCGGACTCGGCTCCCATACCGCATGGAATGAAAAACTCGACGGACGCATTGCCCAGGCATTGATGTCTATCCACGCGGTAAAAGCCGTAGAGATCGGCACCGGTGTGGCAAATGCCGGAAAGCCCGGCTCTGAGGTGCATGACGAGATCTTTTTGCCGGAGCCCGCTGACGAAAGCGGTTCCGAAAAGTTCGTTCGTCATACAAATCGGGCCGGCGGGATCGAAGGCGGCATAACTAATGGCGAAGAGGTTCGCGTTCGCGGCTATCTCAAACCGATATCGACGCTTCGGCGATCACTGCATTCGGTCGATATTGAAACAAAGGAAGCCAGCGATGCCGCATTCGAACGCTCCGACATCACCGCCGTGCCAGCCGCAGGCGTAATCGGAGAAGCAATGCTCGCCGTCACGCTGGCAAACTCGATGCGTGAGAAATTCGGTGGTGATTCGATTGATGAAATGAAGCGAAACTACGGAACTTATCTCGAATCGATAGCCAACTACTAGAACTTTTGTCCCACTGGCGGGAACTAATTTGCTTGATCGGCATCAAATATATATATAAGTCCCGTCAAATTCAGTTAAACGAGGAAAATATGAAAACGACTCTCTACATCTCATTAATTATCTTCATTTTTGCATTTACAGCTTTCGCTCAAAGACTCGGGAAACCTACATTAACCCCCAGTCCGCTGACCGCTGCACAGCAAAAGACGCTTCAAGAGGGCACCACGCTACACGACGCTAAACGGTATGACGAGGCGATAGCGAAATACAGGTCGATAATTGCCGAAAATCCGGAGTGTGTCGCGGCAATCTATGAACTCGCCCTGTCGTTGTACAGCAAAGGCGAGAAGGTTGAGGCCGTCGAGCTTGCGATGAAGGGCACGAAGTACATTTCGGATGAATTGCCGCTTTTCTATGTAATGATCGCAAATAATCTTGACGATCTTGCTAAACACGAGGACGCGATCAAAATTTATCGGGACGGATTGAAGGCGCTCGAAGGAACAAAGGATTTTGACCATTATCGTGCGAGTCTTTATTACAACCTTGGAGTGACGTATTACAGGCTTAAAAGAAACGTCGAAGCTCGCCAGGCATTCAAATCCGCTATTGAAAACAATTTTTCGTATGCGAGCCCGCATTACCTTCTTGCTAACTTATATCTTGCCGATCGTTACAAGATTCCCGCATTCCTCGCTGCGTCCCGTTTTATCGTTCTTGAATTCAATACCACACGGACAAAAAACGCCGCCGGGATCATTACGAAGGTAACGTCGGGCTCTTCCCAAAAAGGAGCAGACGGCAAGATAACGATCAACCTCGATTTCCTCGCCCCGACTGACGAGGGCGAATTTGGCGCGATGGAACTGCTATCTGCGATCACGGAAGAGGCGATCCCCGATAAAGACGACAAGAAAAAGAACATGACGCCGGAAGAACGGTATGTCGACCGCCTCGAAATGTTGATCGGTTTTTTGGATTCAAAAGACAAAAAAAACAAGAATACGTTCGTCGCCAAAAACTACTTCCCATTCATGCTGGAGATGAAAGCAAAAGGCCATCTGAGACCATTTGCCTACTTAGTCCTTCGGTCAAACGGCAATGAGGCCGCTCTCAAGTGGATCAGCGAAAATAACGATGCAATGATAAACATGGTCAATTGGGCCAGATCATACCAACTTCCGGTGAAATAGATGAGAAAGTACCTTTTCGTATTACTCGCAGGTTCATGCCTTATCGCGTGCGGCGGTCCGGCGGATAAGCCGGCATCGAATATGGCCGCTGCCCGCGAGGCTAAGAAGGAACGCAAGGAACTCCGGGATAATATCAAAAAGGTGGAACCATTCTTTACGCCGATGGGTAAACCAGGGACGTCAGATTGGCTCGCGTCGCACAATGAACCAGGGCAGACCTTTGAGGAATATCTCGATGCCGAGCCCGTCAAGCCGACCAAAGAACGCCAAACGATCTACGTGCTGCCGCTTGGGACGTTTAATGCGAAGCAGCAGCGAATGATCGACGTTACGGCGGGCTATCTCGACGTGTTTTACGACCTCAAGGTGACGAAATTGCCTGCACAAGCGATCAAACGGCCGCTTCGGATCAAGGATTCACGCCGCAACCCGTACACAAAGGTCGAGCAGGTTCGGTCAGGCTACCTGCTTGACGACGTGCTCAAACCGATGCTGCCGGCGGACGCGGCGGCGTTGATCGCCTTTACGAGCGACGACCTTTTTCCGGACGAAACGATGAATTACGTTTTCGGCCAAGCGAGCCTTGAGAACCGCGTCGGCGTGTGGTCGCTGTCACGCCTCGACGACAATACCGACGATGCAGGCTTCCTCCGTCGTACTCTGAAGATAGCGGCCCACGAGACGGGGCATATGTTCTCGATGCGGCATTGCTCCAAGTGGGAATGTCTGATGAGCGGCACCAATCATCTTGCCGAGACCGACAGCCGCCCGATCGACGCATGCCCCGAATGCACCGCCAAGATCTGCTGGCTAACCGACACCATGCAGGTCGAACGCTACTCTAAACTCGCCGATTTCTGCCGCAAGAACGGCCTCCCGAAGGAAGCCGAAGAATTCTCACGTAAAGCCGAAGCGGTCAAATAGGACTCGGGGCAGCACTAATGTTCTCGAAAGAAATTGAATTATCCTATTTTCCGATATCCCGACGCATCTGTTTACCGTCGAACGTGATCTTCGCGGCGGCATCGTAAGCGGTTACCAGTGCGGATGCCAGGTCGTCGCCCGTGGCTGTGACACCTAGGACACGGCCGCCGGCAGTGAAATATTCGCCGTCGGTCAGAGCAGAAGTGCCGGCGTGAAAGACCTCGACGCCAGGGACGGCCTGTGCGAGTTCAACGCCGGAGATCATATCGCCGACGCGCGGCTTCGCCGGATAATTGGCCGCCGCGAGAACAACGCACGCCGAACTGCCCGGCCGCCAGTCGATTGACATGTCGCCGAGCGTGCCCGCGAGCATCGCTTCGCAGATATCTACGAGATCGCTTTCCAGACGAACGAGGATCGACTGCGTCTCGGGGTCACCAAACCGGACGTTGTATTCGAGCAGTTTCGGGCCCGCATCAGTCATCATCAGCCCAAGAAACAAAATACCCCGGAAACGAAATCCTTCGCTCTGACAGCCCCGCAGTGTCGGGATGATGACGTTAGCCGCTATTTCTTCCAATTGCACGTCAGAGAGCAGCGACGCGTCCGTGAACGTGCCCATACCGCCCGTATTCGGGCCCGTGTCGCCTTCGCCGATGCGTTTATGGTCGCGAACTGCGGGCATCAACGCGAAGTCTTCGCCGTCGGCGAACATCAGCAACGAAACTTCCTTGCCGAACAGACATTCCTCAAGCACGATCCGCTCGGCGGCATCGGCTCCGACGAGTTCGGCCATTTCATTGATGGCAGCGATCGCTTCGGCTCGGTTTGCGGCAACGACCACTCCCTTGCCCGCGGCCAGTCCGTCGGCCTTTACGACAACCGGCGAATCCTCTCCGCCGAGGTCGCCGCTCTCAAGTTCGAGTATCGCGAATCCCGGTGAATGTGCCGTTACGTATTTTGCCGTCGGCACGCCGTGCCGGGCCATGAAATCCTTGGCAAATGATTTACTTGCCTCAAGTTGAGCCGCCGCCTTGCACGGCCCGATGATCGCGAGTCCGCGGGACTCAAATTCGTCAACTATCCCGAGAGCCAGCGGCGTCTCTCCGCCGACAAACGTCAGATCGATCGCATTTGTTGTGGCAAACTCCGCAAGCCTCCCGATCTCATCAGGCTTGATCGGTACGCACGTCGCCATCTCCGCTATCCCTGCGTTGCCATTTGCGCAAAAAAGCTCGCTTACCCTTACACTTTTTCTAAACGCCCGACAGATCGCGTGCTCGCGTCCGCCCGATCCGATGACAAGGACTTTCATAATCAAATATTATCCGAACACTAGGTAAATCCGCACTGGCTTGACACTAAAATCTGATAGTTGTAAGGTCAAAATCATCCACCGATCATTCAAATCAAGGGGATTTGCGGTCAGACTCAAGTGCAAATTTACTACACCTGGTCACGTTTGCAGAAGCAAACGCTGACGGATTCCGGGAGCGTTCGACTATGTCTGTTGGCGAAGGTCAAAATCGGCGCGACGTAAACGTTATGGAAACCGATGCAAGTTTGGAGTTTACCGACCGGAGCATCGGCTGTATTGACTGTCACAAGGATTTTACTTGGACCGCAGGCGAGCAGACGTTTTATCGGGACAAGGGTCTTGTCAATCCCCCAAAACGCTGTAAGCCTTGCAAAAAGCGAAAGAACGAACGTCTCGCAGCCATCGAGGTCGCTCACACCACGGGCCAACGTCACCACATAGAGGTTGCCGCAGAATGCGCGTGTTGTTCAAACGTGACGACTGTGCCCTTTTACCCTTCGCAGGGTCGCCCCGTCTATTGTCGTTCGTGTTATCAAAAACAAAACGGCAATTCCAATCATTCTAAGATCTGATCGATCTAACCGCCTACGTGCACACTCGGACGCATTTCAGGATCAGGTTCTGCCTGACGCAGAATTTCGCGCGTAACCGGAGCGGTATCACCTTCGCCAAACAGAATATAGCGCGCAAGGTACATGATCGGATTTCCCTCTGACCAACCGAAATAGACATGAGGGATCTTGCCCTTTTTATCTCGGATATATAGCAAAAATGCCGCGATCGCGTTAGGTACAGCCGGTGCCTGAGTACGCAAGATCTTATAACCGTCTATATCGACACCCCGAATAAACAATCGTCCCTTAAATTCAGATGCGTCGCCGGTCTCGATCTCATAGAAAAGCACCGGATCGGATGACGGAATATGATTGTCTACCCGCTTCTCGTGCTCCTTGAACCGGTATTCGGTAACATCGCCGGTCTCTCGCCGGTTGGTCACAATACGAAACTCACCTTCTTCATCCAACTCGTCCAAGAATGCAAGTGCTGTCGCATCCAGCTCGATCTTGTCTATTCGAACTTCTGTCGAGCGCATGGCTCTCGATATAAATGATGCGGCAATGATCGCGAAAATAAAGAATGACGCGATCTTTATTCCGCTTGGTTGCTCGATTATTCCAACGACCACAGTGTAAACAAACACCATTGTGATGATCGCAAACGCCATCCATACTTTGTTAGAACGACGCCATTCCGAGATCGTTACGGCAACCGCTGCCGATGTCATCAGTACCAAAACCCCTGTCGCGTAAGCTCCGCCCTGGGCTGTAACGTCCGCCTCAAACAAGACTGTCACTACGCCGCAGATCAAAGTGAAAACCAAAACTAGCGGCCGTGTGGCGCGGGCCCAGTCCGGTGCCATTCCATAACGCGGCAAATATCGCGGGACAATGTTCAAGAGACCCGCCATCGCCGATGCACCGGCAAACCAAAGGATCAGTATCGTCGAAATATCGTAGAACGTCCCAAAGACGTCGCCCAACATTGTGTGGGCCAAATACGATATCGCACGTCCTGCCGCCTCGCCTCCCGGCTGAAACTTCTCGGCCGGGATGAGCATCGACGTAATGATACTGCTTCCGATCAAGAGGAAGCTCATGATAATGGCGGCGCCGCTCAGCAGCTTTTTGCCATTACGGATACGTCCCGCCAGGATCGCTCGCTCATCGTCGGAGAGATCCTCATCCGAGTATTCGGTGGGCTTAACCTCTTTAGCCGTTCCGTCCGGTCCGTCGACATCGCTTTTGATCAACGGCATGACAACGACGCCCGTCTCGAATCCCGAAAGCCCGAGGGCCAGCTTCGGAAAGAACCAGAGCGAGCCGATCACCAGCCAAAACGCACTGCCGCCGACATTTTTGTCCGACCATACCAGTTGTTGCCAATTGGTGAATACCTCCGGCCTAAGCCAGAAGATATCATATAGCCCCAAGCCGATAACCACGACGTTTAAGACCAGGTAAACAGCTACTATTCCGACCGCGATCCCGATCGCTTCGTTAAAGCCTTTAAGGAATACTGCGCCGAGCAAGATGATCAGCACAAGCGTCACGATGATCTCGTGATGCAGGAATTTCAGGTGCTCGACGACAAAAGGATTCTCAACGATGTGGGCTGTAGCGTCGGCAGCCGAGAGCGTAATAGTGATGATGAAACTTGTAGCTACAAAACCGAGCAGGATGAGCACGAACATTTTGCCCTTCCAACGCGAGAGCAGTTTCTCGAGCATCGAGATCGATCCATCGCCGTGAGGACTCTCCTCGGCCACCCGCTTGTACATCGGGAGTGCCCCAAACAACGTCAGCAGGACGAGTACAAAGGTCGCGAAAGGCGAAAGAACGCCGGCCGCCAGAAATGCAATTCCGGGCTGGTATCCAAGTGTCGAAAAATAGTCGACACCCGTCAGGCACATCACCTTCCACCATGAATGCTGGGGGTGACGGCCTTCCGGTTCATGCGGCCCCTCGATCTCGGGAACGCCACGATAAAGCCACTTTCTTAACCATCCGCTCGACGCCTTTTTCATAATGCAGGAAACAGAAACACCGCAGAGCCTAAACCACTTGCGGTGTCACCGAGCTATATGTTTACAATCCCAACGGCCGCACGATCAAAAAAGCACGACAGCGCCAGCCCTACAATCTTACGATTCTACGCCGATAATCCGACACGTCAAGCTCCAACGGACTGAGACGATCGAAAAATGAAAAGGGCGACGTCTCCCACACCGTCGCCCTCGCGTCACACGTCCTCACAGCGTGTGACAATGTCCACCTTTTGGGGGGTGAACAACGTAAATTATGCACACTCATTTGCTAATTGCAACTGTAAAATATCGCAATCGAGGATTTCGAATTGTGTAATTTGAACAATTCTATCGGTCGGTACTGACCGTAAGTCCACCAATGATGGCATCAGTTGAGCCGTTCGAGGCGACACCGAAAATCGAATAGTTTCCTTCCGGAGCTTCCGGGTCGACCACCACGCGAAAACTCACGGCAGAAACACCATCAACGTAATCAAGCTCTCTGATCGAACCGCTTTCGATCGTGACAACGTCGGAGTTCGTTCTAAGTTTCAATGAATCAGCGTCAAACCCCGATCCGCCGACGTATATTGTGTAACTTTGCCCGCGAGTTAGCTTCAAATTCGAATCTCCCAGAAGGCCGTTGATTCCGAGCAAACTGAAAGAAACGCCCTTGCCAAGCTTTCCGATCTTTTTGTTCAATTCCTGGGCTTCGCCCTTAGCGACGGTTACGTTTCCAACTTCAAAAACCCCGGTATTCCCATTCAAGTCAGAAGCCCTGGTAAATACTCGAAATTCACCGGCGTCCAAACCACCGACCCTGAAGCTACCGTCTCGCTTTACCGCTGCCTGGCCAACAACGCGACCGGAATTTACAGACTCAACCCAAACCTCAAACGTCCGGGCCGACTTTGCAGCACTGATCAGCCGGCCGGTAATTTGGCCGCAACAGACATCGCCCACCTGAGCACCATAGATCTCTCGCAGTTCTGACCTGTCAGTAGCTGAGATCTTTCGATTTGAAATATCGGCCAGACCAAAAATGCCATTCTTAGGTGCGGTTCGATACATGATGGAACCAAACACACCGTTGTGGCGGAGTCCTAACAAATGACCGATCTCGTGCGTTATGACATTTTCGAGGTCATAAGTCCCATAGCGGCCATCAGTAGAAAATTGCTGATAAGGATTGAGAACTATGTCTGCTTCGGTAATATGATCCCGACGATTATAGAAAACTCGTGTTTTTGCAGCTGCGTCCAGATCATCCTTTCCAAATAAGAGGATGTTTTCGGCCGTAGGAGCAATGGTGATCAGGCTAATGCCGTCGCCGCCTGCTCCGGAGATATTGGCGTTCTCGCGATCGCTGATCTCAGTTACGAGTTCGACGTCAGCAATTCCCTGCCAGGCGTCGATCCCTCGTCGCACCGCTTCGTAGGCACTTGAATCGGGGCTATTGATCGAAGCAGCTAAAAGAACCGAGCGCGATATAGCAATACGGATCTTTCCGCTCTTCCAGCGATATCTTGCCTGCTCCGCACTCTCAACAGGATCGCCAAACCCGGTCTGCGAACCGAAGAGCAGAGCGAGCGTCACGGCAATGATCTTGGCGAAATACTTCATCGTCAGTGCCTGCAGGCAGGCGATCTATTCTCCCGAGTCAAATCCGATCTTCTCGAGGTCAGCGAAGGCCACGAAAAGCAGCAGGCCCACAAGTGAAAGCGTCGCGAGAACATATAGAACCGAGATCTGTTCGAAGTAGATAAGTGCACCGATGACAATGCCAACGGCGATGGTCCAAATTGAGGCGAGCGTTCGCCGGCTGAATTTTCCAGTGGTTTTAGACATAAAGGCGATTATAGGTCTTTCCTGATCGATTGACAACCAAAATCAATACAGCGTTGGGCGATATCATCCGAAAATTCAGTCCACGATCCTTAGGGGCAGGCTGTTAGGCCGTTCGGATCGAAGATTGCTGATGACCGGCGGAAGCGTCCGCTTTGGCCGGCCTTTTTGACTGACTTCCACAATATCGAACGCCCGCAACTCCGGATCCGGCACGCTGCCATCGCTGATCCTCGCAAGATCAAACTCTATGACCCGCGTATCTGCCCCGTCTCGCCTGAAAACGGACACAGCCTGTCCATTAGCTTCCTTCGCAAGCCCTCCCGCCGATGCGATCGCTCTCGACAGCGTGATTCCAGTCCTTGAGGCGATATTACGCGGATTGTTGACGCCTCCGATCACATATATTGGCGTTGAACGCATAACGGTAACGAGATCGCCACTTCGGATGATCGGGTTCGCCGACTCTTTTCCGGTAAGAAGGTCTACGATTGTGATGTTCTCGATCTGAGGTCGGTTGCCTGAAACGAGGGCTGCTGCCGTTACGTTGCTGGCCACCACGTCTGTTGCAGATCTTTCGCAACTTAGATTTTTCGGCCTGAAGATCTGGATCGAACCGCCGGCTTCGTCAGTTAGGCCGCCGCTCATGACGATCAATTCGAGAAGTGAGGCCGGACGCTTCAGCTGAAACCGCTGGGGCAGGCGAACGGCACCGTCGAGCGTGGCCACCGCCCGGTTTGACCGGTCAATGATCTTTATAGTGACCACCGGATCTCTGAGTAAGCGGCTGTATGCACGAACCACGTCTGCTGCGATATCCTTTTCGCTACGGCATAGTCCATAGACAGGTTCGCCGTAAGTGTTAACACCATCCAAAAAGCCCTCCGGATTGAGAGTGCCCCGCCAGTCAAATTCAAAGCCTCCGGCGACGTCGAGATCGATCAGGTCGCCGTAGTGAACCAGATCCGAAAGTGCCGGTTTTATGGGCTGTGCTGCAGCCGCACAAGTTAACAACAAGACGATTACGGTTAAACTGACCGCTTTGAAAAGTTCAAACCTGGGGATTGTCAGCGAGATAATGGCAGGCATTTTGAATACATTGCTAGTCGAATACTCATCTATCGCCCATAGTTTTCTTCTTTCGGTTCGGGCGGGAGTCGACTGTTCCGGGGACAGCGAATCCAAAAAACTCCCAGTTACAGCTATCACAAAGAAGATTGTAACGGAAGATAAATTTCGACCAGAGCGGCGTCGGCCGATAGCCCCGCCTTATTCGACTACTTTGACATTTGGGACAGCGTTGGGAAATCATTTCTTTATAAACAAAAGCGAAAATTGGAATATTTCGCCGGCCTTAACTTTCTTCTCGTGATTGCAACTGCCGTAGCCGCTCGATCTCACGATTTATCTTCTCCGCCAGGATAGTTCTGTCCTCGCTTCCCACATTTTCACGCCCCAGATAAAAAAGGGCGTCACGATAGTGGCTGCGAGCTTCGTTATAATCGCCTTTAAAGGCTGCCCTCTCGGCCTCTTCGACCCAATGTGAAACCTTGATCGAAGTGATCATTTCGAGAACCACATCCCTTGACTCCAACAGATCTCGCTCGTTGGGATAATATGCCAATGCGGCGTCGATCACGTTTATCGCACTCTGAGCCGCTTCTACTTTTTCAGCCAAAACGACCCGATTTTTAGCTTCGTGCGTTAGCTCCCGCGATTCGATCTCAGCCCATTTCATCAGGTGGAACCTGTGATACTGAACCACACCGTCACGACTTTTTCTTAATGGCCCAAGCCGAGGTGAACCCGTACCGATATTCTGCAACTCAAGTTCATTTCGGCCAAGATATTCACCGCATAACTCGAAGACCTCACGGTGAACAGCGGAAAACTTTCCAAGGGTTCTGGCCGCTCGCGATTTCCGCTCGATATTCCGCAACATTTCGGCATTCTGTTCGATAGTCAACTTGTCAGAATGCCGGTCGCTTTCTATCCTCGAATAGACTTGGCGAAGCTGCCTGTCAAAATGCCGCTGCTCTGATAAATATCGGTTTCTTGCTCGCCGCAAAACGAGTTCGCGAAGAATGACCGCTCCGGATAAAATGATACTCGCCCCTATACCCGCGGTTACCCAAGGCGTTTCATCCCCGCCATCGTGCAGAATTCCCCAAACCAAAAAGAAGAACGCAATTGCAACAGCAGCGGCCAGTACATAATAATTCGAGGCCGGCAACCAAAATGGACGTCGGGCTCTTGCAAGGCCCGGCTGTCGCAGCGGCCTTTCAATTGGTTTAGGCATTCTTCCGTACAAACGTCGAGCTGTGTCGTCCAAAATTCCGACCGATTACGTTAACTTATAGTGAATTTTTTAGTAATTATTGTCAATTCTCAAGCTGTTCAATGGGCGTTGGGGATTTTTGATATAATTTCCACCATGAGAAAACGAGGCAAGAATAAAATGGCCGAACGACCCGTTTTTGATTCGATCAGGAAGCCTACCGCTCCACCCACGCGGAAATTAGGACCTGAAAAGCCGGAGGAAAAGGTTCATCCTGCCGGCCGTAAATCCAAGCATAAAAAGCCGGAAATCACGGAGGATCAGTAAATGAGTTTTTTCAAACGAAAACCCGGCCGCTCGATGAACGCCAGCGTTTGGGCTCGTCAGGGCATGAACGTCACATTTCGGGCAGAGATCATGCCGGGGAAACCGCGCGAAGAGCGGACGTTCAGGATCGAAAAGGTCATGACGAACGGACGAGTTGTCCTTGAAAACTTTCTTGGCGAACACAGAGAGGGCGCGTTCGAACCAATAAATTTCCTGCGTGAACGTGCGGGAAACGATCAAAGGTCGTAGACTTTGCCGATCTCCATCACCGTCAGATTGTCGATCGCTAAATCCGTTAATTGAGCGAGTATCGCGTCTCGAAACATGGGCTTGATGTTCAGAGCATAAATCGGGACGTCTGTCCTTTCGAATTGTTCCAGCTCGACCGCCAACCTCGCCGGCGTCATATGATGAGAAGTTTCAGCGATATCGCTCAGTTCGTTTGGAAACGCACATTCGATAAATATTGCAGACAAATTTCGGCTTTCGTTCAAAATGGTCCAAATGTCAGGGGTGTGGGCCATATCACCGGTGATTGCGATCGACGTTCCGGACGCTTCGACTAAAAACCCATAACTCTGAACGCTATGATTTACCGCAAAAGGTAAGACGCTGAGGTGGGCAGCCGTAAAGCGGTTTTCTTGATCGAACATTTTGTACTCAAGCACAGAACCCTTGGCGTTCTTCAGTTCAGAAAATCTCGGGTAAATGGTCCAATTAAAAATATCCCGTTCCAACGCCTCGGCCATTTCTTCCGTAACGTGTATGCGAACAGGAGCGTCTAATGTGGAATACAGATCGTCAATAAACAAAGGCAACCCGGCGATATGATCGAGATGTACGTGTGAGATGACCACATCGCGTACATTAGCCCTTTGCTCATCTGTGCACGCCAGAGCCAGGCTACCGGCATCAAACGCCACTTTATCGTCGACGATCAGACACGCAAGATGCTGACGCTGCGAGGCCGTGCCGTCCGCCTCAAATGTACTTGGTAATAGCTGAACCTTCATTACTTTCGATCAGCAAAAAGCCGTTTTCTAACGTGCACAGGTCTGTCCGCGTCCACCGTCGATCTCATATGTCGCACCCGTGATCCAACCGGCCTTGTCGGATGCTAAAAAGCAAATAAGTTCGGCGACCTCGGAAGCGGTTCCGGGACGCCCGATCGGATGGGTGTCTTTGGCATGCTCCAGGAATGCCTTATAACTTTCCTCGTCCATGCCGCCGCGCGTGTGCAGGTTTGTAACCACGACACCGGGATTTACGGCATTTACACGAATACCCTTTGGAGCCAGCTCAAGCGCTGTACATCGCGTAAATTGATCGATACCCGCCTTTGAAACACAATAAGCAAGGACTCCGGGAAAAGACCGGGTTCCCGCAACGCTTGAGACGTTTACGATATTTCCTTTGCTGGCTTCGAGGTGGGGAAGGCACTTTTGAACAAGAGTGAACACCGAACGCAAGTTTATGTTCATCATCTTGTCCCAATCGTCAATGCTTGTGTTCTCAATATTACCGCTCTTGATGACCCCTGCCGAGTTGACCAGCACATCAATCTGACCGAAGTTCTGCACGGTTTCGGCAACCAGTCGATCAAGTTGAGAATGCTCCGTTACGTCGGCGAGGCTTATTTTAATACTTCCCTTTTTGGACTTTAATCCTTCACGGAGTGATACCAGGTCCTTTTCATTTCGGCCGACAGCAATTACTGACGCTCCCTTTTGTGCCAATAGCATGGCGGTAGCACGTCCGATCCCGCTGCTCGCCCCAGTTACGATCGCAACCTTTCCATTCATATATATATCGAAAATGTCTGATTTCTACGGACGTAGAATATCAGTCAACAAGAGACAGTCGCAAATCCTTCGACCGCTATTTGAGCACAACAAAAAACAACTGCAGGGAGCAGTTGTCTTATTAAAATACTGGAATTATTGCATTTCGCCTGTCCCGAAAGGGATGGCGTACTTTTCGGAAAGTTAAATTTATGATTCGTTTGTCTGAGGATTCTTTACAAACAGCTGCTCAAGGGCGGCCTTTGTCTCTTCGCTTTTACGCGACTTGAATTCGGTAACCCATTCCGTTACATTGGACACCATTTCGCGTGCCGCCATCCGGGTGGTCTTTGCCGATTCAGCTTGGGGCACAACTTTGTTGATAGCTGCCCTCTTTACTACCTTTACTTTTGCTTTGACGTTCATCACTGCTTTTCCTCCTTGTCTGTTAGTCTTTCGCCTAATTCCCTGAAACGGTTTCGATATTTACTACGCAATTATAGTGCCAAACGATTGACGATCTCGGTGCTGCCCTTTTGCCGACAGCTTGTAAACGGTCGCTCGGCCCGCCATTAGATTTGCATTTTGCAAATGGTTCTTTCAATTTTTCGCGAATTGCAAACATTTGGAGTACGACTCCGCGGAAAAGGTTGTTCCGAAAAAGTCACTTGAACCCCGCAAATATTGCATTTTTTTCACCGGGCACACTCAACACCGGAAAAGATCGCCTATGGAACGCCAATTGCCATCAATAGGGCAACATGACGTTAGCCGAGATCATTATTATTTATTTGGCCTGCGGGGCTCCCTTTGGGGTTCAGTACTTATTAGATTCCAACCACCGTCCGGTTTTGCACACGATCGCGGGCGTAATATCCCGCTTCATTATTTGGCCCGTCGGTGCAGCAATAATGCTGGCGAGCTTATTTAAGGCCGCTCCGCGACTCGATCTTGGCGGTAACAATTTTAACGGTGATGCCCTTGCACGTGTTCGCAGCAGATTTGAGTCTCAGATAATGTCGAGTAACCGGTCAGCGTCGGTCTTCGAATTCAGAGACGCGTTTTTGCGATACACCGGCCTTGCCGAATCGGCGGGCGAGGTCGACATCGCTCCGGGCCTGTCGGAGGTATTTCGGATGACTGGCCATCCAGACCAGAATTTGGCCGCATTGTCCCTACAGCGGAAGAACATCGCAAAACTCGAGTATCACCGCGAACGGTCAAGAAATGAATTTTCGCGTACGATCGAATCACTAGTGTCCATAACCGATAATAGCGACGAGATAATTATGCTTGCGGTCGAGACTGCCGAGTGCGTATCAGACCGGCGATATGCTAATGAGCTACGCCGCCGATATGGGCTTGAACCGCAGTTAGCAAGCGATCTACGTTCAGAGCATAGCGCGGGTGAATTATGGAATACGGGCTCACAACATCATTCGATAGCAAACTAGTTTGCGGAGACATTGAGGCTGAGGAGTCTTCGCAACGGCTCGAAAGACTCTTGCAGGTAAATTCGGCGATCGCTGACCACAAACGTCTTTACCCAACAGAACGCGAGGCATTCGAATCTCAAACGATGCGTTATCCGCTTGGGCCCGATACGGTATTTCCTTATTTCGGACTTATGCTCGGGAGCCTGCCGCCGGCGTCGATATTCATTGCTTTTACCATCGCAAAAGGTATTCAACATGCCGAATTTTGGCCAACGGTTATTATGTCGATAACGACCTTTGTCAGTTCTGTGGTCGGTTATTATTCAGGCATTTTGGTCGGAAAGTCGGTAAAGGGTTTGTTCGGTGCATCATTCTCAAGGCGGACGCTCGCGTGTCTTGCGATCGGCATACTATGGGGAATTTCCGCCGGTGCCGCGGGCGGCCTGTTTATATTTATCATTGGAGCATTTTTTGGAGCGGTCATCGGCGGTCTGGTAGGTGCCGTCTCGCTTACGGCGTTCTCGATCCCGTATTTCGCTTTGAAAAAGGGCGGAATGATCGAGCTTTCACACTTTCTTCCGTTGTCGCTTGGCATTACCTTCTCGATCTGTGCCTTCGTTCTCGGCTTTCTAGTTAGATAGGACGGCTTTTCATTCGACACACAACGATTTACTATCTAGCAGATGCTGGTGTTGCTCCACCTATTTGCCCTTTTTCTGTTGGTCACGCTCGGGTTTTACGTTTTTGTCGCTAATCCCAGAAATCGTGCCCATCAGACATTTGCGGCATTCATCGCGTTTCTTGCCTTCTGGACAGTCAAAGACCTGATCTTTTGGAATTTCTACCCCGTTGATAGGGCTTCGGGTTGGTGGGTCGCGGCGAGCTTTGTAATTGCATTGTTGATGCAGTTTGCGATGGTCGTCTTCGCGTGGGTGTTTCCTGAGAATGCACGCACGCCTCGCAAGCGAGCTGCAGTTCTATTCGCTCCGGCGATCTTCTTGTTCCCTGCCGCCGCGTTCGGTCTGTTGTGGCATCGGGCCGGATTTGAGGACGGCAGATTTGTCATCGATCTCTCGCCGCTGGCGTACGCATTTGTCGTCTACGTCTACTTTGTCTTCTTTTATGGAGCGGCGATCCTGTATGGTAAATACCGTCGCTATCGCGGCACTCAGGAGGGCCAGCAGGTTGGGGCGATCATCTGGGGACTGGCGATCACCGGCGTGCTTAAAACGCTTGCAAACATCGTTTTACCGTACCTCGGCTATTACGAACTGCTGCCGCTTAGTGCCATCTTCGTTTTGCCGGGCGTTCTGATCTACGCGTACGCCATTCTCAACTTCCAGCTCTTCTCACTCCAGTCGGCACTTAAGCAATTTCGGCTCTTCCCGATCACTTACAAGGTCGCTCTCAGCATCGCAACGGTCGCGGTCGTGAGTTTTGTATTGTTTCAGATCCCGATCGCGTGGTGGGCGTTTCGGCACGGGATGGATTACGAGGCATGGCGGCGGTATCTCGTGTTTAGTGTGATCTCGGCACTTATCCCTAATTTGCTGCTTGTCCTGCTCATACTCCGGACGATCTCGCGTCCGCTGCAGCGTCTGACCCTTGCGGCCGTTGAGGTCGCCAAGGGCGGGTACGGGACCGAGGTGGACTTACGTCGGACGAATGACGAGATCGGACTGCTGGCGGATTCGTTCAACGAGATGAGCCGCAAGATGGCGGCGGACATCGACGAACTGCAGCGGCTCAACGCCCATCTCATCCGTACCGAAAAGCTCGCCGCGATGGGCACGCTTTCAGCCGGTGTCGCCCACGAGGTCAACAACCCGCTCGCCTCGATCTCGTCGCTGATCCAGATGATGCAGACGAAGGACGATCTGCCGGACGACGCCCGCGACAAATTAAAACTCATCTCCGCCCAGATCAAGCGGATAACACAGGTCACGACCGATATGACCAATTTTGCCCGAACGCGGCCCGCCGCAAGGGTGTCCGTGAACGTTAACAAGGTGGTCGAGACTGCGATGCGTCTCGCAAGCTTTGACGAATCGTTCCGCCGTCTCGACATCGTCACCGATCTTGGCGAAAACGTTCCCGCAATCAAGGCCGACGCGGACCAGATCCAGCAGGTCGCACTCAATCTTCTGCTCAACGCACGCGATGCGATGCCCGACGGAGGCACGCTCGCCGTCAGCGTGTCCACAAGCGGCGGCGACGTGGTCATTACTATCGCCGACACAGGCGGCGGCATCGAGGACACAGCGGCTCAGCACATATTCGATCCGTTTTTCACCACCAAACCTGCCGGTAAAGGCACCGGCCTTGGGCTCGCCGTATGTTATGGCATCGTTACTGCCCACGGCGGAAGGATCGAGGTCACGGCGAATGACCCGACAGGCACGATATTCAGCGTGACGCTGCCGGTCACGGGCGAAAACTAGCCAAATCTCATCACGGCCTTTGACACGCGGCTCAAAAGATAGCACTTTATCAATACAAACCGCTCTAATTTCAACGAAACTGAGGATGCATAAATGAAGAAACTATTTCTCGGCATTTTTGCGGCTGGTATGCTTGCCGCCGCGACAAATGCACAGGACCGTCCAATCGCCTACATAAACGCGAAGATCATTCCGATAGTCGGAGCTCCGATCGAACAGGGCGTGATCGTTGTCCAAAAGGGCAAGATCGTCACCGTCGGCGACGCGAGGACCGTCCGTCTGTCGTCGGACGTTACGATCGTTGACGCCAAAGGCAAGGTGATAATGCCCGGCCTCGTCGATACGCACAGCCACATTGGCGAAGGCTCCGGCGCCGACGGCTCGTCGCCAATTCAGCCCGACGTTCGGCTGCTTGATGGGTTAAATGTTCGCTCGTCGAGCATCCAGAGGGCACAAAGCGGAGGTTTGACGACCGTCAATGTCATGCCCGGCTCTGGTCATCTCAACAGCGGACAGACGCTTTATATAAAGCTTCGCGATGACGCGGTAAAGATCGACGATATCCTGCTCTACGACGCCGACGGCCGGATCATGGGCGGCATCAAGTTTGCTAACGGGACCAATCCCATCCGTCCGGGCGGCGGTAGCTTTCCCGGCACGCGTGCAAAATCGGCCGCCCTGGTCCGCGACCAGTTCATCAAGGCTCAGGAATACCGCGACAAGATCAAAAAAGCCGCGGGCGACGCCACGAAAATGCCGCCGCGTGATCTCGCGATGGAGGCTCTCGTAGAGGCTCTCGACGGCAAACGCATGGTTCACTTTCATACGCACCGTCACGACGACATTTTGACGGCTCTTCGTCTGCAGAAAGAGTTTGGCTTCCGCATCGTACTCCAGCACGTGTCCGAGGCGTGGAAGGTCGCTGATGAGATCGCCAAGGCCAAGGCTCCGGTGTCAATGATCTTCATCGATTCGCCGGGCGGAAAGCTCGAGACGGTCGATGTTTACGCGATAAACGCCCCGGCTCTTGAAAAGGCAGGGGCTCTCACCGGTTTTCACACCGACGACGGCATCACTGACTCGCGTTGGTTCCTTCGCTCGGCCGGAATTGCGGTCCGTGCGGGCATGTCCCGCGATAAGGCGTTATATGCTCTAACGATGGCGAACGCGATCATGCTCGACCTCGACAAGCGTGTCGGTTCGCTTGAGGCCGGCAAGGACGCTGATTTCATCGTCTTGAGCGGCGACCCGCTGAGTATCTACACGCATGTCCTCGAGACATGGGTCGAAGGCAAAAAGGTTTTTGACCGTTCGAATCCGCAGGATTATCTAATCCAGACCGGCGGAAACGGTGCCACGACCGACCGTACCGTCCACATCGACTGCTTCGACGGCGACTTTGGAGGTGATAACTAAATGATGTTCAAGCAAAAAGTAAAAAATAACATGGTAAATGTATCGAAAAACCTCCTCGCTCTTTGCACTCTGTGGCTAATTCTCGCCGTCACGGCATCGGCTCAGATCGCCGTCCAGGGCGAGACTGTCTGGACGATGGCGGGCGAACCAATAACCAACGGCGTCGTGCTCATCAACAACGGTAAGATCGAGGCCGTCGGGACCGCGGCGAGCGTCAAGATACCCGCGAACTACACCGTCATCACCGCAAAGGTCGTCACGCCAGGCCTGATCGACGCTCATACCGTCATCGGGCTCAACGGTTACCTCAATCAACCGCACGATCAGATGGCGCTTGACGGCAGTGCATCGGTCCAGCCCGAACTGCGTGCCACTGACGCCTATAACGCCCAGGAACGCCTGATCGACTGGGTCCGCGAGTTCGGCGTGACGACGATCCACACCGGCCATCAGCCCTCGGCCCTCATTTCGGGGCAGACGATGATCGCGAAAACGTGGGGCAAGAACGTCGACGACGCGACGATCGTGCCGACCGCGATGATAATGGTCACGCTTGGCAATAACGGCCTCGCCGGTGCGGGCAAATCGCCCGGTTCGCGTGCCAAAGCGGTCGCCATGCTCCGTGCGGAGCTGATCAAGGCTCAGGAGAACGCCAAAAAGCCCGACGCCCCCAAGGATCTCAAATCCGTCGCGATGGCCGCGGTCATCAAACGCGAGACCCCGCTGCTGATCAACGCCAACAAGGCTCAGGACATCATCACCGCTCTCCGCATTGCCAAGGAATTTAACATCCGCATCGTGCTCGACGGTGCCGCGGACGCACAGCTTGTCATGAACGACATCAAGGCTGCGGGCGTCCCGGTCATAATCCACCCGACGATGGCACGTGCCGGAGGCGATACGGACGGCCTGTCGATGGAAACTGCCGGCAAACTCAAGGCTGCGGGCATTCCCGTAGCCCTCCAGAGTGGTTATGAGGGCTACGTGCCCAAAACCCGCGTCGTTCTCTTCGAAGCGGGCATGGCCGCACAGAACGGCATGTCGCAACGTGACGCCCTTGCTCTGATCACCATCGACGCCGCGAAGATCCTCGGCCTCGACGCACGCATCGGCTCGCTCGCCGTTGGCAAAGACGCCGACATCGCTCTCTACGACGGCGACCCTCTCGAATGGACCACCCACTGCATCGGCACGATCATCAACGGCGTGCTGGTCAATAAAGGCACTCGCTAGACAAAGGTCGGCTTACATTTCAAAAGGCGGTACACACATCAACGTGCGTACCGCCTTTTGTTTGTTTGGGATCGTCTCTCGTCTAATGCCCTACGGCGTGGTGACGATGGTGTAGCTGGGCGACATGTTGCCGATCGGGTCGTTCTTTTTGATGAGAATGCCGCGATATTCGCGTGACTCGGGCGTGTCGGGCGGGACGCTCGGGGCGTCGTGGATGCCCGGGCTCGCGGTAAAGACACTAGCCAGTGACCAACTGCTTTCGCCCTTGCGTTTGAATTCGACACGCATCGCGTCCATTCCCTGCTTCGAGAACGAGATTTCGACACGGCCGTTTGAGATTGCACGCGGCTTGAGTTCGGCAAAGAGGTCATCGGGGTTGAATCCGCTCGCGTCTTTTTCGACAAGCCCGAGGTCTTCGCCGATCTGCTCGGTATATGCCGGAGCACTCTTGATACGTTTCAGCAGACTCCGCAAACGCTTTTTGATACCGGGTAAAGCGGCTTCGGGCATACTGACCGTCGGAAATGTCGGTATCGGCAGCTCGACGGCACTGATCTCACCGTCGATGAGGTCTTCTTTGAACGCAAAGAACGCGTCCTTTGAGTCGTTGACGAGCTGGGCAAAGTTGATGATGTAGTTAAAATTTACCGCATCGTAGCTAAGCGATGTCATCTCGGGTGCTGTTATGCCGAGAGTGGCGGAGTACGTCGGAAGTTTTGTGTTGAGACTCTGAAGCAGCAGGTTGAGGTCTGCCTCAGTGGTCGGGAATTGTTTGTCAGCCATATGGGTGGCCTCCTTTTTTATGGGTTTATGGGTCTCACCCACGATGTGGGTGATTGGGCGATAATAAAAAATCTCAAAAAAAAAGGCAAGAACTTTTTATTTCCCGCCAGAAACCACTTGTTTCTCCTCGATATCGACCTCGTAACTGCCAGAAAACTTTTGTTTCCCCACGAAATCGACCTCGTAACCGCAAGAAAACTTTTATTTCCCCACGATATCGACCTCGTAACCGGCAGAAAACTTTTGTTTCCCCACGATATCGACCTCGTAATCGTCAGGAAACACTTTGTTCCCCACGTCCACGACCTTGCAACTGCCAGAAAACTTTTGTTCTTCGTCAGGAAAGTTTTGTTTTTCGTCAGGAAATTAATATTTCCCGTGGGTGAAGTGTGCGTGAACGTCAGTGTTTATGCGGGTTTCGTTATATTTTATGGTATTTTCCTCGACAAGAGACGCTCTGATGTTACTCCAGGTAACGATAACTACTCTGTGGGAGAAGGTACCCGGCTCGGCGTTTGATGTTTTCTATCATGGTAATGACGCGATGAAGTAAACGGGCGTGAGCGGTAGCATCGCTTTGTCATCGTCCTTTAGCTTGTCGTAGAACTGACGCCATAGGATTATAAATCGGTCGAGATCGATCAGTTCGACATGGACGTGCGAGCCACGGGCAGTTGATTTGGCATCGGGAGTGAAGCCGCCTGTTGAAAAAAAGATACCAACGTCACCATCCTTTTGAAGCAAACCCATAAGCTGCCGAACATCCGCGACCGGAGTTGTCGATTCGCGATGTTTGATCTGTATCTTTATCCGCGGAGCAAGCGTTCCGAGCGGATCGCGGTATGCCATGATGTCCACGCCACCATCTTTTCCACGCGGGGCGACAAACGGCGTGAAATAGCCCATTGCACGCAATAGAGCGGCGGCGAGATCCTGAAACTCATACGCGGTCTTTGCATTGATCGCGTCGGTAATACTCTCGAGGGCTAATTGCTCGAACCTTTCGAGTGATAGTTCGCTATTTGGAACTTCAAAACTCGACGTGTCAGTCAACCCGCTATCCAATTCTTCGGCCCCTTGGGTTGGGTTAACCGTCTTCCATTCTTTATATTTCTTGTTTGCCATTGCCCATATCTCAGTCGGACTACTTTTTAGAGCCTCCTCGCCTTCCGGGGTGAGATACCAGATCCCCTTTCTCTTAATAAGGAAACCGGCTTTTGTTGGCTCTATTAGGGCTCGGCTGTAAAAATTCCGCCATCTTATCTCCCCGTTTTGCGGCAATATGTTGGATTCCCATTCATTGAACTCAACCTGAGCGGTAATTTGCTCAAGAACGTCCTTTCCGCGCATTTCACCGCCGTTCTTCTGAAGCACTCGCAACGTGGCATGGGTTAATTTGGCACAGAGTGCCCCTGAGTCAGATAGATTTTGTTTAGTCATAATTCTGTGTCCCTCAAGTGAGCGATATTAGTTGCCACCGAATCACAAAATGAAGTTCTTTCTGTCGATCTCCGTCATAATCCGGTCGGTTTCGGTTAGGGCTACTATTATTTTTTGGTAGTGCTGTATGTCGTCGAAAGAAAGCTTTCGGCCTTTGCGGTCTTTTAGCCATTTCTGGGCGGGTTGGTAGCCGCCGATGTAGAAGTTCCACGCGATCTCGGGGACGCCCGCGAAATATTGGGTGTCGTTGAAATAGACATCTCCAAAGCTCCCCTCCTTACGAAGGAGGGGTACGGCGGTAGCCGGGGGGTGGTTCTCTGAAACGTTGGAACTGCTCAAGTCACGGGCGTCCGAGAGAACCACCCCGTCAGACGAAGCGTCTGCCACCCCTCCTTCGTAAGGAGGGGAGCCCGGAACGAACGCGATCTTTTCCACAACGTTATCGCCGCCGACGTTGAAGCTGGTGATGAACTTGGAAACGGTTGCGCTTTCGAGCAGATGTATTTGGCGAAGCTCACCGCCGAGTGCGACAAGCTGCCAAAACGTCGCGGCGTCCCTCGGATACGGCACACGCGGAAAGTCGATCTTAAGAAACTCTTTGTACTTCTCACGGTAGCTCGGGCTATGCAGAACAGCGTAGATGTAATCGAGAATATCTATCGGTGCAAAACTCCCGTCGATCTTGGAATCGACAGTCTTTTCGGGCACAAAGGCTAGGCCAACACCGTCGGAGAACTGCTGTATGACTTCCGGGTTAAGATTAGGCGTCCTGTGCGTTCGCCCATCTAGCGTTCTCTGTGCAATATCATCTGGATAGAGATAGAGAGGAAAGATATATCCACGCTCTCGGCTTCTATTTGAAACACGACAATCGTCGGTAATAAGATTGGTAACGCCGACATGTTCCCAACTATCGATTGCGGATTGCCTGCAAGTCATCAAAGCAAGATTGTCGCGATTGTCTAGATGCTTCATGTATTTTTCGCGACCCCAATCGACCATGTCCGGTGAGTAATAGATCTTTCGGGTATCGAAAGGTCGATATGCCACATCCTTAACGAAAGCCTTGTGATTGTTCCTTTGGATTTTCTTCCGGGCGTTTGAAATCTGCCAGCCCCGCGTGTCTCCCGCCTCGTATTTGCCTTCCTTCTTGTTGGGGAACAACCACGCGCGTATTTGATTATCGGCCAGAGTAATATCGCAAAACTTCTCAATCTTCTTCAAAAGCGTTGACTCATCGAAATCAACGACAAGAAAGTCCCGGGCTGTTACTATTCCGGTGACGTTTGTTCTGAAAAGTTCGCCAATTTTAAAGCCTTCGTTGTACAACGATTCGCCGGAGAAGTTTTTCGGGCGGAAAAAATAATATGGAGCGTGAGGATCGATAGTGGCGAATTTAAGTTCCGAGAGTGAATTCTCCAAAAGCAAATCATACTTAGCTTCTCGTTTACCCCAAGCGTCAATATGTTTGACGGTTGCGAGTTTCTTGGCTTGTTGCGATGCCGTTCTCTTTACGAAGATGTTTATCGAAACACCAGCCTGAATATCAAATACGTTCTGGTCGACAACTCCATTGGGACTAGTTTCGGTTTTCTTACTATTTCCGTGAAGATCGATTACGTAAATGTCGTCAAAGGAATTCAGCAAGTTCCACCGCATTCCTCTAAACGTCGGATTGTCCAAGAAACTATGGTTATTGATAAAAGCCAAGATGCCGTCACCGTTCTTGTCGACAAAGTACTGGCCTAGTCTGATGAACTTGACATAATCGTCGTGCAGCCAGTGTTTCCGCTCCCCAAAGTGTTCACCGTCCACGTATTTATATTGCTCAATGAGGTCAGAAATCCATTTGCCCATGTTTGACGAGATGCCGCTATAGGGCGGATTGCCGATGACGACCATGACAGGTGTGTCGCGTTTGATGTGGTTGGCTTCGTTTGCCTCGGTCGAGAGCCAACTGGCGAAGAGCGTGCCTGTGTCGGGGTGATATTCCTCAAGAGCGTTGGTCAGATAGACCTGGAAACGCCGTTGGTCGTTAGCGTTACTGGTCGCGGGCTTGTATCCGGTCTCTGAAAGCAATAGATCGAGTTTAAGATGCGCCATGGCATACGAGGCCATCAATAGTTCGAAGCCATTCAATCGAGGTATAAGATGCTCATCGACATACTGGCTCCAAACGCCCTGTTGATTCTCAAAGCCCTTGTAAATGTGCTTGATGACCGTTGCAAGGAAAGTCCCGGTCCCGGTCGCAGGATCGAGTATCTGTACTTTGTGATATTCGTTATCGACCTCTTCGTAAACGGTTCCCTGTCCTTTTTTGACGACGGGCGTTTTAACTTTGACCTTTACCTTTGATGTATCGGCGATGCCGTTCGGTAAGTTGAACTCCGTCTTTAGGATGTGATCGACCGCGCGGACGATGAAGTCAACAACGGGTTCGGGAGTGTAGAAAACGCCCCGCGATTTGCGAAGTTTGGGGTCGTACTCGGCAAGAAACGTCTCGTAAAAGTGCATGATCGGGTCATGCGTCTGCGTACTCTTTCCAAAATTCTTGAGAATCTCCGCAATATCGGTCGCCCGGAACAGGTCAGCCAGCGCATCGACTATCCAGTCAATGCGTGTGTCGAGGTCAAAGGCAGCAATGAACTGAAAGAGCTTGCGAAGGAACGGGTTCGTTTTGGGTATCTTGTTCGCGGCCTCTTGGCGTGAGAACGTATCGAGCGTATCGTCGTGTAGCCGTGCGGCAAACATACCGTAAGCGATCGTCTGCGCGTATATATCGGCAAACGCCTTGGGGTCGATGTCGTGGATGAGAATATCCTTGAACGCCTTCATCTGATTGGTCAGATCGCTTTCGGCTTCGGCGGCAATATCTTCTTCGAGAGCGTTCTTGATGATAAAGGCAAGTATCTTTGCCTTCTCAGCCATCATCTCCGCCAGCCGTTTCGAACTCTTGATGGTCTGCGGAGTGCGCGAACAGAATTCTTTTATCAGGCTCGCGAACTGGTCGAAGGTCTCGGGCAACGCAACGATCCCGCCATTGCGAATCTCACCGATCCGAATCGACGCGGTCGCCTTGCCATTGATGTAAAACCTAAAGTCTAGATTGTCGGTGATTATAAGATTGTCGAGCGCATTGCGATATCGGTCAAATTGTTCCTTGAACTCCTTAGCGTCAAGGTCTTTCCCGATGTCTTTTGCCTCGATGTAGCCAACGGGAATGTCCTTACGTGTAAGAACGTAGTCAGGCGCGCCGCACTCGATGCGTTTCGGCTCGTTAGTCGCGGCAACCTCTGGGACAAGTTCCTCGATCAGGCGTTGAAGATCGCCCCGAAATGTGTGCTCGGTTGCGATTCCACGAGTGTGGTGCTTTGCGATGTTTTCGATATAGGAGTTGATGGGCATATTTGCATCCGAAATGTAGCATTAACCACCACCGAAAGGCAAGAAAACGGGGCTGGCGTGGTGGCGATTGGCTTTCGCAGCTTAGTTTCGTTGGCTCTTTCACAAAAATCCCTTATCAAACACGGCGGGATGTGGTAATTTTTGTTTATTGAGATAAACACTGAGCTGTACCTGTTTATGAAATTGTCCCGCACCTTCGCTGCCCGCATCGTTTTTTTGGTGACCGTGATGTTTTTTGCCTCAGGCGTAGCCGCGGGCAAGGACAGTTGGGTGCAGGTGCGTTCGAAAAACTTTACGCTGATCGGTAATGCGTCGGAGAAAGAGATCCGTGCGGTCGGGACCAAGCTCGAACAGTTTCGCGAGACGTTTCGCCTGCTGTTCACCAACATGAACGTCAATTCCGGCGTGCCGACGAACGTCATCGTCTTTAAGAACGCCGCAAGCTACCGCGATTTCAAACCCAAACGTGCCGACGGCAAGGTCGATGAGAACATCGCCGGTTACTTTCAGTCGGGCGAGGACGTCAATTACATCACGCTCTCGACCGAGGGCACCGACAAAGAGATGTACGGGACGATCTTTCACGAGTACGTCCACTCGATCCTCGACATGAACTACGGCAAATCGGACGTGCCCGCGTGGTTTAACGAGGGTCTCGCGGAATATTACCAGACGTTCGAGATCGCCAAGGACCAGGAGGTCAAGCTCGGGCTCATTCAGGACCAGCACCTGTACCTGCTTCAGCAAAGTCGTCTGATGCCGCTCGACACGCTCTTCAACATCAGCAATTATCAGCTCCATCAGACCGCCGACCATTCGCGGAGCATCTTTTACGCACAGTCGTGGGCACTGATCCATTACCTGATACAGGGCGGCAAGACCGAGGAACTGGGCAAGTTTCTCAAGGCGATGACCAACGGCAAGGACGCCCGCACGGCGTTTGAGACGGCCTTCCAGACCTCGTACAAGAACATGGAGACCGAGCTCCAGCGGTACGTCAAACAGAGCCGTTTTAACTACCGCGTCTTCACGCTCAACCGCAAACTCGTATTCGACGCCGACATGCGGACGACCGTACTGACCGACGCCCAGACGAACGCTTACATCGGCGACCTGCTCTATCACATTCATCGCGAGGACGACGCCGAGCCGTTCCTGACCGACGCCCTCAAGCTCGATCCGGCCTCAAGCGTCGCCAATACCGCTCTCGGCATGGTCAAGCTCAAGCAGCGTAAGTTCGACGAGGCCCGCACACTGCTCGAACGTGCCATTGCCGGCGACCAGACTAATTACATTCCGTACTATCGCTACGCCTACTTGCTCAGCCGCGAGGGCCGCGACGAATTTGGCTACGTCCGTGCCTTTACCAAAGAGAACGCCGACAAGATGCGTGCGGCCCTCCAAAAGGCGATCAGCCTCAACCCCGGTTTTACCGAAAGCTACGAGTTGCTCGCGTACGTCAATCTCGTCCGCGACGAGGATCTTGACGAATCCATCGCCCTGCTGCAAAAGGCGCGTGCACAGCAGCCGGGCAATCAGCGTTACGCTCTTCGCATCGGCGAGATCTATTCACGCCAAAACAAGCTCTACGAGGCCACAGCCATCGCCGAAAAGATCGCCGCGACCGCTGATGACCCCGAAATTAAAGGCCGTGCGGAAAATCTGCTTCAGCGGGTCAAACAGATCCGCGAGATCGAAGCGATGAACGCCGCCGAAAAGAAACGGTTCGACGAGGCCGTCGCCAACGCCTCAAAGAACGGCCAGCCCGTGCTCGTCCGCCGTATCGACCAACGCGAACCGCCGTCCGAGGCCGAGTTGAAACGACGCCAGGACGAGGCGAGCCTGCGGACGATCAACCAGGCTCTCCGCGCCGTCGGCGAAAATGAGACCCGCATCACCGGCCGCATCGTCAAGATCGACTGCAAAACACGCCCGATCGGCTTTCACGTCAAGACGGCGGATAAAAATGTCATTGTCGTGAGCAAGGATTTCGACTCTGTCGAGATGAACGCCTACGAGCAGACCGCCAAAAATATCTCGGTCGGCTGCGAGACAAATATTTCCGCGATCAACGCCCTCGTCACCTACCGCAAACCTTCCATCCCGCGGCCCGGCCTGACCGGCGACCTCGTCGCGATCGAGTTTATCCCTGAGAATTTCCGCATTCTCACGCCCGACGAACTCAAAGCCGCCACGCTCGTCATTTACGAAGAGCCCGGCGACAGCCAGGTCGTCGTCAATACACCGCCGCGTGTCGCCCGTGACCCCGAAGCCGAGGCCGCCGCAATGCGTGCCCGGATGATGGACGACATTCGCCGCCGCCTGAAACCTGCCGCCGCGGACGAAAAACGCGAGATCGGCTTCCTCGACCGCATCGAATGCGGCAACAAGGGCATGTTCTTTCATCTCAGGACGGCCGGTGGCAAGTATCGATTCAATAACGTCCCCGAGGGCTCGTTGAGGATCGGCGGCTACACGCCCGACCTCGCCGGCGTCCAGTTCGGCTGCGATCTCAAACCAGTCGAGTTCCCCGTCGTGTTCATCTACCTCGCCAAACCGGACGCCAAGGCCAAGACTGACGGCGTTCTCCGCTCGCTCGAATTCGTGCCCGTTGGCTTTACTCTCGAGCCATAAGGCCGCGATGTGACGCCTGGCGTTTTCGCGTTTGCTCACGCCTTGTGTTACTCTTTTCGGCAGAATTCCCTTGGTATTTCCAGCATAATTTAAGCCTATGTTAGCGACATTATTACTGCCGTTCCTGTTATTTTTCCAACTGACGCCCGCGGCCGCCCCGGCGCCTAAACCCGTCGAAACGCCGCGGCCCGCTGCCGCTGCCGAAGAGCCTCCCGTCGTCACCAAGCACACTGTCCGCGTCGGACAGCGAACGCTCAATTACACGGTAACGACCGGCTTTATGCCGATCAGGAACGCCGTTTCGGGCGAGACCGAGGCACGCATCTTTTTCATGGCGTACACGCTCGATAATCCGCCCGCAGGCCGTCCGCTGATGTTCTCATTCAACGGCGGCCCGGGCTCGGCGTCGGTCTGGCTCCATCTCGGCACACTCGGCCCGCGTCGCATCAAGATGCTCGACGATGGCATGCTGCCTCCGCCGCCGTACGAGATGGAAGACAACCAGCACACCTGGCTGACCGAGACGGATATGGTCTTCATCGACCCCGTCGGCACCGGCTATTCGCGTGCCGTCAAACCGGAACTGGCGAGCAAATACTTCGGCATCGAGGGCGACATCGCATCGGTCGGCGAATTTATCCGAATGTACCTCGGCCGCAACGAACGCTGGATGTCGCCGCTTTTTCTCGTTGGCGAATCTTACGGCACGACCCGTGCGTCGGGCCTCTCGAACTACCTTTTTGACAAAGGCATCGCCCTCAATGGCATCGTGCTCGTGTCCGCCGTGCTTAATTTTCAAACGATCAGATTCGCGGACAATAACGATCTGCCGCTGGTCCTGATCCTGCCGTCATACACGGCGACCGCGTGGTACCACAAACGTCTGCCGCCCGCGATGCAGGCAAAGACCATCGAACAGGTTACGCAGGAAGCACGCCAGTTTGCCGCCAATGAATACATGCCCGCGATGATGCGGATCGACAGCCTGTCTGCCGCAGAACGCACGGCACTGGCAGACAAGTTCAGCTCACTCACCGGCCTCAGCCGAGATTTTGTCGAGCGGGCGAATTTTCGCGTCGATCTGAGCAGGTTCCAAAAAGAACTGCTCCGCAGCGAACGCCGCACAGCCGGACGTCTTGACAGCCGCTTTAAGGGCATCGACCGCGATGCCGCCGGCGACACGCCGGACAGCGACCCGTCGATGAACGCCATCAGGCCGCCATACACCGCGGCATTTAACGCTTATGTCCGCGGCGAGCTGGGTTTCAAGTCCGATTCGGAGTATTACATTCTCGGCGGCGGCATCTCGAGCCCCTGGAACTGGAACGTAGCTAACGGCTACGCCGACACCAGCATCCCGATGAAGGACGCGATGGCGAAGAATCCGTATATGAAGATCTTCGTCGCCCAGGGCTATTACGATATGGCGACGCCGTTCTACGCCGCCGAATACACCGTGTCGGCGATGAACCTCGACCCGAGCCTGAGACGAAACATCTCGTTCGAATACTACGAAGCCGGGCATATGATGTATATCGAAAAAGGCTCACTCTCAAAACTTAAGTCTGACGCGTCGAAATTCATCGCCGCAGCCCTGCGAAAATAGGGCTCAACATTTTGCGGCAAACCCGCAGTACTTTTTTGGGCTCAAATGCCCGTCGGAAACAAATCAAACTGGAGAAGATCGATAAGATGAAATCACTACTACGCTTCGCGGCAATTGCCGTTGTTGTACTTTCCATCGGCTTGACCGCCGCATTCGCCCAAAGGGCCAAACCGAAGACCGTAGAACCTAAGGCACCGGATTACAACATCGCCGAAGTCAAGGTCATGGCATTCAGTTCGTCGACCGGAAAACTCGATGATGTATTTCCCGAAGGCGGCGAGCCGAGAAGCTTTTTTAACGATCTCGACACTTCACTTTTTGTTTGGGTTTTCGTTCAGGGTGAAAAGGGCTCGTTCGAAGCAGGCCGCATGGCAAATATCGTCGTCACCGCCGATAAGAAAGTGATCCTGACCCGCAACGTCCAGATCGGCATCCCGAACGACGACGGATTTTACATCGTCCCGGCCTTTGTCTACGGCCCGCTCTGCAGCGACGTAAAGATCACCGCCAAACTGACCGGCCAAAAGACGGCCTCGCTCAAAACCGTCAAAGTCCCGTTCCTCTGCGGCGAATAGCGGCAATTGAAGCGATTGCTGCTATTTCGGGACTTTACGTAGACCCGGGACTCCCAAAATACGCTATTTTCGAAACGCGTCACACGGTTTTCTGTCAACTTTTGACAAGAAAACAAGGCCGTGGCGATAACCCATGGTTACGCTGGCAATATTAACGTTTGAGAGTTTATCGCTGGACGAATGCAGGTAATTGCTCCAGTTATTGGACAGTCCATGCATACTGATTCCCGGGATCTTTCGTTGCCGAAACGATTCGGAATCGGAACTCGCCAAATCGATTCCGGCCTCCGAGAACGGTATTTTCATTTCCGTAGAGGTCTCTTCCGCAAGCTTTATCAGTGACCTATCGGAAATGTTGCCGAGAGCTTGAGGATACGTAAATCCATAGCTATCGAAATTGACCATTGCACAGTAGTTCGACCGTTCTTCTTTTGGAATATTGCCCGCCATCGCGTCTGAACCGATCAACCCCAGTTCTTCTTTTCCAAAGGCGACAAAAAGATACGTCTTATCGGTTGTCAGTTCACGCATTGTCCGGTAGAGATTTGCCAATATAACAATTCCCGTCCAGTTATCAATGACGCCGCAGCCGTCGACCGTCTTATCATAATGCGCACCAACGATAACGGTTTCGTTTGTCTTCCCCTTTTTAGTTACAATCAGATTTTCGACTTTTTTGAGCTTTTCGATGGTGATATCCGCTTCAGCCGCTCCACTTTTGATAAAGAGACTTTTAGCTGCCGCTAACCTGGCTTTGTCATCGCATGGAGCGAGCGATACATCGCTTTTTATTTCGGCTTCCGAAGCGATATTGGGAGACACTTTTTGTGCTGCCGCATGTCCGACCATGCAAATGAGAAGCCCAAAGCTTGCAAGGGTTTTAGTTGTTAAATATTTCATAATGCGTCGGTTTCTATGCTTAAGGTATCGTTTTTGTCGTCTAATGTTCCGTTTTCCCCGAGATCAGATCTACCGCGTGCCGCAGCACCGGCCGGATCACTTCAAAACACTCTTCGACACCTTTCGGGGAACCCGGCAGATTGATGATCAGAGTATTGCCGCGAATGCCGCAGATACCGCGTGAGAGCATCGCCATCGGGTGCCTGGACGCCGTCTCACGCCGCATCGCTTCGGCCATTCCCGGAGCTTCGCGTTCGATCACGGCCCGCGTCGCCTCCGGCGTGTTGTCCCGCGGCCCAAAGCCGGTTCCGCCGGTGGTGATGATCAGGTTGACGTCTTCCCTTTCGGTTAGCCCGTACAGCGAGTTGCGAAGATGTTCGAGGTCGTCGGATACGATCAGTCTCTCAACGATCTCGGCACCGTTCGAGGTAAGCAATTCCGCAAGTTTATCACCCGACAGATCATCACCCGCCGTCCGCGAATCGCTAACCGTAACCACCGCTGCTTTGATCTTTAAGTCTCCCATAAGTTGCCACTAGCTTTAGCTAGTGGTGGCGTTCTAAAAAGTCCCGGGCTTTAGCCGAAACGCTTTTGGCCTGGCTTCAACATGTCATCAGATTACTCAACCTTGGAACGAGTCATCAAACAATTCGGCTAAAGCCATGTTGAATACTGCTTCAAACCACTAGCTAAAGCTAGTGGCAAATTATAATTCCAATCACGCAACCGTCACTTCAATTTCATCAAGCCTCGACTGCCTTCTGCCATAAAGCACGCTTAGCAGCACGCCGATCACGACCAGCAGCATACCGGCGAGTGCGAGTATTCTCTGTGATTCGCCAAAGACGATCCAGCCGACTGACAGAGCGTAAACGAGACCGGTGTAATTGACGATCGCGACGCCGGCGATGCGTTCCCGCTGAAGAGCATCGGTCAAAAAGATCTGCCCAAGCTGAGAGAACACACCGATCAGGAACAAATACAACCAATCCCATCCGGTCGGCATTTTCCATTGGAAAAAGAGGCTGATTGTCCCGGCAACCGCACCGACGAGCTGAAAATGCAGCACTACCGTCAGCGGATGTTCCTTGCCGCGCATGCTCCGCACAAGATTGTACGCGACGCCCGAGCAAAACGCCGACAATATCCCGAACGCCAGATAGAGCGGCTCGATGCGTGTGTCGACCCGTTCGATCAGCAGCACGCCCATGAACGCGATCCCGTAAAAGAACCACTGCGTCGGCCTGACGGCTTCTTTCAAAACAAAGATCGCGATCGTCGCCGTAAAGATCGGCGAAAGATACTGAATCGTCTGCGCCGATGCGATCGGCATCTGCTGGAGCGTGACAAAGAAAAAATACAGTGCCGTCGTGCCAAACAGCCCGCGCAGCAGCAGCATCAGGTGGTTGGTCCCGACGAGACTCGCCTTAGCCCGCTTAAGGCCGTAAACGCAAAACGCCGTTGCCACGATGCATCGGAAGAACACCGTTTCCATCGCCGGGATATGAGCTACCTGTTTGACAAAAACGTTCGCCAGAAAAAAGGCCAGCGTCGACAAAAACATCGACCGAACGCCCGGAGTCAATAATTGAGGTTTGCCGTCCAAACTACAAGGTTAATTTGTTGCCCAAAATGTTGCAAACCCCATCAGCTACACAAAATGCATTAGCGAGAGTCCAGATAGTCACTCATCACTATTCACTGTTCACAGTTCACTTATGGAGTATCGACGCCGCCGGCGTCCGTCCTCGACGACGGTGATGTAAATCATAGCCTTGGGTAGAGTGAGCGACGCGAACCGCGCACTAGGTCTTGCGATCTCAAAGGTGCAGACGCTGAAGGCGTCGAACAATATCCGGCGATTAGTCAAAACATTCGCCGTCACAGTTGACACTGATGATACAATATGTGTTGTAACCTTTGATCTTTGACAACTAGACCGAACAGGACGATACAGGCTGTTCAGAATTGCCGAAAAAATTTGAAAAATCGGTGGGACAGTGGGACAGTTGGTGTAAATCCAGCAATCAGAACGTTTAGCCTGTCCCAACTAACCTAAGTTATCTGTCCCAGATGCGTAAAATGTTGATAGCACAAATGTTAATAATGTTTCGCATTATTAAAGATTCCTACTTAGTGGAAAATAGTCGGAAATAGTAGGAAAGGGTAGGAAAGAGCAGGAAAAACTGAAAGAGTGAAAATGGCAGCACGAACAACGAACCACGATCAACGAACCACGATCAACGAACCACGATCAACGAACCACGATCAACAAGCCACTGACCACTGACCACCGGCCACCGACCCCTGATCCCCCGACCCCTAGCCACGATCGTCTTCCCGGCTTGAGGTTTCGCCGCAGCCGCAGCCGGTGCCGCAGTCGGGCTTTTTGGAGAATGAACCGGCTTTGCGTTTGAGCCACGTGCCGCCGTACGCACAGGCGGCGGCGATCAATATGTAGACGACTATGCTCTGCAGATCAAAGCTCATTCAAACCCCAGTGCCTTTCCGACTTGATAGGTGATCAGGGCGGCAACGTAAGCAAATCCGGTCATATAGACGAGCATAAAGGCCGGCCAGGTCCACGAATTGGTCTCCCGGCGCACCACGGCCAGCGTGGACATACACTGCATCGCCAAAACGAAAAAGACCATCAGCGTAAGTGCCGTCAGCGGCGTCCACGTAGGTTTACCGTTATCGTCCTTGGCGTCGCGGACGGCCGCGATCAGCGTTTCCGATTCTTCGTTCTCGTCCTTGCCGACGTTGTAGATAATGCTGAGAGTCGAGACCAGCACCTCGCGGGCCGCAAAACTCGCGATCAGAGCGACCCCGATCTTCCAGTCGAACCCAAGCGGTTTGATCACCGGCTCGATCGTATGGCCAAGCATACCGGCGTAGCTGTGTTTGAGCTGCTCGGACTCGGGTAATGGTTCGTTTGATGAGAGAACCACCCCGTCACCCGAAGCGGGTGCCACCCCTCCTTCGTAAGGAGGGGAGCCGGTTCGCGGAAAATACATCAGTGCCCACAGAATGATCGAGATCGCGAGGATGACGGTTCCGGCACGCTTTAGAAACAGCCATGCTCGTGTGAGCATATTTTGAAACACGGTCCGCAGATTGGGCAGGCGGTACGGCGGCAGTTCCATCAGGAACGGTGGCGGCGGAGCCTTAAGGACGGTGCGTTTCAGGACGAACGCGGTGGCGATCGCGGCGATAATGCCGATCGCGTACATGATCAGCATCAGCAATGCACCGATCGAGATAAACCCGAAAACGTACTGGCCCCCAAAAAATGCCCCGATCATAAGCGTATAAACCGGCAGGCGTGCCGAACAGCTCATGAACGGTGCGATCATGATCGTCGCAAACCGGTCGCGGCGGCTCTCGATGGTGCGGGTCGCCATAATCCCCGGGATCGCACAGGCAAAGCTGCTGATCAGCGGCAAAAACGCCTTGCCGTGCAGCCCGACGCGGCTCATCAGTTTGTCGAGCAAAAACGCCGCCCGCGACATATAGCCGCTGTCCTCAAGCAGTGAGATGAACAGGAACAGCAGCAATATTTGGGGCAGAAAAACGACAACGCCGCCGACGCCGGCGATGATGCCGTCGGCGATCAGATCGGACAAAATTCCGGGCGGCAATTCGGCCTTAACGAGATCGCCGATCGAACCAAATCCTTTTTCGAGCAGATCCATCGGCAGGCTCGCCCACGAAAAGATCGTTTGAAACACGACTAGCAGAATGGCGACCAAGATGATCAGCCCAAAAAACCGATGTGTCAGGACGCGGTCGATCTTGTCCGAGATACGGTGGCTTTTCTGATCGCTGTGCCAGGTCGATTCCTGAACGGCATTTGATATGAATTTATAACGGGCAAAGATCTTGCCGTGCGAACCGTCCTCGTCGGTATTTTCGCTGATCTCGTACGGAACTTCGGGAACCGTCCCGATCACCCGGGCCACCTTTTCCGAGAGCTCGTCGAAGCCGCGGTCGCTCTTTGCATTAACTGCGACGACCGGAACTTTCAGCAAAGCCGACAGCATTTCGACGTCGATCTCATGCTGCTGCTTCTCGAAAACGTCGATCATCGTCAGTGCGACGACGACCGGCACGCCATATTCGAAGATCTGCGTGACGAGATAAAGATTGCGTTCGAGATTGGTCGCGTCGACAACCGCGATTATCGCGTCCGGCTTTGGCACGGACGGCAACTCGCCAGCGATGATCTCGCGGGCGATCTGTTCGTCGAGCGACGTCGCATCGAGGCTGTAGAGGCCGGGCAGATCGATAAGATTAGCCGATCGGTCACCGACCGTCCACGGCCCTTCTTTACGCTCGACCGTGACGCCGGGGTAATTCGCGACCTTTTGTTTGAGGCCGGTAAGCGAATTGAACAGCGTGGTCTTCCCGGCGTTTGGGTTGCCGGCAAGTGCGATCGTCAATTGGTGATTTGGATTAGTGCGGCTCATTCAGCTTGAAAACTAAGAGCGAGTTCAGACAACGACCTCGATCGCATCTGCCTCGCTCCGCCGCATTGCCAAGCTGTAACCCCTGAGACGCACCTCGATCGGGTCGCCGAACGGAGCGGCCTTGATAACGCGAACGTCCACGCCCGGGACGACGCCCATCTCCATTAGCCGACGGGTAATGCTGCTGTTGCCGTTGACGGCAGTCACGCGGGCCTCGCTGCCGATAGGCAGGTCGGTGAGCGTCAAATTGTGGACTTTCTCAGTTTCTTTTGTCATCTTTTTTGGGTTTCATCTCCCATAGCACGTTGATGATCACCCATTTTCCATTCATTTTGCCGATATGCATGTAGTCGATCCATTCACGCATTTCCAGCTTGACCGTAGCGGCATTTCCGGTGATGTCGAGTATCGTGACGTCCTTTTGCTGTTCGTCCTTTGGTGTCTGCTTACCCGAACCGCCGCGTGTCGCCTGTACGAGGGTCAAAGCCGTCATCTGGCCGAGACTGCTCTGCCCTTTGTCGTTCGTGCGGGCTATACGCTTTGCCAGGTCCGGACTCAGCGCACTTTCCATCTTATCGGCGTTTCCCTCGTACCAGCCTTCGGCATAGTTAAGGGCCGTTCGTTTGATGGCTTCACGATCAGCATCGGATTGTGCGAACGAGCTAACCGAAAACGTCAAAACTGCGAACAATGCGAAAATCAAAGAACTTCTCATCACTTACTCCTTTTTGATATTAGACTAATTGAAAATCATTTTCAATTACAATGCATCGAAAATGACACTATTGAACAATCGGTCTTACGCATTGGGCAGCAAATTAGTTCTTTGACAATGTGACGATATCAGCCTGATAGGCTCCTATCGAAAATCGAAGCGGCACGCGTCCCGGAGCATCGGCCAGCCAGACCTTTATAGCAAGCTGGTCGAGCTGAGGGTTGCCGGTGTTCACGACTATCTGCTGCGCGGCGACCTTCTCACCGCCGATCGTGATCATCTCGGCATTCCCGGGCCGCAATGTGAAGATATACGGTCGATCGGTCCAAAATACCGCGACGCGGGTGTCGTTGACGGGATTGCCAGGATTTTTGCTCGCGTCCAGATTGAAAGATCGCATCGCGTAGATCAGCGACAGCAGGCTGTGCGTGCCGACCGGAGCGTCGACCGCGTTAGTGCCGGCAAACAGGATCGAACCGGTTCGCGGATCGATATTCGCGGTCTGGTTAAAGGTCTTTAACGCACCGCCAAATTTGATCTCCACCTGATAGGGTGCGAGCGTTTCCGGATCGACCTGGCTCGTTATCGAATCGCCTAGAGCAAAGGCACGGTTTCCCTGCTCTATCGCGGTTACCGTTGCGACAAGCTTGAGGCTGTCCTTTCCCTGAAACTGCTTTCGCTCTCTAGCCTCGAACCGAACGGTGGCGATCGGCTGTCCGGCACTGGTAACACGATATTCACGAGTTTCGCCCAGTGCGAACGCGAGTTCGGGCAACAGCGGCTGGCTTTCGATATATGGCGTGGCGGTCGGTTGGGGTTTGGGAGTTTGTGCCGGCTTTGGCGTCTGTACAGGCGTCGGTGTAACTGTCGGGTTTGGAGGTGCGGGCGTTTCATCGATCTGAATTCCGGTCAGCTCAGCTCGGTAATCGCCTTTGGGGCCGCGAAATCTGATCAAAACGGGCAACTTGTTCTCGTCGTTCGAAAGGTTAACCGTCACAGACTTAAACCCCATCGCATCGAAAAACGAACTCCGGACCGAAACGATCGTCGTCTCGAAAACACCGGCGTCCGTCTTGACCGACTCGGGTTTTCCGGCCTGAACAGTAACAATGTGAGTTTCACCGTTCTCGATCAGCGAAAAGCTGCCGTTCCCGCCTGATTCCCGAATGCGATATATCAGCGACAATAGGTCATTTCCGGTCGTCGGAGTTGTCAGAAAATCTTCGACAGTCTCCTTTGGCACCGCAATGCTGCTGATAGTTCGACGGATCATAAGCGGGATGCCTGTATCCGGATCAACAAAGACAGTGCGGTTTTCGTCGATCGTCGAAAATGCTGCACTTACGAGTTCGAAGGTCTTGAGCCTTCCGCGAAGTTCGACGACGTTCTTCCCGCCCAGTTTCCCGGCAGACGCGACGTAAGTTTCGAGATACGCCGCATTCTGAAACTTTTCGAACGAGACCGAATAGCTTAACTTTTCGCCGATCCGAAATTTGCCCTGGACAGCCGAACCAGCCGATTGAGCCGTGATCGCTGTCGAAAAGACAAAGAAAATGACGGCCACGACCGCCACACGGAGTGCGGTATCAAGGCAGTTCCAGATCGATCTGTGGGTCAAGTTAGTTTGCATCAATATTCCGGTTGATCTCCGATAACGTTTGTCTCACGGCAGCGACCCGGTCCGAGGCTCCTGTAATTGGCCGCCCGACCACCGCGTAATCTGTTCCGTTGGAAACAGCCTCGGCGAATGTAGTTACACGCCGCTGATCGTCTTTCGTTTCAGAATTTGGCCTGATTCCTGGCGTCACTATCAAAAAACTGTCTTTGACGACCGCTTCACGGATCGCTCTCACCTCCAGCGGCGAGGCAACGACACCATCGAAGCCCGAATCGGCGGTCAATTTTGCCAGTCTCGTCACCTGAGACATGACGTCGCCGCCAACGCCGGTCTCTTCCAGCGTTCCGCTATCGGAACTCGTCAGGACCGTGACCGCGATCAGCTTTGGACACCTAAGCCCCTCGGCCGAACACGTGTTTCTGACATCGTCGCCAGTTCGACGCATCATATCGCTTCCGCCAGAAGCATGGACATTCAGCATCCAAACGCCGAGTCGGGCCGCCTCGACCGCCGCATTGGCAACGGTGTTAGGAATGTCGTGAAACTTCAGATCGAGAAAAACATCGACACCTGAGGCTACCACCTCTTTCACAAAGCTCGGTCCGGCCGCTGTATAAAGCTGCAGCCCGATCTTGAAAGCTCCGACTTCGCCGCGAAGTTCATCGATCAGAGCGGTCGCCTGCGATCGATCCGATACATCGAGTGCGACGATCAACCTTTCTCTAGGTGACAATGGTGATGTCAATGCGGCAGTTGGATAGGTCATTCAGCTAAAAATGTGCTCCCGGCTTTGTCTAATCCATGTCGAGCGGATTACGGTACGGCACTCCTGTATCCTGATCGGCCCGCTTCAGGGCTTCCTTAAATTTCTCGTCGAGCAACCGTTCGCGATCCTTGACCGATGACATTTCCTGGGCAAATATCTGCTCGCGGAGTTCTTTTTGTTTGTTAAGTTCACCCTTTAGATCTTCGAAAGAACCAAGTACCTTTTTCTTTTCCTCATGAGCGAGAACGGCACCAGTCTGAGCGTCGATCGTCAGGTTTGCGTCGCAGCAAGGGCAAATGACTGTAAACTTTTCCATATTCTGCTCCACCTTAATTCAATTATGGTTTTTTGGTCGGCGAATCGCCCGATTTCGACCCCGTGTCGCCAGTGCTCGGCGGCGGCTTTGGAGGCGGAATGCCTGCCAACTGCCTCAGTTCGGCCAGCGAAACGGTCGAAACGACCTTGACCGACCCCGCCGGAAGTTTGACGGCTTTTCCGTTCTTGAGGTACACGGTCGTCGTCTGTCCCGTTCCGGACGTCAACCGCTCAATTTTCGCGATCTGCGGATCGGAGCGAAACGTCCTCGTTTCGCGGGCAACACCGGAACTGTCCATCATCGAGACTATCGACGAATTCTCCGGTGCGGGAATCGCCGTCGGGGCCGGCATTTTTCCATTGGCCGGTACATCGACGATCTTTCGTCTATCCTGCGTTATCTCTCCTGCAGGAGGAGCGTTTACATCAACAGAGGCAGGATCGACCGGTCCGGTGATCCCGGGGATCGGGGTCTGGCCGGGAGCCTGTCCGGGCACCTGAACCTGTGTGTTTTGCGCTGTCGCCGTTTGGCCATTTGTTTTGACCGAACTATTCGATGCAGTCGAATTGGCAACCGGCGTCGAACCGCAACCCTGCAGAGCAATACACGCTACAATGACCAAGACAAAACTAAGACTGAACCTTTTTTCCATTTTCGAGTTTCCAAACCAGCTCTTTGCGAACCGTTTCCCATTCGCTGTCTATGATACTGAAATAAACCGAATCACGAAACCTGCCCGAATCGGTGATCATATGCTGACGCAGCGCTCCCTCTTCCGTCGCCCCGAGGCGTCGGATGGCATTTCGCGACGTTACGTTGTTCGCGTCGGTCTTAAATTCAACGCGGATACATTTCCACACATCAAATGCATGCGTCAGCATCAGCAACTTTGCCTCGGTATTCACCGCTGTTCTCTGCCACTTCGGGCCGATCCAAGTCCAACCGATCTCGGCCTTTCGGTGAGCCGCGTCGATATTGCTAAACCGCGTCGATCCGACAATCGTGCCGCTTTCCGCCAGGACGGTCACGAACGGCAATGCCGCCCCGCGATCACGATCGGAAAGGGCCGAGACGACATAGTTTTCTATGTCAGCCCGAGTCTTCACAATATTCGCCGTCCATTGCCAGATCGATGGCTCAAGCCCGACATCACTCAAAGCCGGAATATGATCGACCCGCATCGGTTCCAAACGCACAGAGTTACCGACAAGAGTTATTGGTTCAATATTCACTCTTTTGATTTTAGGAGAATCGAATATGTTGAGCAAACCTAATTTTGCGGCGGTTCATGGAGTACGCTCAGAATATACTAGGCTCATTTCACAACCCCATTTCCGATATAATTCGCTTGAACGATGGGTCATCACGGATCGGATCAAAGAACGGGTCTGGATTGATAAATGGCATGAGAAATGGCCGTTCCTCGAGGGCGATCTTGAGACACGCAATAGCTTTGTCATGTTCACCCAACAATACAAACGCCCGCGCCGCTCCAATGGAGTTGTTATTGGCACGGAGAAAACGTTCAGAACTGGGTCCAACGAAGGATCGCAAAATTCCATTGATTCCGCCCGTTTTGTATATCGTACGCAGGTTTTCAACAGACCTTTCGGAGCTATTTCGTTCACGGTCAGTCTGAAGAGGGCGTTTCATGAGGGAAACCAAACTCAGCATGAGTTCCTCGACTGCTTCTTCGTTCCGGCCGGACTGCAGATAAATGTCGCTCAAGTTCCCATGGGCGAATTGAAAGTCCGGTTTGATCTCGAGCGCACGCCTACAATATTCCTCGGCAGACACAAGATCGCCAGAGTACCGCAGCGTCTGCCCCAAGTCAGCCAATACGTTATAAGAACCCGGATCGATCTCAAGAGCCTTGGCCAATTCGGCCTGGGCGTCCGACTGCCGCCGACGGATCATATGGAGGGTCGCAAGCCATTGATGGGCCGGCAAATAACCGGGACTTAGCTCGACGGAGCGTTTCAGATCGGCTTCCGCCTCCGCCCAGTTCCAGCGATGGAACATATTTATGAACCCACGCGAGGCATAAGCTTCGCCAAGCTCGGGATCCAGTTCTATCGCTTTCGATAGTAGACTTGAGGCTTCTTCAGCCTTTGGGGAAAAGATCAAGGTGTCGGCTACACCAACGTACGCAAGCGCGAATCCGGGATCTTTATCCACGGCGTCGCGAAAGTATCGTTCTGCGGTCTTAATTCCCTCTTCATCTCGTCTATTCCAATGAATTCGCCCCTTTTGATACAGTTGAAATGCATCATCGCTTTTGGTATCGCCGGATGATGTCGCCGAGTGTGCGCTCACGCGGAGGTTTAACGACAAAGCCTCGGATATCTGCTGTGCAATTTCTTCGTGCAAGCTATGCTCATCGGTGACCGATCGTTCGATCTGTCCGGACCACACCGCAGTCCGATCTGAACGCCGCACGAGCCGCGTATTGACCCTGACCTTGTTTCCCCCGCGATAGATCGTGCCCTCTAAAAATGCATCAACCTGAAGACGTTCGGCCACTGCTGCGGGGTCGGCTGAACTAATATCAGCGACGGCCGAAAACGGCCTTACCACGATGCCGTCCACACGACTCAGACGCGTAATAAGTGAGTCAGCCAGTCCGAGTGTCCTGACCCGCTCTTCATCTCCGCCGTTGATGTTAGTAAACGGCAGCACGGCGATCGAACGGATCCTTGCTACCGAGCTATTCTTGAATTGGAGAGCCGCCGCACCGGCAAGTGTAAGGACCAGTAAAAATGATCCGGCTGCCACGTAAAGTGATCGGGACCTAACCGACCGAGACGAGGCCACTTGAGGATTTTCACGACCATCTCTTTCACTTTTCGTGTCGATCTCCTCGACGATCGTGCGGGTCAACACACGCCTTTCGATTCTCACCTCGCCGCGGGCCGCTCCGGCTATCTTCGAAGCGATCCGATAACCGCGCCGCGGAACGGTCTCGATGACCAGGCCCGACTCGCCGTGGCTTTCAAACATTTTGCGAAGTCCGTATATGTGGCGGGAAAGGTTACTCTCCTCAACGAACGATTCTGACCATACACGGTCAAGCAATTCCTGCTTTGTCAAAACCTGGCCCGGATTTTCGGTGAGGACAGCGAGAAGTTCGATCTCCTTTAGCGGCATTTTCACGGGTTGTGAGCCAAACCACAATACCCTGCGCTCAAGATCCAACTTAAAGTTACCAACGTCTCGAAATAGGGTGTCAGATGATTCCACGTCTTTTTTGCGTTGAATAAACGAGAAAAAATGGAGAAATAATTCAGTACTTCTCTGCTGATACCGCCGGATAATGTTTCTATCCAATGTCCCTTGAGCACGCGGTATCAGCAAGTTACGCCCTGCAAACCGCAAAGCTCGACAACATTTTTATTCAGAGAATTGTAATTCAAATGCTCGGAAAAGCAAAGAGATTTCTGATCACCACCGAGATTTGGGAAACCCTGACGATCCGCTCGGCCCGTGACCACATTCCAGCACACTATTGTGATACATGCAGGAAAAGTGTGCAGATGGTCACCCTCGAATCTGTAGTGAAAATCTCCGGACTGTCGGTGGTCGAGATCGTACGTCATATCGAAGGCGGGTGGATGCACTTGAATGCGACCACAGGCTCAGGAGCCCGAATATGCCTTCGCCCGCTGTTTTCAATGCACCATGGACATTTGGAGCCCAAAGAAAATGGAAATGCGAAGAACTAAAGTACCCGCCCTAAGGTCAACTGGCCAAATAGTGATCCTGTGCACCTCAGCAATTTGCCTACTGATTGCTGTCGTCTATTTTTCGCAGATAACCAGTGCAGCCAATCGGACATGGGATGGCGGAGGCACTTCAAACAACTGGTCCGAAGCGGCAAACTGGTCAAACGACACGGCTCCGGTCGCAGGCGACATTGTGACGTTTGATTCGACGTCCTCAAAAGACGCGACCGTCGATGTGAATGTCGCCCTGAATTCGTACACGATAAACCCTGGGTACTCCGGAGTGATCACAATAGCAAACGGAATTTCATTTTCGACCTCAGCAAGTTCAACACAAAACGCCGGCACGATCAATGTTGGGGGCGGAGCCATAACGCTAATGGGAAACAACTATTTCCTAAACGGAGGCACGTTTGACGCCGGTTCGGGGACGGTCAATGTCAACTTCTTTCTCAATGTCGTGGGCGGAACTTTCGATGGAGACGGTGCAACGATTACGATCCCGGTAGTCGATATATCAGGCGGCTCTTTTATTGCCCCTACCGGGACACTTGTCGTTTCGCAGAACATACAGAAATCGGGCGGTACGGCCGATCTCGATAACGGAACGATCTATTTCAACGGCTTCTCAAACGGAGTTGTCTCAGGTTTTTCAACGGCATTCAAGAACCTCACGATCGGCAAGGGCGACAACGTCGGCGTCTCGTTTACCGGAACTAACATCGTCACCGGAACGCTGACGCTGACGGACGGTCTGCTCAACTCCGGAACGCTCGAAGCCCGCGGCCCGGTTGACGTCGCCGCGGCGTTCGGTCAAGCCGACGGAGCAGGCGACGGCATCATAGCATTTCGGAACGGAACGGAAGTCAGAACGATCACGATCCCTGCCGGTGTGGCACTCCCAGACATAATTGTAAATGACCCCAGCGCCTATATCTCGTCGCCGGGGACGGGCATCGTCCGGACGGATTCGATCACGCTTCAGGAAGGTAGCATTGATTTCGGACAAAAGAACGTCATTTTCGGTTACCAATCAGCGACTTCCGGTTCAGCATTTACACAAAGCGGTGGGACGTTTGGGTCAACCGGGACGATCACTTGGAATACCGCCGGCAGTTTCACGCTCTCGAACGGTAATTTCATCGGCGGCCAATCGATGGACATGACAAACTGCGGAATTTTCTCGATTGGCGGCGGCATCTTTACACCTCCATCAACCGGAATCATTATCAATTCAGGGCCCAACGGAGCGTTTCAACAGTCTGGCGGAGTGTTCTCCGGTACATCAGGTAACGTCGACATTAACGGTTCGTTTGCTCTTTCCGGCGGCGAATTTGTTGCGTCTTCGGGCACGACCAGTTTTGGATTCGGATTCAATCACACGGCCGGTATTTTCTCGCACAGTGTCGGAACCATCATCTTCGATAGCACGCACCCGTCATATTCGATAAATGCGCCCGGAAACGAGGGAACGGAGTTATTCAATAATCTGACCGTCAACCTTGCGTCGACGAACGGAGAGTTCACGCTTTCAGGCGATTATTGGGAAGTCGGCGGAACGCTGCGGATCGTCAACGGCCGCGTCAACGCAGGCGGCGCCCCGGGAACGGGACGGCCGGGGGCATTTTTACCCAAAGGAGATGTGATCGTCGAAAATACCGCCGACGGCGGAAACGCCCAGGTCAGATTTGGCGGGACGGCGAACCAGACCTTCACAAACAACGGCGGGCCAAACTTCACCGGTACGTGGACGGTCGACAAACCGTCCGGCACCGTCAACAGCAACGGCAGTCTTCTACTAACACCGACGACCGCTCTCAATATCACTAGCGGTTCGCTATATCTCGGGAACAATGCAGATCTCACGGCCGGACCGGTCACCATCGGATCCAACGGCAGATTTATAAATGATTCTGCTACCACGATAACGCTTGGAGGCGATCTTTCGAACAACGGTCGAGTCGATCTCCAGGGAGGCGGCGCGGGATGCCCCGAGGCCGATACGGTCCTGATCCGTTCGTCCGTAACAGGCACTCAGCGAAATTGGAGCGGCAACGGTCTTTTCCGAATAGTCGACGCCGATGTGCGAGATATGGCAGGTGCATCGGCTATCACTACTTATAGCTCGACGAGCACTGGAAACAACGGAGCAAATTGGACGTTCGACACCGGTTGTCCGTCCGCTCTGGCGATCTCCCCCGCGGTTGCCAACAAATTTATCGGACAAACGCAGACATTCACGTCCGGCGGCGGTTTCGCTCCGCGGACCTTCAGCATCGCGGTCAATAATTCAGGCGCGACGATCAACCCATCAACCGGCCTTTACACTGCAGGAAGCACATTCAATGTCATGGACACCGTCCGCGTGACCGACGGCTTCGGCACGACAGCCGATGCGACCGTGAACATTTCGGCGGGACCGCCAACCCAACTCGCTTTCGTTGTTCAACCGTCTAACGCGACTGCCGGACAGTCGATCGCTCACGCCGTCCAGGTCGCGATAAGAGATGCCAGCGGCAACACTGTGACAAACTCGTCGGATCCTGTTACGATCTCGCTCGCGAACAATCCGGGCGGCAGCACGCTGGCCGGCACCATCACTCGAAACGCCGTCAACGGGACGGCGACTTTCAATGACCTGAGCCTCGACCGCGTCGGCGTCGGCTATACGTTTGTCGCCGCCGCCCCAGGTCTGACATTGGCTACAAGCGGCGGATTTGAAGTCACTTTTGGGTCGCCGTCGGCTCTTGCGTTCACGGTGCAGCCATCGAACACCGCCGCCAACGCGGCAATCTCACCGGCCATTCAGGTCGCGGTCCGCGACGCGTTCGGCAACACTGTCACGAACGCGGTGACCACCATAGCCGTAGCGATCGGGCATAACCCCGCGGGCGGTACGCTTAGCGGCACGACCACGCGGACGGCTGTTTTGGGCGTCGCGAACTTTTCAGATCTGAGTATCGATAATATCGGTTCGGGCTATAATCTCGACGCAACCGCGACGGGACTTGCTAGCTCGTTGAGCGGTAGCTTCGACATCATCTCGCCGTTCGTTGTCACGAATACGAACGACGGCGGTTTCGGGTCGCTCCGACAGGCGATCATCAACTCCAACTTGGCGCCCGGCACACAGACGATCAGCTTCAACATTCCCGGCGCCGCTCCGTTTACGATCGCCCCGAATACGGAACTCCCCGTCATTATCCAGCCGGTGATTATCGACGGCACGACGCAGCCGGGATTCTCATCGTCTCCTGTCGTCGAAATCAGCGGAGCGAACATCCCGGCCCCGCCGTCAACACGAGGATTGCGTTTAGCCGGCGGTTCGAGCACGATTCGCGGACTCACTATAAACCGTTTCGGCTCCGAGATCTTCATTTCAACGGGTTGGGGAAATGTTATCGAAGGGAATTTCCTCGGCACCGATGTCACGGGATCAACCCGATTGAGCACCGCAAGTTCGATCAAGATAAATTATTCGAACGACAACCTGATCGGAGGCAGTTCGGCGGCACAAAGAAACGTAATCGCAACCGGCATAACCGTAAGCGGCAACGGAAACTCCATCCGGGGAAACTACATCGGCACGAACGCCGCCGGAACCGCCGCGATCGGCCTCAACGTGGGAATCGACATGGTCAATTCGAGCACCAATACAGTGGTCGGCGGCAGTTTGCCCGGCGAGGGAAATCTGATTTCCGGCAATGTCACCGGAATCTCCATTTATTCCGGCAGCTTTTCGATCACTGGAAACCGGATCGGCACCGATGTAAGCGGAAGTTTGCCGATTCCCAATGGCCGGGGCATCCGATCGACCTACGGCTTCGGCACAATCGGCGGGATCGCCGCAGGTGAGAACAATACGATCGCGTTCAATACAAACGCGGGCGTCGCTCTCGAAGCGTCAGCGTCAATTTCAGTGCGGGGCAATGTGATCCACTCGAACGGCGGACTCGGAATCGATCTCGGAAGCAGCGGCGTCACGCCGAACGACCCCGGCGATGCGGATTCCGGCGCTAATTCGCTTCAAAACTTCCCCGTTCTCGCGCTCGCTCTCGGCGGCGGCGGGAGTACGACCGTTCAGGGCACATTGAACAGTAATCCCTCGGCGAACTATACGCTCGACTTCTATTCGAGTCCGACGTGCGACGCTACCGGCTTCGGTGAAGGTGCGGTTTATCTCGGCTCGACGTCGGTCTCAACCGACGCGGCCAACCTCTCGAGTTTCAATGCCATTCTTTCGTCTGCGACGACGATCGGTCAGTTTGTCACGGCGACGGCGACGGACTCGCAAGGCAAAACGTCCGAATTCTCTCAGTGCCGCCTCGTTTCGCCATCGGTCGTGACCATTTCCGGACGGGTCGCAGACAGCGCGAATCAACCCCTGCCAAACACAAAAGTTCGGCTTACAGGCTCGGTCTCTGCATTGACCCTTACAAATAAAAACGGCGAGTATTCATTCGCAGATCTCCCGGCAGGCTCGAATTTTGTCGTGACACCGTCACAAACGAACTTCACTTTTTCTCCGGTCAGCCGAAACCTTACGAACGTCATCTCAAATCAGACCAACCAGAACTTCACGGCGACAAAGACCAAGTTTCGCGTCGCCGGTTCTATATCGATATTGTCGAACGGGCTATCGATACCTCTTTCCGGTGCCTTCATAACTCTAAGCGGCACCGGTAGCGGCGTTTCGACCGGCAGTAGCTCGTTTGCATTCAACAATCTCCTTCCAGGCACGTACACGCTTACACCCACCAAGGATGGCATCGTTTTCTTACCGCCATCGGTCGATGTCACGATCACTGCGAGCGATATCAACGGGATCACCTTCCAGGGAACCGCAGCGACCGCCATTCAGGGACGCATTTTCTTCGGCGGCCCGCAAATTGGCAGCATTAACGCCGACGGATCAGCAGAATGCTATCCTCTGATCACCGGGGCCGGCTACAGTCGGCCGGCGCCCACACGAGATGGCAAGAAACTCGCTTTCATTAGGGGCCTCACGTTACGGATCGCGAACGCGGACGGGAGCGGCGAAACAACTGTTCCGCTGCCGCCGCAATCCGTTGCCGACCCCGAATTCTCTCCGGCCGGTGAACGGATCGCATATGTGACAGCGGCCACCCCGCAGCTCCGATTCGTAAACACCGATGGTAGCGGTCAGACAACTATCGCCACCGGTTCGCTGACATTTCTCAGTTCTCCGGCATGGATCAATTCCGGTCGGCTCGTCTTTTCGGCATTCGACGGCTCGGACGAGGAGATATATGCAGTCAACACAGACGGATCGGGCCTCGTCCAATTGACGAATAACAACTCGATTATTGATATGTACCCAAGCGTTTCGCCCGATGGCACTGAGATCGCATTTCTTTCTTATGTAGGTTTTAGCAGCAACCCGCGGAAGATAATTGTGATGAACTCTGACGGAACGTCCCCGATTCAGATCGCCACCGACGCGGTGGGGCGCGGACCGGTCTGGTCGCCCGACGGCACCCTGATCGCATATAACAAGCAATTCCCGAACGGTTCTATTTCCGGCGTCACGGCCGATCCGGCAAGCGGAACACAAGTCTCGGTCATCGGGAACGGACCTATCGCTCAAGCCTGGGCTCCGGCATACGACTTTGCGACCGCGATAGGAACGAACGTCAATGTCAACGGCGGCGGTGCATCGGTCACATTCGGCGGCGTTTCGAACGCGGGCACAACAACATTCACGCCGATCGAACCACTTTCGGCCGGCACGGCCCCGAATGGCTTTGTGCTCGGCGGTGTTGCTTACGAGATCTCGACGACAGCCGCCTATACGTCACCAGTGACCGTTTGTTTTGTGGTTCCCCCCACATTCGCGACCACCGCCGCTGCGTTCAACCAGTTGTCGTTGCTTCATAACGAAGGCGGAGTCCTGACAGATCGAACCACAAGTCGCGATTTCGCAACCCGTACCATATGCGGGTTGGTATCGACACTCAGTCCATTTGTGCTTGGCGAATTTGTCGATTCGGCATTGCCTTCAATAACCGGTCTTGTTGAGGACGAAAATGGCGTCCCGCTTGCAAATGTGTTCGTCCAACTTACAGGAACCGAAAACCGGACCGCGGTCACCGATCAATTCGGGATCTTTAGTTTCGTAAATCTTACCGATGGCGGGAACTACAGCGTTCAGCCGAAAGAGCAGGGCCGGCTATTCAACGCATACAGTCAGGACTTTTTCGGAATATCGGGCGAAACTTCAGCCGTATTTGTTGGAACACTGGCTAACTTCACGATCTCTGGCCGAGTCAGCGATGAAAATGGTAATGGAATCGGCGGCGTTGCAATCGAACTGAAGGGTGCGTCGAGCGGGATCGCGATTACCGATGCGAACGGTGATTACTCATTTACAAGCCTCCCCGCCGATGGCGGCTTTATCGTCACACCGAGTGGCAATGGATTTGCGTCGCAGACGATCGACGCCTTGACGTCCGATATCATTGGATTGGACTTCACATTCATTAGTCCTACGGCAGCGGGCGTTTCAGTCGGTGGGCGAATTACTACACCGAATGGACAAGCGATCGGGATGGTCAGAGTCATGATCGAGAATCAGAATGGAGCCCGCCGACAAGCTTTAACAAATCCATTTGGCCATTTCCGATTCGATGATCTCGCGGTCGGCGAGACGTATATCATCAGCGTGTCATCCAAGCGATATACTTTTGCCCAGCCAACGAGATTGATAAGCGTAAACGATGAACTTGTGGACGTCGATTTTGTCAGCGAATCTCCGTAGGCGTCGATTTCTATGTGCAAAAAAGAGGGATAGGGCTTTCGCCTTACCCCTCTTCAGCACTGTCTAAGTACAAGACTAAATATCGTAGTACATCGAAAATTCGAGCGGGTGCGGACGGAGCCTCAATGGCGTGATCTCGTTTTCGCGTTTGTAACGGATCCAGCGTTCGATGAGCGAGGCCGAGAACACGTCGCCCTTGAGCAGGAATTCGTGATCTTTCTCGAGTGCGTCGAGAGCCTCGTCAAGGCTGCCGGGCAGGCTCGGGACGTTTGCGAGCTCCTCCGGCGGAAGATCGTAGATGTCCTTATCGAGCGGTTCGCCGGGATCGATGCGATTCTGGATACCGTCGAGACCGGCCATCAACAATGCCGCAAAGGTGATGTACGGGTTGCACGACGGATCGGGCGGACGAAATTCGAGCCGCTTGGCTTTCGGCGACGACGAGAACATCGGGATACGAACGGCCGCCGAGCGGTTACGTGCCGAGTATGCCAGATTGACCGGTGCCTCGAATCCGGGGACAAGACGTTTGTATGAGTTTGTCGTCGGAGCCGCAAAACCGACCAATGCCGGAGCGTGCTTGAGCAGGCCGCCTATATAGAATTTGGCCATTTCGGAAAGGCCTGCGTACTGATCGCCGGCAAATAGCGGCACACCGTCTTTCCAGAGCGACTGATGGCAGTGCATTCCCGAACCGTTATCGCCATAGATCGGTTTCGGCATGAACGTGGCGGTCTTGCCTGCAGCATGAGCCGTATTTTTGACGACGTACTTGAACAGCATCAGGTTGTCCGCGGTGTGCAGGAGGTTTGAGAATTTGAAATCGATCTCACACTGACCGGCGGTCGCGACCTCATGATGGTGACATTCGACGTTGATGCCGACTTCGCCAAGGATCGATGAGATCGTGTTTCTGATGTCGATCAGCGTGTCGAGCGGTGCTACCGGGACGTAGCCTTCCTTCGGGCGGATGTGATAACCGGTATTCGGATTGATGTCAGTGCCCTCACGGCCTGAGTTCCAATGACCCTCGTCAGAATTTACATAAAAGCCTGCTGAATGCTGATTGTTGTGATATCGTGCCTCGTCAAAAATAAAAAACTCGGCCTCCGGGCCGACAAAGATCGTGTCGGCGATACCGGTAAATTTCAGATAGCTCTCAGCACGCTGGGCGATCGAACGCGGGTCAAGCCAATAGCCCTCTTTCGTCATCGGATCGACAGCATTCGCGATCAGGCAAAGCGTGGTGTCTTCGGTAAACGGATCGATCCAAAACCGAGACGGATCGGGCACGAGCAGCATGTCTGATTCGTGAATCGCAGCCCATCCGCGTAGGGATGATGCGTCAAATCCGAAACCATCTTCAAAGCTGTCCTCTGACAGCATATCGATCGGAAAAGTGAGATGGTGCCATGCCCCGATCAAATCGGTAAACCGCACGGACACAAATCTTGCTTCCTGGTCGGCAGCATAATTTAGTACATTCTTGGCGTTCATGTTTTCTCCTGAATAAGTTGATTCAAATATTAGTGATCTCAAAATTTGGCAGCTATGACTTCCAAGGTCGAAATTTTATCGCACAGGATCGCATCGTCAAACCATACTCCACGCCGGCAAGTGCCTTTTCCGATTGCCCTACAATTTTGTAGGATTTCACTGCCGATTGAATATTGCGGGCGATAGAATCTATAATGCAAGGATTGCGAACACACTCTAAATATATGAACAGAATATTGCGAAAAAGCACCCGGCCATATTGGTACTTACTTTTTGTCTTCACACTCGCGATACGAACAGCGGGTCAGGAATTGCCGAAGGCAAAACCAGAGTCGGTCGGAATGTCATCGCCACGGCTTGAGAGACTGAGCGAAACTCTTGACTCATACGCTAAAGACGGCCGTATCGCCGGCGGGGTCGCGATGGTCGTTCGCCGCGGCAAGGTCGTGTATTCGCACACGTACGGCAAACGCGACCGCGAAGCCAATTCGCCAATGGCAGAAGACGCGATCTTCCGCATCGCATCGCAGTCAAAAGCTCTGACGAGCGTTGCGATCATGATCTTGCAGGAAGATGGAAAGCTGCTGCTCTCAGATCCGGTGAGCAAGTTCATTCCGGAGTTTGCGAATTCAACGGTTGCCGTTCCGAAGGATGGCGGCGGCTATGAGATCGTCAAAGCAAAACGCCAAATAACTATCCGCGATCTGCTGACGCATACGGCGGGCATCAGCTACGGCACGGGGCCCGCAAAAGATAAATGGGAAGCGGCGAAGATCACCGGCTGGTATTTTGCCGACCGCGACGAGGCGATCAGCGAGACGATCAAACGGATAGCGGCACTGCCGATGGATGCCCATCCGGGAGAACGATGGATCTACGGCTATTCGACGGATATTCTCGGCGTGGTCGTCGAAAAAGCGAGCGGCAAGACACTCGACGCCTTTATCAGCGAACGCATCACGAAGCCGCTAGATATGAAAGACACGAGCTTTTATCTCCCGACGGACAAGGCGTCGAGATTGGCAGCCGTTTATTCGATAAAGGACGGCAAATTGGAACGTGCTCCTGATCCGGGCCTCGGCGTTGGGCAAGGTGCGTATTTGAACGGGCCGCGAAAGAGTTTCTCCGGCGGTGCGGGATTGCTCTCGACAGCTCGCGATTACGCCCGCTTCTTGCAGATGATGGCGAATGGCGGCGAACTCAACGGCAAGCGGATCTTGAGCCGCAAAAGTGTAGAACTAATGACGGCAGATCACCTTCGCACGATCAAATACGACCGTGACGGTCAGGGATTCGGCCTCGGTTTCTCAATTGTCAAAGACGTCGGTGCGTACGGTGCCCCGACATCGGTCGGGGAGTATGGCTGGGGTGGAGCCTATCACTCAAATTATTGGGTCGATCCGAAGGAACAGCTTGTCGTCGTGTATTTCACACAATTGATCCCTGCCGGTTCGACCGATGATTATGGCAAATTGCGGGCGCTTGTTTGCGGGTCGATCATTGATTAGGGCTATTTCAAGAATGGTTATTGGAAACAAACTCAAATGCGAAGGGCTGGTCGGTATCAAATGAATCTCTCCCGTGCTGACCAAACCAGCCGCCATATTCACCTAATGGCTCAACTGCGGATATAAAAAACGGCACCACCAATCGGTGCTGCCGCTTACAAAGTCCAGTAAAGTTTGGTGTTTAGAACAACAGCTTATCACCAACGATCATCTTCGATACCTTAAATTCGAACGACCGCGGTAGTAGATATGCAAACCGATTTTTGGCGTCCAGAAAATCATTCGAAAAAACGACTCTGAAACTCTTGGTTTCCGGAGTTACCAAGTGTTTGCCGTTCGCATCGGTCCGCTTAAAGTAAAAGACAGCTGCATCCGTCGCAGATTTTGCCGGATTATATTGGATCAATTCACGCTCCTCGCCGGCATCGTTGACCATTTTTATATTGCCTCGGAGTTCGTCCAGCGTCATTCCCTGAAAGATCCCTTCGTCAACTCCTCCGCCCTTAGAAAAGGTCGCCTTAGAGAGTTTTACGACGTAGTAATCTTTACAGATTGCGCAGTCCAAAAAGATCTTACGGCTTGCGTCGAACTTGGCCTTGTCCTCGGCACTCATTTTGTCGTATCCGGCGGCGAGTTGCTGAAGACGGACAGTTGCCTTTCTAACAACTTCAGATGAATGAAGTGACATTGTCACAGGCGGTGGACCGAAATCACGAGCAACGCTTCTGGGATCAGATCCACCGCGGTTTGCTGATTGTGACTGTTCACGGGCTACAGTACCTGCCGCGGCTCCAGCTTGTCCACCAGTTGACTGATATTGCTTAGCCCAAGGCGATTCCTGAATGACGTCACGAGCAGCCTCCTCGCTCCACTTATCGATCGGCTTGTCGTAATCCTTTTGAGCAAAAGCGGGCATCGCCGCAATTGCGAGTGTCAAAATGGTGAAAAAAAGACGATATTTCATATTGATAATCCTTCGAAAAAATTGATCTTGGCAACGTCGGAATTGTAATCGAATAGCCACATTATAATCAACCTGATTGAGGCGTTGGAATCAAGCCACTATTGCACCGACCAAATCGTATTCATGAGCCTCGGTTATCCTTACATCATAGATCTGTCCGACGATCGGATCGAAGCCGTCCGGCATATCGTTGATCAGAATATAACCGTCGATTTCCTGTGCCTGCCCTTCAAGTCGTCCTTGAAACAAAAGATCGGATTCCTGCGATAACCCTTCGAACAAAACACGAAACTGCTTCCCGATCTTTTCCCGATTTAGCTGTTTGCTGATCTTCGCCTGCTCTTTCATTAAACGGTTTCGGCGCTTTGACGCGACCTTTGGGTCGACCTTATCGGACAGTTCATAAGCTGTAGTTCCCTCTTCGTCGGAGTAGGTAAATACGCCGACATTGTCGAATCGACAGTTTTGGACGAATTTTATAAGTTCTTCGAAATCGGCATCCGTTTCGCCCGGAAAACCTGTGATGAATGTCGTTCGAATTGCGATGCCCGGCACTTTTGAACGGACACGAGCAATGAGTTTCTCGAGCGACTCGCGGGTTCCGCCTCGCTTCATCAGCTTAAGTACGTTTCGTGAAGCGTGCTGGAGAGGCATATCCAGATATTTGACGGCTTTTGGCGTCTCGGCGATCGCCGCGAGAAATGCGTCCGAGATGTGGGTGGGAAACGCGTACATCGGCCGGATCCACTCAATACCATCGATCTCGCCGAGTGCTCGGATCAAAGCCGCGAGAGCGTCGACCTCGCCAAGATCTTCGCCGTACCGGGACGAGTCCTGCGCGATCAGAACGATCTCTTTCACGCCCTGCTTTGCCAGAATGCGTGCTTCCTCGATGATCGAACCGAATCGGCGAGAACGAAAGCTGCCGCGCATTCCCGGTATCGAGCAAAACGCACATGGACGATCACACCCTTCGGCGATCTTGATGAAGGCCGTATGGGAATCGGTCGCACGGATGCGCGGTGTATATTCGTCGTAAAGATAAGTCGCCGACTTGTTTCCGATCGGCGTGATCGTTAGCTCACTGGCATCAAACTCATCATCAGCCGCCTTAAGAATATCGCCGACCTGCGACGTGCCGATAAAGGCATCGACCTCAGGCAATTCTTTCATCAGATCGTCGCGATAGCGTTCGACCAGACATCCGGCAACGATCACGCGACTGGCACTTCCCTCCGATTTCCAACGGGTTGCCTCAAGGATCGCGTCGACCGACTCCTGTTTCGCCGATTCGATAAATCCGCATGTGTTAACCACAACGGTATCTGCCTCGTCTGCGTTATTAGTAATTTCATATCCGGCCTCGGCCAATTGCCCCATCATGACCTCACTGTCAACGAGATTTTTCGGGCAGCCAAGACTGACAAATCCAACTTTCTTCATAATGCTCTTGTTTGATAATAACATCTTTGGATCAGCTACCGCTTCGACGTAGCCAATGCGTCGGTATTGTCCGAACTTCTAGAACGGTCAGAATAGCGATCTCATGACCGATCTATGAATGCGAATATATTTAAAATATTTTGGGCCCTTTTCCTGAACTTTGTCGCGTTTATATAATGAGGCTCTACACATACCTCATACCCACACGATCAACAAGGGAATATTTAGGCGTGACCGGATCACGTTGAGTTCAGATTCTGGTTTGGATCGTAAAAATAGTATCGACAGACTAGCTTGTCGAAACAGTAATTAAACCGGCGGGGAGCCAATTTTAGACGGTTATATCTCAGCCCACTGAGATATTTTGAGCCTGCGAAAAGCCGGTTGGTAATTCGAGTTACCAACCGGCCGTAGGTACAAAGTCAGGAAACGGAATGTCCCCGGACAATGCGACCGTACACACGCATTCTAGGACATTATCTTTCACGACACAACCTCAACGACCTTAGAAACTTTGGGGGATCGGTTGTCACTAACCAGAGCACGTTCACACGTAAACAGCTGGTTCCCCAAAGTTACTAGGAATTCGATCCATTCCCGATCTTCACGCAAATAAAGATCCACTTCAAAAACGAAACGCCGCTGAAACTCTCAGCGTTTTACGACATAGGTCGACGCGGCCAAACGCCCTAGAAGGTCCATGATCTCCGCTGATTGGGACGCGGCGAGTTTTTGATTTCCAAACCTGACGCCGTGGTAGAGTTCGGTCACGCGAATGACCTCGGGGAGACCTGTGGCGTCGGCAAACTCAAGCGGCGTTTGATGCGGCCGGCGAAGGAGCCCGTTATTCTCGAGTATCCTGATCATCGTGTCGTAGAATTCAACCATGTTGGCGTTCCGCTTTTGGAACAGACGGTTCCAAATACGACGCCACAAGTTCAGTCTTACCGCACGCCGGTACAGCCAAAAAATCAGGAAAACGGCGACCGCCAGGCCGAGAATATACCCGAGGGCGGTGCCAACCGCTTTCATACTCGATTCGACGCCATTGTCGCCGCGAACGGCTTTCCACCATTCTGCAAACTTCGCCTGTGCCTGAGTAAAATACTCCGACGTCGAATTCTGGTATTCGTAAAAGCCGCGGCGAACAGTTCGGGCGAGAGATGCTTGTTCCTGGTTGTCGTAGGCGACAAAATACTGGATCCAAAACGTTTCAAGAGCGTCGATATATTTCCCGACACTGCCCATAATGCCCGTCGGCACCGAGTTTGTGCCCTGCCCGGCAAACGGAGTCGGGTCGAACGTCACCCACGCATTTTCGCGCGGAAAATAAACCTCGACCCATGCATGTGCATTTCGTTGCCTGACGACGGTCACATCGGCCGTGTCGTTGTATTCACCGCCGCTGAAACCGTTTACGATCCGAGTCGCAAGACCCTGTGTCCGCAGCATTACCGCCATCGCGGTCGCAAAATACTCACAATGCCCTTCGCGAACATTAAACAAAAAATCGGAAAGCGGTTCGTCTCCACCTGCTTTCTGCTCAAGCGTATAGCCATAAGCGTTCTGAAGGTGATTTTCGATCGCGGCAGCCTTGTCGTATCGGTTTTTGAGGCCAACGGTGAGTTCAGCAGCAAGATCAGCGATCCGGGGATCGAGGTTCTCCGGTAGGCGGAGGTACTGGTCCAACTCGGGCTGATATTCCTTATCGTCATTTCGCAGCCGGGACGCGGGCGGCTGGCTCCGGTCCGAGAGAACGGTATAGCTTATACGCTCCTCGTTTCGCTGAAAGGTGATCGCGCCGTAACCGTCTCGATACAACACCGGAAAATTCCCTTTTATCGCGACCACACGCGGCACGCCGAAAAGGATCGGTGTATCGAGCGGTTCGAGATAGATCGTTTGGATCGTCAGATTGTCCCGTCCGGTTGCATAGTCAAACTGGATCAGTTCTTTTTCGCCTTTAATATACGGTTCGCTCGACGACTTTTTCGAACGGCTCCATGATCTGTTATCAAACTTATCCAGTGCGATCCCACGCAGATAAAGGCTGTCCTGTGGCCCTCGTGATCCCTCATTACGAACCCGCATAACTACCGCGTCATTCTGTTGAATACGGCCTATGCCGCCGAGGGCTACGGTGTCCGAAAAACCCGATGACGTCGACAGTCCGCCCTGATTACCGCCCATTCCCGCACCGCCTACTCGTGGAAGTGCAAAAAACATCGGCAGTGCGAGCAATACGGTAAACAAGATCAGGGTCAGGGCTGCGGCGGGCAACCGCTTGATCGTGATGGACGCCAATAATCCTCTGGTCGCATCCGCCGCGGTCACATCGGTTCCGATCCGTTCATTGACCAACTCAGACGTCCGACGGATCTCAAACGCGATGATCGCACAGACCGTGACAACCAGATAGAGCAAGAAAGATCCAAGATAGAGTGCACTAATGCTCAAACCCGCGGCCAGCAAAACCTCAAAAAACGACATGAGATACAGGAATATCCAGTCGCGGCCCGATTTACGCTGCAGCAATTTTATCGACGTCAGAGAAAGGATCATTCGAGCAAGAATGCCGGCGATGGCCGTCTCGGTCGAAGAGAACGAGAAAAACTGAAACTTCCACGCAAAATAGAATCCCGGCAGGGCCAGAACGATCAGTGCGGTACCGATCCGCTCGGATATCTGCCAAGGCGTGCCTTCGAGAAACCACGCCGCGAGCATGACCGCGAGAAACAGTCCGGTGCCAACTACCCCAAACGTCCCCGAAACCCACAGCGAAAGGAAGCCGCAAAAAACAGCTGCGTAGGATATAAATTGGAAAAATTTCTCAAAAGTCATCGCTGCAAGGAGGCCCGTTTCATTATATCGTTTTTGGACGCGAAGGTTGCAGAACTTTCAAGCTCAGCATCCGCCTCAGATCGATCATGGCAATATCCAGACTGGTATCATTTATTTCCACAGGCTATCAACTGTCCCAGCACCACTTAAAGTGGGACAGAAAGTGGGACAGGCTAAGTGTTGAAATAACACCTGTTAATAACAACTGTCCCACTGTCCCACGGTTTTCAAATTTTTTCTGTCCCGCTTGTCCCAGCATTTTCCCACGTTGTCGTCCTGGAAAAACTTACATCCGTGGGCGGTTAGTCCTTGTATAGATTTACAATGTGAGTTTAGTCCCGACATAGGTTTACAGTTTCTTCATTACAATGCGGAGTTTCTCCCATAAACGGCATGTGAACCGTTCCCGAGTGCTCTCCACATATTATATAACGATGTGCTATTTAGTAACCAGATTTTTATGTGTGCAACACGTCGTACCTAAAACCAAGTAATACGCACGAATTCTATTATTTGGATCTGTTAATTTTGGTGAACCTCCGCACCTGCAAGCCAATGCAAACTCGTTATATAATCTTCGGATGTCAGAAAATACGAAAAATCCGTCGAACATAGTTGCCCCTGTCGAAGAGATCCGAAGCCATTTCCCTGCTCTTGAACGTGTACATAATGGATTCCCAGTCGCCTATTTCGACGGTCCGGGCGGGACGCAGGTTCCAAGTTCTGTTGCCGAAGCGATGACCGACTACCTGCTTCATCACAACGCTAACACTCATTGGGCGTTTCCGACGAGTAACGAGACCGATGAGATCATCGCCCGATCACGAGAAACGATGGGCGATTTTCTTAACGCGTCGGCGGGCGAGATCGTGTTCGGCCAAAATATGACGACGCTGACATTTCACCTGGCCCGCTCATTGGGACGCGAATGGGGGCCCGGCGACGAGATCATCGTCACTGAACTCGACCACCACGCCAATTCCGACACGTGGCGTTCGCTTGAAAGGGACCGTGGCGTCACCATTCGAGTGATGCCGATGGACATCGAGACCGGACAGCTGCACCTGAGCGATCTCGCTGATCTGCTCAATGATAAGACCAAACTCTTGGCGATCGGCGCAGCGTCGAATATCCTTGGGACGATCAACGATGTGGAAAAAGCATGTGGGATGGCACGCTCGGCGGGCGCCTTGAACTTCGTCGATGCGGTGCATTTCGCCGCTCACGAGCTGATCGATGTAAAGGCCATCGGGTGCGACTTCCTGGCTTGTTCCTCGTACAAGTTCTACGGCCCGCATTTGGGCATATTGTTTGGCCGCAAAGAACTGCTCGACGATATCGATTTTCCGAAGCTCCGGCCCTCGCCGAACTACTCGCCCGATCGAATGGAAACCGGCACGCAAAATCATGAAGGCATCGCCGGTGCCGCTGCCGCAGTCGATTTTCTCGCTTCATTAGCATCCCACGGGTCAAAACGCGAACGCCTCGCGACCACATTTGCCGAGCTGCACGCCCGTCAGCACGAGTTGACCGTAACATTGTGGGACGGCCTAAACGCCATCGACGGCGTCACCGTTTACGGCCCGTCGCCTGACTTTCCGAGGACGTCGACGGTGTCATTTACCGTCCGAGGACATACATCCGAAGACGTGGCCCGCAAGCTAGCGGAAAATGCCATCTTTGTCTCGGACGGCGATTTTTATGCGATGACGGTAGTCGAACGCCTGGGCGTCGAAGGCCTCGTACGGGTCGGATGTGCGTGCTATACGACGACAGATGAAATCGCGCGGTTGATCGACGGTATTAGATCGATCACGAATTAGCACCGAGAGTCTACGATAAGACCTTTAACTGGTAGAACCATTCAAGCATGACTTCACCAATCGATACATTTAGCAAAGCTCTCTCAGTTCCACTTACGGTTTGGCCGGATCCTCAAGGAGATGTTGTCCTTCATTATTCACGAGGAGAGTGTCTGATCTACTTCGGATGTTGGCTGACTTCCGGCGAACCTGCGAACTATGTTGGCAAACTGATATTTCATCATGCGTGGGCCGTTCGAGGCTCCTGCTTTGAATTTCTGCCTTACGAAATAGAGGAACACAAGCATCCCTCTAATATTTGCACGGTGGAAAATTCACAATGGCTAAAAGAAATGAATTCACAGCGTCTCGCAAACTATCCAGAATGGAAAAACTGGGACACGCGGGAATATTCTCATTACTTGATATCGGGACATGATAACTATTACGAAATAATCGCGTCGGGCTTCGACCAACAAACCGTATCGCAAGAAAATGCAGGTGAATTAGTGAGATTGATTTACGATGCTTAAGATGCCGTATAGAGGAAAAAAACGAAAATAAAACGCAAGAAAGCCCGCTCAAATTGAGCGGGCTTTCTTGATATAAATCCGGCGACTTCCTACTTTCCCACAACTGAAAGCTGCAGTATCATCGGCTCCAGTAGGCTTAACTTCCGTGTTCGGGATGGGAACGGGTGTGACCCTACCGACAATATCACCGGAAAACTGGTGAAGCAGTGGCCGGTGGTTCGTGGTCGGTGGTCAGACGAATCTGAGAACCGGCAACTACCAACCGACGACTATCGGCTTCGAATTTTCAAACTTGATATCTGATAACTGAATACATTGTATCATTCCACAAATTGCTTGAATTAAATTTGCTTGTCAACAAATTTTATGGTCAAGCCTTGGGACAATTAGTACTGGTCAACTTAATACATTACTGCACTTACATTTCCAGCCTATTACGTGGTGGTCTTCCACGAGTCTCACTGGCAAAACTAATCTTAGGTCTGGCTTCACGCTTAGATGCATTCAGCGTTTATCCATGCTCCACATAGCTACCGAGCGATACCACTGGCGTGATAACTCGTACACTAGAGGTGGATCCATCCCGGTCCTCTCGTACTAAGGACAGATTCCTTCAATTTTGCTGCGCCCACACCAGATAGGGACCGAACTGTCTCGCGACGTTCTGAACCCAGCTCACGTACCATTTTAATCGGCGAACAGCCGAACCCTTGGGACCTTCTTCAGCCCCA
>JAGOBH010000006.1:3535-246177 GCA_017983495.1 Pyrinomonadaceae bacterium | reverse complement strand
CAGTTCGCGTTCAAGCTCGAGTCCGATCATGAGAAAAAACACCGCCATCAGGGCGTCATTTATCCAGTGTTCAACACTCATCCCGCCTATGTAGGTATGCCAAATTGCTAAATAACTTTCTCCAAATGCTGAATTCGCCAGAGCGAGAGACAAGATCGTACAGAGTATCAGTACGATCCCGCTCGATTTCTCCGAATCGAAGAACGCCTTAAACGACCGTGATAATTTTCTCTGGACTGTAGCCATGCTCGCTCTGTTTTATCAAGAGTATCACGACCCAAGTTGATTCACAGTTGAGGCAATTTCGAAATTGCACTGGATCAGGGTACGGCCGCACATTCATCAAACGAAAAAAGCCAGGGACCTTGCAAATGCGAGGCCCCAAAGCTTTTTAGACTGATTTCCGCCAGCGGCGGACCGGCAAAATTTACGCTTCGTCAGTTGTCGACGCGTCCACGGCAACTGCTTCTGCGGCAGGGACCGCTTCGACCGGAGCCTCGGCCTTTGCCTTAACATCCGTGGCAGGAGCCAAATCCCCGCCCTCAGCGGTTACGGTTACCGGTACAGAAAGGGTAACTTCGCGGTGAAGCTTTACATTGACCTTGAATTCGCCGGTCTCTTTGATCGCATCTTTCAATACGATCTTGCGTCGATCGATCTCGTAACCCTTTAACTTAAGAGCATCGGCAATGTCCATCGACGTCACCGAACCGAAGAGTGTGCCGTGATCGCCAGCTTTGCGTTCGAATTTTAGCGTGATACTCGACATCTGCTCAAGCTGAGCTTCAGCAGTTGCTTTCTCGATCGCCGCCTTTTTCAGTAGAGCTGCACGCTCTTGCTCGATCTGCTTCACGTTGCCTTTAGTTGCGAGAGTCGCAAACCCCTGCGGCAACAGGTAGTTGCGCGCGTAGCCGGCTTTGACCTTTACGATCTCACCGCGTCCGCCGACATGCTCGATGTCCTCGCGCAATAGAATAGTTGTATTTGCCATGATTACCTCAATTTTGTCATTGTGTCATTGAATCATCTATTCATTCATCCATTTTCAATGAAAAAATGACTCAATGAATCAATCAATAAATTCTTCTTAGTCTGCGACGAACGGCAGCATCGCCATCGAACGCGCACGCTTGATCGCTGTTGCTATGCGACGCTGATCCTTTGCCGAGATGCCCGAGATGCGGCGCGGCATGATCTTTCCGCGTTCCGGTACGAACTGTCGCAAAAAATCGACATCTTTCCAATCGACGTAATCCGGCACGACCTGTCGCGGACGGCGGCGCTGATAGCGTCGCGGGCGATCTCCAATAACGTCTTCCCCGACACCGAGTCCACCTCTGTCATCCATCATTTCAATATCATTCTCTGCCATATCTTTCTCCTTGCCGGTAAAGCACTAAGCTTCGGCCGATACCCCCGTCGGTTCTTCCGTTGTGCGGAATTTTGCGCGCTTCGCGGCTTTAGCCTCACGTTTGGCCGTCCGTTTGTCAGCGGCCTTGCGATCCTCGTCAACGCGAACGGTTACATAGCGCATGATCAGATCGTTGACACGCATACGGCGTTCAAGTTCGAGGATCTCCTGACCCGTTCCATTGACTTCAAAAAGCACATAATGCCCTTCCGTCTTTTTCTGGATCGGATAAGCCAGTGTTCTGATACCAACGTTATCCATGCGGACGACCTCTCCGCCTTCTTTTTCGATCAATTTCCCGACAGCCTCGTTCAATTTTTCGATTTTCTCGCCTTCCGTTTCCGGATTGACGATATACATTACTTCGTACGTTCTATTTGCCATTTATTCCTATCTCCTTTCGGCTACCAACCTCATTCTCTATGAAATGAAGTAAGGATTATCAATTAAACTTTGCCATAGCCGCTTCGACCCCATCGCTAATAATGATCTGTACAGCATCAACCGCTTCGCCTATTACCTTTTCAAGTGTTTCGGTCTCTTTCTTAGAGAAATTTTCCAAAACAAAATTCGCCGCGTTAGCTATCGGATGCTCCGGTTGAATACCAACCCGCAACCTAATAAAGTCCTGCGTTTTCAAACAATCTATGATCGACCTCAGGCCATTCTGCCCGCCGTGCGACCCCCTTGGCCGGATCCGTATCTTTCCAAACGGCAGAGCCAGATCATCCGAGATAACTATCAAGGTCCGCACCGAACGATCGTCCTTTGCGAGAAGGCAGCTAACCGCCTCGCCGCTGAGGTTCATAAACGTCTGCGGTTTGGCCAACTCTATTGTGGTCGACCCGATCATCCCACGACCAATAAGTGAACGACATTCGCTTCGCCTGATCTGAGTCTGCAACTGGCCGGCTAGGCGTTCGACGAGCATAAAACCCGCGTTATGCCGCGTCCGTTCGTATGCAGGCCCCGGATTACCGAGTCCGACTATCAGCCAGTTGGTCAACGCAGGACGTCCTCAATTAGCCTTCGCTGCTTTCGTCTTCAGCAGGGGTTTCGCCAACTACTTCAGGCTGCGCTCCTTCTTCGAGTTGAGACTCAAGAACCGTTTCGCTGACTGTTACGATAGTAGCGACGACAGTTTCGGGAGCCTCTTGGATCTCGACACCGCTCGCGACCTTGAGGTCCGATACATGTATCGAATCGCCGGCCGCAAGATCCGTAACGTCCACGTCGATCGAGTCGGGCGTATTAGCCGGTTCGCAGACGACCTTGATCTCGCGAAGAGCTTGGGTCAAAACAGCACCCTCGTCCTGTAATCCGGCAGCGTGGCCTGTTAAATGGATCGGCACTGTCATTTCGATCTTTTCGCCCTTCGCAAAACGGCGAAGATCGGCATGTACCAAACGGCCTTTCAAAACGTCGATCTGACGGTCCTGAAAAATAACATCGTTGACGCCAACGCCCTCGATGTCCAGCGAGAAAACGGTGTTAACACCGCTGTCTGTGCGAAGGATGGCCGCGAGGTCTTTCAACTCCGCGGTTGCCGAAAGACTCTCTGTTCCACCGCCATAAATAATGACCGGCACCTTGCCGGCGACACGGAGTCGGCGAGCCTCGTTCTTGCCACGCGTTTCACGCTTTTCAGCTTTTACAACAATCTTTTCTGCCATAACTTTAATCAATTCCTTGTTTCAAGATTCGTGCACAAATTCAGTCCCGAATCGCTGAAACGACTTAAATGAACAGTGACGAAACGCTGGTCTCGTCGTGAATCGACTTGATCGCCGAAGCCAACAGCTTGGCGACACTCAAAACTTCGATCTTTCCGCCTTCGACAAGCGGCATCCCGTTGTCGCGGATAGGGATCGTGTTGGTCACAATGACCTTTTTCAAATATGAACCGCTAATATTCTCCACGGCTTTGCCGGATAACACGCCATGCGTAAAACACGCTGATATCTCGTTGGCTCCGGCCTTGTGAAGAGCCTCAGCGACCTTACAGATCGTCCCGCCCGTGTCGCACATATCATCAATGATCAGGCAATTTTTGCCATTCACATCACCGACGATGTTCATGACATCAGCTTCATTTGCCCGTTCCCGCCTTTTATCGCATAGTGCGAGGCCTGCCCCAAGACGTTTAGCATAGGCACGTGCACGCTCCGCCCCGCCCGTATCAGGAGCGACAACGATAAGGTTCTCGATCGGATTCGCCTTAAAGTACTCGACCACGATCGGCGCCGCATAAAGGTGATCGACCGGAATGTCAAAGAAACCCTGGATCTGCGACGCATGCAGATCGACTGTCAAAATTCGCTGGGCTCCGGCCGTCGTCAATAAGTTGGCAACCAATTTAGCCGCGATCGGAACACGGGGCCGATCTTTTTTGTCCGATCGGGCGTAACCAAAATACGGGATCACCGCAGTGACTCGTTCTGCTGACGCTCTGACAAAAGTGTCGATCATTATCAACAATTCCATCAGATGCCGATCGCTAGGCGGACAGGTCGGCTGGACGATAAATACATCCGAACCGCGGACATTCTCACCTATCTGGAAATTGAACTCGCCGTCCGAAAATCGTTCGGTGCTCGCCTTTCCAAGTTCGCAGTCGAGGTAACCGCAGATCTCATGTGCGAGATCCGGGTGTGCATTACCCGAAAAGACCTTTATTTTTCCAGTTACACTCATTATCGAAATAAAAACGGACGACCTTGTCGTTAGATCGTCCGTTCATGAATCGAAATTGGCTGGGGCGGGAGGACTCGAACCTACGAATGCCGGATCCAAAGACCGGTGCCTTACCACTTGGCTACGCCCCAATGCGAATTTTTTAGAAACTGATCGGAAACAACCTAACACCGAAGTGCTTCGCGGTACTCGGACCGCGAAATAGTTGCTACGGCAAACTTTCGCCATGTCGATTCGTGATCGAGGGCTTTTATAGCAGCTTGCCGTGTCTCTGTTTTGTCAAATATTGCGAAGACCGAAGCCCCGCTGCCGCTCATTGCGGCATTTACTGCACCAAGTTCCAATAGAGTCGATTTGACCCGAAGGACCTCAGGATGAGCGTTGAAAACACTCTGTTCAAAATCATTTATCAATGTCGATTGCCGGGGAAGTAGCGATTCTGCTTCTAAACGACAAACTCGAAGGATACGTTCCACGTCCTCTTTTGTCAAGGTCGGAGCCTCTATTCTTGAGAACGCCCGAGCGGTCGAAACCCTGACTTTCGGGGTAACAATGAGTATTGCCGATTCCTCAATGTCATCTATTGCCTCTAGTTTATCACCCCGACCTATACCGATCGCGGTTCCACCATAAAGAAAAAATGGCACATCAGAGCCAAGCTCCGATGCAATCGTTTGCAACTTTTCGATCGACGCATCTAGCTGCCAGAGGCGATTTAGCCCCAATAGTGCGACTGCCGCATTAGACGAACCGCCGCCGAGGCCCCCAGGTGACGGGATGCGCTTCTCCAGTCTCAGTTCTGCACCTTCGGAATACCCGAATTTGGTTTTCAGAGCCAATGCCGCTTTAAAAATAATATTCCGCTCGTCCGTTGGGATGCGATTGCTGGTGCAGGTCAACTTTATCTCTTTTGCTCGCGCAAATCTGATCCTGTCATGTAGCGAGACACTTTGAAAGACGGTAAATAGTTCATGAAAACCGTCAGGCCGCTTTCCCAATATGCGCAATAGCAAATTGATCTTTGCAAACGACGGCAATGAGAAATCGGAATCCATTCCTAGAGAATAAAATAGAAATTCCGAATTCCCTATCGTCGGGAATCCGGAATCCTTCCGCCCTACTCTCTCTGGGCGTATATTACTTTCTGAGTAAAAACACCTGAGTGAAATAATAAGAACCGTCTTCAGCAACGGCTATTCCGACTGCGGATTCTCGCCATTCACTATTAAGCAAGTTGCGACGGTGCGATGGTGACTCGAGCCACAGACGCACTGCGACCTCAGTTGGATCTTTATACCCGCGATTGAAAGCAATATTTTCCCCGATAGATTTCCATTTCAAAGTTCCGGACCGATCGGCCCGGTCGCTAACCATCGAATCATCTAATCCACGATGGCTGAAGTATTTGAACTCTGCCATGCTCTGCGAATGCTGTCGGGCCACCTCAGCCACATCATCATTCCATACGAGCCTCTTCAGACCGTTTTCTTCCCGCTTCCTGTTGAGTAATTCGAAAGCGGACCGCTCGACAGCCGAAGTATTGACAAAGACCGACGCCTTGACCTCCGCGGCCATGTCCTTAACTATTCGCGGACTTTCCACAGCGTTGCCGCGGCCGGCCACCGTCAAAGCAGTCTGATTCTGAAACGATGTATTCTGTGCCGACACTGCAGTAGCAAATACGGCAATTAGACCCAGGGTCAGGAGAGCAGTTCTCTTCATTAATTCCTCACTTCGGTAACCAGACGTTCCCTCTTACGAAGGCTCTCGGTTTTGCGCTCGCCCAAGGGGCGATTGCCTTTTCGGATAAGGTTGCTATGAGAACTGAAGACTTCTCATAGGAGCAATGGGCAAACTACAACCCACTCTACTAATAAACAAACGCGGAATTAGGTCAATATTCCTGAACGTCGACAAACAAATGTTAGAATGAGCGTTAATAACTACTTCCTATTATTTTAGTTGGGAGTGACGACGCCATGTTAACTGCTGCAGTCCTCGCGAAACGAGCTAGGGTTCCGATTTTCACAGTACGATACTATACGCGTATTGGCCTGCTTAAACCGTCACGCGACCTGCGTAACGGCTACAAGATCTACAAGCAATCCGACAAGGAGCGGCTTAATTTCATAACATCGGCGAAGAATCTTGGATTCACACTTGCCGAGATCGAGGCAATACTTGGTCATTCAGCAAGCGGCGACTCGCCGTGTCCAATGGTCCGGGACATCGTCGAGATCCGGATCAAGGAAAACAAAGAGAAAATTCGAGAACTTAAGCGGTTGCAGTCCCGCTTGGAGTCGGCAGTTGAAATGTGGAGCTCAATGACGAACTCAGATCCGGACGGACACTCCGTATGTCATTTGATCGAGTCCTTTTCAGACAACGAAGTTAGCACTTGACCTGACACCTGCTCACAGGTTGTAGAATCATTTCGGAGGCAGAATTAAGTATGCAAAACGAATATATCGACCCTGTTTGCGGCATGAAGGTTAGCCCGGAAACGGCCGCCGCGACACTTGAACACAAAGGCCAGACGATCTATTTCTGCTGCAATGGCTGTAAAGAGCAGTTCGGCAGAAATAAGCCCGGCGAATTCGCTTCATCCGGGATCGTCCAACTAGGCCGGCGAAAGCCGCCCGGGGATGAAATGCGGATCGATAAGGCCGGAACACACATTGATCCTATCTGCAAAATGCTGGTCTCACCTGAAACGGCGGCCGGAAGTTATGAAATGAATGGAGAGATCTTTTATTTCTGCAGCAAATCTTGCCTAAAGAAGTTCGAGGATCAGAATGAACATTCAACTGAACCCGCTCATGTACACGATTCAGTAACAGATCATTCTTACGATGTAGTCGACCCGGTCTGTGGCATGACCGTGTCCCCGGGATCGGCCGCCGGAAATCACTCCCATCATGGCGAAACGTACTATTTTTGTTCCATGAGTTGCGTGGACAAATTCAAGGCTGATCCGGAAAAGTACCTGAATAAACAGCTTTCGGACGATCAACCGCTAGACGTCGAATACACATGTCCGATGCACCCGGAGATCATCCAGATCGGCCCGGGTAGCTGTCCGAAATGCGGGATGGCATTGGAGCCGAAGGAAATATCGCTCGACGACTCTCCAGATCCGGAATACATCGACATGAAACGGAGGTTTTGCATTTCCGCCATCTTGACGTTCCCGATCTTCATTCTGGCAATGTCGGAGATGTTAATCGACTTTAATGCCCTTTTCTCGGGATGGCCACATGGTAGAGCTTCAACTATTTCACTGTGGATCCAGTTCGTACTCGCGACACCAGTCGTTTTGTGGGGTGGTTTTCCATTTTTTCAACGAGCGGTTCAGTCGATCAAAAACGTGAGCCCTAATATGTTCACGCTGATCGCGATCGGCACCGGAGCGGCATATTTATTAAGCTTGGCGGCACTTTTCGTTTCGGATCTATTCCCGGAGGCAATGCGGGACGCTCATTCCGGACTCGTCCCGGGATATTTTGAATCAGCCGCGGTTATAACTACCCTTGTTCTGCTCGGGCAGGTCCTGGAATTAAAAGCTCGTTCGCAAACGTCATCAGCAATAAAAGAGCTGCTCCGCCTTGCACCTGAGAATGCGACGGTAGTTCACGAAGACGGCACTGAGGAATCGATCGATCTGCGTCACGTGCTCGCGGGGCAAACCCTTCGAGTGAAGGCGAATGAAAAGGTGCCGACTGACGGTGAGATCGTCGAGGGCGAAACCGCGATTGACGAATCAATGGTAACCGGCGAATCAATGCCGGTCGAGAAATCGACTGGAGCCAAGGTCATCGGCGGCACCATTAACGGCAGTCGAACATTCCTGATGCGTGCCGAAAAGGTCGGCAAGGATACACTGCTCGCCCAGATCGTCCGGATGGTCGGCGAAGCCCAACGCAGCCGAGCCCCGATCCAACGCCTTGCAGATGTCGTCTCGGCTTATTTTGTCCCTGCTGTTTTGGTTGTGGCGATCATCGCATTCGGAGTCTGGTTCGCACTCGGCAGCCTCACCTACGCCATTGTTGCCGCCGTTTCTGTCCTTATCATCGCCTGCCCGTGTGCACTGGGCCTGGCGACACCGATGTCGATCATGGTCGGCACCGGTCACGGAGCAAAAAACGGTGTTCTGATCAAGAAAGCAGAAGCTCTTGAGACTCTCGAAAAGGTTACTTCGATCGTTATCGACAAAACCGGTACATTGACCGAGGGTAAACCGAAAGTGAGAAAGATAATTGCATTAAACGGTTTCGACGAGAACGAGATTCTCAGGCTTTCGGCAAGTCTCGAAAAATTAAGCGAACACCCTCTGGCCACCGCGATCATCGCGGAAGCTGAAGTGCGCAGCGTGGAACTGGCGGCAGTTTCGGATTTCGAATCAATAACGGGCGTCGGAGTGAGAGGCCGGATTGATGGCAGATTGACAGAGATCGGAAGGAGCGGCGATACCAAGGTACTCGCTGGCCAGTCGGACCAACTCCGCGCTGACGGTCAGACGGTGATGTTTATGTCCGTAGACGGCGAGCTAGCCGGCTTGATAGGTGTTGCCGATGCGATCAAACCCTCGGCTAAAAAGGCGGTCGAACGACTCCACCGCGAGAACATCGAGGTAATTATGATGACGGGCGACAATCGAATAACTGCGGATGCAGTTGCAAAAGAGCTCGGCATCGACAAGGTGTTCGCCGAGGTGATGCCAGCAGACAAGGCCGCAACTGTCAAAGAGTTGCAATCGCAAGGCAAAATAGTCGCGATGGCTGGCGACGGCGTCAATGACGCTCCCGCACTCGCTCAGGCCGATGTCGGGATCGCATTCGCCAGCGGAACCGACGTCGCGATCGAATCTGCTGACATTACATTGCTCAAGCCTGATCTCGAAGGCATTTTGCGAGCCAGTAGACTAAGTAAATCGACAATGAACAATATTCGCCAGAATCTCTTCTTTGCATTCGCATATAACATCATTGGCGTTCCAATTGCCGCCGGTGTTCTTTTTCCAATTTTCGGCATTCTACTTTCGCCGATGATCGCGAGCGCCGCAATGACATTCAGTTCGGTGTCGGTCATCTCTAATGCCCTTAGGCTTCGAAATTCGAAACTCTAATATTCTGCTTGCGAAACACGCTAAAGGTCGAAAAAAGGAATAAAATAGAGTTTCTTGTCTTTTCGCTCATTTCGAGGGGGATTTATTATGGGAAAGTTGGCACTTGCAATACACGGCGGAGCCGGGACGATCTTTAGATCGCAAATGACGCCGGCTCTTGAGGTTGAATATCGGAGCGGTCTGGAGACAGCACTGAGAACAGGCTGGGACATCCTTACAAACGGCGGTAGTTCGCTCGACGCTGTGGAAGCGGCAGTGTGCTCGCTAGAGGATTTCCCGCTTTTTAACGCCGGGCGCGGATCTGTGTTCACTCACGATGGTGAACAGGAGATGGATGCTTCGATCATGGACGGTGCAGCCTTTCGTGCCGGCTCGGTCGCTTTCATAAGGAACATCAAGAATCCTGTTCGTCTGGCGAGGCTTGTGATGGAACACACGGAGCATGTCCTTTTGGCAGGTGATGGTGCCAACCAGTTTGCTGAGCAGATGGGGGTCGGGACGGCACCCGACGAGTACTTTTTTACCGAACATCGCTGGCTTCAGCTACAGGAAGCGATTGTCTCTGGACGCGTACAATTGGATCATGCTCTCACTGACACCGGATCGACTGGGCCATTGAAACCAATAGGTACGGTCGGAGCCGTTGCTTGCGATACTAGTGGTCGGCTTGCCGCGGCAACATCGACCGGCGGCATGACCAACAAGAAATTTGGCAGGGTTGGGGACACCGCAATTATCGGTGCCGGAACTTATGCAGACAAATTATGCGCAGTGTCGTGTACTGGTCACGGGGAGTATTTTATGCGTGGCGTCGCAGCTTATGACGTCGCGGCTCGAATGAAATATCAAGGACTAAGTCTAAGCGAAGCGTCAAGTGCGATCATTACACAGTTCGCCAAGATACAAGGCGAAGGCGGCATGATCGCAGTTGATGCCTCAGGAAACGTCGCGACTCCGTTCAATTCTGAGGGAATGTATCGGGCAACGATCACTTCCGACGAAAACGCCCAAGTGGATATCTATAGGTGATTGGTTGCCTATTGCGCTCCGTCCCTTTTCGCATTCACAAGATCGCGGTATTCCTGAACATATTTGATATCGTCAGGTACGCGATCGGCAAGCGTTACGACAAGTTCATGTTTCCGGCCGTATTTGATCGCATGATGGATCGCGTCCCGGCCTTCGGGAATAACCCGGATCGTCGGGGAATTTTTGCTCTTAGCCATTCCCTCTTGCAGTAGGCGATATAGATCCTCCGGTTCACGCCCGCGGAGATAATTGCCGCGACGAATAACGATCCGATCGAATGTATCGGCTGCGATCATGCCAAATTCGCGAATATCATCATCTCGCCGGTCGCCGGTACCGTTGATAACACACGTTCGGTATTTGTTAGGCAGTTTCGAGATAAAGCTCGCTAAACCTCTGAGGCCTGCAGGGTTATGAGCGTAATCCATCAGCACTGTAACGTCACCAACCTCGACAAAATTGAGTCGTCCTGGGGTTTGAGCGGTTCCCGCATTAAAGGTCGTCAACCCTGTTCTTAGATCCTCTAACGAAACCCCGTGAACAAAACACGCTAGTGTAGCGGCCAGCACATTCTGGATCATGAATTCTGCACGCCCTCCGTAGGTCAAAGGAACATTTGTCGCTTTCTCGATACGTACTTTCCACTTACCTTTAAGTATCGTTATATAGCCATTTTCGTAAACGCACGAAACGCGGCCACGCTCGGCTCGGCGTTTAATGGTCGGATTGTTTTCGTCCATGGAGAAACAAACGACCTTCCCGTCGACAAGCTCTTTCATTTTGTAAACTAAAGGGTCTTCGGCATTCAGAACTGCGTACCCCTTCTTTGATACCGAACGCGGAACAACGGATTTCACACGTGCGAGATCTTCGAGCGTGTTTACGTCTTTTAGTCCCAAGTGATCGGCAGCAACATTCATCACTACGCCGATATCACAGTTATCAAAGCCCAGGCCCGAGCGAATAATGCCGCCACGAGCCGTTTCGAGCACGGCAACATCTACCGTCGGATCTTTAAGCACAAGTTGTGCAGAAACAGGGCCGGTATTGTCACCGGCTGTGATCTGTTGGTTGCCGATGTATGTTCCATCCGTCGTTGTAAATCCAACCGTCCGGCCGCTGTTTTTGAGAATGTGAGCAATAAGACGCGTAGTGGTCGTTTTACCGTTCGTCCCGGTTATCGAAATGATCGGAATTCGCGATGGAGTTCCCGGCGGGAAAAGCATATCGATTACATGCTCAGCCACATTGCGACCAATTCCCTCACTCGGAGAAAGATGCATCCTGAAGCCGGGTGCGGCATTTACTTCAATAATACCACCACCGTTTTCACTCAACGGCTCGCTCACATTCGGAGCGATAACGTCAACGCCGGCAACATCCAGCCCAATTATCTTCGCAATTCGTTCAAATAAAAATACGTTCTCGGGATGAACCTCGTCGGTACGATCGATCGCGGTACCACCTGTCGAAATGTTCGCAGTAGTCTTGAGGTCGAGCCGCTCACCCTTTTTCAGAACGCTTTCCAGTTCATAACCGGCCTTTCTGATGCATCGAAGCGTCTGATTATCAATGTCTATTTGTGTTAGTACATTTTCGTGGCCGTATCCACGACGCGGATCTTCGTTTGTCTTGTCTATCAGCTTTTGGATAGAGTTTTTTCCGTCGCCGACCACATGTGCCGGAACACGCTCGGCTACAGCTATCAGGCGGTTATTCACAACCAGAGCTCTGAAATCCTCGCCGATCAATTGCTTTTCAACAATAATGTACCGGGAATACTCCTTTGCCTTCTCCCATGCGATCTTGGCATCTTCAAGCGTCTTGATACCTACCGTAGCGCCGTTTCCATGGTTGCCATCAAGGGGTTTGATAACCACCGGAAAGCCGACGCTATCAAGCGTATCTTCAAGTTCTTCGATGTCACGGATACGAAATCCTCTCGGCACCGGTACGCCCATGTCACCAAGGAGTTTTTTGGTCGCGTGCTTATTACCGGCGATGTCAACGGAGATCATGTTCGTGTTGACGGTGGTTGTAGCCTGTATCCGCTTTTGATAGACACCATAGCCAAGTTGAACAAGTGATTGATCGTTCAGCCGGATATATGGAATATCTCGATGTATCGCCTCATCAACGAGCGAACCGGTGGATGGCCCAAAGCGAACATCTTCGCGAACCTCGCGCATTTCCTGAATGTCGTTCGCGATCCCCACCCTGATCTCTTCGATGGACCTGCCTTCGGCCAGATCAAGCCACAAGCGAACCGCCGTCCGTCCAGCGAATCGTCCAACCTCTTCTTCAAGATAGCTGTAAACTACGTTGTAGATGCCCTTCTCACCAGTCTCACGCGTTCGGCCATAACCGGTTTCCATCCCCGCCAGTGTCTGCAGTTCGAGGGCGATATGCTCGATCGCGTGCCCAGCCCAAGTTCCCTCCTCGACTCGCTTAAGGAAGCCGCCTTCTTCCCCATAACTGCAACCGTGAGTGATCAGGGATGGCATCACATCGATCAGCCTCTCGTAAAATCCCTTGATCTTGTTAGTCGGCTTATCCTCATAGTCGCCGATATCTAGCCGCATTATGATCAGCTTTTTCCAATATCCGCTCCAGTAATTGGGCCCTCGAAGTGTACGTATCTCTAAAATTTCCATATGGATGATGTCAGTTCTGTTTGAAGCAGGTTATGAATTGCTCATCAATTGCTAGCCAAGGTCGGGTAGCAAAAACTCATTGGTTGGTTGTATCGGATGCCTGTCGAGATAGTTATAGACCAAACCATCACGTAAAACATGAAACTGAACGCCGCAAATACTAAATGCTTCATTATCAGCAACTTCCGCAATCTCATTAAAAGTTATCTCTGAGCCATCGACAATAGTCGTCGACCCCTGGCCGAAAACCTCAAGTACTCCTTTACCATCCAAAATGATCGCAGTGTTTTCATCGATACCGATACCAAGATTGTATGGGTTATAGGAAACTGCGGTTATCAATCGGCTGATACGCCCCCGCTCAGAAAAATGCTGATCGATAATGATGTTCTTGAGAAACCCAAGTCCCGGACTTAGCTTGACCGCATTTTTGTGGGGGTGTGAACTCGCGTCGCCGCGTACGATCATTGAAGTGCTCATTGCTGCAGCTCCGGCACTGGTGCCCGCCATCACAACATTGGTGTCGCGAACCATCTTACGCATCCGCTCAGCGAGCTTGGTTCCCCCCAGAAGCGACACAAGTCGCATCTGATCGCCACCGGTCATAAATACCCCAGTCACGCCATCCAGGAGCTTATCTACATCGGCGTGTGCAACGTCCTGCCGAGAAGTAGCCCGTAAAACTCGTGGATTTGCCACGCCGATGTTTCTAAAGGCTTGGGTATAGACATCTGCGGCAAATTCGGGAAAATCAGATGCTACCGGCACGATTAATATCTCAGCCTTTTCGCCGCCTGCCAGCTCAAGAAACTTCTTCAAAATGCGGCGTTCGTTGTATTTGTCCTCTGCCCCGCCGATGACAAGTAGATGCCCACCAATGATCTCGCGATCATGCGTTTCACTCATTGTTAGATTTATTGCTGCTAAATTTTAGAAAGCTTTACTTTAACTTATTGTAAAGTGCTGAATAGGTCAAGATTTGGGAATCAATAGTACCTCGCACAAAATAGGCCATTACGATGTAGCTGCTTCGCCAACACGATGGATCTCCTGCAAACTTCGAACAGAAACACGGGCCTCTGACATCTTTGTACTGATCGCTTCCACCAAAGCCTCAGCTCCAGTAATCGTGGTTACACACGGGACGTTGAATTGCAGCGCCGCCTTGCGGATCGCCTTTTCGTCAAAATGCGAAGTCTTACCCAGGGGCGTGTTGATGATCAGCGCAATCTCTCCCTGCTTGATCAAGTCAGCGATGTTTGGGCGGCCCTCGTTCACCTTGAAAACCGATTCGCAGACCAGACCCACCTCTCTGAGGCGGATCGCTGTTCCATAAGTGGCGACAAGCTTAAAGCCGAGTTTACTTAGCCGCCGTGCAAGCACTACAGCCTGGCCCTTATCATCCTGGTTAACTGAAATAAATGCCTTTCCACTCAAGGGCAGTCGCAGACCGGCACCTTCCATCGCTTTACCGTACGCCTCACCAAACGTATTCCCAACTCCCATGACCTCTCCGGTTGAGTGCATTTCAGGGCCAAGTATGGGATCGACACCTGCGAATTTCTTGAACGGGAAAACAGGCGATTTAACAAAGATCTTTGGAACCGGCAAAACTTCGGGTAATCGGAAATCAGCCAGAGGCTTGTGACCGGCCATGACGAGCGATGCGATCTTAGCGATCGGAACACCAGTCGCTTTGGCTACGAAAGGCACCGTTCTCGACGCACGAGGATTTACCTCAAGTACGTAAACCCTGTCATCTTTGATAGCGAACTGAATATTCATCAATCCCTTCACCCTTAAAGCCTGTGCAAGCAATCGGGTGTAATGCTGGATAGTCTCGAGGTGTTCGGGAGCGATCTTTTGGGCGGGAAGCACACTCGACGAATCGCCGGAGTGAATCCCGGCTTCTTCGATATGTCCCTGTATCCCCGCGATCACCACGGTGTCCTCATCCGCCAGTGCATCCACGTCTATTTCCGAGGCACGCTCTAGAAACTTGTCGATAAGGATAGGCTTCTCAGGCGAAGCGTCTACCGCGGACCGCATGTAATCATCTAAAGATTCGTCGTCATACACGATTGCCATTGCACGTCCACCCAGCACAAAGCTAGGTCGCACAACGATCGGGTAACCTATATTATTTGCAACAACTTTGGCCTGTTCAGCTGAGGTGACACTCGAATTATCGGGGCACGGGATGTTCAGTTCAGCAAGTAGCTCCCCAAAACGTTTGCGGTCTTCCGCAAGGTCTATCGAATCGGGCGACGTGCCGATTATTGGAACGCCCGCATCATGCAATCGATCGGCAAGATTCAAAGGTGTCTGTCCCCCAAACTGCACGATCACGCCATCGGGCTTTTCGACATCGACAATGTTCATTACATCTTCGAAGGTCAGGGGCTCAAAGTACAGGCGGTCCGAGGTGTCGTAATCAGTCGATACGGTCTCTGGATTACAATTCACCATTATCGTTTCAAAGTCCGCATCACGTAGAGCAAAACTTGCATGACAGCAGCAATAATCGAATTCAATGCCTTGTCCGATTCGATTTGGCCCCGAGCCTAAGATCATTATCTTCTTACGCTTAGAAGGCTCCGCCTCACATTCTTCTTCATACGTTGAATAGAGATAAGGCGTGAATGATTCGAACTCGGCTCCGCAAGTGTCAACCCTTTTGTACACCGGGGTAATACCTTGGTCTTTCCTGTATTCACGTATCTCATTTTCAAGAATGCCGGTCAGGGAGTGCAGTCTGCGGTCCGAAAGGCCAAATTCCTTAGCCGTCCGAAGCGTTTCGTTTGATATTAGATCGAAACCCTTACCTTCGATCTCTGTCTGCAGGTCCATCACTTGCTTTAACTGATCCAGGAACCACCGATCGATCTTCGTCAGTCGATAGATCTCCTCAATGGAGTATCCAATCTGCAGAGCGTACGTGATATAGGAAAATCGCTGGGAGTTGGGACGAGCGAGTTTCCGCTGCAACTCGGCATCAGGCACGTCTTTTAGACGCAATGGTTTAACCGCTTCTAATGAGCGTAATCCCTTAAACAAAGATTCCTTAAAAGTACGGCCGATCGCCATTACTTCACCCACAGATTTCATCTGTGTTCCAAGAACGTCTTCGGCTCCGGGAAATTTCTCGAACGCCCATTTCGGTATTTTCGTGACGACGTAATCGATCGTCGGTTCAAAAGACGCCGGGGTCATTTTAGTGATGTCGTTTGGGATCTCGTCGAGCGTATAACCAACGGCGAGTTTCGCTGCTATCTTAGCGATCGGAAACCCCGTTGCCTTGGAGGCAAGAGCCGACGATCGCGAGACCCGCGGGTTCATCTCGATAATGCGAATGTCACCGTTCTCCGGATTCACAGCGAACTGGATGTTAGAACCGCCTGTTTCCACGCCAACTCTCCGGATACACGCCTTGGACATGTCACGAAGCGTCTGATATTCCCTGTCGGTAAGGGTCTGGGCCGGAGCAACCGTGATCGAATCGCCGGTATGCACGCCCATTGGGTCAAAATTCTCGATCGAACAAATTATTACGACATTGTCATTCAGGTCACGCATGACCTCAAGTTCATATTCTTTCCAACCGAGTATCGACTCTTCAACGAGGATCTGCGAGTTCGGTGACGCAGCAAGTCCGCCTTTCGCGATCTCTTCGAATTCGGCCGGGTTATATGCCGTGCCCCCCCCGGTTCCGCCGAGGGTGAAACTGGGACGTATGATCGCGGGATAGCCGATCTCGTCAACGATTTTGCTTGCCTCTTCCCAGGTGTGTGCAAACCCACCTTTTGCACTCTGGATGCCGATCTCGTCCATTGCCTCGCGAAATAACTCGCGATCCTCACCGACTTTGATGGCGTTGATGTTTGCCCCGATCAGCTTGACTCCAAACTTCTCAAGCACTCCTGCTTCGTAGAGTTCGACCGATAAATTGAGTCCGGTCTGGCCACCGACCGTTGGCAGAAGTGCGTCGGGACGCTCTTTCTCGATGATCGCCGTTGCTGTTTCCAGCGTGAGTGGCTCAATGTAGGTGTGATCCGCGATCTCAGGGTCGGTCATGATCGTCGCCGGATTGGAATTGACCAGCACGACCTCATAGCCCTCTTGTTTCAAAGCTCTGCAGGCCTGGGTACCGGAATAATCGAATTCGCAGGCTTGGCCAATAACGATTGGCCCCGAACCGATGATCAAGATCTTGTGGATATCGTCGCGTCTAGGCATTTCTAAACTTTTGATTATACAAAAAAAGTGCGGTCGATATAACCGCACTTTTTCGATTCACGCTGCTTGCCGCTTAATAGGGGATACGAGGCACCTTCGGGATCTTATTTATCACCTTTTGTTTGGCCGCATCCACGACTACTTTGCCTGAAAAGATGCCGTCGAGCGTCGTCGCCAGTGCCGGATCGATCTTCTTTAATTTATCATTGATCTTCTTTGCCTCTTTTTTGTTTCCGCTCGCATTATAAGCTTCGCCAAGATTAAAGAGGCCGTATCGATTGCTTCCATCGATATCAACTGCTCGCTTGAATGTAGCCACGGCATTATTCAGGTCGTTCAACCCGCGGTATCCCATTCCCAATTGATTGATAGCGATCACCCAGTTCTGACGAAGACCAACAGCTACCTTTAGCGAATTTACTGCAGCGGCATAATCTCCAAGCCCATTGTAGGTCGATCCCAGATTCAGGTACGCAGCGTCAAGCTTCGGATCCCGCTCGACCGCCTTTTGTAAGTACGATTTGCCCATCTCGTAGTCAGCCTTCGCACCAGCCGTGTCCTTGGCCTCGGCCTTAGCATTGCCAGAATTGTAGTACGCCCAACCCATATTTGAATCATCGACGGCGGTAGGGCTCATCTCCCGAGCCGTCTGCAACCGGGCAACCGATTTGTCCCACTCTTTGGCTTTTCCAAGACAATAGCCCCATTCACTGTAGAGTTCAGGCGTCTTTATTGTTTCAGATGCGATCTTGTATTCGGCGTTTGCTTCTTCATATCGTTCCAATTGGCGGTAAGTACTGGCCAAATTAGCATGAGCCTGTGCATTCGACGGATCATTCTTGATGGTCTGCTGATATGCCGCTACAGCACCGTTATAGTCGCCCATATTGTAATAAGTAACCCCCAGCTCGAATGAAGCCGGAGCGAACCCGGGCTCGATCTCAAGAGTTTTCTTAAACGCAGCGACAGCGGCATCATTTCGCTCCATTCGGCTGATCGCTTGGCCGCGATAGAAATTTGCCATTACGTTGCGGCCGTCAAGTTCGATCACCCGATCAAAAGCAGCGATAGCCTCGACGTTATTATTCTGCTTGAACAAAACCAGCCCACGGAGATAACGCGTATCGATCGTGTCAGCCCCGGCGGCTGTTGCTTTGTTAAGGCAGGCTTCAGCTTTCGCTATTTCCCCTGCATCGATGTACACGAGTCCAAGCGTAGCCTGCAGCGTGGAGAGTTCGGGGTTGATCGCAATTGCCTTCTCGTAATTTGCGATTGCCTTGTCGGGCTGCTTCTTACTATCGTAGATCGCTCCCAGTTTTGCGAATGCGACGTCATTTTGCTTATCGAGCTTTATCGCTTCATCAAAGTAAACGATGGCTCCTTCGTTATTCGTAGATCCCGCAACTTCGATCCCCTTAGCGGTAAGTGCGTCGCTTAATCCGTTTGCCGCCCTGGAGTTCTTTGGGTTTTGAACGATCGCAGCCCGAAAGTTGGTAATCGCCAAGTCAGTTTGATCGGCATCGAGATTAGCCTCCGCTTTAGCGGTGAGTGTGTTCGAAAGAGCGATCTTCTTATTTGCGGCTGCGACCGCCGCCTTTTTGCGCGCAGCGATCGCCGCGAGTCGGCGTTTCTTTGCCGCCGCCGCAATTTGGGCACTGGTACGTTGAGCTTTCGCTCCGCCGCCGGCCGCCTCGCCAAGAAATGCATAAGCCGAAGCAAATCTTGCCTGCGGCTTCTTACTGCCGTTTCGAAAGACAAATGCACTTCCGCCGGCAAGGCTCTCGGAAGGGGCAAGATCCTGGCCACGAACGACAAGAAATTGAGCCGTCATAGACGCCATCAATATAATTGCCACAAAGTATCTGGAGATAACGCTCTTTTGGGACATACTTCACCTCAAAGTTAAACAGGATTATACAACATGGTGACGAGGAGCGATTCAGTTTTTTGCCGATCAAGGGAATCCAATAAACAGTGGCTCCGGCTGCAATTCGATGCCGTATTTATCACTCACGGCCTCTTGAATGAGCATTTTCAGATCTAACACGTCGCGTGCGGTGGCGTGACCCCGGTTGACGATAGCCAGAGTATGATTTGCCGAAACACCGGCCTGCCTAAATACAAATCCTTTTTTAATGCCCGCATTCTCGATCAACCAGGCCGCAGGAATCTTCACATTGTTCGTGGCGACGGGAAAACTCGGCACGTTACCAAACCTAGACTCCAAACGTTGATATTCCGCTAACGAAACGATCGGATTCTTAAAAAACGAACCGGCACCTCGCGAATTCGGATCATCTTCGTCGACGACCATCGACTTGGACCTGCGTATTTTCAGTACTTCGGCACGCACATCCGAAAGCGAAGGCTCCAAATTGCCAAACCGCTCAAGCAATTCCTTATATTCAACCTTGGCCGCACCTCCCGGAGCGAGTCTAAAATTCACCGCTAGCACTACAAACTGATCTTTTGCCGTCGTATTAAAAATACTCGTTCGGTAAGCAAACCCGCATTCCGCATTTTCAAGGATTCTTACTTCATATGTTTGTCGGTCTAGACAACTCACTGAGACGATCGATTCGGAGACTTCCTGACCGTAAGCACCAACATTTTGAACTGGAGTTCCCCCTACAGAACCCGGAATCCCGCTGAGACATTCAATACCTGCCAAACCATGATCTACGCAGTATTTTACAAGTCGATCCCAGTCCTCTCCTGCCCCAACAGACAGGTTGACCGTACCGTCGGGATGGTCGGTCCGTTCGATCCCTGGGATCGCGATCTTTATTACAAGTCCATCGAATCCTCTGTCAGCGATCAAAACATTGCTACCGCCGCCGAGGACGAAGACAGGTACCGAACGATCGTGGGCAAACTTTAACGCCGCGATTGCCTGGCCTTTTTCGACAACTTCCGTAAAGAATCGAGCCTTGCCTCCGACCTTGAAAGTCGTTAAAGGGGCAAGGTCGACGTCTTCTTGTATTTCGAGCGGTTCATCCACGGCGAGCTATTTCTTGACCGCTCCCATCGTGATTAGCTCCAGCTGCGTGGCATAGTCATTTCTCCCAAGAGCTTTAAGCTTTTGGTATGCCTGTTTGGTGTTTCCCAGGTTGCCGTTCCTAAACTCTGCCTCGCCAAGGTTATAGATCGCACTCGCAAATTTGGGTTCACGATCAATTGCCTTCTTGAACTGCTCGATCGCTTCCTTGAACTTATTCAATTTGCGATATGCGATCCCTAGTTCATTCAGTGCAAAAACCCATTTTGGTTCCTTTTTCACCACTCTGGAGAGCGCGTCGACTGCTCCGTTGTAATCGCCAAGGTCAGTTAGGGTCATACCAAGATTTAGAAGCGGCCCTTCGACGTAAGCGGGATTAGAGGCCACAGCCTTTTGAAGATTGGTCCTTGCGGCTTCGAGTTTTATTGTTCGGTCCGCCTCACGCTTTTCATATTGGTCGATTCGAGCCGCGTTGTAATATGCCCAACCGAGATTGGCAAAGTCTGCCGAGTTTCCACCGCCAAGCTCTACCGCCTTTTCAAGTGCCGTGATCGCCGCCGGCCATTGGCATGCAACAAATGTCCGCTGGTTGATCTCGCACTGCCGGCCGATTACGTAGCCGATCTTGCTGTAGATGTCGGCCAACTCCTCTTTCGAAAAGTCCTTGCTCCTGGTCATAAAGAGAATTGCCAGATCGTAGTTGCTTTTGGCATCGTTAAAATTCCCTGCCATTCGGTTGGCATCTCCCAGGGCGGCATTTACCTCCGCACTGTCGTTCTTATACCTTAGAGCCTGTTTGTAGGCCGCGATCGAATCGGAATACTTCTCAGCCTCGAAGAACGCAAGGCCCAACCCACGCCATGCCTCGAAATAATTCGATCTTAAGCTAACTGCCTTTTGATAATCCGGGATCGCCTCGGCAAACTTTCCGATCCGTACAAGTGACTCGCCACTTTGATAAAAGGCCTCAGGATAGCTTGGATCCAATTGTTTCGCTTTTTGAAAGGCAGCGAGAGCTTCAGCATTCCGGTTCTGAGATGAACGGATCACACCTAAAAAGACCTGGGCTTCTGCGGATTCTGAGGATTTCGCCAGCGCCTTGGTCAATAGGTCATCCGCCTTTGCAATTTCCCCCTTCTGGAAATACAAAATACCGAGAGGTAGGTAGATCTCGGTAAGAGCCGGATCGTTTTCTAGTGCCTTTTCATAATTCGTTACTGCCTGGTCAGCCTGATCGAGATCCGAATAGACCTCACCGAGACCGAAATAAGCAGCTGCATTCTTCGGGTTGTTTTTCAAAGATTCGAGAAAAAACGCCCTCGCCGTGGTTGCTTTGTCCGCAAGCAGAAGTTCGTTTCCCTTTGCGGCTAGTGCGTCACTCAGCCCGTCAACGGCCTTCTTGTTCTTTTGATCCAGAGAGACCGATTCGCGGAAAAAACTGACCGCATTTTCGGTATCGTTGTTCTCGATATAATACTCGCCCACGCCTGCAAAAATTACCGAAGCCTGATTTTTCGGCATCGTTCTAACACTCGGCGGTAGGTTGTCCGGATCAACGACGGTGGATTTCACACGCCGGGGCTGGATCTTAGCCAGCGTGTCATATTGCTTTTTGATCTTCTTAGCGGTTTCCAGTCGCTGAGTCTTTGTCCGCGTGGCTCGGGAAGCGGTCGAGAATTTTCTCGTCGATTTGGCCGAGTTTCTGAACACAAAAACGCTCGACCCGCCTGTAATATCGCTGACCGGCACCAGATCCTGCCCGGAAACCGGTAAAGTTGCGAACAAGATCGCAAATACTATTATTGTAGATAATGCTGCTTGCAACGTCTGAGTTTTTCTGATCATTTGTCGTCCCTTTGCTGAGAATATTTCGATACGGCACCGGTAGATCATTCACGTAATTCGATGCTCAACCACGAACATGACGTTTCCCGGCATCTAATTTTGCCTAGACCCGCTGATTATGGCGGAATTTTAACATGGAATCGACAAAAAGGGACCGCTAATTCTCAGCAGCCCCCAATTAAACCCAAGCGATTCATTTCCCGGTTCTATTGACTTACGTTCGTCCGCCGCACCTTGATCAATGCTCTTCGCAAAAACCCAAACGGGAAACGCGTTGCAAATCGACGGTATTTATCAACATCCTGGAGCGAATAGATGTAACTGTTGTGGTTATCGATCAGACGTTCCATTACCGCCGGATGTCGATGAATAGGAAAATCGCCGATCTCGATCACGAATACAAGATTCGGCAATATGTAGCCGTGAAACTTCGTGGACTTTTCTTTGAGGTAGTTAATACAAGCCGCAATGCCATTGTACGTGATCTGCGAATCATGAAACATTATCGCACCATTCTCAGCCAACACACCGAGACAAAATCTGAAATCGCGAAAAACGGCTTCGTCCGTATGCTCGCCGTCAATAAAACAGAGATCCACCCTATCTGCAACTTCGGCTGTTTTAATGGTGGCGGTGTCACCGTCGATCGTGACTATCTTCTCGATATTGGGATTTACAGTTTTCAGTAACTCGAGCATTCTAGCGGTCGAGTTGTTTTGATAGACCCAGTCAAACCCACGAGCGTCCGGCTGCGACTCCGGCCGTTTGTCGATCGAGTAGATACGGCGACATTTGTCGTCCAACAAATAAGGTTGAATGCTTCCGCCGAGATACGACCCGATTTCCAGATACGCGTAACCCGGAACAAGTTCACGCACAGCAAGCTCGCAGGCCAACAGAGAAGCACGGTCATGATCGGTAGACTGACTCGTTATTTGATCGAAAAGCCCGATGTCGAGCTTACTTAGGCGGTCTTCAAATTCACTCATATACGAAAACGGAAAGGCTGATAATAACACAAATCGCTGCGGTCATTGGAATGTCGAAAAAGGCAGAGAGCCGACGTTATGCCCGCTCTTTGTCAAAACATAGCCAAACCGGTTCAAGGTACGAACGCATTCTGTGACGGTATGTCGGTGCTGATCCCAAACCTGAATCCGGTAAATCCCGCGGTCGACTGAAGTAAGTACCATATGCCGTCGCTCGGGCGGTAAACGGCGATATCAGCCTTTCCATCCCCGTCATAATCCGCCGGCACCGGTTTATCCTCAGCGATACCAAACGGTAGGATCAAAAATGATCCGTTTCCGCTATTAATCACATACCAAACACCCGTCGACGGGCGATATACGACAAAGTCCGTCTTTCCATCACCGTCAAAGTCTGCGGGTGCCGGAATATCCGAAGAAATTCCCCATCGTGTCGCTCGCTGGATATTATCGATGCTGCTCTGCCACCACCAATTGCCGTCGGACGGACGATAGATCGCGACATCAGATTTACCGTCGCCGTCAAAATCGCCGATCACAGGCTTATCGCCGATCGCACCAAATGCCTTGTTTGATGACACACCGTTAGAACTGCCGATTCGGTACCAGGTTAAGGTCGAAGGTCGAAATACCACATAGTCGGCTCTGCCGTCGCCATCAAAATCAGACGGCCTTGGAATATCACCGGACATTCCCCAATGGGCAAAAATCTGCTGACCGGTGCTCGAACTTAGTGACCACCAGTCGCCTGTTGCGGGACGGAAGATCGCCATGTCGGTCTTTCCGTCACCATCATAATCGGCCGGGACCGGAATATCACCGGTGATCGCGAAAACTTGCTGAGTAACGCCGAAGTCCGAACTCCGCAAGATATACCATTTGTTTTCTGAAGCCCGGAATACCGAGACGTCTCCCTTTCCGTCGCCGTCATAGTCGAACGGAGTCTTGACCCTGAAAGGTGCAATATTCAGCTTTGCTATTCCCGCCTTTGTCACGTTCGAAACAGAGGTGAAATCTCCCCCAATAATTACCTTTCCCGCGACATCGGCCACGATGGACCGAACCCGCGAGTTTGCTCCGGCTGGCAAAAACAAGGTGTCCAGGGCACCGCTTGCGGCTAGTCGGGTCAGGTTTGCACGGTTGACTGTTCCGACCGTGTCAAATCGGCCACCGACCACCATACTGCCGTCCGGCTGGATCAGTATTGAGTGTATAAAAGTGTCAGACGAAGAGCTGGCGCTGAATGACGGAGCCGCAAATGTAGCGTCGGCACTCCCATCCGCATTTCGGCGTGTCAATGAACTTGCGGAGGTCGACAAACCTAATACCAGCTTCCCGTCCTGTAGCGGCCATATTCGACCCACGGTTGCGACCGTTGCCGTGAAGCTCTGATCCAAACTGCCGTCGCTCATCAATCGAGCCAAATTAGATCGGTTAAAACCATTAACGCCCGTGAATGAACCGCCGATCAGGATCCTGCCGTCGCCTTGAACAATGATGCTCCTTACAGAATAGCTTCCGAAAGTTGGATTGAATGTACTGTCGAGTGCCCCGTCCGCGTTCAGTCTCGCAACACCGGTTCGAGGTGTACCGTTAACGGTTGAAAATGACCCGCCGATCAATATCTTGTTGTCGGACTGCAAGGCAACGGTAACGGGATTCGAACTGGTTGTGGCGGTAAATCCGCCATCGATAGCACCATTAGAGTTAATTCGGACTATTCCTGAGACGGGAGTTCCGTTATACGAGGTAAACGGCCCAACAGCCAGAATCTTGCCATCCGGTTGAAGCAGAGTTGTTTCAGGTGGAATATTAAAACCGGTGCCAGGGTCGAATGTGGCGTCGAGCGTGCCATCCCCATTGACTCGAGCAAATCCACTTCGGGGAATGCCGTTCATTTGGGTAAACACGCCGGCAACCAGGACCTTACCATCCTGCTGCCTAGCCAACGCGTTGACAGTGCCAAAGAGCGACAGATTCGGGTTAAATAAAGTATCTAGCGATCCATTCTCATTTAATCGAACAAGGCGCGTACCAGACATCGGTGTCGCCAAAAAAATGGCACGACCACTGCCATCCACGGCCAAACTATTTTGAACGGACGGCACCGACGCATCCATTAAATACGACGAATCGGAACTGCCATCGCTGTTTAGACGAAAGATCTTGTTAATGGTCGAAATGTCCGTATTGCCCGAAAACAGTATCTTACCGTTCGAAAGAACATCGATGCTATTTCCCGAAAGCACCGACGGCGAGTTGAACGTAAGGTCAACGTTGCCGGCCGGAAGTAGCTTGACCAGGAACCTCCGTGCTAGTCCATTTATCGTGTCCCATCGTCCTGATACTAAGAGGTTCCCGTCCGTAGCAAGGGCAAGGTCAGAGATTGAAACCAAGGTCGGGAAACCACTCGATTGAAACGCTGGGGCTTCCCAGGTTGAGTCGATAGATCCGTTCGAGTTCCGGCGGGTCAGGGTGGCAAACTGGCCCATTACACCAGCAGTCACTGCAAGGTAAAAGCGTCCGTCCGACAGCAACTGAATTCGTACGGTGGCTGACATCGGACTTCCGGCGGCGACACCGATCGGCGTAAATCCGGAATCGGACGAACCGTCGACGTTGAAACGGAGAAGTTCGAAGTTCACAAATCCGGTCGAAGAATATCTGCGGGTCGCTATTACCTTGCCATCCGGCTGGACTGCATTTACGGTAAAATCAGCACCTCCGAAACTCGGCGGCGGTCCTGGACTTGTTACTAAAAAGCCCGGATCGACACTTCCATCCGAATTAAGGCGGACCATTTTGGCATTCGTTAAATCACTGCCAGCCAAGATAAATTTACCGTCCGAAGTAAGCTGGATATTCTGTATGGTAGTTAAGGCACAACCGCAATAGGAAAACGAGTTATCCAGACTGCCGTCCGAATTTAGCCTTAAAACGCTGCCCTTTGTCACTCCACCGTAAATCAATTGTGACCCGTAAACAATGATCTTCCCGTCGGGCTGCACGATCTGCTGGATACCGCTCGGCGACGAAATCGGTATCGATGGCGCCGATTCAAAAGCACTATCCACACCCGTCGTCTGGCCGAGGACGGCAAACGTCAGCCCAAATAGGCTAAGCATCAAAAGAGAAAACCTCATTCCTTTGAATCGTCGACAAATTAATTGCAACCCCATTGCCTGATCAACCTCCGTACAGTTGGTAATCTTCGAAAGCTAAGTTGCCGGCAAGCAACAAATCAACTCCACTTTTTCAAACTATGGCACCATTCTATCAAATTACCATTAGTTCTCACCTACATTTGTCACCTTATGGACTCCTGCACATGCGGTTCTTGCCTTCCGTTGATGTTAAGATTACATTAGATTTAATCAACAGTTCGACAATACCTCGGCTGCTTGCACGCGAATGCGTCTATCAAGAATCGTTTTCCAGGTTACTCGTCATTCGCAGGATCTAAAACTTACTTCACCAAAAGGAGAACTTGCCGAAAATGAAAGCATTTACTACTGATAACATCAGGAATCTGGCTGTCATTGGACACGGCGACGCGGGTAAAACCCAGCTTGTCAGTTCATTGCTCCACGTTGCGGGTACGCCGGGTCGATGGGGAAAGGTCGACGAAGGAACGACCGTCACCGATTACGACGAAGATTCGATCGAACGAAAAATATCGCTTAACAACAATTTTGCTCACGCCGAATATCAGGACACCAAGATAAATCTGATCGACACACCGGGCTACGCTGCGTTTGTTTCGCACGCTCGTCCCGCCTTGCGTGTTGCTGATTGTGCTTTAGTCGTCGTTGACGGCGTTCACGGCATCGAGGTGCAAACCGAAAAAACATGGAACTACGCGAACGAATTTATGTTGCCGCGTTTCATGGTCATCAATAAACTCGATAAGGAAAACGCGGACTTCGCCCACGCACTTGAGACGGCCGCCGATAGCTTTGCACGCTCGATCGTGCCGTTTACGTTACCTATCGGAAGCCAGGTGAATTTTCGCGGCATTATCGATGTGGTTCATCAAAAAGCTTACGAGTTCGACGAGGAAGGCAAGGCTAAGGGCATCGCCATCCCGAGCGAAGAAAAGGCATTACTTGATTCGACTCGTGAACGATTGATCGAGATCGTTGCCGAATCGGACGACGCCCTAATGGAGCAATATTTCGAAAATGGCACGTTGCCCGAAGAAGATATTGTGCCCAACCTCGCAAAGGCGATCGCAAAGAGTAAACTCTGCCCGGTATACGCCGTTTCAGCGACCAATTTGATCGGCCTTCAGATATTACTAGAGCATATTGTCGAATTCGCCCCCAATCCTGCCACTCACGAAGCAGAATACGGATTCACGGATTACGACATGAAGGGCGACCGCGTGTCGCGCAAATACAGTAATGACGAGCCGTTTTCGGCTTACGTTTTCCGTACGATCGCCGACCCTTTTGCGGGGCGTATAAACGTGATGAAAGTCGTCAGCGGCAAGATCTCGAACGACGCCACTGTTTACAATTCAACGCACGACTCGGTGGAGCGATTAGGTGCTCTTCACGTTATCTCGGGTAAAACGCTCGACAAGGTCAACGAAGCAGCGACCGGGGACATCATCGCCGTCGTCAAGCTAAAGGACACTCAGACCGGCGACACGCTGTGCGACAAAGCAAACCCGATCGTATATCCTCCAGTCGAATATCCCGAGGCAGCCATCGCCTTTGCGATCGAACCAAAATCACGTGCGGACGAAGACAAGATCTCAACGGCTCTGCACAAGATACTGGAAGAAGATCCGAGCCTCCATTTTGACCGCGACCCGCAGACAAAAGAGTTCATTTTGTCAGGCTCGGGCCAACTGCATATCGAGACTGTCGTGAAAAAGCTCGAACAGAGATATCACGTCGAGGTAACGCTGCATCCGCCCAAGGTTCCTTACAAGGAGACCATCACTCAGCAGGTCGAGGTCCAGGGCCGCCATAAGAAACAGTCAGGCGGACGCGGCCAATTCGGCGATTGCAAGGTCATTTTCGAACCGCTTGATCGCGGTGCCGGATTTGAGTGGGTCGATAAGATCTTCGGCGGTTCTGTGCCGCAGAATTTCCGCCCTGCGATCGAGAAAGGCATCATCGAAGCTGCTGCTGGCGGGGCCGTTGCCGGATATCCGCTTGTCGATTTTAAGGTTACCTTGATCGACGGTAGCTATCATGCGGTTGACTCGGACGAACACTCGTTCCGTGCAGCCGGAAGAAAGGCGTTTCGAAATGCTATCGATAAGGCCAAGCCAACCCTGCTCGAGCCCATCATGGACGTCGAAGTGTTTACCCCGCAGGAAGTCTCCGGTGATATCATGGGTGACCTCAACTCGAGACGTGGACGCGTCGCCGGTATGGAGATGCGTGGCAAACAGCAAGTGATCAAAGCTAAGGTTCCGCTTGCGGAAATGCTTGATTATCAGTCAAAACTTAACTCCGTAACGCAGGCTCGCGGCAGTTATCACATGCAGTTTTCGCATTACGACCCGCTGCCTGGCAATCTCGCCCAGAAGGTCATCGACGAAGCCGTCGCCTCCGGTCGTGTGAGGGCACATGAGGACGACGAATGATCGAAGACTGAATCACTAACACGCTGGAAAGAGGACTTCACCAATTGTGGGGTCCTTTTTTTGACCGATGTTTTAACTAACGCCGTAGGCCGGTCTTGTCAGAGGTAAACTTTCGACTGGATGCTGGACACGGCGGTCCTTTCTGTTGCAAACCAATGTACCTGTCAGTGCGAATGAATCCAACTGACGCAATCGTTCGAAACCCATTTCGTTATGAAATAGCTTAGTCGTTGAATCTCGGATAGTAATCTGTAATTCAGGATCTCCAGGACGCATTTTTTGTTGAACGACATAAAACATGATCACAAACACGATAATAAACGAGATTTCCGGAGCATTTACTTCAAAATCGCTGACCGTTGAAAAAGTTGCCGACGCTCGGCTTCCCACTGATTTCGGCGAGTTTCGGATCGCGGGGTATCGCTCCCTGACCAGCAGCGAGGAATTCGTCTGCGTTTACAAGGGTGACTTCGATCAGAATATACCGGTACCGGTTCGTATCCATTCGCAGTGCCTGACCGGCGATGTCTTTCATTCGGCGAAATGCGACTGCGGCAATCAACTCCAACTCGCAATGCAAACGATCGAAAAAGCCGGTTTCGGCGTTGTCGTCTACCAGCAGCAGGAAGGCCGCGGCATCGGCATCATTAACAAGATCCGGGCCTACGCTCTCCAGGACGAAGGTGCTGACACCATCGAGGCAAATCTCAGATTAGGGCTTGAGGTCGATCTCAGAGAATACGGCCAATGTGTCGAGATACTTTGCGATCTCGGTGTTCGCAAAGTGCTGGCAATGTCGAACAATCCTGAAAAAATACAGGCGATGCGTGAAGGAGGATTGGAGATCGTAGAACGTATCCCCATTGAGTTCAAACCATCTAAGGACACCGAGAAATATCTCAACGTCAAAAAGTTCAGAATGGGACATTTCCTGAATTTAGTGAGCTAGGTGATCGATTCAAATGTCGAAAAAGGCTCGGGCATCACTGTCCGAACCTTCTCAGTTCAATGGAAACCGGTATTTAACTAGAACGGCCAGATGCTGGAGCGTCTGTTGCCATTGTTGTACCGTTCGCGATCCATTACTTCTCGATAACCACGCTGGTAGCCCTGTCTGTAGGCCTGAACGTCAGTCCCGTTGTTACCCCGATTTCGGTTATTTCCGTAACTGCCGTTGCCACCGTTGTTTCCGTATCCGCCATTGTTATTGCGGTAGCCTCGGACGTCACGCTTGGCCTGCTTCATTCCGTCCTTGTAGCCTTTCTGAAACGCAAAGCGATAACTTTGGTTGCCATTTTGGTCCCGGCCGTTATATCGATCAGCTTGTCGATTTTGGCCGTAATTCCAATCGTCTCGATCTCGCTGATCGTATCGATCATCGTTTTGACGACCATTGCCCCGGTTCTGAGCATTCACATCGTAACCGGAAATTACCACAATTCCAAAAACAAGTGCGAACGCCAATCCAAAGCTCTTGAGTGTTCTGATTAATTTATTAGTATTCATTGCTGCAATACCTCCGCCGCTGTTATTGCGAACGCCGTGCCAAAGTCGTTTTTGCAGGCTTTGATTAGAATTCAGCATAAATCGGACGCCGCTTTGACTCCATATCGTATGAACGTGAGCCATTTCGGGAAGATCCTACCGATCAAATTTCTCCTGAAGCCAACGAATCGTGGAGAGGATCTCGATGGAACCTGCTCGTGGATTATTGGAAGATTATAAATACAGGATTTGTCCGCATTTGCTCGACCGTTGCATAATTGAAGTTCACCAATTTCCTGGTCGGTTATATTACAAGATATGAGGAGTAAACAGATGAGATCATTAAGGCGCGTATTATTCACATTCGCACTCTTTTCACTCGTGGCAGTTGCCGCCGTGGCGGTCAAGGCCCAAATAAAAACACCCCGCGGCAGCCAGAAGGCGAGCGTGACACAAACGATAGGTGTCACCGATGTCACGATCAGCTACTTTCGACCCGGTGTCAAAGGCCGTAAGATCTGGGGTGACGCACCACCCGAGTTAGCCGGAAAGGGCGAAATGACGCTCGACAACGGTAATACGAGACCAGCCGGTGCCCCGATTGTTGCATACGGCCACATCTGGCGAACCGGTGCAAACGATGCCACCCAGTTCATCGTGACCGACGATGTCCTCATAAACGGACAACCGCTGCCGGCCGGAAGTTACAGTCTGCACACCATTCCTGGAAAGACCGAATGGGTGATCGTTTTTAACGGCACTGCAAATCAGTGGGGTAGCTTTAACTACGACCCCAAAAAAGACACGCTCCGTGTAAAAGCGACCCCGAAATCATCGCCGCATAGTCAGGAATGGATGCTCTTTACGATCGACCCCGTTACGGAAAACTCGGCAACTGTGAACATCATGTGGGAGAAGGTATGGGTTCCGTTCACCGTCGAGATCAAGGATGTCGTCGCGACAACGATCAAAAATGCTAAGGCCTCGGTTGCGTCGGCCAAGTCGGATGATTTCCGTACCCCGTTCTCGGCCGCACAGTTTGCTGTGCAGAACAAGCAGGCAGACATTGCTAAAGAGTGGTTCGCACAGGCATTGAAGGCCGTTGACGAATCGATCAAGGGCAAAGAGACCTTCGGCAATCTGTCAGCTAAGGCCAACATCTTGTTGGCGAGCGGCCGAAAAGACGAGGCAATTATCGTTGCCGACGCTGCGATCGCCAGGGGCAAGGCGGATAAGGCTGATACCGCGGCGTTTGAGAAACGATTCGCGGACATTAAAGCCGGTAAACAGTGACCACAGATCTAAAATAGAAAGGCCGCGGATCTCGTGATCCGCGGCCTTTCTTATTTAGGTGAATTTCTAGGCAGCCTTTTTATGGCACATCATGCATTGATTTTGGGTCGGTGCTTTGGATGCCGGAACGGTCTTTTTGACCTCGGTGTGGCATCCGGCACAGGTACGGTGCATAGCATTCTGATTGTTTAAAGAGATCAGCGCGGGACTTCCCTCATGTTTGATCTCGGGCATTGTCGCGAGCAGTTTCGGTTTTTCTCCTGCGCGGGCATGGCAATCACGGCACGCCGTTGCTCCCGCACCGCTTGGATTTTTAGTAAACAGGTCGAGAGTGAGCGTGGTGGTCCTGTCGGCCGGCCATGCCGTCTTAAGCGGCGGATGCTTTGCTATATCGGCTGCCGGTTGAGCCGTATGATGGCAAGAGATACATGCAATCGCTCCGCTCTGATCGATCGTGTAAGTGCCGCCCGTGTGCTTTTTATGATCGAAAGTAACCTGTCCGAGTTTTGCGTCCTTAGACATCACAAGGACGTCAGGCATTTTCGGATCCTCCGGCTTTTGAGCATTACTTCGAGTGCCCGCCAGATCAGTGGCCAAAAATACAAATGCGGTCGTCAGAACTATCGCCGTTATGAACAATATCGTGTTTTTCTTCATCGCTGTTACTCCTTATTCGTTAGACAACATGGTCAATATCAATTTGGAAACAAGTGCGCCGAAAAATCTATTGATGTTTACCGATAGTCTACACCCATTCAATGTGATGGCCAAAACAACTGTGATGTTTGCCAACATTCACGGTAATGTCATCCTTTCCATTTTTCCCAAATCGCCTTTGTGATCTTAGCGATCACGGCTTCACGCGTCTTTTCGTCTGCCTGCGAGTCGGAAACAAAAACGGCGATCGCCAGATGCTTTCCGTTGGGCAGCCAGATAATTCCGATATCATTGGTCGCCGCTGTGATCCCATTCTGGGTGCCTGAAGTGCCGGTTTTGTGAGCAACGACAGTTCCCTTCGGCAACTCGCTCTTCAAACGCTTTGTTCCAGGTACCGAATCGATCATAAATCGATGAAGGACAAGTTCCTTTTCATCGACATCCGATTCGCCGCTCCATTCACGCATTCCGCGAAGCAGCTCGACCGCCGCCAATGGCGTCGCCCAGTTCTGATATTGAGTTTCCCAATCGCGACCGATCTCTTTTTCTGAATTAACGACTTTGATGTCTCTGATTCCGATCTGGGTGAGAAAGGCCTGTATCTCGACGGCCCCCCCGGCGACACGCATCAGTACATCACTTGCGGTTCCGTCACTTTCGACCAATGACAACAGTATAAGTTCGCGAATCGTAAATTCGCCGCCGTTAGGGTTAGCATCACGCAGCTGTGAACGCTGACCGGCCCGAACCATATCCTCTTTTGAAACACCGATCTTTTCGTCGAGAGCCAATTCCCCACGCTTGATCTGTTCCATCACCGCCATGGCAATTGGCAGTTTGTAAACGCTTTGCATCGGGAATTGCTGCTCAGCATTCAACCCGGCGAACTGGCCTGTCTCGACAACAACTGCAGCGACCCCAACTTTCCCTTTGGCCACCTCCGCGATCTTTGCGATTTGTGTCGTAAGTTCCGCATCGGGTTTCAATTCGATCTTGGGCAACGGCGTGCTTTTAGGCGGCGGTTCCGGAGTTGGAAATTCGGTCGGGATGTCGATCCTGCCCTTGCAAGACGCAAAGAAGAGCGACAACGAAATCAAAATGAGAGCAGCTATAGCGAAAAAAGTGGTCCGTGTCATTACCCACTATCTTATTGATGTTGGTGGAGAGAATGCAAGAAGTTCTGCAAATGACAAATGGCTAATTTAGAAGTGTCCCCTTGATTCCGCAAGGGATCGAAAACACACTGTGGTTTGTTGCGATGATCATCTCGCCCTTTCGGGTGAAACAAAGACCGACGACGTTGTTTCCGGCAACAAAATGCTCGCCTGTCTGGCCATCAGCCGAGATCTTGACGACTCCGTGTCGTCCCCTGAAACATGCGGCCACATACAAGTTGCCGTCAGCGTCAAAAGCCAATCCTTGCGGCCGGCCCAAGCCGCGGAAAAAAGTATCGTCAAAGCCTTCCTTATCCACGACATGCACAGCGTCATGACTTGCGAGGCCGGGAGCCGTCACAAATAGCCGCCCATCCGGGCCAAATGCCATATGATATGCAGCCACCGACGGATCGAGTACGGCAAACGTTTCGGGTTCAGCGTAATCCTTCATACGGTGGACCGTACCCGAACGATCACCAACAAACATCGTGCCCTGCGCATCAAATGCAATCCCGGTTGCAATGCCAAGCCCCGTCGCGTAGACCGAACTATTACCGTCGCGACCGATCGAATAGACCTCACCCTGTGCACGGTTGGTCACGAACATCTGTCCTTCCCTGTCGAACGCAATACCGGTCGGGTTAAGTATCGCTTCGGGCATCTCGTCCAGATAACCATCGGGTTCGAGGCGAAAAAGAGTTGCCTCCAGTTGTTGCCCGCGAGAGCCGGACCTGGTCAAGATCAATGCGTCATCTGTCGGGTCAACCGCTGGGTTTGCGACAATGTGCATGTCGCCAACCAAACGCTTGCCCACGACCATCGGGAACGGCTCGCTCTGAACGCCGCCGCTTTCGAGATGAACATTCGTATGTTCCGACGCAATCCCCTCAGGCACGATCGCCAAGATTCGGGACGACGAAGCGGCGATCAAACGGCAGCGTTCACCGCCGATAAATACGCCGCTTCCGCCTCGCATATCCACTTGAAAACCATCCGTTTCGACCGATATCTCGCCTCCCGGTATCGCGTAAATCGGTTCGATCGCTATTATCTTTCCTGCTTGATTCATCTTGTTAAAACGATTGTACGCTGACCGTTAAATGGTGTCGAATTCACCCTCAATCTGACAAGGCGATCTGAAGGAAAAAGCACGGACATGACTGGGTCACATCCGTGCTTTCAAGACTAACCTTCGGCAATGAATTATCTTTCGCCGATGGAAACGTATTTCAGGTCACGGGCACCAATGTACTCCGCACGCGGCCGAATCAACTTATTGTGGCCATATTGTTCCAGAATGTGGCCTGTCCATCCCGAAATCCGGCTAACAGCGAATATCGGAGTGTAAAGGTCGAGCGGGATATCCATCAGATAATAGGTCGATGCTGAGTAGAAGTCCACATTCGGGTGCATTCCCTTTTTCTCGAGCATCAACTGCTCGATTCTCATGGACATTTCATACCATTTCGAAACGCCCTTTTTATCCGCCATGTGCTTCGAATACTTACGAAGCCATGTCGCACGCGGGTCTTCGGTCTTGTATACCGCATGGCCGATACCCATGATCTTACGTTTTTCTTCCAAAGCCTTATCGAGCCAACCGTCAACCTTATCGAGTTCACCGATCTCGATGAGCATCTTCATAACATTGGTGTTGGCTCCACCATGAAGCGGCCCGGCGAGTGCAGCAATGCCGGCAGTCACCGCACCGTACATCCCAGCCAATGTGCCGGAAACTACGCGAGTCGTGAAGGTCGATGCATTCAGTTCGTGATCAGCATGCAGAATAAGGCATACATCGAACAAGTGAGCCTCATCGGCGTCGGCGCGCTCGCCGCGGAGCATGTAGAGAAAATTCTCTGCAATACCAAGCGTGTGGTCAGGAGCGACAACCTCCTTGCCGTTACGGATGCGGTCCCACGCGGCCGCAAGCGTGCCGATCTGTCCGGTCAGCTTCATCGCCGCCTTAACCGCGTGCTCGCGATCGGTACCATGACCGTTGTCATCGTAAAAATCGAGTGATGACACAGTAGTACGAAGCACGTCCATCGGATCGGCCGTCTTCGGAAACTGCTTCATCATTGAAATGACCTCGGCCGGGACTTCGTAATTGGCACGGATCTCAGCTTTAAGAGCTGCGAGTTCGTCTGCCTTAGGCAGGCGGCCGTTCCAAAGCAAGAAAACAACCTCCTCAAAGGTCGAATGCTCGGCAAGATCGTGAATATCATAACCCTGATAGATCAGGATCCCTTCTTCGCCGTTGACGTCGCCGATCGCACTTTGAGCTGCGACCACTCCGCGAAGTCCCTCGGCTGCGGCTGTTTGTTCTGTTCCAGTGCTCATCTTGATATGTATTTCTTAAAAAGTAGTCTAATTACCAAACTAATATTTTACCGAAGCTATCGTCCATAAACAAGCGTGAATTCCCCGATTGGGTAATCCAATCTCTCATTTCGCCGCGATATACAGATCGGATGCTGTTTTCTAACTGAGACGCACGAATTTTGCCCGTCGCGGCCCGATCCCGATCCAATAAGGACTCGTAACTTAGACAGTGTCAGATGATCGTCAGGTCTTACAGTGACAAGCGTCACAATCCCTCGATTTTAACAGTAATAGGTACATTACAAAAAAATTATCCGCGAACTCTAGCAAGCCCCCAAAGGAGAACCAAACAAGACTCGCTAGAGTTCGCGGATAAAACCGTCACAAAGTGTGATGCACAGCCACCGCGATCGGGTTGCCGGCACCCACTCAAATTATCTGATCTTCGTTTCGAACGCTGTTTTGATCCGCAGCTGCTGATTTCGATTCAGTTTAATGTGCTTACCGCGTTCGATCACGACCGCTCCGACACCAAAGGCTGCCCCAACACCGGCTCCGACAGCGGCTCCAACCGGTCCGCCGACAACCGCACCAACAACAAGGCCCACTCCGGTCGATCCACCGATCTTGATCGAATCACCTTTCAGCGAACTCTTACCCACCGCAGTCCCTTCGGAATTGACGATCTTTACATTGTCGCCTCTCACCGGCATTACTTCGGTCAAGGTCGCGTTGAAATTACTCCAACGGGTATCATTCAGGATTATGCGGTCAAACGAAAGCTGTAGCTCCGAGCGGCGCTTGATGCGGCCCGGCGATTTGATCCTCGAAATGCGGCCCTCTATCATCGCTCCGGCGATCTCGGACGGGGATACGATCTTGGCAGTAAACTTCTCGCCTTCCCGACTTCTGTCGGTGCTCAGATCTTCTTGAAGCTCGAGCATCAGTTCGGTTTCGCGAGGGATTATAATGATCGCTCCATCTTCAGACTGGAACGTGGTGGCCGTCGTACCGGTCGTCGCCGATACGGGTTCGGAGGTTGTAGAGCCTTGTGTCGTTTGATCTGTTTCCACACGCGTCTCGGCAACGTTGTTCTCCGGTATCGTGTTTGACGTTTGTGTGCCGGTCGCGATCACGCCTCGCTTCTTTATATCAGTCGGAAGCGCTGATTCAAATGAACGCTTTTCAAAGCCTGTGTCATAGCCGACCTCAAATCCCTGCTGGTATCCGTCGCGATAATCGTCGATAGTTCCGTAGTCTTTGTTAAAAGCTCGGTCAGCCTTTGTGTATTCAGCGTGACGGGTGAAGCTCTTTTCAAGACTGTCGATATTGTCCCGGTATCCTGCCATATAACCGTCCGAATATCCGGTACGATAACCACGCTGCAGAGCAATGTTCAGATCTTTTGTCTGAGCCGCCGCGTTTTGCGTCAATGCCATTGGCAGTAAGACATTGCTTAAGGTCAATCCCAAAAACATTACTAGAAAACTCTTTGCAATTTTCATATGAACTCCTTTTGATTGTGGCCGGAAAGAACGAGAACTGATTTTTCTACAAGCAGTTATACATTATTTGTTGACAAGTTACAAGAGGTATTTTGATCGGAACGTAAATTATTTTCCACAGGCAACATTAATGAAGTGCTTAACAATTAGCCCTCATGCTCGTATCTGCGTCTGAACACAGGCGAAACGGCGGCAGATTCATCAAAACCTGCCGCCGAAGTGCAACATTTAGGTGAAATAGGCTCTAAAAGCTCTTTCTGAAAAGATACGAAGCCCGGATAAAGAATGTTCGACTATTGCGTTCGAATCCCGGTTCGTACTGCCCCGTGAGCGGGCTGTAGCCTTTGTAGTTAAAGTTATCGTTGTAACCTACATAAAATGCCGTACCGGGATTGGGGTTCCAACCGAATAGAAACTGTCCGCTGGCGTTTGAGTTCAGGGTGTCATAATCCCAACGCGCCCGAACGTAAGTAAAGCGGGTAAATTGATAGGTCGAACGCAAAGTGAAGATATCCGTGTCGTACGCAACCTTTTTTGTGTCGTTGCGTGTCAGTTTGCTCTTCGTATAGTCAAACGATATTCGAAGTGGATCCATCGGCTTATACTCGAATCCGACGTTTGCATCGAACTGCCACCCCTTTCCGGGATCAAGTTGTGGAGGCTGAGCGAAATCTGGGTACGGATTATTTACCGGGTCAGCCTGATAAGCGTAGAGTCCGGCAATGTAATTTTGATATTGAGGGCTATTCAGGTAGTCAGTAAATGCCGGACTTGCACGCGGATATCGCGGACCGGCTCCAAAATCATAATCGAACGAATTGATGATCGAGCCGACAAATCCATATATCGAGACCTGCTTATTGATGGTCTTATTCGCGTTTATGCTGAAGTAAGGCTGGGTCGATGACCGTGTTGGAGCCCCGACAAAAGCACCGGGCCTGTTTGCCGCCAAATCGCGGTTGGGGCCAAATTCGTTCTCGTAGATCTTTTCAAACTGGACACCAAATTCCCCATAGATAAACATGTTACCCTGCATCGAAAGGTTAATGTTATTGCCTATCAGGCCCTGCTGCGTGCGGCCGTTCCAATCCATGCCGTAACGGGCAAACTGATTCCAGCTTGCGCGTATGATCGCTGCCTTGGGGTTTGATTTGGTGCTGACGCGGTTTGCGGCAAAGAACGTATTTGAGTCGGTTCGCCTTGTGAAGCCGGCATCTGCACGATAATCGTCCGTGCGGCCGGTCGCCTCGATAAACCATCCGTGGCGGTCGGTCGTGTGATCAACATTCACGGAGTATCCGAATCCGTTACCGGTTCTATATTTGGATCGGTCAGTATTGGGATCGTAAAAGAACTTACGCGAGTGTGTTCCCAAGACCTGAAATTTCATTATAGTCGCAGGATTCAGCTTGAACGTGCCGTCGAAGCCGCCTGTAAAGTTACGGTTTTTCGGAAAGGTTCTGGCAGTCGCGAAGAATCCAATATTATTCTCCTTGCCAATATCACGCTTGAGCCGCAGCACGCTGAAAAAAGCGTTTTTATCAACGAATTCCTCGATGCCGCATCGGCGGGGATTGTCGGGCGGATCAAATTCCCTCGCCCGCTGGCAGTTAAGTAGCTCGCCCCGCTCGTCTTCCGAATAATTGCCAGGGGCGTTATCAGAGGCCACGAGAAATCCAAATGTATTTTTTCCGATCTTGCCAGTAAGTTTTGCCGCCAGATCCGGATCGACGATCGTTCTCGAATAAAACGGCTGCATTGGCGAATCGAAAATGTCCTTTCCCTCTAAAAAGAATGGCCGCTTTTCCTGAAAATAGATTGGAAATCTCTGATTCGCAGACACAACCGGCGCATCGGCCTCGATCTCAGCAAAATCAGGATTGATGGCCGCATCTAACGTGACGTTTGGCGACAAAGTATATTTCAAATTAACGCTAAGCTCAGGCTTGACCGGGTCATTTACAAAGCGGCCAGGATCGCGGACGCCGATCGGATTGAATATCGGGTCATACGGTCCAAGTGCGGCAAATCCGGCATTTGGCACCGTCCGCTTTCGATTCCCGGTCTGTGAAACTGTGATGCTAGGCACAACCTCGAGCGTACGTTCGTACTTGATCTCGTCGAGACCGCCGATCTTGCCGTGTTTGATCAAGAAACCAGAGATATTCCTGTCGTCCGGCAGCCACTGATCAAATTCATCGTTCAGTCGGGCGATGTTACGTGCGACGTTAAATCCCCAGAACTTACCCTTACCTGCTGAATATCTCAGTGATTTGAACGGTATCTTGACCTCAACCGACCAGCCCCAGTCTTCGATCACGCCCTTCGATTCCATCACGATATCGACCGAAAAGTCTGCCCCACGGCCTTCGGTAAAAATTCCGTCTTGTTGGATCCCAAGGGGATTAAAGCCGAGCACATACGCCCGACGCTGGTCATTGTAGGTATCGAGCCAAACGCGGACGTTGTCCTCGTTAAAGACTTCGTCCCGCTTTGCTACCGACGCTCGGATCTTGTCCCTTTCGTCCCAGCATTTGAACGCGATATAAAGATGCCGGTCGTCATACATTACCAAGACCTCTGTAGGCTTTGACGGCGCCGTATTGTCACCGGGACTCGTCTGGTAAAAATCCTTGAAAACAGCCGCCTGTTTCCATGCCTCTTCGCTGGGTTTACCGTCGATAATTACTGTTTCGATCAATCTCGGGACCGTGATCGGCCTGGTTTTCTCTGCTGGGACATCAACGTTGCCGATTCTCTTAGTATTGGTATTCGCAACGGTCGTGGAGGCGACCGTGTTCGACGGATCGACCCCGGATTCCTGGGCAAAAGCTATCGTCGAAATTAAGATCAGGGTAAAAATTGCGCCGTATAATTTCATTACTGCAACCTCATGAATTGAATGATCTGGCTAAAAGGAATGTGTGAAGTGCCAATGACTACAACGTAGATTTAGTCAGAAAGTTTCAAAAAATTTGGGGCCGCACCGAGGCCGGCCCGGTTCGTTCAGCTTCCTGATGTTAAACGATTCGAATTGCGGAATGTTATGTTTCCGCCCGTTGTGACCTTGATGATCGCGGTGCCCGAACCGATCTTGTACTCGCGGCTTCCGGGGTCATTGGCGACCTGAACGAGATCGAGGCCGTCGACCATAACATTGGGCGAATCGGCCGAAATAAGTGCCCCCGCAGTGCCAGGCATCGTGACAGTGATGCTGCCTGAATTGCCGTTAGCGATTAACTTGTCGAATTCACCTTCGAGGGAGATATTCCCGTCGACCGTGGTGCTTGTCAGTTCACCTCGAAATCCGATAATTCGCACACGCCCGTCCGTGTTGCTGACACGTAGCGTTCCGTTGACGTCCCTGACATTGATCGCCTCATCTTCACCAATCAGTTCGACGTCGCCCGAAACGCCTTCCATACGGATCTGGCCATCAGTTTTGATCTTTAGATCGGACTTTCGCGGAACAAATATCTCAATTCGCGTTTGAACAGACGGACCGAAGAATTCACCCGATCGATTGCCAGCGTCCGGGTTCTCGACAGTCAGCACAAGGCTCGAATCTTCTCGCTTTTCGCTAATGTTCAGCGGCTTTTTGTTGCGTTGGTCGCTGCGCTGCGACACCGAATACTGGACCTCATTCTTGTCCCAACCGGTTACTTTTACGTCGCAGCCGCGGCCGTTTACAGTTATTTTGGGCACACCTTTCACCGGGAATGACTGACTTTTTTTCTCGACCCGCGAGACTCCCGGGAAAAAACCGATCTCAGCCAGCTTGGCGAATTCGCCGGTTTGCCGCATTCCGTCACGAATAGCGTTCTGTACCTTCTCGGACCTCATCGCCTCGGCAGCAATTTTAGCGGAATCCGCAGTGATCCTGGCTAGTTCCGGCTTGATCCGCTCCATCTCCTTCTGAGCTTCTTTCATCGCGGCAGTAGCCGAGGCTCTTGAAACTTTGGCCATCTCCCGGTCCGCGTTTGCCATTTCCCGGTCTATTTCATTACCAAACATACTATCCCAATCTTCGTCGTCCTTTTCTTTGTTGGGTAACAGATTTGTTGCGGGATTTAGCGACTTGCCATCATTCTGACGAAGGATCTTCAACTCGCCATTAACGCTCTCGATCTTAATGCGAACGTCACCAGAACCGATCTTGCCGTAAAGATCGCGACCGACATATTTTCCTTTTCGGACGGGTAGCCCAAAATCGTTGGTTATGTTTCCATTCAGCGAATCTACCTTAAGCGTGGCGTTCGAATCGGACGGTATCGTCAAATTTACCTTGCCGTTAACCGTTCCAAGCGAGATCTTGCTTCCCGGATCCAGGGCTGTAAAATCAGCGATAACCTCGCCGTTAACGGTCGAAAGGTCTGCCGTCCCTCTGAGATTCGAAGCCCTGACGGTACCGTTTACGGCCGAGACCTTCGTGACGTTTGCAAAATTCGAGACCGTGACCGAACCGTTCACGGTTTCAACCTCATTCAAGACAGCTCCGCGCGGTATCATCAGCTGGAACTCGACCACGAGCCGGCCTCCGTTTCTCCAGCTCTCGCCATTCTTCTGTTTCCAATTATTGTAATTGCTCTCAACTGAGAACGAGTCGGGTTTTGAATCGACCTTGATCTCCACCTCGTCAAGTCGTTCTTTTGTGTCCGCCGTCTTGATCGCAATAAGTTTGACCTCATTGCGATCCCATGCTTCGGCAACGATCGATCCGTTGACATTTGAAACGGAAACGCGTCCATTCGGATTTAAAGGATACGTCTGCTCAAATCTATCGGTTTCGTCTTGTTTGGCAAAGTTCGACGGCTGTTCAGCCATCATAGGTTCCACTTTGGGCAAAGCCTCTGTGCCGGCGTTTGACGAAAATAAAATTCCGGAAAAAACGATTGTAAATATCCAACTCATAATTGCGTCTCCGTATCAGATTTGATCTGCTTTCTAGTAACAAAACACCATACTCCGCCGATTTGTGACAACTATTTTCCAATTTTCTGCACCTTCCTTACTGACTGTTACCAGATCATGTACGCCCTCGCCGAAGGAATTTACATTGACTCTCAATTTTGTTAGCTTTATAAGCTTAGGTAATGTGATTCGGGGTATCGAATTATGAATTTACGGCAGACAAAACTTCATATAATCCGGAAACAGCAGGATCTTTCTGATCGTGCTAAAACCGGTGTGTCGCTTCATTGCCACACGGAGTACTCACAGGAGATGCTCGATTTTGTCCCGCATTACGCTGAGAAATTACCAATTATTGCCTATTTTTGGCGGAAAGAACGCGACCGTTACCTCGAACGCGAAGGCCGGGCGATCGACTTGTCGACGGCATACTGGTCGCCGCCATTAACCCCGCAGATGGTTTACAATATTGAGAAAAAGCAGATACACGATGCCAATCTCGAGTCGTTCGTTTCGCTGACGGACCATGATCACATAAGCGGCAATCTGACTATCAAGGAAGAGAGACCCGGTAAGGCAGTGCCGATCTCGCTTGAATGGACCGTCCCGTTTGAATACGGCTATTTTCACTTGGGGGTGCACAATTTACCGAAGGATCGTGCCGTTGACCTGACGACAACCTTGCTTGATTACACTTTTAATGAGGAGGCTCAAACCAGCGAATGCTTAAACGAGTTGTTCGCGATGCTCAACGAAATCCCTCAGGTCCTGATCATTCTTAATCATCCGATCTGGGACATCGAAATGGTCGGGGCCGAACGTCACGCGATCCTGCTTAAGAATTTTCTCCGTGCACACGGTCGCTGGATACATGCTCTTGAGATCAACGGATTTCGGTCCTGGTCTGAGAATAAGGCAGTGATCGAATTGGCCGAGGCTCACGGGATGCCGATCGCCACAGGTGGCGACCGACATGGCTGTATGCCGAACACCGTTATCAATCTCACCGACGCATCGACCTTCGAGGAATTTGTGGACGAGATCCGAGTGGAAAAGCGTAGTCAGGTTGCCTTGATGCCGGAGTATGAACGTCCTTTGCATTCGCGGCAGCTTCAGTCATTTTCGGAGATCCTGAGTCATTATCCCGACTTCGCGGACCACCGCCGCCGCTGGTTTGACCGGGTCTTTTTCGATCGCGGTGACGGCCAGGGCGTAGTCCCGCTCTCGTCCCATGGCTGGGATAGGGGCGGGCCGGCGTGGCTCCGAATTGCCGTGCGTACACTCGGATTGCTTGGCAGTCCGGTGATGAGGCCGGTGTTTCGGGTCGCTCGGAACAAAAAGGATCGAGTGCCGGTCAACCTAGAAGCAACAAATTTTGATATCCCCGACGAAAAGGAACTTACCGGGGAGTTTTCATCCGGCACGGCTTAAGACCAATACGTTATTTTTATAGGCGGGCTTGCCCGCCATTTTTACTCATTAGGATCATTTGTGAACAATATCCCTCGGGTCGCCTTCTTTGCGGATTCATATCTTGAGGTAAATGGTGCGGCAATGACATGCAGACGCTTAGTCAGCTATGCCGGCAGAAACGAATTTCCTTACCTATGCATTCACGCCGGCCCTAAAACCGAATTGACGACCGATGGGAGTGTCCAACACCTGGCCTTAAAACGTTCGCCTGCTTCGTTTCTGCTCGACGAAGACCTGGCCTACGACCCGCTTTTCCAGAGACACACCAATCGCGTATTACGCCAGTTGCTCGATTTCAAACCCGACGTATTGCACATCACCGGACTAAATGACGTCAGCATAGTCGGTTCATATCTCGCCTGGAAATTAAAATTGCCCATGCTCGGCTCGTGGCACACCAACATTCACGAGTTTGCGGCTAGCCGCCTCGAACGGTTGCTTAGATTTTTACCCGGTCCTACGGTTTCGAAGATCTCAAAATTTGCCGAGAAAAAGATCATGCAGGGCTCGATCTTGTACTACAAAATGCCTAGGGTCATCCTGTCGCCAAACCAGGAACTAGTAAATGACCTTGGCCGCCGTACGGGGCGAGCCTCGCTCCTAATGGGTCGTGGAGTCGATACCGACATGTTCAGTCCGACAAAGAGGACCCGAGAAAATGGCGTTTTCACATTTGGTTCTTGCGGACGCCTTCGAGCTGAAAAGAATGTGCGAATGCTCGTCGAGATCGAAAAAGCTCTTCTTGAATCGGGCCGCACCAAAATTGAATTCCTGATCGTTGGCGAAGGCAATGAACGCGAGTATCTTAGCGAAAATATGAAAACCGCCGAGTTTACAGGCTTCATCGACGGCGAAGAGCTCGCCGCCGCCTATGCGAATATGGATGTATTTCTGTTTCCGTCGGAAACAGACGCCTTCGGCAACGTTGCCCAGGAGGCGAACGCCTCAGGCGTTCCGGCGATCGTATCAGACAAAGGCGGCCCGAAGTTTATCGTCAGATGCGGCGAAACCGGGTTTGTCGCCAAGGATGTTGACGAATTTATCAAATACGCATTCGAACTGTATGACGATCAGGAAAAGCTCTCGAAGATGAAAGCTCTTTCGCGAAAAAGCGCCATGTCGCGATCCTGGGATTCGATCTTCGAGGGCGTTTACGATGGCTACCGCGAGGCGATCAGTCTCCACGAAAAAGCAAGGGCAAGGCACACAAATGGTTAGTTCCGACACGATTGCCGAAAGCACTTTGCCGGAGGTTCATACCCGTGTGTTCGGCGTGCTTGCCCAACTCGCACGACATCCGCTAAGGATGTTGATTCTGAGATGGAACTGGAAATCCGCCGTTCTTAGTGCTCTTCTTCGTGCCCCGATCTTCTTTTTCGCATACTTCTTCAAAAAAGACGGTCTCAAACTGGCGATCGGGGCCGCACTCTTGCAGTCTGTCTTTCGGATAGTATTCGGCGGCATCAATGGGGCGATCATTCAGTCGTTCAGCAGGGTTGAGCCGCCGTGGCATGCTGTATTAACGGTTCCTCTCATACTCGCCGCTTTCAGCCACTGTATCGAATTCGTTGTCCAGACGTTCTACGACAATCAGACCGGAGTTAACGGAAAAGGCAAGGCGATCCTGTTTTCGGTGATCGTGTCCGCGATCTCGGCAGTTTTCAATCTGTTTGCGATGCGACGCGGTGCCTTGCTTGTAAGGGATGAAAGCCAACAGTCGCTATGGCGTGACCTCAAGCGGATGCCCTGGATAGCACTCGAGTTCATTTCGTTTCCACTTGTATGGAGACGCCGCAGAAAAAAGAAGTAATATAGCCGGCCCCGCCATCAGCACTTCGGGTTTGCCCTCAGTAGAACGCCACCCTTTTTTTGCAGGAGCGTTACCGAAATGTTAAACTCCGATTTCGTTATTTTCGGCGCGATCGGAGTTTATGAGCACCACCGTTAAATCAGTTCACATCACGAACTACTACCATAAAAACTCCGGCGGCATAAGCACCTCATACAACAACTTGCTCGCTGCTGCCGAACGCCATCAGCGTGAAATACGCTTGATCGTGCCCGGTGAAACCGACGCGGTCGAAGACGTCAATCCATACGCCCGGATCTATTACATCGCGGCAAAACAATCACCCATCTTCGATAAACGCTATCGCATAATCATGCCGTGGCAATACATGCCGGGCGGGTCAAAGATGCGTAAGATACTCCTCGACGAAATGCCGGATATCATCGAGGTTACCGATAAATACACGCTGAGCATGATCGGCCCGATGATCAGAATGGGCAAATTCAAACAGATCGGGCGTCCGATGCTGGTCCATTTTTCGTGCGAGAGGATGGACGACAATATTGGATCATTCCTTTTCGGTGGAAAGCTCGGCACCTGGCTCGCACGCAGATTGATGGGTAACTATAATTTCCCCTCGTTCGACTATCACATCGCGAACTCCGCATATACCGCCGAAGAGTTCTTTCTATCCGTCCGAGCTAAGGACAATCCGAAACGTTCACAGAATTTTCTGAATAAATGCTGGCGTTTTTTCCGTTCGCCTCGGGTACCGATCGAGGAACGTATCCACGTCTGCCCACGCGGCGTCGATGTCTGGCAATTTTATCCCGACCGCAGGTCGGATGAGACGCGTCGGCAGATGATCGAGCGTGCCAGAGTGCCGGAAACCGCGATCCTGCTGCTTTACGCCGGCCGTATTTCGCCCGAAAAGAACGTCGGGCTGCTCGTGGAGATGATGAAAGAACTCGTCCTCGATACCTCGAACGACTACCGGCTGCTGGTTGCCGGTGCCGGTCCACAGGCCGAGTGGCTCAAGTCACAAGGCGATAAACTCGGTAAAGACAAGATCATTCAACTAGGACACGTCGATAAAGACACGCTCGCCGGATATTATTCGAACGCAGATATATTCGTTCACCCGAATCCGCGTGAGCCGTTTGGCATTGCTCCGCTTGAGGCGATGGCGTCCGGCGTACCGACGCTTGCTCCGAACGCCGGAGGGATACTCTCGTACGCGACCAATGACAACGCCTGGCTCGTCGAGCCGAATGGCGCCGACTTTGCCGCAGCGGTGCGAGAGATCGTCGGCGATGACGAATCACGCGAACGCAAGGTCGAGCTTGCTCTGCGTACCGCTCTCGACAATACTCGCGAAGCCTCGACCGATAACCTGCTTGCTACTTACGACAAAATATACGACGATTTTCTTAGCCGTCGCGAACTATTTACCGATGCCGAAGCTGCCAAGGAGTTTGATTACATAAGCCTTACGGAGGCGTAAGTTGCCCGATAGCAGCGGCGAAATTTGATCGCCAGGCATTTTCTGCGACAGTAAATGAAAGAAATGACATTCGACAAGGCCGTAATAGTTCCGGAACCGCACACGGTCCGTGAGGCCTGGGCAGCTCTCTTGAGCGAACCGGGCATGTTCATTAAATGCTGGAACTACAAGGGAGCGATCTTAAGTTCGGCCTTTCGAGCACCGATATTCCTGATCACATATCTCGCCGCCCGCGAGAGCCTGAAACTGGCTCTTGCCGCCGCTTTTGTTCAGTTCGTCTTTAGATTTCTTTTTGCCGGACTCACGGGCTACATCATTCAGTCGTTTCGCAAGGTCGAGCCGCCGTGGAAGGCGATTGTCTCGATACTGATGGTCGTGCCGCTCGTCAGCCATCTGCTCGAATATTTTGTGCAGGCAGCGTTCGTTTATTACACGGCCACAGCGGACTATACCGACAAAGCGATCGTCCGCTCTATTTGTTTTTCGATCTTTTCATCGCTGTTCGCACTGTTCATCATGCGGCGCAATGTTCTGATCGTCGGCGATTTAGACAGCCGTTCGTTTTGGAGCGATGTGCGTCGTATTCCATATCTCGTATTCGAGTTTATGGCGTTCATTCCGGACGAGATCGCGACGATGGTCCGTCGCGGAGCGTATGTGACTGCGGGGATCTCCCTTTTGGCCTGGGGCGGATTTTCGCAGATCGTCTGCTGGGCTGTCACGTATCGCGGAATTTGGACATACGGCGGAGGCAAAGACCTGGGCATTCTCAAATACTGGGGCGTTGACGGTATAATTTTGATGATATTCGCCGTTGCCCTGTCGATGATCGCCTTCAACGTACGGCACAACCGCAATAAACACATATCCGATGCTTGAACTTGTATTCGCCAATCTCCGTGTCCGTCCGTTCCGCACGCTAATCAGCGTGATCGGCGTCGCATTGGGCGTCGTTCTGGTCGTGCTATTTACGGGCCTCGCCCGCGGCATGACCGAAGACATGGCGAAGCGTGCGACAAACTGGAAAGCCGAGATCGTCTTTTCGCGAGCCGGCGGGATGGAATTTACCAGCTCCAACATGAACGTCGACACCGCCTACGTCGCCAAGCTTCGCGAGGTCGAAGGCGTCGCTTCGGTCGTGCCGGTCGGGCGTTACATCACGCCGAACACGAAAGGCCGTTTTGGCGTCTTGCAGCTCGACGGTGTTGATTGGGAGCCGTTCGCGGCAATGAACGAGATGCGTCTCACCGCCGGCCGCGGTGCGGTCGCTAATGACGAGGTAGTTCTCGACGCACGTCAGGTTCGCGACGAAAAGATCAACCTCGGCGACACGATCGAGCTGTTTGGCGGCAAACCGTACAAGGTCGTTGGCGTTTTCGAACCGCCGTCAGGTTCGCGTATCAAGATGTCGCTGGGTGCCCTGCAGGATGCTCTCGGGGCGGCGGAAAAATGTACCTACATCCTCGTTAAGACCAAAGACGGAGCGGACACGGACGCGGTCGCCGCGGCGATAAACGCCAAGCTGCCCGGCAATAAGATCAATTTGACACGTGAGCTCGTCATCGACGCCAAGGAACGCGTCCCCGGCCTCAACACGTTCCTGCGCGTACTTGTCGGTCTCGGCGCTTTCGTCTCGACGATCTTCGTGCTGCTCTCGATGTACACGACCATCACCGAACGCCGCAAGGAGATCGGCATCCTCAAATCGCTCGGAGCGTCCAAATCGTTCATCATCAAGGTGATCGAGGGCGAGGCGTTTATGATCGGCGTGCTCGGCGTGCTGCTTGGTTTCGCGACGTCGTTCATCGCCGCGTACGGCATCGGCAAGGCGTTCGAACTGCAATTCCAGTTCAGCACCGGCTGGATACTCTGGGCGATCGCGATCGCCGTCGGCGGCAGCCTCTTCGGAGCGTTGTATCCCGCATGGCGTGCCTCGATCATCGACCCCGTCGAAGTTATGGTCAACGAATAAGATCACACCGCGTATCACACGGATCGCACGAAAAAGAAGGCCGCTAACATTCGTGCTTTTCGTGGCTAGCTTTTCCGTCCCGCGATCGTCAGCCCGATTCCGCCGAGTATTAATGCCGCCGCGATGCTCAGCGTCGCGGTTGCTGTTTCTCCGAGCAAGATAATTCCAAACACCGCCGCGATCACCGGAACGGCAAGCTGCAGTACGGCTGCGCGTGTCGAAGTGTGATATTTTAACGCCGCATACCAGACGGTATAGCCGACGCCTGAAGTGACTGCACCCGAAAGCACCGCGAAAAGCCAGCCACGCGTGGTCAGGTGCAATGCCGGCAAATAGACCACCGCCAGTGGCACGGCAAACAACACCGAGCGTGCAAAGTTCCCTGCAGTGTCGCCAAGCGGATCGACGCTTCCCTTGCCGCGTATCGAATACACACCCCACGCGACTCCCGCCACGGCCATTAGCAGCGAACTCGCGAGCGGCGGCGACGAAAGGCCCGGAAGCACTAGGTAGACCAGCCCGCCGACTGCGATGACGAGCCCGGTCCATTCCAAAGGCGTCGGCCGCTCGCCCCTGGAGATCGCCGCCGCGACCATCGTCAGCTGCACTGCCCCAAACAAAATGAGTGCGCCGGTGCCCGCCGACAGTCCAAGATAAGCAAACGAAAAGCAAACAGCGTACGCAAACAGAAAAAACGCCGACGGCCAATTGCCAAAGTGCTGGAAGGCGGAAACGCGACTGTTAAGGAGAGTGCCGTGGTCGTGATCATTCAACTCGGCACGCTCGTTCACACTCGCGTTTCCGCCCGTGAATCCCACCAACCAACCGATCACCACCAACGCAGCGGCCCCCGACACAAGCCGCACCGCCGTAAAACCCGCCGCATCCGCTTCGTCTCCACGCAACGCGAGCCGACAAAGTATCGAGTTAAACGCAAACGCGACGAGAGCAAAGGTTGTGTAGAGAAATACTTTCAAGACGTTTTCAGTCGCCAACGGCGACAGATATTAAAGCCTAGGGTGCAAGGAGCGAAGCGAATGGAACCCTAGGAAAGAAGGATAATGATAGCCGTCCCTGAAGGGGACGAACAAATACGACATTTGTGTTGCTCCCCTTCAGGGAGCGAAAAATATTTTCTCGCACTACCTAGGGTTCCGCCGAAGCGGCTTCACCCTAGGCTTTAATGTAAGTCGCCGTTGGCGACAAGAACTGCTATTCCGTCTCCCCTTCTCCTACACTCCCCTTCTCCCCTTCTCTCTTTTCAGGGCGCATGTGTGGGAACAGGATCACGTCGCGAATTGAATGTTTATTGGTTAACAGCATGACGAGGCGGTCAATGCCGATGCCGATGCCGGCGGCCGGCGGCATGCCGTAGCTGAGGGCACGGATGTAGTCTTCGTCCAACACCATCGCCTCTTCGTCGCCGCGCTCCCGCTCCGACATCTGATCAACAAAGCGTTCGTACTGCTCCTTAGGGTCGTTTAGCTCCGAAAACCCATTCGCGACTTCCATCCCGTTGATGAACAACTCAAACCGCTCCGCGATGTTCGGATTCGAAGGATCAGCCTTCGAAAGCGGCGAGATGGATTTCGGGTAATCGATGATGAATGTTGGCTGAATAAGTGTGTGCTCGATGCGCTCTTCGAACGCTGCGAGAAGCTCGGCTGCGGGGAGCCCAGTCGCTACCGCTACCGGTTCTGACACTCTCGCGACAGCATCCCGCATCGTTATCCGCTCGAAGTTGCCAAAATCTATCTCATTCTCGCCATACTTCACGACGAGGCTGCCGTTGTTTGCCTTAGCGACCGCTTCTTTTATCATCGTCTCGGCAAAATCCATCATCCCGTTCACGTCCATGTAGGCGATGTAGAATTCGAGCATGGTGAATTCGGGGTTGTGACGCTGGGAGAGGCCTTCGTTGCGGAAGTTGCGGTTGAGTTCGTAAACCTTTTCAAATCCGCCTACGACCAGACGTTTGAGATAAAGCTCGGGCGCTACGCGTGCATAGAGCGGAATATCGAGTGCGTTATGGTGCGTCTCGAACGGCTTTGCCGCCGCACCGGTCGCCTTGGGCGTGAGCATGGGCGTCTCGACCTCGATAAAGCCCGCGTCATCGAGAAAGCGACGCATCCCGGAGATCAACTTGGCTCGTCGCTCGAAAACTTCGCGGGTCGTCAGGCCTTCGTGCTCGATCTGCAGCGTCGAAGCGATCAGATCAGCGTAACGAAACCGCCTCTGCAGCTCAGGATCGGCGATGCCGTGCATTTTGTCGGGCATCGGGAGCATCGCTTTCGCCAAAAATTGCAGCTTTTCGACATGAACGCTCAGCTCGCCGGTATTCGTGATGAACAGATAGCCCTCGACGCCGATAAAATCACCGTGATCGAGCAATTGCCACGCCGCCCAGCCGTTCTCTTCGTCAAGCGTGTCTTTTCCATCATTCAACACTAGAGCCAACGGGCCCTTTTTATTGCAATAGACCTGTAGTTTGTTGATTCCGTCGGTCAAATGCACAAAATTCCCACGCGGCGGCGTCGTGAGGCGGCCCGAGATGCGGACATTGCCGAAGGCCTTCAGCCTTTCGTTGAGTACATCCTTGATCTCCGCCGGCGGACGCTCCCGCTCAGCGAGTGTCGAGACCACGGCCTTTATCTCATCGACGATCTCGGCGACGGGCCCGAATGCCTTGAGGTTCGTGATCGTGTCCTCGACACCGCTCAAGGTCGAACGCTCGAATTTGTTCGGGTAAACGTTGCCGACAAGCTGGCGCAATGCGTCAAGCGAAGCCAATCGAGCTTCGGTCTGGTCGTTTTGTTCGATGATCTCGTTAAATGCTGGAATGCTCATAATTGAATCTCTGATTATAGTTAACCGTCGCGAACACGGCAAACATCTCACGAATATGGCAGAATAGAGAGACCGTTCGGAAACGCAACGCCCCGGGCTCAGCGTTTTCTGCGGATAGGTGTGTTTATGGCGGATGAGTTCGACAATTTACAGCGAGCGATCGCAAACGGAACGCGTGTGATCAGCCTCAGCGGCCTTACCTCAGTCGCGGCCAAGGCATTTTTACTGACTCGACTCCAGTCAGCGACCGGCAAGGCGTTCGCCGTCGTCACGGAATCAAACACCGAGTTGGAGTCGTGGCAGGCCGATCTCGATTTCTTTCGATCGGAGACCGAAGATCAGTTATCCGCAATTATCACCCTTCCCTCGTTCGAATCCGACCCGTACTCGGGCGTCTCGCCACACGCCGAGACTCAGGAACGCCGTGCACTCGCCCTGTGGCAGCTTCGCCGCGGCGATCACGCATTCGTCGTCCTATCGGCCCGCTCACTCGTCCAGCGAACGGTCAAGCCGGACGAGATCGCCGCTCTCGGCTGTGTCCTGGCCCGCGATGTCGATTTTCCGCCCGAGGTCCTGATCGAGCGGCTTTTTGCCGGCGGTTACGTCCGCGAAGAACCTCTTTTCGGGCCCGGCCAGTTCTCCGTCCGCGGCGGCATCATCGACATCTGGTCGCCCGATTCAGACTCGCCAGTTCGTGTTGAGTTCTTCGGCGACACGGTCGATTCGCTCCGCACCTTCGACCCGGACACGCAGCTTTCGACCGGCCACATCAAAGAGATCGCCGTCGCTCCGATGCGTGAGATGGCCGTTACGACACAGGACCTTAAGGACTGGGCGTTCTTCGCCCGCGAACGATTTTCCGACGATAGGTTTGCCCGCAACCTCCGCGACCGCACCGATTTTGCCGTCGAAGGCGAAACGTTTTCCGGCTGGGAGTTTCTCATCCCGCTCGTCAAACCGCTCGGCTCGACGATCTTCGAGCATCTGTCGGACTGCGTTTTTGTCATCGACGAGCCTTCGGCCGTCGAACATCTCCTGACCGGACTTTACGAGCATACTAACGACAATTTTGCCGCGATCACCGATTCCGGCGAGGTTGGGCTCGACCCTGATGAGTTATTCCTGACGACTGAAGAACTTCGCGAGGGCCTCGACGCCCGAGCACGGCTTGAGCTAAGGGCTCTCGGAAGGACCGCTGCCGGGACCGATGAGGAGTTTGTCGTCGGCAACTCGACGGAAGAAGCACCGCTGTTCATCTTCCCCGCAGTGAAAAAGGCCGTCGAGATCGACATAATATCGCGTTCGACGCGTAAATATCGCGGCGACATCCAGGCTTTCGTCACCGATCTCGGCATGAACGCTAAAAAGGGCGATAGGACCGAGATCGTTATCCAGACGCCGGGTATGGCCGAACGGCTCGAAGAGATCCTTCGCGAATACGACGCCGCACTCACCGCGGATTCGATCCGCATCGGCGGCCTTTCGAGCGGATTCGAGTTTCCCGGCGAACGGCTTACGGTTTATACCGAGGGTGACATTTTTGGCGACGTTACTCAGGCCGAATTCCGCCCCGCCAAGGAAAAAGGCCATCGCACCAAGAGCAAACTCGGTGCCTTCATCTCAGATTTTCGCGATCTAAAGCAGGGCGATTATGTCGTCCACGTCGACCACGGCATCGGCCGCTTTGACGGGCTCCAGACCATTTCGTCGCAGGGTGCGGAACGCGAATTCATGCTGCTCATCTATGCGGATGAGGCAAAGCTCTTCGTACCTGTAGAGCGTATGGATCTCGTCTCGCGCTATTCGTCGGGCGAGGCGACATCGCCGACGCTCGAACGCCTCGGCGGAATGGGTTGGCATAAGACCAAGGCCAAGGCCAAGCGTGCGATGCGTGACATGGCCGACGAGCTGCTCAAGCTTTACGCCGAACGTAAGCTCGTCCGCGGCCACGCTTTTCCGCCCGACGCACCTTGGCAGCACGAATTTGAGGACGCATTTCCGTACGACCTTACAGTCGATCAGGCTGCCGCGATCGAGGACGTCAAGAGCGATATGGAAACGCCGACCCCGATGGATCGCCTGATCATCGGCGACGTCGGCTATGGCAAGACCGAGGTCGCGATGCGTGCGGCGTTCAAAGCCGTGATGGACGGCAAGCAGGCGGCGGTGCTCACGCCGACGACCGTGCTCGCCTATCAGCATTTCGAATCGTTCAAAAAGAGATTTGCCGCGTTCCCGATCAAGGTCGATCTGCTTTCGCGATTTCGCTCTAGCAAGGAGCAGAAAGCGGTATCCGAAGCCGCCGGAAAAGGCGAGGTCGACGTTCTGATCGGCACACACCGAATATTGTCGACCGACGTACAACTGCCCAAGCTCGGTCTCGTCGTCATCGATGAAGAGCAGCGATTTGGCGTCGGACACAAGGAAAAGCTCAAACAGCTCAAGAAAAAGGTCGATGTCCTTACGCTGTCGGCGACGCCGATCCCGCGAACGCTGAATATGTCCCTGCTCGGCATGCGTGATATGTCGGTGATCGAAACGCCGCCGCGTGACCGCCTGGCCATCAACACACAGGTCGTGCAATTTGCCGAAGGCGTCATCCGCTCTGCTATCGAACTCGAACTTGCCCGCAACGGCCAGATCTTCTTCATCCATAACCGCGTCGAATCGATCGAAGCCATCGCCGCCCTCATCCAAAAGATCGTCCCCAATGCCCGCATCGCGATCGGACACGGGCAGATGAACGAAAAGGAAATGGAAGAAGTGATGCTCGATTTTATCGACTATAAGTACGACATCCTGGTCGCGACAACGATCATCGAAAACGGAATCGACATCCCGCGAGCGAACACCATTATCATTAACCGTGCCGATAATTACGGCCTCTCGCAGCTATACCAGCTTCGCGGACGCGTCGGCCGTTCTAATCGTCGTGCATACGCGTATTTGCTAATCCCGAGCGAACTTGAACTAACCCCGATCGCCCGTCGGCGGCTTTCCGCTATTCGTGAATTTTCGGACCTTGGTGCCGGATTTCGCCTTGCCGCTCTCGATCTCGAACTGCGTGGCGCCGGCAACATCCTCGGCGGGCAGCAATCGGGCCATCTCGACGCTCTCGGCTTTGACCTCTATACCAAGATGCTCGAACGCACGATCGCCGAGCTGCGCGGTGACGAGATCGCCGACGAGACGAGCGTGTCGATCAATCTCGGCGTCGATGTTTCGATCCCGAAGGACTACATCGCCGAGACCAGCCAGCGACTGCGAACTTACAAACGCATTTCGTCTGCCGAGTCGGACGAGGAATTGACGCAAATACACGTCGAGATCGAGGATCGCTATGGACGGATTCCCCGTTCGGTCGACAACCTCTTCGCCTATGGACGTCTCAGAAAGCTGGCCGAGCGTATGGCAATTATGTCGGTAGACCGCACCGCCGATGGCGTCGCCATCAAGCTCGGCGAATCGGCACGCGTGTCTCCTGAAAAATTGATGAAGTTTTTGGATGAAAATGAAGGTTCGGCTTTCTCGCCGACCGGAATTTTGCGTGTGGGAGTGCTGACAGCGGACCCGATCGAGACCGCCCGGCTCGCGCTTCAGTCGATCAGGCTGTGACGCGGTTTTTCGGTGCAGTCTGCCATTTCGTTTATCTCACAAACGAATAGCTGAGGTACGTTGTCTTTGGTCTGGATGCGTATATTCTGCCAAACAGGCGAGTCACGGTAACGGTCCCGTGTCCAACCAAGTTGTTCGCGGTGTTTCCAGACATATTCGTACGCTTCGTGCTCATCCATACCTTGCAGGTGCTTGGATTCGTGTAGCAAGATCGCGGCCCTTTCAACATCGTCGCGTGGATAAGCAAAGTAATCCTCATAGAACGTAATGATCTCGAATGGGTAATTTGTCGCCGCATATGCACTTTCTTTTGCGACAGAGGCATTGAGCCAGTTGTCCTCGCTTCGAAAAACAGTCACGTACTCGAGTAAAAAAACCTCGTCCGTAAATCCTCTATCCCGCAGAAGTGAGATCGCCCGATTTACTATCTGCTTTTGATCATAGGTCAGCGATCTGGCCGATCCGACGAGCGACAAATAAAAGCCCGCGAGTACGATGCCGCAAACGAGCACACATATCAGTGCACGGCGCACAATAATGCCGCCGACACTTCGCGAACGGTCAAATCCCGCTAGCACGCCTCCGCAGCGGACACACTCGGAGGCGGCCGGAAAATTAACCAATCGGCACTGCGTACATTTTTTCTGCATTTCAATAGGGACGGGTGGTGCAGTTACCTGCTAGTATTTAAAAAGTTCTAATAGGCATTTAATTCAAGGATTTCGTGCATGGTCACGGAGATAATAAACTCATCGGCCGTTTTCCGCATCAAACCTTCAGTTTGCAAAAATCCGTCTGTAAAGATATAAGATTGTTTGGCCTTTTTTAGGAGTATTTGATGAAACTAGTTAGATTTATCGGTTTGAGTTGCCTTGGGCTGGCTTTGATTGCGGTTCCGGCGTTCGCACAGGAAACAGAAACCAAGGTTGTTGACGAGGTTGTCGCTCAGGTGAACGACGGCGTGATCACGCTCTCGAGCATCAAGCGGGAGGCAAAAGCCGTCATTGAGACCGAAGTTCAAAAAGGTGCAAAACGCGAAGACGCTCAGAAGATGGTCGAAGAGAAACGCGGCGAGATGATCGCGAATCTCATCAATGAAGAGCTGCTGGTTCAAAAGGCAAAGGAACTCGGACTCGAATCCGAGGTCGATGCCGCCATCAACGCGCGTTTCGTCGAGATCATGAAGCAAAATGACCTCAAGACGCTCGACGCAATGTACGAAGAAATGCGTAAGCAGGGCGTTGAACCGGGCGAGATCCGCGAGATCTGGCGAAAGCAAATCACCCGTGATCGTGTCCTCCAGCGTGAGGTTCAGGCCAAGGTCTACTGGGGATTTAGCGGCAAAGAATTGAAAGATTACTACGAAAAGAATAAGAGCAAGTTCACCAAGCCCGAGATGATCGGTTTGAGCGAGATGTTCCTTTCCTTTGCCGGCAGAGATCCGGCCGCGGTTCGCGAAAAGGCTAATAAGCTCGTTGCCGAGGCACGCGGCGGAGCTGATTTTGCAAAAATGGTCGTTGCCAACTCTGATCGTCCGGATGCCGCAAAGACCTTAGGAAAATTCGAGGCTTTGCCGGTCAAAGACCTCAGCCCCAAGTTCGCCACGGTACTGGGCAGCCTCAAACAGGGTGCTATCAGCGACCCGGTCGAAGCTGATGAAACGGGCGTCAGCATACTTCGTGTCGACGAACGAACAGCGGCGAGTAATGAGTCGCAGTTTGACGAAAATGCCGTTCGACTCGAGATCATGAAAGAAAAGCTTCCTGATGCTCAGAAGAAATTCATGACGGACCTCCGCGAAGAGTCGTATATTAAGATCAGTGACACCTACCGCCCGCTGGTATCGCCGATCCTCTTTGCCGATGAGCGTAAAGCCAAGCCCGGCAACTAAGCCGACTGTATTTAAATACAAATGGCGGGTTGAGACCACACGGGTTCCAACCTGCCATTTTTGTGTCCCGACTCGCCCTTGCTACCCGAGTATTTCTTTGATCGCCGAGCTATAGATTTCGACCTTGCGTTTCATCCGCTTTACTTCCGGATGATCCTCTGCGTACGATCGAAGCATTCGAGAAAGTTCCGTTTCGACTCCGACCTTTTTGATAACAAGCTTACCTAAAGCTGCGGTCAACTTTCCGGTCTCCGACGGCCTCACCGCAAACATCTTGTCGATATCCTTTGCCAGTGCGGCGAGTTCGAAACGAATATCGATTATCTTCGGGTTCTGTTCTGTGTAATCACTCAGAAGCGATTCGAGTTCCGCCTGAAGTTCGGTCTTGCGGAGCAAAACCTCGGCATACGCGGCAGACGAACGAATTGGCCCGACCTCTTTTCCAAGCGGTTGATCGGATTTCGGCTGACTCTGAGCCGAGGCGATCGACAAACCGATCAACATCATCAAAACGCTGAGAAAAAGCCTTATTTTCATATGTCAGATCACCTGCTTGGAGGCGAGAACGTGTTGGCGTCAAGCTTCTGGTTGAATGCAAATTCGTTGAGCGTGAATTTCCATTCGATCTCCTGCGTCCCGCGTTGGCCAGACGTCGAGTAAACGATCCGGTATGTATGCGGCAGCATCAGACCGCCCTCAGCACGATAGTCGCTGTACTCCTCAGTCACCTTAAATCGGGTCTCGTCGAATTTCGACGAATCTTCCGGCCTTTGCCCGATCCCTGCCGACGAAATTCGGCTGTAGTCCGTACGAACGTGACGAAAGGTTTCTTTATCAAAATAAAGCGACACCTCGACGTCACCGCCGCCTTTTTTCGAATAGCCGAGAACATAGACGTCTTTGCCGTCGATCTTCTTTTCCCCGTCAAACGAGATCTTGCCCTTATTCGCCGCCGCGTTTGCCATCAGCCAGCCCGTGGAAAGCGAACCGCCGAAGATTCCCTGTTCGATCGTCATCCGGTTGGACTGGATAAATTCGCCCAGCGTCGAGCGTTTTCCCTGCCGGGGCGTGGCCGCCGAACCGCTTTTGCCGTCAAATGTGTAGAGTTCGTCAGCAAACCGATTCGATGTTGACTCCAAATTGATCCCGAGAAACAGCTTCACGCCTTCGGATGCTATCACCATTCGGCCCGTAGCCTGAAGATCAGCATTTGACAAGAATTTGGCCGTACCGGGGCCGACCGCAATAATGTTCTTGGCCGCCGCTCTGGCTTCGGCAGTACCGATTGATTCGAGGTGCTTTGATATCACTTCCTCGGGATTGAGCTTTTGGGCCGATACCATCGATACCGACAACAAAGTGAGAACCAATGCGGATAGGAAAATAGGTGAACTTTTCATAGTTAAACTCCCGCGTGAATTAGTTTAGACGCCTCAGGCGTTAGCCGCGTTCGACTCGATCGCACGGGTCGGCACGATAAGCTGGATGTCGCATGATTCGAATTCGAGATCCTTGTCAGCCTCGACCTCACCGTCGCCAAATGTCTCACGATGCTGAAGTGTTTCGAAATAGATCGTGATGTTATCCAGGATCTCGTCTGCCGAGTGCGAATGATAAAGCGTTTGACGAAACTGCGCACCGCCGACCAGACCCTTGGTGAATTGGCCCGCGAGCTGCTTCATTTTGCCTAATGAGACTATCTCGGGCATTTGCTCGCGGCACATCGAGAAAAACTCAAGCAGTACGTCCTTCTTTTCCTCCAGATCCGGCTGATACGGTTCGCGGCCGGCAAGAACATCCGCAAACTGACGAAAGATCCATGGATTCTGCATCGCCCCGCGGCCGATCAAGATGCCGTCAACACCGGATTCGCTCCAGCGGTCCATACCATATTTGATCGTAGTAATATCACCGTTGCCCGACACCGGAATACTCACGGCCTCTTTGACCTGCCGGATGATATCCCAATTGGCAAGGCCTTTGTAGCCCTGCTCACGAGTGCGGCCATGCACCTGAATGTGCTCGACGCCGCACTGTTCCGCCATCTTCGCAACATCGACGACATTGATCGTCGCATCCGAATATCCTGTTCTGAGCTTCAGCGTCAGCGGTATCGTGATAGCCTTTTTTATCTCTTTCAGGATCGTCTCAAGCAATGCCGGTTCGCGCAGCAGCCCCGAGCCGCCGCCGTTCTTGACGACCTTTGGTGCCGGGCAGCCGCAGTTAACGTCCAGTATGTCAGCCCCGATCTCCTGGGCCATCTCGGCTCCCATCGCCATACGTTCGGGCTTTCCGCCAAAGATCTGGACCGCGTATGGCCTCTCTTCCTCGTCAAAATGCATCTGCCGTTTCGACTTTGGATTGTGCCGGGTCAGCCCCTCGACCGAGATGAATTCTGACACGACAAGCCCTACACCGCCCCGCCGCTTGATCAATCGGCGAAAGGTATAGTCCGTCACGCCCGCCATTGGCGACAGGATAAGCGGCGGGTCGATCGTAATGTCCCGGATCTTAAAGGGTTTCATACAAAAAAAGAGAATCGTAAGTCGCGAACCGAAATTCGTTTCTTACGATTCTCAATGATACTACTTCGTTGCTTTTTTCAGTTCGATCCCGGTCGCGTCAAACGAGACCTCGGTCACCGAACCGTCAGCGTTGATGTTCTCAAATTTAGCTCCGTCATCCTTCATCAGATGATCGACTTCTTTCTTGCTCAGCGTCTTGACCGAAACCACGCCTTCCATTCGCGTCGCAGAACCGGCTGATTGAAGCGGGATAAAGAACGAGTGGTCCTTCATCTTCACGCGAACGCTCTTGCCGTCCATATTCTCGGCAACCTCGGCCCAGCAGCCTTCGGACTTGCACGAGCGAACGACAACACCTTCGACAAGAACCGTCTTTCCTGCGTATTTTGCAGGATTCTTCAAGATCTTGTTCAACGAGACCTTTTTCGAGTTGCCGATAGGAGCACCGCGCTTCAGATAGCTATCCGACGGGATCGCCTCGGTCTTGTCCTTTTCAGTTGGCTTGGCACCTTCCATTTTTTCCTGGGCCGAAACCGCAAACGACGCGATAAGAGTGAATGTCAGGATCAAAAGTAACTTCTTCATAAATAAATGCTCTCCCAAATTTAGTTTAGAACCACGAATGTGTATTCGATCGGCACGGTCACATCGACCGGCCTTCCGTCGACCTCAGCAGGCAGAAACTTCGTTTTCTTAGCCGCCTCGATCGCTGCCTTAGTACTGCTTTCGCTCAACGGCCTCATCACGGTTATCTTACCAATATCGCCGTTGCCTTTGAACGAGACAAGCAGTACTATCAACGCCGAATTTGTCAGGAGTGTCCCCCGCGGAAACACGGGGATCTCCTTTTTCAGGATCAACAGCGGCCTGGAATATAAGACCGTCGGCTCGAGGGCCGCACTCACTACCGTGTCCCTGACGATCTCGATCTCTTGCGTCTGCTTGTGCTTCAGTGCGTCGAGAACTTCCTGGGTCGACCGTAATGCCGATAGTTCGATTGTCGCATATGAAGGGTCACCGACTCCATCGTTCCGCTTCAAAAGCGGCTGCCCTTCCAGTCTGATCGATCGCAGCACCGCAATAGCCGTCGGATTTTCCGCCTTATCCGCGGTTATATGGATCGAATAATATCCGTCTGAAGACGTTGCCTGAATGGCTATGTCAAAGACCGAACCGTCGATGATCTCGGTCTGAACATCGAACTTGCCCTTTTTGTAGGCCGCTATTTTGTGATCTTCGCCTCTGGGATTGGAAAGCACTTTCCCAGTCATTCGCCGGCCCATTCCCGTTTCGAATGCCCGCAGTACCACCGTCATCTTGTTGACCCCTGATGCCACGGTCAATTCGGAGAACATTTCCGATCGGTAAACAACGTATTTTCCCGGCAGCGAAACCGAAAAGCCATTTCGGCGGCCGTTCAAGGTTGTCCAATTGTCGTCAGTTATCTGCTGAGCGGGAACGATCGCCCATCCAACCAGCACGATGATCACAAAAAGCACGAACCTCATAGCGACCGATAAACGACCTTTCCATCCATTATTGTCAATATTACCCTTGTTTCGCGTAATTTTGCAGGTAAAACCCTAAAGATGTCCTCTGACAGGATCACGATGTCCGCGAGTTTACCCGGCTCGATCGTGCCCTTAACGTTCTCCTGAAATTCCGCGTACGCCGCATCGGCCGTAAAAGCGCGAACGGCTTGGTCGACCGAAATCGACCCGTTGCCGGTCACCGCGGCGAATATCCCGAGCAGCGGATCGAGGTCGGTCATTGACGCATCGGAGCCAAAGGTTAGCCGAGCACCCGAATTCAAGAGCGTTCTAAAATCCGTTTCGGGACGTCCCGGCCGATAAAACAGCCATGGCTGCATCGACGCGATTATCTGCGACCGTGCAAACCGGGGCAGATCGGCCTTGCGTGCGTTTTGAGCGTGTTCAACCCTGAATCGCCTATCGCGAGGCCCGTTTGCCGCAATTACACGCTCAAACACGCCCAAAACGATCGCGTTCGCCTCGGGCCCGATCGCATGCATCATCACCTGCAGGCCTGCCTTGTCAGCCGCGGCAATGTCACGCACAAGTTCGTCCGTACTTTCCTCGTCGCCGTCCGAAAAGTGCTTGAGACAGCCGGTCCGCACCATCCCGTCGCCGGTTGCTGCTGTGATCCCGGCGACGGCGACCTTTGACCAACTCGACAGCGGTGCGCAATCATACACGCGGGTCTTTAACTTGCCGCGTGCGGCGAGGGCACGATACGTGTCCGAAAGTTCGTCGGAGTGTACGTCCTGTACGCTCGTCACCCCGAGCGATGCGGCGTAGTTTGACGCGGTTTCGATCAGATCAGGCCATTGCTGAACGTGCGGCTGAGGGATCGTCAAACTGACCCTGCTGACCGACGGTCCCCGCAATATTCCGGTTGGTTCACCGTCTGCATCACGCTCGATCTCACTTTCGGTAGATATCCGTGAAGCCCTGCTTATTCCGCCTTTTGCCAATGCAAGACTGTTGACGAGAGCCGTCTTGCCATCGGCGTTATAAACCAGAAGCGGATTTTTCGATGTAACCGCATCGATCAGCTTTTTTGTGGGCGAAACCTTCTGCGTCCATTTTTGATGGTCCCATCCGCGCCCAAGTATCCAACGCCCCTCCGGCAGAAATCGTGCGAATTCCGCAATTTTTGTCACTAATTCCTCATGTGATCTGACGCCGCTCAGGTCGACCGAAGAAAAAATGTTGCCTATCGCTGTAAAATGTACGTGGGAATCGTTAAAACCCGGCAGCACCAGCCGGCCGCGTGCGTCAATTATCTCCGTCGCCGGCCCTGCAAAAGCCGTGATCTCACGGTCGGTGCCGACCGCCAGGATCTTGTTGTCGGCTATCGCAACTGCCTGAGCCGTGCGTCCCGCCGGCGACATCGTTCGAACGGTGGCGTTAATGATGACGAGATCTGCCCGTACTTGCGAATAATGCTGGCCATAGAGCACCAGCACTATTAGCAAACATCTGAGTAAAAGCGTCATTTTTTCTCAAAAACGACGCGGCCGTCTGTTACCGTCATCACGACCGTGACGCCGCCGATCTTGGTAGCGTCCATTGTAAATATGTCGTCCGACAAGATCACAAAGTCCGCAACCTTGTCCATCTCGAGCGTACCTTTGATGTTTTCCTGGAACTCGCCATACGCCGAACCCCACGTGAAGGCACGCACGGTCTCATCGACCGAGATCTTCTGTTCCGGTATCCAGCCGTTCGGGTTCTTATCGTCGAGCGTGCGGCGGGTGACCGCAGCGTAAACACCGAACAGCGGATTTAGCGGAGCGACGGGCGAATCCGACCCGAAAGCCAGCACCGCACCCGTATCGAGCAGAGTGCGAAACGCGTAGGTTCCCTTCAGACGCTTTTCGTCGATCCGTTTCCAAGCCCAGCGGCCGTCATCGATGATGTGAAACGGCTGCATCGAAGCAACCACCTTCAGCTTGCCGAAACGCGGAATGTCTGCCTGCCGCAGATGCTGCGAATGTTCGATCCGGAATCGGCGGTCGCGTGGGCCGTTTGCTACCGCGGTTTTCTCGTAAATGTCGAGGATCGTCGCATTTGCCTTGTCGCCGATCGCGTGAATATTTACCTGCAGGCCGGCCTTGTCCGCACCGAGCACGAGTTCCGGCGTCTTTGTGATCTCATCGCTCGGCAGGCCCGTCGATTTCGGATCGTCGAGGTACGGCTCGAACAGCCATGCTGTCGTTGATCCGAGACTGCCGTCCGCATAGCCCTTAAGGCATCCCACCCTGAGCATCGCGTCGCCAAATGCTGCCCGAACGCCGGTGCGTTCCCAACGCTTGTAATCGCCTAGCGTCGAGCATCCGTAGACACGGGTTTTCAGTGTTCCGCGTTTTAGCAGTTCCTGATAAACGCCGATGTCCGTTCCCGCGGAAACGTCGGTGACGCTTGTAACCCCCAACGATGCGGCGTGGTCCGTCGCCGCTTGCGCCGCTTCAAGCTTTTCTTCGAACGACGTATCGGGGATGACCTTGTAGATATAAGACATCGCCGCGTCCTTAAAGACACCGGCCGGATTTCCGGCGGCATCCCGGACGATCAGCCCGCCGTCAACCTCTTTCGTATCTTTATTTACGCCAGCGAGCTTCATTGCGAGAGTATTGGCAAGAGCCATGTGGCCATCGAGCCGGTCGATAAATACCGGATTGTTCGGCGTCGCCGCGTCGATCATCGCTGCCGTCGGCAAGTTGTTCGGTTTCCAGTTCTCGTGATCCCATTTTCCGCCGAGTATCCAGCGTCCCTTCGGCAGCTTTGCGGCAAAATCCCGAATTCGCTTAACAAATTCCTCCGGCGTTTGCGCGTCCCTCAGGTCAACGGACGAAAGCTGTTGTCCGGTCTCCAAAAAGTGAACGTGAGCATCGTTAAACCCGGGAATGATCGTCCGCCCTTGTGCGTCGACCACCCGCGTTTTCGAGCCGATCAATGGCTTTGTATCAGCGTCCGACCCGACCGCCACGATCTTGCCGTTGAGCACTGCGACCGATCTTGCGACCGTCCGCTTCGCGTCCATTGTACGGATGTTGGCATTGGTGATCACGAGATCCGCCATATGCGTCTGAGCAGTTAAAATCTGCGTCAGTAAAATTACGATTGAAAATGCGAATACTATTGTTCTCATATGTATTAATAAAGACTAAAGCTATATTCGACGTTGATCGTCGAAGTCTCAGGAATACCCCGCTTTTCTTTTGGTAGGAACTTCAACCTTATTGCGGCAAAAAGCGATTGCCTAAGCAATCCTTGCGGCAGAGCTCTGCCAAGGATCGATATGCGGGACACAAAGCCTTCGTCGGTCATCGTTATCTTAAATCGATTCATGCCCTTCACGCCGTTATATCTGGCTGGCGTCGTGTAGGACGGCTTGGGCTTAAGTACCACAAGTGCCGGAACAACGTCGTCGTCTTTTGGCGGATCTGTTTTGGGATTCACCTCAGCGGGTTTCGACTCCTTTTCCTCCATTATCTGTTCGACAACGACATCTGTTATTGGCAATTTCGATAAAAGAACACCCTCCTTATCGATTGCCTTCACCAAACCCGGTTGGAATCTGAGAGACTTAAAGTACCGCTTCATAGTCTCTGTTTCCTGACCCCTGGAGGATGCGGTCAGAATGTAAATGTTGCTTTTCGAACTAAAGTACTGCCGGATCATGAAGTACTTGTCGGTAGTAGTAGTGAGTTGCCGCACCGTGTGATCTTTATTCTTGAACTCTGTAGCGTTGATCGGTAATTTCCTCTCCGCGTCATTTGAATAAAACTCGTCTAATATTGCGTTCTTTCCTTTATAAATTTCAAAGCTTATCAATGTGCCGTCGTGGTAAGAATTGACCATACGCATATTCTTCAGTTCATATTCATTTGAATCGGAGTTTTGGATAAAACCCTTCTCGTTTGCATAGAATCTGAACTTCTCAGGGACATCGATCGAAAATTCACCGTCATCGCTTTGAACGCGGACCCAATTGTCGGATTTCGATAGCCCCGCGACCGGAGTCGGCGTTTGGGCGAAACCGGAAAGCGTTGACGACACGAGGAACGCAACAACTGATAGAATTCCTAATCGCATAACGGTGCAGGTGAATAGCAATGGCGACCGCAAAACGTATAAACTTGAATTTAACGAGAGAAGTATACCAATGAAAGAAAAGTATATCCACATTTTGAGCATTGCTATCGTCATGTGCGGTTTTGTGTTTATTACTTTTCTTTACTGGGTCGAACCACGTTCGCTGGCCGAGGTGACCAGCAAGGGACAGGTCGTCTTGGGAACGTACAGCGTGGACAAGGCGGAGTTTGATCGCGGAATGACCGCTTTCAGGGCCGAAGATTATGCCGGAGCACGAGCGGCGTTTGACCGTGCGGATCCCGAAAAGCGGGACGCGGCGACGCAATATTATGTTGCCTACAGCTATTACCGTCAGGGCTGGGGCCGATTTTCTAACGACGATCAGCTTTTTGCTCAGGGCATCGCCGCCGTCGATCGTGTCATCGCCATTGACCCGAACTATCGCTCGTTCGACCCTGCTCTGGTAATGAAAACACCGACCGAACTAAAGACCGAACTTGATGAAGGGCTCAAGTTGACACCATCCGATCTCAACCCGTTCAAACTGACCAAGGAGAGGAAATAGTGCAGGACGAAAGTGCGATCGACATCGAAGTGGACGAACTCGACATCATCGAGACCGAGACCAGGGTCGTCGCTCGTCGTAGGCCCCGGCCCGCGGCATCGCAGGCTGCTCTGAAGACCTACATCTTTCTACCGGCTATCTTTCTCGCGGTCACCCTGCTCGGAGGCCTCCGCATCGGAGCCGTTGACAGTGCATTTATCTTTCTAAAACCGGCACTGATCTGCCTCGTTTTTGCGTCAGCCATGATAGTGCTTTTTGTACGCTCGGGCCTTGTCGATCTTGCCGGCTGGTTTTCCGAAGACTTTTCGACGCTTAGAAACGTCGCCAACGCCGGTGTCCTTTTGACGATATTCACCGCGACGACGCAGATCTTCAACTCCTTGATCCCCGAACAGGGCCTGCCGTTCTGGGTCATCGCGTTCTGTTTCTTGTGGACGATTTGGAACAACCTTTTTCTCGATTTTGACACCAAAAAACTTTTGCGGAGCCTCGGCGGGATGTTCGTGCTTGCGTTTTTCGCTAAGTATCTAGTACTCGCTAATCTTACGACGTCGGGAGATGCCGGCTGGCTACAGCGGATTTTTGAGAATCCGGCCAAAGAGACGTTTACGTGGCTGCTCGAGCTGCCCCGTTATTCGCCCGCAACGGGATATCTGCAGTTTCTCGCTCTTGCACTTTATTTGCTCGGTTTATTTTTAACACCAAGAACTACCAATAAATGAAATTCATACTTTCGCTATTATTCGCCGCACTTTTCACGGTCAGTGCGTTCGCTCAATCTCCGTCAAAGGTATTAAAACAAGCTGAAAAGGCTCTCGGCGGTCAAAAGGCCCTGCAATCTGTCCGCTCGACCGTCCGCACAGGGACGATCACTCGAATGTCCGACGGCGCCGCGGGAAGATACACATTCCAGGCCGCTCAGCCTAATTTGCTCAACATCGCGTTCGACATCGACGGATTTGAGACCGAGTACGGTTCAAATGGACGTTCGGGCTGGACTCGGAATTCGCGTGACGGCCTGCAGACGCTGACCGGCGCACCGAGCGTCGCATTTCAGGCAAAAGCCGCTTTTCGAAACGGCCTTTGGCTCAATGCAAAAAAGGAAAAGGCCAAGATCGTCGGCGGCGGCCGTTCGACGGTCAACGGCAAACCGGCTAATCTCGTCACCTTTACAACGGCAAAGGGCCTTAACATAAAACTTTGGTTCGACGCCGCGAGCGGTCTGCCGCTACGTGACGAAATGCCGGCGGATGAGGCGACCGAGATCACCGACTACGACGACTATCGCAGTGTCAGCGGGGTAATGCAGCCGTTTTCGATGAAGGTGACGTCCGGCGACGCGGCGTACGAGATCAAGATCGACGAAGCGGTGATCAACCGCCCGATCGCCAGATCAGAATTCGACTTTCCGTCGGTGTCCGGTGCACCCCTGCCCGATATCAAAGCTCTGCTCGACGATCTGCGAAAGAACGAAGACCGCGTCGAGGAGATGCTCGACAGCTATTCCTTCACCCAAAAGAGCATCAAACGTGAACTAGGCAAGGACGGCATACTTCGTGAGACCGGGTCAGAAACCTACCAGCTTTCGTTCTACAAAGGCAACCGCATCCGTCGGCTGATCGAAAAGAACGGCCGTCCGCTGAACGCCAAGGAGCAGGCCGATGAGGACGAAGAGGCAGGAAAGCGTGTCGAAGAGATCGAACGAAAGATCGCCAAGGATAATTCCAAAATGGGAACGCAGAGTGCGAGCGGAGCACCGTCCGAGGAAAGCCGACGCATCTCGACCGCTGAGGTCCTGCGGGCGTCCAAGCTCACGAACCCGCGTCGGGAACGTTTTCGCGGCCGAGACGTGATCGTCTTCGATTTCGAGCCCGACCCGAATTTTGACTACAAGAACGCTAAGAGCATGCTCAAATTTTTCGGCAAGACCATCGGCGTTATGTGGATCGATGAAAACGACAAGCAGGTCGCCCGGATCGAAGCGGTATTGGCGGACAGCTTCAATGTCGGCGGCGGCGTGCTTGCTAAATTGCGAAAAGGTGCGTCATTCACCCTCGAGCAGGAGCGTGTAAATAACGAGATCTGGCTCCCGACGCAGGCGGACATCAATCTGTCGATCCGTGTGCTGTTGGTAAAAGGTATCGAGGTAAATCAGTTGGTCCGATCTTACGATTATCGTAGGTTCGAGACCGAGGTTAAGGATGCGACGGTGAACGAGGTAAAAAAGCCATAGGTCATTTCTGGACCAGATCGATCACTACCGGTTGTCCATTGCGCCGAACGCGAATGCTCTTACCAGTGAAATTACCCTTGAACGCGGTATTCTGCGTCAGGCTCTGGTCGTTGATCGATTCGATCACGTCACCTGACTTGAGTCCCGCTTTCCCGGCCGTGCTAAATTCTGTCACTGACTCGACTGTCCAGCTCGTGCCGCGGTAATTTGCCTTAACGCCGATCATCGTCAGCACTTCCGTCACCGGAATACGTACGTTTTGATCAAAATCACGCGGCTTCGGCGGACGCGGTGCGTCAGGATCGATACCTCGCGGCAATATCCGTTTTCCCGGTTTAACTGCTTCGATAAATGAACCGCCGCCCGGATTTTCCGAACCCGGTCTTGGTGTCGTTTCCGTCGTTCTGGGGGTCGCGGTATTTCCCGGCTCTCTGGTCAATGCCGGCCGCGTCGCCGTGTTGCCCTGACCGACGGGATCTGATACCAAGACCGCGATCTCAGTCGGTTGCGGGATCGGATCTATTGCGGGTGAGGCCATATTTGCGTTTCCGACCGCAGCAACATTCTGGCTATCGTTCTGTTTTGTCCCGACAAGAGCAAAATAGCCGCCTATCGCGATCATCGCAAGGACGAGCGGCACACCGGCCAATACAGGCCACGGCAGCCATACGGGATTTCTCTCCGGCCGTTCGCCGCGAGCAATAGCGGACCGGACGCGGGTATTAAAATCGGCAGGTGCATTGACCCGTCCGAGACTGCCGAGCACATCGGCGACCGCTCGTTCGTCCGTGCTCATTTCGTCTATTTCCCGCATTTGTCTTTCTTCGTTTCTCATTGTACCTGCAAATATTGCTGCAATTTGTCCTTCAATAATCCGCGTGCCCGGCTGATCCGCGATTTGGTCGTCCCGAGGCCGAGTCCCATGATCTCTGCGACTTCATCGTAAGATTTGCCCTCGACATCCCGCAGGATGATCGGGACGCGATACTTTTCAGGCAGTGCCGCTATCGCCCGAGCGATAGTCCGGCTCCGTTCGTCTTCGACGAGTTCCTCATCCTGCAAGATCCGCTCGTCGGCCGGCTGAAATTCGACCTCGCTGTCCTCTTCGGACTGAAAGAGTCCGGTCAGCGACATCAGCTTGCGCCGCTTTCGCCTACGAATTTCGCTGATCGCTAAGTTGGTCGCAATACGATAGATGTATGTCGAAAAGGCAAACTGCGTGTGATACCGATCGATCGCAAAATAAACGCGAACAAAGGTTTCTTGAGCCAGATCGACAGCTTCTTCGTAGTCATTCAAAAATCTGTAAAGAAAGTTGGTGATCGGGTTTCGGTAACGCGTGACGATCTCGGCATAGGCGTCCTGATCGCCTGCCTTGGTCGCTTCGATGAGTTCGTGGTCGGACAATTTAACTTCAGACAAGGTTGTTTTTTGCACCTCCGTGTCCGCTGCTGCGATATTGTCCAAACCCATACATTCATACGTTTTACACTACAACCACTGTCAAAACCAAAAGCTCTCCCGCTTTCTGTCACGCCTTGAGCGAGCCAAAGTTGCGGAAATAGTCGTTCCTATTGTTTTGTCGGCGTCACGGTCATCACCAGAAAAAGCGTTCCGTTCGCCTTGGGCAGGGACAGCGAACCGAGCAGCGTCGGAGCGTTTTCTGGAATACCGATCCGTGTAAGGCTGAGGCCGATCGATTCATAACTGAATACCGGTGCGGCCTTGCCGCTGTCGTCACGAACATTGGAAGTTTTGACCGGTATACGGGCTCCAAACCGAAAGGAATTTGCTTGCAGTCCGGTCGAGGCCGCGTGCAGATTGCCGATCGACCACTCAAGAAATGACTGAGCACCTTCGGCATCGAAGCCGAGTTCGTTGGTAACGCTCTTGTACTCAAAATTACCGTTACTTGAGATGCGTCCGACAAACGTATTGGCCACACGCAATCCCGTAAACGCGAAATTCGAACGTAATTGTCGCGAGACCGCAGTCAGGTTCGCCGGCAAATTCTGCCCGGACGAACCATCGTTCGACCCGACAAGTACATGCAATACCACTTCGAAGTCGCGCTCGGGTTGGGATTTTGACTCGGTCTGTGCCGATGCGATGGCAGAAGCTGAGAAAAGTGTGAAAACAAACAAAAAGGCGCTCAAAAAAGATCTGGACTGATACATGATGTTTCTCCTTTGCGATCATTTCGTATCGCAAAGCGTTGCACCGTTCAGCCCATCTTAAGTTGCAAAATTATTGTACGTTCTCTTTGAAAAGCTCTTCGTCGACACGCTGGCCAAAGGTAATGGTGCCGATCTCCGATTCCTCTATCAGCTTGTCATCCGCCGTCAGCGTGGTGCGGTAAGGGACGAGCGTACCCTGGGCGAGGTTATGGTTATAGAACTTGCGGCGGTACTTGATGCCGTCTTCTTCGTAAGTCAGCATCATCACCCTAAACGATTTCACACTGACAAAAAACCGTGTCGAACGTCCCTGTTTGTCGGTAACATCAACGAGGTGATATTCGACGCCGAGGATCTTTTCCTTTCCGGCCAGTACGACTTTCGATTCGTTCTCTTTCGACCGGATAAATGCCTCGAGACTGCGAAAATTGGCGTTATCAAAGGCCTTGGCGACGTCCGCCCGTGGAGCAAAATACGTGTTGCCGGCTAGACCAAACACCTTTTCGCTGTTGTTGATCAGCGAAAATCTACCGCCCGGCAGATCCTGATCGAACCGGATCCTTTCTTTGCTCAACGTTTCGCCGCGGAGCACCCAACGCTGATAAGTACCGGTTTCCATTTTGCCTTCAGCGTTCATCGCCTTTAGGCGGCCGCGTTCGAAGGTCGTTTTTCTGATCTGATTAAGGGTAGCCCGTCCGCCGCCGCCGCCATAAACGATCGAGGCAACTTCAACGAGTTGTTCCGCGGTCAACGGCTTTGTCGGGTCAAAAGCAGTCGGCGTAGCCGTAGGCTTCGGCTCCTCTTTCTTGACGGCTACGGCCGGATCCTGCCTCGGAGGAGTTTCCTGCCCCATGGAAATAGACGCACCAAGAGACAATACGAAGACAAAAAGGAATAATGATCTTACGCGAAACAATTGATAGATCTCCTGTTGATTGATGGCAAAACGCAAAATCGGATTGTAACACAACATAAGCGGTTCGGCACCGATACGAGCCTTAACACTATGCTATGGATGACGAACAGATCTTAAAGGATGCACCCGAGGATTTGGCCGAAAGGCAAAACACGGTCAATAATTCTATCTATGCATGTGGCTCTGTTCGAACCCGAGATACCGCCAAATACCGGAAACGTCGCCCGGCTTTGTGCCGCGACGATGACCGATCTGCACATTGTCGGCGTAACCGGATTTAGAATGGACGACCGTACGCTCAAACGTTCGGGCCTCGATTATTGGGAATTTGTCCAGCTCCACCGCCATGTCGACATTTCCGGACTCTACGGATCACTTCCGTCATCGCGGTTCGTTTATCTCACGACCAAAGCAAACCGTGCGTATACATCCTGGCAGTTCCGGCCGGACGATTGTCTCGTTTTCGGCCCCGAAACACGTGGCCTGCCGGCGAGCATTCTGGAGGCAAACCCCGACAACTGCCTGACAATCCCGATAGCCAGCCCGAATGTCCGCAGCCTAAACCTCGCCAACAGCGTCGCGATCGTGCTCTACGAGGCCATTCGTCAAACCACCAGCAGGTAAACACCTACACCACACGGTTGTGAAGCAAGGCAAACAATATGAGTACATTGCCTTTCTGCTCGCAATGAGTCATTATACTCGTTTGCCTTTGGGCGGGAAGTTACAACTATGATCAGTACAGAAAAGATTCGTAATATTGCCATCATCGCACACGTTGACCATGGAAAGACCACGCTTGTCGACGCGATGCTCGCCCAATCGGGCACACACCGCGACAACGAAACGGTCGTCGACCGCGTCATGGATTCAATGGACCTCGAGCGTGAACGCGGTATCACGATCATGGCTAAGAATACGTCGGTCCGCTATGGCGACTACAAAATTAACATTTTGGACACACCGGGCCACGCCGATTTTGGCGGCGAGGTCGAACGTGTTTTGAAAATGGTAGACGGCATCGTGCTCCTCGTCGATTCGGCTGAGGGCTGTCTGCCGCAGACGCGTTTTGTGCTGCGAAAAGCTCTGGAGCTCAAACTTCCCTGCATCGCTCTCGTCAATAAGATCGACCGCCAGGACGCACGCCCCGAAGAAGTCGTGAACGAGATATACGACCTGTTCATCGATCTCGGTGCTAACGACGAGCAGATCGAATTCCCTATTCTTTACTCGATCTCACGCGACGGCATCGCGAAAAAATCGATGGAGGACGAGGGCAAAAACCTCATCCCGCTGTTCGATCAGGTCATTGAGACCATCCCGGCACCGCACGCTATTCGGCAGGACAGCCTCCAGCTGCTCGTTGCCAATATCGATTACAATCCGTTCGTCGGACGTCTCGCGATCGGCCGCATTTTCTCGGGCGAGATATCGAAAAACCAGGAGGTCGCTGTCGCTCGCCGTGACGGCTCGATCCAAAAGACACGCGTCAAGGAGCTCTTCGTTTTCGAAGGACTCGAACGCACAACGGTCGACAAGGCAGGCACCGGCGAGATCGTCGCCCTTGCCGGATTTGACAACATCGAGATCGGCGAGACGATCACGCTCGTCGAAAACCCCAAACCGCTGCCGGTCATCGCCGTGGACGAACCGACCATCTCGATGATCTTCGGCGTCAACACCTCGCCGTTTTCAGGCATCGACGGCAAATTCGTTACGTCACGCCAGATCAAGGACCGCCTCGACCGCGAGTTGCTCGGCAACGTCGCCCTGCGTGTCACGCAAACCGAGGCCGCGGAACAGTTCAAGGTTTCAGGCCGCGGCGAATTACAGCTCGCCATCCTTATCGAAATGATGCGTCGCGAAGGCTACGAGCTTCAGGTATCAAAACCCGAGGTCATCACCAAAAAAGACGAGACCACGGGCGAAATGCTTGAGCCGATCGAGCTCGTCGTTATCGACGTCCCAGAGGAATTCATCGGCGTCGTTACCGAGGCGCTCGGCCGCCGCAAGGGCCAGATGACCAAGATGGTCAACAACGGTTCGGGACGCGTCCGGCTCGAATTTGAAGTGCCGTCACGCGGCCTTATCGGTTTCCGCGGCGAGTTTTTGACCGAGACCAAGGGAACCGGTCTGCTCAACACGATCTTTCTGAAATTTGATAAATGGCAGGGCGATATGAAATCGCGTCAGACTGGCTCGCTCGTGTCCGACCGTATGGGCGAGACCAACACGTACGCTCTTTACAACCTGCAGGAACGCGGCGTCCTATTCGTTAAACCGCAGATCAAGGTCTACGAAGGAATGATCGTCGGCGAAAATGCCCGTGCGGTCGACCTCGACGTTAACCCGATCAAAGAGAAAAAGCTTTCGAACATGCGTACCACCTCTGCCGACGAAGCCATGCGCCTCGTCCCCCAGCGTGAGATGTCGCTCGAACGTGCCCTCGAATTCATCGCCGACGATGAACTCATCGAAGTCACGCCCAAGTCCATCCGCCTCCGCAAACGCGTTTTGAAAGCGAACGAGAGACCTAAAAGGTAGTTGATCAATCAGATCGAACCTTGGGGCGTAATATCTTGCACGGATATTACGCCCTTACCTTGTCCGGACTTCCTCATTCTCGTCATCAAGGTCAGGCTCGTACGTCTCATACCCATGCGAGTCATCGTAGTAATAGTCGTGCTTTTTCTGGTCCGATTCCCAGGAATCTTCCTTTTCCAATTCTTCAGGCTCGACCGGATCGCACAACTGCTTTTCTTTCGGCGTTTCAGGCATAAATACTTTATAATCGAATCAAATTGATCCACTCAAGACAGTTTTCGAAATATCTGCGTTTCTTATGATAACCAAAACAGCTTCGTTTCGCGCTCTCAGCCTAATAGCAATTGCCTATTGCCTTGCGGCGAGCATTTCATCTCAAACCCTGACCGTGCCGCAAATCATGGCTGAGCCGTCGATCGCGGGGATGCGGGTCGAGGGTGAAAAATTGTCGCCCGACGGTACGATGGTCATTTATTTGTGGAACGCCGAGGGCAAGATGCCGCGTGACCTGTACCTGTCCTCAACGTCTCGAAACGACGCCAAGATCATCCTTCGCGTTAGCGATCTGCCAAAGCCGACGGCGTCGCCAACTCCGGAAAACAAGCTCACCTACGGCCTCATCGTCAAGGACGATTTCGCCAAGGCACGCGAAAATGCTCTCGGCGGTTTCGAATGGTCTCCGGATTCGAAGCGGCTGCTATTCTCGCAGGGCGGCGACCTTTATGTGCTATCGCTCGGCCAAACGATGCCAAAGCGTTACACAAAGACCCAATCGCCCGAGGTCGGAGCTCGATTCATCGACAATGATCGAATTCTGTACCAACAGAGCGGCAACCTCTTTGTGCTCAATATTTCCGACGCGACGACGGTTCAGCTTACCAAGGAGGCAAATCCGACACTGTTTATCACCGTGGGCGGAGCGGCTGTTTCAAAGGACGGTGCCTTACTTGCGTATACCGTCTCGGACAGCTCAAAATTCAAGGCTCTGTTCGTGCCAAATTATCTCGACGAATTTGTCCAGGCACCGACTTTCCGACGCGGTTGGTCGGAGCAAAAGCTGTTCGTCGTTCCGACGGACGGCAACCGCGACACTCCGTTTGAGATAAAACTGCCGAAACAAGAGGGCGTGGGCGGATTTCGCCGAATGGTCTGGGCCGCCGACAACCGCAGCCTGATCGTCGATCGCGGCGACAAGGACACCAAACGCCGCCAGCTTTTCTACGTCTATAATGCCGGCAGCAAGGACGAGAAAGTAATCCTCATCACCGAGGAAACCGACGAAAAATGGCAGGCGCCGCTGTCCGCGATATTCGAACCAAACCCGAAGGACCCTAGCCAATTGTTCTTCGCCTCCGAACGCGACGGCTACAATCATCTCTATCTCGCCCAGCTCGAGGCGGCAAAGCCCGAACCGAACCCGACCGGCGTCATCCGGCAGGAAAACCCGATCAATCCAGGCTTTTCGTCCGTGGTCAAGGTTGAACCATTTACAAGCGGAAAATTTCAAGTCGAATGGGCGAAATGGCTTGATAATGGAAATGACATCATCTACATGACCACCGAGAGCGGAACCGCGGCGCGTGGTTTCATGGTAACCGAGACTAAAGATCAAGATAATCCGTGGGATTCGGTGGTGAAAACTCCGGGTATTGCAGAGGGAATGAAAACGAGTCCCCAAATGGAGTCTCGCGGAGAATCAGCCGCCCTGCTATACAGTTATTCCCGATGGAATCAACCGGATGAACTTGTCTTCCAAAGGATTTGTTATCGATGTAAGGGAAATCCAGAAGAATCCCTAGTCAGGCTCACCCGGACAACCCCGGACGCCTTTCTTCAGAGAAAATGGAACGAACCCAAATTCATCGACATTCCCTCCCGCGACGGTAAACAAATCAAGGCCAAGATCTACCTTCCCGCCGACCATAACGCCAAACAGAAGTACCCGATGGCCGTCTTCGTTCACGGTGCCGGTTACCTCCAGAACGTCATTAATGGCTGGAACAACTATTACCGCGAGTTTATGTTCAACGAACTGTTGACGCAGAAAGGCTACGTCGTGCTCGACATCGACTATCGCGGATCGGCGGGTTATGGTCGCGATTGGCGGACGGACGTTTACGATTTCCTCGGCGGCAAGGACATGGACGACCACGTCGACAGCATCGATTTTATGGTCAAAAACTACGCCGTTAACAAGGACAAGGTCGGCGTATATGGCGGCAGCTACGGCGGGTTTATGGCCGGAATGCTCATCACGCGTGCTCCGGACAAGGTCGCCGCGGCGGCGGCTCTACGGCCGGTCTTTGACTGGAAAAACTACTATGCGTCGTCACCCGGCTATACGGCTCAGCGGCTCGGGTTCCCCGAAAAGAACCCCGAGGCGTACAAACGCAGTTCACCGATCACCTACGCCGACAAGCTCGAACGGCCATTGTTGATACTGCACGGCATGGTCGACGACAACGTACCGGTCCAGGATTCACAGCAGATGATCGAAAAACTGATGCGTCTGGGTAAGACCAAATATTTCGAAGCAATGCTGTACCCCGCCGAAAATCACGGTTTCGTCCGCCCCTCAAGCTGGACCGACGAATACGAACGAATTTTGGCTTTCTTCGAAAAGCACTTAAAATAGGAAATTCACCACAGAGACACAGAGAACACGGAGAACTTTAATATACTGTTTGTAGGACATGCTTTTTGGATTTCTTACTCTGTGCCCTCTGTGTCTCTGTGGTGAGATCAAATATGAGAATTCTAGTCACCGGCGGTGCCGGGTTCATCGGTTCGCACCTTTGCGAGCGTCTGCTAAACGAAGGCAACGAGGTTATTTGCCTCGACAATTTCTTTACCGGACGCAAGGCAAATATCGCCCACTTGATGCACAACGATGCCTTCGAGCTGGTCCGTCACGATGTGACCGAACCGATCTTGCTCGAGGTCGATCAGATCTATAATCTGGCGTGTCCCGCGTCGCCGGTTCATTATCAATACAATCCGATCAAGACCGTCAAGACCAATGTAATGGGCATGATAAACATGCTCGGCATGGCAAAGCGTGTGAAGGCACGCATTCTGCAAGCATCGACGTCCGAGGTTTACGGCGACCCGTTCGAACATCCGCAGACCGAAAGCTACAACGGTAACGTCAACCCGATCGGGCTTCGCAGCTGCTACGACGAAGGTAAACGCGTTGCCGAAACTTTGATGATGGACTATCATCGCCAGAGCCGCGTAGACACGCGTATCATTCGTATTTTCAATACTTACGGCGAGCGAATGCTCGAAAATGACGGCCGCGTCGTGTCCAATTTCATCGTCCAGGCACTTCGCGGACAGAAACTGACGATCTATGGCTCGGGCGAGCAGACGCGTTCGTTCTGCTATGTCAGCGACCTCGTCGAGGGCTTTATCCGGCTGATGAATACCGAAGCCGAAGACATCCATTTGCCGGTCAACATCGGCAATCCCGGCGAATTCACGATGAACGAACTTGCCGCCGAGGTCGGAAACGCGACTGGACGAACTATCGACATCGAACATCTGCCGCTGCCGCAAGACGACCCGAAACAGCGAAAACCAAATATCGACCGTGCCAAATCCCTGCTCGGCTGGGAACCGACCGTACCGCTTCGTGATGGTCTGGCGAAGACGGTCGAATATTTCAAAAATACGATCAAGAACGGATCTTGAGGTGAAGAGACCTATTAGTTGCCACTAGCTTCAGCTAGTGGTTAAATTTCTATGTAGCTCTCGGCTTTAGCCGAACTGACCACGACCTTGTTAAAAGACTTTCCACTAACTAAAGCTAGTGGCAACTTAATATGAAAATACTCATCACCGGCGGGGCCGGATTTATCGGCAGCCACCTATCCGACCAACTTCTTGCTGAGGGCCACGAAGTGACCGTCATTGACGATCTCTCGACCGGCCGTTACGCCAATATCGCTCATCTCGAAGATAACCCGAATTTTCGCCTGATCATCGACACGGTACTCAACGCCCAACTGATGGAGCGACTGATCCGCGAGACTGACCGTGTCTATCACATGGCGAGTGCGGTCGGCGTGCGGCTGATCATGGAGCAGCCCGTCAAGACGATCGAGACCATATTTCACGGCACCGACGCCGTTCTCAAATATTGTTCGCGGTACCGCAAACGCGTGCTCATACCGTCGACCAGCGAGGTGTACGGCAAAGGCATCACGGTTCCCTTTAGCGAGGATGACGACCTGCTGACAGGCGGCACCGACAAACACCGCTGGGCATACGCGTGTGCCAAAACGCTTGACGAATTTCTCGCACTGGCCCACTGGAAAGAAACGCAGTTGCCCGTCGCCGTTTGCCGTCTTTTCAACACCGTCGGGCCGCGTCAGACCGGCCATTACGGCATGGTCGTCCCGCGCTTTGTCCAGGCCGCGCTCAAAAATGAGACGATCGAGGTTCACGGCGACGGCAGCCAGTCACGCTGCTTCGGCCATGTTGCAGACGTTATCGGTGGGCTCACCAAGCTGATCGAAACGCCCGCGTGTTTCGGGACGGTCGTCAATCTCGGCAATAGCGAAGAGGTCACCATTCTCGACCTTGCCAAACGGGCGATCGCCCTGACCGGCAGCTCGAGCGAGATCAAGTTCATTTCCTATGACGAAGCGTACGGAGCTGGCTTCGAGGACATGCAGCGGCGTGTCCCGAACCTCGAAAAGGCGGAGCGTCTGATCGGCTACCAGCCAACCCGAACGCTTGATAACATCATCAATGATGTAGCCGCCGAATTACGCAGAGAGATGAGCGGTCTCGGAACCAATGCATAAGTTTAGTTTTCGTACATTACCTTTGAATCTTGCGGCCGCGTTTCTCCTTGCGGCGTTTTGCCTGTTGCCCGCCGCTTACGCTCAGACCACGGGCAGCCTAAAGGGCAAGGTTCGCAGCACCAAAGGCTCCGGCATTGCCGGAGCGACCGTTACGGCCCGACAGGACGGCAAGGACGTCAAGACAGCGACCGCCAACAACAAGGGCGAATTCGTGCTCGACGGCCTCACCGCAGGTGAATACAACCTCGTTTTCGACGCCAAGGGCTACGCCAGCGGCGTTTTGTACAAGGTAAAGGTCAACAGCGGCTCGACCGGCGATCTCGGCGACAAGCTCATACTCTCGCCCGATCAGGGCTCGCTCGTCATCGTCAAAGGCAGTATTTTCTTTAAGGAAGGCACCAGCGTTATCGGTGCCAAGGTCGACCTTGAGCGCATAAATTCCGATGGCTCCGTCAAAAAGCTAGCTAGTTCGACGACCAATATCAGCGGCGAATTCACCTTTCGCCAACCCGAAGGTGCCGCCAAACTCCGCGTCACCGCCCGCTACAACGGCGTCACCGGCTCAAAAGAGATCGACGTCTCAGAACCCGCGATCTACCGCCTGGCCATCACCCTCGAAACCTCTCGCTCAGAAAAGTAACACCTTGAAAACCAAGACCTGAGAGCATTGTCTTCAGGTAAATCCCTTACAGTTAGAAAGGGCGGCTTGCCCCCGCTCTTTGCGGCCGGTCAAAGAGCGGCGGTAAACCAGTCTTCCTGACTGTCAGATCTATTCTTGAGTATTCCAGCCTTGATCCTCGCAATGATAATCGCGAAGTATTCAAGCCGATCACTTACAGTTAGGAAGGGAGGCTTGCCCCCGCTCTTTGCGGCCGGTCAAAGAGCGGCGGTAAACCAGCCTTACTGACTGTCAGATCTATTCCTGAGTATTCCAGCCTTAATCCTCGCCGTGATAATCGCGACGTATTCAAGCCAATCACTCACAGTTGGAAAGGGCGGCTTGCCCCCGCTCCTTGCCGCTGGTTAAAGTCCGGAATTAAACCCGCGTTCCCAGCCTCCAGGTACGGCGCTGCCTCGATTCCTGTTCTGTCGTCCGTGTTTCACGATCGCAATACGCACGCTCAGTTGACACAGATGATAGAATTGATATCAGGAATTTGATCATTGACAACTTAAAAACAACGGTGGCGTCCGAAAAAATTTGAAAACTGTCCCAAATTTGGGACAGCAGACCTAACCGTCTTATTGACAGAGTTTAACCTGTCCCACTTACTGTCCCACTTGAACTTGCGTGGGACAGTTGGGACCGGTCTCAAGATCATGTCGCCCGGGACGTGATCTGGCTGAAAATCGCTGATCTGAAAAAATTTGAAAACTGTCCCAATTCTGGGACAGCAGACCTAACTATCGCATTGACACTATTTAGCCTGTCCCACTTGCTGTCCCACTTGAAGTGACGTGGGACAGATGGGACACGTTAAATTGTGACGAAATGGTGTAACTAGCTAGTTGATCGTTTCGGTGATCTCTTCGGCGGAGTTGATGGGGTTCATGCTTTCGGAATCGGCGACGATCAGCGGGAATTCGTCGATGACACTTCCATTGGCGATCGTCTGTACCCAGTAGGTGCCGGCGTCGGGAAATACTACGTTGACAAAAAAGCTGACGTTATCGGTGAACCCGCCGACGGAGAGTTCGATCACCGTCGGCTGCGATGTGACGACGATGTTGACTTTGTCCGGAGCGAGTATTCGCACCTCGGTCTGGTGGTTCCCTTCGCCACGCCAGTGGTTAATGACCGCAAACTTGATCAGCGAAACGGGCAATTGTTCGACCATGATGTTCTGAAAAATGCCCATCAGCGAGATCTTGTTGCCCATCTCAATGCGAACGTCGTCGCACAGCAGCGTGTATTCGAGAGTTAATGTCTGTGTTCCCATATTAGGTGCAAATATCCGGAGCCAATTTGTAGGCTAATTTTTACCTTTCCAGCGACACCGGTCAAGAGTATAATTGGGAAATTCCATCCGCTCGAACTTAGCTACGCAGCTGCCTGCGGCGGAGGTGACGCAATTATGCTGATGTACACACTGATTTGTCTGCTTTTTGTGCTGATCGGTATTACCGGGTTCCAGTTCGCATACATGTTCTACTTCGACAGGCTCGACCGCGAACGGAAACAGTATGTGCGGAGCCTCGAGCGTCGGTCGGCTAAGCTGCTGGAGCGTCTCGAACGCGCCGAAGCCCGCGTTGCCGCCCAGGAAGAGATGATAAGCCGTCACATGTCCGAACACTTGATCGAGGACGAAACGTGGGCTGACGTTATCGAGGAACACTAATCGGCGCGGTCAAACTCGGCGATGGTCGCCCCCCAACTGCCAGAAAACTCGGGAGCGTCCTTAAACTTTCCCACAAACGGCGTTTCCGCAAGCACCGACCTGACGATCTCGCGTTGAACCCCGATGCCCTTGCCGTGCACGATGCGGACAATGGTAAACCCTTTTTTTCGAGCCTCTTCGAGATAAGCGATGACGACCTTTTTGGTGTCTTTGGGGCTGAACGCGTGAAGATCGATCGAGTCGGTTATCTCGATCTCGAACGGTTCGGGAAATGGGCTTTCATCGGTCATCGGTCGATCATTTCGCCGGCTTGGTCAGGTATTGGGCAATGTCCTCGGGCGGCGTGACCTTTAATCGGGCCTTGTCCTTGAATACGACAAATTGCTTCGTATCCATCCGGCCTTCGGCATTTCGCAGCTGTAGCGTAAATGTCTTGTTGTCGCCGCGGCCCTCGACCTTTAAGGGCAGAGTTCCCCACACCTCGGTGTTGTTGGGGTTACGCCAGACGGTGTAATAGCTCTGGTCGTATTTATCGAACGCAAGGACCATGATGCCGTCAAAGTCGGGCTCAATGCCATCTATCGCCTTTACGGCGTTGGTTCTGGTCAGGATGACCCAACTGCCCGGTGTCGTACCGCGGCCAACGGTTCCCCGATCGGCCGTTTCTGCGTCGAGACGCTGCCAGGTGATGAACTTACGGTTATTTTGCTGAAAAAAGACGATGTCGCTCGGCACCTGTAGCTCGACCTGACGGCCGAACAGCCATCCGGCCGGAGCGGGCGAGACAGACGGGTCTAGTTTGACCTGATACCAGATGTCGTATTTGTCCTCGATCTTGTCGGGTTCGCCGGCCTCTTTAGCGGCCTCGATATCAGCGTTTTTCGAACGCTTGCCGGTTTTCTGCTGGCCTTTCGGAGCGTCATCGACGTCGGGCACTTCTTGCTTAGGCACGAATTTCCACGACATGATCTCAAAGGTAGATCCGTTAGCCAGCCTGAATAAGACGTTCTCGGGCGTCATGTCCGGAGCCGCACGCAGGTTAGAGGCGGAGCGAATAATGCCGGCGGCCTGCGGCGTAGTATTTTGAAACTCTTCGGCGAGCTTCATTGATTTTTTGAGCGTGTCGCTGGTGATGACGTTTTGAGCCTCGATCCAGCCTTCGGTCTGTGCTTCGTCACGGGCACGAACGCGGAACCACGGCACTTTTTCAAACTCCATCTGATCGACGATATCGAGCTGCTCGCCGCGTTTGACCTCGAGCAGGTCGGCAGCGACCACGGCGTATGACGTTCGGATCTGAGCGGTCTTGGCGATCACAGTCGCCGTATCAGCAGTGCCGAGAACGGTCGAGACACTGCTTACTGACTGGTCAATGTACGTGCAGCCGCTTGCCGCGAGGGCAAACAACAATATGGAGAATAGGATCGTTAACTTCGTTTTCATTTCAAGGTTCCGGCGAGTTTTCGCCAGTTATTATAACCCAAACGGTCCAATAAATCCTTTTGCCGTCCTGTGGGTTTGGACGTGACATTCAATTTGATGCCGGGCGACACGCCGGTTTGTTCGATGCCGGCGAGGGCCAGTTCGCTGCTCCAGTCAAAGGGCTCGGCTCCGGTAATATAACGCTCAACGAGCGGGACAAGTTCCGCATGCGACCTGAGAGCCGCGACAATGGTGTCATTGCCATCGCGTCGTTCGCCCGTCAGCGGATTGCCGCGGTAGATGTCACGGATGACGTCCTCGATAACACGTTTCCCCTTCGAGCGTTCCATCATGCGAACATCGCAGAGGAAAGCGACCAGCATGCCGCGTGCGTAAACACGCGAATTACCGCCCAGCCAGCGGTCGCGTGACGCTTGCACCAACGATCGTTTATCAGGCTGGAGCGTTTCGATATTGTATGCCTGAGCGAGCGATGCAAGCATGTCATCGAATCGGATCTGATTGGCCGCAACGCCGTGTTTTAGCGAGGCGTAGATCGCAAACCCTTCGTAAAACCAGTCGTAGCTGCCGCTCAGATTTACGGCGTTCGGTATCCAAAGGTGGAACATCTCGTGCCGAAGCTGTTCGTGCAAACGCTGTATCGACTGTGCCTTGAACGGCATATCGGATGAAAGGATCGTTACGGTAGAACCACGAGTTTCCGCTTCCCAAGCACCGGGCCGGGACGCGACAGGAAACTTGAGCAGTGAAACTCGAGCGGCCCGGTCGGGCAGACCGCCGAAAAGGCGTTCGTATGCCGTATAGATCGATGTGGTCATCGCAACCGCCTCTTCGTCGGTGAAAAGCCACTCGCCTGACATCGCCAGATCGAGCGGCGGGCCCGACCGACGGATCTGCCGGTTTCGAATGCCACGGCCGATATAAAAGACCGCCTTTTCGGTATTAGAAAAGGTAAACATGTTCGGCCCGGTCTGCGGATCAATGCCGAGAACCTGCCAGCCGGTGGGCAGTTCCAACGTCACTTTTGCGGTCTTTGCGTTTGTTTGAGGGAAAATGTCGTCCAGCATGATCAGGCCGACATCGCCGCTCGCCCACGAAACATGAGCACCGGCACTCGCCGACGGCAACGGCGTCAGGTCGACCGTAAATCGGTATCCACCGACGATATCACTGCGTACACGGGTTGTTGATGACAGCGCACGTCGGGCGATCAGGTAATTCCAACGGTCGTAGATCAGGACATCGGACCGACGTTTCGCCAGTCCGCCGATGCCGGCATAGTCGTCCAGGAACCACATCTCGCGTGGCTTAACGGCCTTTGCGGCATCCAAAAACCGGCCGGATATCTCAGCGCGGATTTGATCCGCGACAGTGATCTTGACCCGAATATCGACGTCCTGAGCCGCGGAAAATGTAAAGAATTGTAAAATTATCAGAACCGAGGCAAAAACCGCTGGAAATGAGAAGATTTTTTTTGACATCGGCAGCCGAACAAACTTAAAATTGGGCTTTGTTCAAACGAGTAATAGACTCAGTGTCTAAGCATAAGTAATTTTATGAGTCTTATCAAAATCATTATCTACGCTATGGTTTTCGTGTTGAGCCTTCTCTTCCTGGGCCGGTTCTTTTTCTAACGCGGTGACCTTAACGATAGCGGCTTTTTATCAATGCTCGGGGGCGATGATTCGCCGCCGCAATAAAAATCAGCAATAATAGTGTTTTGTTGGCGGTCAAATTGGCCGCTTTTTTGTTTTAAGTTCCAACGGTAGTTGGCGATATTTATTAGTATGACCGAATTAAGAACTATTAAACGTGCTCTTATCAGTGTATCGGATAAACAAGGCCTCGCCGAATTTGCAGCAGCACTTGCCGCCCACGGCGTTGAGATCATCTCGACCGGCGGCACCGCCCGATCGCTGCGCGAAAGCGGCCTGACGGTTAAGGACGTGTCCGAGGTGACGGGCTTTCCGGAAATGATGGATGGCCGCGTCAAGACGCTGCACCCGAAGATGCACGGTGCATTTCTCGCTCTGCGGGATAACGCGGAACATGTCGCCTCAATGAACGAACACGGGATAGAACCGATCGACATGGTCGTCGTCAATCTTTATCCGTTTGAGGAAACCGTCGCCAAGGACGATGTCAGCCTCGAGGATGCAGTCGAAAACATCGACATCGGCGGCCCGGCGATGATCCGCTCGGCGTCAAAGAACTGGCGTGACGTTGCCGTAGTGACCGATGCTCGTCTGTATCCGGAAATAATCGCGGAGCTGAACGAAAACGCTGGTTCGCTTTCGCTCGAGACCCGGGCACGTCTGGCAACACTTGCGTATACACGAACCGCAAGTTATGACCTGGCGATCTCGTCGTATCTTGCCCGCCAGCTTTCAAACGAGGACCTCGAACGCCTCGAACCGTTCAATCCGCTCGGCGGGCTTATGTTCATCGAGGCCGACGATGATGACCTGGCGGACTCTGAGCCGGTGACGATGGCGGAGCCTGTTGCCGGCAGCGAATTGCCGGAATTCCAGATCGTCGAGCTCGCAAAGGTCGCCGATCTGCGTTACGGCGAGAATCCGCATCAACGAGCGGCACTTTACGACGACGGAACCGGCGGGGGCATCGCAGGGGCGGAACAGCTTCACGGCAAAGAAATGTCGTTCAACAACTACGTCGATGCAGATGCTGCCTGGGCGTTAGTGAGCGACTTTGATGAGCTGGCCGTTGCGATCATTAAGCACACTAACCCGTCTGGCGTCGGCGTTGGCATGACGGTTTTGGAAGCCTATAAACGTGCTCTGTCAACCGATCCCGTCTCTGCATTCGGAGGGATTGTCGCCTTCAATCGAAAGGTGGATGTAGGCGTTGCAAGATTAGTTACACAGGTTTTCTCGGAAGTAATTATCGCTCCGGATTACGACGATGCAGCACTCGAGGTATTTCGATTGAAGAAGAATCTGCGAATTCTAAAGACCGCGCCACTTTACAAAATAGGATCGGCGGAGGGCCGTGGCGCTTCGCTACAGCACAAGCAGATCTCTGGCGGGTTTCTTGTCCAAGACGTGGACACCCATCGCCTCTTTCCCTCGGAGGTGGAGATCGTCACCGAGCGCCTTCCTAACGAGGTCGAACTTCACGCGATGCTTTTCGCCTGGACGGTCTGTAAGCACGTCAAATCGAACGCGATCGTATTTGCCAACGAACATCAGACTCTCGGCGTCGGTGCCGGGCAGATGAACCGCGTCGATTCCGTCCGAATAGCCGCAATGCGTGCCGAACGCTTTGAACTATCGCTCAAAGGCTCAGCCGTTGCGTCCGACGCGTTCTTCCCGTTTCGCGACAACGTCGATGAGGCCGCACGATTTGGCGTCACGGCGATCATCCAGCCGGGAGGCTCGATCAAGGACGACGAATCGATCGCCGCCGCCGACGAACACGGCATCGCGATGGCATTTACGGGCGTACGGCACTTCAAACACTGATGCTGCAATATTTTGCTTGACAATATGTAGGGGTAGTGTTTAAACTAATCCCAATTAGGACGACTGTTGGAACGCTCGAGGGGTTTTTATATTGAAAATCTTCAGGGCGTTTTGTGCTTTTGGATCAGCTGACTGCAAAAGGAGAAATATGATGAAAAGGATACTGTTATTCGTTTTCGTGACATTTTCGGCGCTCGCCTTTGCTGCCTGTGGTGGGACGGCAGAGAACAAACCGGCTAACAATGCCAACTCGGCCAACGCCAATATCGCCAAACCGGCCGCGGCAGCCCCGACTGTCGATGGCCTTTTCGCTCTGGACAAGCAGTCAATTGAAGCCTGGATCAAGGGCGACACCAAGTATTTTGAGACAACGCTGTCGGACAAGTTCGTATCGTTCGAACGCGGCATGCGCATGAACAAAGCCGAGTTGATCGGCATGATCGGAACTTTTAAGTGCGAGGCGAAGAGCACCAATCTCGAAGAACCAAAATTGTCTAAGATCAATGATGATACCTATGGACTAACATATAAAGCCACCATCGACGGCACATGTACGGGCCCCGACGGCAAAGCCGAAAAAATACCCGGACCGAACCGTGCCGCGACCATTTACGTTCGTGACGGCGAAAAATGGAAAGGTGTGTTTCATAGCGAAACTCTGATCATCGATCCGAAGAGTCCGCCGCCTCCGCCCGCAAAGCAAGAAGCTAAGAAAGAAGAGCCGAAGAAGGATGCTGAGACGGTTGCTAAGGAAGAAGCGAACAAGCCAAAGCCCGGCCCCAACACCGACGCCCTGGTCAAACTGCATACCGCCGGCTGGGAAGCCTTTAAGGCAAAGGACGCGGCGAAGTTCGGCGAGATGATCTCGACCAATATGGCTCTCGTCGATCCGCTCGGAGCCCTTGTATCGGGCAAGGATGCGGTCATCAAACAATGGACCGAGACGATGAAGTGCGAAGGCATTACCAAAGTCGCGGTAACCGATGGTTTTGCCACCGCCCTGTCGCCTACCGTCGAGTTGCTTACGCTCAAAGGCACCGCCGACGGCAAATGCGACGCCCGGCCGAACGGCCCGCTCTTCCAGGCCGCTGTCTATGTCAAAGAAGGCGATGCGTGGAAACTCGCCTTCATGTTCGAATCGCCGGGAATGTAATTTGCCGACATTCTCGATCGAAGTCGCGATCTTCTAAAAGAGGGTCGCGGCTTTTTCTTTAAAAAAGGGGCTTTCAAAATCTGAATCGGGTGTATAGTGATAGTGATTTACCACAATTAGTTTGTAACAAAGTTGATAACTGCCAACCGTTATCGGGGTTTCCACCTGATTCGGTCAGTTCCAACGGTTACTTTAGAGTTCAATAGGAGAAAGTTATATGAAACGCAACCTTCTTTTCACGATTACAATCGCGGTGACTGCTTTGCTTGCAGCTTGCGGTGCACCTGCAGACAACAAACCTGCGGCGAACAATGCAAATGCCGCGAATTCGAATGCAAATGCCGCCAAACCCGTCGCGGCAGCACCCACCAAAGACGCCCTAGTTGCGATCGAAAAAGCCAGTTGGGAGGCCTGGAAAAACCGTGACGCAAAAGCTTTTGGCGATATTATTTCGGAAAAGGCTATCGGCTTCAGCCCGGCCACTGGACGACAGGACAAGGCGGCCATGATCAAGTCCTTCACCGACGCAAAGTGCGAGATCAAGAGCTATTCATTTGCCGACGAACAAATGAGCATGGTGGGCAATGACGTAGCGGTCCTTACCTTTAAGGCTCAACAGGACTATACCTGCGACGGAAAGGTCGGTCCCAAGGACGTTTGGTCATCAAGCGTATATGTCCGTGAGGGCGATAAATGGAAGTCTTACCTCTACCTTGAGAATGCCGTCGTCGATCCCAAATCGCCGCCTAAGCCGGCTGCTGCTCCTGTTAAGAAGCAAGAGGCGGCCCCGGCAGATGCAAAACCTGACGCTCTGACCGAGGCCCTTATGGCCGTCGAGACAAAAGCATGGGAAGCATGGAAGCAACGCGACAAGGCCGGGATCGAAGCTGTGATGGCTAAAGACTTTATGAGTGTCGGGGGAACCGGCCGTTTTGCCAGGGCAGACGCCGTGAAGAACTGGGGCGATCAGAAATGCGAAGGCCTCGATTTCAAATTCTCTGACGCAAAGGCGTTCTCGGTCACATCAGACGTCGCCGTCGCGACATACAACGCTGACGTCAAGGGCAAGTGCGACGGCAATCCTGTAACACCATTTATTTGGGTCGCGTCGTTTAGCATCAAGGAAGTCGACGCCTGGAAAAATGCGTTCTATACGGACATGAACAGGTAACCTGTTCAAATATGAACTGATGCGAAAGCCAGGCCGCCCGACCGAGTGGTGCGTCGCGATTTGATCGAAAGATGGCGAAGCATTGATACTCGCCTTTATGTTCGAATCGCCGGCAATGTAGTTGCCGGTGCGGCCACACAACATGAGGGCCGAAGCGTAAATGCTTCGGCCCTTTTTTATCGCAAACCGACCGGCCGCTCACTAAGGCAGGAACGTCTGCATCCATATTTCATGGCCGTCGGTCGAGAACGATATCATTCCCCGCTCGCCGGTCGTCATCACCGCCGCACCGGCCGCACGCCAGCGTTCGAGCACCTCTTCGTGCGGATGGCCGAACATCGAATACCGCCCGACCGGCACCACCGCGTACGCCGCCCCGACCGCCGCGACAAACTCCTCAGTCGAAGACGTTCGGCTGCCGTGATGCGGGACCTTGACCACATCCGCCCTCAATGTCCCGCCGCCGCTCGTCAATATCCGCTCCGCCCGAGCCTCGACATCGCCGGTCAGCAGGAATGATCGGCTTCCCATCACTAGCCGCAGCACAATTGACCGGTCATTTTCTTTTTCAAGCTCACCGCCGACGGCAACGGGGCTAAGCACCTCGACCGTGACGTCGCCGACCTTGAAGACATCTCCCCGGGAAACGATCTCCTCGGCCACTCCACGCCTACGCAGAGCATCGCTAAATGCGGCAAAATCAGGGTCGTCCATCGGACGTCCCGCGATCAAGGCCGTGCCAACCTGCAAGTTTTTCACCACGTCGGTCAGTCCCTGAATATGATCGGCATCAGCGTGCGTCGCGACAACGTGATCGATCCGCGAAATGCCCTTGTACCACAACACCTCGGACACGACCGCCTCGCCGATACCGCGAACGTCCGGTTCGAACGGCTCGGCTTCAAACATGTCCCTGTTCTTCGCCGTTTCATAACGAAATCTCCCTCCGCCATCAACCAGCATCGTCTGCCCATCGGGAAAAGTGACCAATGCCGAATCGCCTTGCCCGACATCTAGAAACTCAACGTGCAGTCGACCATCCGGTCTCGAGATGCTAAACGGATGAACGACTATCGTCAACCCGATTGCAACCAACACAACGGCTGCCAAGGACGCAATCAGAAAACTCCCCTTTTTTCGAGCAGAAAGCAAGACAAATGGCGACCATCGATTAAGCCTGACCACGAGAACCGCGATCGGGACGAAATAAATGAAATAGACCAATGCACCCCATCCGCTGTAGACCGGTAGACGAAAGCTCGCCCATCCGCCCTCAGCAAGCAGTTGCGGCAGGCTAAGCATCACGAGATTGGTGAGTTCGGCAATTGCGAAAAACGGCCGCGCAAGGAATTCACTGAATCGAGCAAATAACACGCCCGCGACCGCCGCAAAACTCTGGACTGCGATCAGAACACCGACCCAAAGGTTCAATAAAACGGATGCGATCGAAATCCTGTGAAAATAGACCACTGTCAAGGGCAGCATCCATATCTGAACGATCAAAGAAACCAGAATGCCCTCAAACAAATAACGAATACTCCGCCTCAGCATACCATTACCTACTCGTTGGAAATATGGCTCCTTAAATACGCCGGCGGTCCATATTTGCCGCTTTCGCTCGATTGACCAGACGTCCGGATTCCAATAGAGAGTTTCACAAAAACGAAGTAACCAACGCGGGGCATTTGGCGGAAAAGGGGCAGAAGCAGATGGCATCCAACTGCCGATCTCACGGAGTTTCTCTATCAGCGGGTAAGCACCGGCGATGATCGCTCCGACACTCACAAACGTTAATTGAAATGACGCATCCAACAGATCCACCGGCCGCCATACTAACAGGACCATTGCGCAAACGCCGAGCGAGTTAATTAACGATCCCTGTCGATAGATCGCGTACGAAAACAGAACAATTGTGAACATTATCGAGGCCCGGACAACCGGGACTTCGGCCCCGACGGCAAGTGTATACGCCCACATTATCGCCATCGTGACCCCAAATTGTAGCCATCTGTTCCGTGTGAAAGAGCGAATGAACAGCAACAAAAGACCGCCAATGAAGGTGATATGCAGCCCCGAGATCACCAAAATGTGAAAGGTCCCGCCTTCACGAAACAGGTCCGCTGTGCCTTTGTCCAGAAAGTACTTATTGCCAAGCAACGACGCGATCATTACGCCGGCGGTTCGCTGATCGAGATTATATCTAAGCTCGTCGATGAGCCGCGAACGCTGATCGTAAACCCATGCGAGAGGCATAAAGACGCTCTCATCCGCGATCCTTTCAACCAGCAGACGGCTCTTAACCGAACACGTTGCATCAATATTCAAGCGGTCCAGTAGTTGCTTTCGCGGAATAACGCCCGGGTTAAGAAAGCCATCATCGCGGGCAATGCGGCAGATCACCCGTATACGCGAACCATATTTTAGCGGCGGAACCTCATAGTCGTCTGTACCGGTTTCAGCCGAAAGTGGCAGAAAAAGTCGAAGGTTGCCTGAAACGTCCCGCTCGATGCCCTTTTGGGTCAACTTCTCAGACGACAACTCCACAAACTCGCCGTCGGTAAAAGCTTCAGGGGGCCGACGAACAACGCCTTCGACCTCAACGTGCGACCCGCTTGCGACGATTCCGTGTTCGATCAAAGTCACGATCCTGTTTTCGGCGACGCTGATCTTCTGAGCGCTTAATAAGGTCACTCCTGCCGCCGCAAAAGCAAACAGCATCACATAAACCGAATATTGGTTTCGGTTTAGTAACGCCGCGATCACTGTTAGAACGATCGAGACTCCAGCCGACGCCAGAGGATTGATCGATGTGTAGTTTGAGAAAAGGATGCCGCAGGAAAGTGCGACGGCGAGCCAAAGCATCGGGTAACGGTTAAAATCGGGGAGACGATCTTCGGGCATCGTTTATTCGGCTTTGATAAATTCCCTCATTTTCTGAAATCGGCTATCGCTGATGCCGCGGATCTGCATCAGATGTTCCGTGCGTCGAAACGGTCCGTTTTCATTTCGATATTCAATTATCGCCTCAGCGGTGCCACGTCCGACACCGGGCAGACGTTCGAGTTCGCCCATTGTGGCGGTGTTGATGTTTATCGCTCCTGGCGCTTCGACTGCAACCGTTCGTTCGTACTCGACCCGCGTCGAACACGACAGGGTCAGCCCTATACAAACAAGCAGCAAGATCCGGAATATCATTTTTGGTAATAATATCCGCTGTTCGCCCTGCCGACAAATGCTGGGGGTTAATTGATCTGAAAACCTATTGTTCGTCGCCGAGGGCACCTTCGGCAATGTCCTGCATATCTTCGTAGGCACGCTGGAGGATCGGGCGGGCACGGGTCGAGCCGTCCATTTCGCCGATATAGCCTTCGCGGACCATTGCGTCGAGTATCGCGGCGGCACGGCCGTAACCGATTCGTAGGTGACGCTGGAGCAATGAGGTCGAGGCACGCTTTGCCTGAACGACGCAGCGGAGAGCGTCATTAAAGAGCGGGTCGCGGCGCCCGGGCAGCTCGCCGTCATTCTCGAGTTCCTCTTGCGACACCGTGATCGTCTGGTCGTACTCGGGCCGGCCCTGAGCTTTAACAAAATCGACGACCTCCTTGATCTCGGTCTCGTTGACAAAGGCTCCGTGGACACGCGTCACGCTCGAATTGCCCGGTGGCAAGAACAGCATATCGCCTTGCCCGAGCAGGCTCTCGGCACCGTTGCCGTCGATGATCGTTCGCGAATCGACCTTGGACGAGACGCGGAAACTAATGCGCGACGGGAAATTTGCCTTGATCAGCCCGGTGATAACATCGACCGACGGCCGCTGTGTCGCCAGCACCAGATGAATTCCGACCGCACGAGCCATCTGCGCTAATCTCGTGATCGATTCCTCGACCTCCTTGCCCGCGACCATCATCAGATCGGCGAGTTCGTCGATGATGATGACGATGTATGGCAGTTTGCGATGCGGTTGGCCGTTGTCATCCCACTTTTCGTCGAGATTGAGCTGTTTCGCCTTTTCGTTATAACCGTCGATATTGCGGACGGCATAACCGGCGAGGTCTTTGTAACGGCGTTCCATCTCGACCACCGCCCAACGCAACGCCGTCGCCGCTTTCTTCGGGTCGGTGATGATCGGCGTCGAAAGGTGCGGGATGTCAGCATAAAGCCCGAGTTCGAGCCGCTTAGGGTCGACCATGATGAATTTCACTTCGTCGGGCTTTGCCTTGTAAAGGATCGACATTACGAGCGTGTTGACGCCGACCGACTTACCCGCTCCGGTCGCACCGGCGATAAGCAAGTGCGGCATCTTCGCGAGGTCAGCAACATACTTGGCACCGTCGATGGTCTTACCGAGCCCGAGCGTGAGCAGTGACTTCGAGTCCGTGAATTTTGCCGATTCGATCACCTCACGCAGAAAGATCACTTCGCGCTTAACATTCGGCACCTCGATGCCGACATAGGCTTTGCCCGGAATGCGATCGATGCGGATCGACGGAGCTTTGAGTGCAAGACAAAGATCGTCGACGAGGCCCGTTACACGCGAATATTTGACGCCGGCGTCGGGTTTGAATTCAAAAGTGGTCACCACCGGGCCGGGCGAAATGTGCACGACCTTGCCCGGTACGTTGAACTCGGCGGTCTTTTTGGCAAGCAATGCCGCGACCTCACGCAGTTCCGATTCTTTGTGTGTAAATGCCGCCGGCACCTCGGAGAGCAGCGACGAATCGGGAAGAACGTAATTCTCGTAATCCTGTGCCATCGCGGGTTTAGCAGGCACCGGAGCGATCTCGTCGTCCTCGAATGTCGGCTCGTCCTCGACGTCTTCGATCTCACGCTTAGGTTTGATCGGTATCTTTTCGATCTCAGGATCGAGCACCTTGCGGGTCTCGTAGCTATCTTCGCGAGCATCGATCGTTGGGATAGAAACGCCCGGCTCTTCATCAAATAGCGGTTCTGGACGCCCGATGACTGCCGCGGCCGCCATCGCTTCCATTTCGCCGACCGCGATCGTCGGCGGAACTGAATCGACGGTATGTTCGCGTTTGCCCTTTCGCTTTTCCGCTCGTAATTGGGCAGCCGAGATCTCGCCCGAGCGGGCCTCACGACGTTTAGTACGCCATCCGTCAAAACGGATCCGCAGGTTTTCCCACGCCACGTCAAAATGGCTCAGAAATCCGCCAAGCGTGAAGTTAGTTATCAGCAAGATCGAACTGGCGAAGATCGCAAACAGCAAGATCCCGGCACCGACCGTCCCGAGGAATCGGGCGGTACCCTGGGCCGCAGCTTCGCCAACGATCGCTCCGTATCCGCCAAACAGTGCGATCAAGCCCGAAAGCGAGATCGCGAAAAAGACAAAACCCGCGACCCGCGAAAGTCTCGGCACCAGCGTGTCCGACTGGAAGACCCGCCAGGCGATCAAAGCGATCAGGACCGGGATAAGATATGCCGTCCAGCCAAACGCACTGAGGAAAACCGCGGCGATATTCGCTCCGACAACGCCGATCCAGTTTCGGGTCGAAGGCAGCCCGTTACCGGTCGATATCAGCGAGCGGTCGTCAGGGCTGCTCGTGATCAGACATAAGAAAACCAGCACCGCGACAGCCGCCAGGATCACCGCGACGACGTCATTCCAATGCGAGTGCTTCGGCGCCTTTCCGCCTTTCTTCTTGAGCAGAGTGGTGCCGTCGGCGAGACAAAAATTAATGTCGTCGTCCTTATAAGTCTCGTTGCATGTCGGGCAAACTTTCATGCCTTCCCTTTCTTGAACACCAGAAATTCCTTGATAAACTCGTCGATGTCACCGTCTAGTACGACCTCAACGTCCGATCGTTCAAACTTTGTTCGCGTATCTTTGACCAGCTTGTACGGATGCAGTACGTAATTGCGTATCTGCGAACCAAACGCAATGTCCTGTTTGGTCGCCTCGAGTTCGGAGGCCGACTCCCGGCGTTTTTCGAGTTCAAGCTCGTATAGTTTCGAACGCAAAACCTGCATCGCGACCGCTCGATTCTGGATCTGCGAACGCTGATTCTGACATGTTACAACAATATTGGTCGGAATATGCGTGATTCTTACCGCCGAATCGGTAACGTTGACGTGCTGGCCGCCCGCACCGGACGAACGATATGTGTCGATACGTAGGTCTTTGTCCTCGATATTGACCTCAATATTCTCGTCGATCTCGGGCGAGACAAAGAGCGACGCGAACGAAGTCTCGCGGCTGCCGCCCGAATTGAACGGTGAAATGCGGACCAGCCGGTGCACGCCCGCCTCGGCAGATAGCAAACCGTAGGCGTAATCGCCCTCGACGCGAAAAGTTGCGGACTTTAGCCCGGCTTCACTGCCTGATTGTTCGTCGAGGATCTCGGCCTTAAAACCACGCTTTTCGCACCAACGAAGGTACATTCGCAGCAACATCTGTGCAAAATCCTGTGCGTCGGTACCACCTGCACCTGCCTGGATCGAGCAGATCGCATTATTGACGTCGGTCTCGCCCGACAGCAGACTCTCGATCTCGGCGGCGTCGACCTCTTTCCCAAGCCGGGCCAGTAGGGTCTGGAGCTCAGTTGCCGAATCAGCATCCTCGGCGGCAAATTCGAAAAGCACCTCAGCATCCGAAACGCCCGTCTCAAATCCCTGCTGCTGTTTCAAAGCACGCTCGACACGGCTCCGCTGCTGCACGACCTTCTGCGCCCGTTCCTGGTCGTCCCAAAACCCGGGCTCAGATATCAGCTTTTCCGATACTTCTAGTTCTTTATGTTTGGCAGGTGCGTCAAAGAAACCTCCCAAGTTGGGTAACTTTTTCTTTGATCGCGTCGAATTTAGTTTGTAGTTCTGTGAGTTCCATTTCTTAATTCTTGTCGCCAACGTAAGGCTCTGGTCTTGTCGCCAACGGCGACGAATATTAAAGCCTAGGGTGAAGCGAGTCTTCGAGCGTAACCCTAGGAAAGATCAAAAACGCGTTGCCGTCCCTGAAGGGGACGAACAATCTGGCGGTTGTTGTTGCTCGCCATCAGCGAGCGAAATCTCTATCCACTTGTACCTAGGGTTCCGCAAAGCCTCCACCCTAGGCTTTATTGTCTGTCGCCGTTGGCGACGATTAGCGATGAGATCCAATATGAAATCTCATTCCGGTTATAGTCGAATCCATGTATGTCATCGGCCGAAACAAGTAATACAAATATTCGCCGCCCGTCGGAAAGATAACGTATTCTCTCTTATCTTGTTCCCACACCTCGATATGAGTTTGTCGGAAAACCAAGTAGCTAGTCGCATAAAGGAAAACCAAAACAGCGAATAGCATTAAGAGATTTTTACGCTTCATTTTGTCTTCTCTTCGCGGCACAAAATGCCAACAATCCCAACGTCACCACCGTACACAACCACGCAAACCAATCGCCGTAGCGAACATAGAATGTCTGTCCGCCGTCCGACTTGGCGACCGACCAAACGCGTGTGCCTTCGGTGTAGGGCGGCAGCGGATCGAGGACCTCGCCGCGTTCGTTGATGTAGGCGGTGATGCCAACGTTGGTGACACGCAAGACCGGCCTGTTTGTCTCGACCGCACGAAATACCGCGTTTGCCAGATGTTGTCTCAGCACCGGCGTCGGGCCAAGGTAGCCATCGTTCGTCATTTCAATGATCACGTCCGCACCATTTCGGACGTATTCCCGCGAGAGCTGGCCAAAGTGCGATTCGAAACAGATCATCACGCCGGCCTTTGCGTCGCCGACCGGCAAAATGTCGTATTCGCGACCGTACGAAAAATTGCCGACAAATCCCGGCACGATCCCCTCTAAAAACGACGGCACGGCCTCGCCAAACGGCAGAAGGAAGATTTTATCATACTGCCCGACCTCACGGCCCTCGGGCCCTACCATCACCGCCGAGTTAAAGTACTTGCCGTTAGTCGCATCCGGCTCAGCCGAATTGAACATCACGCTGACATTATTTCGACGTGCAAAATCGTTGATAAACTTCTGAAACTCCCGATCGTCCTCATACATGAAGTTCATAGGGGATTCCGGAAGGATGACGAGCGTCGGTCGCTCGTTGGTCGTTGTAGGCTGCTCCGCCGTTATCAGTTTTTCGTTATCAGTTATCCGTTGTTCCGAAAGCTTCTTTAATTCCGCCTCAGCCAGATCGACCTGATGCTGCCTCAGTTGCCCCCATTTCTGATAATCAAGCCCACTCATCGGGACGTTTGGTTGAACGGCGACAACCCTCGTCCTAAGATCGCTTTTCTGTAAAACTCGTGTATTGGCGTCAATGAATCTTGTTCCACCTACAAATGCCAGCAAAACGACGAAAGGGATTAGTCGAGGGAACAAAGATTTGCCAAGTCCACCAATCGCGGCAAACAGAAGAAATCCCGCACTGGCCGCACATGCCCACCCAACAATCATTACGCCCCCGAGCCTAGTCAGCGGCAATAATAGTTCATCAAACGCCTGCGAATACCCAATCGCATTCCAATTATTCCCCGTCACCCAATACCGCAGAAACTCGGTGAAAACCCAGACAAACGGAGCCGCGAGGAATGCCCACGAGCCGAACCTTCGCAACAGCACCGACAAAATACCCGCGAACAAAGCCGGAAACACCCCGACGATCAGCGCGACAAAGACCATCCCCGAATACGCCAGCCACGGCGGGAATCCGGCGTAGTTGATCGGGGCGAACGTCAGCCACCAGCACGTGCCGAAAAAGAACGCTGTACCGAAGATCCATCCGGTGACGAATGAGCGAACAAACGACGCCTTTTCCCGCTCGACCGCCCACATCAGCGGGACAAGTGCGAACCAGGCAGTCCACCACAATTCAAAATCAGGGAAAGCGAGTATGAGCAGCACGGCCGAGAGCAACGCGAGGGCTGCGTTCGACCAGGACGGAAGGAGTTTTTTGATGAGAGACGTCCGCATTTCGTAATATTAGCAGATAACATTCTACGGGCTTAGGTCAATTTGAACTGTTTGAGCGATCCGCCTGTACAAAAAAGTGCACAATGGTCATTTTTTGTCAGGGCAAAACTGACAATTTCCGTCATCTCGGGTGAAACATCGTTCACCATCGATCAAACTGAACGAAAGCCGCGCTTTCGGCCACCTAAAGCAGTTCAATATGATTGATGTGCTCGTAATCGGTCAAATACCTGTAAACACTGGATTTAAAAGAAGGAAAGCCCGACCTTTTGGTCGGGCTCTAAAGGAAGGACAACTGTAGGAACGCTCGGAAGGTGTTCAAGCACAGTGGCAAACCGCGCTCGGAGTAGTGATGGCGGCGGGGTCTTGATTAAGTTATCAAGCTGGCCACTCTTCCCTAATGCACGTGGCGTGCCACAACTTCGGGCCCGCCGAAATTGTCATATTCCGAGCGTTCAGAACAATTACAAAAAGCCCGTATTTACAGGGCTTTTAGGGGATAAAATAATTTTGGAAATGCTATTCAGTTGTGAATTAAGGGGATTTAAGCAGGTCGCCGGCCACGTTCACCGCACTATTTCGAACATCTTTCTGACAAACGTTGTAACGCAATGGCATCCTGGTTCTCTTTATCGATCTCCATTGCTGAGGCAGCGTAGTTCTTTGCCTGCAGACAGTCGCCCTTTTCGACATAGATCTTGCCCAAGCTGACGTGAGCCTCGACGAGCCTATTGTCCCAAAAAACCGACGTCTTAAATGAACTGATCGCCTGTTCGAGATCGCCGCGGCGGAGATGTATCTTACCAAGCAGCAAATAGCTCTCAGCACTCATCGGCTCGCTGGCGAGCACGCGCCTGAGGACAGACATCGCCTCGTCGTCCTGGCCGTTTTTGACCAGCGTTCGGGCCTGGGCCAGCAGCGTGTCCGCTTCGTTCATCTGCGGCACTACAGGAGTTCCCTGTTTGCGGCTGAGGATCACGGCGACGAAATCCTTCCGGCTCGGCTGTTCGACCCTGAGCGGAATATCGTTGATCGATTTAGCCCGCAGCCATTCCTTTTCAAGATTGGCGTATCGATTGTTAGTGGTCAGATAACGGCGAGCCTGATTATCCATCTCGGCGGCGGCCGGATCTTTCAGTTCGCTGAGCGTCTTTGATAACAAATAGTACGCCTCACCGTCACGCGGATTGGCAACGATCGCGGTTCGGAATTGAGTCGCGGCTTCAGACAAATTGCCGCTTAGGTAGAGCGACACCGCGTAATTAAACCGTATGTTTCCGTCGTCAGTGGTCGATTCGGCAGCTTTTTTTAGAAGTTCGACACCATCCGAGAGCAGTCCCGCCGCTCTTGCAGGATTTTTCTTTTCCGCCCGCGAAGCCTGTATCTCGATCGCACCGAGCGCGTTGTAAACGCTCGTCAGCTTCATATCCTCAGCCAACGGCCGGAGCACCGCCATCGAGCGTTCGAAATTGTATTGCTGCAAATGCACGAGCCCGATGTAGAACGAAGCCTCGGCATAAACGTCGTCGTTACACTGCGGCGCACGATTTTCGGCCTTGGCTTTATCGCGGCACTGTTGTTGAGTATTTATGACCTGCTCAAAATAGTTGATGGCGTCGGCAAACTTTCGCTGATTCAGATACAGGTGAGCAAGTTCGAGGGCCGCGTCGGAGTATGTTCCCTCGCCCGCAGATTCGGCGTAAAGCCTGATCGCGTTCTTCAAAAAGTTTTCGCGGGACTCGCCTGCGGGCGAAAGCAGCCCTTTGATGTACGCCTCAAATGCACGTGCCGGCACCTTGCTGGCGGCTTCGATCAGTTGATTTTGCGAAAACGGCAGCGACTTATCGCGTTGGTAGAGTATCTGATACGCGATCTGACCTTGGACCGACTGTAGGTTTCCAAGAGCGTCATTCAGATTGATGTCACGGGTGATCCGTCGTCCGTCCGAAAGCTCCTCGCTCAAAAAACGGCCCTCGCTCACACGCACGATCTTGGCCGTAACGTTGATCGTCGCCGCACTGTCGCCCTGAGCCGGAATTATGTTGTATCGTCCCGATACCAGAATCGTTGAGTTGGTCTCACGGGCCAGCTTTAATGATGTCGCGAGGCTCGGAAGTGTCGATAGCGGTATGCGGAGCTTTTGCTGAACGATCTTTCGCTGGTCGTTGGAAATGACATTTAGATTGGGAACACGGAGCAAATTTGAAAGCGAATCGGCAAAACTCTCGCCGACCCAGTTAAATTCCGCCTTGTCCGATGTGTTCTCGAATGGCAGCACGATCAGCGTATCGACAGCTGACTGAGCCGATGCCTGAAACCAGGCGGCCATTACGAACACGATAACTAAAGCAGATCTTTTCAGCATTTGTCCCCCAAAATAAAAAATTCGCCTCTGATAAAAGCGAATCCGTTCGAAAGGTCTGATGCAAAAATTGTAGAAAAAGATGGTAACCGGTACGGGATTTGAACCCGTGTTGCCGCCGTGAAAGGGCGGTGTCCTAACCCCTAGACGAACCGGTCAGATAACACAAAAGATAATTAGCTAAAAACTAAACCACCTTTCAAACATCGCTCCGCCCTTTGAAAGGCGAACGTAAAGAATATCGCACGGGCTTTTTTCTTGTCAAACGCCCGTCCCGAAAATGACGTAAACGTTATTTGGCTTGTAACTGCATTACGCATTAACTATCATTCATTGGTAAAGGTAGAAACCCGAATGAAAAGAGTTTTTTTGATCGACTCGATGTCGCACATCTTTCGTGCGTTCTTTGCTCCGATGGGCATGCGGCAGGAGCCGATGCACAACAGCAAGGGACAGGTGACGCAGGCGGTGTTCGTTTTTACGAATATGCTCCGCAAGCTGTTGAAGGACGAAAAGCCCGACTACATTGTCGCGGTCTTTGACACTGCGGCTCCGACATTTAGGCATGATTCCTACGAGGCATATAAGGCAAATCGCGAAGCGATGCCCGACGACCTCGCGTCTCAATTGCCCTATATTGTCCGTGTATGCGAGGCTTTCAATATCCCGATCATGAAATCGGACGGGTACGAGGCGGACGATATTATCGGCACGCTCGCCAATGAATGTGCAAAGAAAGGTATGCAGGCCGTGATCGTCTCCAACGACAAGGACCTGTGCCAGCTCGTTCGCGATCCGTATATCATCGCGATGCGGCAAAACTCGCAAAACATCAAACGCAAGGTGCCGGTTCCGGCGATCGAATGGTGCGACGAGAAATGGGTCGAGGCGAAATTTGGTGTTCCGCCGACCAAGATCATAGACCTGCTCGGCCTGATGGGCGACGCGGTCGACAACATCCCCGGCGCTCCTGGTATCGGCGAAAAGGGTGCATTAAAGCTCGTATTGGAGTGGGGCTCGGCTCTCGGGGCGATGGAGAACGCCGATAAGATCACGCACAAAACATATCGCGAAAGCCTGCTGAACAATCAGGACATCATCAAGCAATCGCTCGAACTGGCAACCGTACATTGCGAGGTGCCAGTCAACCTTGATCTCGAGGCCCTCATCGCTCGTGAACCGGACCGGCAAAAGGCGTACGAGCTTTTCCGCGAGCTTGAGTTCAAAACCCTGACCAACGAATTCGCCGGGCCGGGCTCTGCCCCGGCTCCTCCGGTAAAGGAATTTACCGGCGGTTTGTTTGACACACCGGCGTCGGACGGTTCGACCGCAGCCGTCGAGACCAGATACTCCGTCGTTAAGAACACCGCGGGGCTCGACGAGATGATCGGCCGTCTGATCGAAACGCCGCAGTGGAGCTTTCACGTAAACGACGCGGGCACGAACGAAAAGGCAAGCTGCTTCGACAAGCCCGCTCCGCACGGCATCGGATTTGGGCTCGGGAACGGCGAGGCGTTTTATCTCGATCTGGACGGTTTTGCCGGCGGCCGGGTCGAGGCGATCCGTCAGCTAAATTACATTTTGACGAGCGAGAACTATCAAAAATCGGTCTACGACGAGAAACGCAACATCGGAGCGATGCTCGGGTTTGGGATACGTCCGGCCGGCGTCAAGGACGACGTTCTCGTCGCCGCGTATCTGCTCGAATCGACGCGTTCAAGTTATCCTGTGCCGTTTCTCGCTCAGATATATGCCGATGTCGATGCCGCTCACACGGTCCCCGAGGGCTTTGACGAGGCGGCATTTCGCACCGCCGAGAACGCGGACTTTGTCGCACGTCTGACGCCCGTTCTGCGGCAGAAACTGCGGGAGAATGACCTCGAAAAGGTCTATACCGACATCGAGCTCCCGCTGATCCCGATCCTTGCCGACATCGAACTCGTCGGAATGAAGGTCGATGGCGAGAGCCTCAAGGTCTTCTCCGAGTTCATCGGGAAAGAACTGGCGGCCCTCAGCGAAAAGATCACGGCGATCGCGGGCCGTGAGTTCAATATCGGTTCGCCAAAACAGGTCGGCGAGATATTTGGCGAGCTGAACATCGAGACCGGCCGCAAGACCGCGACGGGACAGATCTCGACGAGCCACGACGTTCTGGTCGAACTCGCTGAAACCTACGAGATTGCTCGTCACATCATAGATTATCGCGAACTCGACAAGCTGCGGGCGACCTACGCTGACGCCCTGCCGAAGATGATCGCCTCCGACGGACGTATCCACGGAGCGTTGAATCAAACCGTCGCCGCGACCGGACGTTTGAGCTCGACCGAGCCAAATCTGCAGAACATCCCGGTCCGCACCGAGCTCGGCCAACGCATCCGCAAGGCGTTCATCCCCGAGCCCGGCAACAAGCTGATCTCGGCCGACTATTCCCAGCTTGAGCTCCGCATCCTCGCACACATCACGCAGGATCCGCGGATGCTCGAGGCTTACAAGAATAACGAGGATATCCACTCGCAGACGGCGAGGCTCGTCTTTGGGGCGAAGGATGAAAAGGAGCTGAAAGAAAAGCGGCGTTTGGCTAAGATCGTCAACTTCGGCATCGCGTACGCCGTCGAGGCGTTCGGGCTGTCTCAGCGTGTCGGCATCAGCCGCGCCGAGGCGAAACAGGTGATCGCCGACTATTTTGAAACCTACAAGGGCATCCGCGAATATATGGACCGCACGCCGGTCGAGGCCCGCGAGAAAGGGTACATCACTTCGCTCTTCGGACGCCGCCGTTACTTCCCCTCGATCAACGACCGCAACTTCGCCGTCCGTTCGCGGGCCGAACGCGAGGCTATCAACATGCCCATCCAGGGCACCGCCAGCGATATCGTCAAGATCGCGATGATCCGCGTCGCCGACGCCCTAAAGCGCGAAAAGTTTGCGACAAAAATGATCATGCAGGTACACGACGAACTGCTCTTCGAGGGGCCCGAATCCGAGGTCGACGCGGTCAAAGTGCTGATCAAACGCGAAATGGAATCTGCCGCCACGCTCGACGTCCCGCTCGTAGTAGAGATCGGCGTCGGCGACGACTGGATGAACGCAAAGTAGCGGACGCTCGCACATTCCGCCATTTGACTGTCAATTCCGCGCGAGAGAAAGCAGGAAGCGTCCAATAAAATGCGGCTTGAGTTTCCCGCACTCAAGCCGCAATTCTTTTCTGTAAATTACTCGGTGATTGTTATGGCCGAGGTGAGGGGATTGCCGTTGAGATCAATAGCAGGTTTTATCACCGCGTTTCATAAACGGTGTTGAACCTCCGTAAGATCCAGAACTGCCACGCCAATTCATTTTGATTCCACGTTTCGAAATTTTGCCGGTCACGCCTCGAACAGTCGAGAGTTTGCCCTCGGCACTTCCAGAATACCTCGTAAATATAATGTCAAACTTAATAGTTCGCCTCGATTTATTTACTACGATATTTTTTAGAGGAGTTTCATCGGACGCGAGGCCCAATTCGTTTTGTAGCTGCGCAAATGTTCCAACATATTTACCATTCTTGAATGCAATTTTAATCACACCATTACCGACTACACCTTCGCTAATTACTTTCAAATCAGTGTAACAACCGATGATTGGAACGGCTTTTTTTGTATTTTGCGCTATGGTCGCAATTGTGCAGAACGGCAAAACTAAGAAACAGAGGAACAGTGTCGATTTGGAAGGCATATTTTTTTATATCACTAAGAAAGCCGTTGATAATACTTAGATTTCGAATATTATCAACGACATTCGTTTGTTTACCTAACCGGTGATCGTAGCGCTGACGGTTTCGCCCCATGCACTTGTAGAGCCGTCGCGCATGCGCCAGCGGGTTAAATAATGGGCCATTTTCCCGGCGTCGGCGCCTGAATATTCTTTCAGGTATGGCGTGAAAGCGTCGAGCGTTAGGAAGACGCACTCGGTTTCGTCGATCGGCGGCGGGCCGTCGAGTTTTACCCAGATCTCCGCGCCCATTGCTCCGATCGGTTTGCGTTTGTTGTCGGGCGTCGTTTCCTCTGCCCAATGAAGCGTGTGCTGTAAACGCTGGCTGGTATCAACACGCGTGGTCGGTCGTGTCGCATTTGAAGGAGCCTTCGCCGATGTTGTAGGAATTCCAAGCGCCGCCATGTTCGCTTCGCTTGCACCTGCGACCTTTGCGGTATTATGCAAGACACGAAGCTGGTCTTGGGCCGAGATTCTATGAGTGGCGTAAGGAAGACAGTGCGGTCAACGTATCTTGATTCATCGCCGAGCTGATTTAGATGCACAACGATTCATCGTATAATTGCGTACATGAATGTTCTAATCAAATTTCGCTCTTGGTTCGGATTTGTGGTGTCAATATTGGTTCTGGTTGGTTCCGTCTTTTCGCAGAGCGAGTCGGCGAACGTGCCGGCGGAGTGGCAGACCAAGGCGGAGCGGACGGGGTACCGTGAGACGGCTCGTTACGACGAGACGGTGGAATATTGCCGGCGTTTGGCGAAGGCTTCGGGCGGGATGATCGTGTACGAGACGTACGGCACGAGCGGCGAGGGCCGCGAACTGCCGCTGCTCATCGCGGCGTCGGGACGAGCCTTGACACCCGAGGCGGCACGCAAACAGGGCAAGGCGGTCGTGCTGATCCAGGCAGGTATCCACGCGGGCGAGATCGACGGCAAAGACGCGGGACTTGCGCTGCTAAGGGACATCGCCATCACCCGGACGAGGCTTGCGCTGCTCAAGGACGTTGTCATTTTGTTCCAGCCGATATACAGCGTGGACGGCCACGAGAAATGGAGTGCGTACAACCGCATCAATCAGAACGGCCCGGACGAGATGGGCTACCGCGCAAACTCGAATAACCTCAACCTCAATCGCGATTATATGAAGGCCGACGCCCCGGAAACGCGCGCCTGGCTCGGGCTCTGGAACAAGTGGCGGCCGGACCTTTTCATCGATTGCCACGTCACCAACGGCGCCGATTTTCAGTACAACGTGACGTATGAATACGCTCATTTTCAGGAAGTTTCGCCCATGATCAAGACGTGGATGGACGAGCACTTCGACGGCGTGGTCGTGCCGAACGTCGAAAAAGAAGGCAACCTGCTGACGCACTACGTCGAGTTTGCCGGCCGCGAGGTCACCGGCGGGATAGCGACCTTCATCGCGACGCCGCGTTTCGCGACGGGCTACGCACCGCTCCGCAACCGTGCCGGCGTCCTCATCGAAACGAACGTTTACAAGACCTACAAGTCCCGCGTGCGCGGCACCTATGATGTGCTTCGTTACGCCGTCGAAGAAGCCGGCCGCTCGAAGGCGAGCCTTTTCGACGCAAACCGTGCCGCCGACGCGGAAACCATTGCGCGTGGCAAAACCTACGATCCGAAGCGCGCCTTCCCGCTCGCGCTGTCGATCACGGACAAATCGACGCCGCTCGCGTTCAAAGGCGTCGAGTACAAGATGGAAGACAGCACGATCTCGGGCGGAAAGCGGATCATCTACGGCTCGGCGCCGCTCAATATCACGATCCCGCGATACGACGACGCACGCGTGTCAACATCCGTCGCCCCGCCGCTGTATTACATCGTGCCGCCGCAATACAAAGATGTGCTCGAGCTGCTGCGCTTGCACGGCGTGCGGTTCGAACGCCTAAAACAGCCGCTCACAACCGAGGTCGAAACCTATAAACTCACGGAACCGAAGTGGGCGGCCAACTCATTCGAAAACCGCATCACGCTCACCGCAAAGCAGTCGCCTGTAAAGGAAACCCGCACATTCGCCGCCGGCTCGGCACTGATTCCGATGGATCAGGAAGCCGCCAACGTCGCCATCCACCTGCTCGAACCGAACGGCCCCGACTCGTTTCTTTACTGGGGATTTTTCAACTCGATCTTCGAGCAAAAAGAAGGCGGCTCAGGCTACGTGCTCGAAAAGCTAGCCCGAGACATGCTGGCCAAAGACCCAAGTTTGCAAAAGGAATTCGACGAACGCCTGAAAGACCCCGCATTCGCCAAAAGCCCCGGCGCACGCCTGCGTTTCTTCTACGAACGCTCGCCGTATTTCCTAAACCAAAAGATCGGGGTTTATCCGGTCGGGCGAATATTGACTACCCTACGTTAATTGTTGGGGTTATAATAATGTTCGATGGCTCGACTTCTAGACGAATTTATCGGTGTTACCGAAGCTCTCAATACGCGCGGGATCGATTACGCGGTCTGTGGCGGATGGGCGATGGCGATTCACGGATTCCTTCGGGCGACGACCGATATTGACTTGATCATTCTTTCCGAAGATCTTGACGCCGTTATCGAAACTGCGCGTTCGCTCGGATTCGATATTAAGGGTTTGCCGCTGAATTTTGACAAAGGCGAGACGCTCATACGCCGTATTTCAAAGATCGATCACGCGACGAAAGAACTGATCACGCTTGATCTTATTCTCGCTACAGAAAAGTACGCGGATGTGTGGAATGACCGCCGTTTGGTAAAATGGAATGCGGGTGAGTATCGCGTGGTCTCGGCCTCCGGAATGAAAGTAATGAAGGAAGCCGCCGGCAGGCCCAAAGACCTGATCGATCTTGATTATTTGCGAGGTTTGGACGATGAAGATTGATATGTCGCCGCAGGCAGTGACAAATCGAATGGAAATGCTCGACCAGCTCTGGGAACTGGCGGTCGCACTTAAAACGTCCGACGTCGCGAATTCCCGGAAAGTCGAAGACCTTGAAAAGGTCGTTAAGAAAGAAAAAGACGAGCATGTGCTCGTCCCTTAAAATTTGGTGGAGATGAGGAGGGTCGAACTCCTGACCTCTGCATTGCGAACGCAGCGCTCTGCCAAACTGAGCTACATCCCCGTTTATTCAATTGAGAGTTTAGAATGGAGAATTGATAATTTCAAGAGCAAATCATCCTTCTCACATTCTCGATTCTCCAATCTTCAATTATCAATTAACCGCTCCAGCTGGCAGCAGCGAGCCCTTGGGGTCGGACGCATAGGCGTAGCCGTCTTCGATCTTACCGATGATGCCGTGAAACGTGATCTCTTCATTGTCCAAAACGACGACGACGTCGCCTGGGCTGTACAATTTCTGGTCCAGCGGAAACTTGATTATCGTCGCGTTACCGTTCTCGGACGCGACCGCTTCGTATTCGAATGTGTCAGCGTTAAAGCTGAGTGTCTGACAAAATGCAACTTCCATAATGAAAACTTTAGCCACTAATTACCCGAATGTCACGAATGGAATTAAATATTAGTGCCATTCGTGCCAATTGTAGCTAACCCTCCGGGATCAGTTCGACCGAGATCGCGTCGTGATCCGAAAGCGGAATGCCCTCAGCGTCGATCAGGTTGCCGATCGTCTGCGGTGTTGTGCCGGGGGCGATAGTTAAGCCGCGGGCGGCGAACCAATCGAGTCGTGCCGAGACGTGCCCGCCGACGCGGCCTGCCGCCCAAAAGATAAACGGAAAGCACCACTCAGGCACCCAGTCACGCAGATTTGTGTTCTTTTCGATGCTCTCGATATGGTAATGCAGCGTCCCGGCACCGATCTCGTTTAGCGAGCGATAATCATAGCCGCGAGCCTCAAGCGAATTAAACAGATTTCGCTCAAAATAGCGCTCCGGGTGCGGCAAGTGGTTCTTTGCCACATTCTTCGGCCCCATCATTACACGTCGCCAATAGCCCATTATCGCCCGCGTGGCGCTTTGCGAATTAAATGTCGTCGTGTTCCAGTCGCCGCCTATTATCACAGGCATCGGCGGCAGCGTGTCGAGGTGGTCGAGCACGATCTTGATCTGCTTTTGACGATGTGCCCGCGAGCAATGTGCGTCGAGATGGATCGTGACCGCCCGAAAAGTCCCCGTCGGATGCTCGATGTCGGCAAACAACGCACGCAGATACCCGAGCCGCTTTTCCTTGCCCCACATCTTGTCCTTGCCATTTGGCAGCGGCACGGCGTGGACGTTTTTCATCGGATAACGCGAAAACATCGCCAGGCCATGGATCGAACGTGTATTCTCGCCGTCCATTTCCGATTCGACGCCGCTTCCCTTTTGCAGGGCAACATAGACCGGTGCGAACGCGTAGTTCATGCCCAGCTCGCTTGCGATCTCGTGCGGAACAAATCGGTTTTTGCTCCGAGCCATGCCATAGTCGAGTTCGGTCAGCAGCAAAAGGTCCTTATCTCTAAGTTGATCGTGATTTTTGAGCGCGCCGACGATTCCCTCAAATCGATTTCCGCGTTCGATATTCCACGCCAAAACGTTCAATGTCGCGGCATCGGCTCGTTCTTCGCTGCGAGCCAGATCCTCAACCACAACGGCATCGAGGACTTTTTCCACCTCTTCACGGATCCGCCCGTAAAGCTCGGAGGCTTCCATTTCCGGCGTCGATTCGAATTTCAGCAGTTCTGGAAAGTGCTTATTTAGGTCGTGGTCAAGTATTGTCGGCGGACCCGTATAGCTGGCTCTGTTTGCGGTCATAAAAAAGCTAAGGATACGCGACCGGCAGCCATAAGACAAAGCGTGCTTCGCCCGCCGTGTCAATTCTCTCGGACGCGGGCGGTCTTAGGCGACGGTTACCGGCTGTCAGTCGTCGTAACGCTCCTTGACAGGTGCAACGGCAAGGAAATCGTTGGTGATCCGCTCGGAATATTGTGTCATCAGGTCGTCCACACGCTGCTGATCGGGCGAACAGAAGATCAGTCCAACGTGTTTCGGCTTGTTGACGCGATAGACGATCTCAGGGTCCTGATAATGTGAGGTATCAGGTTCATCGACCTTTGCCAGGGCAAGTGTGATCCCTGCAAAGTCCTTCCGGATTTTCGGCAATTTGTAGGGCCTCTCTTTTGTCGCTGTTTCGAGCTTCGCCCATTCGCGCCAGAGATTGAAGTTACACGCCTGTTCAAGCACGTTAGCAATGTACGCTCCACCAACCCGGCAAGCGACTTCGAGCAGATAGAATTTGCCATCGGCGTCGCTCTGTAGAAATTCGGCGTGCGAGACGCCCTGTTCGTAACCAAATGCCGATAACAGCTCAGCGTTTAATTTCTCGAGCGGCTTACGCTCTTTCGCCTTGTACGGAACGATAGACGACGAAAAGACTCCGCCGTAATGTGATACGGCAAATGGCGTTGTGCCGTATTGACTGACGCCGCACGCGACGACCTTGCCCTCGCTGACGACCGAATCGATGTGGAACACGCGTCCCTCAATAAATCGTTCGATAACGAATTGCGACGGATGGTCGCGCCAGTTATTCCGGCTGTCGAGGTCGGTCAAAACGCTCCAGACATCGTCGGCAGATTCGCATTTACGAATGCCGAATGCCGACACCTCATGCCGCGGCTTTACGATCAGCGGGACCGGAACGCGGCCCAAAAACTCGTCGATCGCGTCGCGATTGAATGCCCCGATAAATTCGGGACACGGAATTCCGGCCTCGAATGCAACATTCCGCATCGTCAGCTTGTCGCGAAAACGCCGCAGATATGAGCTGCCCATGCCGTCGATCTGTAGATGTTCACGGGCAAGTGCGGCGGTAATGACGTCAAATTCGTCGATGCCGACAATGCGGTCGATCGGCCTCGAACCGGCAAGATTGGTCACCGCCCGAACGTAATCGACCGGCTGAGCGTTGTCCTCGACCGTCGTCACATCATTGATCGCCGTCCATGCCCATTGGGCATCGAGCAGCTTTTTCCGCGTCACGAGCGTGACGTGCCAACCCGAATTCTGGGCTTCCTCCAAAAATTCGTTCCCCTTGTGTTCACTCGCGATACAGACGATGTGGTGCTTCATAGACTTCGCCGACAAAACCGATTTATAGACAACAGTTTCTGTGAATGAGATTTTATTTTGAATCAAAAGAATGGCACAATTTAGCGGTAAATACAACGAAAACACTAGACTTCGCCATTTTTATCAGAGCGACACACAAGCAGTATTATGGGTGATATCGACATCGTCAATTTAATAAGCCATTTAGTCATCTACATGGTGGTTTTGCTTTTGGCGATCTCCGCCCACGAGGCCGGACACGCGTGGATGTCATGGAAATACGGTGATGACACAGCCTATATGCTGGGCCGCGTCACCCTCAATCCTGTCAAACACACCGACCCGATCGGCACGCTGTTGATACCGATACTTAGCTTTGTTCTTGGCTCGGTCGGCGGTGCTTTGGGCAACATCCCACTGATCGGATGGGGTATTCCCACGCCGGTAAATCCTCGAAAATGGACCAAATACAAGCAGGCTAATGTAATGGTCTCGATCGCGGGCATTGGTGCGAACGTTATCATTGCAACCATTGGTTTCGTGATATTCAAATCACTTCTCGCAACGGGTGTCCTTGGCACGATCGGACCTTCGGGCAAATACGTTATTTTTGCAGACACACTTCAACCGATCGTCATTTTCCTGACTTACCTCATTACGCTAAACGTATCTTTGGCTGTATTTAACCTATTGCCGTTCCCGCCGCTGGACGGCAGTAAGGTGCTCTCAACGTTCTTACCGGAGAGTTTTCAGCCGATTTTCGCATTGATGGAGCAATACGGCTTTCTTATCCTTATGCTGCTTGTCTACTGGGGTTTGATCGGTGCGATCATCAGGCCGTTCTTTTATCTCGTATCCTATTTGCTGCTCACTCCCTGGTTTTAGTTTATGAAGAAACGCATTTTTAGCGGTGCCCAGCCGACGGGCGAGTTACATATTGGCAACTATCTCGGTGCTTTGAAAAATTGGGTCGCCCTTCAGGACGAGTACGAATCACTTTTCTGTATTGTCAATCTTCATGCGATCACACTGCCGCAGGATCCGAAGGTTCTCCGGCAAAAGACGCTCGACCTCGCGCGTATATACCTCGCGGCGGGTATCGACCCGGAAAAATCGACCGTTTTTATCCAGTCGGACGTCGCCGCTCACGCCGAACTCGCATGGGTGCTGTCGTGCTCATCAAGAATGGGCGAGCTCGAGCGGATGACGCAGTTCAAGGACAAGGGTAAGGGTAATTCCGGCGCAGGCGTCGGCCTGTTCACATATCCGGTACTTATGGCGTCGGACATTTTGCTTTATCAGACAGATCTTGTCCCCGTCGGGCAGGACCAGAAGCAGCATTTAGAATTGACGCGCGACCTTGCCGAGCGGTTTAACCGTGATTTCGGAGAGACTTTCAAGGTTCCCGAACCGTTTATTCCGCCTGTCGGTGCAAGTATCGCTTCCCTGCAGGATCCGTCGAAAAAGATGTCGAAATCCGACGAGAACTTGAACGGAGCGATCTTTCTGCTCGACGATGCCGACACGATCACTAAAAAGATCAAACGTGCGGTCACCGACAGCGGCACCGACATCACGTTCGACGAATCGCGGCCCGCAATCGCAAATCTGCTGACAATTTACCAGCTTCTGACCGGCAAAACGTCCGACGAATGCGTCGCACACTTTGAGGGCAAGGGCTACGGCCAGTTCAAGGGCGAACTTGCCGAAGTCACGGTCGAATTCCTACGGCCTTTTCAGGAACGCGTCAACAAATACACAGACGAGGACCTCGCCGCGATCCTGAAAAACGGTGCTGAAAAGGCACGGTCGATCGCGAAGCACACATTACAGGATGTGTACGGCCGAATGGGGATTGTTTAGCCGCAAAATTCTTCGCACAGTCCCGTCTGCGGTGATACAATCTGAATATTCGCCTGATCACGGATCACGACGGGGACCTAACCCCTTTTTTATCGCGTTTTTTTCTGAGAAATTGCAGGAGGCTTTATGGACGCAACTCAACAATCTTACGACATACCAAAATTCAAAGAGCAGTACGAAAACTACATCGGCGGCCGGTGGGTCGCACCGACGAGCGGCGAGTATTTTGACAATATCTCGCCTGTCGACGGCAAGGTTTTTACCAAGGTCGCCCGTTCTTACGAGGCGGACATTAACCTCGCCCTTGATGCCGCACACGCGGCCGCACCTGCTTGGGGCAAAACTTCGGTCACCGAACGTAGCCGCGTGCTGAACAAGATCGCTGACGTGATGGAGGCCAATCTCGAACTGCTGGCACGTGCCGAGACGTGGGACAACGGCAAGCCGATCCGCGAGACGATGGCGGCCGACCTGCCGCTGGCGATCGACCATTTTCGCTATTTTGCGAGCGTTATCCGTGCCGAAGAGGGCAGTGCCTCCGAGCTCGACGAAAACACGCTTTCGATCATCATAAAGGAACCGCTTGGCGTCGTCGCTCAGATCATCCCCTGGAATTTTCCGCTGCTGATGGCCACGTGGAAGATCGCACCGGCTCTCGCTGCGGGCAACTGCACAGTCGTCAAACCGGCCGAGCAGACACCGGCGTCGATCATGGTGCTCATGGAGCTGATCGGCGACATTCTGCCTCCGGGTGTGCTCAATATCGTAAACGGCTTCGGCGTCGAGGCGGGCAAGCCGCTCGCGACTTCGACGCGTGTCGCCAAGGTCGCCTTTACGGGCGAAACGACGACCGGCCGTCTGATCATGCAGTACGCGTCGCAAAATTTGATCCCCGTGACGCTCGAACTCGGCGGCAAATCGCCCAACGTTTTCTTTAAGAGCGTGATGGACGCCGACGACGCCTTCTTCGACAAGTGTCTCGAGGGTGCCGCGATGTTCGCTCTCAACCAGGGCGAGATCTGCACTTGCCCGTCACGTATTTTGGTGCAGGAATCGATCGCGGACGAATTTATCGCCCGTGTCGTCGAACGCACAAAAGCAATTAAGATGGGCCACCCGCTCGACCCGTCGACCATGATCGGTGCACAGGCCAGCCAGGATCAATACGAAAAGATCCTCAACTACATCAGCATTGGTAAAGAAGAGGGTGCCGAGGTGCTCTGCGGTGGCGAGGCTCACAAGGGCGAAGGCGGTGCCGAGGGCGGATTTTACATCGAGCCGACGCTGCTCAAGGGCCACAACAAGATGCGTGTCTTTCAGGAAGAGATCTTCGGCCCGGTCGCGTCCGTCACGACTTTCAAAGACGAAGCCGACGCCATCGCGATCGCCAACGACACGCTCTACGGCCTCGGTGCCGGTGTCTGGACACGTGACGCTCACGAACTCTACCGCGTCCCGCGTGCCATCCAGGCAGGCCGCGTGTGGGTAAACAATTACCACAACTACCCGGCACACGCCCCGTTTGGTGGATATAAGAAATCAGGCTTTGGCCGAGAAAATCACCTGATGATGCTCGACCACTACCGCCAGACCAAGAATATGCTTATCTCGTACGACAAAAAGGCGATGGGATTCTTTTAGTTGATCTTAGCTGCGGAGCAGCGGCGGAATGTAGCCCCGGGTGAAGCATAGCGAAACCTGGGGTTAGATTTCTTCCGTTATTCCTAGCCCATTTATGGGCGACAGAGTTCAGACGCGGTGTAGCGTTGGCGTTCATGTGCAAAATATGCCTGTATATCTAACACCTATGTGCATAATTCGAATTATTTTTCTTACCCTGCTCGGTTTCGCCATTGCTAGTGCACAGTCTGCCGTTGACTTGCGTAAAAAATTCGGGGAACCGACGTCTGAAAGCCGTTCAGAAACTTATCAAATAAAGCCTTATGACAAGAAAACAAACACCAGTGTTCAGTTGACGGTCACCTACGCGAAAACTGGAGAAATAACCGAGTGGCTTGTCGAAATATTCCCCTATTTTCAAGACCGACAAACTCCCGTCTCTGAGGAAGAAAGCGACACTAAGATTCAAATATTACGAGATGCTCTTGCCGAAGTTTTTCCCCTTGAAAAGAGAGGCAAGAATATTATTAACGGATTTCTGAGCGGAACATGTTCTGACGACGATTGTTACGGCACATTCGAAAGATACGAAAATGTCACCATTTTCTTTAATGGAAACAACCATAGATACGCCAGAATTCGTACTGGATCAGACTTTGTTAAGAAAATTCCTAGTAAATGAAAAAAATATGAATGGCATTCCTAGGGTTAAAGCTACTTGTGAAGCGACTGCCGTCATCGACCAGCTTCGACAAAACCACGGTGAACTAATGTTCCACCAGTCCGGCGGGTGCTGCGACGGGTCTTCGCCGATGTGTTATCCGAAGGGTGAGTTTATTGTCGGCTCGTCGGACGTTTGGCTGGGCGAGATCGCGGGGTGCGATTTTTATATGGCACGGGACCAGTTCGAGTTTTGGCAGCACACCGAGCTGACCATCGACGTCACACCCGGCCGCGGTGCGAGTTTTTCGCTCGAGATACCACTCGGTGTGCGTTTCGTGACAAAATCGAGGATCTTTACGCACGAGGAGACGCAAAATCTGACCGAAACGCGGGCGGGCGACGTGGTTATCCAGGCCGCTTGAGCCGAATCCGTCCTTTTATTCGCGTATTTTCGCGTGATTCGCGGGCAAACTTTCTTATGGCATATATTACAGTTTACGAAAAACCTACCTGAACGACTTGCCGAAATCTGGCTACGCTGTTTCGTGAAAACAGCATTGATTTTGAATCGGTAAATTACTTCAGCGAACCACTGACCGTTACTAATGTGCAGGAACTCGTCAAGAAACTTGCGAAACCGGCATTCGAGCTACTGCGGACGAAGGAAAAGCAGTTCAAGGAACTTGGCTTTACACCTGAAACGCCCGAAAATGAGGTGATCGCGGCCATTGTCGCGAATCCCGGACTCTTGAATCGCCCGATAGTGGTGGTGGGCGAAAGAGCGGTCATCGCCCGTCCGATAGAAAAGGCATTGGAACTTCTCAATGAAAGGTGATTATGAGAATATTGGTCACAATATCATGCTTGATACTAGCGGCGTCATTCTTTGGCTGTGACATGCGTAGCGACACGGCCAAGCGGGAGATGGAGAAATTCAGCGGTACTCCGACTCCGACCATTTCGCCAGTTCCGACCGAGCTTCCACCCGATCCGTCGGAGGTGGTTCAGGTCGACATTTCTGTTCAGGGAAATGCGGTAACCGTTAACGGCCATGATCTAAAGAAATCGGTTGCCTGTGATAAGTTCAACCGCGTAATTATCAGCGGTGGCCGCAACGTCATCACTATCAAAGGTGCCTGCCAGCAGATCATGATCAATGGCGACAGCAACCAGATCAATGGCGACGCGGCGCTTGAATTTGTAATAAACGGCGAGAACAATACCGTCAAATATTCTCGGTTCGTCAACGGTAAACGGCCGACAGTAAAAGAAAACGCACCGGGAAACGTGATCGAAAAGACCTCGGCGCCCGATAATAAAAAATGAGCTATACAAACGGCAATAGAAACGGCAACGGTCACGCTCCGAAACCTAAAAATTTCCTCGGCATCGAAAGATCCGGAACAGGAAAAGCCCATTTGATCGCCGCTGAAACACTTGATCGTGTTTTTGAGAATATAGGCGTACTTAGTGATTGCGGAAAGAAAACAAATTAATTACCCGCATTTGAATTAAGAAAATGACTGGCACTCCCAAAAAACTTTATCTCATCAGCGATCTGCATTTCGGCGGTGACGGCGTATTGATGACTTGCGACTATGCCGAGGAAATGATCGCATTTCTGCGTTCGCTGGAGGACGAATCGTCAGATGCTGAGCTTATGATCTTGGGTGACACATTTGGCTTTTGGGAACTGACGACAGTTTCGGGCACTGCAATGCTTGACGAGATCATTCGCCATCATGCCGAGATTTTCGAGCAGTTCAAACGAACCGGGAAAAAGATAAAAATTACGATGATGGTTGGCAACCACGATTACGATCTGGCGTGCGACCCGGTTTACGCTGACAGGTTACGCGAATACAACATCGACCTCGATACTTCAATATCCCTGATTCGTGAGATCGGCGGAAAAAAGATCTGGCTCGAACATGGTCAACAGGTTGATGGATTCAATGCATCGCCGGATTATGGCAACCGTCACGCACAGCCCGCCGGATTTTTCATTACAGAATCTCTGGTCGGCGGAGCGAGCAAATTCTCGGTTTTTGGTTCAACCGATTGGCTGAAAGATATTCGTTCGGTCGATATTCGGCAATTGCCGGACTGGCTGATGTCCAACTATTTTTACCGTGAAATGAATTCAGCAATTCGCTGGGTACTTCTGCCTTTTCTGCTTCTACTGGGCGTGACAATGGTTGCCCTCGCTGCTCAAATATTGAAAAAGCTGGATATCTTCGATGCAAACATTTTTCTAAATAACGCTCTATTTGATTCTCTGGGCGTTGTTGGCGATATTGTCCGGTTGGTGATTACGATTAGCATGATCTTCTGGTTTTTTGTTTTGATCGTTTCGGTTCCGTTGTTCTTTATTCTTCGGGACATTAGTCGAACCTTGAGGCGGATGCAACTTTTACCTTCCGATAAGAACACTCCGCTTTATGTTCCAACGGCAGGATACGATGAACACGCCGAAGAGGTCTTTGCAGCAAGTCCGGACGTTTCCGTCTACGTGTTTGGTCACACCCATGACGCATTTTTGAAACAGGCCAACGGAAAGACATTCATTAACACAGGAACATGGTTAAAGCTCCTAACTCGGGTTCCCGTTATTCTGGGCTATCTTCCGGCCGTTTACTTCCCGATGTTTCGTCTAAATTACTTTCTTATTCACGAAGCGGACGGAAAAGTGGTTGCAGATTATGTGCCGATACATAAAGCGCCAGATCGAGAACTGACGTTCCTGCAGCGGATTTTTATCTTGGGCCGCAAACCCAAAGCTCCTGCACCGATCCCTTCGCGGACGGCATTGTAAGATTTTTGCAAATGTGCAATAGCCAGTGGGCCGGACCGATCACGACAACAGGAAATGGAACAGAAGATCACAGTTTACGAAAAACCGACCTGCACGATGTGCCGCAAGTTGACGAAGCTGCTTATTGAGAACGGCGTTCCCTGGGACAACGTTAATTACTTCATCGATCCTTTTACTGAGGCGAAATTGACGGCGTTGCTCAAAAAGGGGTGAGGCCTTACGACATGATCCGGCGTGCCGAGCCCGATCTCAAGGGCCTTGGCATCACGGCCGAGACGCCTGATGGTGAGGTGATCAAGGCGATGGTCGATCATCCGAGCATTATTCAGCGTCCGATCGTCGAAGTCCGCGACCGGGCGGCACTCGCGAGGCCGATCGAAAAGGCTCTCGAAATAATTTAGGGAAAATCACCAAAGAGGCGCGGAGTTCACTGAGGTTAGATCCCGCCTCTTATCGTCTGGTAAAGGTCGCGGCAAATTATTTCATTTCTCTTCTCTGTATTCTCTGTGCCTCTGTGGTGAAATATCTTTATGAGCTATACAAACGGCAATGGAAACGGCAACGGCCACGCTCCGAAACCTAAAAATGTCCTCGGCGGCACGCTCGAATCGTGCTGCACCGACCCGATGACGGGCTTTTACCGCGACGGCTATTGCCGCACCGGCGTCGACGATACCGGTCGACACACCGTCTGCATCGAAGCCACAGACGATTTTTTGGCGTTTTCAAAAGCCGCCGGCAACGACCTATCGACGCCGATGCCGCAGTATGCGTTCCCGGGCCTTAAAGGCGGCGATAAATGGTGCCTGTGCATGCTCCGCTGGCGCGAAGCTCTTAACGCCGACATGGCTCCGCGTGTTTATCTGAGGGCGACGCACGAAGCGGCATTGACCGTCGTCAGTCTCGAGGACCTAAAGCGTCACGCCGTTGATGAGGACTAAAATAGCTTAGCGATGGCAGAGAACGAACCGGAACAATTTACATTCGATTTTCTCCAGTCGACGGCCCAGATCGTCGGCGGTGCGACCGACGATCTCAAGGTAAAGATCGGCGATTTTGCCGGCCCGCTTGACCTGCTGCTGTTTCTCATCCGACAGGAGCGGGCCGATATCTTTGACATCCCGATCGCCCGGATCACTGAAAAATACCTCGAATATATTCGCTTGATGAAGCGGCTCGACATCTCGGTCGCGGCGGATTTCCTGGTCATGGCCGCGACCTTGATCGAGATCAAGTCGAAAATGCTGCTTCCCCGCGACCCGCTGGCCGCCGAAGACGAGGAAGTAGAAGATCCGCGTCAGGAACTCGTCGACCGCCTGCTCGAATACGAAAAATTCAAGACCGCGGCCGGCATGCTCTACGAACGCACGACGATCGAACAGGCCATCTTCACCCGCGGCCCGATCGAATCAGACGACAATAACGCCGAGATCGACGCGTCCGTCTTCGATCTGCTGACCGTTTTCCAAAAGATCGTCGCCCGCCACGTCGACGAGATAAAGATGGAGATACACCGCGAGGAAATATCGCTCGCGGACATGATCAAAACCTTGCACCGGCGGATCATGGATAACGGCGAAGTAAATCTGCTGGAGTTTTTCGAAGAGATGCACTCGCGACGCGAACTCGTCACCGCCTTCATCGCGGTGCTCGAGATCGTTCGTACCGAAGAGGTCAAATTGATCCAGACCGTAACCTTCGGGGATGTCATTCTGCGCAAAAACTCCTGATCAGGATATACAGCAACGTCGGATTGATTTATCCTGCATATCTTGTCTATCCTGTTAAATTCTATTTCTATGACTGAAGATCTTCAGGAAAATCAACACGCTCCGCGAACGCCGGCTGAGCTGGTCGCTCTGGTCGAGGCACTGATCTTCGTCGCCGACGAACCGATCACGACAAAGTTGCTCGCCGATGTGCTCGACGAAGAACGCGAAAGCGTCCAGGCGGCGATCGAGGAACTCTCACGTGAATATGCCGACCGCGACAGCGGCCTGCAGGTGCGCGAGATCGCCGGCGGATGGCAACTCGCCACCCGTACCGAACTGCACGAAGAGGTACGGAAATTCCTGAAAACACGGCCGTCCGCCAAGCTCTCGCTCGCCTCACTCGAAACGCTCGCGGTCATCGCCTACAAACAGCCGGTCACCGTCCCTGAGATTCTCGAGATCCGCGGAGTGCAATCAGCCTCAGCGATCAAAACCCTGCTCGATAAAAAACTCATCGTCGCCAAAGGCCGCAAAGAGGCCGTCGGCCGCCCGATGATGTACGGCACGTCAAAGGACTTTCTTATTCAATTCGGATTGAAAGACCTGTCGGAACTCCCCTCGATCGAGGACTTTGAAGATTTGGTTTCCTAGGATTCACCAAATAGAAATGGAGGACACAGAGAGTTTTCTCAGGGCTTTCTTTGTGTACTCTGTGCCTCTGTGGTGAAATGGCTTGTATGCAGGAAAGACTACAAAAACTAATAGCCCAGGCCGGCATCGCTTCGCGGCGTGCGTCAGAGCAGATAATTCTCGCCGGCGAAGTCACGGTAAACGGCACCGTCATTACCGAACTCGGCACTAAAGCTGACCCCGAAAAAGATCACATTAAGGTTCGCGGTAAGCTCATCAACGCAAAGATCCAGCATCGGCCAAACGTTTACGTTCTGCTCAACAAGCCAAAAGGATATCTTTCAAGTGCCGCCGATCCTGAGGGCCGCAAACTCGTCACCGATTTGGTCAAAAGCCGTGCCCGACTGCATCCCGTCGGACGTCTCGACTACAACACCGAGGGCCTGATCATCCTGACAAATGACGGCGATTTTACAAACTATGTCGCATCGTCAAAGCAGATCCCCAAGGTCTATGACGTCAAGGTCAAAGGTTTGCCAAACGCCAACGCGATCAACAAACTGCGTCGCGGCATCGTGCTTGAGGATGGGTTTAAGACCGCCCCGGCTGAGATCAAGGAACTGAAATCGACCGATAAGAACGGCTGGTTTGAGGTAACACTGTTCGAAGGGCACAATCAGCAGATCAGAAAAATGTTCGACGCAATTGGGAATTCTGTCGTCAAATTAAAACGTATTTCGATCGGGCCGATCGCCGACCGTTATCTCCCGGTCGGAACGAGCCGACCGCTTACTGAGGAAGAGTTGGAAGCTTTTCGTACAAATCCGACCGGCAAAAAGAGTGCTCCGCGTCGACGCGTAAGCTGATCAACCTAACAATGCCCGGTGCTCGACCATCAGGCACAGATCCTGGACGACTTTGATCCCGGCTTCGGCAAGGCGTTCGGCGACCTCGTCATTGCGTATCCCAAGCTGAAACCACACCGCCTTTGGCTTTTTCGCAAGGATCTCGAACGTGTGCTTGCGAATGTCATCCGGCCGCCGAAACACATTCAACAGATCGATCTCGACCGGAACTTTTTCCAGGTCACGATACACCGGCTCGCCGAGTATCTCTGTCACATCCGGATAATAGACCGGCACCGGAATGATGTCGTAACCCGCTTCCTGCATATACTTCGCGACGTAAAACGCAGGTTGTCCCGCGTGTGTCTCCGGCTTTATACCGAGTACCGCGATGGTCTTTGTGTTTTCTAGTAACTCGCGGACCTGTGCGTCAGTCGTCAGCAGATTTTCTTTCCATTCCATAAAGCCGAGTTTAGTCCTTCGGGACCCAAGACGGCAAGCCTTCGATTTTGACAACTGAAATTTGCCGAAAAAGCTCCCCTTATGTCATCATAATCGTTTGTTATACGTATCTAATTATGAACTTTGAGCTATCCGAAGAGCAGTTACAGATCAAATACAGCATTCGCGAGTTTGCCGAGAGCGAGATCAAACCGCATGTAATGGAATGGGACGAGACGCAGCATTTCCCCGAGGAACTGCGGCCCAAGCTAGCCGAGCTCGGCCTGATGGGCGTACTTTTTCCCGAAAATTACGGCGGCGCCGGCATGGGCTATGTCGAATACGCAACGATCATCGAGGAACTCGGTAGGGTCTGTGGCTCGGTCGGCCTCTCGGTCGCCGCTCACAATTCGCTTTGCTCGAATCACATCTACATGTTCGGCAGTGAGGACCAAAAGCAAAAATATCTCATTCCGCTCGTCACCGGCGAGAGCTTTGGGGCGTGGGGATTGACCGAATCGCAGGCCGGTTCGGACGCGTCGGGAACACGCACAAATGCCGTGCGGACCGATGAAGGCTGGAAGGTCAACGGTTCAAAGAACTTCATAACTCACGCCATCGCATGCAACACTCTCGTCGCCGTTGCCGTTACCGACAGGTCAAAAGGAACTCACGGTATCTCGGCATTTATCTTCGACAAGTCAATGGATGGCTTTCGATCCGATAAAAAGGAAAACAAGCTCGGAATGCGAGCGTCCGAGACGGCCTCGGTCGTGTTCGAGGATTGCATCGTCGCGGACGCAAATCGTCTCGGCAATGAGGGTGAGGGCTTCAAACAGTCCATGCAGGTACTCGACGGCGGCCGCATCTCGATCGCCGCACTGTCGGTCGGCATCGCTCAGGGAGCGTATGAGGCAGCGGTCAAATACGCCAAGGAACGGCACCAGTTCGGTAAGGCAATTGCCGAATTTCAGACGATCCAATTCAAGCTTGCCGACATGGCGACGCAGATCGAATGTTCGCGGCTATTGACGCTTCAGGCCGCCGCGACCAAGGACGCCGGAAAGCCTGTAACGCAGAAGTCGGCCATGGCGAAACTATACGCCTCGGAAACTGCCGTCCGCGTATCCGAAGAGAGCGTTCAGATCCACGGCGGCTACGGTTACACCAAGGATTACCCTGCTGAAAAATACTGGCGCGACTCAAAACTCTGCACCATCGGCGAAGGCACGTCCGAAATACAACGAATGGTGATCGCAAAGAACTTACTCAAGGCTCTGTGATAAATAGATGCCAAAATGGTTCAGAGGCCGTGACGCCGAAAGATTCTGGATGCCGAAATAAATCATTGTTTCATGTTGCATCTCTGCAACACATGTGGTATTGTCTTGTTCTAAATTCAAACACAGGAGATCTTTTATGAGTTCAACAGGTACGAGCACTGGCCGTTTGGCGACAGCATTTTTGGCAGAATTGGATAACGAAGCGAAGGTGACCCGACAGGTTCTTGAACGAGTCCCGGCGGATAAGTTTGGTTGGAAGCCCCACGATAAATCGATGACCATGGGACGTCTCGCGGTCCATGTCGCTGAGATGTTCGGTTGGACAAAAGAGACGCTAAAGAGCGACGTTTTGGATTTTTCGACCATGGACTTCACGCCGTTTGAGCCGGCGTCGAGCGAACAGCTTCTCGCCTTTTTCGACGATCACATTGCCAAGGCAAAGATCATCATCGGAGAGACGTCGGACGAGACGTTTTTGACCGACTGGACTATGCGAAACGGTGACGTGGTCTACATGACGATGCCCAAAGTTGCGGTCATGCGCTCGTTTGTGATGAATCACATCATCCATCATCGAGGCCAGCTTTCGGTTTATCTTCGTCTCAACGATATTCCGGTGCCGTCGATCTACGGCCCGTCGGCAGACGAAGGCCAAATGTAATCGGTAAATCACGTTCGCAAACTTAGAATGGCGGGTCTCACGGCTCGCCATTTTTGTTTTCTGTTGAAAGAATGAGAAAATCGTGGTTTAGGCTAAATGCAATGTCGAATTCCGAACTGATAGAAAATCTCCTGAAAGGTGAAACGCGTTCGATCGCCCGTGCGATCACGCGGGTCGAGAGTGGTGCAGCCGACGCGGCGGAACTAATGCGTACCGTTTTTCCGCATACGGGCAAGGCGATCGTTGTCGGCATTACCGGCTCGCCCGGTGCGGGCAAATCTTCGTTGGTCGATAAGCTTGCTCTCTATTACAAAGATCGCGGCGAAAAAGTCGGTATCATCTGCATCGACCCGTCGAGCCCGTTTTCGGGTGGAGCTATCCTTGGTGACCGCATCCGCATGGGAACGATCGGCCTCGATAAAAACATATTTATCCGCTCGATGGCTACCCGCGGCAATCTCGGCGGGCTCTCGCGTGCGACGGTCGATGCGGTTGCGATACTGGACGCTGCGGGCTTTGATAAAGTGATCGTCGAGACCGTCGGTGTTGGACAGGACGAGGTCGAGATCGTCAAAACCGCGGACGTTTCGGTTGTTGTGCTCGTACCCGGCATGGGCGATGACATACAGGCGATCAAGGCCGGGATCATGGAGATCGGCGATGTTTTTGTCATCAACAAAGCCGACCGCGAAGGCGTTCTTCGCACACAAAAAGAGCTTGAAGCACTGCTCAGTCTCGCTCATCGCCCCGATATGTGGCAACCGCCGATCGTCCGCACGATCGCTACAGAAAACAAAGGAATAGAAGATCTTTCGGCTGCTGTTGAATCGTATTATGCATTTCAAACAAGCGGCGAAGGCAGTGCTGTCCGCCGTAAGGCGATCGCAAAATGGCGGCTTACCGAGCTGCTGCAAGAACGCCTCTTATCAGACCTCATGAACCAAAATGGGACCGTCGACCAATTGGACGATCTGGCTGGGAAGATCGCATCCAAGACGATCGACCCGTATTCGGCAGTTGAGGAATTATTGATAGGTCGTCCTCAGCCCAAAACTTAAACGTATATGAAGATCAACCATCTTGGAATTGCGACCAACGGTATTGATGATGCCCTAAAATTCTGGTCGGACGCGCTGGGGCTCGAGAATGTTCACACGGAGGTCGTCGAGGATCAGAAGGTCCGAGTTGCGATGCTGCCGATTGGCGAAAGCCGTGTCGAACTGCTCGAACCGACATCTGACGACTCGCCGATCAGCAAGTTTCTGGAAAAACGCGGCGGCGGCATTCACCATATTGCCGTCGAGGTCGACGATATTGTGGCATCGCTTGCCCGGCTAAAAGAACAGGGTATGCGGCTCATTGACGAATCGCCGCGGGTCGGTGCTGAGGGCTGTCTGGTCGCATTCGTACATCCGGCCGCGAGCGGCGGTGTTTTGCTCGAATTGGTCCAAACGCAAGACCGGGCAATTTAAGTGGTGAATTCGCCCGGTGTTTGTTATTATAACCGTTTGGCAATAAATAGATTTTTTTGTAAGTGAGGACGTCGGAAATTGAGTAATTTAACTAAAGGTCTTATTTTGGTCGGTGTGATCATCGCGATCGGTGCCGGGCTTGTCGTTTGGAAGAAAAAAGTAGGCGGTCATTCGACTGAGTCGTTTAACCAGATCACTCGCGAAGAGGTCGAGATGCTGCTGGCCGATGTTTCCAAGCAAAATCCGACGATCCTCAAGCGATTGAAAGAGGATCCGGAGCTGAAAAAGCAGCAGATCGAGAGCCTCAAGCAGTTGCTCGCGTTCGCCAGCCAGGCCAAGGCAGACCGTCTGACCGAGGAACCGAATAACAAGCAAGAGCTTGAGAATATCAAGGCCGAGATCACCGCTGTCAATTATGACCGCGAGATGAATAAGGACAAGGGCCCGATGCCTCCGTTCGGTTTTATTACTGAGGACATGATCAATCAGTATTGGGGCCAGGACAACTCTCCCGAAGCTCCGAGAGGCGGCTTTGCAGGCCTGATGGACAAACTCGGGCTCGGAACACCGGCTGAATCGCGTACACATGCTGCCGAGTTTGAGGATTTTCTCAATACCAAGATCGCTTTGCTAAAGGCCAGTAATCCGGAAATGGCAAACCGCGAGATCTCGGAAGAAGAGAAGACGCAGGCTAAGGATGTTTTCGCGAAGATCCGCATTTACCAAAAAGAATTTGAGACCAAAGCGGCCGCGGGCGAAGTTCCGAAGGAACTCGTCAACCGTATCAATCTTCAGGTAAAACTGCAGCAGGCACAGTTTCTCGCAAAGATCTTCTCGGAAACCCTCACTGAAAAGTTGAAGGTCACCGATGAGGACATCGATAAGTTTATCGCCGCTAATCCGGAATTCAGCCCCGCCGAGAAAAGGGCAAAGGCTCAGGAGATCCTTAATCGTGCCAAGGCCGGTGAAGATTTTGCCACACTTGCTAACGAATATTCACAGGATCCCGGCAATAAATCGCCCGAGGGCACCGGCAAAGGCGGTCTCTACTCGGACATTCCTAAGGGCCGGATGGTCGCACCGTTTGAGAACGCCGCTCTGGCTCTCGAGCCGGGACAGATCAGCCCTGAGCTCGTCGAAACCGATTTCGGCTTTCACATCATCAAGCTCGAGCGTAAGCTTGGCAAAAAGGACGGTGCTACTGCTGAGACCTACGATGCTCGCCACATCCTGATCTCGACCAACTTCAAAGATCCGGAAAATCCGAACGCACCGGAAATGCCTGTTAGGGAATTTGTTCGCAATAAGCTTGAGACTCAGCGGGAAAAAGAATTAGTCGACAAGATCGTTGCAGCTAACAATGTTCAGGTGCCTGCTGACTTCACTGTTCCGGAAGTGTCTGAAGAGCAGATGAAACAGATGCAGCAGCGTCAGATGCAGCAAATGCAGCAGATGCAGCCGCCTCCGGGAGCCGAATCGGACGAACCGGGCAAGCCAGCCGCTCCGGGCAAAGCTGCTCCGCCGGCACCTAAGAAAGCTGAGACCAAGAAGTAATGGAATTTGGCGATTACCGTATCGGGATCATTCCCGATACGGAATTCAAATTAGACGGAGGGGCGATGTTCGGAGTCGTCCCTCGCGTTGTTTGGGAGCGTGTTTGTCCGCCCGATGACCTAAATCGGATCGCGATGAACATGAATTGCCTCTTTATCGACACCGGTAAAGAACGTATTCTCGTCGAAACAGGCATCGGCGAAAAATGGACCCCGCGGAAAACCGCGATGTACGGTATCGACCGCAAACGCCCGTTTGCCGAATCGCTGTTCGAGATCACCGGCAGCCGCCCCGAAGACATCACGATCGTCGTCAACACGCACCTCCATTTCGACCACGCCGGCGGAAACACCGTCGGAACGCAGGCTGCCAGCCTGCGTCCGCAATTCCCAAACGCCCGATATCTTGTTTCACGTTCCGAGTTTGAACACGCCGAGAATCCGCACGAACGCGACCGTGCCAGCTATCTGCCCGACAATTGGCGGCCCGTACAAGAATCCGGCCAGCTTGAGCTGATGCCCGACGAATACGAAGTCGTCCCCGGCCTCAAGATCGAACAGGTTCGCGGCCATTCCGAGACGATGCAGACCGTCCGGTTGGAGAGCGGCGGGCGAACGCTATACGGTTTCGCCGATCTGATCCCGACGCGGCATCACCTGTCACCGGCGTGGATCGCGGGATTTGACCTTTACCCGGTCGAGACGTTGGAATTCAAGAAAAAGATCCTCCCGCAGGCCGTGCGTGAAACTTGGCTTTGTCTTTTCTATCACGACACGCACGAGCCACTTTGCACGCTGACGGAGGTTAGTGGGAAGATAGTAGTCGTCAGCTAAATAACCTGGAGTGAATGCATAATGAAAAAACTAACTCTTCTATTTTCCCTCGTTTTCGTTTGTATGGCGGCCTCGATCGCGTTGGCACAAGACCAAAAGCAGAAGGACCGTGACATGTTGATCAAAGCCGCTCGGTTTCTCGAAGCAAAGCCGCTCGATAAGGACGCCAAGGGCATACGAGGTTGGGCCGTTGGCTTTGTTATTGAAACCGATCAGGTCAGTGTGGTGGTTTGTGGAGGTGATCTGATGCAGCCGCTGCTTGAAAAGAAGAACAAGAATAGCACTGAGCTGATAGGCCAATACACTATCGGCATGGCCGCATTTAAGCTGGAGAATCCTGATAAAAAAGACGACGAGAACTCTGCTCAACTTGCAGGGATCGAGAGTGCTCTAAAGGCCTATGAAGCGATTATTGCCGAAAAACCAAAGACTCGCTTCCCCGCAATGGATGACCTTATAGTTAAACGCGATAAGGGAGAATTGAAGGCATTAGTTGAAGCTGCAAATTGCACTGGAAAGAAATAGATCAAGATCAATGGAAAAAGTAAATATCGGAATTATCGGCGGCTCTGGGTTGTATCAGATGCCGGAACTGGCGAATGTGCGTGAGATCGAGGTGGACACGCCGTTTGGCAAGCCATCGGACGCGTTCATTCTTGGGGAGTTGGATGGAGTTACGGTGGCGTTTCTGCCGCGGCATGCACGCGGGCACAAATTTACCCCGAGCGAACTTCCGTACCGTGCGAACATCTACGCGATGAAACTGCTCGGGGTCGAGTACATCTTGTCGGTCTCGGCCGTCGGCAGTTTGCAGGAACAGTACGCACCGACGGATTTTGTTATCCCCGACCAGTTCTTCGACCGCACGCGTGACCGTGCCAAGGAATCGACCTTTTTTGGCGAAGGCATCGTCGGGCATATTACGTTCGCTCACCCGGTTTGTAACGAACTTGGCGACATCCTCGAGGCGTCGTGCCGCGAAGTCGGCGTTAAGACTCACCGCGGTGGCACGTACATCTGTATGGAAGGCCCGGCGTTCTCGACCAAGGCCGAATCGAACGTCTATCGCCAATGGGGCATGGACGTCATCGGCATGACCAACCTGCAGGAAGCCAAGCTCGCCCGCGAGGCCGAGATCGCCTACGCGACGATGGCTCTGGTCACCGATTACGATTGCTGGTACGACGGCCACGACGACGTCACGGTCGATATGGTCATCGAATACCTCAACAAAAACGTCCGCAACGCCCAGCTCGTCCTAAAGGACGCCGTAAAACGCGTCGCGGCCAAAACTACGCCGAACCAATACGCGGGCGCCACCAAGAACGCGATCTTCACGGCCCCTGACCACTGGCCCGAAGCAACCGCGAAAAAGCTTGAGGCGATAATCGGGAAGTATGCGAAATAAGGCAGAAACGCGAGTGTGAACGAGCGTGCCAACGCGATAGTGAAAAATGGCACGCTCCTTAATAGTCGCGTTTCCGCCAACCTTTCGCTTAGTTCACTCATCAATACTGTAATGAAACGAGTATCTGTTATCTTCACTATCGCACTGCTTTCTTTGGTTATTGCTGCGTCCGCCTCCGCCCAGCGCAACGTCACCCCTGCGATCGACCGTGATCCGCTCATGGAGGCGGATGCCAAGCACAATCTTGATGTTGCGTGGCAGGCGTTCGGGTCGGCTCGTCAGGCGTATAAGCAGGTGCTGCTGCGGTTCGAAGAGACCTTTGCGGCGTATCCGGACTTTTCGAAGATCGACGAATTCCTCTACCTCGCCGGCATGAGCAGCTATTACCTGTCCGAGAACAAGGGCAAGCAAAGGGTTGATTACAAATCCGAGAAAGAAAAGCTCAGATTCGACCCGGCCAGGCTTCGTGACGAGGCAAAGATGTATCTCGGGATGCTCGTCGAGAAATATCCCCAGAGCAAGTACAAGGCCGACGCCGAAAAAACGCTCGATACGCTCAAAACTCAAAAGTAGAATTTAGACAGGATGTACAGGATGATCAGTATCTCTATTCTATCCTGCTGATCCTGTACATCCTGTTTGAATTTGGTTTACGCGATGAATCTCAACCAGGTAACCATCTATACAAAACTTCCGCATGAGACGACCGAGTTTTTTGAGAGGCTCGGGCTGCGAAAGATCGTCGATTCCCTGCCGCGGTACGCACGGCTCGAGTGTCCCGACGGCGAATCGACGCTGTCGGTGCATGAGGCAGAGACGCACGCGGCGTCCGGCATCACGCTCTATTTCGAGTGCGAAGACCTCGACGCCGACGTCGAACGCCTGAAAGCTCTAGGCGTCGTATTCACTCAGGACCCCGTCGATCAGGCCTGGCTCTGGCGCGAAGCCTACACCACCGACCCCAACGGCAACAGCATCTGCCTCTTCCACGCCGGCGACAATCGCAAAAACCCGCCTTGGCGCTTGGGCTCTTCGATTCGGCATACCATGAATGGCAGCTGATTCAACCATGCGAAGGTAGCGAAAAGGCCGGACAATGTCTAAAGTAATGTGCTTGAGAATTGAAGAGGTCCAGATCCCCGTCGCGGGCGGCATCCTCGCCGGTACGTTCACACGTCCTGCGAATTCGCTTGCCAATCCATCCATTCTGCTCATATCTGGTTCAGGGGCCAACGATCGAGATGAAACGGTTTGTGGCCAAAGGCCGTTCCGAATCATCGCAGATTATTTTTCCGCACTCGGCTACGCTGTCCTAAGATGCGATGACCGAGGGATCGGCGGTTCAACCGGAAACGTTGAGGATCACGAATTCGCAGCTGCCGTGTCGGACGTCGTCACGCTTTATGATTGGCTCACAAAGCAGCCGACCATCGATTCCGAGAGAATCACTTTGCTCGGACATAGCGAAGGTGGGCTGATTGCGGCAGTTGCCGGGTCACAAGTCAACGCCTGGGCCGTTGTTATGCTCGGAGGACCGTCAGTTCCAATTGAAGATCTGCTACACGAACAAGCAAGTATGATCTCGAAGGAATACGGCGCGACCGCGGCCCAATTGAGGCACGAGCGTGAAATGAACGAGCAGGTTTTCGCCTTGGCTCGCTCTGACTTGGCTCGCTCAAAAGCGTTGACCGAGATCGAAGCTGTGATCCAAGATCATCTCCGAACATGGCCCGATGCCGAGAAGTTAAGCGAAGATGATGTTCGAAACAACGCACAGATAATGTCAAACGTTGTCGGAGCATCGGCCTACCGCTCTCTCCTGAGACAAGACCCGGCGTTGATCCTCGCAGGATTCACCGGTCGGATTCTTGCCGTTTACGGCGGACTGGATACGCAGGTGCCCGGAGTTGCGAATGCGGAAGCGTTTCGCGAATCCACGTCTAACAATCCGCTCGCTGGCCTGCGACTTTTTCCTGACCACAATCATCTATTTCAACGGGCGAAAACGGGTTCTATCTCAGAGTATGAGAACTTGCCTCCAGGGCCTACAGTCGAAGTAATGCGAGAGATCAGTGTTTGGCTCGCGGCCCACGCTCGGGCTTATGAATCGAGCCCCGAGGCAACATAATTCCTCCTTCAGTTTCAAGTTGCATTTCTTCCACGCCGGCGACAATCGCAAAAGCCCGCCCTGGCGAATTAATCCATAGATCAAAGAGCGGGGGCAGAGCCGCCCTTCCTTACTGTCTGTTATTCACTCGTCTCATTTCTATCTTGCTTGATCAGTGAACATGCCAGAGCTGTCTATTCAAGTCAACCAGTCGCAGTTGGGAAGGGCGGCTCTGCCCCCGCTCCGACAACAAAAAGGAGAATTTGGTCGCAGATGAACTCTTCGGTTCGTGGCACTCGTCGCGGGTGGTGGCGAGCAGGGATGCATGCCGTTAGAGTCGGGGATATTGGATTCTCCGTCGCCACAGTTGACACCGATGATACAATCTTTGTTACAGGCTTTGATCTTTGACAACTAGACCGAACAGGACGGCCCATCGAAGCGCCGGAACGCCGAAAAAATTTGAAAAATCGGTGGGACAGTGGGACAGTTGGCGTAAACCCAGCACTTAGAATGTTTAGCCTGTCCCAACGAACCTAAATTGTCTGTCCCAGATGCGTAAAGTGTTGATAGAACAAATGTTAATAATGTTTCGGATTATTAAAGATTCCTACTTAGTGGGAAATAGTCGGAAATAGTGGGAAAGAGTAGGAAAATGACGAATTTCGAATGTCGAATAACGAATGGCGGGAGACTCTCAGCGGCCTCTGCGAAAGACTCTCCGCTCTCCGCGTGAAACTGATCTTTACCGCAAAGTACGCAAAGATGAACGCAAAGGCCGCAAAGAAGAGGGCGAAGTAAAAGGTAAAAAGTGAAAGAGTGAAAAAGGACGCACGAACCACAAGCCACGAGCCACGAGCCACGATAAATGCCTTCCGAGACTTTCCCGACTTCCCGGACTTCCTCGGCTCACCCCATGTGGGAACTTGTTGGGACAAGCGGGACACGTAGCAGCGGGACAAACTCAGATGCGTCTAAGCTACGCTATTGCAGCACTTATGCGAGAACCACAGATTCGCGGTGATCGCTTGTGTAATACACTGTATTACAGCCCGGGCGACTCGTGGGACAAGATCGAAGAAGAAGATAGCGAACCGCCCGCAGACTCGGGCTTTTCGCGAAACATCGGTGGCTTTGGCCTTCTTTCCGCGTTTCGCGATGCATAGCCACCGTGTTCACGCCGTGGTCGCTATTCGACCAACAATCCCCAGCTCGATTGAACGGGATTATTCTCAACTTGCTTAAGCCGGCGACGGTAAGGACGATAAATCGCCCTTAAAAAAATCTCACACCCCCGGACCACGCCCTAAAGGAGCGTGGCTACGTGCCCTCCGGGAAAGCCGCGTGCACGCGGCTAATGCACAGACACCACAAATGGCTAGACAGCAAAAGGCATTCCGCAATAGACTAGTCCATCAATCGCGATGTACTATATCGCATCACATATGGGAACTGATGGAAACAAAGGTGATCTTATCCGTGTCAAGCTCGACGCAACTGGTGCCGAACTTGCAGTTGGGACGGAAGCTCCTAATCTTATCGATCGCCTAATTCCAACGAGATACCGACTTAATCGTGCAATCAAAGACGCCCTTATTGAACGAGTTGCGAAAAAGGCTCATGAGGGGGGCGAACTCGATGAGCAAGAATCGGCTTTTGCGGACGAGTTTCTTTCACAAGAATATAGAAAGTTCTTGAGACTCACGGATATTCAGTCAAGAGCGGCTGCCATATTTGAGGATGTTCAAGATACGAAGTTATTGGGTAGTGGAAGCGAGACAGCGGGCACGGCTGATCCAGTACAGGAGCATCAAACTGGCACATCGGAGGACTGGGTAAATAAATTCCGCGAAGATGCGGGCCTAGTGGACGATGAAATGGTAAGAGAAATCTATTCTCGAATTCTAGCAGAAGAGGCTCAACGCCCAACTAGCATTTCGCTTCGTACTCTTGGGGTACTTCGATATTTGGACCATGACGCTGCGAAGGCGTTTGGAAGACTCCAGAATGTTCTTATTGACGGAACCATGGTTCCGCAACAGGGTCCGCTTACGAAATCAATCTATGAGCATGCGGGAATTCGGCACAGTGATATGTTGTTGCTTGATGACGCCGGCTTGGTGAACGCGAGTGCTCAAAGTAAGTTTACGGCCACCGGGGCATCTGTTTTCATAAGTTTGACAAACCATTTACGGTTGATAGCTGGCATAAAGAAGGCGGAACCTGATGTATCCCTTGACCTTCCGGTTCACTTATTAACTCCGGCGGGCGTCGCACTTGCCAGCATATCGGATTTCCCGGTAGAAATTGCGGTCTTCAACCTGTTGAAAGAGTGGGTCAGATCAAACGTTAAACATGCAACATTTATTATTGCAAAAGTTCCATTTAGAGGTTGGGTCGGAAACCCCGACGAACTCGTTTGGGAAACCGTTGATCCCAAAGCCGACTCCGAACCGCGGGAAAGCTCCCAATGAATCGCTTCGCTAGCAACGAGACGCAAACACAAACAAAAAGGGTTCCGACAAAGTGCTTTTATTTCCGCCGCCAGCCAATCCTAGAATAGCTCACATCAAATCGCAAAAACTCGCGTTGGCGTGTAAAATGGAGCATTGCGTTTTGATACTAAATATTCGGAGATCTTTTTAACACATGTCATTAACAGTTGTAGGCAGCGTGGCGTTTGACGCTTTGGAGACGCCGTTTGGGCAGAGGGATAGGATATTGGGCGGGGCGGCGACGCATTTTGGGTTGTCGGCGAGCTTTTTTACAAAGGTGAACGCGGTCGGCGTGGTCGGCGGTGATTTTGGCGACGAAGAGTGGGCCGTTTTTAAGCGTCACGCGATAAATACCGACGACATCCAGATCGTGCCCGAGGGCAAGACGTTCTTTTGGAAGGGCCGCTACGATTACGATATGAATACGGCGCACACGCTCGACACGCAGCTAAATGTGTTCGAGACGTTCGAGCCGAAGCTGAGCGATAATTCGAAATCTGCCAAGCTGTTATTTCTCGCAAACATCCTGCCGATGCTGCAAAAACAGGTCCGCGAGCAGATGCCCGACGCTGAGTTTGTGGCGATGGACACGATGAATTTCTGGATCACCTCGATGAAGGACGCCCTCATCGAGACCATCAATGTCGTCGATTGCATCATCATCAACGACGCCGAGGCGAGGCAGTTGACCGAAGAGACCAGCATCCACGTCGCCGCCCGCAGGATCATGGAGTTTGGCCCCAAGGCCGTTGTCATCAAACGCGGCGAGTACGGTGCGACCTTGTTTACACGCGACGGCTATTTCGTCGTGCCGGCGTACCCGCTCGAGAGCGTTTTTGACCCGACCGGTGCGGGCGACACGTTCGCCGGCGGATTTATGGGCTATCTCGCTTCGCATAAGGAGATCACCGACGACGTCCTGCGGCGTGCGATGATCTACGGCTCGGTGATGGCATCGTTCAACGTCGAGAAATTTGGAACGGAACGCGTCGATGCCCTCGATTACCCCGAGATCAACGAACGCTTTAAGGCGTTTAAGACGATGACGCACTTTGACGATATCCCGTTTGAACGCGCAACGAGCGCGTAAAGGATGGACAAAAAGAACGACAATCCGCTGGCCCGGTTTGAGCGACGCTCATCGGGATACGCAATGATCATCGTCGGCACGGTGATCTTTGTGTGTCTGGTGACCGCGGCCGTCTTGGCCGGGCAGGTAAGGCTCTGGCCGATCGTCGGATTGATCGCGGCCGCGTTCGTGGCGGTCATCGGGTTTATCGGCCTGAATATCAACCGCAACCGCCGCCTGACCGGTGCGAGCGAACGCAAGCTGATCAAATGGGACGCCGCGATGCCCGAACTCCAGCGGCAGAACGTCAATCTCGAGGTCAAGGAACTTGCACGCCTGCTCGGCGTTGATCCCGAGAACATGTCCGATCTGCTGTCGGCGTACATCGTCGCCGAGGACCTTGCCCTGCGGCAGATACAGCAAGAGGAAAAATTGCCGCTAATGCGTCACGTACAGCTCGGGAGCACACCGTTTGACGCGATATTGCTCGAACAGGATCTGATCACATGTATCGAGGTGTCGTTCCTGGTCGTCCCCGACGTCCGGCAGGACAAGATCGAATCGATGCTCAAAAAGATCAGCCTGGCGAAAAAGAACCTTGCCGAGATGAAGGTACGCGTCCGCCTGCGGCTGATGCTCGTGCTCGTTACGCAGCTGTCCGCCGACGAAGAAGAACATCTCCGCAGTATGCTGATAACGCGGCGTTTCACCGACACGCCCGTCGACATCGACATCCGTCTGCTCGATTTCGAATCGCTGCAGAAGATATATGTTACGGATTAGGAATGTTATTTGTCCTTCGTCATTGGTCCTTTGCAGGGACGGTGCCAAGGACTAATGACCAAGGACCAAGGACTAATGACCATGCTAAAAGACAAAGTAGGAATGATATTCGGTGTCGCGAACAAGCGTTCGATCGCTTGGGCGTGTGCTCAGGCTTGTGCGGCTCAGGGAGCCAAAATGGCGTTCACGTATCAGGGCGAACGGCTCAAGGAAAACGTCGAGGAACTTGCGGGAACGCTCGATGATTCGTTGGTCGTCCATTGCGACGTATCGGACCAGGCCACCGTCGATGCTGCCTTCGACGCCGTCGGCAAAAAGTACGGAAAGATCGATTTCATCATTCATTCGATCGCATTTGCCCCGAAAGAGGCACTCGAAGGCGAATTCGTCGCCACCACACGCGATGCCTTCCGCACGGCATTGGAGATCAGCGCATTCTCGCTGACCCAGGTTGCCCTCGCGGCGTCGCCGCTGATGACCGAGGGCGGCAGCATCGTCACGATGAGCTATTACGGTGCCGAAAAGGTCGTCATGAACTACAACGTTATGGGCGTCGCCAAGGCAGCACTCGAAGCTTCGACGCGTTATCTCGCAGCTGATCTCGGTAAGAACAATATTCGCGTCAACGCCATCTCAGCCGGCCCGATCAACACCCTGTCCGCCCGCGGCGTCAAGAACATGGGGTCGCTGCTCAGTTATGTCGGCGAACGGTCGCCGCTCAAACGCAACGTGACAACCGCCGAGGTCGGCAACACCGCGATGTTCTTGGTCAGCGACCTTTCGACCGGCATCACCGGCGAGACGATCTACGTCGATTGCGGCTACAACATCATGGGAATCTAGGGTGGTGAGTCTTTCGAGTCGGTTAAGTCTTTCGAGTCTATTGAGTCGACAGAATCGACGGACTCGATCGACACGACAGACTCGTTCGATTGAATTATGGCAAAAACAAGTTCAAACAAACCTAAGCCCGTGACGCCGCGAAAAAAGCCGGTCGTCCCAAAGACCGTTGCCGAGGCAAAAAAGCGTGAGGAAGAACCGGGTTACTGGCATCTGACAGACGACGAAGTGTTGCTCCGTTCGCCCGAGCCGGAGGACGAATATCGCACGTCAGATTCGTGGCGTGTTTTCCGCATCATGGGCGAATTCGTCAATGGCTTTGACCATCTGGCGACGATCACACGCGGCGTTTCGATCTTTGGCTCGGCCCGCACGCATGAGGAAGATCCATTCTACATCGCCGCCCGCGAAACGGGCCGGCTTCTTGCCGAGGCGGGATTTGAGATCATTACCGGAGGCGGCCCGGGCATTATGGAAGCTGCCAATCGCGGTGCCCACGACGCCGGTGCCGTTTCCGTAGGCTGCAACATCGAACTGCCCTTCGAGCAGATGCCAAACCCGTATCTGACCAAATCGCTGACCTTCAAGTATTTCATGGTCCGCAAGACCATGTTCATCAAATACAGCAATGCCTACGTCATTTTCCCGGGCGGTTTTGGCACGATGGACGAGCTTTTTGAGGCGTTGACGCTGATCCAGACCAAGAAGATCCGTAACTTCCCTGTCGTGCTTTTTGGTTCGCAGTACTGGCGTGGATTATTGTCCTGGCTGACCTCGACGATGCTCAACGAACGCATGATCAACGCCGAAGACCTCGGCCTGATCCACCTGACCGATTCGCCTAGCGATGCGGTCGATTTCATTATCGGCACGTTTGCGAGCAGCCTGAATAACGGCAAGATCTAGGCCTAAGCCAGCACGCTCGTCAGCCATTCCGAATAAGGTTCGGAAACTCGTTCCGCGTCGATAGCGACTATCTCCGGCACCATGTAGCTGTGGTTTGTGGAAATAAAGGCTGCCAATTCGTCGTATTTTTCGTCAAGGGTCTTTATCAGCAACAGATGCTCGCTCTCCCGCTGAACCGCTCCGTCCCAGACGTAGATCGAGGTCATCTGCGGCAGGATCTGGACGCAGGCGGCTAGTTTTGAGGCAACGATCTTTTCCGCCAAACCTTCAGCCTCGGCAATATCCGGAGTGGTTGTAAGGACGATCAGCATTTATCGCAAGTACCTCGGCAACAAACTATTTCTCAGCCTGGAGTTTCTTTGCGACCTTTTGGACATCGTCCAATACTCTCAGCAGATTTCCGCTCCAGAGTTTGGCTATTTGCTGTTTGGTGTAGCCGCGGCGGACTAGTTCGATAGTGACGTTCAACGTCTCCGACGCATCGTCCCAGCCTTCGACGCCGCCGCCGCCGTCAAAATCGGACGATATGCCGACATGGTCGATACCGATCTTTTTGACTAGATAGTCGATGTGGTTGACGAAATCCTTGACGTTAACGTCCGGAGCCTTGTCGGCTAGACGCTCTTTGACAATTGGTGCTATCTTCGCACGAAACGCACGAACGTTGGTCATGTAGACGTTGCGTTCGGCCTCGGGCAGTTTCATTGCATCGGCACGTGCGAGTATCTTGAAGCCCTCTTTGGCCGCAAGCTCGGCACTTATCTCGTTCGAAAGTTTCGAACGAAGATCGCTCTTTTCCTTGCTAACATAGGCACGAAAGGCAACCGCCTGAACGACCCCGCCGTTTTGTTTGATCAGTTCGAGTTCCTCATCGCTAAGGTTCCGGCTGTGGTCGCAGAGCGCCCGTGCACCGGAGTGTGAGGCGATGACCGGAGCCTTGGTCAGTTTGAGCACCTGAATATTCGACTCTTTTGACGGGTGCGAGAGGTCGATCATGATGCCCCATTTGTTCATCTCGACGACGGCCTTTTTGCCGAGATCGCTGAGTCCGTTGTGGAGCCAGACCTTGTCGCCCTCGCCGGTGTTAGAATCGGCAAACTGGCTGTGGCCGTTGTGGCTCAGCGACATATAGCGTGCACCACGCATAGCAAAATCTTTGATATTGGCGAGGTCAGTTCCGACGGGATAGGCATTTTCGACACCGATCATCGCGATCTTTTTCCCGGCTCGATTGATGCGGCGAACGTCTTTTGACGTCAGAGCAAGTTCGATCTGACTCGGGGCTATCTTTTCGGCAAGGCGATGGATCGCCTCGAATTTGTCGATCGCGTTCGCATACGCCGCCCTATACCCGGCGTCCGTCAGCGGCCCCTGCCCTGTATAGACAATCATCCACGAAACGTCGAGCCCGCCTCGCGTCATCTTGGGCAGATTGACCTGATTCGGCAGATCCTGAGTGTAATTGACGGCGTCAGTAAAGTTCCGCGTATCGATATCGTTATGCGTATCGAGCGTGATCACGTCGGCGTGTATCTTCTTGGCTTTAGCGATGAGCTTCGCCTCGTCGTCCGGCGTTTGGGCGTTGATTCCAAAGCTGAACGAAGCAACAACAATAGCAACCGCAATAAACGCAGACAGGAACCGCTTCATAATGATCTCCAGATGGTCGAAATAAGTAAGATAAGATTAGCTTGAAAGCTGCACTCGAGCAAGTAAGAGAGCCCGAAGGCATAACCACCGGGCCCATTCGTTAGAACCTACTTCTTACTTACAGCGTCTAATACCTATTTGTCCATCAACCCCTGATATTGCCCTGATTCGACCCAAGTGAGGATCTCCGAGACGCGCCAGACCGGGAATGGGTGCGAGAGGCCGGCGTTGATGATATCAGCCCAGAATTTGTCGAGTTTGTTCTCGTCGTAATTTTTCTGGAATTCGCGTGCCTGATCGAGAAATAGTTCGTAATCGACCTTTGAGGCAAAAGTGCCGCCGCTGAGTTTCATCATCGTGCGGCCTATGACGTGCGGGTCCTGCGTCACGAGCAGCGCGGCCCGGTCGCAGCTGAGTTCGGCACGGCGTGACCACGCGAGCAGTGCGCTCGAAATGCCGGCTGAGACGATGAACTTAATGATCTCACTGCCGGGAATGAGTCGTGCGACCGACAGATTTGCAAGTGCCTCCATCAGTCGTGCAGCCGTCAGATAGAGCACGTGTTCGGCATGGATATGTCCAACCTCGTGAGCTATGACCGCAAGCGTCTCTTCGTCAGTAAGGCGTTCTATCAGAGCCGAGTGGAGTACGATAACGGGCTTTTCGACTCCGCCTGTAAATGCGTTGACCATCGGATTTTGCTGGACGAACATGTCCGGCATATCGACGCCCAAAGTAGTACACGCGATCTGGAGCTTGGCGTAAAGATCCGGACATTGTTCAGGCGTGACCTTGATCGCCGACGCCATGAACGACACGCGAATCGCTGATTCGCCCGTAACGGCAAGCAATTTCTTTAATGCCGTGTCGATGCCCGGAATGGCCCGCAAAGCAGCCAAGGCCTTGCTGTCCGCAGGGTGGATGTACTCGTGCTTGCCCAGCTCGGCAAACTTCTTGTGCGGAGCGTTTGAAAGCGGCAACTTACATTTGCCGCAAACCGCATCGCCATTCTTGTAGCCCTCTTTTACCGCATTTTTCTGAGCACAATAGCGGCAACGGACCGAGAGGGTCTTCGTTACAGAGGTCGATGTTTCTTCACCGTCAGGTTTCTTCATTGCCATAGATAGATTTTATAAGTTACCGTCTGCTTTAGCTAGCTTTTTAACCAATTGGGTTAAAGCTATTACGACGGCTAAACGATTTTGTTCGGGAAAAGCCACGACTGACGCCGGTGTCACCCGCCCAAACCTTAATTCGCCGATAATCGCACGACAGTTTCGACATGATGCGTCTGAGGAAACATGTCGAGGGCAGTGATCGTGTCGATCTTGTAGCCACCGGCAATAAGTTGGGCGAGGTCGCGAGCAAGGATCGACGGTTCGCAGGAAACGTAGGCGATCTCTTTCGGCTCGAGCTTGATGATGTTGCCGATCGTGAATTTTTCCGTTCCCGCACGCGGCGGATCAAGCAGCACGAAATCAGTGCCCGCAAGGTCGTGTCCGTAAAGAAATTTATCGACGCCTTCGCGGACGAATCGGAGATTGTCGAGTCCCGCGTTCTTGGCGTTCCGCTCTGCAAAATCGATCGCGGCGTTATTGCCCTCGACCCCGATCACCTGTTCGAAACGACGCGCCATCGGGAGAGCAAAAAGCCCAACGCCGCAATACAGGTCTAAAGCCGTTCTACCTCGACTGTCCCCGAGAGCGGTCTCGACTAGTTTGTCGATCAGCGAGTGGTTTGCCTGAAAAAAGCTCCTTGCCGAAAACGAAAAGGTCTCGCCAGCCGCCTGAACGCTAATGTCTATCGTCGGTTCGGCCATGTCGTTCGAAAACACCGAGATATTCTCACCATCGCTTGCCGCCTCGATCTCGGCCGAACTATTCCAAACCATGTCCCATTCGATCTTGTCCCTAAGTAGGTCGAGTGCAGATTGCAATCCGGGCGTCAGAATCGGGCAGACAGCAACATCGACAACCTCATGCGAATCCCGTTTGAAATAACCGATAGCCTTGGTCTCACGGTCAAGGTGCCATTTTGCACGCGACCGATAGCCAAATTCGTCTGGGCTCGGGATGATATCGATTTCACGTTCAAACCTGATCTTGCCGATCCGCTCGATACAATCCCCAATTATCGCCACCTTTGACGAAAGCTGCGTTCTGTAATCGAGCTGCTGAAAATCACACCCGCCGCACGTGCCGAAGTGGCGGCACGGTGGATCGATTCGATTCGGCGACTTCTCGATCACCTCGACGATGTCCGCAAATGCAGTTCGTCGCTTAACCTGTGTTATTTTCGCTCGTACGTCGTCACCAGGCGCGGCCAACGGCACAAAGACCGTCAAATCTTCCGCAAAGGCGAGGCCGAGGCCACGCGGAACTATCTTCTCGATCCTTAGATCGAGTATTTCACCAACTTCGTATTTTGTGCTCAAGCTACGTTCTCTACCTCGATCTCAATACCACCGACAAATCCGGCGAAAATATTATAGATCAGTGCCCCGAGGGCACCGCCGATAAATGCCATTACCGTGTACATTATCGGCAATCCGATCATTACCAGAATGCCCATCACGATTCCGCCGCCGCCGACCATAAAAGCCGCGTCACCCTTGGCTCCGGCCGCACCGACCAGCGAAAAAATGATGATAAATAGTCCGTACGGGATCGCGATCAGTAAGCTTATCACGAACGCCATCGCCGCATACATTTTTGCGACCGACAGGACACCGAGTTTTTTGATCCTTAAAGTGCTCATTTGTTTTGCTCCGTTCTTTTGTGTAGTAAGGACGCATCTTGTTTACCACACATCCGGATCAAAACAAACCTATGACGCTTTTAGCATAAAATTAGCTTCTTCGATGGTCTGCCGAAATGTCGCAAGATCGTCATCAGCCGAATACGAAAGTGCGAGACAAATAGCGAAGCCTTTGCGAACGGTTGCGTACAAACGCTTCTTACCCGCTTTGGATTCGGTATCGATGAAGCCAAACTGCATTGTCCCGAGCTTTTCCGCCTGAGTTTCCGAATAAGTAAAATCCGCAGGCAGTTTCATCCCCTTGTACATAGTCCGTATCGCGTCGAAATAATCGACCGCGTCCTTGATCTGTGGGTTTCCGCTGAGGTCTTCAACCCAAATACGAGCGATTGCGTTATCTGCCGTGCCAGGCATGGAGCGGTAAGCTGTCAGCAATATATCGACTTGTTTAAGAGCACGGTCAACTTTGGCCTTTGACAATGGGGTAAGGGAATCCGGTGCCTTCAGCGACAGGTCAAAGCCCTGTGCTTTCATATAAGATTCGAAATCGTCGCCCGGTATTAACCAGGTTTCCGGAAAAGTGATCTCAAAACCGAACGCTCTGTTAGTATAAGTTCGGCCGACGACTGCTCCTTTGTCAATCTTCGAAACAAGTGTCGGTTTTGCCGGCACCGCACGCGGTTTCGAGCGCGCCTGTGCAGCTGCAAATGTCGCACTGAATATCAACATCAGGAAAGCGATGGAAATCTTCATAAATAAAACAACCCTAGCCGCGGTATCCCAGCTTCTTCGCGCAATCTTTTGAGCATCATCAACTCAAACATACTGGCGTACGCGTCCGGTTCCATGCCTGCTTTATATTCTTTAAGCGGGGCCGCGACTTCTTTCTCCAAATGCCTTAGATGCTCGCGATCCCAATTTGTCAGCATTGAACGATCAAGTAATTTTTCGATATCGGAAAGGGTGCCGTCGATTGCCTCGAAATTGTCGGTCAGATCACCCCGAAGTTCATCCAGGCGAGAAACCGAACGCTCTATGTCTTCAGCAAGTTCCACCCGACCGCAGGACATTAATGCTCCAATTGCAGCATCTATATGCTCGCCAATCTGCCCCGGCGTGAACATCACGTCCTCGGTCGCAGTGGTACCGGCCGATTTCCCAGCCTGCGAACGAAACCACTCGGCATACTGAACCTCTACCTCTTCGCGGCAGTAGAAAAGGCTCTTGATCGACCGCGTGCCCGCCGGCTGCTTGTCAAAGACGTCAAAGACCGACTCAATCGACCTGATCACGATATGCAACGGTATCCCGCGATCTTGCCACATCTCGATCAAAGCCCAGTCCAGCGGGCTTAGAAACAGATTCTTTCCCCGCCGCCGGATAAACGTGTCTTCGATCTCGGTATAGTAATTGTAGTAATTCAATTATTTACAGCTATTTGAGCGACTAACGCGAGTGTTAGTTGAAATGCTACGCAACGCCCGCAGTTAAGTCAAAATCCATATAGAGTATGATAATCTATTGGCGATATGGCTGAGCGACGCGAACGATTTGAGACCACTTCAGGCATCGAAATGCCCAATGATTACAACCCTGAAAACACGGCCAAGGTCGATTATGAAAATGACCTAAGTGAGCCTGGCTCCTTTCCGTACACACGAGGCGTCCGCAAGAATCTGTATCGTGGCCGCTTTTGGACGATGCGGCAGTACGCCGGATTTGCGACCGCCGAAGAGTCGAACGAGCGCTATAAGTATCTTCTATCACAGGGCACAACCGGGCTAAGCGTAGCATTTGATCTGCCTACGCAAATCGGACTCGATTCCGACGATCCGTTGTCAGCGGGTGAGGTCGGTAAGGTCGGAGTTGCGATTGATAGCCTGGATGATATGCTTACGCTCTTTGATGGCATCCCGCTCGATCAGGTTTCGACGTCGATGACGATAAACGCAACGGCATCGACTCTTCTATGCCTCTATCTGGCAGTCGCTCGGAAGCAAAACGTTGCGTTTGACAAGGTCAGCGGCACCATCCAGAACGACATTCTCAAGGAGTACATCGCCCGCGGCACCTATATCTACCCTCCGTCACCGAGTCTCAGATTGATTACCGACACGTTCGCGTTCTGTGCTGCCGAAGTGCCAAATTGGAATACGATCTCTATATCGGGCTACCACATTCGGGAGGCCGGTTCGACAGCCGCCCAAGAGATCGCGTTCACGCTCGCGGACGGCATCGCTTACGTCCAGGCCGCGATAGATGTTGGCCTCAAGGTCGATGATTTCGGCCCGCGACTGTCATTTTTCTTCAATGCTCATAACAATCTAATCGAAGAAGTCGCGAAATTCCGTGCTGCGAGACGTCTCTGGGCTCGAATCATGCGGGATCGTTTTGGGGCTGTGGATCCGAAGTCAATGATGCTGCGCTTTCATACGCAAACCGCCGGGTCAACGCTGACAGCTCAGCAGCCGGAGCTCAACGTTGCCCGAACGACAATTCAGGCTCTCGCCGCCGTGCTCGGCGGTACTCAAAGTCTTCACACCAATTCGATGGACGAGGCACTTTCGCTCCCCACGGAGAGAGCGGCCCGTATCGCTCTTCGCACTCAGCAGGTCATTGCCCACGAGTCGGGCGTCGCTGACACCGTCGATCCCCTTGGCGGAAGTTATGCTATCGAAGAACTTACAACGCAGCTTGAAAACGTCGCGTCCGACTACATCGAGAAAATCGATGCAATGGGCGGCATGCTGCGCGCGATCGAGGTTGGCTACGTTCAGAACGAGATCCAACAAGCTGCTTACGACTATCAACGTGCCGTCGAATCTCAGGACGCGATCGTCGTCGGCGTAAATCGCTTCCAGGTCGACGAAGAGAATCCAATACCGATACTTCGTGTCAACGAGCAGATCGGTCGCGATCAGGTCGAGCGCCTTCGGGCCGTTCGTGTGCGTCGCAACGCCGCGAAGGCCACTGACTGCCTGAACAAAATCGCCGACGCCGCGAAAGGTACCGCAAACCTTTTGCCGCACATTCTTGAGGCGGTCGAGAACAACGTTACGGTTGGCGAAATCAGCAATCGATTACGCGGCATCTGGGGCGAATATCAGGAAAATATCACTATCTGACCCATCATCTCCGACACTCTTTTTTTGCTGACAACATGGTTTAACTGTGTTATTCTCAATATTGAGCCAAACCGGTTCGTATTAACTATCCCTTTATATCTGATCGGCCGGGTATCGACGCGCTGCAGCAAGCCTTTCCCCTTATGGAAAAACTAAACGAATATCTCCGCGCACTGCTTTCGACCTGCAGCGAAGAACTGCATCTTGAACCCGAAAAGAACCCGTATCTGGTGTCCGCTAACGGCGATCAGGATGTCGGCAACTCGCCCATGCTTGGTACGCAGATCAGCATGATGATATTTCCGCTGATCCCGCCGGACGCCAAAGCCGCTTTGCCGCACAATTCAGAGGTCGAGTTTGTTCATCCTCATGCACTTGGCGATTTTAATTTTGTGGTTCAAAAATCACCGGCCGGTTTTAATGTCACGATACGACCGATGCTCAGCGATGTGGCCAAACGTCCGCCGGTTTCAACGTTGTCACCTGAGGCTGCTCCGCAGAAAACCGCTCCGGCCGAGGTGCCGTTCTTGACCCTAGATCCTGAGTCGGAGTCCGAATCGGTTCCGGAACCAGCCTCATATGTCTTTGAAAGTGCTTCAGCAGGCATTGAATACAACGCCGAGATCTCAGCCCCGGTAAACTATATTCCCGATCTGGTCCCCGAAGCTCCGCTGATGGTTCCGGATTACCCGACATCGTCACAGCAGCCGGAAATCGAGATAGTGTCGGTGAATGACCCGGAATATACAACGGTTTTCTCAGATAATGCCGCTTATGAACCGCCGGGAAGCCGTGATGACTTCTCGCGGGGCGAGTACGTTCCGCCCGCATTTGAGCAGTCATTTTCCGCACCGCCCGCGGCGGTCCCGCCGCCTGATCAGATGCCACTGCCAGTGCCGTCTCCGGAACCGCCGAAAGCTTCGTTTGTATCTGCGACGCCCGATGCCGCAATGACCGCTCGGATGGATGCCCTCTTCATAAAAATGGCCGAGGCCGGAGCATCCGACCTTCATATGTCCTGCAGCGTTCCGCCAATGATCCGCAAGGACGGCAAGATGACCTCGCTTGAATCGAGTGAGGGCGTGCTGACACCGGAAATCATGCGCGAGCTTCTGACTTCGATAATGCCGGCACGAAACCAGAAAGAATTTTCCGAGCGAAGTGACACCGATTTCGCCTATGAGATCCCAGGACTTGCACGTTTTCGCTGCAACGTTTACATGGACCGCAAAGGAATGGGAGCGGTGTTCCGCATCATTCCGTCCAAGATCCTGACCGCTGAGCAACTCGGACTTTCCAAGGCCATAATGGACCTGTGTTCGCTGTCCAAAGGCCTTGTCGTCGTAACCGGCCCTACAGGCTCTGGCAAATCGACCACGTTATGTGCGATGGTCGATTCGATCAACAAATCGCGTGAGGACCATATAATCACGATCGAGGACCCAATCGAGTTTGTTCACGAAAATCAAAAATGTCTGGTTAATCAGCGTGAGGTGCACAACCACACCGACTCATTCAAAGACGCTCTACGTGCGGCTCTTCGCGAAGATCCGGACATCGTGTTGGTCGGCGAAATGCGTGACCTCGAGACGATCTCGATTGCGATCGAAACGGCCGAAACCGGCCACCTTGTATTTGGAACGTTGCATACCACCACCGCTCCGTCGACAGTCGATCGAATAATCGACCAGTTCCCTGCCGACCGACAGCAGCAGATCCGCGTGATGCTGTCCGAATCGCTGAAAGGTGTCATTGCACAAACCCTGCTGCCCAAGAAAGGCGGGGGCCGTGTCGCCGCTCTCGAGGTACTCATAGTCACGCCGGCGATCAGCAATCTGATCCGTGAGGGCAAAACGTTTCAGATCCCGTCAGCGATGCAGACCGGAAAGAACCACGGCATGGTCATGCTCAACGAGGCTCTTTTCGAACATGTTCAGAACGGCACCGTCGAACCGCGTGACGCTTACGTCAAGGCCGTCGACAAGACCGGGTTTGAATCGATGCTCACACGTGCCGGGTTTAGCCTATAACCGTTCACGAATTCGGTGCTCCAAAGATCCGTCATTTTAAGCAGAGTTAACGGCACTGCCATTACAATTCGCTATAGGTCGTAATGTTCGTGCAGGACGCCGATCGACGCCATCATATAGAGCACCGGATCCATTGACGCTCGGGCGGCGTCATCCATCGTTGCGACGCCGTCTAGCATATTAATGACGGCCGCATGGTCAAAGAATGGCACCGACCCGAAACTCTCACTCCGCAAAATGTCCTGCAGCATAATGTACATTGCATCGTCGTTTCGCCGCGTGGTTGGCGGTGCGAGGAACGGTTGCTTCAGCCCGCTGTAAACCTCGTCGGTGATGTACGGTTTTACGGCTTCGCGAAGCAGATATTTTAGTGTGCCGCCCTTTGCGAGCATCGCAACCGGGATCGAACTCGCGTAGTCAAATAGCTTGTGATCGAGGAACGGCAGACGCACCTCGACGGCGTTTGTCATATCGAGGCGTTCTGCGGCCAGCACGTAGTTGACGAACAGCGATTTCATCCACAGATACAGGATCTGCTTCGCCGGTTCCCGTCCCATCAGGGTTTTGCGATAGTCAAACTGCCGGAAAAACTCGCGGTAAGGATCGCGGCCGGGGAATCTCGCTGTTAGTTCCGGCGCAATGATCGTGTGCAGAAAGTCGAATTTCTCCGCGACATAATCGGTCAGGTGCGGCGGGAAGGCGAGAATGTGGCTGAGGCGGGCGAGCCAAGGCGAAGTCTCGGCGATGCGGCGTTCGGTCTCGGTCCTTGGCTTAAATAGACGGGCGAAGATCGCTGCATATTTCGCCATTCCCGATGGACCGCCGGCAAGTACCGCCTGGCTTGAGAAATCATAGCCTGCGAAAAGCTCGTCCGCACCTTCGCCGCCGATGACGGTCTTATAGCCTTCGGCCCGCACGGCACGGCTCAGGTGATCGCGGGCCGCACCGTGGGCGTTATAGTGGATCATCTCGCCTTTCCAGACAGATTCGTAGAAAACATCCGCGAAGTCGGTGCCCTTCACCGCGATCGGCCGAAATTCCGCTCCCGCAAACTCCGCCATCCGACGTGCGGGTCCGCTTTCGTCGAAATCAGGGTGATCGAACGCGATCGTGAACGCCGTGAACTTCCCTTCGGCATAGCGACTCGCCATCCCAAGCACGGACGAAGAATCGACGCCTCCGCTGAGATAGCATCCAACCGGCACATCGGCACGCATTCGCAGACGGATCGCCTCGTCGAGCATTGAACGCACCGTTTCGATGCATTCCGTTTCGGATGTGTGCGGATGTGCGGCGTTCGCCTTTGGATAGCGGACGTCCCAATAACGATTGATAGTGACGCTCCCGCGTTTTGCGATCAAATAGTGTCCGGGCGACAGCTGACGAACATTAAGGAACAAAGTCCTGTCCTGATCGAATGAAAAGAAAAGGTTCTGGAACACCGATTCCTGGTCCCATGCGGCGGGAACACCGGCGGCGAACAGCGCCTTTGCTTCCGATGCGAGCTTCAGCCCGTCGGCATCCTGCACATAGAACAGCGGTTTGATGCCAAAGCGGTCGCGGGCGGCGAAGAGCGTCTCGTTCTCTTCGTCCCAGATGACGAACGCGAATTCCCCACGCAGATATTCGAGGCACGCGGGGCCCATTTCCTGATACAGATGCAGAGCGATCTCGCTGTCCGAACGCGTGCGGAATTTATGGCCGCGGTTCTCGAGTTCGCGTGTGATCCGTTCGTAATCATAGAATTCGCCGTTGTGGATAATCTGAAGCTTGCCGTCTTGGCTTGCGATCGGCTGGGTGCCGGTGACGAGGTCGATAATGTTCAGACGGGCGTGGCCGAGAGCGGTGCGTCCGTTCGGCGAAACCCAGCTGCTCTGTTCGTCGGGTCCGCGTGGAATGAGAGCGTCGATCGCCCGGCCAAGAGCGTCGGCATTCACCGGCGTGTCATTATTGAACATCGCAACGATCCCGCACATATCTAAAACACCGCCCGTTCGCCGTCACAGCTAAACTTCATCAACAGTACATTATCAAATTCGCCCGGGCCGCCGTTTGGATCGATGCGTTCGAATGACGAATGGGCTTCGACGACGCCGACAGGTTTTGCGACGCGGCAATAGCGGTTCGCGGTGCGTTCCAGGATGCTCGAACGCAGTTCCCGCCGCCGTTCGGGAGGTATTCTGAGCCACGTGATGTCGTGAATATAAAAATCGAGCAGCACACCACGCAGCGAACGCACGAACATCGCGTCCGGATCGACCTCAACACCATTAGCAACGACGCGGTAGTGCGTCGCGTAGTTGCGATTGTCGATCCAGTTGAATAGCTGATATTGCTGAGCGATGCCCATGATCCAAAGTGCACCAAAGAACGTCATCTGCACCGAATCCAGCCCGTCGGCACGTCCGTCGACGAGCTGCGGACGGTTGGCGTCGCGGGAAATGACCTCGCCCGACTTCATCTCACGCGGTGCGGTTCGCCAGTTTATCAGCGAGACCGAGCTGACCATCGCGAGCGTCAGTGCGGCGACCATAAATAGTGCGACGGCACCGGACAGGCCGAAGCGTCGCGAACCCACGGGCTCAACATAAACGCCGCGGAGCCATGTCATTAGCTCTTCGCGGAACATCAGGATCGTCGTCGTGGCACAGGCGACGTTTGCGTACGGGATATTCAGCGTTGCCACGGAGCCGAGATGCAGCCCGAGGAATGCCGCGAGCATTAAGTACTTCGCCCAATGCCCACGCCGTAGCACGAACATCAGCGGCACGATCGGTTCCAGAATAAGCGTCGCGTAGTTAAAGATCTTCAGCCGCGGGATATGCCCCGCGGTCCAGAACGAACTGAAATACGATACCGGCAGCTTGAATACGACGTACAGAGCGGTGCCGTCAAGCCACATCGGGCTGGTCCATTTCCACAGGCCGGCGACGAGGTAGAGCAGCGTCAGGTTCCAGAAGAAAAGCCGCAGCGTCGCACCGGGCACGGTGACGGTTTTCCACCGTTCCCACGCCGCACGGCGGTCTCGCAGCCATTCACCAAGCACCAGCGTGCGTCCGACGGGCATGACCAGCATCCAGAACAGCAGCAGATGCATGATCGAATCATCGACGTACATCACGATAAAATTCCGACGGTATGTACTAACGGCGATGACGTACAGGATCGCGGCAAACAGCTTAACGCGGTAGCCGAGTATCAGCGGCACGCAGCACGCAATCGCGATAGCAAATGCCGCGTAAAACCATTCGGCGCTCATCCAATCACGGAATATACCGATCTCGGTAAACCAGTACATCTCGAGTATCAAACGGTGGTCGAGCAACCCGTCCGGCCCGCTGAAATCCGCCGTTTCGGCAAACGTTCGCACAAAATACACGAGTATCAGCAAGCCCGTAACGACGCGAAACATATCCAGCGGCAAAGCGTCGACCGGCCGCGTCAATGCCGCAAACGCTCGTGAGCCAAATGCAGTCCCGCCGCTATCTGATGTCTTCTCGTCCATTCCCGATCGAACCGAACGCGCCATCCGGGCCCCTTTTTTCGTGATGTTTTCGTGTGTGAGCGACAATGTCAATCGAATAGTAAATGAAGTTCGCCATCTACGCCAATACCCAACACAGAATACCGCCGGATCTCGGGACGTTCATTGTTTAAGGAGATCCACCTCAGACGCACGGAGAGCACAGAGTCAGAATCATGCTCTTAATACTCCATTCCTCCGTGGTTAACTCTCTTGATTCGGACGTGGGCGGATACGTCCATTATTTTGTCTGCACTACACTAAAACTCGGCCCGGTTGCGTGTCCTCCGGTTTGGTAGGCTTTGTTTAGTTCGCTCGGCTGTAGGACCTTGTTCACGATCGGCCAGTCGGACATTGTTCTCAGATTGATACGAATGTTTGTCGCGTCGCCGGCAAAGTTGACCTGCATTTTATTTCCGGCAGAGAATCTTCCCTCTTGCTTTCTGCCAGGAGCTCCCGGCTCATCCCAGGTGACGGTGTAATCAGCCATGTAGGCTCCGTTCTGACGTATCTCAAGCCAGTAGTTCGGGAAGACGCGGCAATCTTCGGCGCTGTATTCGATGGACGTGCCGACACGGGCGGCGGCGTTGTCCTTAAGGAAATTGACAGTATAGCTGACGGGAACGCCGGCGTTTGTCTTTGAATAAGACATACTCTTGTCTTTGATCCACCTCGCGACATCCGCTGTCCTTATCGTTTGGGTAGTCACTTGTCCGCCGGCTCCAAACGTCGAAGCGGTGATCTCGGACGCTGCGAGGATACTGTCGTATGCGGCTTTCTGTGAAGCGTTTACATTTGCCAGACCCGCGGCGTATTTCAAAGCGGCTTCCGCATCTGCCTCGGAAATGCGTTTCTCGGTCTTGATCATAAACATCATCATCCGACCGTAACTGACGCTGCTGATGTATGCCGGAACACTGGTCGAGGAAAATGCGGCTCGTGCCTGCTCAGCGGTTACTCCGTCCGCAAAAAAACCGCCCGGCGATTCTGGAGCGTCAACCGAAACTGTGTAGAAGACCTGTTTGACCATTAGAGCGGCGACCGTGGTTTCGGCGTTGCTGCTCGCATTTATCAAACCCGAGACCGGCCCTTGCGCCCAGTTCGAGTCGAATCCAAGCTCAAGAGCGAGCTGTTCGCGGCCGTAAGCGACCGCAACATTGCTGTTCGATCCGGAAGCGTCAACATGGCCTTCGCGGTAGCTGTCGGAACCGTTCCAACCGCCAAGTGCCGAATTGACCGCATTTCGAACGTTGGCTTCGTTTGGCTGTTCGACAGTGAAACCGCCGTCGTTGTCGGCTCCGGGCAGATCGACGCGTAAATTGACCGGAGCACGTGCAAGAGCGACAGCTCGAGGGCCGCCATCCTTTAATCCACGATCGGCAATAATGACCGATCCCGGATAGATCGCGCCACGCGTCGGCTGCAGGACCATGATGTCCGAGAAATTCCGGCTCAAGCTCTTCGACGAGCGTGTGCATTTGGTGACAGACCCGCTTCCGGGTATTCGTTGTTCATTACGGCCGAGCACCTTCTCAAAAATCGGCTGGTTGCCGGTCGACTGCACTGACAGCAGACGATTCGCGTCATAGGTCAAACCGGCGATGTACTGATCAAGCTCTTCCCTTGGGCTACCTTTCTCCGGAGTCTCAGGCTCAGCAGTTTCAGCCGTCGACTGCGGGGCCCGATTCCAAGCCGCCCAGACTTTGTTGTGGATATCGGTTTCGGTAACGACGGACCGGAGATCATTAAATAGCAGGCCAAGAACCTGCTTCCGACTCTTGCCGGCCAGATCTTCGCGGGCGTCCCATTTTTCGACTATGGCAGTCGCTTTGTCTTCGTCGCCGACAAGTTCGGCGAGGTTTTCCTTTAATGTGTCGAGAAGAGCCGAAAGGTCTTCTTCGGTGAGCGGCCTTTCCGGAGTAGCCTGCGGAACGGCATTCAATGAAAATGCACCTGCGTTTGATGGCAACAACATCGTGGTGGCACCAAACAAGAACAAAATGACACAGACAATTAGTATGTTCCTCATAATACAACTCCTCTGCGACCCAAATAACTAATGCACACTCCGAACAGACAATGCAGCCGGCCTACGAATCTAAACGATGCCGCAGTTCCCTTATTTGCCGGGGCGGTAGACGTTTCGCTGGCCGTCGATACTGCGTGCTGTCGATGTCCAGAAATACGATCGCGTACGGTCGCCGCAGTTCCCATCACAACCCGTTCGCTATCGTATCTTTGCGTCCTGGCTGCCCGCGAGTTTTGTCGGTTTCTTGCCGTTGATGTAGATCTGCCAAACCCCGACGTTGATCGTTCCTCGTGATAGGTTTTTACCAAATCCGATCAGCAACCCGTCATTGCGATAAACGATCGGCAGCTCTTTGGATTTTTCATTTATCCACTTCATCGCCGCCGCAACGGTCGCAAACCTTACGTTACCTTCATCGAGCATACCGCGGTTAATTCCGTTGTGTTCTCTCCAACTCGGATCTTCGGTCCCGAGGCTGCCTTTCCATCTACCCTCCAGCGCTCTCATTTCGACGGAACGCGTCGCACCTTCCCATGTGTATGACCGTAGCAATCCCTTGCCTGCAGTGATCGTGATCGTACCGGTCGTGGTCTCAGCCGTGATCGACGATCCCGGGGCCATCACGGCCTCGGTTCCCGCCGGTATCGGGCCGTCGCCCGCTTCCGGTTCGCCGGGTTTCCTCTCCAGGATGCGAGAAACGATCTCGAGGTTCATGACGTTTCCCCAAAAGGGGCCGGACTCGGAAACACTTGTCCGGCTCATATCCTCGACTCCGGGAATAACACTGATCAGAGCAAAGACCTTTGGCGTTTTCACGATCAGGCCGTAACCCATCGTCCATGGGCCTTTTGTATTATCGGTCACTGCTTTACGGGGTTCTGAGCTTCGAGGTTTGTCCCACTCCTCAAAATCGGTCGCCGCGTCCTTGCCCGGTAATCTCCAACTGGTGCCGAGTTTGTTCACAAACTCGCTTGCCGGAGCGTCCTTAGGATATGCAGTGATCGCTACCAGTTTTCCGGCTGAGAACGTGAGCGTCATAGAGGTCGAAACGCCTACCTCGCCAAATTCGAGCGTGCGATAGATCGGTTTCCGGATGTCGTTGGTCAGCGAACGAGCAAACCAGAGATTGGCATACTCTCCTTTCGTGTCAGCGTTGGGTTTCCCAAATTTCGCGATCGCCTGCTCCGGCGTCGTTTCGTCTATTACAAGCCCGTTCCAACGATCATGCTGCTGGCCAAACCCGATACTCGCAAGCAAAAGGACGAATATCATCGATAGTTTTTTCATATGTTTATGCAAGAACCGATAATCTGCAGTCTTATTTACGATTTGTATCAATGCCAATTGGTCACTGCCGAAGTCAAGCCCGTGATGATGGTTCACCACTGACGGGGAGCCGGATGTGCCTTTGCGTTCCAGCCTTTGACGAATTTATCCAACACGGCCTTGTCGGTAATAATGCGCTTGGCGTCGATCAACATCAGGGCGAGCGCCTGCGTTCGGGTCTTGCCGATGAGATCGTCGCGTTCGTCCCAACTGGTGGTGATGTTGTCGGTGATGTCTTCGTCGTCGATCAGCCCGGCAAGCCAACCGGTCGCCTCGGTGACCAAAGCGTTGGCACCGTTCTCATCCAGCGGCTTCTCAACTCTGAGGCCGGAACCGCGACCGCCGCCGCCGCCGAATCCACCACCACCACCCGAAGGTCTTGCTGTCCGCTCCTGAGCTTCATTGACCTTAATGGGCCGTCCATCCAGCATCACTCCGTTCAACTGTGATATTGCGGAAGCCGCCGCCTGAGCAGATCCCATTGTGACAAAAGCAAATCCCCTCGGTTTCCCGGTCTCTCTATCCATGACAATGACGACCTCCCGGACTTCCCCGACGGACGAAAAAGCCGCTATTAATGATTCTCGATTTGTGTCATAGCTCAGGTTTCCTACATATAACTTGTTCCCCTGTGCAGATGCCGAATGGCTGAACGCGGTTCCCAACAAGATAATTACGAACGTGATCAGTGCGAATTTGGTTTTCATGGTTTCCCCCTAGTGCTTTATAGCTTGTTTCTTCTTAAGTTTAGCCAGGTACTTGATGTCCGGTTTGCACGGCATCGCCGATGTTCGCGAACAATTTCCAACACTGAGGTCGGCGGCGGTTCCGTTGGCGTAGACGAGATATTCCCGGCCGGCCTCGAAATTAAATCCGCACATCGCACTGTCTTTAGCGGTCTTTACCGTGATCTCCGTCCCGGCGGTTCCCTTCCACGTGTCTTTGACCGTGAAAGTGACGACCACGTAATTACCGTCGGCGTTCGGCGTCACTGATCTGACCGTGCCGGAAAAGATAGCGGCCGAATCCTTGTACGCATTCGAGACCTGCGTCTTCTCCGAATCGCGGCTGGCCAAACAACTGCATGCCAGCGAAGTCCCGGCGGCCGCAAATGTGAAGACAATGAGTGCGAGTGTGATGTAGATCGTTTTTTTCATAGTTTTATTTGAATATCGTTGACGGATCGGTCTTTGGCAAAGGCAGCCTCATGGCCGCGATCTTTTGCGACGTTGCGGCATCAATGTTTAGTCCCCACTTTCTAAAGAACGGTACCAGATCGTTTCTCGTCACAAAACACATCATATAAACGAACTGAGCGGCCTTGTCTGCGTCGGTGATACGTGGATCGTAAACAAGCGGCTTCTTGCGAAACTCCTTGTGAAGGCGAGTGAACACATTCCAGCCATAGACCGATTTGAGCTGATGAAACATCACGAGCTTGGTAAAAAACTCGCCGTATTCGGCCGAATTGATGACCATGTAGTTCTTGTTCGGATTGGCAATATAGCGACGTGCCATTTCGAATGACGATACGGTATTGCCGTATTCTTTATTGAGCAATTTTGATGGCAGGCCAAACTTTTCCTGGACATAGAGCGAGTACATATTGACCTGTATTTCAACGATCGCACTGAACATCCAACTCCGCTGCTGATACGTGTGCCCTGTCTCGTGCCAATAGCCCCATTCGAATCCGAGATCCCGCGTTAGCGCCGTAAAATTGTCACGTTTCATCCCGATGAAATACTCCCCGGCGTAGGCGTAGTATTTGTCGGATTCCGGTCTAGGCGTATAAACATCAACCAAATAGTTGATGCGGTTGCGTGTCCGCATATTCTCCGGCGAAGAATCGTCGAAACCGGCAAGCTGATCGTCGAGATCGATCATTTTGTGGATCGTCTCGAACATTGCCTCGACGTCCTCGATCGGGTACCGCACATAATCCCGCGACGGAAGCGTTATGAGAACTCGGTCAGAAACGAGCTGCACATATGTGTCTTCCATGGTCTTGATGGCCTTTTCCCAGTCCTCGTCCTCAGTCTGTCCGGACACGTAGAACGGAATGGCCTTGCCGCCGACAACCTTGACATCGACCGTCGTCGGGTCGGTGTCATAGCCGTTTCGTTTGACGAAGATGAACGACAGAATGCCGTCGTTAGCTGCCGTTATGGTATTCGCACCTTCCCGTAGTTCGTTCTCCTGCGTGTTGTTATTTTTCGCCCACATCGGTTTGAAACCGATCATCGTCGAGAGCTTATAGTTCGGATCAAGATCGGTAACATTTACCGAAAACCTCTCGCCGCGTCGAACCCAAAGCCCGGACGGCTGATAATCACAGAGCACTCTTCGGTGCGTCCGCACTATCTCGGTCTTGGCTTCGGTCTGTGAGACGAGAGTGTACTCTTTAGTCTTGTTATTGAAGTCCTGAGCGTTTGCCTCAAAGCACAAGAAAAGCAGCGTCAGTAATAGAAATGCGATCGATCTCATAAATGTAAAGGTTCGGGCCGGCGGACTATTTATTGACTTTGAGCTCTTCTAGTTTCGATGCCCAATTCACGATCGGCAAGGGCGTCTTTCTGCCGCGTTCGTTGAAATAGCGAGTTGGTTTCTCAGAATTGAAGATCGCGGCGTGGATGGCGTTGTTCTTGACGTCTATGGCGATCGCCGATTCAAGTTGTGTGCAGGCGTGCACCAAACAGCCGCTCGCAAACAGAACGTCGCCGTCATCCGTGATCGGGGTCAGCGTCTCAAAAGAATCCATAAACTCGGCATAGCTCTTGGCACCCAGCAACTTCTTCAGACGCGCCTTGATGACCGAATTCTTCAAAAGCTTATCCGAATACTCTCCGCTCCAACCAGCGATGCCAGCAGGCAACGCTGGGGCCTTAGGTTTGGCGGTTTGGCCAAAGGCGGAAATGCTGAGAATCGCGATGATCAGGATCGAATAAACTAGTGGTTTCATATAATTTCCTACGGAGTAGCGATCAGTGAACAAATTGCGTTCGCAAAACTTAAACCGCTCAAGTATCGGTGGGAACCGTAAATCTGTCTGATGAGGTTTCGGCAATACTACGCCTGTTTGTCGAAATGTTCAACCGATAATGTTCGCTTATGAAATACATACGAGCGTCTGATGTCAGCTTTTTGAAAATTACTGCCTGTAAATTCGACGAGACTGTTTGCTTCCAATATTGGTTCTACGCATGGACCGGCGACATCCCGGGAACATAGACAAAAAAGGATGCCGATGGGGGCACCCTTTTTTCAGCAGATCGAAATATGTCACGGCCTAGTTAGCGTACGGTTTGAGCTGTTCGTCGATCTTCGAACGGTCACCGACGACGACGATCGTCATCTTGTCGGTCGTCAGGTATTTCTTCGCCATCGCCGAGACGTCCGCGGGCGTTACCGCGGCGATCTTTTGGATGTAGGTGTCGATATGATCCTTGCTCAGCTCGTTGTAATTACCGCTCTCGAGCTGTCCGATGACGCCGCTTCGCGACGAATTCTGCAAAACGTAGATACCGACGAGATAGTTTTTGATGCCCTGCATCTCTGCCTCGGTCGGCGGCTCTTTTTGCAGGCGGTCGATCTCGAACAGTATCTCCTTGATCGACGCACCGGTCGCCTCGGTCGTCACATCGGCATTCTCGATCCAGTAACCGGTTTTGAAACGACTCCAGACAAAGCTGTTCGGCGAGTAGGTATAGCCCTTGTTCTCGCGAATGTTCGACGTGATACGCGAACCGAACGAGCTGCCGAGTAGCGAATCCATCACCGTGAACTTGATGAAATCCGCGTCCGACGGCGACACCGCCGGCATGCCGAGATAGATCGTCGATTGCGGCGAACCCGGGCGGTCGATGACCGACAGCGAACGTTTTGCGTTGACCGTGGGGACATTACGCGTTGCCACCGTGCCCTTTGCCCAGCCGCCGAAAGCCTTGCTGATCACGGACTTTAACGCCGCGGCGTCAAACTGGCCGACGATATAAAGATGGGTTCGTGCGGCACCGTAATTGTTGGCGTAAAAGCCCCTTAGGTCGTCGAGCGTGTAGCCCTTGACCTCGTCATCCTGCGGATTGACCTGGCTGTACGGGTGCCCGGCGAATGCTATCGAGCGAAACTTTTCCCAAGCCTGATTTCCCGCCTGCGTCCTTGCGACGGCCAGCGAACGCAGCTTGTTTGCCTTCAGACGGTCGAGGTCCTCTTGCTTAAAGTTTGGATTCAGCACGACATCCGCCAGCAGTTCGAGAAATTTGACGTCAAATTCGCTCAACACCTCGCCCGAGATGTTCGTGCTGTCGGTGCCGGTGCCGACGTTGATGCTGCCGCCCATATTTGCGGTCTCGAGCGCCAGTTGCTCGGTCGTGCGGGTCTTGGTTCCCTCTTTGAGCATCATGCCGGTCATTTCCGAGACGCCGCGTTTGCCCTTGGCGTCGTCCTTTGTGCCCGAATAGATCACGGCCTGAAACGCCACTTTCGGTATCGAACCGTATTGCACGAGCGTCACTTTCATTCCATTCGGCAGTGTGTATGTGTCCTGTTTCGGGAACACAAACGGCTTTGGCGGCCCGCCGGCCGGCGGTGTTTCCTTTTGCCCGAACGAGGCCGACGCAAACGCCAGCATACTGACCGCTGAGAGACAGAGCCAAAGACTTTTTCTGAGATAATTATCCATTTTCAATTTTCTGTTTTTCATTGCCCGATCCCTCCTATTTCGCCGCTGACGCCGATTTTTCGACGTTCAGGACCACCACCGTTCGGTTAGTTTTTCGCAGATATTCCTTGGCCGTTTTTTGGATCAGCTCGGGCGTTACCTTGCGGAAATTGGCTTCGATCTGGTTGATGTTCTCGGGTTTGTTATCAAATAGGGCAAAGCTCGCGAGCAGATCGGCACGGCCAAAGCCGCCGAACTGCGTCATCGTGTCATAGAGCCCCGAACGCAGCTTGACCATCGCTCGATCGATCATGGCCTGTCCGACTGGCTTGTCCTGGAGCTGTCCGATGACGGTGTCAGCACTGGCGAGTATCTCCGATGCGGTAAATTTATCGTCGTGTATCAGGCTCACGTCCATCAGCATCGGGCCGTTGTAATTGAACATATTCCCGAGTCCCGAATTGATCCCGCCGCCGATGCCGCCGGCGTAGCCTTTGTTTTTGACCAGCTCTTTGTAGAGCATGCTGTCCTCGCCCTGGATCAGGATCTGGTCGATCAGGCCCATTGCGTAATACTCCGGCGTGCCGCGTTTTGGCATCTGATAGCCGAATGCCACGGCCGGTTTGTTGGCGAGCTTATCGACGCGGGTGACCGTCTTTTCCTGTTCCTGACGCGGTTCGGTCAGATCGGGGATCGGCTCGGCCTTTTGCGAAGGGATATTGCCGAAATACTTGGTGATCCAACCCTTGGCGGACGCTTCGTCAAAATCGCCGACGACGACGAGCACCGCGTTCTGCGGCTGATAGTACTTTGACGCAAAGGTCTTGGCATCGGCCAGCGTGGCTGCCTCGATGTCCTTGAGGTCGCCGTAGAAATTGTGCGAATTGTACCAGTTGGTGAACGCGGCCATCGGCAGGTCGATCCACGGGAAAGAGCCGTACGGCTGATTCAGGACGTTGACCTTGACCTCGTTGCCGACGACGCCCTGCTGGTTGGCCAGGTTTTCCTGCGTGATGTCGAGCCCGCGCATACGGTCGGCCTCGGCCCACAGCAGCGTCTCGGTCTTATTCGAGGGCATGACGGCAAAGTAGTTGGTAAAATCGAAACGCGTCGAACCGTTCAGGACGCCGCCGTTGCTCTCGACCAGCTTGATAAACTCCATCTTGCCGAGATTCTTTGACCCCTGGAACATCAGATGCTCGAACAGATGCGCAAAGCCGGTGCGGTCACGCGGTTCGATGCGAAAGCCGATATTGTAATAGACCGCTACGGTCACGAGCGGTGCCGACGGCTCAGGCGACAGCACCACTTTCAGGCCGTTAGGCAGTGTGTAATAGGTGACCGGCACCTTGATGCCCGCCGCCTTGGTCGCCTGTGCCGGTGTACTCAGCGTCCCGGTAAAACATATCGCCGCCATGACCACAGCCACCGCAAAGCTCCGCAAAATTGTCCTCATAATCACTCCTGAAATAGAAATGCCAAATTAGTAATATGTAATTCGAAATCGGCAGGAAAAAGTTTCAAAAGAATGCCGTCCGGCGGCCTGTCCCGCTGTCCTCGCAAGTGGTGAGTGATCAGGGCAGTTGCCGGTGGTCGGTGGCCAGATGTCCCGAGTCCCAAGTCCCAGATTCCAGGTCCGCAATCCAAAATCCACAATCCGCAATTCCCCCGTCCCACCACTGTCCCAGTTTTTCGCCAAAATGGGACAGCGTAAACCATTGAGTCCACGCCACTTAACCCCGATTTTGTCCCATTTGCTCGCGCGAGAACGTGGAAATGAGATGGTTTCGGCGTAAATGCTGCAACCACAGCGGTTACCTGCACTTTTTGTCCCATTTAGGATCTTGGTTTTCAAACATCTGAGGAGCGATCCCTCGTTGCCTATGCGTACACGGTATATTGTCGCACAGACGGCACACTGAAATCAAGAATTAATTCGAAGCGGTGGCTCGTGTCAGAACCGGGAGCGATAGCGACTGGGTTCTTTTAATGTGAGGTGCTCGTTGCGGTTGAAAGGATATTGATGGCTAAAAAAAAGCCCCTCGCCGGGGTCGTGCGTGCGGAGCACGCATAATAACTCTAGCTATGGGTGAAGCGAAGCGTAACCTGTAGAATGATCGCCCCGCAATGTTCAGCGTGTGGAACACGCGAAACGTCAACCTCGCCGATATGTGCCGCGTGTTTCACACGCTTGTTTGTTTTCGCTCGGTCATCTACACATTCCGCTTCGCTGCATGCGTAGCTAAAGTTGTTTGATGTGCTCCGCACATCGTCGGAAACACCAAAAACGGAGCGTAACTTGTAGAATTTTCCCCCGGCAATTCGGCGTCTGGTGTGAATTAACTTAACGCATAGCTTTAATTGTAGCCATTGCATGCGACAAAAACCGACGTCGAAGTCGTCTTATTAAAGATTCCTACTATTTCCTACTTAGTCGGAAATAGTGGGAATCTTTCCTACCGCCCAAAGACGTTAACTGTTGTTATACCTGTGGTTAGAGCAATTTCACGTTTCTGTCCCGTTGTCCCAACAAGTTCCCACATGTCGCGGGCGGAACCCGCCTAAAACCGGAAAATGGCCTTTCATATCGCCCGTTTTTGCCTTTCCGCATTCGGTTGTCAAAGATCAAACGCTGTAACACTTATTATATCATCGGTGTCAACTGTGGCGGCGAGTGTCGAAGGCCATAATTGAGTTGTCGATCGGGTTTAGGCGATATCCATAAGTTGCCACTAGCTTCAGCTAGTGGTGGGCGGCTGAAGAGATTTGGGCTTTAGCCAAAATTGGGCTAAAGCCCGAATGCCTATGTTCTGGCATTCCACTAGCTAAAGCTAGTGGCAATTTATATCGATAGCCCGATCGCCTGAAGTTGGATTTAATACCCTTACTTACGTGCGGGCTTCCGCATCAGGGGATGTCTTAGAACAAAAATGCTATCTGATCTCAGTCGATATTTAGCCGCAGATTACGCGGATGAAGCAGATCTTCAGCAGATCTATTTAGAATTATCCGCGTCTATCCGTTTTTTCTGCGTTATCTGCGGTCAAAATATTCGTTTATCCACGAACTTGGGATCTTTCAGACCACGCCGAACCGACGCCGGCGGCGTCGAATGTTATCGGGTGGTTAGCGATCTTCTATAAACGTGCGATCCCTCCGGGATCGAAGAGAAGACGTGTCCACGATCCGCGAACTGACCCTGTCCTTGCGCTTCAATATCTCGAACCATAATTCGGGCAAAAATGTCCATGTGCTCAATTTCCTCATCTCGTTCGACGCCAACCGCGGTCCGTTTTTGTTGTTTGCCGTCTGAGCCCAGTGAAAAAGCCCCGCCAATGATTCATTCTACTTCCTCGGCTAAGGTAATCAGATGGGGCGAAGTCCAAAATCAAAGACCGGTTTCAAGAATCTCAATCATTTTGCTGTCGCCGATTACCCTTGCGGCATCACGAGGCGATCGCCCTGCCCGATTCTTTGTTTGAACATCACTTCCTGCTTTTACCAATAGTTTGAGTAGTTCATAATCAGGTCTTGGATGTGTTACCGCATACCAGAGAGCGTTGTTTCCGTACCAATCAAAATGTTCCAGATTTGCTCCGCGGTCGATAAGCCGTCGGCCAAGTTCCCAGAGACCTTTGTAAAAGGAATTCTGAATTTCGTTCTTACCTTTCCTGTCTAGTTGCTCAATCTCTATTCCGCGATCGACTAGATCCAGAGCAATTGGTTCACTCCCATAGGCAATTGCTATTCTAAGCAAGGAAGCACCATTTTCATCCTTTGCTTCAATAGGAGTCGATTCGATCAATCTTTGATAACTATCAACATCTCTAACCATAATCCGAGCAAAAATATCCATAATGAAGGCTCCCTTTCTTTCAACGCTTCTTCCCGCGATTTCTTCTAATGGATTCTGGCCGGGGAAAGAAAAGGGTCAGGCATGCGTTATTGCGATTCTCTGCCCGGTCCTGACCGCTCTGCATTCTGAAAATTCGACAAATGCCCGTTCGCTCGTCACGGCGCGGTCAGAGACTGCTGGAACTGCTGAATGTCGCTGGGTGGCATTGGGCATGATGGGGGTATTTTGCTCGATTTCTGAAACTCCTGTCAAGAAATTGTGTCGCTGGTCGGTGGTCGGTATGGCGGACGCGGTCCCGATCGTTTCTACGATTTCTCCGACTTTCCTGTCTTGGGGTTACTTATCCGAATAGTCGAGTTTTATTGAGTTCATGCCGCGGAGGATGACGCGTTGGCGGCGGACTACGCGTTTGCGGTTTTTGGCGGGGTTGAAGACGTTGAGTGGGCTCGGGATCATTGCCGAGAGAAAGGCGGCGTCTTCGCGGGTCAGGTCGGACGCGCTCTTTTTGAAATAAAAACGCGACGCGGCCTCGGCACCGTAGATGCCGTCGCCCCATTCGATAACGTTGAGGTAGATCTCGAGAATGCGCTTTTTGGTCAGCTCGCGTTCGAGAAAGTAGGTATAGACGGCCTCACGGCCCTTTCGCAGAAAATTGCGGTCCTCGGACAAAAACAGATTTTTTGACAACTGCTGAGTGACAGTCGAGGCTCCGCGTTTGAAGCTCGGCATCGGCGGTATCCAGTCGTCCTCGCTCGGCTTGCAGTCTTTTTTGGGCTGGCCGGCGGCCTTTGCTTCCTGTTCGCACTCTTCGCGGGCTTCTTTTTCGCCTTCTTTGACGGCCTCGTCCCAGGCGGACTGGATCGCGTCCCAGTCAAAACCGTTGTGCTGAAAAAAACGCGAATCTTCGCCGGCGAGCACGGCCCGCTGGAGATTGGGCGAAATTTGCTCGATCGGCATCCAGATCATCGCCTTTTTAGGCTCGCGGCCCTCGGCCTTGGTCTCGGAGATGCGGAATTCGATCATCGACGTCGTCGTCGGGTTTTCAGTCCTCAGACGCGAGATCGACGGGAACGTGATCAGCTCATAGCCGATCCAGACGGCGACCGCTCCGGCAAAGATCAGAAATATTAGTTTGGTCCAGTACCACATAGGTATTCGTGAATATTAAAACGTGGGCGGAAAATAGTAAATGTCCGGCCATCATTAACGGCCTTTTAGACTGTTTATTTTCAGATTTCCAATTTACAATAACGGTATATGGGTCGATACGATAACGTTGTTGCGATGATCTTGGGCGGCGGTGCCGGCTCGAGGCTGTTTCCACTTACGCACGAACGGTCAAAACCGGCCGTCCCGCTCGGCGGCACGTACCGCCTGATCGATGTTCCGGTCTCGAATTGCATCAATTCGGATATCACGCAAATATTCGTTTTGACGCAGTACAATTCGGCTTCGCTCAACCGCCATATTTCGCGGACCTATAGATTTTCGAGCTTTTCGACCGGCTTTGTCGAGGTGCTCGCCGCCGAACAGACCAAGGACAACACCGAGTGGTTTCAGGGCACGGCCGACGCCGTCCGGCAAATGCTGCCTCACTTGCGTGACTGGCGTGTCGATACGCTGCTGATCCTGTCGGGCGACCATCTCTATCGGATGGACTATCGCAAATTTCTCGACCGCCATTTTGAGACCGGTGCCGACCTGACGATCTCGGTCGTGCCTTGCCGGCCGGACGAGGCCGAGGAGTTTGGCCTGCTCAAGACAAATCCCGACGGCACGATAGTCGAATTTAAGGAAAAACCAAAAGGTGACGCTCTCGAGGAAATGCGTGTCGATACGACCGCCTTCGGGCTGGAAGCGGGAGCCGCCGCCGAACGCCCTTATCTGGCGTCAATGGGCATCTACGTTTTTAACTATAAGAAGCTGGTCGAACTGCTCAAGACGGACGATTCATGGGTGGATTTCGGCCGCGAGATCATCCCGGCGGCGATCCATAAATACAATGTTCAGGCCCATTTATTTAAGGGCTATTGGGAAGATATCGGTACGATCCGCGCGTTTTACGAGGCGAATCTCGATCTGGCATCGCCACTGCCGAAGTTCAACTTTTTTGATACACAGGCTCCGATCTACACCCGCAGCCGCTATCTGCCGCCGTCGAAACTGCAAAATTGCGATATCGATAATACGATGGTCAGCGAAGGCTGCATATTGAACGGCGTCCGGGCACGGCGTTCGATCATCGGGCTGCGCAGCCGCATCGACCACGGAGCTTTGATCGAAGATTCGATCATCATGGGCTCTGATTTTCTTGAGTCGATCCAGGAGATACGCGAAAACCTCACCCGCGGCAAGCCGCCGATCGGTATCGGCCAAAACACGGTCATCAAGCGGGCGATCATCGATAAGAACGTCCGCATTGGCAACAACGTCAGGCTGGTCAACAAGGACAATATTGAGTTTTTCGATCACCCGAGCCGCTCTTACTATATTCGCGAGGGCATTATCATCGTCCCAAAGAACGCGATGATCCCCGACGGCACCGAGATATAAGTCGGTCTATTTCTTTTTGCGGCGTGTCATGTAGCCCTCGCGGGCACGAACGACCAGGCCCGCATGATCGACTTTGACCTTCACGTTCGACCGCTTTCCTGCCACTCGCTCGGTCGAGGGATAGTAGCCGATACTGTAAAATTCACGCAGTTCGCTGGCGATCTTAGAATAGGCGTCGGCGAGATTGCCCAGCGTCTTTGCCTGGTAGAGGCGGCCGCCCGTGCGAAGAGCGAGCTGGTCGAGGTACTGCTCGGCTCGCTGATATTCGGCAGCCGTGGTTCCCTGTTCGCCGGGTCGAACGATGGTCGATGTAGGCATAGTCGTGGACATCGGATCGTTGTCGGCGGACGGAAACGGATCCGATGGCTGCGTCCGACGCCCGCTCGTCGAACCGCCTTTCATCTGCTGGACGTCGGCGAACGTGTCGTAGCGGATCGTATAGATCAGCGAGTCAAGTTCCATGGCGTCATTGAGGTTATCGAGGTCATGTGCCCGTCGGCTGGTCGTATCGACACCATCCGTAAACAGGATGATCGCCTTGCGGCCCTTTACCCGCCGCATGCGGTCATTGATGGTCAGATCGACTGCCTCGTAAAGGCTTGTGCCGGTCGATATTCTCGTTCGCTTAATTGCCTGATAGATCGCGTTGCGGTCGCCCGTCGCTTCGCAGAGCATGTGGACTTCCTGATCGAACGATATCACCATCACCTTGTCCTGAGGCCGCAGTTGGGCGATAAACGCGATGGCGGCCGACTGGATCTCGGCGATCTTGAACGTCGTCGAATAGCTCATGTCGAGCACGAGTGCAACGGTGAACGGTTCGTTTTCGTTGGAAAACAGCGATATTTGCTGTTCGACGCCGTCCTCGAAAACCCGGAAATTCTCTTTGACGAGCCCGCCGGCAAAGCGGCCCTTTTTGTCCATCACCCTGACCGGCATCGAAACGAGCTGCGTCTCGACCTTGATAACATCTTCATCGTCGACAACATCTGCTGCCTCGGAAACTGACGCGACCACGGGCGTCGACGTCGGTTCGGGCGTGCGCTGATTCGAACGGCCGTTGCCGCCCGGCACGACGCGTCCGGACTGCGGATATGCCGCCGACGCGGCGGCGATCATGATAAAAATGGTGAGAAAACAAAGCTTCATTTCGGGCGATACAGACAGCTTAGCTCATTCGATGCCCACAGACAGCAAAAAAGATGCAAATACCAACAAAAGAAGCCGGAACGAGCCCGGCTTCTCATGCGAATTCGCGTTGTCTTTATTTGGTAATTAACGTCCGGCAAGCGTCCGGTCGGTCTGGCCAACGATGTAGCTGTTCTTTGCACGGACCACGACCTCGGGCCGCATGACGCGGATCTTGATCTGCTTACGGTCACCGACCTTACCGACATTGTCGGGGTAATATCCGAGCGAATACTGACGCCTGAGCTCCTCGGCAATACCGGAGAATGCAGCGTCGATATTGACCATGGACGAGGCCTCAAAGGTCCGGCCACCGCTGGTCGTCGCGAGAGCCTCGAGATATTTTCGGCCGGTGTCGTATTCGCCACCGGTATTGCCACGGCCGCCGCCGCGTCGACCACCGCCACCACCAGGGCCGATATTAACGTTGCCGCCGCTAAGGATCGCACCGAGAATATCACCCATCGAGATTCGGCCGCCGCCGCGTCGAATTGGCGGCTGCGGATAATTATTTCCGCCGCCCCAACCGCCGCCCATGTCGCCGGAGGTATCGTATCGGATGGTGTAGAAAAGAGCGTCGACCTCTTCGGTTTCTTTGATCGTGCTCTGATAACTGGCACTTCTTGACGTGGTATCGACACCGTCGCTAAAGAGCACGACGGCCTTGCGGCCCTGTATGTTCCGCAGTTCCTGGTTGATGGCGTAGTCGACAGCCTCATAGAGCCCCGTGCCGTCGCCAAACTGGGCCTGGCGGATCGCGTTGCGAAGCTGATAGCGATTGTTCGTCGCCGGGCTGAGCACATTGACATTCTGATCGAACGCGATAACCATCACCCGGTCGGCGGGACGCAGTTTATCGACAAATGTGATCGCCGCATTCTGGATCTCTTCGATCCGAAACTGCGTAGAAGGGCTAACGTCGATCAACAAGATAACGGTGAACGGCTGTTCGACCGACTGGAAGAAATCAACCTTTTGCTCAACGCCATTTTCGAATATCTTAAAATCCTGCTGTTTCAGGCCCGAGATAAATCGGCCGTCGCGATCGAGGACCGAGACCGGCATCGTGACCAGGTTGGTCTCGACCTTGATAACCTCGCTTTCGTCGAAAATGTCGGGCGTTTCCGTCGGAGACGGAGCGGGCGTGCGGCTGCCGCCGACAAGTACCGGCGGGCCGTCATTTTTCGGCCGCGAATTCGGGTTATTGCCGAGCACGGGCGGTGTCGGTGTCGATGCGACCCGCGGCCGAGAGGCCGTGCTGGATTGTCCTAACGCTCCAACTACAAGCGTCCCCAAGATCGTAATAACTGCGGCAATATTTTTCATCAAACTATCGTCTCCAAGCCGAAATGTTACTTCGGGGAAAGCTCAATTTTGATTATACATCGGGGCTTTTCGTTGCTAAGTATTTTGATCGAGACTATCGATTGCAAGATCGTGAAAATGCCGGCGAACCGAGTTGATCAATACGAACGGGAGCGGGCGGTTGTGTGTGCGGTTTGTCAGCAAAATAAAGACGCGGTCGGCGTCCGGATCGATCCAGACGCTGGTGCCCGTAAAGCCGAGATGGCCGAAGCTCTTCGGTGACATTTTGGTGCCGGCGGTCGATTCGGCAGTGGACGCAAGTTGGAATCCGAATGATCGGTGCTCGGCCGCGTCCGGTGTGAAATTTGCCGAAAACAAGTTGCACGTCTCAGGCGTCAAAAGCTGCGAATGGTCGCCGAGAAACTGCATAGCGATCTTGAGCACGTCGTCAGCCGTCGAAAATAGCCCGGCGTGGCCGGCTACACCGCCCATAAAATAAGCGTTGCCGTCATGTACCTCGCCCCAGATCGTGTCCGTCCGAAACGCTGAATTGGCCCTTTCGTCATCGGCGGCGATGAAGCCTTTTTCGACGCAAGTTTGCTTTTCGAACGCGTTTCCATTCTCGCTGGCGGCAATTCGGGGGCGAAGTTCAGGCGGCGGGTTAAAGAATGTATCGGCTGTGCCAAGCGGGACTAAGATCTTCCACTTCGCAGCAACGTCGAGGGTTTTGCCGGTAATACGCTCGATCACGGCTCCAAGCAAGATGAAATTGAGGTCGCTGTACGTCGGTGACGGCTGGCCGGGGACAAGCGGAGTCAGATTGATATCGGTAACGATCTCGTCAGCCGACGCGGCGGTCAGATAGAGCGGCTTCCAAGCCGGCAGGCCGGACGAGTGCGACAGCAGTTGCTCGACCGTGATCTCGCGTTTGTCCTCAGCTCCAAAATCCGGCAGCAGGTCAGACACCTGATCATCAAGCGAAATTTCACCGCTGTCGAGCAGTATCGCGGCCATAAGGCTGGTCACAAGTACCTTGGTGACACTGGCGAGATCGTAGATGGTATCGGGGCGGGCGGGGATCAGTTCCGGTTCAACGACCGCATTACCGACCGCGTCACTGAGAACGACCTTGCCCTTTTCGGCAACGAGATAGACCGCCGACGGAAAATCGCCGGCTTCGATGCGTGAGTTCAAAAATGATGAGATCTCGTCGGACTTCATTCGGAAAAAAGACGGCTCGCGTGAGCCTCGATCTTTTCGAGCACGCCGACAGCCAGAGCAAGTGCCCTTCGTCCATCTTCGCCGGTAACCGGCGGCCGGGTGCCGCTCTCGATCGAATCGAGAAACGCCGTGATCTCGGCCCTGAGCGGCTCGACGTCGTCGATCTCGAGCCGATTGATCGAGATGCCGAGCAGCGGATGTGCCGCCTCGGGGTTGAGCGACGTCAGCGACGCAAATTTGGTGGCGTAATCGAGCACAACATACGAGTTCGTCTGGTAAAAACGCGTCTTGCGTATCTTTTCGGTACCGATACGCGACGCGGTGATATTCGCGACCGCACCATTCTCAAACTCGATCCGAGCATTCGCGGCATCGACTTTGTCAGAAATTACCGGGATCCCGACGGCCCTGATATCCGAAACCTTTACATTTTCGCCGACAAGCCACTGAACGGCATCGAGGTCGTGGATCATGACGTCGAGCACGACATCGACGTCGAGTGAGCGATTGGGAAACGGCGAAACGCGGTGGATCTCAAAATACAGCGGCTTGGTCACGTGCGGGCGCAGGGCGACCATCGCCGGATTGTAGCGTTCGAGCTGGCCGACCATCAGCTTAGCCCCAGATGCATTTGCCGCGGCGATCATCCGATCCGCCTCGTCGAGAGCGATGGCGATCGGTTTTTCGACAAGCGTGTGGACGCCGCTTTCGAGAAACGCACAGGCGATCTCACAGTGCGTTTCGGTCGGCGTCGCGATCGACACTGCGTCAACCTTTCCGATCAGTTCGCGCCAATCGGTGAATGACGCACAACCATTATCCGCAGCCACGCGGGCCGCGGTTTCGGCGTCGGCGTCACAAACTCCGACCATCTCGACGCGGCCTTCGGCGGCTAGCTCGGCAAGGTTTCGGGCGTGGTGCCGGCCAAGGCTGCCGGTACCGATCGCGGCGACTCGGATCTTCTGATTTTCGCTCATAATTTGATAACAATCCGCTTTTCAGCAATACTTTACATTCTTATTGAAGATGTCCGAAATTACAACGACCGATATCACACATCACTCGACGATCCCGACATATATTATGGCCGGGTTTATCGTTCTGATCGTTTTTGCGTATTTCTTTGGACTGACGATCCCGCTGCTCGGGCCGGACGAGCCGAGATATTCGCAAGTCGCACGCGAGATGTTCGAGCGGGCGGATTGGGTCACGCCAACGCTGGGCGGAGCTCATTGGTTTGAAAAGCCCGCCCTGCTTTACTGGCTGCAGATCGCGACATACAACATCTTTGGTGTAAGCGAGTTTTCAGCGCGTTTCGGCTCTGCCATTTTCGGCCTCGGCACCATCGCGAGCCTCTGGGCTCTTGGCCGCTCGGCTGTTGCGGATGAACGTGCGAAAGAGTTCGCCAAATGGCTCGTCCTGATCGCGGCCTCGACGCTCGGCATAATCGTATTCGCACGTGGGGCAAGCTTTGACATCGTCGTCACATTTCCATTGACGGCGGCGATGACCGGCTTCTTTATCTTCGATCGTGCACAGAGCAACTCGTTCCGAGCTAAATACCTGCCGTTGATCGCGTTTTATCTCTTTATCGGAGTTGCGTTGATCGCGAAGGGCCTGATCGGCATCGTGTTTCCATTCGCGATCGTGGCGTTTTACCACGTGCTTTCGTGGCGAATGCCGAGTCGTGCGTTGATCATCAGCGTATTTTGGGGCACTTTGCTCGCGGCATTGGTCGCCGCCCTTTGGTATTTGCCGATGTACCAGCAGCACGGATACGAATTTATCGACGAGTTTTTCATCCAGCATCATTTTCAGAGATTTACCTCGAACAAATATCTCCATCCGCAGCCGTTCATTTTCTTTTTCTGGGTCCTGCCGCTGATGACGCTGCCGTGGCTGCCGATGTTTTTTGCCGGTGTGTGGAGAGCTTTTAGAGGTGCGAAAGGTGCGGCTCCGTCGGCCGCGACTCAGGTGCTGTCGCTAAGATCGCCGATCTTCATATTTTCGTTCGCATGGATCGCAGTGCCGCTCGTATTCTTTTCTTTTTCGGGCTCAAAATTACCCGGCTACATATTGCCTGCCGTACCGCCGGCGATCGTTATTGCGGCTCTTTATGTATACGAACGGGTTTCGAATAGCGGGAAGTGGAATCGTGCGGTGATCGCTATTGCGGCTGGGACTTTGCTGATCAGCGTTTCATTGCTCCAGTTCGTGGTGCCGAGATTTGCGGATATCGACTCGACGCGTTCACTTTTCCGGGCTGCAGCTGAACGAGGATACGCCAATAATAAGGTCGTCAATCTCCATACGATCTCGCATAACGCCGAATTTTACGCTTCCGGCCGATTGATCCGTGATGATAACGGAAAGCTGAAGCGGCTCTACGGAGCGTCGGAAATAAAGCCATACCTCGAAGCGCAAAATAACGAACCTATGCTCATTCTCGTCCCAATGGAGTATTTGCCCGAACTCGTTCGGTTTGATGGTTTTCGAAACGAAGTGATACTGGATAACAGCGAATTGGCGATTGTTGCGGTCTCTATCAAATAGCCGACGCTAACCTTCGCTCGCTCGCCGGAGCCTGTCCATCAAGGCCGTCCCGATTCCCAACTCGGGTACCGTTTGGCAATAAACGGTGAGAATGCCCTCTCGGTCACACTCCCTGAGAAATTCAAAAATAGAATGGGCGTACTCCTCGACATCGCGGCAGATTCGTTTGACCGCAAATGGTACGTGCGTGTCTTCCAGTCCGATAAACGCAGCCTTACCAACGACAACTTCGGACCCAATGTGATCAACAAGGACGACCGTTGCTTTAGGTGAATAATGGCGATGTTTCAGGCCCGGGCTGCGCAGTACTCCAACCGCCCCTGCATCAAAAGCAACGGCGTCAGGAACGACTGCACGGATCTGGTCAATCGACACCGAACCTGCACGCAGGATGACCGGAACGCTGCCGGTGCAATCAACAACCGTCGATTCGAGCCCGATCTCGGTGGCATCGCCTCTTAAAATGCAGTCGATGCGGCCGTTGAGGTCTTCGTTGACCGCCTGCCATGTCGTAGGGCTTGGACGCCCCGAAAGATTTGCTGACGGCGCAACGACCGGTGTCCCGCAAGCCAACAGGAATTCGTGTGCGACGGCAGAACCCGGCATCCTGATCCCGATCGTATCGAGTCCGGCGGTGGCGAACAACGGAACTTTCGAAGTCTTTCGCAGCACGACCGTCAATGGACCGGGAAAGAAAGCACCGATCAAGAGCTTCGCTGAGGGTGTAACCTCTGCCGCCAGTAGCTCGATCTGGCCAATGCTCGCAATATGGGCGATCAGCGGATTGTCCGCCGGCCGCCGCTTTGCCTCAAATATTGATCCGACTGCTCCTTCGTTGAACACACTGGCCCCAAGCCCATATACCGTCTCGGTCGGAAACGCGACAAGGCCGCCCGATCGTATGATCTCGGCAGCGACAAGCGGCGAATCGGTGAGCAATGTTTCCATCATTTAGAAAATAGCAAATTTTCTCGAACTTTTACGCAAAAGCCCAATCGGACTCTCGTCCTATTTTCGTGAAAGGGCCGATGCGATGCAAAAGCACTTTCAATTTATAGAATAACGGAGAGAATAGATGTTTATAAGCACAATCGGAATCATTGCAATTCTTATCGGTCTTCTTCTTCCGGCGGTACAAAGGTAAGGTCACGAATGCCGGAACTAATGCCCACCCGATTTTCAACGAAATCGGGTGGGCGTTTTCTTTGTTGGTATCCCGATGCGGTAATATCTACTTCGTGACGATCGATGAAAAACTCAGATCTCTGCCAATCGCCGCCGGCATTTACCTGCACAAAAATGCGTCAGGCAAGATCATCTACGTCGGAAAGGCGAAGAATCTGCGGAGCCGTGTTCGTCAGTACTTTCAATCGAGTCGAAATCAGGACCCGAAAACCCGCAAGCTTGTCGCACTAATTGTGGATTTTGAGTTTATCGTGGTCGACAACGAGGTCGAGGCTCTGGTGCTCGAATCGAACCTGATCAAAAAGCACAAGCCGCGGTTCAATGTGCTTCTCAAAGACGACAAATCGTACCCGCATCTCAAGCTCACAAACGAAGCATATCCAAAGGTGGTCGTCACCCGACGGATCATTCGCGACGGTTCGCACTATTACGGCCCGTTCCTGCCGGCCGTGCTTGCCCGCAAGACACTGAACCTTGTGAATCGCGCCTTCCAATTGCGAACGTGTGAGATCGAGATCGACGGAAAGCTGGCGCGGCCGTGCCTTGAATATCACCTCAAGCGTTGTCTCGGCCCATGCGTCAAAGGGCTCTGCACTCAGAAGGAATATCAGGAAGCTGCGGCCGATGTTCGAACACTGCTTGAGGGCAAGGACAAGGAACTCGCCAAGACTCTCGAGGAGCGAATGTGGCATTTTGCCGAGGAGCACAAATACGAGCTGGCCGCTAAATACCGCGACTTGCACCGGACCGTTCTGGCTCTCAGCGAACAGCAAAAGATGGCGACCACCGCCGACCGGGACGTCGATATCATCGGATATTACCGCGAAGAGCAGCGGCTCGCCCTACAGCTATTTACGATGCGAGAGGGGCGGATCGTGGGCCGGCGTGAGTTCTTTTGGGAAGATCTGCCGGCAGACGACTCGTTCGACCCGGCTGACTTTCTTGGCGAGGTTCTTGCTCAGTATTACTCGACCGACTACGTGCCGCTCGAGATCCACGCACCGCACGATTTCGACGATCGCGAGATACTCGAAAAAGTGCTGACCGAACGGCGTGGAAGGCGCGTCAAGATACTCGACCCGCGTCGCGGCACAAAGCGGAGCATGGTCGAATTGGTCGAAACTAATGCCAAGATCGCGTTCGAACAGCGATTTCGCATACTCAAGCCCGATTCGAAACGAGTTCTCGAAGAAATGCAGGAACTGCTGGAACTCTCGTATTTTCCAGAGCGGATCGAGTCTTTCGACATCTCAAATATCTCCGGTTCGGAGAATGTCGCAGGTATTGTCGTATTTGAGAATGGAAAACCGGCAAGATCGCAATATCGGCGATTCATTATAAAAACGGTCGAAGGTGCAAACGATTTTGCGTCGATGAACGAGGCGGTCTTTCGGCGATATCGGCGTCAGAAAGAAGAAGGAAAGCCGCTGCCTGAACTGATCTTCATCGATGGTGGAAAAGGCCAGCTTTCAGCCGCCGCTGCGGCGATGCAGTCGTTGGATCTCGAGCAGATAATGCTCGTCGGCCTCGTAAAGCCACCAAAACGCCACAATCAGATCTCGCATTTACTCATCCACGGACGTGAAAACCAGCCGATACCGTTTGACCGCAACTCTCTAGTATTTCGCCTGATCCTGCAGATCCGCGAAGAAACACACAAAACGGCGATCGAGTTTCACCGAAAACGGCGGGAAAAGCGAGATTTTACCTCTGAACTATCCGAGATACCGGGAATTGGCGAAAAACGAAAGTTGAAGTTGCTTCGCAATTTCGGGTCTATCGAGCGGATCGCGAAAGCAACGGTCGAGGAACTAAGACCTTTCGTTGGACCAAAAGCAGCCGATGAGATCGCCATCCACTTTGAGAATCAGCGAAATTTGGGGGCGGCACAAACCATTTGAGCAAGATGCTCATTTGATCCAGGACCATCCGTTATCGATATCAGATTTCCGCGCGTTTTACGAAATAAATGGGCCGAGGTCAACGTGCCGCGAATCTTTCAATTCGCGTTACATCGACCACGGCCCCGATCTCACCGTTGCGGTGCAGGATCATGGTTTTTTGACATAGCTTTTGTGAACAACGACATCGGCTTTTTCGTCGCGTGCCTCGTACATCACGTTGTCCTTGTCCTCACGGGTGACAAGCCGCGTTCCGGCCCCGACGGGCTTCTCGCGTGACTTGGCCTTTTCGGCATCGTCGATCATGCCGCGAACCGATTCGGCCTTGACGGGATCTGCCATTCGGACGCCGTTTGCCTCTGATACGGCTTCGGTCGCTGAAGCCTTCAGCATCTTGCCCCAAACCTTTTTGAATAGTGCATTCGAAACGTATACATCGGCACTGTTGATCTTGCCGTTGATGGCAAATGCGTAGCCGATGACGTCGGATTTGCCGTTTATTACTCCGCTCAGCTTTTGAACGTACTCGTCGATCGTCGCAACCACCTTTTTGTTTTCAAGGCTCAACTGCAGACTCGATTTCGAGTCGTCTGCCGCCACTGACCCGCCGACATTTCTACCTAAACGAGCCTGAGCATCGCTCACCTTGTCCCAAACTTCCTGCTGTGACCTGGCTCCGTTGGCGGCGATCTTCAGCTCTTTGGTGACGATACGGTCATTTGAGCTATTAAATTTGGTCGAATCCTCTTGTCCGCGCTTGGTCCAGCGTCCCGATTCCACGCAGAACGATTCGATCCGAACACGCCCTGACCGGACCGGGATGATGATACTTACGGCGAGAACACGATCCTGTTTTCCGCCCTTGACGATGTCTCCCGATTGGATAAAGACCTCGAATTCCTTGGAGAGATTTTCGACCTCAAGCTCGTTTACATTTGATGTCTCGTAGACGACAAAGAGCTTACGCTCCATCGCCTCCTGTAAGGTAATGATGTTCCCTTTCGTGTTCTGATCCTTACCGTGGATCAGGAAAATGGTTAGATTTTTGTGAGAGTACGGCACCGAGATACGATAATCGGGCTTTTGTGCCGAGACGACACTGACGACTCCCAATACTGCGAAGATTGCGGCCACTAGGCTCGCGTAGACACGACTTTTCATGATCAAGCTCCTTATTTACTGGTAGATTTTGCTCGGGAGAGCGTCTCCTTTGAATAAGGAACGACGGCAGAGACCACATCTTGCATCTCCACCTCGCATCGAAAGAAACTTGTACGTTGAAGCTCTTGGGGGGATCAGAAAGTGAAACCGTAAAATGCGGAGAGGTAGTTGTTACCGCGACCGGAGTTTCCGATGGCGTAACCGATCGTTAGGTACTGTGATCCGGTGACCTCGTATCCAAACCCGATATTCGAGTACCCGAAACGGTTCTTTCCGCTTGTCCAGTCGGCGAGAAAGGTCAGTTTTTCGGTCATGGGCTGCTGCAATCCGACCAACGCACCTGTTCGGGTGCCAAAATCCGCATCACCTCCGACAACCCGATATATGCCGCCGGTGAAGGTCGGGCCTTTTTCCTTTCCGACCTTTTTGCTTGCGTTAGCATAGAACATTGCGGTCAGGTGAGATCCGGCCGCCCTGTTCAGCGGCACGTACGCGATGGTTCCAACGGCTATCGCGACCCCTTTTTCATCGTTCTCATATGCCCGCCATTTGATGTTCGGTTCAAGTTCGGCCGCAGTCGATTCACCGTCGTGTAAGAAATAAAGGTTTGCCCCGATCTCGAGTTTCTTGTTTACACCATATATGACCGACGGCCCATAAGATTGAAAGCCACCGTCCCGATATTTGTCGAAATGGCCGAAGAAATCAGCTTCGACATACAACGACTTTTCTTTGTGTATCTCGGTAGTGGGAACGCCAAAAATAGCGGTTTGTCCGACGACGGACGAAACTGGACCGAAAGCGAAAAGCACGGCAAAACACAAGGCTATTTTCAACTGATCGATCGATCTCATATTACGGCTTATTTACTGGGTAAACGAACTAAGGACTTTTTTTTAGATTATTTTACTTTTGCCGGCAGAGCAAATTCCGATCATCAAACGTTCGATCAGCCCAGAATACCTCGGTTTGCTTTTTCGCGACAAAGCAGTAACAATATGGCAGATTTTTCAAAATATACTTTGGGGAGGCAGTTTGAATGAAATCGTTTTTGGCTTTCGGCATTTTATTTTTTGCGATGTCCTTTTGCGGACTGGGTGACAGGTTAAAGGGCCTTACCGGCTCGTCCGGGACAAATTCGGGCACGTCTTCGAATTCGGCGACTTCCCCGGCGAAATCTTCATCGTCCGGGGCAGAGGTCGAAAAGGCGACACTGACCGGTTCGCAACAGGCGATCCAGGACGGTGGAACCGAAACCAAGTGGGATGATCAGGGAATCTCATGGAAACTGCCCGCGTCATGGAAGAAAATGTCCGCGACCAAGCAGATGTTCAACTATGGCTCGCCTGACAATGCATTCCTGATCGCAACGATCTCAAATTTGCCTGATACCGTTCCGGCGGAGGTCAGCCTGAAGGCGACCTACGAAAGCTCGCTCGAATTGCTGAAACAAGGCAAATACGAAAAGGTACGATGGGTCGAGATCGACGGCGTCAAAGGCGTCGAGTGGTGGGAAGCAATGCCGGAAGGCAAGGACGACCCGCGTCGACATCAGTGGATCGCGTTCCGCAATTATCAGGGACAGAACCAGCAGCTTAATATCATGCTTTCGACCAAGGGTTCGAACTTTGACAAGCACCGCGACGACTTCCCCGCCGTGATGTATTCGATGAAGATCCCTAAAGGATAACGGACGATATGCAAGCACAAACGAGGATTTCGAGAAACCAAAACGTGCATTGTTTGTAGTCAGTATTTAACCGCAGATAACGCGGATGAAGCAGATTTTCAGCAGATCTTTCTGGAATTATCTGTGTTTATCCGCTTTTTCTGCGTCATCTGCGGTCAAAATACTCTCTTATCCGCGAACTCAGAACTATTCAGACGGCTTCTTTTCTGTTTGCTGAGATCAACTTCTAGTCGTGCTGGGTCGGGGCATCAGCGTGCGGGACAAAGCACATGCGGCATCGAGCCTCGTATTTGTCGGCAGCACCGACCTCGACCCGAGCTTGCGATTCGACCGTGCGCTGCGAGTAGTTAGCGGTCGACCCGCATTTAACGCAGATCGCGTGGGTCTTGGTGATAAACTCGGCCACCGACAAAAGCTGCGGCATCGGCTCGAACGGACGTCCGGTATAATCCTGATCCAGACCGGCAACGATAACGCGCTTGCCCATCGCCGCCAGTTGATTCACCGCATCCACGATCGGCATATCAAAAAACTGTCCTTCGTCGATCCCAACCACCTCGGTTTCTTCAAGGATCTGACTCATCATCTCAGCAGTAGTCGAAACCGGAGTCGAACCATGCGTTTGCCCCGAGTGCGATGCGATCTCCCCGTGGGAGTAACGAGCATCGATCTTAGGCTTGAAAACCTGAACTTTTTGCCGTGCGATCCGTGCACGATTTAGCCTGCGGATCAATTCTTCGGACTTGCCTGAAAACATCGATCCGGCGATGACCTCGATCCAACCTGTGCCATTTTGACGTGTTTTACGGCGTTCTTCGGTATTATCGAACGCAAATTCTTCTACCATAATCTGTTCGTCTGCATGAGAGCGAACCCCAATTATAGTGAATATTATGAATGGTTAAAATGCGGAGAAACGAAAAATCCAGGTCACGTCCGATGTACTAACGTTTCCGTAAGTCGTTGCCGGTCATATCAGACGGTTTTTCGATATTCAGCAGGCCAAGTATGGTCGGTGCGATGTCGGCCAACGAACCACCGTCACGCAGAGTCGTTCCGTTCAGGCCATCGGCGACCAGATGAAACGGAACACGATTTGAGGTCGTCAAATATTGAGGCTCACCTGTAACGACATCTGACATCTCTTCACAGTTACCGTGAGAAGATGTCAAGATCGCGATCCCGCCGGCATTCCGAATGTGTTCCACAATGCCGCCAATGCAAGTGTCTACATACTGAATTGCCTCGACCGTTTTGCTGACCTGTCCAGTTCCGGCAACAAGGTCAGCGGCGGGTAGGTTAACAACAAAAACGCCTGAGCGGTTTTGATCCAGACTTTGAATAAAGCGATCAGTTATCTTAAAACTTTGAGATTCCGGTTGATGGTCGACCGACTCCGATCTCGGCGTTGGCAGCAAAATATGTTGTTCGTTCTCCAGCTGCGTGTCCGCACCGCCGTTAAAAAAATAGGTCAGATGCGGAAACCGCTCAGATTGAGTGATCTTGACACTTGGTATGCCCGAGCCGGTCAGGACGTCCGTCAGCACATTACCGACCGGTTCAGACTTAAAAGCGACCGGCAGAGCAAAATCACGGTCATACTCGGTCAAACAGTAAGAACTGACAGCGGGCTTTGATGCCCCAAGCTCATCCGGCAGCGAAAGCGACCTAACAAGCTGACGCATCGTTTCGGGCCTGTGGTTAAAGTAGATCACGGTATCGCCGTGTCCGACCCTCGCGACAGGTACGTCCGGTTCTGATTCGACCACGATCGGTGCTGTAAACTCGTCAGCGATGCCTCGCAAAAAAGAATTGCGGATAGAACTGACCGCATCGTTTGAGCGTTCGCCCTCGGCGTGCACAAGCATCGTATACGCTCGTGCGGTACGTTCCCAGTTTCCGCGGCTGTCCATCCCGAAATACCGTCCGCAAAGCGACGCGATCTTTCCAACTCCGATATCTGCAAGCTTGATCTCTAATGCCTCGATGTAAATGTCGGCTGTTCTCGTCGGAACGTCGACGCCATCGAGAATGCAGTGGACATAAACCTCAGTGATGCCGGATCGCTTTGCCATCCGCAACAAAGCAAACAAATTGTCGATCGACGAATGAACACCGCCATCACTGATCATCCCGATCAGATGCACCGGCTTGCCCGCCGCAAATGCCTGAGCAAACGCGTGAGTCAGCACCTCGTTCTCAAAAAAGCTGCCGTCCTTGATGGCGTCTTCGATCCGAAAGCTCTCAGACCGTGCGGCCCTTCCGGTGCCGATACTCAAATGTCCAACCTCGGGATTACCGATCGCCTCGGCCGTCTGTCCAACTTGGATCCCGGATGCGGCAAGGGTCGTTCTCGGAAAATTTGCACAGATGTCGTCGTAATTTGGTGTGTGAGCGAGCGCGATAGCGTTCCCTTCAGTACGAGGTGAGAATCCCCAGCCATCCAGGATGATCAACGCTAATGGCCTGTTTATTTGGGAATTCATCAAGATCTTAAGCTGAAGCGGACAATCTGCACAAGGAAAACAGTCAACCGAACGAGATGCCGGTCGGCATTCACAATACCTAATTATAATCGATTACGGGTCGAATAATGCAAACTTTTTGTTAGTAAGCGTTTGGGGCAGGAAGCTCCATCCAGCGATCCGGATGTTTGAGCTTATCAAACCCGAATTGCCGATAAAGTCCATGTGCATCACGTGTCGCCAGGACCCAGCGGCGCAGTCCCTGAAGATCGGGATGAGCCAGGATAGTTTCCATCAGCCATTTGCTCAAGCCCCGTCCTCGATACTCGTCGATAACGTACACGTCGCCGATATAAGCAAAGGTCGCCCGGTCGCTGACAACACGAGCAAAGCCTATCTGTCGCTCACCGTCATAAACGCCAAAGCAGATCGAATTAGCGATGGCGGTCTCGGTCTGCTCACGAGTCCGGGTTTGTGCCCAATACGATTCGTTCGCAAGAAAATCGTGGATCGCATCGACATCGAGCCTCGATCTGTCGGAATCGATCTCAAATTTGTTATCCATCTTGATCATATTCCGAATATCCGTTGCCATCGGCTGCGAAGCCCGGCTGACATTGCCTCAGGGTGCTCCGCCGCGACCAACTTTAGCTCCGCAAAGAGTTCGGGTGAGCCCGAGGCAATATTTGCGGCGACCGTCATCGAGAAGCACCGCACCGCGATCGACTGCGAGACGTCGGCTGCCAATTTGTAACAGGCGTCGAACACGCGCCCTTGCCAACGACTTGGAATATCGACGAACTGCAGCAACCGAACGACATTTCTGCGAACCGCGATATGAGCGTCGTCGCGTTCCAGTTGCTCAAGCAGCGTTGAGTAATACGGCCCGATCAGGTCCGGATACCGCTCGATGCAATTGCTCACCGACCATGCCGCACGCTGCGAAACGCGATAGTCCGGCCCGACGAACAACCGCATCAACACTGCGAATCTGTCGGCATCATCGCCGATGTACCCGACGACCTTCGCCGTCTGCGACTTGGAATGCTCAGCCAGGAGTTCTTCGCGGATGTCCATCGACTCAAGAGGTAAAAGCGAAAAGTGAAAAAGTTGTAAACCGACGGGATTTTCCGCTCAGTCGTACACCCTTTCACTTTTCGTCATTTTCCACCTTTTTCACTTTTGCTTGATCTGATAAAACGCCTTGCGGCCCGGATAACGTGCCGATTCGCCGAGATCCTCTTCGATGCGCAAGAGCTGATTGTATTTAGCGATCCGGTCCGAACGGCACAGGCTGCCGGTTTTGATCTGGCCGGCGTTTGTGGCGACAGCAAGATCAGCGATAAACGAATCTTCCGTTTCGCCAGATCGGTGCGAAATTACGGCCGTCATGTTGTTCGTTCGTGCCAACTCAATAGCGTCAAGTGTTTCCGTAAGCGTGCCGATCTGGTTGACCTTGATCAGGATCGAATTTGCAGCACCTTCGTCGATCCCGCGTTGTAGAAACTTGGTGTTTGTCACAAACAGATCATCGCCGACTAGTTGGACCTTTTCGCCGACCATTTGATTGAGGTTCTTCCAGCCGTCCCAATCGTTTTCGGCCATTCCGTCTTCGATCGAGATGATCGGGTATTTTCCGCACCAGTCTGCCCAGTAAGCGGCCATCTCCTCAGACGATAGCTCCCGATTGTCGGATTTCTTAAATACGTACTTTCCGTTCTTATAAAATTCGCTTGCCGCCGGATCGAGGGCGATCATGACGTTTTCGCCGGCACGATAACCGGCCTTTTCGATCGCCTCGAGAATGGTCTCGACGGCTTCGTCGTTGGACTTAAGATTGGGTGCAAAGCCGCCTTCGTCGCCGACCGAGGTCGAATATCCACGTGCTTTAAGCACACCCTTGAGCGTGTGAAATATCTCGGCGCCAGTCCTGAGAGCTTCCTTAAAACTCTCTGCCCCGACCGGCATGACCATAAATTCCTGAAAATCGACGTTGTTATCAGCATGGGCTCCGCCGTTCAGGATGTTCATCATCGGAACGGGCAGAGTTTTGGCGTTTGCCCCACCGATGTATCGATACAGCGGGATCTCAAGCGAGGCGGCCGCGGCCCTGGCGTTTGCGAGTGAAACCGCGAGGATCGCGTTTGCCCCGAGTTTCGACTTGTTATGCGTGCCGTCAAGCCCGATCATCGTTTCGTCGATCAGGGTCTGATCGAGAGCGTCGAGCCCCTCAAGCTCGCGTGAGATCGTCTCGTTGACATGTTCGACGGCCTTTTCGACGCCCTTGCCAAGATAGCGGAGCTTGTCTCCGTCACGAAGCTCGACAGCTTCGTTCTCACCGGTCGAGGCACCGCTCGGTACCGCCGCACGGCCTTGTGTACCGTCCTCGAGAACCACCTCTGCCTCAATTGTCGGATTGCCTCTTGAATCCAGTATTTCACGTGCCCAGATCTGTTCAATATAGCTCATTTTGATATTTTGACTCCTAAAAATAAATGCAAGTTACTTTTACAATCGTAACGGCTTGGATCGGCTTTCGCAAAAACAATAGTTCTTAGTTTTTTGGGATCGAATATATGGTGTCCAGACTCGCGAAAAACAGCGATGAGCCGCGTTGAGCGATCACCCGGCTTGAGTATCCGGTGTCGATCCGTACGACGTCTCCACCGGCCTTCGGTACACGACACAAGGCGTCCCCGGACATCCCTTCCTCGTCGAAAAAGTACACGTTCGCTTCGTCGACAACCATGGGCTTGAGTGAAAATCGCTTCACGAGTGTGACCGGCTGGCCGCCGGATTTTGCGACCTTTCGGAGTGCCCAACGTGATTCCCCCGAGCCTCGGAATCCAAAATAAATGCTGTCGGCGTCGGCCGCCAGTTCGTCAATTCCTTCGTCATCGCCGGCCTGGAAAACCGTCTCTGCTTTTCCGCCCGTTTTGGGCTGCTTAATGATCGCGTTTAACGTACACCAATAGACGTACCGCTCATCGACGGCGATCGAATGGGGAACGTTCTGAGGTTCACTGATCGTTTCCGCCTTGCCGCCAGTCTTTGGTGCCGAGTAGATCGGCGTCGGAACTGTAGGCGTTCCGGCCGAATAATATCCATGATTGATCCAGTAGACACGAGAATCATCAACGGCGAGGTCGATCCCGACGCCGACATTTTCGGATGTGACAATTTCGGACGGCCCACCGGATTTGGCAACACGCACGATGCTACCGCCGGCGTTCAAGTAGATATGGGTCTCATCCGAAGCGAGGCCACCGCGGTCAGATTGCGGCATTTTCTCGCCGTTATCGATCATCGAAACAGCCCCGTCGCTTAGCGAAACGCGACGAAGCCCGTTCGTGCCGGCATTCTTGTCGGCAATTGTGCCGCCGATGGACAAATAAGCGTATTTTTCATCGACTACCAATCCGTTGATGTGAGAAAGCCCTTGCTCTTTCCCCGCGATCTTCCGGCTCTTCGGCCATTCCGGGGATCTAGCAGTTTCAGAACATCCCAGCACCGCCAGAAACAGAAAACCAAGGGTCAAAAATAAGGTGATCGAAGGATCATTTTTTCGGTAACTTGTCATCGCTATTCCAAAGGAACGATCTACTCGTGATCGGAAGCCGTGGCCTCCATTCTGACCCGAATTATTCGCCGTTTGTCGACCTTCTCGATCTTGAAAACGTGTCCGTTGAATGGAACCGTCTCGCCTTCGTCGAGCAGTTGTCCTGACTCGGACATCAAAAATCCGGCGATGGTCGTGTAACCTTCCGAGATCGGCAGGTTCATGTCAAGCCGACGGTTAAGGTCACGCACGGCCAGCCCACCGTCCAGTACATAGCTGCCGTCGGGCTGTTCCTTGATTTGTTCGTTAACCTCTTCGTCGTGCTCGTCAGAAATGTCACCGACTATCTCTTCGAGCAGGTCTTCGAGTGTGATAATGCCTTCGACACCGCCGTGCTCATCTACAACAAAACCGAAGTGAAACTTCTCCTTCTGCATCTGTCTTAGGACATCCTCAAGCCGTGCCGTATCGACGACGTAGTTAGGCTTGTGCATGACCTTATCGAGATCGAAACTCTTTGGTTTGTAAGTAAATGCGACAAGATCTTTGCTGTGAATGACGCCCGCGATGTCGTCGAGCGAATCACGATAGACCGGTACCCGCGAGTAACCGTGTTCGCCAAATGACTTTGCTATATCCTCAAGCGAACTGGCCAGCGGGATCGCAACTATCTCGGTCCGGGGAATCATCGCTTCTTTGACGGTCGTTTCGGAAAACTCGAAAACCTTATTGATAAGGTCACTTTCTTCAGCGTTGATGTGGCCGCTTTCCTGCGACAATTTGATCAAATGCCGGATCTCATCTTCACTATAGCTCGACCCATGCTCGCTGCTCGGTACCAGGCCAAATAGCCGTACGGTTCGCGTGCCGGTCCAATCGAGCAATCTGATCGGATAGCTGAAAACTTTGTAAAAAATACCCAGCGGCAAGGCAATCAACATCGCCACGCGTTCAGAAAGCTCCAAGGCAGCGGTCTTTGGCGCCAATTCGCCAAACACGATATGAAGAAACGTAATAAACGTAAAGGCGATCGTGAACGAGATCGCGTGCAGAACCGCTCCGCCGGCGATAAACGGAGCTCCGGTCGCTTCGCCAATATAGATGAGCACCGGTTCGAGCAACGCCGCGACCGCAGGTTCGCCGACCCAGCCAAGGCCGAGCGACGCGAGAGTAATACCAAGTTGTGTTGCCGAGATATAGGCGCTTAAGTTATTGAGGATATCGAGCACACGTCGTGCAGCCTTACTTTCGGCCGCGAGTGCCTCGATCCGCGTCTTTCGAACGGCAACGAGAGCAAACTCGCTCGCTACAAAAAAGCCGTTCGCCAGCACCAAAAAGATGACAAGCAGCAATTTCGAAACTGAGGAAAATGCGGTGGGTTCGGCTCCGACTACGGTCGATTCAAAAAAGAAAGCGAACAAACTGGCAGGGTCGTCCATTGTTGTGTCGAGTAGTATCTTGCTCGGCTAATCGTGGTCAGAAGATAAGTTGACCGGTTCTCCAAAAAATAATCTCTGCCTCTTAGCGGCAATTTCCGAAAAGTATAGCACAAACTATAGCGTTGCGCCGCGAACATCCAGCATCTGCTCGATCAGCATTCGGCACGAACCGCAACCACGACCGGCATTGCAAGCATCAGCGACGTCTTCTACCGACTCCAGTTTGTTTGCCTCGATCAACGCGTCGATCGTCGATTCCGTTATACCGAAACACGTGCATACCAATGCACCTTCGCCGATAAATTCATCGGCCCGCCGGCTTCGATGGTCACGAAACGTCTTCCTGAGAGCACTGATCGCTGCAAAAACACAGTCAGTGCGAAGGACTTCGTTCGGTCCAAGCGAGTCAAGGATACGATCACAGAGAACCCGCTCATCGAGGCCGCGTAATGAGTCAAGCGACATTCCAGAAACCATTTCTGCGAGCACCTCGGCCGCGGCGATCATGTACCCGCAACCGTTCGAACGAAACTTGATCTTTTCGACGAATCGGCTGCTTTCGTCGATCCTCACGGTGAAACGAACGAATGACCCGCACGACAGGTTCGCTTCGAGCCCGTCTCCATTTGAGCCGGACACATCGCCAACTGATCGAGGCGATGCGGAGATTTCTCTTACTGAGGATGGATATCGGGTCACGGTTCAATGTTATCGATTATTGCGAAACGGGCAAATCGACTATCGTGATCTTTTACAAATTGCGGCCCAACGTTTAACATTTAACTGCCTATGCGAATGATCACGATCTTGATTTTTGTTGTGACGATTATGGTCTCAATGGGTTGCCGGCCTGCGGCGGCTCCGGTTGCGGTCTCTGATCGGCCGGTTTCGGTCAATGGCGTTCCGCAGTCCAACGTTCCGTTGCCGCCTTCCAAACCGATCCCCGAGATGGAATGGACGACACTTGAGGGCAACGTTGGAAAGATCGCGGCGTTTCGCGGAAAGGCCGTAATTCTTGATTTTTGGGCGACTTATTGCGGCCCTTGCCGTCAAGAGATCCCGCACCTCAACGAATTGCTTGCCAAACACGGGGCTGACAACCTTTTGATCGTGGGCCTGAACGTTGGCGGCGAAGAAGACCTGCTGAAGATACCCGAATTTGTTAAAGAAACTAAGATCGACTACGAGATCGCGGTCCCGGAAGACGCGTTGAACCGGTATATTTTCGCCGAATCCAGTTCGATCCCGCAAACTGCGGTTTTCGACCGACAGGGCCGTCTCGTTCAGAAGTTCATCGGTTACAACGCCGCTATTAAGGCCGAACTTGATAAAGCGGTCGAAACTGCCGTTAATCGAAATTAGGATTGCACTTTCAATATGAGAGACATTCCGGTCGGCAACGGCAATTTGCTCGTAACTTTTGACGATAAGTATCAGATCCGGGACGTCTATTTTCCCCATGTCGGGCAGGAAAACCACTCAGAGGGCTTTCCATTTCGTTTTGGTGTTTGGGTGGATGGTGCATTCTCGTGGATACACGATGATTTGTGGCAGCGAACGCTGAAATATTTACCGGACACTCTAGTTACCGACGTCACACTTCGAAACAATTCCCTTGGGCTCGAAGTAGTTTGCAATGACACCGTCGTGAGCCGCGAGAGCATCTTTTTGCGGCGGGTACGCGTTACCGATCTTTCCGGCAGCAATCGTGATATTCGCTTGTTTCTCCATCACGATTTCCGCATCTACGAAAATAAGGTTGGTGACACAGCGTTCTACGACCCCGAGACGCTCTCACTGATCCATTATAAAAAGCACCGGTATTTTCTGATCAACACCGAACCCCATTTCGACCAGTTTGCGACCGGCCGAAAGGCATTTCGCAATACCGAAGGCACATGGCGAGATGCCGAAGACGGCGATCTACACGGTGGAGCGATCACCGAAGGTTCTGTCGATTCTACCATCGGGATCAATTGTCCGTGTGATGAGAACGGTAATTTTGAATTTTATTACTGGATCGCTGCCGGGACGTCGCACAAGCATGTAGCTGAATCCAATCGCAACGTCTTAAGGAACGGGCCGGCGGAATACCTCGACGAGTCGATCAACTACTGGCGAAACTGGCTCAGATCCTCCGAGATCGAGTACTCAGGGCTCTCATCCGAAGTACAAGATCTGTACCGGCGAAGTCTCTTGATAGTGCGAACGCAAACAGACCATGCCGGGGCGATAATTGCTGCGAACGACCACGATGTGACGGATCGTGCAACGGATCATTATAGCTATCTTTGGCCCCGGGACGGTGCATTTGTGGCAAATGCGATGGACGAGGCCGGCTTTCCGGATATTTCCAGCCCCTTCTTTAGCCTTTGTCAGAGGATCGTCCATGAACGGGGTTATTTCTTACAAAAGTACAATCCTGACGGCTCTGTCGGGTCAGGATGGCATTCATATTGGGATAAATACGAGCGCCGCCCAATGTATCCGATCCAGGAAGACGAGACCGCACTGGTCATTTGGGCATTGTGGGAACATTATTCGAAACATCCGGGGTCATCCGATTTTCACGAACTTTACAGGCATCTGATCTTGAAGTGTGCCGACTTTATGTTGGCTTTTCGCGACCCTGCGGCCAAACTTCCGAGCCCGAGCTGGAATCTATGGGAAGACCGGCGTGGCGTGCACACGTTTACATGTTCAACAGTCGTTGCCGGTCTCAGGGCAGCGGCAAATTTCGCCCGAGTTTATGGTGACGGTGAACGTGCGGTAAATTACGACACCGCTGCAAGCGATATGGTTGATGCGATGATTACGCATCTGTACAGTCGCGAAAATGGCCGATTCTTACGGGGTTTGCTGTCTAATGGCGATGGCTCGATGACGCCTGACACAACGGTCGATGCCTCACTTTTTGGCGTCTTTTACTTCGGATGCTTCGACGCTAAAGATGAAATGGCCGCAGGCACGATGCAGGCGATCGAGAAAAGCCTCACGAACGGGCCGATTCCGGGAGGCGTCGCTCGATTTCAGAATGATGGGTACATGCGAGAGAGTGATTCGGTCGTTGGTAACACGTGGATAATCTGCACGTTGTGGCTCGCCGAATATTATATTGCCATAGCCGAGGTACCTGACGACCTGATTCGGGCCCGCGATCTGATCGACATCGTGGTGGCCATGGCATTACCGTCAGGCGTCCTGGCCGAGCAGATCGAACCGATCAGCGGCAGAACAGCATCCGTTTCTCCTCTTACGTGGTCACATTCCACTTTTATCGGAACAGTTCTCAATTATCAGAAAAGATCTCGGATCCTCGCGAACAAGGCCTGAAGGATCACTTTCGCGTCTTGGGCGTCATTACTGTAAAATCAATCAAATGCGAAGAGCAAAGATATTGGCCACACTCGGCCCTGCCTCAAAAGATCAGCAAACGGTCGAAACGATGATCCAGGCTGGACTGAACGCTGTCCGGATCAACATGTCACACGGGACGCGTGAGGAGCACACCGAGACGGTACGAATGGCACGTGCTGCGGCGGCGGCCCTCGGCGAACCGCTCGCGATCCTGGTCGATCTTTCCGGTCCGAAGATACGGACACGGACCTTGACGGACGGCCTTTCGGTGATCCTCCGCGAAGGCCAGCTTTTCACGATCACTACGCGAGACATTGTCGGCGACGAGAATATTGTTGCGACGACCTTTGCCGAATTGCCCGACTCGGTCTCACCGGGTGCCCGCATTTTGCTGGACGACGGCGCTCTGGAATTGGTCGTTGAATCAAAGTCGATAACCGATGTCGTCTGCCGCGTCGTAACCGGCGGCATCCTCAGCGAAAGAAAGGGCATTAATCTGCCCAATACGCCTCTTCCGATACCATCGCTTACCGAAAAAGACCGCTCGGACCTGATCTGGGCGATCGAACAAAACGTCGACTACATTGCACTTTCATTCGTACGTACGGCCGCGGATTGTAAGGAAGTCAAGGACATCATAAAGAGCCTAAATAAGCGCGAGATCGGCCGTGCATTGCTTGTCGCCAAGATCGAAAAGGCCGAGGCCATCGAGAATCTGATAGAAATTATTGGCGAAACTGATGGTCTGATGGTCGCCCGCGGCGATCTCGGCGTCGAAACGAGTGTCGAACTCGTGCCTGTATATCAGAAGAGAATAATCGAACTTGCGGTCGCTCATGACAAATTCGTCATAACTGCGACGCAGATGCTTCAGTCGATGATCGAAAATCCGTTTCCGACCCGAGCCGAAGCCTCAGATGTCGCCAATGCCGTCTGGGACGGAACCGACGCAGTTATGCTTTCTGCTGAGACCGCAAGCGGAAAATATCCGGTCGAATCAGTCAAGATGATGGTCAAGATCATCGACTCGGCTGAGACGATAAAACCGGAAATGTTGAAAAAGCCGGTCAAGCTTACCCAGGCTCCGTCGGGACGCACGAGCCAAGCATTGTGCAAGGCCGCGGCCTACGCAGCAAAAGAGATCAAGACCGATAAGGTCTCCGTGTTTACAGAATCGGGATTGATGGCACGTCGGCTTTCGACGGTTCGCTCGGGCTTGCAGACATTTGCACTTACATCATCACCGGACGTTCGAAACCAACTATCTCTAATATGGGGTGTGAGGCCTTTTTGTCATGACAATCTCGGATCGGCCGACGCGATGAGACCGATCGGCGACACCACAATGTTGGACCTGCTAAATAGCAGCCCTGACAAGACCGGCGATCTCCTGAAAACTGGCGAGAAAACCTTGATCGATGCCGGCGTGGTTACGCCGGGCGAAACCATAATCATGATTGCCGGTCGCCTGTCCGGGTACGGCCTGTCGAGTTCACTGATCGTATGGTCGATCGGCGAAGAATTGCCGCGTCGCTGACGCACTATCCGCCTTACAAAAGCTGCCGGCCATGAAGTAAAGCGATCTCATAGTCTTCGATCCGGATAATCTCGGCACGCTACATTTTCACAGCGGTAATGAACTCAATTTCGTTGAGCATCCCGGCCATATTACGATCGTCCGACAGAGGTTCAACAGCAAACCTCTCGATCGTACCGGTATCGTCCCATTTCGTTGTCACGAATGGATAATCGACGGAAAAAGTACCCTTACCGCTTTCGCCTATCGGAGTTATCCAGGTCGGCGGCCTGATCTGGGTCCATTTCACAACATAGTCGCGGTCAAAATAATAATAGTAGTCCTGGCCGCGCCAATAGATCTTCCACCAGCCGACCAACCACTCCGGAACAGGTACGAACTGAGGCGATGAGAAATAGAGTTCGATATCCAGCCAGCCCTCGAGCTTAGCAGGATCATACGGATTGTCTCCGCGAACCCGACGCAAAACGTCATACTCCGATAATAGAGCCTCCTGAGTATACGGCGGCCTACGGTGCATGCTGTGTTCCGTTCCGTCCCCCTGTCCGGCAGCTGCACGAACGAGATATGGCCCTTCGAAATCCAATGCGACGTCAACGTGGTACTTTTTGTGTCTTAGAATGTCGCCGTATTTTGGCTTAAGCCCGGCGGCGGGCTCGACCCATGCGTCGGTTTTGTAAATGTAACCCAGGGCCTGCTTTAAGTTAAACCAATTGGTAATGTCCTTGATCCCGATCTGTTGAGCGTACCAGTTGACGAACCCATTACAGGCCGTCATACGGCCTCCGCCCTCCCAATTGGCCATCAATACCAGGTGATTCGTGTTTGTGAGTCTCGTAAACTCGTTCTGGTAAAAGGGTGGATTCTGATTTGATGTGTAGATGGCATTGGCCGGCAGATTGGCGTCCAAGACCTTGCGTGCGAGATCGCGTATATTCTCCATGACAACCTCCAGAGAAGGAAGAATCGGAGAACCTACCGGGAACGACAAATTCTCCGGCGCCTATCAATAGACTATTCCTAATTGCGGCGAGTCTCAAGTGGAGTTTACCCCCGGGACATCGGGATGGAAGGGTACTCGGCAAAATCTCGCTATCTGGTTAGACCACGGCGCCGAAAAGTTTGCCGACCAGAGCCGTTGCTCCCATTGCGATGGCACCCCAGAACATCACTCGTGTGGCTCCGGTGACGATGCCGGCTCCGCCGGCCCTTGCCGCAACGCCCCCTAGTATCGCCAAAAACAAAAGCGAGCTTCCGGCTATTAGCCAGATCAATATCGATACCGGAGTAAGCCAGGCAATTGCCAATGGAAAGGCCGCTCCGAGCGCAAAACTAACGGCAGAAAAAATGGCGGCCTGCATGGGGTTAGCACTAAGCGTATCGGTGATCCCGAGTTCATCGCGAGTGTGTGCACCGAGAGCGTCATGAGCCATTAGCTGTTCTGCAACCTGCAACGAAAGCTCAGGGTCGAGCCCCCGGCCTTCATAGATCAACGCAAGTTCACGCAACTCAAATTCGGGCTCATCCTCGAGATGCTTCCTTTCAAGCTCGATGTCGGCCTTTTCGGTATCTTCCTGTGAATGGACCGATACATATTCTCCCGCAGCCATTGACAGGGCACCGGCGAAAAGTCCCGCCACTCCGGCAACCATGATCGCGTCATGGTCGGATGCCGCCGCTGCAACACCGATCACCAGCGAGGCAGTAGAAACGATACCGTCATTCGCTCCCAAAACCGCCGCCCGAAGCCATCCGATGCGATGAGTTCGATGCATTTCGTTATGTATCATATTATTCTCCCCAGATGATAAAAGAATAACCTATTGCTCGTAGTTAACGGAGAGCCGAAGGAGTCGAACTTACTAATTATTATGAGAAGCCGTTAGCATCGCCCGCATCTTCTCGTGGATAAGATTCACGGCCTTGAGCGGGCGGATCATGACCTTGAACTCGACCAGTCTTCCGTCCGAGTTCCACTTGAGCATATCAACGCCATTGATAATGATGCCGTCGACTTCGACCTCGAATTCGAGGACCGCGTCATCTTCGCCAACGACCTCGCGGACGTATCGGAAAGTGTCATTAACAAAAACGTAGAAGGCGGCTGTGAGGTAAGGCAATGTGCGGGCTTTTCCAACCTGAGCGGTATGAACAACCGGAGAGTAAAATACCACTTCATCCGCAAGCAAATTCTCCAATGCAGAAATGTCGCGGGTTTCGACTATATGATGCCAGATCGTTACAGTTTCAAGCTGCGAAGCCATATGGTTGTCTCATTGACTCTCTTCGGCCCCCAGAACCTGGGCAACGGTCTCTTTCTTTAGGCCACCATTCTTCTTGGTGTATTCGGCTAACGAGATCTGCGGGTCACGCCACGCATCAAGATGGCCTACCTGGTGAACACACTGGATCGTACACGTTGGAGCACACCATTTCTCTGTGTTGTACTCGCGTTTAAGATCGGCGTGGGTGTACTCAAGCAGCGGGATGCCCGGCGTTCCGCGTTGTTGCGAACACCAACTCACGATACCGCCTTCATCGACGTAGAGGTAACGCGAGCCGGCACGGCAACGCCACTCGTACTCCTTTCCCTCGACCAGGTCATCCTGAAACCAGTTCCAACGGGCGTACGAGCTTTGCCCTTTGCTTTTGATCTCTTTGTAAACTTCCTTTTCGCGAGGCGTCAGCCCTTTATTTAGGCCGTCACCATCATGAATAACGCCAACAGTGGACGAAAACCCAAGTTCACGTGCGCGGTTGGCGATCACTAATGCCTCGTCCGGGTTAGCAACGCCGCCGCCAACCACCGAGTTGATATTGACTTTGAATTTAGCGTGATCGCGCAGATTTACAAGCTTCGAATCGAGCACCTTAAGACTCTTTTTCGAAACGTCGTCCGGCGTGACGTTATCGATCGATATTTGCAGATAATCGAGACCTGCTTCGTTCAGCTTTTTGACCTTTTCGGGTTGAAAATAATAGCCGTTGGAGATCAAGCCGGCGATCATTCCATGGTGGCGGATGCGTGCGATTATCTCGTAGATCTCAGGGTGCATCATCGGTTCGCCGCCGGAGATCGTAATGACCGATGAACCAAATTCGGCAAGCTTATCGATACGCTCGAGCATGACATCGATCGGCACCGGATCGCTGGTCTTGTCATACTCATTGCAATACGTGCAGGCAAGATTGCACCGACGCATTGGCACAATGTGAACCAATACCGGATGCCTGGTCGAAGCGAATGCCCGCACCGTGTGCCGAACTCCGCGTGTAAATCTACTAAAACTACTTGCCTTGGGCATATTGATCTTCCGTCTCTTACTAAACCCTTGATTATATGTATTGGCCGGAGTCTTTTCAAACCCGGCAAAAAGCCTTGGCCGAAAATATCCAGCCAAGGCCTCTTCTGCAAATGAACTTGCACTGTCCTAGCCCTTTACTTCTTTCGTATCGGACGGATATGACAATTTGAACTTTTCCGCACTGATCGTAATGTTCTTTTGAATATTCGAAAGCAAGATCGTAGTTGTATCGCCATTATTCTCATTGATCTTGGCTTGGCGCGGCATACCGTCGCCGTCTACCCACAACTCAGCCGTTTTGTAGCTCGTCGCGGTCTTGGGCGTCATCAGAATGTGCCACGTTTTTCCGCCACCTTGGATCTGCTCTTCGCCGATATACGTCACGGTATAATTAGCCTGAAGCTGTGCTTTCGACATGCTCAGGAAAGCCAACGCATTTCCGGGAACCTTCGCGTTCTTCGAGCCCGACGACTTACCGGTTATCACCTGTTTTAACGCAGGCCGATACATCTTGTAACTTTCGCCGATCACGACGATGCTTTCATTCACCGGCTTGGTCCAATCGATCCGGACATACATTGCCCGCTTGGGGGTCTTCGGCAAATAATTAGTGGTGCCGACCGATGTATCGCTTTTTTCGATCTGCGAATTGTACTTAACAAGCGTGACGTCCGACTCCAGCGAACTGAGCCCCTTATAGTGTGCATCAAGGCGATCAAGGATCGTTTTCAAAACCCCACCCTGGGCATGGACGCTGCCAACACTAAATGCACCAAAGACGACCGCCATGAAAACAGCGGTCATACCCGTGCGGACTAATTTGTTTTTGATCTCCATATAAAAACCTAATTTAAAAACCTGAACTATCTCTGGACTTGGACGTTCGAAGCGGGTGTTTGGGTTGCAGGCCGTTCTGATTTTTCAAACCATGCTTTAGGAGTAAAGAAAATAAAAGCCATTATCAAAAGGCAGAGGACATCCCATTGCCATGATGCACGCTCGAAATCCCATAGAATGATCCTTTTTACGCCCATGATCCTAGTTCACGATATGTCCGTCACGCATCTGTATCGTCCGCGAGCAGACGGCCGCGGCTTCCGGATTGTGCGTGATCATAATGATAGTTTGATTGAGCTCGGCATTTAGCTCACGAAACATCTCCAAGACTATCGCAGAATTTTCAGTGTCGAGATTACCGGTCGGCTCGTCGGCCAAAATGATCGCCGGGCTATTGATGACCGCACGGGCAAGGGCAACCCGCTGCTGTTCCCCGCCGGAAAGCTCGAGCGGCTTGTGATGCATCTTATCCTCAAGCTGGAGTAACTTCAATACTTTTCGTCGATTCTCCGCACTGCCGCCGCTTTTACCTGTGTGAATCTTTTCCGCAAGTTTAAGATTTCCGTCAGCGGTAAGCGTCGGAAACAGGTTGAACCGCTGAAAAACGAAGCCGATCTTTCGGCGTCGGATGTCGGTCCGCTGTGCGTCGGATACCTTAGCAAGGTCTTCGCCGTCGATCAGGATGCTGCCGCTCGTCGGACTTAAAAGACCGCCGAGCAAGTGCAGCAAAGTAGATTTACCGCAGCCCGACGGGCCCATAATTGCCACAAATTCACCTGGTTGGATCTCAAATGAAACACCGCGGAGAGCGGGCACGTCGACCTTGCCGACTCTATATGATTTGGTTAGATTTTCTGCTCGTAGGATCGGGGCCATTCTATATGTTTACTGAAAACGGGTTACGTTCACCTTGCCGTTAGTCGGCGGTTTTTCTATACCTGCATCCCGAAGCTTCTTGTCGAGATCAACTTCTTCAAGGTTCCACGTATTGTTGAGGACAAATGCCTTTGCCGGATATGAATCGCCGATCTCTACCGCCTCGGGCGTCTGGTATGTCAGCTTCATCGAGTATTTTTCTTTCGGTCGGGTCACCTGTATCTCGAGCGGCAAATTGGTAAAATCTGTACCCGCTGTCAGTTTCCCTTCCTTTCCATAAATGATATCCGACTCGATCTCGCCGGCGGCGTCAAAAATCTGCTGCCTGGCAAGTCGAATGCCGCCAACACGATCGAACCAAAAACGGCGCTCGATCTGTAGACCGCCATCTTCGAGTTTAACGTATTCATCGAGCAGGTAATAGCCGCGCATGATGTTGCGGAGCGGCGATTTTTTCGGCTGAGCCTGATCTTCTTCAACTTGAAAGATCGAACTGTGTGTGTACACACGATCCGCGGTCGTAGGCCGGACGAGCATTGCGTCGGTAAAATGCTGCGGACGCAAATTGGCAAACGCGTTTACGCTTTCTTTGATAGCGGTACCGTTGTCGAGGCTTGTCGAATTGAGGGTCTTTGTCAGCTTTGAGTAATCTGCACTGTTCGTTCCCTTTACAAATTTCTTGTACTTGCCCGATCCGCCGTCCTGGAGGATCGCCACTCTAAATGTCTTTCCATCCGAGGTCATCTGGGCGACGTCAGATTTGATCACGGGCACCTGAACCTTCAGCAGGATATTGCCCGGACGCTGAACTACGACTTCGCCGTCAGCCGAACGATAAACCTCTTTACTGCCAAACTCGGCAAACGAATTGTCTTCGAATTTGAGATACATCTTGGCACGCATCGATCCGACACGTGCGAAGCGGTTGACCTCTTTCATCAAGTCGGCTTGCGTCGCTTCTTCGGTCTTTACGAGTCGCGGCGTCCTGCTTTCCTGCTTGACGATATTGCAGGCAGACGACAAGGCAACCAACACAATGGCCAGTAAACCCAAGTGTCTCAAGCTTCTGTTAAAGACAAGTTTCATCCCTCTGTGATGACCGCTCCGGTGAAAGCCGTTGTATCCTAAAAAACTACAGTATTACGGCCGATTTTTGAGCACGCCAAACCGAAAATGATAGCACGGCAAAAGTCGATATCCTAATAGCGAAAAGACGCGGTAACGAGAGAATTACGTATCTCCCGTACCGCGTGTTCCGTCAAACTAAAAAGTGTTTTATTGACCAAATACACCCGGACCGCGGGTGAAATAGTCTTGCATTGTAAATGCAAACATGATGGCCATCCAAAAGAAGCTGCCGACGGCCGATAGCCAGATCAGCCGTTTGCTCCAATATACGTGCATGAAAAAGAGCATCACGCAGGTCATCTTGAAAAAAGCGATCCCAAGGGCAACAAGCGTGTTTGCACCGGGAAACAACTTGCCGTCAAGGTCCGTCAACGCCACAAAGTACGTCACGATGGTCCCGACAAACAAGATCCCGAAAATAATGAGGTATCCCGGGATACCGATATGTTGTTCTTCCGAATGATTATCCGACATCATTTCTCCCTAGTGTAAAAAGTGTCTTCCGAGCAGGTAAAGCAGCGGAAACAGAAATATCCAGACAATATCGACAAAGTGCCAGTACAGCCCGGACATTTCAACCGGCATATAGTATTCAGCACTATAGGTATTTTTCCATGCCTTCCACAAGAGCCATGACATCAACCCGAGGCCGATGATCATGTGCAATGCGTGCAAGCCGGTCATGACAAAGTAGATCCAGAAAAACAGCCGGACCTTGTCGCGGAACTTATTGATATCGATCTCGCCGCCCGAAAAATAGCCAAACTTTTCCGCGTTGGTCAGGATGTTCTCATCAACGCCGAGTTTGACGAGTGAGCAGTCGGTCCACTGGAATTCGCTATGCGGATTTGGGTGCTCAACCTTCGGAGCTTTGTGATCCACTTCCCAACACGGCTTAGCTTGCCCGGTCTCGTGCGGGGCATTCTTATCTTCTTTGATCCTCTTATTCAACCCGGTGACCGGTATAAGTCCGTGGTTGTACTTATCTGTATATTCAACCGCCTTGACACCCAGGAAGACGGCACCGAAGAACATCGTCAGCACGATCAGTATTACCTGCATGTTCCGGTTCCCCTTTTGCGCGTAGTAGACCGTCAACGCCATCGTCAAACTGCTGACGATCAGCACTAGAGTGTTCAGGCCGCCCCAAAAAGCATCAAGATGGTTACTACCCGCGGCAAATGCCATCGGGTATTTCCATCGGAACACCAAATAGGCCGTGAAAAGACCGCCAAAGAACATGATCTCCTGAACAAGGAACATCCACATCCCAATCGAGACGGACTCTTCCTGCTGCTTCATGTCCTCAAACTGATGTTGAAGCCCCGGAGCGTGATGTTCGTGTGTATCTGCGTGGTTCGACATTATTTATTCTATAGAAATCAAAAAGGAATTACCGATTCAATTCTAGGCCAGTGCGGACGCGGCCTCCCGACGTCTCGCTTCATCAAGATCAAGGCCATTCTCGTCACTGAAATCATATGCTTCCCACGTGACGACCGGCATCGTTTCAAAATTCTCGGTCGGCGGAGGCGAACTCGTTCTCCACTCAAGCCCTGGCAGCATCCACGGATTGTCTCCCGCCTTTTTACCAAAGATCAGTGAATGTCCAAGATAAATGACCGGCATTATTAGTCCAATTCCCAGCACAGACGCCCCAGCCGTTGAAAAGATGTTAAGTACCTGCAATTCGTCCGGATAGGAAGCGTAGCGACGCGGCATACCCTGATATCCAAGAATGAACTGCGGAAAGAATGTGAGATTGAATCCGACAAATACGAGCATTGCCGATATCTTGCCCCAAAATTCCGAGTACATCCGTCCGGTGATCTTTGGCCACCAATAGTGAATGCCGCCAAGATATGCGATCACCTGCCCACCAACCATCACGTAGTGAAAGTGAGCAACAACAAAGTATGTATCAGTCAAATGAACCGTTAGGCCGATCGAACCGAGGAACAGTCCGGTCAATCCACCGACCAGGAACAGTCCCATAAAGCCCATTGCGTAAAGCATCGGCGTATTGAACAGGATCGAACCCTTATAAAGCGTCGCCGTCCAGTTGAACATCTTGATCGCGGACGGTACTGCCACGACCATCGTCAGGAACGAAAATACCAATCCGGCGTACATCGACTGGCCGCTGACGAACATATGATGACCCCAGACGAGGAAACCAAAGACCGCGATCGCTATGCTTGAGAACGCGATAAATTCGTATCCAAAAATTTTCTTGCGCGAAAAGTTTGATATGAGTTCGCTGATCACGCCCATTCCCGGCAAGATCATGATGTACACGGCCGGATGCGAATAGAACCAGAACAAATGCTGGAACAAGATCGGGTCGCCGCCGATGGAAGGATCGAAGATACCGACTCGGCCAAGGCGTTCGAGAGCGAGCATCAAGATCGTGATCGCAACCACCGGTGTACCGAGGATCATCACTAGGCTCGTAGCATAATGTGCCCAGACGAACAGCGGCAAACGGAACCATGTCATTCCCGGAGCACGCATCGTGTGGATCGTGACGATGAAGTTCAATCCCGTCAGGATCGACGAAAACCCGTTGATGAAGATGCCCAGACCGACGGCCATCACGTACGAGTTCGAAAAGGTCGTGCTGTACGGCGTGTAGAACGTCCAACCTGTGTCAACGCCGCCCTGCATCAAGCCAAAAAGCGTGAATGCTCCGCCGACCCAATAAATATACAGACTGAGCAAATTAATGCGCGGCAGCGCCAGATCCTTGGCCCCGATCATCAGCGGCAGCAAGAAGTTGCCGAGTATCGCCGGGATCGACGGGATCAGGAAGAAAAAGATCATCAGGATCCCGTGCTGCGTAAAAACCTTATTATAGGTTCCTGATTCCAACAGATCACTGGACGGCGTCAAAAGCTCAAGTCTGATCGCGGCCGCATAAAGTCCGCCCATGAAAAAGAACACGGACACTGAGATCAGGTACATCAGCGCGATGCGCTTGTGGTCCTTGGTCAGGAGCCACGAACGGAGCGTCGAACCGTTAGTCAGATAGTTCATCTTTGGACTGGTATCGATTCCCGCATTTATTGCATCAACATTTTGCATAGTCTTGTTATTACCCTACTTGTTGCTGTTAGCAGTCGACTTAGTCTGCGCCGCTTTGTTCGCCGCTGCTGAATTCGTATTTGCCGGGGCCGCAATTGGCGTTGTCGCCATCGTACCCGGTGCCGCTCCGCCAGGACTCGTTCCGGCTGCGTTCGGACTCAAGGACTTGATATATGCGATCAGCGAGTTCAACTGTTCCTCAGTGACCTGCCCCTTGAATGTCGGCATTATCGGTTGGTACCCTTCAACAACTTGCGAAGCAGGGTTCACGATCGAATTGCGCAGATATTGTTCATCCGCTTTGACCGTTTGGCCTCCGACAAGTTTCACGTCGGTGTTAAATACACCCTCGAGTTTGGCACCGCGCTGATTGGTTCCGCCCGCGTGACAAGATGCACATCCCAATTTGTTTTGGAACAGATCTTTACCTGCTTCGACAGGTGTCTGGCCGGAGACATTTCCGCTAAGCCAGTTGTCAAAATCACGCTGCTCCATTACATAGACCCAGCCGCCCATACCGGAGTGGTTAAGTCCACAATATTCCGCACAATATAGATGATATTTTCCCGGCGTGGTCGCCTCGAACCACATGTATGTGTAGCGTCCGGGCACGACATCGGCTTTTGTTCGAAACGCCGGTATCGAGAAATCGTGCAGCACGTCCTCGGTCGTCATCGTTAACTTGACCCTACGGCCTACGGGAACGTGAAGCTCGTTGATCTCACGCTGGCCGGTCTCATGCTGGATCTTCCACATCCATTGCTTTCCGACCACATAGATCTCCATCGCATCTTCGGGCGGCGTGAATTGCTGAAAGTAAATGATCGCCCCACCCAGAAAGATGGTCATCGAAATAACGAACGGGATGATCGACCAGACGGTCTCCAGCACCATCGAACCATGGATCTCGTCAGGCGTGGCAAATTTCTCTTTCTCGCGATATCTCAGGGCGAAAAAGAATATTGCCGCGATGATCGGGATCGAGAACGCCACGCTGATAAAGATCAGGTAAAAATACAGAGCATCAACCTGCCAGGCGAAGGTCGAGGCTTGATCTGGAAATAATGGTATCCAACTAGTATTCTGCATATTCTCTTTCGGACTTAACTCGATCAACAGGATCAGCTCTCATCGAATCGCCGTCAATGTTGATCAGCCCGTCACACCTCAAGCGGTTTTCCGCTTATTCCTCCGCCAAAAAACAAATCCCATAACTCCCATGCCGATCAGCGTTGCTACCGCTGCGAGCCGAATGATGCTCAATATCGCAAGCCCATATTTACCCGTCGATGGGTCGTAATGATAGCAATAGAGCATTAATTGATCGACCGGTGTTCCGACTCTGCTTTCCGCCGATTCCATCAAACCGAATTTCAGATCTTTCGGCGCAAAATCGATACCATACAGGTATCTCGCCAGCTTCCCGTTCGGGGTTGTGATCATCAATCCGCCCGCATGCGCGAACTGATTCGATTTTTCGTCCCACTTAAAGCTAAATCCGGCAGCTTGTGTAACTTTCTGGATCGAATCTTCGGTTCCTGTCAAAAAATGCCAACCGTTCTCGCTGCCCGCACGGCCATATCGCTCGACATATCCCGCCTTTTTATTCTTTGCCAGATCGGGTTTGTCGTTCTCACGTGAATCGAAGCTGATCGCCAAAACGTCAAAATCCTTTCCCGCCTCAAGTGAGATTCCTTTCAATGATCCTGTCAGGCCATTCAGCACCTGATTGCAAAGCATCGGACATTCGTAGTAAACAAATGCAACGATCACCGGCTTTCCTTTTGTAAAGTAATCACCCAATCTGACCGTTTTGCCATCTTCGTTCTTCAACTCAACGTCCATCGGAAGCGTATCGCCGAGCTTTTGCTCAATACCGATCGTCTGGAGTGCTTCAGGCAAACCGTTTGACGTCGTTTGTGATGGGTCATACGTCTTCGGTGCGTAAAGCGGCGAGTTGTAGTGTTCCGACTTTTGTGCCGGCACCTGAACAAAACACCCAATTATCAATGTCAAAGTGCAAAACTTCACCATCAAAACTGCTGATATTGGCGAACTTTTTTTCATTCTAGTACTACCTTTGCGTCTCGGACGCCATACGTCCCGCACTCGCGTCCGAATAGAACTTGTGTGCTTCCTTATAAAACTTTTCAGCCTCTGCACCTGATTTCGCCTTGATCGTGCCCGCGAGAAACTTCTCTTTAGCTTTGTTGATCGGCATTGAGATCACGGTTCCGGTTTTCGGGTCGATCCGGCCCTTATCTAACTGTTCGTCCCATTGCTTTTTGAGTTCCCAGTACTCGCTCTGCGGAACGGTCAGTTCAAGATTGATACGGCCCTTCTCCGAGTCGACGCCAAATCCAGGTGCTCCCTGCAGACGCGGTTCGGCCGGAAGCCTGTCCTTGTCCGACTGTATCATCGGATTCGGCGGTCCCGCGGTCTCTTTGGCAAAATCGCGCATCACTCCCAGAAAGGCCCACATCAGGCCAAACGTGATAACAATGAGCAGGAACAGCCCGACACCGAAATAAACGATGCCTTTAAGCCCGATATCATTTTCCTCATAGCCTTTATCAAAATCGGCCGGAGTATTTACATGTTTTTTAGACATATCGTTAACTACTGCAAAAACATCCTGTGTTCCTTAATGCCCCTTACCATGCTTAATTGCGTTTTCGAAGAACGGATCCTGGACAGGTACGATCGGCCGTTTCATTAACTCGCCAAAAAACCACCATAGCCAGATCCCACCGACCGCCAACGGCCCGACAATATCGAGCCAGCTGAATGACGCCATCAAACTGCCCGTGTCGATACCCGGCGTAATTCTCGGCGTAGGTCCGATCTGGTAATACATATCAACGAGACGCATTACGAGAATGAAAACAGCGAGTGTCGCAAGCCATCGAGCCTTTCGCTTGAAATCCTGCTGGAGCAAAACGAGGAACGGAAACGCGAAATGGAAAACGATGAGGATCACACCCATGTAGCCCCAACCGCCTTTCATGCGGGTCAGGTACCAAGTTGTCTCCTCGGGCAGGTTACCTGACCAAATGATCAGGAACTGCGAAAAGTTGAAATACGCCCAAACCATCACAAGGGCGAGCATCAGTTTGCCAAGATCGTGAAAATGGCGTTTGCCGAGTATGCCGTTCATCGGAGCTTTGTCCGCCAGATTTGCGAGTATCGCAACGACGAAGCAGAAGCAGCTAAGAGCCCAGCCAGCGACAAACAGCAGTCCCCACATTGTCGAGAACCAGTGCGGATCAAGCATCATCACCCAGTCCACCACGGCGAACGTGACGACGAGTGCGTAGATGACCATCGTCGGTCCTGAAAATCGCGATGCCCTTTCAAGCAAACGCTCAGAATCGACTATGTTGTCTGTCTTATCCTGCTGTGCCGACCACTTATTCAGGAGGTGGACCATTACGTACCACAGAGCAAAATAAATGACCGAACGCACGATCCAGAACCACGGTGCCATGAAAACACCGCGATGCTTCATTACAAGGTCATCGGGCGGCAAATGCGTAAATTCGTAGACCTGATGAGTGTAAACACCAATCGCAAGCGGAATGAAAAGCAGGAAGATCAGCGGCAGTGTCCGCGAACCGGCCTCGACCGTTCTTCGGATAACAACGCCCCACGCACCGCCCGTCAAGTACTGCAGCATCAGGACGCCGAGGCTGCCGAGGCCGATACCGCCCCAGAAAATAAAGCCCAGGAGCCACGATCGTAATGCCTGCTCAGTATTGAAATAGCAGCCGATCGCCCAAATGATAAGGGCAATGCCGCCGACTCCAAGGGCCACGGTTCGCCATTTATTGACGATATCCGGAGCGTAATATTTCTCGAGTTCCGCCATCTATTTGCCACCTCCATGCGTGTTGGCATTTTGCGGTTCCGCTGCCTTGGGGGCCGAGGCGTTCGACTCGTTGCTGTTATTCATCTTCAGTGTCTCGTTGGGATTTTGACTCAACTGGAGTGCACGGATATAGGCTACGATCGCCCACCGATCAGCCGGCTGTATCTGTGCTCCATAGCTGCTCATTCGTCCCCAACCATTCGAAATTACGTCAAAAAAGTGTCCGACCGGAGCGTTTCGCAGTCTGTCGTCATGATAGGTCGGCGGCTTAACAAAGCCGCGTCGAACGATCATACCGTCGCCGACTCCGACCGGGCCATGGCAAACACTACAGTAAATGTTGTAACGCTCCTGACCGCGATCGACCAGTTCTTTCGTAACCGGGATCGGGAATTCGTCAATTGCATTTGGAAAGCTCGTTACGATCGTATTGCCAGTCGGGCCCACGCTCGAAGCAACTGGGGCATTGAGGTCAGGATTGTCGATCTTGCCGGTATAAAAAGCCTTGTTGTCCCGCAACTGCCCGCGAGCGATCGTCCCCTCAGGGGCGTCACGTGACGCACGTTTGTCGGCGAAAAACTCGCTCCTCTTATAAACCTTGTATCGCGGTTGATCCTGCATATCAAAACGCACACCGCAAGCGGAGGAGAGCAGGCCAAAGGCAACGACCAGCAGGCCGCCTAACTTCGCCCGGCTAATTCGCCGGTGACCACTTACCATTGACCGCTGAATTCTATTCAGGTACATCAAAGACCTCCTGCGGATTCAGACTTTCCATAAAACTCTTAGTCTTCTCGTATTCGTAATTCGGATCCGATGCTTCAATGACCAAAAAGAACTTCTCACGTGTCGCCAGAGCAAACCGGGGAACGTTGAAAAGCGGATGATAAGGAGAGGGCAAGCCATTAAGAAACAGCATTCCAAACACAGCCACGGCGGCGGCTAGCAGAATGGTGAGTTCGTACATCGGCGGTATAAATGATGGCAAGCTGAAGTGCGGACGGCCGCCGACGATTATCGGATAATCGATAACGTGGACGAAATAAACCAGTCCAAGCCCCGAAAGCAGCCCGGTAACGCCGCCAGCAAAGATCAGATACGGCAAGATACTCCGTTTGATCCCCAGTGCTTCATCGATCTCGTGCAGAGGAAACGGCGAAAACGCATCGGTCTTGGTATAACCGGCGTCACGCACTTTTGTCGCGGCGTCGACCATGTCGGTCGCCGTGTCAAATTCTGCCAGAATTCCGTATATGTTGTTGCCCATATCTAAATTCGCTTACTCAAAACAAAACAAAAAACTCAGTGCCCAAACTTATTCGTTAGGCGGATCCGTACGATCGTAGGTGTATTCAACCTCGATAACATTCTCTTCAAAATCCTGATGATGTCCGTGAACATTCGCCTCAGGGAGTAATGTCCTGACCTCGAAGATCGAGATGATCGGAACGAACCGAACAAACAGGAACAGCAGCGTGAAGAAAAAGCCGATAGTGCCGATGAACATCGACCAGTCAAACATCGTCGGCGAATACATCGCCCAACTGGACGGAAGAAAGTCGCGGTGCAAGCTGGTAACGATAATGACGAAACGCTCAAGCCACATACCCACGCTGACAATGATCGAGATCGTGAACAGCCAAAACTCGCTTTCGCGGAATCGCTTGAACCACAGCAACTGGATCGAAAGTCCGTTACAGAGGATCAGAAGCCAATATGACCACCAATACGGGCCTTCCCATATTCGGTTCTTGATCATGAACACTTCATACTCTGACGCACTGTACCAGCCAAAAAACGCTTCCATCGCGTAGCCGTAACAGACGATCAATCCCGTTGCAAGCATGACCTTTGACATAAAGATCAAGTGCGTCTTGGTAATGAAATCTTCCATTCTGTACCAGCGACGAAGCGGGATACAGAGGATCAGCACCATCGCAAATCCGGCGAACACGGCTCCCGCAACAAAGTACGGCGGGAAGATCGTGGCGTGCCAGCCCGGAACCTGCGAAACCGAGAAGTCGAACGAAACGATCGAGTGTACCGAAAGCACGAGCGGCGTCGAAAGGCCGGCCAGGATGAGATACGTGATCTCGTAACGATGCCAGTGCCTTGCGGAGCCGCGCCAGCCCCATGAAAGAGCTGCGTATATAAATCTGAAATAAGGATTCTTAGCCCTATCACGCAATGTCGCGAAATCGGGGATCAGGCCAACGTACCAGAACAAGGCTGAAACCGTAGCATATGTCGAGACCGCAAATACGTCCCAGATCAGCGGCGAACGGAACTGCGGCCAGATGCCCATTGTGTTCGGATACGGGAATAGCCAATATGCCGCAAGCCAAGGTCGGCCGGTATGCAGCAAAGGAAACATCGCGGCGCAGGCCACGGCGAATAGCGTCATTGCCTCGGCAAATCTATTGATAGATGTTCGCCACTTTTGATTCAACAGAAGCAAAATGGCGGAGATCAACGTTCCGGCGTGACCGATACCGATCCACCAAACAAAGTTGATAATATCGAATGCCCAACCTACCGGCTGGTTATTTCCCCAGACGCCGATACCATTTGCAAGCAGCCAAATAACCGAGAACATCAGCAACTGGGCAACCATGAATGCGATGCCAAAGCCTATGAACCAACCGAACGGCGTACGCCTTTTAAGCGTAATGTCGCTGATCTTGTCAGTAACACTTGCAAACGTATGGTCGCCCTCGACCATCGCCGGGTGCAGTTTCTCTTGTAGGTCCTTATTGTCCTGCATATTTTTCTAACTCGCACGGCTGAACGGTGTCGCCCGTGTCATCCTTATTCGCCAAACTTGTCGCGATTCAGATGAACCGAAAAGCTGCTAGTGTGCCTCGCCTCCCGGTGCTGTGGTTTCCGCTTTCTTCGCTGGCTTCGCCCTCTTTTCCGTAGCCCTATAATCAGGCATTTCCTTATTCTGGTTCTTAAGGCCGGCCATATAGGTCGTCCGCGGCTGGGTGTTGAGTTCGTTCAGCAGCGTGTAATTTCTGTGATCCTTCTTGGCCTTGGAGACCATGCTTTCCGGGTCGCCCATATCGCCAAAAATGATGGCATCCGTCGGGCATGCCGATTGACACGCGGTGATCACTTCGCCGTCGCGGATCTTTCTCGCACCGTCTTTTTGCGATTCAATGCGAGCCGCTGCAATACGCTGCGTACAGTACGTACATTTTTCCATCACACCACGGCTGCGGATCGATACTTCAGGGTTACGCATCAGCTTGTACTGCGGCGTGTTCCAATCCTGATAGAGCAGGAAGTTGAATCGACGAACCTTGTACGGGCAGTTATTTGAACAATAACGCGTTCCGACGCAGCGGTTATAGACCATGTCGTTCAAGCCTTCGGCACTATGAACTGTGGCGTGAACCGGGCAAACAACCTCGCACGGAGCCTGTTCGCATTGCATGCAAAGAACCGGCTGGAAATACGGTCCATCCGGATCGTTGATATCGCCACCGCCAAAATAAGCATCAATTCGCAGCCAGTGCATTTCGCGGCTGCGATTTACCTGCTCTTTACCGACGACCGGGATGTTGTTCTCAGCCTGGCACGCGACCACACATGCATTACAACCGACACATGAATTGAGGTCGATTGACATCGCCCATTTCGTGTTCTGGTCATAAACCTGTGTGTGCTGCTCATACGGGTACATCGATTTGTCGTACTCGTTGTGCTGATGGCCCATTTCCGGGTCGGCCTCAAAGGCGTCGAGGTCCCACATGCGGAGCAGATCGCGGCCTTCCATGTTGAAGTGGATCTGAGTCGAAGCGATCGTCGTGGTCTCGCCTGCACGAGCAACGATCTCGCCAAAACCGTAATTCATCGCATCCGAACGGCGAACGTCGAATGCACTGTAACCGATTCCGGTCCCGACCTTCCCGGCACGCGTCCGTCCGTATCCCATGAAGAGTGTGATCACGTCGTCCGGCTGGCCGGGCGTGATCCACATCGGCACGGGCTTTGAGATGTCAGCACCCTGATACTTCACCGTGAACAGATCCGAGAATTGGTTGCCGCCCTTGGTGTTGATAAAACTGGTTCCCTGAGCACCACCGACGAATTCGCGAGCATCGTTGCCCGTATTGATGCCCAATTTCGCGGCGGTCTTTGGACTAACCAAAGCGACGTTATCCCACGTGATCTTATTCAGCGGGTTCGGTAATTCCTGCAGCCATCCGTTATTGACGAACCGGCCATCATAAACACATGGATCCGGCAGGATCGTAATCTCGACAGTTCCCGAACCGGTCGGCTTCGCTTCCGGCTGAGACAAGAATGCAGTGGTTACCGTGACTGATTTGGCAGCCGCAGCCGTATTAGGAATAAATCCATCGTGTATGGCTTTACTCCAGTTATCGTCAAACGATTTCGGAGACGTAGCCGCCACAGGCGCCGCAGCCGGTGCCGGTGAAACCGCTTTCGGTGCTTCCTTTTTGGCGACTTCATCAACCGGCGTTGCCGATTTTGCATCGGTCTTCGGTTCCGCTTTGGCTTCCGTTTTTGCGGGTTCGGCAGGCTTTACGGCAGCTGCCGCAGTAATATTCTGCGCCTGCCAGTATGCCTTAACGATGTCGTAGTCCTTTTTATCGAAGTTCTCTTTGAAGAAAAGCTGAACGACTTCGTGTGCGTTCTTGCCATCGTATAGCGGGGCAATGATCGGCTGGATGATCGACGCGGTTCCGTCATAGGCACGTCCGTCGCTCCAACCTTCGAAATAGTGTTTTTCGGCGACATGCCAATGGCAATATTCCGCCGTCTCGTCCTGATACAGCCCGAGATGAACCCGTGTCGCGATCTTGTTCATCCGCACAGGAGTGAGTTTGAGGTCCGACGGGGCATTGTAAACGGGGTTGCCGCCGAGAATGACGATCATCTTGACGCGGCCTGCGTCGATATCCCCGATCAATTCGCGAAACTGCTCAACCTGTGTCCGTTCGGTTCCCGGCGACATCGGGTCGGTATAAACGACCGTCTGTCCGGCATTTCCAAGCGCCGCATTCATCGCATGTGCGAGAGCATGAACGACAGGCGACTGGTTATCGCCGGCGACGACCAGCGACTTGCCTTTGTGTTCCATCAGATCTTTGGCCATTGCCGCGATCCAATTCGCGTTGTCAGTGTAGGTAGACGTTGCACCGGCAACGCCGACAGCCTTGGCCACCGCTTTGGCGATCTCTGCCATCTGGCTCGGCTTAACTGCGAGTCTGTGGTCGGCTTTCGCACCGGTCAGGCTTACGGTCGTTTCGATCGAATAGAGTCGGTTGATCTCTTTCTTTTCTTCGTTAAACGCGCGGCCCTTGGCAAAATCTTTGATGTAAGCGACGTTGAACCCTGAGAATATATCCGCGTCGAGCGACAATATTCGTTCCGCCTTATCGTACTTGTAGATCGACTGTACCGGCGAGCCAAAGGCCAACTTAGCCCCGGCCATCGCATTGTCAGTGTTGATCGGCTCATACTGAACCCATTTAGCACCCGGCAATTCAGCCTTGAGCTTTGCAAACTGGTCGATCAATGTTGGCGACGTAACCGTTTCGGTCAAAAATCTGATGCCCGCACCGCCGTCCTTGCGGTTGTCCTCGATCGCGATCCGCATCTCGGCAATAAAGGCTTCCCAGTTTTTCGGGCTGCCGCGGAACGTAATCTCTTGCGAACGATCCGGGTCGTACATGCCCAGGACCGAAGCCTGGGTCAAAACGTCGGTTCCGCCGCGGCTGCCGGGATGATCGGGGTTTCCTTCGACCTTTACAGGACGATGTTCGTAAGCTTTGGCAAGTAATCCGGTCGAAACACCGCCAAGTGACATCGCGGTGGCAAAGAACTTAGGCTTGCCGGGCAGATTGCCCTCTACTTCGCGAACGTTTGCGACGATCTTTTCCGGGGGCTGGATGACGCAGCCGCTGAGTCCGGCCAGGGCCAGCGAAGCTCCCATGACCTTGACGAAATTGCGTCGACTGAGACTATTGTCCCATTCTTCGATCTCGTGCGGGTATTCCTGCGAGATGAACTCTTTGAACTCGGGTGTATCAGCATGCTCTTCGATACTGCGCCAATATTCTTTACCGTTCTGAGCCAGAATACTGTCTCTTAACGATGCAAAGGTGTTTTTGCTTTCCGGACTGGGCATGTTTCTTCTAATTCCTCTATTTGCTGGCTTTACCGGTGACAGGTAGAGCAACTCGTCATCATCTCTTTACTGCGTATCTTGTAATCGGCTTTGAGTTTCGTGCGTTCAGCCGCATCGAGGTCTCCGTCCTGCCACTGCATGTTATAGATCTCTGATTTCGGACGAATAAAATTCTCAGGTGCACGATGACATGCTAAGCACCACTCCATCTGCAGCGTATTTTCCTGGTAAACCGCCGGCATATTGTCGATCTGGCCGTGGCATGTCGAACAGCCTACGCCTTTGGCGACGTGAATACTGTGGTTGAAATATGAGTATTCAGGCAGGTCATGAACGCGTTCCCATTCGATCGGTTTATTATCACGGAAGCTAGCTCGCACGGGCTCGAGATATGGGCTGTCCGCCCAGATCTGGCTGTGACAGTTCATACACGTCTGGGTCGGCGGCATACCGGCCGACGCCGTCGTCTCGACCGATGTATGGCAATACCGGCAATCAATGCCGTCGTCGCCAACGTGATGCTTATGACTGAACTGAACCGGCTGCTGCTTTTCCAGATAGCGGCCCGTGAGATACGACGAACGGGCGATCTGTGTGTAAGCAAAGAACGCCGTGCCTGCTAATACGACCGCCATGATCATGCTGATCTTGGCGATATTATTTGCACTCTTGTTAAAAATCTGTGCCATTTGAAAAGTCTCTTGCGAACGGTGTAATGCGAAAATAAAACTTCACCGACTCCCAGTTTTCCTTCGAAAACTAAGCGGAAATCGCGAATTCAGTTATGTTTTAAGAATGCGAACCGTAAAACTGCCTCTGATTTTACTAAAAGTTAGTAAATCCGCAAATCTCATAAACGACAAAATTACAGGGATTCACGACCTTGTGCAATTTTTCACGAAATAAGATTCACTGATAAGGCTAACAACTGGTGCGTATTTGCCTTATTTTACTTTTCCTAAGCTGATTCAGCGGCAAGCAATGCCGCACCTGCCGCCGATGCGTGTCGACCAAGTTCGCTTGCAAGTATTTCGGTCGAAGCAAACGACGGCCCGAAAGACAGATCACGGGCTCTCGCGATTATCGCATCGAGAACAATGTGCTGAGTCCCCATGACCTCGCCGCCAACAATGATCTTCTCAATATTAAGTAAATTAATAACACTGGCAACGCCGGTTCCGACATATGTCCCGGTTCGCTCTAACATCAACCTTGCAAAATCATCACCGGCTTCTGCGGCAGTAACAATATCGTGGATCGTCATCAACGTTTCATCGAGATCGACCAAAGACGATGTATTATCCTGGTGAAACCGACTGCGCGTGCGTCGAATAATGTTGGCCGACGATGCTACCTCCTCGAGACGCATCCCCTCGGAATTGATCGGAATGTAACCGAATTCGCCGGCGAACCCTGCGGATCCCCGCCAGATCTGGCCATCAAAAATAAACGCACCGCCAACACCCGCACCCAGCGTAGCAAAGAACAAGTTCTTGCATCCATGACCGGCACCTAATCGATACTCGCCATAAACGGCGGCATTTGCGTCGTTTTCAATGTATGCACGGACGCCGGTCGCTGCTTCGATCTTACTTGCCAGGTCGATGCCGGAATGTTCAGGAATGTGAGCTGAGAAAGCGACCGATTTGCTCCCGTGAGCGACGAGGCCGGGGACCGCAATACCGACATTCTCAAACGACCCAAAACTAGCCTTGAGCCCCTCGATAAAAGAAACCAATTGCTGTGAAGAGGGCTCGCGAAAATCGACCGCCAATTCCTGCGTACCGGTGATGACACCGCTTTCGTTTAAGCAAACGGCGATCAACGCGGTCTTGGAAACCTCAACCCCAACTCGTCTCTTTGCCTGTTCCTGTGAATCGCTCATATATTTACCACTAACGGACCCACCCCAAATGCCGAACAAAACGAGATTTTAACACCACGCATTTCAATGTCAATTAAGACGGACGAGTTGTCCTCGGCAAACGAAAGTCCGGCTCTTGAAATTCTGAGTTTTGTGATTTAAACTTGCCGACATTCTGGTTAGTTTGTGTTTTCGGTCGGCATAATTTTCTGAATGGGGTACGCTTGTGTTGCACTAGTGCAACGCTATTGCACGCCCGCTCAGTTTATGTTAGGCTCTCTCTTGTCGGCGTTAAGTGCCGGCGATTAACTTGGACGGGTCAACTCAGGAGAATTAGTAAAATGAGCTTGGATAAAGGAAAAGCGATCGAGTCTGCGTTAGCTCAGATCGAGAAGAAGTTTGGAAAGGGTTCGATCATGCGTCTCGGCGAACGGCCGATCGAGGATATCGGGGCGATCTCGACCAACTGCCTTAGCCTGGACGCGGCGATAGGCGTGGGCGGTTTTCCGCGCGGCCGGATCATCGAGGTTTACGGGCCTGAAAGCTCGGGCAAGACGACCCTGGCGTTGACGGTCGTCGCCTCCGCTCAAAAATCGGGCGGCGTCTGTGCGTACATTGACGCCGAACACGCGATGGATCCGGAATATGCAACCAAACTCGGCGTCAATATTGACGACATGCTCATCTCGCAGCCGGATTCCGGCGAACAGGCTCTCGAGATCGCTGAAACGCTGATCAGATCGAATAGCGTGGACGTGATCGTCATCGACTCGGTGGCTGCACTTGTTCCGCGTGCTGAGTTAGATGGTGAAATGGGCGATTCCCTGCCCGGCCTGCAAGCCCGTCTGATGTCGCAGGCACTCAGAAAGATCACGGCGATCGTTTCGAGTTCGCACACATGTTTTATCTTTATCAATCAGCTTCGCGAAAAGATCGGTGTGTTTTTCGGTTCTCCGGAGACGACCACCGGCGGCAAGGCACTGAAATTCTACGCCAGCCTGCGGCTCGACATTCGCCGAATCGGAGCGATCAAGGACGGCGACAAGGTAGTTGGCAACCGCACTCGAGTCAAGGTGGTCAAGAACAAGTGTGCCCCGCCTTTCCGCGAATCCGAATTCGACATCATGTACGGTGAGGGCATCTCACGCGAAGGCGATCTGCTGGATCTCGCGGTGAATCACAATATCGTAGAGAAGAGCGGTTCGTGGTTTTCCTATAAGGGCGAGCGTCTCGGCCAGGGCCGCGATAACGTCAAGAACCTGCTCAAGGGGAATGAGGAATTGCTCGAACGCATCGAATCGGACGTCAAGGTCGAGCTTGGATTCGCTAAGGCCGATACCGCCTCGGCATAGGCGACCTGCACGCTCGGAAGATCGGAATTTGAAAAAGCTGTCCTGAATCTAAATTCGGGACAGCTTCATTTTTTTTCGTTTTTGCCTGATCTTTTAGAACTACTGCGGCTTTTTCGGCAGCTTGTTCGAGCTCTTCATCATCGGTGTGTCGGCCGACGGGTCCGGCGTCGGCATCGAGGTTGCGGGCTTGCCCTGCATCATCTTTTTCAATTCCGCGGGGCTTGGTATTCCCGGCGTTGGCGTCACGCCCGGTTTGATTCCGCGTTTGAGCTCCTCGGGACTCGGTATCCCCGGGGTTGGCGTGCCGCCTTTCGGCAAAACGGTATTTGTCGCCGGTATTCCCGGAGTCGTGTTGGCTGATGGCTGAATAGGCTGCGGGTTGATTCCTTCAGGCATATTTGCCGGATCGAGTTTGACCGGGCCGGTTCCGATCCCGTTCACGGCTGAATTTGAATTGGTGTTGGCATTTGCAGGGGCTCCGCCGCCGCAGCCAACCGATAACGCAGCGGTCGTAAGAAAGATCGCCAATGATAATAATTTGGTCATAATTTATTGCTTTGTGATCCCGAAAATAGCAGTGCCGGCTTGAAGGTTGCGTCCCCGGGGGGCAGCGACGGCGTTCAAACCGGCACAGGCAGGTATCAAACGAATCAGCAACCAAGCTTGGCAACAGGTTGCTAAGTGAAGATTATAAATTGCGGGGCGGTTTTGTCAATACCTTTGTACCGCACACCCCGTACGAACGAGGACGCTTTTACCTCGAACTCAAGCATATGATTTGACATACCCACAGGGCTTATTTACACTTACAAATTCGTGTTCGATTCAATGTCGAACGCTTGGCCAGATAGCTCAGTTGGTAGAGCAGCGGATTGAAAATCCGCGTGTCGGCGGTTCGACCCCGTCTCTGGCCACCAAACTCCTTTCTAAAGGCTGCATTTCCGATGCGGCCTTTTCTAATTTCTGCCGATTCGGCGTTTCCCAACTTGCATCGAGCCAAATATCGCGCAATATTTTTCAAAATTGATCTCCGGCTTATTTTCGGGTCGGTGCTATCTGACAATCATCTAACTTTGGAGGAAATTTGAATGTCCTTTTCTCGGTTCCGTGCTTTACGGACTTTCGCTCTTTTAATGTCGTTATTTCCCGTTTCTGTTTCTACTTTCGCACAATCGACAGAGAAAGAAACCCATGTCGGCGTAAAGGTAGGCGTTAGTCTCCCAAATATTCTCGGGAGCAGCGATCAGGAGATAACAAAAGACTACAAGTCACGCATCGCACCAAATTTTGGCGGCTTCGTTGATGTTGGACTAACCCGTCACTTCTCGATCCAGGCCGGACTAGATTACGCCAGCCAGGGAGGCAAACGAAATGGCGTTCAGCCGATCACAGCGGCTATCCCGGGATTACCGACCTTGCCGCCGGGGCGGTATTTTTTTGCTGACTTCAAGAACACGGCAAAGCTCGATTACCTTGAGGTGCCGGTGTTGGCGAAGTACAGTTTCAAAAAGGGTAAAAAGGTCGGCTATTACGTGAACGCGGGGCCCTATTTTGGGTTTCTTATGAAAGCGACCACGATCACGAAGGGGTCGAGTACGATATACGTAGACAAGAATCGCACGCCGCTGCTACTGCCGCCCGCCGGAACACCTTTTCCGGTGATACCCTTTGACGCAAAGACCGACGTGACTGACGATCTCAATCGTTTCAACTTCGGCATCACGGGTGGCGGCGGCATTACATTTCCGGCTAACGGCAACTACTTCTTTATCGACGCGAGAGGGTCTTACGGCCTTACGACATTGCAAAAGGACACGATCAATGACGGAAAGAGCCGAACGGGGAACCTGGTCATCTCGTTCGGATACGCATTCAAGATAAAAGGTAATTAAGTTTGATCTCAGAATCGCTGGGGATAAGTGCATTTTTGACAATAGTGCATTTGTGACCTGGAGTCAGCTTGCCTGATCTGGGATACAATGGGGTTACGTCAAAATATGCAACCTCTTGCTAACCAGATTAGACCCGCAACACTCGTCGACTATTGCGGCCAGACGCACCTGGTGGGTCCTGACAAACCGCTCAGGCTTGCGATCGAGCAGGGGCACATTTTTTCGTTCATCCTCTGGGGCACTCCGGGAACAGGTAAGACCACTCTCGCACGTATCTACGCCAATGCGATCAACGCCCTGTTTTACGAATTGTCCGCCGTTTCGGCGGGAAAAGAGGATATTCGGCAGATCGTAAAGACTCCGTCGATCGACGGACGTCCGCGTGTGCTCTTTCTCGACGAGATCCACAGGTTCAATAAAGCCCAGCAGGACTTTCTACTTCCGTATGTTGAGAACGGCGAACTTGTTCTGATCGGGGCAACGACCGAGAACCCGAGTTTTGAGGTCATTCCGGCGTTGTTGTCGCGGATGCGAGTGTTTGTTCTGAACGAGCTGACGGCCGACGATATGTCCGCGATCATCGACCGAACGGGCTTCGAACTCGACGCGGAGTCGAAAGAATGGCTGATCGAGATGGCTAATGGTGATGCCCGACAAGCGATCACGATGATCGAGAATACGTCGCGGCTTTATGATCGCATCACGCTCGAGACGCTTAAGGAAACGCTCCAATCCAAATTTCTTCGGTACGACAAAAAGGGCGAAGAGCATTACAACATCATCTCGGCTTTTATCAAATCAATGAGGGCGAGCAGACCCGATGCGGCGTTGTATTACCTCGCCCGCATGCTGGAATCCGGCGAGGACCCGAAATTCATCGCCCGCCGCATGGTCATCTTTGCAAGCGAGGACATCGGCATTGCTCAACCGACAGCTTTGGTTGTCGCCAATGCTGTATTTCAGGCCGTCACGACTATCGGCATGCCCGAGTGCATTCATAATCTGGCTCACGGCGTCGCTTTCTTAGCTCGCGCGGCGAAAGACCGTTCGACGACGAACGCGATCGGAGCGGCAATGGAAGACGCAAAGAAATTCGGCAACCTCCCTGTTCCAATGAAGATAAGAAACGCCCCGACGAAACTGATGAAAGAACTCGGTTACGGCAAAGATGAAGGTAATGACCCGGAAGGCGATCTTTTACCGGAAAAACTGCGAGGGCGAAAGTACTTGGACAAAGGATTGTAGCTAGAGTTTCTGCGTTGACCGGTTTTCGAGCAGTGCTCCATGTGCCCTAACCAAAAAATAGGAGTGGTATTTATGAATAGACTTTTTGCCATTGGTTTACTTCTTGTCGCGTTTTCGACAGCGATGATCGCTCAAGACAGAGACATTGTATCGACGCGTGAAATGGAACGGATCAATTGGATGGAATTCCGCGACATGGTCCCTTCGAAAATAACGACGGTCATCCTGCCGACAGGAACGCTCGAGCCCCACGGAGTAATTAATAACGGTGCCGATAACACCGCTCCGTTTGCGATGGCCAAAACCATCGCACGCCGGACAAACGCATTGATAGCTCCGACATTGCCTTACGGAATCACCGGCTCAATGGAGGCGTTTCCGGGGGCGTTTCAGATCACCGAGGCGGCGTACAGGCCGTTCGTCAAGCAGATACTGGAGGGCCTCGTAAAGAACGGGTTTAGAAATATCATCATTATGAACGGCCATGGCGGCGGCCAGACCGCGGTGCTGCAGGCAGTTGCGGCTGAGGTGGCAACAGAGAAAAAGGTACGAACACTCGTGATCAACTGGTGGTCGTTTGCCTCGGATGAGACCAAAGAGGTCTTTGGCGAAGACGGTGGCCATGCCGGCTGGAATGAGACAGCATTTATTCAGGCGATAGATCCATCGCTCGTTCATCAGGATAAATATAGAGACGGTTTGACGACCGCTTATCCTGCACCCGGCACCTGGTCGGCGGTCCCCTTCCCTTCATCGATCGGCCTGTATCAAAAAGGCCAGGGTTCGCCACGATTCGATCAGGCCAAAGCAGACATTTACTACAAAAAGGTCACGGATAAGGTTGCCGCACTAATAATCGACGTGATCAGAAAATGGGATCTTGCCGGGCTTTGACGGCAGTTTCAAGGCATTTCAATACCCGAACTTTACATATCGGTTTCGGTTAAATAAAATGACCTGAATTCGAATTCGGTCACCCCGTTCAGTATGAGCCATTCAAAAAACAGTGGTACTACGCGCGACGATATACTCGATGCGACCGATCGGCTGCTATCCAAAAACGGGTATAAAAAGATGACGATCGATGATCTGGCTCGCGAGGTCGGTATCGGAAAAGGCAGCGTCTATCTTCACTTTTCAAGCAAAGAGGAGATCGCACTCTCGCATGTCGATCGGATAATTGAGCGGCTTAAAACAAGATTGAGCATAATCGCGGATGCCAACGGAACTGTTCCGGAACGTCTTGAACGGATGTTGGTCGAACGCGTCACTTTTCGCTTTGACAGCGTTCAGCACTACTCACAGAGCCTGAATGAATTGCTTGCCCAACTTCGGCCAAAGCTACTCGAACGCAGAAAGCGTTACTTTACTGAAGAGGAAAGGATCTTTACCCAGGTGATCGCCGAAGGGATAAAAACTGGTGATTTCCAAGACGTCGACCCTCACGACATCGCCCGTTCGATGCTCACTGCGACAAACTCTTTACTGCCTTTCAGCCTTAGCACACGCGAACTTGGTCTCCGCGACGAAATAGCTGATCGCAGCCGTAAACTCGCCCAATTGCTGATCGCCGGATTGAGTTCGATCGGGAGAAAATAAACTGGAAGGCTTCGGTTCTTACCGTTTCCAATAATTCTTGATCTTTAGATCGAGCATCGGAAAGGCACAGTATTCAACATTTCGGCCGGATTCTCTGAGCGTCTGAACCATCGGTATAGCGGCGTCAGCGTTTCGCGTGTGGACGATGATCGTTGCCGCACGCTGCAATTCCGGATTTTCGTTGAGCCACACGGCTACCGCGTAACCCGTCTGGTCAAAATCGTCGTGATCGTTCGATTCGTAATGTTCCGGCAGTAGATCGTGATCGAGAAAGACCGCGTCATAACTATTCTCTGCCAAAAATATCTTCGCGTCTTCAACGTTTTCGGCTATATCGAGAAAATCGCCGTCAAAACGCTTCGCAAACCAGCGGTGCCGGCGTTGGTCGTCATCAAGCAACATCACCGAGATCGGCGTGCGCTCACCGCTCAGGTCGGCGATCCCAAACTTTATCATCAAACTGCGTATCAATCCCATAAGTCCACTGTTTTTTTAGATGATATCATACGTTCGCCAGCCCGTACTTGAATTGGAAATTGCCGGTGCTATAATCCAATCTACCGACTCGGGAATTACTTCAAAATGCCGCAAGATAAAAAGAAAGACCATGTCCTGAAGGCCGTGCCCAAACTGGTCACACTCGCTCCGCCAACGGGCGATGGCATTGAAATGGACGTTTGTCAGATATGTTTCGGTACCGGTCTCGAGGTCGTTCCCGGTAAAGGTGCCCGGCGGTGCGTCTGCCGAAAACGTGACACTCATGTCGACCAGATCACCAAGGCTCAGATACCGAAACGATACGAAAAATGTCACTTCAACACCTACAAAACGGGTGATAACGTATCGCAAAAGATCGCCCTCCGGATCGCACAGGATTTCACAAATCAGTTTCCTGCAGTCGATAGCGGGCTGCTTCTTTCAGGCACGGTAGGCGTGGGTAAGACGCATCTTGCTGTCTCAATTCTTAAGGGGCTGACCGAACGCGGTTTCGCATGTCTGTTTTACGAATTCGGCACTCTCCTGAAAGAGATCCAGGATTCGTATAACCCGAAAACGTTCTCATCCGAACTCGGGGTACTTTCGCCCGTGTTGAACGCTGACATTTTGGTCCTCGATGAGTTGGGAGCCTCAAAGCCGACCGACTGGGTCCGCGACACACTGTCGCACATTATTAACTCGCGCTACAACGAAAAGAAGTTCACCATTTTCACCACAAACTACCTTGACGAGCGGCCGACGGATCGCGAAGAGACGTTGGAAGACCGCATCGGTGTCCGTGCCCGCTCTCGTATTTACGAAATGTGTCAGACCGTCGTGATCACCGGCGAAGATCATCGTCGCAAACTCCATCAACAATCCGGTTTAGGGCGGCTTGGCTCACCAAAGCGTTAATTCATTCAAAATTTCTGATTTTCGGGTCGATTATCACTTTCCTAGTTCATCCCCGATGACTATGGAACGTACCCAGATCCGAATACCATCACTCGACGGCCTGCGCACGATCTCGATCGCACTTGTGCTGATCGGCCATTCGTTGCACCTGTATGGGTTCGGTTCCTACGGAAATTTGGGCAACCTGGGTGTCCGTGTTTTCTTTGTAATTTCGGGTTTTCTCATAACCGGGCTGCTTGTTCGCGAGATCGAGCGAACTTCGTCGGTCAACCTGCTCAAGTTCTACTTTCGCCGCACTCTTAGGATCTTTCCGCCTTACTACTTCTATCTCATTGTCGTTTCGCTTGCAGTACTGCTTGGCTTGACCGAAATACCGGGCTCGTCGCTCCTTTTCGCGGCGGCGTACCTGACCGACTACATACATCCGAATAACTGGCTTCTTGGCCACACCTGGTCGCTTGCGGTCGAAGAGCAGTTCTACCTGATCTTGCCGGGTCTATTGCTTCTACTAGGGATCGCCCGTGCAAAGTTGATGCTGATCCTGATCGTGCTGATATTGCCGGTGCTCAGGATCGTTGATTTTCATTTGTCGGGAGCCGAACAGGTCTGGGTTATCAAGGGGTTTCACGCAAACACTGACGCTCTTGCGATCGGCTGTCTGCTGACGCTATTCAGAACGGCACTTCATACCAGCAAGCTCTATCTGCGATTCCTCGGCCGGCCGTGGGTTTTTCTATTGCTTCCGCTGATCTTTCTCGCAAACATACAGCAAGATCATCCGCACATATTGCTGGGCTTCAGCTTTACCTTTATCAACATCTCAGCCGCACTTTTCATCGACTGGGCCGTAACAAATTACGACACGGCAGTTGGAAGATTTCTAAATTCCGCGGTAATGGTAAAGCTCGGTATGATGAGCTATTCGATCTATCTCTGGCAGCAGCCGTTTCTGGATCCGACATCCGGAATATGGTTCACACAATTTCCATACAATATCGCCGGCATCGCCATCATGAGTATGATCTCGTACCATTTGGTGGAGCGATATTCGCTTCGACTGCGTCAGACCTGGGAATCAAAGCTGTTCACCGGGAAAAGGACCACCGATGACAACAGCATTCCCGCTGCGGTCGCGGCCGGCTAAGATCCTGCAACCTTCGGCCTTTTGGCCTTGATCGAATAGACGGCACGGACCGCAAACAGCAGCGTCAGCACAACCGCGAATACCAGCGGATAAAAAACATCCGACTTAACTATCATCCAAAAATGAATGACCCCGGCGATCGCCGTTAGGTAGATCAGCTTGTGCAGGCGAGCCCAACGTTTGCCGCCGAGCCGCTTTATCATCTTGTTGGTCGACGTAACGGCAAGCGGCACCATCAAGATGAGTCCCGTCATTCCCAGAGCGATGAACGGCCGTTGAATGACATCATTCACAACTCCCGGCAGATCGAGACTACGGTCAAATATCAGGTAGGTCGATAGGTGCATCACTCCGTAAAAGAACGCGAAGAGCCCCAAAACCCGGCGGTATTTGATCAACTGATTCCAGCCAAACAGCTTTCTAAGAGGCGTGACGACCAACGTGATCAGGACAAACACGAGCGTCAAAACGCCGGTCGTCCGCAGAAAATACTCGACCGGATTTGCCCCCAGCCGCTGGTTCCACGCGTCCCAGGCGATTATTGCCAGAGGAATAAGGCTGTTGATCCAGACGATCGTTTTATAGAATTTTACGTCGTTCATTAAAAGTACTTTTTAAGGTCCATGCCTTCGTACATTCCGGCAACTTGGTCGGCGTAGCCGTTGAATGGCAGTGTCGGCACGGTGCCGAGTTCACCGATCCGTCGCTCGGTAGCCTGTGACCAGCGTGGATGGCGAACGTCAGGATTTACGTTTGAATAAAAGCCGTATTCTTCAGGCGCCACAATGTTCCATGTCGTCGGCGGTTCACGGTCGGTCAGCATTATCTTGACAATCGATTTGATGCTCTTAAATCCGTACTTCCACGGCACCACCAATCTGATCGGCGCTCCATTCTGATTTGGCATTTGCTTGCCATATAGACCGGTCGCCATGAGTGTCAACGGATGCGAAGCCTCATCGAGCCTCAAACCCTCAACATAAGGAAAATCGATACCTGCGGAAAACGATGACTGCATCCGGATCGGATCATATTTCGTCTGAAACGCTACATATTTTGCCGTTCCAAGCGGTTCAACCGCGTCAAGCAACTTCTTTAGCGGAAATCCAACCCACGGGATCACCATCGACCATGCCTCAACACAGCGAAATCGATATATTCGCTCTTCCTGATCAAATTTCAACAGTTCCTCGATATCGAAGGTTTGTGGCTTCTGGACTAGCCCGCCAACCTCGACCGTCCATGGACGAGTCACCAGTGCCTCCGCCTTTGCGGCGACGGCTGACTTACTGGTTGAGAACTCATAGTAATTGTTGTAATTGGTTATCTCCTCAAAAGTGTTCGGCTTCAGATCCGTTGCCGGCGGGGCAGAGCGTTTGATCTCACCGATCTCCGGTGTCGGTGCCGAAACGCCTGCGGCCGGGCTGAAGTATCGAAACGCCGATGTGGTGACGGCAATACTGCCGGCCGCAACCCCGGCCTTGATGAAGTTGCGGCGGTTGAGATAATTGCTTTCGCTTGTGATCTCACTTGGCTTAATATCGTTTTGCATATAATTCCCGCTCGAACAATATTTTCGCACAGTTCTGAGTAAAGGTTTCACTCTGAAGGCAAGGCCCATCGCAATCGTCCAATTACACAACAATTTAGATTAAACAATGCCAAACATTTCTCTTCACATTTTAACAACTCTTGGTATAATGGTTGTTGGGAAATTCTCCCCCTGGCAGGTAAATCTAAATGCTCTCTTCAGATTCAATTATTCAAAAGGGCCGATACCGCATCATTCGAAAATTCGGAACCATTGGTACTTCAATAGTTTACGATGCTTTCGACAATCTTCGAGCGGCAAACGTGGTCATAGCCGAAACTCCGCTTGCGACGACCCGAGTACTTACGGTCGCCGAACGCGAAGCTCAAGCTCGCCGCTTCGAACAGAATTTCAATCTGGCAAAGTTAATTTCAAACGACCGCCTCGTTCGCTATGCTGAACAGTTCGTCGAGGTCGATCGGCACTACGTCGTTACGGAATCTATTGGCCAACTTACCTCGCCGCTTGCATTCGCCCGTCGTTCCGCCGATGAGATCAACATCGCTGTCGAGATCGATGCCTGGCTGACCTTGGCCGACGAGATCAGAAATCGTTTCCCAATGATCTCCAACATCGAGATCACGCCGACCTCGGTTCGAATGGACCCGACGATGCGCACGCGACTTCTGTTTTTGGGCGAATCAGAGCGGTTTGTTTCTCAGCAGAGCTATTCGGAAGATGGAGCGGAGCTAGCATATCTTCCGCTTGAGTCGATCTGGCCGCAACTTGACGCCGCATCCCAAAAAGCGATCTCAAATACTTACAACGACTTATCGCTAGAACGGCTCGAGAGTCCGCCTGACCTCACGTCAGATATCTATTCGATCGCGGCAATGTTCTTTCGGATCGGATCGGGTCAGACTCCGCCGAACGCACTTGAGCGATCTATCGAACTTCTCGAGGGCTCGGCGGACTCACTCATCAAGTCGATCGAGCTAGCGGGCTTTTCACTCGAACTAAGCAACTTTTTCGCCCGGGCATTGCAGATCAAGCGCGAAGATCGATTCGAGAGTTTTGCCGAGGCGAGGTCGGTGCTTGGCAACTTAAAGCCTGCAGCTCCGGCATGGAATATCGCGGACGATCACGATCTGCTTGAATTACCGCCCGAGCCTGTTGCGGCAGGTCCCAGGGCATTTTCGAGAAGGTCCGATATCATCGAGATCGCTCCCGGGACCGCGCCAAGCATCGAATCGCCGAAATCCGTTGTCCCGGAACAAAGGCCGACCCCCGTGCCCGCACCGATTCGCGTGCCGACGGCCATTGCATATTCACCTAAGGCCCCACCAGCGGTGACCCGCTCCGACATCCTTGACGCTCCTATCATTTACGAAACACCTGTCGAAAGGGTACCGAAACCGGCGGCGAGGCCGTTGCTGGAGCCCTCGTTTGAAATGGTTCCGGTCCGATCGTACACCGCACTTTTCGCCGGAATAATTGCGATCGTTGTTCTTGCGGGATCCGTCGTGACCTACATGATGACGCAGACTTCAGGAAATGTTGTCGAACCTGCTCCGCAGGCAACGGTAATGTCTGAGCCGAGGCCCGAACCACCAACGATCTCGCAGCCCGTCGTTGCGGCCGAGCCGGAAAAGTCGACAAGTATAGAAACGCAGCTACCCGCAATTCAACAGCCAGCTGGCGACAAACCGCAACAGACCGCCAAGCCCGAGCGAATCGCGGTTGCCGATACCAGACAGCCTAAGAAGGCTGCCGAAACTACGGACCCCAAGCCCGAGCCCAAAAAGAAGAAAACTGTCACGGTCGACGACCTGATCAGCGATAACTAGTGAAATTTGAGGCACCGCCATGAGAGCGGTGTCGGAGGGGAAAAATGTCAGAAAAAAGTATCACAGCGGCCCGGCGCCGCGGCATTGTGGGAAAAACGTTTTCGGCGATTTGCTTAGGCTTGGTCTGCGGATCGGCGATCATGGTCATTGGTCAGTCTAAACAGCTCAGTCTGGCAGACATCCTGATCGCATTGCGGTCGAAGAAGGCGGTGATCGAGGAAAAAAACCGTATCCTTGCTGAGGCGGTAAAGCAGCGGGGCGTCACCTTTGCTCTTACACCTGAGATCGAGAAGGAGCTGGGCAGCACTGGTGCCTATAGCGAACTGATCGACGCGATACGTCAAAAGACTCCGCGTATGGAAACTGCCGCGATGGTTGAGCCAAAAAAAGTCGCTGTTGACCCGACCGCGGCAAAACCGGCACCAACTCCGCCCGATTTTGCGTTCTACCGCAATCGTGCAAGCGCATATCTCGCAAATTCCGAGTTTGATCTCGCGATCGCAGATCTCAGCAAAGCGATCGAGTTCAAACCCGACGAGGCTAAGACCCTCGCCGATCGCGGCTCGGCGTATTTGAAGCAGAACAAGCTCGAACAGGCCGCCGCCGATCTTGACCGAAGTCTTGAACTCGATGCCACTAATTCGTTGGTGCTCTTCGACCGTGCAGTCCTTTGGGAAAGATCAGGAAACACCGAAAAGGCCCTTGCATTATTCGATCGGGCGGCAAAGGCCGATCCGGCTAACGAACAAGCGGTCAAACAAGCCATCCGGATCAGGGACGCTCAGGCTCTGACTGAAAAGAAAAGACTTGAATTGGAGGCAGCAAAGGCCGAAGCGGCCTCCGAACCGCGGGTCGTTCCAGTTGGGGCCCTAAATTCATTTGCCGAAAATCTTTCGATACCGATCTATTCGGCCATCGACAAGCGCATGGGTGTCCAGGGGAAAGTAACGGTTCAGATATCGTTGGATATAAACGGAAAGGTCACATCGGCACAAGCTACAGACGGCCCCAAAACCCTGAGAAATGCCGCAGTGGATGCTGTCAGGCGTTCAACCTTTAGGACGGTCGTGATCCAGGGCAAGCCGGTCGCTGCGTCCGGATTTATCGTTTACAATTTCGTGGCGAATTAATATCCGGCGGCCGGAGCGTCGACCTTCATTCCGCTTGCTTCCTGGGCGATCTTGACTCCCACCGAAGCTCCGATCCGGGTCGCACCGGCCGCGAACATAGCACGAGCGTCTTCGATACCCTTAACGCCGCCCGAGGCTTTCACACCCAAATCCTTGCCCACTGTCCGCCGCATCAACGCGACGTCATTGACTGTCGCACCGCCCTTGGCAAATCCGGTAGATGTCTTTACGAAGTCGGCTCCGGCGTTCTTTGAAGCAAGACACGCACGAACCTTTTCGTCGTCCGTTAAAAGTGCCGTCTCGATGATCACCTTGCAAAGGATGTGATTTTCGTGCGCGGCTTCGACCACGGCACGGATGTCGTCCTCGACCGCACAGTCATCACCCGATTTGAGAGCCCCGACATTGATGACCATATCGACTTCGGTCGCACCGTTAAAGATCGCTCTGCGGGCCTCATACGCCTTTACGTCGGGTAACGTCGCACCGAGCGGGAAACCGATCACGGTACAGACCGGCACGCCGCTTCCCTTCAGAAAACCCGCCGCCTTTTTCACCCAGACCGGATTAACGCACACCGATGCAAATCCAAACTGTGCCGCCTCATCGCACAATTTGCGGATGTCCTTTTCAGACGCCTCCGGCTTGAGAAGTGTGTGATCGATCAGGCTTGCCCAGTCGTGAGCGGTGGCCGTTGACCCGAGCACGATGCCAATACGTTCGGCACCCGCGTCGACTATCCGCTGAACGTCGGCATGGCAGAACGTCGGGCAATATTCCTCGCCGCTGAGCTTTGCCAGCACCATATCGGTGATCTGATCGATCAGTAGTTCGTAGTTAGCGTTTTGCTGCATCTTAAAATTAACGCTCCGTTCAGCTGCGATATTGCCGATCGATATTATCGATCTTTCCCACGCGCTTTTTGTGTCTCTCTTCGGCAATATCACTTGAAATAAATGCTTCGACGATCTGACGTGCCTCTTCCAATGTGTTTTGTCCGGCACCAAGGGTCAGGACATTGGCACCATTATGTTCACGCGAGTTTCGCGCAAGTGCGACAGAATAACACGCCGCCGCCCGTACATTCGGCACCTTATTTGCAGTCATAGCACTGCCGATACCGGCTCCGTCAATTATGATCCCGACGTCGACTTGCCGGCCGCTGACCGAGCGTGCAACGGCATGTGCGAAATCAGGATAATCTACCGCCTCTTCACTGTCGGTACCGAAATCGCGGACCTGAACGCCAAGATCGGTAAGCATGTCTTTGATCTGTTCTTTTAGCTTGAAACCGCCGTGGTCTGACCCGATCGCCGCAGATCGAACTTTTGAAGTGTTTTTTCTGGATTCTTTGAATATAATTTCGATCCCGCGTTCGCTGACCAGGTCCTGGGCAAGTGCCGTAAACTTCGCACCAGCGGCAACCCGCAGACGCGAACCCGGCCCAAGCCCGCGGAGGTCATCCTCCGTTATCAGCGTCTTGGCCGACTCGTCCCGGTCAAATGCCTTTCCGACCTTATCCTGAAGCGAATTGACCACTACATGCTCGACGACATGTTCGGCCGCGGACTTTGGCTCATCTATGGCCGGAACCGTCGCAAGAACCTGCTTTACGAGTTCCCGAACACGGTCGCGGGTTTCTTTATTGGGGTCGGACATACAAAATCATTAAGGTCGAAGACAACTTGAATAATAACCTATGTTTGAATAGTATTTGGTATTACATTTTCAATCAAATTTGCGAGGAAACTATGGCCGCCGAATCGACTCAAATGGAATCTACCGAATTCACCAACGACAATCTCGAGGTCTTGTTTTCACACGACGTGATCCAGCAGCGTGTTCGCGAGTTGGGCCAACAGATATCACGCGAATATGCCGGCCGCGAGCTTGTGCTGGTAGGTGTGCTGAAAGGCTCGTGCGTATTTCTCGCTGATCTGATGCGGGCCATCGACCTGCCGCTATCTATCGATTTTATGTCGGTCTCGAGTTACAAGGATGGCACGACCTCGACTGGTGACGTTGAGATCCTCAAAGATCTCAGTAATTCGATCCGCGGCAAGGATGTGCTCGTCGTGGAGGATATCATCGACACCGGCCTGACACTTTCTCGACTGATCGACATTCTCGGCTCACGCGGTGCCAATTCGATCAAACTCGCGAGCTTTCTGGATAAACCGGAGCCGCGTATCAAGACCGAGCTTAAGATCGATTACACCGGTTTTGTCGTTCCGAATAAGTTCGTCGTCGGTTACGGACTAGACGCCGCCGGCCGCTATCGAAACCTGCCGTTTATCGCCGTGGTCAAGGATCCGTCGGTCGTATAACTGCCGGTTTTGAGTCGATCTGACAGATCATTCGGGACGCTCAGACGATTTTCAGGCAAAATACCATTTCGCCATTGACCTTCGGCCCCGCATTCCGTATAATTTGAGTTTTTCGACTTGTGCGCTATTTTGCACCGGTCAGACGAGGAGCTAACACTATAATGAGTTACGCAATTATTAAGACAGGCGGTAAGCAGTTTGCGGTCGAGAGCGGCCAGGTGCTTCGCGTACCCAAGATCGACGAGAAAGCCGGTAAGAAGGTTGAGCTTGCTGCTCTGCTGGTTGGCGAAGGCAAAGATGCCAAGGTCGGCGGCGATGCCACGATCAACGCTACGGTCGTCGCTCACGGAAAGGCTGACAAGATCATCGTTTTCAAAAAGAAACGCCGCAAACAGTACAAACGTAAGCAAGGTCACCGTCAAGGTTTTACGGAAATTAAGATTGAAAAGATTTAGTGAGGTACGGTTTTAGGATTCGGGCTTTGGGCGTTTTCTAACCAAAGATCCGCGATCCGAAAACCAAAATCGAAATATGGCACATAAGAAAGGTGTAGGTTCATCCAGAAACGGCCGCGATTCACACGCACAGCGGCTCGGTCTTAAGAAATTTGGCGGCGAGCACGTTCTCGGCGGCAACATCTTGGCACGTCAACGCGGAACCAAGTGGAAGCCCGGCAACAACGTCGGCATCGGCAAAGATGACACGCTGTTCTCGCTGATCGAAGGATTCGTTAAGTTTGAGAACAAGGGCCGCAAAGGCAAGTTCGTCAGCGTATATGCTGAAGGTGCTGCCGAGCTCGCCCCGAAAGTCGTGGCTGAAGCTGCTGCATAGTTCCCGCGTTTTCGCTTTAGATAGCGATCACTAATTTCCAAAAAAAGCACACGTTTCATCGCGTGTGCTTTTTTGCATTTTGGACAATCGACCCGCCTTAGGTTTGCTCTCAATGGACGGAAATTGAGAACGCGACCTATGATCCGATTGCAGATCGAGCCATCGAACTTATTGTCTTCTGGGCTTCGATCGTTTCACGGAACTCTTCGGGGTGCCGCTGTTGGTGCTACCACCCGAGGTTTGATTCCGCGTTCGATCATTCCGAACTGACTCAAATTCCTGACAGTTCTTGTTCATAACGTTTTGAGCAGGAATCTGTGTCGGGGTTGCCGAACCTGATCCCGTCGATGTCCGCGGCGCCAGGTGGGTCTCGTCGTTCTCAACTTCAATATCCTGATTCTTCTTTACTGCTCGAGGTTGCGACTTCGGGGTTGCTGTATTTGTGCGACGCCGTTGCTGCACTCCCGGCTGATTTCCGGCCGTTGGAGTCTTTCTCTGATGGATCGTGATCGTCTCATTATTGTCAACAGTTTCAGTCCGACTTCGATTTGCAGATGGACTTGGTTGCGTCCTCGCGGACTCGACCTGGTTTCCTGTACCGATATTCTTGTTGGTCGTCGCTCTTCTGGCCACCGGTGATTGAATTGGCCTTGGTGTCGCTTTCTTACGCGGGCTCGGCGTCGCCGATGGGACAATCGGACTAATTACAGCTGCCACCGTTGGCACGAACGCATACCCCGAAATACAAATTGCCGATACCAATGCGACAGCTAACACATAATTTTCCCGTTTCATATTAGATCTCCCTAAAATCCTCTCGAACCTTTACTAACAACTACCCTGTTTGGACGAACATATTCGACGATTTTGCACTTGAATTGAAGAAGTCTTTTTCTGATTCTCAACAAAATCGTCCTATTTTTGATCAAAAATCACTCTTTTCACCCTCTGAAAAACTTTTTTTTCAACTTTTTTTCGCTCCATTTTTGACCACCTATTTACTCACGCTAAATTGAACCAAAATCGTAAATTATGATGCTTAATAACTTGCCGGATTTTCCACATTTTTATCCACAGGGCCGGCATCAAGATATCCACAGGAAATCCACAGAACGCCCGTAAAATAAGGGCAATAGTTAAAGTATTTTCTACTTGACATCGCATTTTTCGGGTGTAAGATATGATCATAGTCGAGATTGCTTACGGGCAGCTTGACCGGCACCGGGAGGTGGAACGGAGGTGGTGACACACCGTTCGAGGACAGAAGGAGCGGAAAGCCGCTGTCCATGACGCCCGACGCCGAAGCCGAAAGGCTTGGCTGAGTGCTGCCGAAAGGCGGCACAAGTCGCTCGGATAAAAATGAGTGACGCCCAAGGGAAATGATCGTCCCGAAAGGTGCCCAGTCGCCCACGTCGAAAGATGCGGGCCTCGTTGCCGGGAACGTAACCGGCGGTGGAGGTAAAGCCACCACAACAAAAACCTAACGGCATCAGTCGTGAAAACGTCAATTGAATTAGCGAAAGCGATATTCGAGATGCTGACCGGGGCAGACTCTCCGCAGAGTGGTTTCGGGATACAAAAATCGGTGGTTCGAACGTGTACATGCGAGAACCACCACTCTCTCGGCAAGCTTCGGCGGACCGTGGAGAGGATAAAATAAGGGCGTCGGAATGAGCGATCGTTTCGACGCCTTTGTCTTTTTTACTTTTGAGCAACAAACTGGATATCTCCGATATTGTCATTAACGGTCACTAACTGTGATGAAGGCTCAAACCGATATCGTTTTGATGATATCGAGAGTACGATCGTCTCGCCGACCTGCACTTCACCAAACTCAAAATACCCGAACGAACTCGTACGTGCCGTTCGCATCGTTCCATCGGCCGCCGTCAACGTGATCAACGCATTACGAATACCGCTCCCGTCCGCCGTCACCACGCGTCCGGCGACCGAGACCGTGGCAGCCGTCGGGGCCAATTCATTTTGATATTTTGCGATGGCAAAATCGTAATCGGTGCCGTTCCACGTTCGCCCGGCCGCAAGCACCTTTCCATCTGCATACAATCCCAGAGCTGTGATCCGAGCGTCCGAATTTGGGAACGACGTGAGGGACCGGCCCAATGTTCCCCACGTCAGCCTGATGGTTCCGGTGGCATTCAGTTTAGCGAGAGCAAACCGATCACCTGTCCCGTTATTGCTGACACCACCGACGACGAATTGCCCCGCCGGCTCAAGTAACAGGGCATTTGCCTCGTCGTTCGGGTTACTGAGCAAAAAATCGACGAGCGAAAGCCCGTTGGAACCAAAGCTCTCTGTAAAGTTCGTATCGAGCGTCCCGTTTGACTCATATCGAATTACGGCAAAATCCCGATCACCGTTCAGACCAAAGCCCGTGGACGAGACGACGATCTTATCGTCAGGCTGCACGACCATATCCGTCGCTCGGTCATTAAGCGTCGGTGACACATCCGTGGTCACAACTCCGCTTGCTCCAAAGGACGAATCGACCGAAAGTGTCGTCAAATGCCGACTCACAGCGACGAAATCGTTGGCCTGAATGCTGTTGTAACCGTAACCCGCGACGACGATCTTGCCGTCTGACTGGATCCCGCATTCCAGGATCTCGTTATTACTGCCGGTGGTTCCAAGATTGTTCGCGGAAAAGGCCTCAAATGTACCCGAGGCAGAAAACCGGGCGACCCTCCCGCTTCGGGTAGTCGCCCCTGCCGAACCACACCCGATCAACTTACCGTCACTTTGAACTGCAACTGCGTGAAACCTCGATGCATTTGTGGTGATGGCCATGCCATCACCGCTGAAAGTCGTATCAGGTACGCCTGCGGACGAAAATTTCATAATGATCGCCCCATTGCCCCCAAATTCGCCCGCGACCACGAAACTTCCATCGCCCAATACACGAAGGTCGTAAAAGTAGGTATTAGCCGTGGTGCTTGTGCGCCGGTAAATTCCTTCGTCCATGAACGTGGTATCGAGCGTCCCGTCGGCATTCAGCCGAACCAGGCGAGCCTCGTCAAATCCGAAGTCACTCGTGCCCCAACCGGCCACCAGGATCTTACCATTCGACAGGCCTGCGACGGCATTCACCGTCGTTAGATCATATTGCCCAAGAACAGCTTTTCCGTTTGGCGTTCCGGCATTAAATGAATGATCAACGGAGCCGTCTGAGCTAAACCGCTGCACACAAATACCGTGTACTGACCCTGCGATTCCCGGCCGGGTCTGCGAACCAATAGCGATGATCTTGCCGTCCGGTTGTAATACAAGCTCTGAACCATCTTCGCACCATTGCGATTTCACTATTGAATTCGCATCGAACGAATCGTCGGACGATCCGTCCTCATTCAGTCGGGTCACAAAGAAATCGTTTTTAGTAAAAAAGGTGTAAAAGATCCGATATTCAGCGATCGCAACATACTTCCCATCGGGCTGCTGGACTATTTCCCTAAAGCGGTAATTCTCATTATTGGCCACAAATTCGACCATCTTGATCCCGTCGCCGTCAAAGCTGACATCGAGGCTTCCGTTCGGGTTGTATCGCAGAATGGCCGCATCGTAAAATACCGTGCCGATCTGCGTTACCGCACCGCCAACCGTTATCTTGCCGTCGGCCCCGATGATCACGCTGTGTCCCTCACCCTCTTGGTTAGCTAATACGGTGTGCACAACTCCGTCACCGTCGAACGTAGTGTCAAAACTTCCATCCGTATTCAAACGAATGAGCGACACATCATGACTCGTTACATTAGTCGAATTCCGGCCGGCTGCAACGATCTTGCCATCCGTCTGAATCGCGAGCCCATATGGAAGATAGACCGTGACCCCGGAAACGGATGAGATAAGCTTTCTGCCATCGCCGTCAAAGCTCGTATCGAAAGTTCCATCTGAATTAAGCCTCACGATATTTGTCTGATACGAGACAGGAAAAGGAAGGCCGTCAGAATTTGTAGCTAATACTATCTTTCCGTCGGTCTGGACCGCCATTGCAACCGCGACCCCGGGCCCCGCAACCGTTTGAATGCCATCCCCACTGAAAGTCGTGTCCAACGTACCGTCAGGATCGAGACGAAAAACGTACGCCGAGGTCGATGATTCACCGGCACCACCGGCAACGATGATCTTCCCGTCCGGCAGGATCGCGACGGCATTTGCCGAATCGTCTACTAAGCCGTCGAACAACGTGAAAAATCCACCTGTCCCGAATGTTGTATCAAGAGTGCCGTCAGCATTATATCGGGCTACGAGGTAATCATCTGAAAACAAATTTGCCCGTTCGCGACTACCAACCACGACCAATTTACCGTCCGATTGGATCGCCGCATCCCGATGCCGCTCATTCAGTTGTGACGACGCGAAGTCGGAAATGAGGTATCCGCCGGTGACGCCAAATGTCGTGTCCAGATCACCGGGCAAAGCAAGTGCTTTCAGCGACGATGAAAGTACGATCGCGACCAACAGTAGGTGTTTCATAGGTATAACTTTACCGAGAACTACATCGCCTCGATCTTTGCCACGCCGACACCGCAGCCGGTCTTTTCGTCGGGCGTCACTTCGCCGGTGACCTTTATCTCTTTGCCAGCCCTGACTTCTTTACCGTCGTCAGACACGACGACGAGGTCGTTCCAGGTGTAATTGCGCGGCAGCGGTTTTATGCTATTCGGATCCCCTTTGTCACTGGTCCAGAAGGTGGCTTTGACGGCATCGCCGGTTGCATCGGCCTTTGTCATAACAAACATCTGATAACCGACCTGCGTGATTCGCCCGCCTTTCGTTATCTGGATCGTGTCGATCGTTTTTGGAAGTGAAATGTAGCCCTGAATGACGACGTTTGTGCCCGTCGGTTGCGAACAAACGTCCTTTATCTCAAAAGGCTGCGGCGGCTTTCCGCAGGCTGAAGACCAAATACACAATGCAATTATCGCTAATGTAACTTTCATAATGAGTCTCTATTTTCCGCCTTTCTGGCTCTACGATCTACAAGCCGTCTTCTCAATTCGAGTTCCTTATGGGCGTCTATTTTTGGCCGGTCTCTTCCTGACTACCTTATCGATGCTAAGTTCCTTAGGATTGTATTGGGGGGCATTAGGCGTTTGAGGAGAATTTGGTCGGACAGCTTCAAACTCCTGACAATTCTTGTTCATAGCTTTCGTAGATGAACGACCGCTTTTGGGTGATTTCGAATTAGTTGTAACACTTGAACATGGGCTCGCGGTCGGAGTATTACTAGGCGCCGCGATTTTCTTGTCGATCGTATCGTTCGTAACAAGGCCCGGAGCAGCTGGCGTTGTCCGGTTTACGTTCGTTGTATCATTCACGCCTCCTTCTCTGAACGTAGCCGGCTTTTTCGGAGGTGTTGCCGGCTGACCGGTCGTACTTGGACTCGGCGTCATGATCTCACCGTCAACACCATCGAACTTAATGTTGGAAGTACTGGTCGCCGGCTGCGGCGTTTGTGTGTTTCCGACGCCCGTCGGTGTTCGCCGCTTTGATCTGGTGGTCGTTTTTTTTGTCTTTAATTTGGGAGTGGAAATATCAATTCCATTCGGTCGTGGTGCCACTGTCGTTTGCGTTGTCGGCGGCTGAGTTGGCCTTGGAGATCGAGCTGTCTTTGACCGATTGGTCCGCGGACTCGGGGTAGCTTCCGGAATTACGCTTGCGGCCGACTCGATCGCTGACGGTCGCGTTGCAAAGATCGAAATTGTTACCGTAAATATTATCGTGGCCAATGTGATGAGATTCTCTTTTTTCATTTTCCTTTGTGCCCCTTTTGAATTGTTGTAAAATCAACCGTCGCCCTTCGATGTGCACTTCAGTTGATGGAGCGACAATAGTCGTGTTTAGGCGAGCTAGTCTTCAAAGATCGGCTCAAATCTGCTCAAATTATTCTCAAATGCTCTATGGGTGACGAGATCAGGACAATTTATCAGTTCGGTGAATGCCGTTTTGATCCAAAAACCGGCGAGCTTTGGCGAAATGATGAGGTGACTTCGCTTTCGTCAAAGGCGTCGAACCTTCTGGGATTGCTGCTCGAAAATAACGGTGAATTTGTTTCGAAAGAAACGATATTTGAGAGGGTTTGGCCCGATGCGTTTGTGGAAGACGGCGTTCTCACACAGAACATTTACACGCTACGAAAAGCGATCGGAAACGACCTGAATGGACGGCCCGTTATCGAAAACAAGCCAAAGCTCGGTTATCGCATCGCGGCTCCGATCGAAGTATTAGATCCCGTTGGATCCAGCGACTCCCCACGTCCGACTAACTCAAAAACGGTTGGTTACCGCCTCTTTATCGGCGTCGGAGCCGGTCTGATCCTGCTGGTAACTGCGGCAGTGGTCGTGTACAGTCTCTTTTTATCGGAATCCGTCGTCACGGTCTCGCGCCTTGAAAAGGTCCGAATTCAGAAGATCACAGACACAGCGGATATCACTTTTCCGACGATCTCGCCTGACGGTAATTTGGTCGCATACTCACGAAACTCGAACATTTTTGTTAAAGATCTCAATACCTCGGCTGAGACGACGGTCAATATAACAGATGTCAGACGATTTGGGTTCATGCAGTTTTCGAATGATGGCGGATCACTTTATCTGAGAAACCGAGCGTCGTATTTTCTGCCGGCGGACATTTTAATGGTGTCGCGCTTTGGCGGTGAAGCCAAAAAGATCGCCGAGAACGTCTGGAGCAATGGATTTTCATTTTCGCCAGACGAAAAACAAGTTGCGTTTACGCGCAGTTTCCCCACCGAAAATCGCCACGCACTGATCTTAAAGGACCTTGCGACCAATTCTGAAACTGAGCTCCTATCCGTCAACGCTCCTGAGGAGATCCGCATTCGTTCGTTTCCTGCTTACTCGTCTGACGGCGCAAAGATAGCCGTCATTATTGATCGACAGAACCAGAGGTTTGACCGAATAGTCATCTACGACGTTCGAGACAAAACATCAGAATCGTTGACGTTCAAGAATCTTATCCAGATCGAGCAGTTCCGTTGGTTTCCTAAAATGAATACCCTGCTGGCTTCGGCTCGCGAAGGTAAATTCTTCCAGTTGTGGGAGATATCGGTCGCGGACAAAAAGCTGAGTCGAATTACTAATGATCTGAACAATTACCTTTCGCTCACGTTATCTGCGGACGGCAAAAAGCTGCTGACAACTCAGAATAATTTTTATACAAACCTGTGGATGTTCGAAGGTAAAGAGATCGATAGTGAAAAGCAGTTAACATTCGGGATCTCAAATCGCGACGGTTACAGCGGTATCGCCGCGTTGCCAAATGGTGAGATCATCTATACTTCCAACGAATCCGAGACCGGTGTGGTCGATCTTTTTCGTTTGGACCCGGTGAGCGGTAAACGTCAGCAATTGACACGAAATGCCGGTGAGTTCAATCGAAATCCGGCGGTCTCGTCGGACGGGACGCTCATTTACTTTGAATCGAACCGTTCGGGCCGTTCCGCAATTTGGCAGATCAACGATAACGGCGACGACCCGAAACAGGTGACCTCAGCCGAAAAAGCTAACGACTATTTCCCGCAACTTTCGCCGGACGGTTTATCACTCTACTTTGTTCGCAAAACTGGAAAGTCATCGGCAGTTTTTCGCCGATCGATATCGGATGGTCAAGAGGTACAATTAACAGAATCGGACAAATTCTCCCCTGCCAATTTTCTTTCGCTTTCGCCCGATGGTCGACTTTTAGGCTTTCAGAATCTGACGGAGAACATTAGGTCCGACGACCCGAAGCAGGTTCATCAAATTGCGATCATCGACACCGGAAACCCGCAGATCATCACGTCTTTCAATATCGGCGGACGCCTCCCTCAAATATATTGGACCGCCGATTCGAGTGCATTTGATTACGTGATCCCGGTGAACGAAGTCGACGAGATCCGTCGACAAAGCCTAACGGCGGGCTCGCAGCCGCAGGTCGTAAAAACCTTTGCAAAGGACCGGATATACCAAATTACACATTCCACGCCAGAAAGAACCTTAATGGCTCGCGGCCGGCTTCAGAATGATGCAGTCTTAATAACGAATTTTGAATAGTTCGGCATCTGAGTGCTGACAAAACAAAAAGCGTCGGATCGGGCAGCCGAAACGACGCTTTTATTTTTGTTGTTCTGTGGTACTACCAGACTATCTCGCCTGTACTTGTGTCGATCAAGCCCCGAACTCGTCGGTTTGCTTGCATCGTTCGTGTCGATGATCGCCCCGTGGTTGCCCACACGATCTCGCCGGTGCTTGTGTCGATCAGCGATGACGTTGGACGTGGAGCTCGGCCCCAGGCTATCAGAGCTCCCAGCTCTTCGTCGCTGCCCGTAAAGGACGATGTGGGTGTCCGGCTGGGGGACGTAAGACCACGATTTGTGGCCTGACCCGTTGCAACATCTCGGGGCGATTTGATCGAGTTGACCCTGCGGTTTCCTGACTGTCCATATGTATCCTGAGAGAAAACGATACCAATAACTATGATTGCGATTGCCATGAAGTATTTATTTAACATTGCTCTGTCTCCTGAATATCTATCGATCTGTCAGGCTCTACATCTTCGAACAGCCTGTACGAGATAAGGACGACAATGGTCAAGGATTTTGCCGAACTTTTTATAGGGCTTTTCAGGGCCCGGGCAGCCGCATTCAAAAAACGGTTTGCTTCATTCACTGCGTCAACCTACAATTAAAGGGTAATTATGTTTCTGGACCGCGTAAAAATAAGGATCAAGGCCGGTGACGGCGGCAATGGCGTCACCGCGTTTCGGCGCGAAAAGTTTGTTCCGCGAGGAGGCCCGTCGGGTGGCGATGGCGGTGTCGGCGGCAGTGTCTATCTCGAGGCGACCGAGGGATTGAACACGCTGCTTCACCTCCGCTACAACCCTGAACACAAGGCTGAACGCGGACGTCATGGTGAGGGCTCGAACCGATACGGCAAGGATGGCGAAGACCATGTCGTCGGTGTTCCGGTCGGCACACAGGTCTTTGACGCCGAGAACAACGAACTGCTTTTTGATTTTACAGAACCCGGCCAGCGGTATCTTGCTGCCAAGGGCGGTAAAGGCGGTTGGGGCAATGCTCATTTTGCGACCCCGACGCGGCGTGCTCCAAAATTTCATTACATGGGCCGTCCTGGCGGCGAAAAGGAATTGCAGCTTGAGCTCAAGCTGATCGCCGACGTCGGCCTGGTCGGGTTCCCCAATGCGGGCAAATCGACCCTGATCTCGGTCATCTCCGCCGCCAAGCCAAAGATCGCCGATTATCCTTTTACGACGCTCGAGCCTAATCTCGGAGTTGTCGATATGGGCGATTTTAGAACATTCGTCGTCGCCGATATCCCTGGCTTGATCGAAGGTGCTTCGGACGGAGCGGGCCTCGGCCATCGCTTTTTGCGTCACGTCGAGCGGACTAAAATTATCCTGCATCTCGTCGATGTATCGTCGCTCTCGGGCCGCGACCCGGTCAGCGATTACGAGATCATCAATCGTGAACTTTCGAAATACGACGCCAATCTCGGTGCGCGTCCGCAGATCGTCGTCGCGACCAAGATCGACGCGTTAGACGAACCCGAACGACTGGAAAAACTGCGAAAACGGGCCAAGAAGGATAAAAAAGCATTCTTCACCATTTCGTCGGTGACGAATGAAGGCGTCAAGGATCTGGTCAACGCGGTAGCGGTTGAGCTGACGAACCACGCTCTTGAAGAAAAAGAGGCAAAGGAAAGAGCCGCTATCGGTTGATCTTTCTCTACTGTAGATGAAACGAATTGCATTTTATGGCGGCTCATTCGATCCGGTACATCGCGGCCATTTGGCGATCTCGGACGCGCTGATCGAACAGTTTTCGCTTGATGAGTTTGTCTATTTGCCGGCGTTTCATGCCCCGCATAAGATGCGTCAGCGGCCCACATCCGCCCATGACCGCTTTGCGATGCTCTGCCTCGCGACCAACAATAAGTCCAACGTTGTCGTTTCTAAAATGGAGATCGAGGCACCTGATCGGCCTTACACGGTGGAAACGCTCGCTACCCTGAATAGCCGACTCAGCAATACACGCATCTTTTTTGTCATGGGTGCGGATTCATGGATGGATATCGCAACCTGGCGAGAATGGGAACAGGTTTTGATGATGTCAGACCACATCGTCGTCACACGTCCAGGCTCGGAGATCGGCTTTGATCACGTGACAGACGCGATTCGCGAGCGAGTCGTCGACCTTCGCGGCGGCATTCTGCCGCAAATAAGTAACGATGCCGACAAGCGGCACATTTACATTACAGACGCCGTCAACATCGATATATCGGCTACCGACATTCGCAGCCGGATCAGATTGAATGACGCGTCGTGGCAAGACGATGTGACAACTGAGGTTGCAAAACACATCGAAAAATATCAGATTTATAGCTAATGGAAGAAACACAGGAAAAATCGCTTCAGCGTGAAGCGATACAGATAGAAATTTCGGCGACGCCGACGCCGTTCAAAGACCTCGACCCGGAATTACAGCTTGCGATCCGATGTGTCAGCGAAAAAAAAGGTATCGACATTGTCGGCCTCGACCTTCGTGACATCGCCAGCTTTACCGAGTTCTTCATCATTGCCAGCGGCACCAACCAGCGGCAGGTTCAGGCCATCGCCGATGAGATCAATGAGCAGTTGAAGAAGCAACTTGGTTCGCGTCCGGTGCGCATCGAGGGCTATTCGACCGCCGACTGGGTGCTGCTCGATTACGGCGATTTCGTAGTTCACATCTTTAACACCGAATCGCGTGAATTCTACGATCTCGCTCGCCTTTGGCGTGACGCACGCCGCGTCGAGATGCCGGCTGACCTTTGATCTGCGAGGACAGGTTTGTAGATGAAATTTCGCTTCATTTGGGTCGGCAAGACCAAGGATAAAAACTGGAGGGCGTTGCAGGACGAATATCTGCAGCGTCTTTCACATTTTGTCCGCTGTGAGATCGTCGAATTGCGGGACGCAGCGCCGCACGAAGGAAAAGAAGTTGAAGGCAAACTAATCCTCGACAAACTGAATCAAACACCCTTTATCTGTCTGCTCGATGTTGCCGGCAAGAGTATGTCGTCTCATCAACTGTCGCAAACGGTCGACAATTGGCAAAATCGCGGCTTCAAAGAGGTCACGTTTATCATCGGCGGTGCGGATGGCGTTTCCGCTGATGTTGCCCAAAAGGCCGATATCGTGCTATCGTTGTCGATTCTGACATTTACGCACGAGATGGCTCGGGTGTTAATGCTTGAACAATTATATCGGGCGTTCACTATCATCAAGGGTTTTCCATATCAGAAATGAGTAAATTGAATCTGAAAGAAATCAAAGAAAGTCTGCTCGCGGAGCGGGCGTTATTGGTCGAAAAATTGAAAGGCAACGACCTTTCGATCGACGATGCAGAAACCCCTGACCCGGTCGATCTGGCCGTGCGCAATTATTCCAAGAACGTGCAGCTGGCGGTTTCCGAGAATGAGAGCAAGCAATTGGCTCTTATCGACCAGGCATTGATCCGCATTGACGATGACGAGTACGGATTGTGTCAAAATTGCGAAAAGGATATCAATCCAAAGCGTCTCGCGGCGATCCCGTGGGCACGCTACTGCCTCGATTGTCAGGAAATGCTCGAAAAGGGCTTGCTTGACGAAGACTAAGTTGAACGAACCATGCTCACGGTTCTCCGAGATTCTGTCCTTTCCCTGATCTATCCTAAAGCGTGTCGCGTCTGCTCTCGTCATATCGAGAGTTCAGACGACGGCGCAGCTTGTTCGCAATGCTGGGCCGAAACACGCATTTTGGACGGCACACAGATGCTCTGCGAGAAATGCGGGGCATTTTTTGGCGATAAGAAGGCTCCGGTCGCGGTTCGATGCCACAAGTGCGATGACCACCACTATCAACATGCCGTCGCCGCAGCTATTTACGAAAAAGCGATCTCAGCATCAGTGATCAGCCTCAAATCCACGCCTAAGATCGGCCGCCGGATTAATGACATCCTGATCGCGGCGTTCAAACGCTCGGGATTTGTCGGCGCTGATCTGATCATTCCCGTGCCGCTTTCCCGCAAGCGTCAGATCGAACGCGGGTTTAATCAGGCCGAGGTCATCGCCCGCATCGTCGCGTCTGCCGCCGATTCAACGCTCGACACACACAGCCTCATCCGCACCGGCCATTCTCCGATCCATCGAGTCGCAATGGACGCAAAGGCTCGCGAACTGACCGTCCGCAATACGTTCGAGGTCACGCGGCCCAAGCTCATAGCAGGCAAGCAGATCGTGCTTGTCGACGATGTTTTCACCTCAGGTGCGACCACGTCACATTGTGCCCGTGCCTTAAAGAAAAGCGGCGCGGCCGAGGTGAACGTTTTCACCCTGGCACGCGCCGTCATGTATTGATCGAACGCCGTTTACGGTACGTCGTAACGGGGCGCCGGTTCGTCACCGGCAGATCCGAACTGGGCTGCCAGCAACGTCCCGTTTGAGCTTCTCAGCACATACCACGTTCCAGTCGACGGCCTGAACACCGCAAGGTCCTCAATGCCATCGCCGTCGTAATCACCCACAACCGGCGTGTCGCTCGATATGCCCCATTGGGTCGCCTGGAAAACCCCGGTCGAACTTCGCAGGTAATACCAGACACTAGTCGACGGCCTGAAGACCGAAATGTCGAGGCGTCCGTCACCATCAAAATCACCGGGAGTCGGGACATCGCCGTTGAGGCCGAAGTTTGCCGCGTAAAACGCTCCGTTCATGCTGTTCAGCCGATACCAAACGCCATTTGACGGGCGAAACACCGCAATGTCGTATTTTCCGTCGCCGTCATAATCGCCTGCGGTCGGGATATCGCCGTTGAGGCCAAATCCCTGTATCGAATATCCAAGGTCCGAAGACCGAAACGTGTACCAAACGCCAGTCGACGGCCGGTAGACCGTAAAGTCGGACTTCGCATCGCCGTCGTAGTCACCTGCTGCCGGAATATCGCCCGCGAGCCCGAACTGCAGCCCACCGATCGTGTTGGTCGTACTTGCGAAGTAATACCACGTGCCGTTTGACGGACGAAACACACCGATGTCCGAGATATTGTCACCGTCATAATCCTCAGGTGCCGGGATGTCGCCGGCTACACCGAACGACTGCTGACGAACCGTGCTGTTTGACGAATTGAACGCATAAAACTTCCCTTCTGACCCGCGAAAGACCGAGAAGTCCGTCTTGAGATCGCCGTCAACGTCTGCCGACGCCTTGGCACGACTGATCTTATCGATCCGTCCGTTGTTAAAGAGAGCGTAGATCTCGCCGTCATCATCCTCGCCAAATGAAACGAGGCTCCGCGGCGTATCCTGCAGCAATATCTGCGAATTGTTGTTGTACATAAGCACTTCGCCCGTACAATAATCGCCAAACGTAAATGCTCCGTTAGGTAAGCTCTTTTGCGTACCGCGATAGACGTAACCGCCGGTGATCGAACAACGGCCGCCCGTGTGGCCGTAGACAAACAGAGGCATTATGAAATTTCCCGGTATGCACAGCGAGGGATCGAGATTGGTACAGGTCGTCCCCTCGTATACACGCCAGCCGTAATTGCCGCCGCCGCCCGTGATCACATCGACCTCTTCGACCGAACCCTGCCCGACATCCGCCACCCACAGGGCTCCAGTCGTACGGTCAAATGACCAACGCCACGGATTTCGCATTCCGATCGTCCATATCTCCTGACACGTGTTCCCCGCCGTAGTGCTGCCGCTGTCGCATCGGGTAGTGTTTGCTCCGGTAAAAGGGTTACTCGCGGGGATCAGATACTGTACCGGGGAACCGATTGGAATATTGACATCGATCCTCAGCATCTTGCCCAGAAGCTGTGCACGGTTTTGCGCTCTCGCACCCGGGTCGTTTGCCGAACCGCCGTCGCCCATACCAATGTAAAGAAAGCCGTCCGCTCCGAATTCGACCATTCCGCCGTTGTGATTGGAGAACGGATCTGGAACCGAGAACAATATCCGTTCGGTGGCGATATCACCGGTATTAGAGTTTCCAGTACCGGTTGTCGTCCTGTATTCAGCAACGGTGTTGGCTCCGTCGCCAACCCGTGTGTAATTCACATAGAACTTACCGTTATTAACAAAGTCCGGGTGAAACGCGAGTCCGAGCAGCCCACGTTCGTCACCGGTCGACCCGGGAATGACTATCTTGGAACTAAGGTTGATAAAATCCGTCGGCGTCATCGCCCCGGGCTGAAGCACCTTGATAATTCCGCCCTGTTGGACGATAAAAATACGTTTCGAACCGTCTTTTGCTCCGCGAAGCAGGATCGGACGGCTCATTCCCTGCAAAAATGGCTGCAGACGCGCCGTATACGGTGCCGGGACGCCCTGCCCAAATATAGATAAAGCGGTCGCCATGACCGCCAATAAGATCATTACCAGAATTACAGGTTTTTTCATTATTTCTCCCAAGTGTGCTTTCGGGCGACGCACCGCTCACCGCGATCGCCCCGTCATGAACTCTACTTTTAGCTGCGACTAACTTAGACGCCTATCATCGATCTCCGGCCGAACGAACGTAGGGAACGTACGTCGATCCATTTACTCTGGAGGAGGGTCGAAACGGAATTTCTATCTGTTTCAATTTTACCGATTCGCAACGCACAATTGCAAGAGGTTTATAAACGGTACTTGACCTTTCGCCGACGCAGTTCGGCATCCTCATTTTCAAGGTTCTGCAGCCGCATCGTGACGTCGGCAGTCATATCGTTGCCCGCCCTTTCGCCGTTGCTCAGATGGGCGTATCCCGCCGCGGCGATCATTGCCGCGTTGTCGGTCGAAAGGTGCTTTGACGGAAAGTAAACCGGAATACCGAGCCGTGCTGCGGACACTTCAGCCGCAGAACGCAATGACTGGTTGCATGCGACGCCGCCCGCTACGATCAGCGTCCGCGGCTGCAGTTCGACGGCGATCTTTTCCATCGTGCCGACCAGCGACCGGACGACCGTCGATTGAAAGCTTGCCGCAAGGTCCATTATCTCCTGCCGCGGTTCGGTGTCCGGCTGCTGCGGCTCGACGCCGTTTTCCCGCATGTATTTGGCAACAGCGGTCTTGAGCCCGCTAAAACTGAGGTCCGGCCGGCCGTCTGATATCTTCGCGAGCGAAAATTTGACCTTGCCCGGATCGCCGCTCTTTGCGAGCTTTTCGATCACCGGACCGCCGGGATAGCCGAGCCCGAGCATTTTCGCGACCTTATCAAATGCCTCGCCCGCCGCATCGTCACGCGTCCGCGACACGACCTTGTACTGCCCCTCGGACGGCACGTGGAATATATTGGTGTGTCCGCCCGACACGATCAGTGCCAACGCGGGATATTCGATCGGCGGATTTTCAAATACGACCGAATAAACGTGCCCCTCGATGTGATTAACGCCGACCAGCGGTTTATCGAGGCCGTACGCAAGCGATTTTCCATAACAGACGCCGACGAGCAGCGAACCGATCAGCCCCGGCCCCTGCGTCACCGCAACGGCGTCTATATCGGCCAGCGTAACCGATGCGTCCGCGATGGCCTGGCTCACGATCGGGCCGATCTTGGCCAAATGCTCGCGCGAGGCAAGTTCGGGGACGACGCCGCCCCACGGCTTATGCATCTCGATCTGCGATGCGATGACCGACGACAATATCTCGCAGCCGTCGCGCACCACGGCCGCCGCGGTCTCGTCGCATGAGCTTTCGATCCCTAAAACCAGCATCTAAATAGAATATCAGTTCACTCGGAAAAAAACGCTGTGACGACATCCCAAGTGTCACGTTTGAGCTCGATCCCGGTCGGAAAGTGTTGTGCAAAATCCTCTCGCAAACGCCCGGCGTGTTCCTTGAGGTACTTGCCCAAAGATTCGAGGTCGTTTGCCTCATAACGGATGCGATAGCGGCCGGAGTTTCGTGAAAATGTGGCAGACGCAAAATATCCGGTCGCCATCAGGTCCGGGATATGCCGGTCGATCATGTAATTTTCGTAGCTCTCGATCAGATCGGGCTGAACCATGGCGGTGATCTCGTATGTAACCATAACCTCAAGTTTCGGCCGAACCGCCGCAAATTGCAATCGCCCGGGCTCCGCACCCTTGCTTGACTCGCAAAGCTAACGGGTATATAAATCGAGCAATTAGTACGACCACAGGAGGAACAATATGGGACGCAAAATACTGGCCGTGATCGTAGCGATGATCGCCGCGATGGGTGCAATGATGATCGTCGAGATGATCAATTGGTACAACATGAAGCCGCCGACCGCTGACATCACCTCAGATCCGGCAAAGCTGCGCCAATATATGGAAAACGCTCCGGCGGTCGCGTACGGCGTCATCCTTTTCGGCTACGCCCTGGCGTCGTTTATCGGTGGATTTATCGTGACAAAAATGAGCCGTCAGGTAAGTAAAGGTATGACGCTTCCGATCATCGTCGGAGCTCTGCTGACGCTCGGCGGCATCGCAAATTTCATGATGCTGCCCGGCCAGCCCATCTGGTTCCTGGCCGCTGCACTGGCGATCTACATTCCGGTGTCGCTGCTCGGCCATCGCTTCGCCCGGTAAGAATTTTGCCCGCTAAACGCGCGAAAAGAACGCGAAATGACGACCGTCCACTTTTTCGCGTCTTTTGGCGTATTTCGCGGGCAATGCTCTTATTTCTTCCTTTGCTTCTTTGCGGCTTTGCGGGAAACCTGGTTTTTGCGGTCCCTACGGCTTCATCCCTTCGTTCCACACCGGCTTGAACGGCGAATTGATCAGCCATTGCACGGGAGCGACCATCGAGTTGATCGAACGCGTCATGTGCACGAAATCGATCGTCTTCGCCTCGTCGCTCGCTTTGTGATAATCCGTGTGCAGCCCAAAACTCGACACCGTATGCGCGATGATGCCCTGTCGTGCAAGCGTGTAGTTGTCCGAACGCTGAAAGAAATTCTCCGTCGGGTGCGGGTCCTGAACTAGTTTGGCACCGCGTTTCGCCAACTCCGGCCCTAGATTTGAACGCTCGTAGCCGGTCAGCCACAGCTCTTCGGCCTTGACCTTGGCGTCCGGCCGGCCGATCATCTCGAACTCGAGATTGGCGACCAGTTTGTCCTTTGGGAACGGCATGTTGTTGACGAAATAGCTCGCCCCAAAACCGCCCGCCTCTTCGCTGCCAAAACAGACAAAGTACACCGTGCGTTTCGGCTTTTTGCCCGCGGCGATGACGCGTGCCAGTTCCAGCACCGCGACCGAGCCCGACGCGTCGTCGTCCGCACCGTTAAAGATCTTGTCGTCGCCCGGCGCGTTCTCACGAACTCCCAGATGATCGAGATGCGACGTCAGCAGAATGACCTCGGACCCGAGCGTCTTGTCCGAGCCGGTGATCTTGCCCATCGCGTTCCATGTCTGCTGTTTCTTGACCGGTTCGAGCTTGCCACCGAGCCTGATGACGAGGCCGTCGGCTTCGCCCGACAGCTGATCGGCCGTCGCCTTGTTGATCACGGCCATGACCGCCGGTTTGGCGTTCGTTGTGGTAAACGAAGGCATTCGCGACGCAAAATTTGCCCAGTTCGCCCTGATCGCCGGCGTTTCTTCGATCAAGACTATCGCCGCACCCGCGGCTTGCAGCTTTTGTGCTGACTGCATCAACGCACGCTGATCTTCGCCCTCTTTCGCACGTAAAATGACCGTCGCTCCGCTGCGAGGCGTCTGTCCGGCCACGATCAGATGCAGCCCGCCGCTCGCGGCCGCGGTATTCGTCCGCAGGATGATCATCTCCTGTCCGTGCACGAGCGTCTTGTCGTAAAACTTCAGCGTCGGTGCCTCAGCAAATGTCTGACGTGATATATCGACCGTCTGCACATACGTCTGCTTGCCGTCGGCACCAGTTTCGCCGGCCGGTTCGAGCCCGAACTGCATGAACTGCGAACCGATATATTCCGCGGCGATCCGCTCGAATATCGTCCCGCTCCCGCGTCCCTGCAACGCGTCACCCGCCAAAAATCCCATTTGCGCACGGACATTTCGCTCCGAAACAAACGCCTTAGCCGCCGTCTGAGCGAACCCAACAATATTAGCCGCGATCAATAAAACAGCAACCGCCGACGA
>JAGOBH010000006.1:0-3435 GCA_017983495.1 Pyrinomonadaceae bacterium | reverse complement strand
TAATATCTCCAGCTCGTTTTGAAATCCCGCGTCAGAGGCTGTTTCGTCAGTATCGCCCGGACCATCTCGACGGGTATTGGGCCTTCTTTTAGGATGGCGTCATGAAACTGCTTGTCCGTCATCTTTTTCGAATCCACCAGGTCGCGGTGCAGCGTGTAGAACTGCAGCCCGCCCATCATGTACGCCATCTGGTAGAGCGGCCCGTAATCGCCCGAAAACGAACGCCGCACCTCGGCGAGGGCGTTGTCGCGTTCGTGGCCGACCTTATTGACGAGCAGATCGACGCACTGTTCGGGCGTCCAGTTGCCGAGGTGAAAATTCAGCGAAAATATGATGCGTGCCGCCCGGTGCGAACGCCAGAACAGCGCCCCGATCTTGTCCTTGGGCGTCTTGGTAAAACCACGGTCCCACAGCAAAAATTCCCAATACAGTGCCCAGCCCTCGGTGTTGAACGGCGTTCGGAAATTGCCGCGGTAAGGCCGGTAACGCTGGCTCATAAACCCTTGCAGGTGATGGCCGGGAATGAGTTCGTGATGGGTCACGGCGCGTGCAAAATGCGGGTTATTGCCGCGCATCGACATCAGCTTTTGCTCGTGCGTCATGCCATCGGTCGGGTAACTAACGAGTATCGTCTCGCCGCCCAAAAAGAAGGGCGCCACCAGCTGCCGTTCGGGCGTCATCATCTCCATTCGCCAACCGTCGCGAGCGATCTTCGGCACGGTCACGAGGTCGTTCTTCTCGACGTATTCGATCGCCTCATAGGCCAGCCGCTTGATCAGCTCGGGCTGACGCCCAGGCTCGACGAATGTTTGCTTGACGGCCTCGATCGCCTTTAGATAATCGTCGCCAAACCCCATCTCACGCGACGCCTTCTTAAATTCCGCAACGCACCAGTCGAATTCCTTATTGGCGATCTCGATCAGCTCCTCGGGCGTGTACGGGATCATCTCGAATTTCAGCTCTTCGATCAGTGCTTCCCGCCCGATCGGGTCACCAATAATGGTGGTCTTGTCGTCCGCCTTGATGCCGACCAGCTTTTCCGTGATAAAGGTCTGATATTTCCCAAGTGCGTCATCGGCCGCCCTGTACGGCGATGCGCACCACCACGTAAACTGCGGATCGTAGCCCGTGTGAAACGTGTACCAGCGTTTGAGCGTCGTCCGCAGGTCGCCGACGGTCCGTGCCGCACGGTTTGCGACCGTCCGCTTTACACCAGGCCCCGAAGCCATAGGCTTGGCCCAGTCGGCCTGAGTGCGGTCGATCTGCCTTACAAGTTCGTTGAGCGTCGCCGCCGCCTTGGCCGGATCGGTCGGCTCGAGCTTTCGCCGCGTGTCCTCGAGATCGTTGATCGTCGCGGCAAACGGCATCAGCGTGCCCATTTCCGCAAACTGCGCGTCCGCACGCAACTGCCCCCTGATCTCGTGTTCGAGGAAATTCCGAAACAGCACGTAATCGACCTGCTCGTCGTGGTTCAGTGCGTCAAAATCAAGCCCTGCAAGCATCGCCAGCCGTTCCTGATATAGAGCGCGAAATCGCTCCGACCGCCTCGGGGACGTTTCCGCCGAATAGAATCGGCCCAGTATCCCTACATCCGCGTTTAACCGCTCGATGACGCCACGCAGACGCGACGGCGGGTCGTTATACCCCGCCAACTCATCCCTCACCGTCTGGCCAACACCAATGCCCGCCAGCACCGCGAGCAACCAAAAAGTCAGAACCCCGAGCGATAGCGACCGGGTTCCCATTCCTATCCGCGTATGTTTCCTCATATTATCCTTCCGAAACGAACGGCTAGATTCTAAACCAACTCGCCCATCATCCGTTAATGCCAACACGCCCCCAATCCCCAACTCTTTCAGGTTTTCACTTTTACACTTTTCCCCACATGCACGTAATACCCACAACAAGCTCTTTCGGAAAAAAACTTGAACTTGTCACCAAAGGTGACAAATAATATAGCGTAGGGTGAGCGAAGCGTAACCCTACGTGACCAGCAACGAAAATTCTGCTCCCTGAAGGGGAGCAACCAACATATCGCCAGATGTTCGTCCCCGCTGGGGACGGGGTACAATGCGATCGCATTCGTAGGGTTCCACCCTACGCTATATTCTCGGTCTCCGTTGGAGACAGGAAATTGTTGAGCCAGCCATTCAAGCCGAACAAGATTACAGGTCAGGAAGGGCAGCTCTGCTCCCGCTCTTGGGTGGCGTGATTTGTGTGTTTCTCGTTTACTTTCGCGGGTTCCGGAGATCCGAACTGCCGGCCCACGGCTGCCTAAAGGCAATTAACAACTTTCTTGTAGTGGTCGGTGGTCGGTAATAAATGATCAACCATCTATCTGATCCAAAAAGCTAACTCCATCTTCAATCTCGACACCAAAATTCTCGGCGATGGTCTGGCCGATGTCGGAGAGGGATTGGCGGGTGCCGAGGTTGACGCCGGCGGCGGTCGATCTGCTGTAAACGAGCAGCGGGACGTATTCGCGTGTGTGGTCGCTTCCCTCTTTGGTCGGGTCGTTGCCGTGGTCGGCGGTCATTATCAGCAGGTCGTCGTCATGCAGGGCTCCGATGATCTCAGGCAAACGCGTGTCGAAATGCTCAAGCGCCTTTGCGTAGCCCTCGGTGTCGCGACGGTGACCGTAGAGCATGTCGAAATCGACCAGATTGCTGAAGATAAGTCCATTGGACTCAGCATTTAGTGCCGCGACGGTGACATCGATGATCTGATCGTTGTTCTTGGCGGTCAGCTCCTCGGTGACGCCCATTCCGTCGTAGATCGACGCGATCTTTCCGATGCAGACGACATCGCGGCCGGCGTCCTTGAGCAGCGGCAGCAGGTTACCCACTGGCGGGGGAACGGCGTAATCGTGACGGTTTTCGGTTCGTTTGAAATCGGCGGCCGTGGTGCCGAGGAATGGCCTCGCTATCACGCGTGCGACCTCGTCATCACCGTGCAGTAAATTTCGCGCGATCTCACACATCTCGTACAATCGATCGATCGGCACAACCTCTTCGTGAGCGGCGATCTGAAAGACCGAGTCGGCCGACGTATAAACGATCGGTTTGCCAGTGCGGATGTGCTCTTCGCCCAGGTCTTTGATAATTTCAGTCCCGCTGGCCGGCGTATTGCCGAGCACACCGGGCACGTTTGCCTGACGGACGAATTCGTCGATGATCCGCGGCGGAAATCCGTCGGGAAACTTCGGAAAACCCTGTTTGAGGATGATCCCTGCCATTTCCCAATGCCCGGTCGTCGTATCCTTGCCGTCGGATTTGAGCGTGCATTTGCCGTACGACGCGGTTGGGCGGTCGACGGGTGCGATGCCCGCGAGCGGCTTGATATTGCCGAGCCCCATCGCCTGCAGATTCGGCAAATTGACCTGACGCGAAGCCATGATGTGCCCGAGCGTGTCAGCTCCCGCATCGCCCCACGCCG
>JAGOBH010000018.1 GCA_017983495.1 Pyrinomonadaceae bacterium | reverse complement strand
TTGTCCGCACCAAGCTGGAAAACGAGAAGGAAGAGGTGCTCAAGAGCAAGATACTCAGGGAAAACCCGGTCGTGATGGCTGACATTCCGGTCCCGCCGGCAGCCCCGGCGAAACCAAGACCGGGAACAAGAAAGCCCGGGAATTGAGGATGTGACGGCGATCAATGCCTGAACGAAAAGGATAATGGTTCAAAATAACCTTTTAAGTCTAATAATTTTTGCCCCGCTTGCCGGTGCCGTGATCAATTGGTTGATCGGCGGCCGGCTCAAGAACGAGCTGTTCAGCGGAGCGGTTGCGTGCGGCACCATCGTGATCTCGTGCCTGACCGCGTTCTATATCGCGTTCGTTGCCGACGGCGGTGCACTTTTCGTCGAAAAGCCGGTCCTCGATCAGATCTGGACGTGGATCCAGGTTGGCGGATTCCGGGCGGATTTCGGCCTGGGTATGGATCACCTATCGGGCATCTACGCGTGTTTTATCACCTTCGTCGGCCTGCTCATCCATATATTTGCGACGGGCTACATGAAGGGCGATCCGGGTTTTTACCGCTTTTTTGCGTACCTTAACCTGTTCATGTTCTCGATGCTGACGCTCGTTCTGGCGGATAATTTCCTGCTGATGTTCGTCGGTTGGGAAGGCGTGGGACTTTGCTCGTACCTTCTGATCGGGTTTTACACCAAAAAGGACGAGGCTCGTAAGGCCGCTAAGAAAGCCTTTGTCATGAACCGCATCGGTGACTGGGGCGTGCTGATGGGCATCTTTCTCATCTTCACGCTGACCGGCTCGATCTCGTTCTACGACAAGGTGGTCGACGGCCAGCAGGTGCAGAGCGTATTTACCTTTGTCACGCAGCACATGAGTGCCGATCCGTTCACCTGGGGAGCGATCTTCGCCGGTGGTCTGACATCGGTCGCGGTGCTGCTGTTTGTCGGTGCGACCGGTAAATCGGCCCAGATACCGCTGCTCACATGGCTGCCGGACGCGATGGCCGGCCCGACGCCTGTGTCGGCTCTTATCCACGCGGCAACGATGGTCACGGCCGGCGTTTATCTCGTCGTTCGTGCCAACGCGATATATCAGTTTGCCCCGACCGCGATGTGGATCGTCGCGGTGATCGGTGCAGCAACCGCGATATTTGCGGCGACAATCGCCATTGCACAAAACGACATTAAGAAGGTACTTGCCTATTCGACCGTTTCGCAGCTCGGGTTTATGTTCCTCGCCGCGGGCGTCGGAGCGTTTACGGTGGCGATCTTTCACGTGATGACGCACGCGTTTTTCAAGGCACTGCTCTTTCTCGGTTCCGGTTCGGTCATTCACGGAATGCACCACGAACAGGACATGCGGAAGATGGGCAACCTGAAAAAGCACATGCCCATTACGTTCATAACAATGGCGATGGGTTGGCTCGCGATCTGCGGCATCCCGATCTGGGCTGGCTTTTTCTCAAAGGACGAGATCCTTTACAAAACGTTTGCTGCGGATAGCTATTTCCCGGGCGGAGCTTTTCCGGGCAATGAATTTCTCTGGGTTGTCGCGACGCTGACGGCAATTTTGACGGCGATCTATATGACCCGAATGATGGTCATGACGTTTTGGGGAACCGAGCGTTTTCACGACGCACTGCCCGGCGAAGAGCATCATGCCGATCACGGCCATTATGACCACGCCGATGCACACGCGGCCGACGACGATGACGAACACCACGCTCTGCCGGCTGGCTTCAAGCCGCACGAATCGCCGTGGTCGATGACCGTTCCGCTTATCGCACTGGCGATCTTGTCGACGGTCGGTGGGCTGGTCGGCATTCCGTACGCGATGAGTTCGCTCGCGGGTGCAGGTGATGTCAACGTTTTCGAACACACGCTCGAACCCGTGATCGCCAAGGCCGGCAAGGGTGCTCATGACGAACATGCAACGGCACCGGCGGCCAAAGCGGACGCGTCGCATTCGACGGCCGAACCGGCCAAACCTGCCAAGACAGAGACGCCGGCGGCGGAAAGTCACGACACGCATTCGCCTGAGGTGATCGCCAAGGAACGCTGGTTGGCTTTGCTTTCGACCGTTCTGGCATTTGTCGGTATCGGTATCGGTTTTGCTCTGTTCCGCAGCAACCCGCTGCGTAAGATGCCTAAGATCCTCGAGGAAAAATGGCGTCTTGACGAGCTTTATAACGGCTATATTGTCGACCCGATCACCAATCTGTCGCGGAACGGCCTTTGGAAAGGCTTTGATGTCGGCTTTATCGACGGCATCGTCAACGGCATCGGCAGCTTTGTGATGGAACTTGGCGGTGTCGTCCGCCGGCTGCAGGTCGGATATGTCCGCAGCTACGCGGCGGTCATACTGATCGGCGCGATGGTCGTTCTCGGCTACTTTATTTATTACGGTTTGAAACTTGTAGTTTAGTGATTCGCTGGCCGTCGTTCGCTGCTGATTGCGGATCGAGACGAACCACGAACAACTAACCTCGAACAAATTAAATGGATTTCTTTAACGAAAATCTTTTAACGATATTGATCCTGCTGCCGGTGGTCGGAGCTGTCCTGACGCTTGCTCACCAGATGTTCTGGAAGCAGGAAGGCCAGCTTAAATGGGTGACGCTCGGTTTCACCGTGCTCAACTTTCTGATCTCGCTCGCACTCTTCTCAAAATCGGCTGCGGCCGGAGCCGGAGGCTTTTTCTTTGAGCAGAACGTGCCCTGGATCAAGGCGATCAATACCAATTACCACGTCGGCGTCGACGGATTGAGCTTTTGGCTCGTCATACTGACGACGTTCATTATGCCGATCGCGGTCATCTCGACCTGGCATGCGGTCGAAAAGCGTGCGACGACGTTCTACGTCTTTTTGCTGCTACTCGAATCGGCAATGATCGGCGTTTTTGTCTCGCTCGACCTGTTGGTCTTTTACCTGTTTTTCGAAGCCTCGCTCGTGCCGATGTTCTTCCTTATCGGCATCTGGGGCGGCGACAACCGGATCTACGCGGCGGTCAAATTCTTTATCTTTACGGCCTTGGGAAGTTTGCTGATGCTGGTGGCGATCATCGCACTCTACTACATCCATGCAGACGCAACGGGCGTTGGAACGTTCGATTTTGTCACGCTGATGAACACGATGAAGCTCGGCCAACTGAGTTTCACCGGAGCACTTGCCGGAACCGGCACGCTGCTCTTTATGGCGTTCGCCCTGGCGTTTTCGATCAAAGTGCCGCTGTTTCCGTTCCATACGTGGTTGCCTGACGCTCATACCGAGGCTCCGACCGCCGGTTCGGTCATACTTGCCGCGGTACTGCTCAAGATGGGTACGTACGGCCTGATGCGGTTCAACTTCGCGTTGTTCCCGGATCAGAGCCGCGAGTGGGCATGGCTATTTATCACGCTCGCGATCATCGGCATCATCTACGGTGCCCTGGTCGCAATGGTGCAGCCTGACGTTAAGCGGCTGGTCGCTTATTCGTCGGTCGCCCATATGGGATTTGTGATATTGGGAATGTTCTCGTTCACCGAGGCGGGCATGCAGGGTGCTCTGTACACGATGCTCAGCCACGGCGTGACGACCGGTGCGTTGTTCCTGCTCGTCGGATTTATCTACGAACGTCGGCATACTCGCGAGATCACGGAGTTTGGCGGACTTTCGAACGTGATGCCGTTGTACGCGACGCTCTTTGTCATCACGACGATGGCCTCGATCGGGCTGCCGTTCCTGAACGGGTTCGTCGGCGAATTTTTGATAATGGTCGGTATGTTCCAGTCACACGCCCTGAGCGTGACAACGTCCGTCAACTGGAATTATGTCGCGACGATGTTTGCCGGAACGGGCGTGATCTTTGCGGCGGTCTATCTGCTGTGGATGGTCCAGCGTGTGTTTTTCGGCAAGATCACAAACGAAAAGAACCGCACGCTTGCCGACCTGACGTGGCGTGAGATCGGGCTGATGATACCGTTGCTCGTTCTGATGGTCTATATGGGTGTGTATCCAAAACCGATCCTGAAACGGTCGGAGACGACGATCAAGGCAATTCAGGAACGCGTGATGCATCAGGCCGGCGGAGAAGTCGAGCATGTCGGAGCAAAACCGGCGAAGGAAGAGCCCAAAGCTGCACACTAAGATGTTAAGGCTCTTGGCCCTATTAATACTGGTTTTCGGTTTTTCGGCGGCGGCAGCCGGACAGACATTTTACGGAACGACGGACGTCAAGGCGTTTCGCGAGGGAAGAGATAAGGAGTTTCGCGACAAAAAGGAATCGCCGCTGAAAGACGAGGACTTTGCGAAGTTCACCGGGCTCAACTACTTTCCGGTAGATGAAAAATTTCGTGTGAACGCCGAATTTACGCGAACGCCCGACGAAAAGTACTTTGAGATGCCGACATCGTCGGGCATTACCAAAAAATTTGTTAAGTTCGGCGTATTGAAATTTAAGATCGACGGCAAGCCGTTCAGCCTTAGCGTCTATCAGATAGACGCCGCCGTGCTCGCGAGATTTCCCGAGTATGCCGATCTGCTGTTCGTGCCGTTCAGAGATCTTACGGGCCGCACGACGACGTATGACGGCGGCCGGTACATTGACATCAAGCGGCCTGAGGGCAATTCGGCGGTGATCGATTTCAATCTCGCATATAACCCGAATTGTGCGTACGGCAGCGATAAATATAATTGTCCGATCCCGCCGCGGGAAAATTCGCTCAAATTGAGCGTTTTGGCCGGAGAAAAAAGGTACGAGTACACAGGCTATGAAAAGTCGCATTAGCTCGTGATTTTGAAAGTAAAATGAACACGTTTCTCATTTCAGAACTATTACCGCCGAGCGTGAATGTTTCGATCATTCTGCCCGAGATGGTCGTTGCCATCGCTGGCATCATCGTCATGCTTTACGACAGCTTTTACCCGAAACAGCGAACTGTTTCCGGTGTCGTTTCGCTGATCGGCCTGGCGGTATCCGGCATCATACTAACGACAATGTGGGGCGGCACGCCGCAGGGTACGGCGTGGGGCGGCATGATCGCACACGACAATCTGCGTATCGGATTTTCGTTCGTCTTTCTGTTTGTCTCGGCGATGACGATATTGATCTCGACCGTCTGGATCGAGCGTGAAGACGTACCTGCCGGCGAATATCACGCGCTCGTAATGTTCGCGACCTTCGGCATGATGATGATGTCCGCCGGAAACGATCTGGTCGTCATTTTCCTCGGGCTTGAGACGCTCTCGATCGCGACATACGTGATGGCCGGCCTGCGGCGCGGCGACCTGCGTTCGAACGAATCGGCGATGAAGTACTTCATCCTCGGGTCGTTCGCGTCGGCGTTCCTGCTCTACGGCATGGCGCTCACGTACGGAGCGACCGGTTCGACCAACCTGACGCAGATCGCCGAAAAGATCGTCAATCCTAATTTCCCGGCCCTTCTGCTGGTCGGTGGTGCGATGATGCTGATCGGGTTTGGCTTTAAGATCGCGATGGCACCGTTCCACGTTTGGACGCCCGATGTTTACGAGGGTGCCCCGACGCCGATCACGGGCTTTATGGCCGCGGGCCCGAAAGCCGCTGCATTCGCGTCATTCATGCGTGTGTTTATATTAGGGTTTCCGTTCATCGCGGGAGTTCAGGCGTCGGCTCTGCTGCATCAATCTTGGATCACGGCAATGGCCGTTCTGGCGATGCTGACGATGATCATCGGCAACGTTGCCGCGGTGATGCAGACCAACGTCAAACGCATGCTCGCCTATTCGTCGATCGCTCACGCGGGATACGCTCTGGTCGGTTTCGTCGGTGCCGGTATGGCCAAAACGACGCAGGCACGTGACGAAGCGATCGCGGCCGTGGCGTTCTATATGCTGACCTACGCGGTGACCAATCTCGGTGCATTTGCCATCGTGACGCTGCTCTCGCAAAAGAACGATCGCCGTACGGAATTTGAGGATTATAACGGTATCGGTTTCAAATCTCCGGTGCTCGCCTTTTCGCTTTCGCTCTTTATGCTGTCCTTGCTCGGCCTGCCGCTGACGGCCGGATTTATGGGCAAGATCCTAGTCTTCAGGCCCGCTCTTGAGGCAGGCAGCCTGCTGCTGACGATCATGGTCGTCGTTGCGGTGGTGAACACGGCGATCTCGGCATATTACTATCTGCGTCTGATCGTGGTCATGTTCTTTCGCGAACGCACGGTCGAATGGCACGAGCCGAAAATGCCGATCGGGCTTGCGGCAGCCCTGCTTATCGCGGTTCTCGGCGTATTTTACTTCGGTATTTTCGCCGATTCAGTGATCGATAAATTCTCGCATATGCCGGCGGCGGGGATGGCCCAGGCCGAGAAATAATTGGCGGAGTTTCTGGCCGATGAGCAACGAAGACGCGATACGCACCACACTCGGCGACGAGTGGATACCGGCCATTTACGAGAACAAGGTCCGCACCCAGCGGACCCGTTCGTATAAGCTCGAGGTGCCGGCACGCGAAAACATCGCGGATATCAATTACACATTACTCGGCATCGAACTAAAGGTCGGCAAACGGCGTTTTGCCTGTCCGGACCTGGCGGCGGCGAGATACATGCGGGTCTTTGCCCGTCTCGGTTGCGGTGATTTTGCCGTGCCGTACGACATTACCAGGATATCGACGATCGCCGACGAGATGGAAACGTCCTGGCACAAGATGTTGCTGCTGATCGATGCAGCGACGGCGGGACTTTCGCAGGCGGCGGCAACGCGATTTCGAAACACGGTACTTCGCGTCGTTCGCAGCGAGATCGCGGAGATCGGGCCAGGAGCGGCGATGCCGGAGTTTAACCGCGAGACCCGGCAGCGGCCTGTCTAGGAGTGTCTGATGCCGTATTACGATGATGACGGAAATGAACTCGACCCGACCGGCGTGCCGATGCCGAAGATGTGCCTGATGTGTGAAAAGCGGGACGATCAGGAGGAAGAGATACTCTGTAACCTCAACCGGCTCGATCAGCGTAACGATACGCATTTCAAATGCGGAGCATTCGTCAGCCTTTACGGGGCACTAATTGATGATATAATCGTGTGATGGGCTAAGATGTCGCAGGCCCGTTGGTTTTTTTAGATATGTTCGATGCTGTCGCAAAGGCCTCCGATACTGAATCGCTGCCTTTCCCTTACAATAAAAACACATTTTGCCGGTACGAGCCGATCGAGAAAAAGATCGACTACGCCAAGGTCTTGATCGTAAACGACCTGCTCCGGTACGAAACGGATCTCTCCGACCTCGCTCGCAAAGAGTGGAACGGCACATCTAAGAACAAACTCGAATTCGAACGAAAAGTATCGGGCATGGCGTGTAACAATATCGCCAAAAATGTCCTGCGTCTGGTCAAGAATCCCAAGACCATGACCGTTCACCTGTCTGAGGTTGACGATGCGGCAGATCAGTTTCAGCCCGACGCGATCGTGATGAGCGGTACGTATTCCGATTTTGATTACTACAACCCCGAACATCTCGAGCGGTTTCGGGTGTTTGTCAACAATACCAAGATCCCGATCCTTGCCATTTGCGGTGCACATCAGCTGGTTGCGGTTTCATTCGGTGCCGGGCTAAAGACGCTGGACGATCTCGAACTTGCCGCCAAACGTAGCGACCGCGTCGTCGAATATCAATATCGCTTTATCAAGATCGTCGATAAATCCGACCCGATCTTTGAGGGCAACGACGACACGACATCCGGGATTTGGCAGGAATACACGACTGAGGACGACATCCTCAGGGTCTGGCAAAATCACGGCGTCCAGGTCGACGGGCTCCCGCGTGATTTCAAACTGCTAGCGACATCATACCTCTGCAAAAATCAGATGATGGTCAAACGGACCGAAGGCCAGTTGATCTACTGCGTGCAGTTTCACCTCGAAAAATCGTTTGAAGATTGGTCGACAAACCCGACCCGCTGGGAACACCCGAACGAATCCCGCGACGGCCGTATCTTGTTCGAGAATTTTCTCAAACTGGCCCTGAGGCATAGGTAAACGACTCGGATTTCCTCAAGGATAAATATGAAAAGATCGATCTTTTTGATGGTCTGTCTGCTGGCTTTTGCCGCGGTCGGATATGCTCAGGAAATTGATAAAATGCCATCGGTCACGGTGACGGGCACATCCATTGTGAAGATCGCTCCGGATGAGGTCGTGTTTTCGCTCGATTTCACCAAGACCGACAAGGATCTGCAGATCGCCCGCAAGCAAAACGACGAAAGCGTTGCTAAGATGCTCGACCTCGCACGCAAATTCGGGGTCAACCCAAACGACATCAAAACGGACAATATTTCGGTCGAGATGAAATACACTTCGATCCGCGACCCGAAAAAGCGCATTTTTGATGAAGACGGCGACGAGATCGGGACCAAGATATTCAAAGGTTACGAGGTCTCAAAATCGGTGACCGTCAGGTTGAAGGAGATCAAGAGATTCGAAGAGTTTTTCGCCGAGATACTGAAGACGGGTATCACCGAGGTCGACAGCGTCCGGTTTGAAACGTCGAAATTGCGGGAAAATAAGGACAAGGCCCGCGACATGGCGATGAAGGCCGCCCGTGAAAAGGCAACCGCACTCGCTGGTGCCATCAATCAGACCATCGGCAAGGCGATCAAGATCACGGAGATCAACGTCTCGAATGTGGACTATTCCGGGCTCAACAGTAACTCAACTGTAGCGGCGAACTTTGTGTCAGGTTCGACCTCGGTCAGCGAAAGCCTCGCCACATTCGCCCCCGGTGCTATAAAAGTCGAGGCACAGGTTACGGTTACATTCCTGCTGAACTAAATCACTAATCCAGCGGTATATCCGGCACGTTTTCCATCGTGTTTCGGATGAGCATATCGACAACGGCGTTGAGGTCGCCGCCGGTTGCTTCCCAGACTCGCAGTTGCTCGTCGGCAGATGTGCCGCGGTCGAGGATCGTGTGGATATGCTCGATCTCTTTTCGCGAGTTGAGCGGGTCGACCACGTCATCGACAAAATCAAGCAATTCGCGGATCAGGTCGCGGGCCGGAACCTCTTTCTGCTTGCCCAGGTCGAGCATCATGCCGTCGAGGCCGTATCGGATCGCACGCCATTTATTCTCGAGGATCAGGCGGCGGTGATAAATACGGAAACCGAGATTGCCGTCCGTCAGCAAGTTGAGCTTTGCGACGATCGCCTGAAACAGTGCCGCAATCGCGATGGTGTCGTCGACACGCGTCGGAATGTCGCATATTCGAAATTCGAGCGTCGGGAACAGGTGATGCGGCCGCAGATCCCACCAGATCTTCGATCCGTTCTGGATGCAGTTCATCTTGACGAGCAGATCGACGTAGGTCTGAAACTGCTGGTACGATTCGAAATGATCGGGGATCTCCGTTCGCGGGAACTTCTTAAAGACCTCTGAGCGGTACGATTTCAGCCCCGAGTTAAACCCGAGCCAAAACGGCGACGATGTTGTCAGTGCCAGCACGTGCGGCAGAAAATAACGGGCCGCGTTCATTACCTGAATTCGCCGGTCGAGGTCCGGAACCGCGACATGGACGTGTACGCCAAAGATCAGTAGGCTGCGGGCGACCATCTGCAGCTCGTCAACGAGCAGCTTGTAACGGTCGCCGTCGTAAATTTCCTGCTCGGACCATTTTGAGAAGGGATGCGTCGAGGCGGCGACGATCGCCATGCCTTTTTTTCTCGCAAGGGCCGAGATAATGCCGCGAAGATTGGTGATGTCCTCACGAGCTTCCTGAATGTTGGCGCAGACGCCGGTCCCGACCTCGATCATCGACTGGATCATCTCGGGCTTGATCTTTTCGCCGAGCAGCATCTTGCCGTCTTCGAGTATCTCGGATACATGCGATTTTAACTCGCGGGTTTCCGGGTCCACGATCTGAAATTCTTCTTCGATGCCGAGTGTAAATTGATCGAACATAATGTCTCCAGTTAATCGAGTTCGAGTTCGCTGCGGAGAAATTCGAGGTCATCCGCGACTACATCTTTAAATCTGACGCCGACGCCGTGTCCGGGGTCGGTATAGACGACGACACCGTTAAGGTCCAACGCTCGTCCGCCGACGCTGACGGCCATCAGGATAGGCATGCCGATATCGAGCGACGCCGATGTGGTCATATACAGTCCGCCGATGCCGATGTCACGCGTATTGGCGATACCAGTACCGTCGCCGCCCTCATAACGCACGTCGACGATGAGCTTTTTGCGGTCAGAATCGCGGCGCTCGGCCGGAGATAGAGCCTCACCGAAATCTTTATCAGTCATTAAATTACCACCGGTTATAGAAGAATTTTCAAAATCTCAATGTTGCGTACTGCCCGACTTAGCTGTAATTCTAACCCAAAATATTTGTAATAGATAGATAATTTTCGGCGAAGCGGCACGTTATTTACCGATTTCTTGAGCTATCTCCAGAAATGCCTTGGCCGCGTGCGACAATTCCGAGTTTCGCCGGTACACGATGTTCAATTGCCGCTCGAGCATCATTTCCTTGACCGATAGTCCGATCAGACGGCCGTCCGCGATCTCGCTCTTGGCGCTCAGCCGCGGAACCAGTGCGATGCCGACGCCGATCTCGACGAGCTTCTTTATCGCTTCGAGCGATGGCAGCTCGACCGAAATATTCAGCGGCGTATTGTGCTCTTCGAATGATTCGATGACCTTTTGCCGATAGGGCGACAGCTCGTTATGGGCGACAAACGTCTCATTGCCGAGATCTTTGATCGAAACGCTCTCTTTTCCTGCAAACCGATGTTTCGGCGAAACGACCAGCGTGAGTTCGTCGTTCATGACCGGCACCGACCGCAGCGTTTCGTCGTGCGGCGTGAACGATATCACGCCCAATTCGACCTCGCGGGCAGTTATCTGTTTCGGAATGCGGCTGGCAACGCCGCGTTGGACCTCGATCTTGATCTTCGGATGCTGGCGCCGAAACTCGGCAATTACGGGCAGCAGGAAAAAGACGGTGTGTTCATTGGCGCTGATGGTCACTTTGCCGCTGTGCAGGTCACGCATCTCGACCAGAGCTGTCTGGGCGCTGTAACGCAGATTGAGCATCTGGCGGGCGTAATCGACCAGTATCTCGCCGGCAAACGTCAGCGTGCCGTCTTTTGACGAACGGTCAAAGAGCCGTTCGCCGACCTCGGCCTCGAGACGGCGTATCGCCTGGCTGATCGCCGGCTGCGTACGTCCCAACACCTCGGCCGCACGCGAAAAACTGCGTTCGCGGGCGACAGTTACCAGTACCTCAAGCTGATTTATGTCCATAACTGTTACTCCATCTATGCGCCGAGCGGTCCAGACCGTCTTTGATCTTGAAACCCGATTATAAGATCATTACTAAATATTATGCAAAGTCAGTTAACATAATCTTGACTTTAGTTTCGCTCGGGCGATACCATCATGCGAAACGGTTACCAAACCACCATTTTATCAGCGTTTTAGTTTACGGAGGATGTATGGGATCAAAAAAGATCACGATCTTTGACACAACATTACGTGATGGCGAACAGTCGCCGGGCTGCTCGATGTATCTCGAGGAAAAGATCTCGATGGCTCGGCAGCTCGAACGTCTCGGTGTCGACGTTATCGAAGCCGGGTTTCCTTTCGCCAGCGAGGGCGATTTCCGCTCGGTTGCCGCTATCGCCGAGGAATGCCGTGATGTAACGGTCGCCGGGCTCTGCCGGACCGTCCCGTCCGATATCTATCGTGCGGCCGAGGCGCTCAAAAGTGCGACCCGCCCGCGAATACACACGTTTGTCGCGACATCGGACATTCATCTTCAGTATAAGCTTAAAAAAACGCGCGACGAGGTGCTCGAAATGACGGCCAAGGCGGTCCGCATCGCCCGCAGCTGCGTCGATGACGTCGAATTTTCGGCCGAGGACGCGACCCGCAGCGACGTCGATTTTTTGTGTGAGGTCTTTGCCGTCGCTGTCAGCGAAGGTGCGACCGTCCTCAACGTACCCGACACCGTCGGCTACACGCTGCCCGGCGAATTTGCGAACCTCGTCCGCACGGTTCGCGAACGCGTGGTCGGCGACCGCGATGTCGCGATCAGCGTCCATTGCCACAACGACCTCGGCCTCGCGGTCGCCAACAGCCTTGCCGCTCTCGAAGCCGGTGCGACACAGCTCGAATGTACGGTCAACGGCGTCGGCGAACGTGCCGGCAACGCGTCGCTCGAAGAGCTGATCATGGCAATTGCCGTTCGGGGCGACAAGATGCCGTACACTAATAATATCGACCAGACGCAGCTATATCCGGCAAGCCAACTGCTGTCATCGATCGTCGGATTTGGCGTTCAGCCGAACAAGGCGATCGTCGGCCGCAACGCGTTTGCACACGAGGCGGGCATCCACCAGCACGGCGTACTGAGCAATCCGCTCTGTTACGAGATAATGACGCCCGAATCGGTCGGTGTGCCAAAAAACACGATCGTGCTTGGCAAACACTCGGGCCGCCACGCGTTGATCTCGCGTTACGCCGAGCTCGGATTTACGTTTGACGACGTCGAGATCGCCGAGATCTACGAACGCTTTGTCGCACTCGCTGACCGCAAAAAGATCGTTTACGATCAGGACCTGCTGGCGCTTAAGCCATCGCGGTTTCCCGTTGCGATCGCGGCCTGAGAGACCATAAATATATGAAGATCACAGTTTTACCCGGCGATGGTATCGGCCCTGAGGTGGCAAATGCCGGTGTGCAGGTTTTGCACGAGGTCTCGGTCCATTTTGGTATTACGTTCGAGACCGAATCGCATCTCATCGGCGGTGCGGCGATACGCGAGAGCGGTACGCCGTTTCCGGACGCGACCCGCGATGCGTGCGTCGGCAGCGATGCCGTTCTGCTCGGAGCGGTCGGTTCGCCGGAATTCGATCATCTGCTGCCCGACCAGAGGCCCGAGATCGGGCTGTTAAAGCTGCGTCAGGCTCTTGGCGGTTTCGCCAATCTGCGTCCGGCACGGGCGATACCGGCACTGATCGGGTCGTCGCCGCTCCGCGAAGAGGTTTTTGCCGGCACGGATATGATCATCGTTCGCGAATTGCTCGGCGGCCTGTATTTTGGCCAGCCGCGGGGCATCGAGGCGGACGGTTCGTCGGCATTTAACACAATGACCTACACGCGTTCCGAGGTCGAACGCGTCGCCCACGTGGCTTTCAAGATCGCCCGCGAACGCGGCAAAAAACTGACGTCGGTCGATAAGGCGAACGTGCTCGAGACCTCGCGGCTGTGGCGGCAGACCGTGACCGAGGTCGCGGCCGGTTACCCGGACGTCGCGCTCGATCACCTGTTCGTCGACGCCTGTGCGATGCATCTGGTCACCGACCCGTCGCGGTTTGACGTGATACTGACCGAGAATCTATTTGGCGACATACTATCGGACGAGGCGGCGGTGCTGACCGGTTCGCTCGGGATGCTCGCGTCGGCGACGATCGGCGGCGACGTTGATCTATACGAGCCGATCCACGGTTCGGCTCCCGACATTGCCGGCCGGAACATCGCAAATCCGCTCGGCACGATCGCTTCGGTCGCGATGATGCTCAGGCACACGGGCAAGCAGGAACGTGCGGCGGCCGTGATCGAGGACGCGATCGAACGGTTTCTGGCCGACGGACACCGAACGGCGGACATCGCCAGGGGCGGCGAAAAGACGGTCTCGACGACCGAGGCCGCCGATCTCGTATGTCATTACATCGCCGAGCTTGCCAATGTGCGTCACGCGTACCATGCTGTTTAGATAAGATGAAAACGCTTTACGACAAGATCTGGGACGAGCATATCGTTCACGAAGAGCCGGGCAAACCGGCTCTTATGTACGTTGACCTGCACCTGATCCACGAGGTCACATCGCCGCAGGCGTTTGAGGGATTGCGGCTCGCGGGCCGCACGCTCCGTCGCCCCGAGCGGACGTTTGCGACGGTCGATCACGCCATTCCGACCATTGACCGGCACCTGCCGTTTCGCGACCCGATCGCCGCACAGCAGGTGGCGACGCTGCGGGCAAACTGTGCCGAATTTGGCGTCGATCTTTACGATCTCGACCGTGTCGAGCAGGGAATTATCCACGTTTTCGGCCCAGAACAGGGTCTGACGCAGCCGGGCATGACCATCGTCTGCGGCGATTCGCACACCTCGACGCACGGAGCTTTTGGGGCGTTGGCATTCGGCATCGGCACCAGCGAGGTCGAACACGTCTTTGCCACCCAGACGCTGCAGCAGACGCGTTCGAAAAATTTTCTGATCAGCGTCAATGGCGATCTGCCCTTCGGCGTGACGGCCAAGGACGTCATCCTCAGCATCATCAACCGCATCGGCACGGGCGGGGCGACCGGGCATGTCATCGAATACGCCGGTTCGACGATCGAGACTCTCTCGGTCGAGGGCCGCATGACCGTCTGCAACATGAGCATCGAGGCCGGAGCAAAGGCCGGCCTGATCGCACCGGATCAAAAAACGTTCGACTATCTGCGCGGACGCACATTTGCGCCAAAGGGTGACGCATGGGATCGTGCCGTCGAGAAATGGAGCACGCTCAGGACCGACGCCGGAGCCCGATTTGATAAGTCGATCGAGATCGACGCCGCCGAACTCGAGCCCTATGTCACCTGGGGAACTTCGCCCGGAATGTCGGGGACGATCAGCCAGTCGGTGCCCGAGCTTTCGGACCTCGCCGACGCCCAGGAGCGTGAATCGTTCGAGCGGGCGATCGCCTATATGGGGCTCAGGCCGTCGCAGCCGATCACCGAGATCGACATCGACCGTGCGTTCATCGGGTCCTGTACGAATTCGCGGATCGAGGACCTGCGCGAAGCAGCACGCGTCGCCAGGGGCCACAAGGTCGACCGCCGCGTCAGCGCGATGATCGTGCCGGGTTCGATGCTGATCAAAAAACAGGCCGAGGACGAAGGCCTGGCAAAGATATTTACGGATGCCGGATTCGAATGGCGCGACGCCGGATGTTCGATGTGTCTGGCGATGAACGAAGACATCCTGGCCGCCGGTGAGCGGTGTGCCTCGACCAGCAACCGAAATTTCGAAGGCCGTCAGGGCCGCGGCGGACGGACGCATCTCGTCAGCCCGTCCATGGCCGCCGCCGCCGCCATCGCCGGCCACTTCGTCGACGTCCGCGATTGGGAGTTTAAGGACTAGTCAGGAGACAGGGATAAAGGAGATAAAAGGGATAGTTTGTTATGCATTGGGCTATAACGGATATGTGATCTGATCCCCGTTTATCCCTTTCATCCCTGTAAGATCATCTTATGCAGGCATTTACCGTTCACTCAGGTTCGTCCGTTCCGCTTTTGCGGTCTAACATCGATACCGATCAGATAATCCCGAAGCAGTTTCTTAAGCGCATCGAGCGGACGGGGTATGGCGAATTTTTGTTTTGGGATTGGCGATATCAGGCTGACGGGACGCCGAACGCAGATTTTGTGCTGAACGATCCGCGGTTTTCGGCGGCGACGATCTTGCTTGCGGGCGAAAATTTCGGCTGCGGATCGTCGCGTGAACACGCGCCGTGGAGCCTCCTCGATCACGGATTTCGCGTCATCATCGCCGCGGGCTTTGCCGACATCTTTTACAACAACAGCCTAAAGACCGGCCTCTTGCCGGTAAAGCTCGATATCAAAGACGTCGAATACCTTGCCGCCCTCGGGCCGCAGGCTGCGATCACCGTCGACCTCACATCACAGACCGTAACGACGGCCGACGGCACATTCACACGCAGTTTCGAGATCGACCCCTTCCGCCGCCACTGCCTCCTCAACGGCCTCGACGACATCGGCCTCACCCTCCAACACGAAACCGCCATAACCGCCTACGAAAAAGCCCATGGCTGATGCCGTTTGCTCCGGCGACAGACCATATTCGAGTCCGGCGTGAGACGCCGATCCTCGCCTCCCCTGGTTTTTGTTGACAATTGCTGGCTGTTGGGAGTAACGTCTTGTTTATAAGCATTTAGGCGTCGCGTTTTCTTATCCCAATGGACAGACGGCCGTTCCCAGCGTTCAAATATTCCCGCTCACTCAACAGTGTGTCGATATCGTTTCGCAACGTGGCGTCCGGCTTTGTGTCGATCTTTCTCGTCCGAGTCCCGCACCTCAACACGTTCCTTATCTTGCTTTCCTGTCTGTTAGCCTTTGCCTCGTCCATCGTTGCCCAGGTTGTCGATGACGCGCCGATCAAGGTAAATACTGTGTTGGTAAATATCCCTGTGATTGTGAGCGACAAAGATGGACGGAATATCTCAGGATTAAAAAAAGACAATTTTTCGATCTTTCAAGATGGAAAACGCCAGACAATTGAGTTCTTTGCGGACTCGGATTCACCGATGAAGGTAGCGATTGCCATCGATACGAGTGCGAGTACGATTCCCGTTTTAGATGAGATCAAAGAAGCCGCGCTGAAATTTGTATCACTTCTTGGACCCGAAGATCAGGGAATGATCGTCACCTTTGATAACGATGTCAAAATCCGCCAAAGACTAACCTCGGATAAAAAACAACTTCGAAAAGGAATTTCAGGCACATCGACTGTGATGGGCGGAGCCGCGAGGATGAATCAGGCAATTGATAGGATCGTGACAACGGAATTTGCCGGACTCAGCGGTAGAAAGGCAGTTATTGTTCTAACGGATGCAGGTGAAATAAATCCACTCACGAAAAAGAGGTTACTAGATACGCTTATCGAATCCGACACGATTGTGTATCCGATCTTTTATTACACCATTATCACAAAAGAATGGGAGCCCGGTGTTACTTTTCTCGAACCGATAAAGATCAAAGAAAACATCACACTTGACGAATTGGTAAAGATTCCGCCGATCGATTATTTGAATTCATTGGCTATCGTTACCGGCGGACGATTTTATGCCGCTGGAGCAAGCAATTTTCGAGGAGCATTTCAGAGCATTGCTGACGAGCTGAAAAAGCAATACACCATCGGGTTTTACCCCGACTCAGCTGAGAACGGATCAAACAACATTAAGATCGGCATCGACCGAAAAGACGCAGTGGTACGAAGCAAAAGGACAATCCGCCTAAAACCGCGAAACACAGACGTGCCTAAGAGCAGTAATTGACGACCGGAGTGACGAGAAAAGAAAAGCAATTCAATAGTGTGAGGTGAAATGAAATATCTCAAGACAGGAATTCAACTAACCGTGGCACTGTGGGTGGTTGGCAGCCTGTTCAGCGTCACTGCCCAGGTTGTCGATGATGCGCCGATCAAGATCAACACGGTGCTGTTGAATGTCCCAGTGGTCGTGAGTGACAAAGACGGGCGAAATATTACCGGTCTAAAAAAGGAAGATTTCTCGGTCTATCAGGAAGGCGTCAAACAGACGATCAAGTTTTTTGCCAACACCGAAGAGCCGATGAACGTTGCGATCCTAATCGACACGAGTATGAGCACGCGGGAGGTCTTAGGCTCGTTAAAAAAAGCTGCAAAGTCATTCTTGGGGATCCTTGGCTCTCAGGACAAGGGCATGGTCCTTAGTTTCGATTATGAGATTACGACTCTCTCGAAGCTCACATCCAATATTGATAAATTACGCGGAGGGATCGATGGCGCGACAACAACCAGTTCGATTTTTCAGGAAGCACCGGTGCCTCCGGGTACATTGTACGACGCGATCTATCGGGTCATTACCAAAGATTTTGCAGACGCGAAGGGCAGAAAAGCAATAATCATTTTGAGCGACGGCTTTGAAGCTGGAAAAAAGATATCTCACAAAGAAATTGTTGAAACCTTGATAGAATCCGACACAGTTCTTTACCCAGTTATCTTCCAGATTCGCGGAACCGCTGCGTACTTTCCGCCGAATACCAAATCGATCACCAGAGAACAACTATTGAGTTTGCCCGGGATCGATTATTTAAACGGTATGTCGGTCTCGACCGGCGGCAGAGTAGTTGTCGCCGATACACGCGACTTCAGCACAGCGTTTCAGAACATTGCCGACGAGTTAAGGAAGCAATATGTAATAGGCTTTTATCCGACTAACGCCGAGGGCGGAAGATCTGCCAACATCACGATCAAAGTTAATCGAGATGGCGCCGTTGTCAGAAGCAAAAAGACCATCCGACTAAAACCACGAAACACAGATGTACCCAAGAGCAGTAATTGACGACCGGAGTGACGAGAAAAGAAAAGCAATTCAATAGTGTGAGGTGAAATGAAATATCTCAGGACAGGAATTCAACTAACCGTGGCACTGTGGGTGGTTGGCAGCCTGTTCAGCGTCACTGCCCAGGTTGTCGATGACGCGCCGATCAAGATCAACACGGTGCTCCTAAATGTCCCGGTAGTGGTAAGTGACAAAGACGGGCGAAATATCACTGGTCTAAAAAAGGAAGACTTCTCGGTCTATCAGGAAGGCGTCAAACAGACGATCGAGTTCTTTGCCAACACCGAAGAGCCATTGAACGTGGCGATCGTCGTCGATACAAGCAGCAGCGTCAGGAGAGTGATCAAGAGCTTAAAAAAGGCAGCAAGTGACTTCATAAGCACCCTTGGTCCGGACGACAAAGGGCTGCTTATGAGCTTCGACATTGACGTACATCTATTGTGTGAACTTACTTCCGATAAAGATGACCTAAGAAAAAGTCTAAACAGCCTATTTATTTTGGAGGGAGCGGACTCATTGGGGATCGACGCCATTTATCGAATCCATAAGAAGGAATTTGCTTCGATCAAGGGTAGAAAGGCAATAGTGCTGATAACGGACGGCGGGATAGGCGGGTATACTCCATACGAAACTTGGTCAAGGATGCTGAAGGAGTCGGACACGGCTATCTACCCGATCTGGTTCCAAACCAGACCAGTTGTTATGCCCAATGGAGCCAAAACGGCCACGTTGGACGAATTGCTGAAAGTTCCCGTACTGGAAGTTGCTTTCATGAATCGACTTGCGACGGACACCGGCGGCAGACTCTTTGCAGGGGAGGCGGACAATTTTAATGGAGCTTTTCAGCGTATTGTCGATGAACTCAAGAAAACCTATGTTCTCGGGTTTTATCCAACAAATACGGATGAAGGAAAACCTACCAATATCACGATAAAAGTGAATCGGAATGACGCAGTTGTAAGAAGCAAAAAGGTCATCCAACTGAAACCACGCAAAAAAGGTGGCAAGTAAGAAACTCAATAGTCGAGTGAGATATTGGGAAAGGCTGAATCGCGAACATTTGCCCCAAAAAGTGAGATGAAATGAATAGCCTCAAGACAGCAGTACAACTAACCGTGGCACTTTTGGCGTTTTGCTGTGCATCGAACATCACCGCTCAGACCGTTGATGACGCTCCGATCAAGGTCAACACGGTTCTCTTGAACGTGCCGGTTGTGGTGAGTGACAAGGACGGGCGAAATATTACCGGTCTAAAAAAGGAAGATTTCTCGGTCTATCAGGAAGGCGTCAAACAGACGATCGAGTTTTTTGCTAACACCGAGGAGCCGATGAACTTTGCGATCCTGATCGACACGAGTAAGAGCACCATCGATGCCTTGCCTTACATGAGGAAAGCTGCGAAGTCATTCCTTGGAACCATTGGCCCTCAGGACAAAGGTATGGTCCTAAGTTCCGACTACGAGATTACGACGCTCTCGAAACTCACATCTAGTGTTGATAAATTACGCGGCGGCATCGATGCTGCGACGACAACCAACATGCCTTCCGACCAAGCACCGGTCCCTCCCGGAACGTTATTCGACGCGATTTATCGAATTATTAACAAGGATTTTGCCGGGGAAAAGGGCAGAAAGGCGATAGTCATTTTGACCGACGGTTTTGAGATTGGAAAGAAAATATCTGCTGGTGACTTGATAACCTCGCTGACTGAATCGGACACGATCGTATATCCGATCATCTTCGTAAGCAGAGGGACCATCAGCCTATTACCCAAAAATCTCAAGACGGTCACCCTTGATGAAATACTGAATATTCCACCAGCCAATTACATGAGAGATATTGCTAACGTGACCGGTGGCAGAGTTTACTCAGCCGATACGAGCGACTTTAGCACCGCGTTTCAGAAAATTGCCGATGAGTTAAAGAGGCAATATGTAATAGGCTTTTATCCGACAAACGCCGAGGGCGGAAAATCCGCCAACATCACGATCAAAGTTAATCGAGATGGCGCCGTTGTCAGAAGCAAAAAGACCATTCGTCTAAAACCGCGCACCCCCGACGGAAAAAAGAAAGACAAATGAACATTCGGAGCCGCAGGCGTCGGTTCGACCTGGTCAGAAAGATCCAAAGTTCGTGGATAAACAAATATTTTGACCGCGGATCACGCAGTAAAAGCGGATAGACGCGGATAGTCCTGAATAGATCTGCTTAAGATCTGCGTCATCCGCGTGATCTGCGGCTGAATATTGACTGAGATCAGATCACGTTTTTGTACTAAGACGTCCCCCGTTGAGCAACTAAACCTGTCGCCACAGTTGACACCGATGATACAATAGTTGTTATGCGTTTAGATCTTTGAAAACTGACACGGGAAAAAGGTAACACGTGAAAAGGTGAAAAATTAAAAGGCCCATTCGGGACTTCGGCTCGATCCGCCCGCGACATGTGGGAACTTGTTGGGACAACGGGACAAGCGTCGGAAAAGTAAAAGGTAAAAAGTAAAAAGCCAACTTGCGACTTCAGGTACGTCCGTCCTCGACATGTGGGAACTCGTTGGGACAACGGGACAAGCGTCGGAAAAGTAAAAGGTAAATGGTAAAAGGCCAAGGTAACATCGACGGACTTGGGACCTGGGACCTGGGGCTTGGGACTTCCCAGACTTTCTCGACTTCCTCGACTTCCTCGACTTACGCCCGTGCGGCGTTCCCAAATTCATTGACATCGGCTGAGGGCGTTTCTATGATTGAAGGATAACTTTGTGAAGCGGGAAAAGGTACCTTTAACATTTGAAACGATCAGGGCGGCGCATCTGGAACGCCGTGACGAGATCCGCGGACGTTTGGCTGAATTTGAGGCGATCGGGCGGCGCGGCGACGATCTTGAGCATTGGGCCGAGATGGTCTTTTGCTTTTTTACCGGCGGATGTTCGGCACGGATGGGGCTGCGGTCGGTCGAGGCGGTGCGGCCGATCCTGCTGACCGGCGAACAGCCTGAACTGGCGGCGGCGTTGACCGGCGTTCATCGTTACCCGAATGCACGCTCACGTTACATTGTTGCGTCACGCACGTTTCTTAACGAACATTGCGGCATGCGTTTGCGTAAGATGCTTGAGAGCTTTGATTGCCCGCTCGAGCGTCGCGACTGGCTGGTCCGGGAAAAGGGCATTAAGGGCCTTGGGTACAAAGAGGCGAGCCACTATCTGCGAAATATCGGTTTTCGCGGCTACGCGATCCTCGATAAACACGTCTTGAACAGCCTGACCGAATTAAAAATAATCGACGACCCTAAGCCACCAAATACGCGTTCTAAGTATCTAATGGTCGAAGAAAAGTTGAAAAGTATGACGGCGGCCCTCGGGATCGATTTTGACGAACTTGATCTCGTGCTATGGTCGATGAAGACCGGGGTCATACTTAAGTGAGTTTTACGCCACAGCTGATCGAGGTTATATGAAGATCAAACACAACGCAGACGGTAACAGATGGCTCAGGTCACTGGCTCGCCCGACGCATGTGTTTGCGAGTTTGGCCCTGTTCTTGCTCGTGCTCCCGGCATTCGCGGCGACGGCGCGTCCTCAGTCCTCTTCGGCGTCCCCCGATGAGGTCCGAAAGCTCATCAAAAAAGCGGTAAAGCTGACTCGTGCCGAATCGCTCGCCGAATCGGAAAAGGTGCTCCGCCACGCGATCGAACTCGACCCGAACAGTTCGGCAGCAAAGGTCGAACTGGCTTATTCGCTCTGCAAGCAGCGCCGCCTGATCGATGCGTACAATCTCGTTTTTCCCGTCGCCGAGGCTGAAAAGACAAACGCGCGTGCATTTTCGGTGCTCGGAACGGTACTGCTCACGGGCGGCAGATTTAAGGAAGCAAGGGCCGTATTTTTCGCCGCCATTAAGATCGATCGACGCCAGCATCTTGCGTGGGCGGGCTACGGTCTGCTGGATTTTTACGAAAATCGGATCACCGACGCCATTCTCAATCTAAACGAGGCCGTGCTGCAGGGCCCGAACGAACCCGATCACGCATTTGCCCTTGCACAGGTTTCGTCACGAGCCGAGCGGTATTCCGAGGCGGCCGACGCGTATCGCCGATTCCTGAATATTTCATCGCTGACCGACAAGGACCGCCGGGCACGCATCGTCAGCCTGATCAACTTTCTCCGTTATCTCGGTCAGCAGACAGGGCTTTATAAACACTTTGGAGCCGAGCAGACCGAGGTGCCGTTCGATCTCGAGGGAAACCGGCCGGTTATCGACGTAAAGATAAACGGCAGCGATAAGCCGTTCCGTTTCGTGCTCGACACCGGTTCCGGCATTTCCGTCATCTCGGACCGCACGGCTAAGGCACTCAGGATAAAGCCGATAACCCGCGGCGGTTTTGCTAAGGGCATCGGCGGCGACGGCAAGTTTGAGATCGTGTATGGATTTTTGCGGGAAATGGAGATCGGAAAGGTCGCACTTCGCAGCGTTCCGGTTTATATTCGCGAATTCCATAATTCCAGTCAGGTCGTTGACGGTTATCTCGGCCTGTCGCTGATCTCTAAGTTTCTGACAACGGTCGATTACGGCAACAAGACCTTTGCACTGTCGCGGCGAGAGGACGACCGCCGTGAGTTTATTGAAAATGAATCAGTTTCGTTGCCCTTGAGACTAACCTCAAGCGGATTCCTGAGCGGCGAGGTAATGCTGGAGGGGATCGATGTGCCGCTTAATTTCATAGTCGATACCGGTGCCAGCGTGTCCGTCATTTCCGATCGCGTCGCCAATAACAAGGGCATTGTGCCGTATGCAAATGTCGAAAAGCTGCGTGTCATCGGGGCGGCCGGCATCACCGAAGACGTCCCGACATATATGCTGCCAAGGGTGACATTCGGGCCGCACACCCGAAAACAGGTCACCGCCGTCGCCCTCGACCTCGACCTTATCAACGAGGCGTCAGGATTTGAGCAGGCCGGCATCCTGGGCGGCAACTTTTTGAAGAATTACCGGCTGACGTTCGATTTTCGAAACTCCAAGGTCGTGTTCACCTCGGTCAACCCTGAGAATTAGGCTCCGATGAAGATCAGTCTCTATTTAGAAACATCTGTGCCGGGAGCATATCTCGACAACGGCGACCCGTTTCGCCGCGATCTGACGATCCGTTGGTGGGAACACGAACTGTCGGAATATCAGGCGTTCAGCTCTCTACTGGTTAGACGCGAATTCGAGCGCATCGCCGAACCGCACCGTTCGGGTTACCTCAACCTCATCGAGCCGCTCGAACAGCTCGAATTTACCGAAGAGGTCGCGATCCTGGCAGAGGGCTACATCGAACGCGGGATTTTTCACCGGCGATTTATCGCCGACGCGGTCCATGTCGCACTGGCGTCATTTCACAAGATCGATTACCTCGTCACGTGGAATTTCGGCCACATCGCAAACGTCCGCAAGCAGGCACGCCTCAGGTTGTTCAACACCGCTGCAGGATTTTTCTCGCCGGTAATTGTGACGCCCGAGTTTCTCGTGCATACGGTCTAACGCAAAAAGGCCGGCTCAGGGCCGGCCAGTTTTCTGATCTTTGACAATCAAACTATGGTGTCCTCGTTGACGATTCAACAAATCGCGGAAGAGCGATGGATTGATTGAGATGCACGCCAAATTCCGTTCCGGATTTGACCTTTGCCTCTTCGCCCTTGGTCTGCGTTTCTGCGATCAGGCCGCCGACGCCGCCGATAATGCCGCCGATCAGTGCACCTTTACCACCGCCGATCGCGCCGCCGAGAACGGCACCGCCAACACCGCCGCCGCCGATGAACTTGACCTTTCGATACTTGGTCTTGTCACCGGCAGCCGTACCTTCGTTATCGCTCTTGGCACTCTTGCTGTCGAGATCGGTCAGCGAACCGTTGATCGCACGCGTGCGGCCGTTCGGCAGATTGACCTTGATAAAGCTCGCGTCTATCTCGCCGACCTTGCCGCCCTTGGCCGCAGGCTTGACCGAATTGATCTTACCGGTCAGCGTAGAGCCGGTCGGGATGACGACAACGCCGTTCGATGAATAGACCGGCTCGGTCACCGTCACGGTAAACGTTTCGCCGACCTTTGAGGTCTTTGACGAGATAGTAGAATTCATGCGAACACGAAGGATCGAGCCGGAATTGACCCTGTAAACAGGCTCTGCGGGCTTGACCGGCTTTTTGGCAACGGGCTTTTTCTTCAGCACGGGCTTCTTTGTCTGTCCGAAGCTGTCGCCGGCTCCGACGGCAAGCATCATGACCAAAAAGACCAATAGATTCTTTATATTAAACAGTTTGTTCATATCTTCTCCTCGAAAAATGGCCCGTCATCGAACCGCGTCATTTGAATCAAATCGGGCATGATTCGTTGTCCGGGACGTTGTGCGGCGTTGACGTGGATATAAAGAAAGATTAACATCAAAAAACTCAAAAATAAATAGTTGCTGTTTTTCTGAAATCAGATTCGATTAGCACTTTACACATAGCGTAATCGACAGTTTGCAATCTCCAGATAGCCTTAGCCCTCGGCCCACCAAAGCCGGGGGTTAAGTCGTTAAAGGAAGAGTTTTAACAAGTTTTTGCAAGAGGAAACCTTTTTATGCCATTAACTGCTCCGGCCCTTCTGCTTTTCGGCTTAAACCTGCTCGATGCACTTTTGACGATCGTATGGGTTCGCAGCGGAGTCGCGACCGAAGGCAATCAGCTAATGGCGGCGTTGCTCGATATCGGGAACGCACCGTTTCTCGCTACCAAGATCGCGATCGGAACGATTGCCGCCGTGGTCCTGATCCGTTGGGGAACGAGGCCGCTCGCTCGCTACGGCCTGGCGATCTCGCTTGCGATCTATATCGGGTTGATGGGCGTCCACCTTTTCACGGGCCTCGCGGCATTTGGGTATCTCTCGGCCGATCAGATGAAGAACATCACGGAGTTTCCCGGACTGCTGTTCGCGTTTATTTTCTGAACAAATTCAATTTTTTCGCTCGCGGTCCGTTGATCCTAAATGGGAAACATCGGGCCGCTTTTTTTCGTATTTCAATACACAACGAATTGGGTTTTACTGAGCATCAAAGCGTTTGATATTTTTATACTAGAGGCAACTTGGATCTATGAACAGAAATTCGGTTTATCAACTCTCGGCAAGGCAGATACTGCTGCTCGCATTTGCGTCGGCATTGATCGCGGTCGGAGCTACAGCAATTCTTTATAATTACGGCAAATTCTGGATGGCAAAGAGCGGCGCCGACGTAACGCTCGCGGAGAAAGCACCGCAGGGCATCTCCGACCCTTCTCAGGTATCAGACGAGCAGAACAGCATCGAGGTCTATCGGGCGATATCGCCGGGCGTTGCGTTTATCAACACGACATCGTACCAGCAAAATTTCTGGGGTGACGTTCAGGAAGGCAAGGGCAACGGTTCGGGTTCGGTGATTGACGCCGACGGCAATATCCTGACCAATTATCACGTTATCGAGGGAGCCGAAAAGGTAACGGTGACGTTCGGCGATAACAAGGTTTATCCGGCCAAGGTGATCGGCGGCGACCCGGACACTGACCTTGCGGTTATCAAGATCGACCCGCCTGTGGGTATGACCATCGTCCCGCTAGGCGATTCGGACAACCTGATCGTTGGGCAAAAGGTCCTCGCGATCGGTAACCCGTTCGGGCTCGACCGTACGTTGACGACAGGCGTCATTTCCGGTCTGCAGCGTCCGATTCGTGCCCGCAACGACCGGCCGATCGATGCCGCGATCCAAACCGACGCTTCGATCAACCCCGGTAATTCGGGCGGCCCGCTACTCGATAAATACGGCAAAATGATCGGCATAAACTCGCAGATACTATCGCCGGCAGGCGGTTCGGTCGGTGTCGGATTTGCCGTTCCGGTGAATATTGCTAAGCGCATCGTGCCGCAGCTTATCCAATTCGGCGAAGTTCGCCGTCCGAAACTCGGTGCGTCGCTCATCAGTGCGGCGGAGGTCAACAGTCGCGGTTATCGTCTGCCGGTCGAAACGGGACTTGTGCTGCAGCGTGTCGAGCCGGGCTCGACGGCATCGAACGCCGGAATGCGTGGATTGTCGCAGGGGGCGGACGGCAGCATCGCACTTGGCGACATTATCACGGCTATCGACGGCGAGAAGATGAACGATCTCGACGATCTATATCGATATCTCGACAAGAAGCAGATAGGACAAACCGTCCAGGTCGAGGTTTTCCGCAACGGCAAGCTAACGACGGTCCCGGTCAAACTGCTGGACAGGCCGGCCACCGCCAAGCCTATGCGGCGTACAGAATAACGTTCATTCAAAGTAGGCGGCGGCCAGATATAAAGGCCGCCGCCGAAACCTAAATGCAGCAGACCAACGATTTTTTCAACGACGGCTTTGGCTGGAAGTGCCGGCCGTGTTACGCGGAGACCAGCGTTCCGGAAACCGAGACGCGAGCCATGCCGCGGTACTTTCTCGAGGGCGAATCCGAGGCAAAATCTCCGGCACTCGCCGATGCCGCCCGAGCCCGATGGACGGACGCCACACGCCGCTCGCTTTCCTGTCCGCGTTGCGGCATTACTGAGCTGATCGAGGTCAACTGACCATGATAATTGCATTACAACCTTCGCTGCCAGGCGTGATAGATTGTAAGTAATGCTTCAAACTGAGCTCGAAACCGCGATCGCACTTGCACGCCTCGCCGGTGTTAACATTCTCGAACACTACGCCACCGAGTTTGAGACCGAGCAAAAGCTCGGTGCCGATAACCATTACGAACCTGTCACGGTTGCCGATCGTGCTGCCAGCCGGATCATCGTTGAGGGGCTTGCGGCTGCATTTCCTGATGACGCGATACTCTCCGAAGAAGAGGTCGACGATGTGCCGCTCAGGCTGTCGCGTAACCGTGTCTGGATCATCGACCCGATCGACGGTACCGCCGGTTTTGTCAAAAAGGACGGTGATTTCGCGGTTCAGATCGGGCTGGCCGAAAACGGCGTGCCGGTCCTCGGCGTCGTGTTCATGCCGTTTCACCGTCTGCTGAACTATGCGGTCAAAGGCGGTGGAGCATTCACGGTCAAAGGTGACGGCGAACCCGTGCGAATGACGACATCATATCGGACAGATTTCACAGAGATGACGATCGCCGTCTCACGCAATCACCTGAGCAGCCGGATGCATCGCATTCTCGAGCATTTCGCATTTAATAAAGTTGTCAATCGCGGCTCGGTTGGGCTCAAGGCCGGGCTCATTGCCGACCGAACTTGTGATATTTACATTCACCCGAGCCCGCGTACAAAGATCTGGGACACATGCGGCCCGCAGGTAATTCTGGAGGAGGCCGGCGGCCGATTTACCGATCTGTTTGGCGGCGAACTGCACTATGACCGGGCCAGCCTGCAAAATCTCAACGGCATTCTCGCAACCAACGGGCACTCGCACGGAGCGGCCGTTTCGCACCTCAAACCGATACTTGCCGAATTTGGCAGGGTGCGTATTCCGTGATTGGCAACAGATTGCGTGGTATCATTTAGACGAAATCTGATCGTACAGGTTCACTATGGAACAGGCTGCATGGATCTTATGGTTGATATTAGGTGTCGGGCTCGTCGTTGCCGAGATCTTCACCCTTGGGTTCTTTCTGCTATGGTTCGGCGTTGGTGCTCTGGCCGCCGCACTGGTCGGCTTTCTCGGCTTTGGCGCCGTTTGGCAATTTGCTGCTTTCGCAATAGTCTCCGTCGCTCTGACGGCAATGTCCCGCACTATTTTTTCCCGATACTTTTCACACAGTGACGGCAACCAGCTCAAAATGGGCATGGATTCGCTGCCCGGTCAGGTCGGCACCGTAACGATCGCCAGCAAAGGCGTAATGAACGAAGCGGCCGTCAAGGTCTTTGGCTCTACATGGACCGCATTTCCGATCGACGGTGAAACCGCGCTGACCGAGGGTGAAAAGGTCGAGGTCGTCGAAATGAAAGGATCGTCGATATTTGTCCGGCGCGTTACCAACGAGCTGCCGGAATGGCGGAATAATTAACCGAACTACAATATTTCAGCAGTGTCCTGATCGGCTGTGTCGTGAATGCCGCCGAGATCGATGATCTCAAGCTTTACTTCGTCTGTTTCTGCCGTTGGCAAACCCTCGCCGGTAAATTTAGCCAATACAACCGTAATATTATCCTCACCGCCGTTCTCGTTTGCTTCGCGAACAAGTTCGACGCAGGCGTTTTCAAGCTTATCGAAATTATCAACTACGATCCGCTGCATGCTGCCGGCGGTGACCTTGTTCGAAAGGCCGTCGCTGCAAAGTAGGAACACGTCATCTTTATGCGGTTCGACTCGGGCTGAAACGGGATAGATCTCGTTCTGGGCGCCGAGTGCCTGCAGGATAACGTTCTTGAGCGTGTGAGTTTCGGCCTCGGCCTCTGAGATCTGCTGGGCGTCGATGAGCTGCTGCACCAGCGACTGATCCTTCGTCACCTGATAGATCTTGCCGTTACGGACGAGATAGGCACGGCTGTCGCCGACCTGAATGATGTCCGCAGCCGTCGGTGTGACGCCGATGCCGGTAAAGGTCGCTCCCATTCCCTGAAACTGCGGGTCGGTGCGTCCCTGATTATGGATCAGATAGTTGGCGTACAGCGTTGCCTCGTAGAGCTTGCTGATCAAAAAATGGTCGTACGCGGCGGGTTCGAGTGTCTGGTCGATGTCCTGGTCGAGCAGCTTTTCGCTGACGGTTTCGACGGCCATCGTACTGGCGACCTCGCCGGCCAGAGCACCGCCCATACCGTCCGAAACCGCGACAACGACACCGTTGTCATCTATCTCGAAGACCTGCGATTCAATTACGAATTCGCTGTCGTCCTGCGAACCGGTCCAACGTTTGGCGCCGGTAATGTTGAGCACGAGATAATTATCCTCGTTACCCTTGCGGACGCGTCCGATGTGCGATGTGGCGTGTATCTCTACGGTGAACATATTTTAACTGAGAGCCTGATCCAGATCAGCGATAATATCCTCTACATCCTCGATCCCGACCGAGATACGAACCAGACCGTCGGTGATCCCCAATGCGTCACGCTTTTCGACCGGAACCGAAGCGTGCGTCATTGACGCTGGATGAGATATCAAGGTCTCGACTCCGCCAAGACTTTCTCCTAGTGTACACAACTTGACGCTTTCCAGAACTTTTTTTGCGTTGGCCAGCGAACCAGTCTCGAATGCGACCATGCCGCCAAAGCCCGTCTGCTGGCGTTTTGCGAGCTCATGCTGCGGGTGCGAGGTTAGTCCCGGATAATAAACTTTTTCGACTTTCGGGTGCTCGGCAAGAAAATTCGCAACGATCCGGCCATTTCGGTCGTGTGCCTCCATGCGAATAGCGAGCGTTTTGGTCCCGCGAAGCACAAGGAACGAATCGAAAGGCGACAATATGGCTCCGATACCATTCTGTACAAATCCGATCCACTCGGCGTCCTTTTCGTCATTGAGTGCGACAAATCCGCCGACGCTGTCCGAGTGGCCGTTTAGGTATTTTGTGGTCGAATGAACGACGATGTCGCAGCCGAGATCGAGCGGCCGCTGAAAATACGGCGACATGAACGTGTTGTCACAAACGACCTTGGCTCCACGCGAATGGGCAAGCTCGCTCACGGCCGCCAGATCGGTCACGGACATCACCGGATTGGTCGGCGTTTCGACAAAGACCATCTTGGTGTTCGGCTTGAACGCCGATTCCATACCGGCGACATCGGTCGTGTCGGCAAGGTCAAATTCGATGCCGTAGTCGACTAAGATCCGGTTGAACAGGCGAAACGTGCCGCCGTATGTATTGTCACCGAGGATGACGTGGTCGCCGGCCTTGACCAGTTTTAGGGTTGCGTCGATCGCCGACATGCCGGAGGCGAACGCAAAACCGAACTTGGCGTTTTCGAGAGCCGCGATATTTCGTTCGAGTGCCGAACGCGTCGGGTTTTGCGTCCGGGCGTATTCATAGCCCTTATGCACTCCGAGCCCGTCCTGGGCATAGGTCGAAGTCTGGTATATCGGCACGCTGACCGCACCGGTTGACGCGTCAGGCTCGTTGCCGGCGTGGATAGCTTTGGTTGCAAAACCCATAATTTAACTCTCGAGACGAACCGCGTTTAGGTCTTCGATCCGGCAGCATAAACCCAAATGTCGAATAGCGATTTTCTCGATATAACGAGCATTTATGGTAACTTGCAGGGTGCCAAAATGCAAACACACGGCGGGACGGCGTTGGTCGTGGATCGTGGTTCGTTGTTCGTGGTTCGTTGTTCGTGGAATTGATCCCAAATCCCGGATCCCAAATCACAAATCCCCGATCCAACACCCCTTGTCCCGTTGTCCCCGCAAGTTCCCACATGTTCCGAGTGGGGAAAGTCTGGGAAGTCTGGGAAGTCTAGAAAGTCTGGGAAGTCGGGAAGTCTGGGAAGTCGGGAAGTCTGGGAAGACCAAAGTCCCAAGTCCGAAATCCGAAATCACAAATCCCCAATCCAAAATCCCTTGTCCCGTTGTCCCCGCAAGTTCCCACATGGGCGAGTCGAGGAAGTCTGGGAAGTCTGGGAAGTCCCAAGACCCAGAAGTCCCAAGTCCCAAGACCCAGAAGTCCCAAGTCCCAAGACCCAGAACTCCCAAGTCCCAAGACCCAGAAGTCCCAAGTCCCAAGACCCAAAACTCCCAAGTCTCAAGAACCAGAAGTCCCAAGTCCCAAGAACAAGAATTCCAAAAACACA
>JAGOBH010000009.1 GCA_017983495.1 Pyrinomonadaceae bacterium | reverse complement strand
TAGAACAAATGTTAACAACGTTTCGGATTATTAAAGATTCCTACTTAGTGGGAAATATTAGGAAATAGTGGGAAAGAGTAGGAAAATGACGAATTTTGAATGTCGAATCTCGAATGTTCGAAGTCGCGGAAGAGCCAACTAAAGTTGGTACTCAAAACTCTCTGCGGGCTCTGCGTAAAACTCTCCGGTCTCGGCGTGGAGATGGTCTTTAGCGCAGAGATCGCTGAGGCCGCAAAGAAGTGAAAAGGTGAAAGAGTAAAAGGCCAACATGAGCCTTCCCGACTTTCAAGACTTCCCAGACTTTCTGGACTTCCTCGACTCTCACCATGCGGGAACTTGTTGGGACAAATGGGACAAAACGCGAAATCAGTTCTAACTGACCCACTCACAACAGTTAGCCGCTAATTGCTGTATGACATCTCCCTACTATTTCCTACCAATTGCTCCAGGACGCAATGTGAGAAAAGAGCCAATTGTAGTTGGAACTCAAAACACTCCCCGATCTCGGCGTGGAACTCTTGTTTAACGCAGAGATCGCTGAGCTTTAACGCAGAGATCGCAGAATGAAGTAGTAAGTGACAGAACCTATAGGATCTTCGAACCAAGCGACTTTATCCATCGAAATGGCGTTTTTATGATGGACATCGACTTCGAAAAGAACGATCGCTTCTTCGCCGGTTTTGATACCGCGGAAAACGCCTGCTTTTCAGTTTGATCTAATTTTGCAGCTGCTACCTGGGGTTTTTCGGACTGTGGCCTGACCTGTGGAGCCTTAATGGTGATAACGACAGGTTCGAAATTTGTGAGGCTAGCGGTAGTTCGTGTCGGGACTTGCTTAGGCGAAGGGTTGCGGCGGCCCTTGTTGATAACGTCCTTGCTGACAGGCGAATTGAGCGTCCGAGCGGGAATCGGGGTGTATTCTGTGTAAATTGATTCGCCCGTATCCGGTTCAATCTCAGCGATCATGTCGCGAGCGTCGATCAACGGGGCGGAAATGACAGGCGCAACCTTGGCATCCTCTTCGGTTTGCCGATCCAACGACGACAATGCGATGAACCCGGCCTGAACGGAAAATACGGCGATAACGCTAAAGATCACTTTCTTCACAATCAGACCCCCCTTCTGTCAAAAGTGTTAATCACCGATAAACACTTTTAACATTAGTATACCATTTGAAAGAAATGGTTGTAACACAAAAGCAAAATTCTAATACGGCATAATTATGACGGGCTTATCTGTCATAATGCGTATGCGATCAGTTAGATCGGCCATGAAAAAATGACCAGTATTCGTGAATTATTTGGCGATATCGATATATATCTTTTCGACCAGATCCAGAAAGGGCGGTTTTTGCCGGGGATGAAGATACTCGACGCGGGTTGCGGCGGAGGGCGAAACATTGTCTGGTTGCTGCGAAACGGCTTTGACGTCTGCGCGATCGATGTTGATGCGGGCTCGGTCGCAGCGATCCGGGAAATGGCAAAACGTCTGGCGCCGGAGCTTTCGTCGGAGAACTTTCAGACGTCTTCGCTCGAGGCTATACCCTTTGCCGACGAGACGTTCGATCGGGTGATCTGCAATGCGGTCATGCATTTTGCGACGGATCGGCCTCAGTTCGATCGCTGGCTGGTGGAACAATGGCGGGTTTTGAAGCCGGGCGGTGTGTTTTTCGCTCGGCTCGCATCGTCGATCGGGATCGAAACTTTGCTCGTCCCAACAGCGAACGGCTGTTATAACGGCCGTTATATGATGCCTGACGGAACGGAGCGTTTTATCGTGGACGAGCAGATGCTGAAAGACGCGACCGCGGGCGTGGGTGGCCGGTTTCTCGAACCGATCAAAACAACTAATGTCGAAAATCTAAGGTGCATGACGACGTGGGTGCTAATAAAGGACGACGAAAACGGGAACGCGTCGGCGTGACGTGGGCAAATCGAACGCATTTTCGATACAATCATAGAACGCAAGTTTTCGGGGGAGCTGAAGTTAGCTGAGAGTCGCCTTACGAGGCGTTACCCTAAAAACCTGATGCGGATAATACCGACGAAGGGAGAAAAACGATGGAAAAACAGTTGTTAGTGGAAAAGACGAGCGATGAAGTGAAATTGCCGGCGTCACGTAAGGTCTATGTTGAGACCAATGGCTCGACGGTTAACCAAAATAAACACAATTTACGAGTGCCGTTTCGCGAGATCGCCCTGTCGCCGTCAAAGGATTTTGACGGCACACTGCAGGAGAATCCGCCGGTTCGGGTTTATGACACCAGCGGCGTATGGACCGACCCCGAAGCAAAATGCGATGTTCGCGAAGGTTTACCTGCTCTCCGGCGGGATTGGATCGTAGCCCGCGGTGACGTTGAGGAATATGAGGGCCGCGAGATACTGCCGCAGGACAACGGATACCTGACCAAGGGAGCCGAGGAGGTCGCCAAGGCCAACGAACGAGCCACGCTCGAGGAGTTTCCGGGCCTTCGCCGTGCTCCATTGAGAGCGAAGAATGGAGCATGCGTCACGCAGATGCATTACGCCCGCAAGGGCATCATAACTCCGGAAATGGAGTATGTCGCGATCCGCGAAAACCTCGGTCGTCAGGCGGCGTTTGACCATCTGACAATGTCGGAACGCAGCGACCGATCGTCGCTCAATCATCAGCACAAGGGCGAGTCGTTTGGAGCCGCGATACCCGAGTTTGTAACGCCCGAGTTTGTCCGCGACGAGGTCGCCCGCGGCCGTGCGATCATTCCGAACAACATCAATCACCCCGAAAGCGAACCGATGGCGATCGGGCGTAATTTCCTCGTCAAGATCAACGCTAATATCGGCAATTCGGCCATCGCGTCGTCGATCGAAGAAGAGGTCGAAAAGATGCGTTGGTCCACACTGTGGGGTGCCGACACGGTGATGGACCTTTCTACGGGCAAAAACATCCACGCAACGCGCGAGTGGATCCTGCGCAACTCGCCTGTGCCGATCGGGACGGTGCCGATCTATCAGGCGCTTGAAAAGGTCAACGGCAAAGCCGAGGATCTGACGTGGGAGATCTACCGCGATACGCTGATCGAACAGGCCGAGCAGGGAGTCGATTATTTTACGATCCATGCGGGCGTTCGCCTGCCATACATTCCGATGACCGCGAAGCGCACGACGGGTATCGTCAGCCGCGGCGGTTCGATCATGGCCAAATGGTGCCTTGCACACCACGAGGAGAGTTTCTTGTACACCCGCTTTCGTGAGATCTGCGAGATCATGCGGACCTATGATGTCGCATTTAGCTTAGGTGACGGCCTGCGGCCCGGGTCGATCGCCGACGCTAATGACGAGGCTCAGTTTGCCGAGCTCGACACTCTTGGTGAACTGACCAAGATCGCCTGGGAGATGGATTGCCAGACGATGATCGAAGGACCGGGCCACGTGCCGATGCACCTGATCAAAGAGAACATGGACAAGCAACTCGAGATCTGCGGCGAGGCCCCATTCTACACCCTCGGGCCGCTGACGACCGACATTGCACCCGGCTATGACCACATCACAAGCGGCATCGGGGCCGCGATGATCGGGTGGTTCGGCTGTGCGATGCTCTGTTATGTAACTCCAAAAGAACATTTGGGTTTGCCGAACAAACAAGATGTAAAGGAAGGCGTGATCACGTACAAACTCGCGGCCCACGCCGCGGACCTTGCGAAAGGCCATCCCGGAGCACAGTATCGCGACAATGCCCTTTCAAAGGCCCGCTTTGAGTTTCGCTGGGAAGACCAATTCAACCTCGGCCTCGACCCGGAAAAGGCGAAGGAGTTTCATGACGAGACCCTGCCAGCTGAAGGAGCCAAGCTCGCCCATTTCTGCTCGATGTGCGGCCCGCATTTCTGCTCGATGAAGATCACGCAGGACGTACGCGAATACGCAAATGCTCAGAACATCGAAGCCGAAAAGGCTTTGGCAGTCGGAATGAGTGAAAAGGCCAAGGAGTTTGTCGAAACGGGCAGCGAGATCTACCACGGAGCCGACGGGGCCGCTGGCGGGGAACATCATTGAACCTGATCAGCGATTGATGAAATCGTTATACGCCGCTATGGCCGCGGGGCTATCGAACAGTGCGGTATGCCCCGCATTCGCGATCTCGACGATCTGCCGACCTTGGCACGTGGTGCAGTTTGTAACCTGCTGCTTAAACGTCGGCCACGAAGCAAGCTGGATTTGCGCATCCTGCAAACCCTGGACGAAGAGAATGTCTGAGCGGTAGCCATTGGTAAAATTCAGCAGCGATCTTGCAAAATACGCCGTAGGATTCGCGGTCGTCGTTCCATAGGTCTGACGTAATAGGTTGCAAACTGCACCGGGCGGTGCCTGACCGGTTTCTTCGAGTCCACACCGAAAGACCAGATTCAAAGGTCCCGGGCCGTTAGCTATAACGCCGTCGGTCGCGTGCATCGTGTTTAATCTGGTGACCATATATCCGCCCTGGGAATGTCCTATCAGGAAGATCTTTTTTACCTTGCGTTTCAGTACTTTTCTGCTTTTTTCCTTGACCCAAAGCAATGCAGCTTCGGCCTCGCGGATGCCGTCTCCGAACAGCAGGCCCTCTTGCGGATAGGCCACGCTGACGATCATCATGTCTGATCGATTCGTAATTTCCTTGACTCTGGCCAATATGTTTCGCGCCGCCGGAAGAGTCTCAGCGTCAGTTGCAACCGTTCCGGGATAAGCGATCAATACATCCACGAAATAGTTCGCCGGCTTATCTATAACGACATCGACGCTAACGTTGTTATACGTAATTCGCCTGCCCTCTTGTGCATTATGAGAGATACTGAAAAGCAGAATGCCTAAAACGGTTGATAAAAAATACGGAAATTTGCCTCTCATAAATTGAGTCTATAGCTTTTTATTATAATAAGACGAGGGGGACTCGAAAAAAGCTCAAAGAATTTGCCGCCACTGTAGATGATCACGGGTATGAAGCGATCATGGTGAATCGGGCGTCGGGATTGGTGGTAGTTTTTCACGCATCCATTCGATCATATGATCTGCGACCACTTGCCAGCTGTCGTCCAACATTAGGTCGTGGCCCATTTTATGGAAGAACTTACAATCTGCATTATAAACACGAGCGGTTTTTTCGACCGCCCGTTTCGACACCAGCGCGTCTTCGTCTGCCCCCAAAACCAAAATCTTAGTCCTGATCTTTTCCGGCTTGGGTAGATTAAAGATCATCTCCAAATTTGCCCGATATGATTCTTTACCGAACTTGCTGACGTAACCCGCGATCTTTTCAATGTTCGTATCTTTTGCAAACAAGAAATTTTTGGCGAGTTCCGGAGTGGCAAACATCAACGAGTAATCCTGATAGAACCCGATCTTCATCATCAAGATAGGATGCTTAAAAGGCAGCCAGAAGGCCGACCAAAACATCCCTTCCGACGGTGAAGGTGTTAGTAAAATTGCTGCCTTTGCTTCGTGCTCTTCGAGATATTTTTGCACCACTAAACCACCGAGCGAATGTCCTATAACCACAGGCGTTTTCGGCAGACCGGAAGCAACCCGGGAAACATCTGAAACATAGTCCGCGACTGAGGTCCATTTCAGCTTTTCGTGGCCTTCGCTCGCCCCGTGTCCGCGTAGACTCAATGCATAGCAATCAAATCCTCGTTCCGCAAAGTACGGCAAGAAATACTCATCCCAGCACCACGCGGCGTGTCCCGTCCCGTGAATGAAAAGCAAAGGCGTTTCAAATAGCTGCCTTTGTGGTTTTCGATTGATGATCTCGATTTCAGATATTCTGTCCGTCATTTTTTTATTTTATCCACAAATTGGCAAGAATTGAATCGAAAAAATGAATGTGCCCGACCAGGCATATCGGCAGTATTAAATGAGCAGAGTACCTGAAAACGGGAGAAGCGGGAACAGCAGCCGAGTAGTATGAAGCCCGCACAGATACCTGTCACGGCAACATACCGGGCGTCGCAGATCCGGGTCAATAGCCCGGACCCGCAGCGATCATTTATGCGGCACCGTTATCACCGGGCATACTGCCGTTCTTAGTATTTGGGCGGTTGTTTCGCCTAGCGTTTCGTCGGCGAACAGGCCGTGGCTTACACCGATCACGATCAGGTCAGACGATGATTCGGCGGCTGCCTCGAGGATCTGTTCGGTCAGGTGGCCGTGTCTGACGACCTCGGTCAGTTGGCAATGCTCTCGTGTTTCGGCCGGCACCCAATCGCAAAGTTCGTCGAGGTGTTTGCCGCTCTTTTCGCTCTTGTTCAAAACCCGGAGCACAGTTAGCTCCGCGCCGTAGCGGCCCGCTAGTTCGGCAGCGTACCCCAGAGCTTTTTCTGATTCGGGCGAAAGATCGACGGGGCAGAGTATCCGCTTGATGTTGACCGCTTCCACAGTCTCGACGTGCGGGTTCACCGTCAGTACCGGTCCGGCAAAATCACGCAAAACAGCACCGGCAACCGAACCGAACCGCAGCTTGTCCAGGCCGCTACGGCCGTGCGTACCCATCGCTATCAACACCGTATCTGACTTTGCAGATTCCTCGAGAATGGCGGCGACCGGCGTTTCTTCGACAACGATGGTTTCGCTCTCGCCGGCCGTGCCGATATTTTCAAGTACGAACGCATCTAAGGCCAGATGAACATCGTCCGCGGCATCTTGCTGCCTGGCAGCTATCTCGTCGATCTGCGACGAGGTGAAATATGGCGGTACGTCACCGTCAACGGCATTGAGTATCTTGAGTTTGACACCGAGCCTGTCCGCGATCGAAGCGGCAAATTTCAAAGCAATGGCCGACTGCGGGCTCATATCGACGGCGCTGATGACGGTCTTTACATCCGAACGGACTTCGACGGCGGGGTGCTTTTTACGTTCGCTCAGGTAAAATAGCACCGGCACGGCCATTCGCGACAGTAGCAGAGAGGCGACCTCGCCAGCCATCAACGAGATCGCCAGCCCCTGAAAGATCGGGTCGAACAGCATTACCGCCGAGCCGACGATAACGGCCGCCGCTGTCAATAACATCGGCCTGAATCTCACCGCTCCGGCATCGACGACCGCGTCGATCAGCGACATGCCGTGCTTCATGCGAAGCTCGACAAAATCGACCAGAATGATCGAGTTTCGCACGACGATACCCGCTCCGGCGATAAATCCGATCATCGACGTTGCGGTAAAAAATGCGCCCATCAGGGCGTGTGCCGGTAATATGCCAACGAGCGAAAACGGGATCGCCGCCATGATCGTCAGCGGTGTCTTGAACGACTGGAACCAACCGACCACCAGGATATATATCAACACCATCACGGCCGCAAAGGCGATGCCCATATCGCGAAAGACCTCGTACGTTATATGCCATTCGCCGTCCCATTTCATCGAGTATTTGTCCGTCAAAAATGGCTGCGACGCGACGTAGCGTTCGAGAGCGTAGCCCTCGGGCAGTTTCATCGCCTCGACCTTGTCATTGAGGCCGAGTATGGCGTAAACAGGACTCTCGATCGTGCCGGCGACGTCGGCGGTGACATAGACGACGGGCATCAGATTCTTATGGTAAATGCTCTTGTCGTTTCGCGATTCGCGTACCTGTACGAGCTCACTGACGGGTACCATGTTGCCGGCAGCACCGACGACCTTGATGTTTTGTATGTCCGCGATGCTTGAGCGGTCAGCTTTGGGCAGGCGGAGATTGATGTAGGTGTCTTCTTTTTCGTTGGGCAGATGCAGCAGGCCGACGTTCATCCCCCCGACGGCCAGATTGATCGTACGCGTGATCTGTTCGGCGGTGATGCCGTTGATCGCGGCTTTTTCCTTATCGATCAGGAGATCATATTTTGTCTGGTCGTCCTCGACGTACCAGTCGATATCGACGACGCCGTCAGTTTGCTCAAAGATGCCGCGGATACCGCGCGCGATCTCGATCTGGCGTTCGTAATTGGGGCCGTAAACCTCGGCGACGATCGTTTGCAGTACCGGCGGCCCGGGCGGCACTTCGGCCACCTTGACGTTTGCACCGTATTTGAACGCGATCTGCTGCAACGCCGGCCGGACGCGTTTGGCGATGTCGTGGCTCTGTGCAGAGCGGTCGTCCTTTGACGCCAGATTGACCTGAATGTCGGCGACGTTTGGCCCGCGGCGAAGGAAATAGTGACGGACCAGGCCGTTAAAGTTATATGGCGACGCCGTGCCGACATACATCTGGTAATCGACGACCTCGGGAACGGTACCGACATAGTTCGCGAGCTCGCGTGTGACCGCTGCGGTCTGTTCGAGCGTCGACCCTTCGGGCATGTCGACGATCACCTGAAACTCGCTCTTGTTGTCAAAGGGCAGCATCTTGACCTTGACGGCTTTCAGGGCGACCAGCGACATTGATGCCAGCAGCAGGAAGACGACACCGGCAAGAAACGAGTATCGCCAAAACGGCTGCTGAATGATAGCGTTCATCACCTTGCGGTAGAGCCGCGTCGTAAAGCCCTCTTTGCCGTGGTCGTGTTTGGTATTTTGTTTTAGGAGCTTGAGGCTCGCCCACGGCGTTACGACAAAAGCGACGATCATCGAAAAGATCATCGCTGCCGAGGCTCCGACCGGTATCGGGCGCATGTACGGCCCCATCAGGCCGCTGACGAACGCCATCGGCAATATCGCCGCGATCACGGCAAACGTCGCAAGGATCGTCGGATTGCCGACCTCATCGACCGCCTCGATAGCGACCTCGACGAGCGGCCGCCCTTTGTTTTCGGGCAGGCCGTAATGGCGCGTCATATTTTCGACCACGACGATCGCGTCATCGACGAGGATGCCGATCGAGAATATCAGTGCGAACAGAGTGATGCGGTTGAGCGTGTAGCCGTAGAAATAAAATACCGCCAGCGTCAGGGCAAGCGTCACCGGTATGGCGATCGCGACTATGCCCGATTCGCGAAAACCGAGTGCGAACATTATCAGAGCCGAGACCGACGCGATCGCGATCAGCATGTGCAGCAGCAGCTCGTTCGATTTTTCGGCGGCGGTCTCGCCGTAATTGCGTGTCGTCGTGACGCGTACGTCGGCCGGGATAAAGCTGCCCTTGATCGACTCGACCTTGGCCAACAGGTTATGCGAGATGTCGATGGCATTGGTGCCCTTCCGCTTGGAAACGGCGATCGTGACAGCGGGCTCGATGCCCGTCGCGGTTCGTGCTTCGCCCGTCTCGGTATGGCCGTTGCCGGTTCCGCCGAACATCACATAGTCAGCCGGCTCCTCGGGGCCGTCGACGATCGTTGCGACATCGCGTAGGTAAACGGGACGGTCACCATAGACGCCTACCACGACATTGCCGACATCGTCGGCGGACGTCAGAAAACTGCCCGTTTCGACGATCGCCTCGCGGTTTTGCGTTGCTAACGTACCCGACACAGTCTGTTGGTTTGACGACTGCAGCATCGGCACGATCGCCGCCGGGGCTATCGAACGCGAAGACATCTTGGCGTCGTCGAGCAATACCCGGATCTGCCGTCGCTGGCCGCCGATGATCTTGACGTCCGAGACGTCCGTTACCTCTTTTAGCTGATCGGTGATCTGGGCGGCAACACGCCGCAGCGTGAAATGGTCGTACCGCGCGCTCGACAGCGTCAGAGCCAGGATCGGCACATCGTCGATCGAGCGGGGTTTGATCATCGGCTGCGATGCACCCTGCGGTATCAGGTCATGATTGGCCGACAGTTTTTGATTGAGACGGACTATCGCGTCCTCTTCGTTCTGGCCGACCTTAAAGCGGATGATCGCCATCGACATACCCGGCGACGACGTCGAGTAGATATATTCGACGCCCGGTATTTCCCACAGCAGCTTTTCCATCGGCCGCGTGACGCGTTCCTCGACCTCTTTTGCGGTCGAACCCGGCATCTGCACGATCACGTCGACCATCGGGACGATGATCTGCGGCTCTTCTTCGCGGGGCAGCATGATGACGGCACCGATGCCGAGCAGGATCGACGCGGCGACGATCAGCGGCGTCAGTTTGGACTGGATAAATGCTCCGGCGAGTTTTCCGGCGATCCCGATCTCTTTCATTTGCTTACCTGACCCTCACGCCATCGGTCATTGTGGCCGCGTCGGCCGTGACTATCTCGTCGCCCTCGGACAGGCCCGTCAAAACTTCGGTCATCCCTTCCGATTCCGTTCCGGTGGTGACGATGCGAAACTGTGCGGTGCCGTCGGGTGCGACGACAAAAACACCCTTGAGCTGACCGCGAACGACGATAGCCGTCAGCGGCACCGTAATCGCCTCTTTTTGCGCTACCGGAAAGCGGGCCAGACCATAGAGTCCGGTCCGCAGACGTGCGTCAGCCGGCAGGTCGATCTTTACCGTATAGCTGCGGCTTGCGGCGTCCGCCGAAGGCATCACCTCGGCGATGGTGCCGTAGATGTCGTTTGCACCGATCGCGTCGATGCGGACATTGACGCGGGCACCGACCCTCACGGATCTGGAACGCGACTCTTCGACCGCGGCTTCGAGACGATATTGCGAATTGTCCTCGATCGCCAACAGCGGCACACCCGGAGCGGCAGTCGAGCCGGCCTCGGCAAATTTTTTCACCACTACGCCCGATACAGGCGACGTGATCCGCGAATATCCCTGAGAAACCTGTGCCGCGGCAATGTCGGCCCGTGCCTGTTCGATCCGCGCATTTAGCTGCTTGCGCTTTGAGATGACGATCTGGACCCCGGCTTTGGCACGGTCGAGTTCGGACGCTGCCATTCGCGAACGCGAACGAGCCTCGTCAAACTCCTGCGCCGTTGCCGAACGCCGGTCATAAAGCTCCTTGATGCGGCCAAACGTAACGTCGGCGAGCTGCTTGTTTGCCTCGGCGGTCCGCACGGCGGCGTTGGCAGCCTCGACCGAGCGTTCGATCTCGGTGATGCCAGCCTGCGCTTCGGCAAGGCCGGCACGTGCCTTTTGCAGCTGCGTCCGGCTCTCGGCCGCGTCGATCTCGACCAGCGTCTGGCCGCGCGTTACCGTGTCGCCCTCGGCGGCGGAAAACGTGATGATGCGTCCCATCATATTTGCCGAGACCTGGGTGGTCGTACGCGCCTTGACGGTGCCGGTCGCCTCGTAAAAATCTTCGATCGACGATCGCGTGACCCGCGTGGTCGAGACGTTGCGGACCGGGGCCGCGGCCTTGTTCTCGGTCTTTTCGGCCGTGCCTCCGCAACCGGCGGCAAATAGTGCGGCCGACGCGGCGAGCGAGATCATCAAAACTCTTTTCGTATTCATACCTTCACCGATCAATCGAACCAGCGGACATCGTCCAGCCGCCCGGTCGCGAGCAGCAGACGGGCGTAATTGATGTAATATTCGTATCGTGTATTGAGCAGGTCCTGCTTGGCCCTTGTCAAAGCCGAACCGGCCCGCAGCACCTCGTTAAATGTCGAACGTCCAAATCTGTAGCGGTCCTCGACTATCCGCAGAGCCTCGTCGGCCTGGGCGATGCTCTTGATCGTCACCCTGATCTTTTCGCCTGACGTTTTGAATGCCTCGTGAGCCCTGATCACATCGAGCCTGATCTGATTTGCCAGATTGTCGCGTTCATGGCCGGCGAGAGCCTCGGCCTCGATCGCCGCTTCGGTGCGTGCCTTGCGGCCGGCGTCAAATATTGTGTACGTTAGGTTGACCCCGACCGTGTAATCCGTCGAACCGTTGGTAATATACGGTGACGAATAGCCAAAATTGCCAAACGCATCGACCCGCGGCAGACGCTGGTCCCGCACTGCCCGTGACTGCAGACGGCTGTTTTCGATATCAAGCAGAGCACGCTGATAGTCAGGCCGGTTTTCCAGTGCGAGCCGTATCAGCTCAGCCCTGTCCTCGACCGGGAAAAACTTCTCTCTCAGCTCACCCTTTAGTTCGCGGTCCATGTCGGCCGCTTCGCCAATGGTCAGGTTCATTGCCGCAAGCGTTGTCACCAGTTCGCTCTCGGCCTCGAGCCGTCGCTGGACCGCATTTGCCACCTCGACATCGGCCGAGAGCAGATCGGCATCGGTCGTCATGCCGACATCGACCAGATCCTTGGTCTTTTTGCGATTTGCCTCGGCGGTCGTTATCGCATCCTTGCTGACGCCGACCATGCTGCGGCTGAGTATGACGCCGTAAAATGTTCTGATCACCTCAAAGCGAAGCTGCTGGCGTGCGGCCTCGGCCATCAGCACCGTCTGGCTCCGGCCCGTCTCGGCCTGTTTTACACGGCTGCGTGTTTGGTGCTGGTCGAAGATCGGCATCTGCGCCGACACCAGCGACCGTAAGTTCAACAGTCCGTCCGGCTTATTCAGCGAATCGATCGAAAAATTAGACGGGCCGAACCGGCCCTGTTCGAGCAGCGAGCCAAAGACGAAGACCGGATTATTGCTCCCCACCGCCGACTGGCTAAACTGGATCGACGGCCGCCTGCCCGTCATCATCTCCCGCACTTTCAGATCGGCGATCTTTACACGTGTGTCGGCCGCCTTGGCGATCGGATTTCCGCTGACCGCCTTTTCGACCGCCGTCGCGAGATCGAGCTGAGGTGTGTTCGGCGTCTGTGCCGCAATTGCCGCCGCTATGGTCAGCAAGAGTGCCGCCGCAAGCGACGATAGCTTGATATATTGTCCGAATACCGGGTTTCTCATTTGATGATCCGTGGATGGCCCCATGCCCGCACCTCGGCCGCCGTTAGTCCTTAAAACCCGCCATTCTTAAAAAGGTCATCATCGGGCACCAGTTCGTAAAGGACGACTGGACCAGATTGAGCCCGATAAAGCCGGTGAAATAGAAAAAATACGGGCTGACCCAAAAGCCGAGCACGACGCTGATAAATATCAGGCTGCCGGCTATAAGATGGAGCATTCTGTCGACGTTCATTTGTGTTATGTCCTCACTGTCAATCTCTATATATTACCGCGTAGCAATATAGTAAGGTCAGATTATCGCAACCGATATTATGTTGTCAAGAGCACACTATGCTCCTGCAATAGCCGCGATGATATTGTTGCGTGCGATCTGTTTAGCAGCTTGCATAACGTGTATCTAATTAGTATTATATATCGAGGCGGCCATATATAGGTGTGTCACCCGTAAGCGGGTATAAAGAAGTAATGAAAAAGAAACCCGATTTAAAAAAGCTGGACCTGAACGACGCAGCTCTCGAGATGATCGCCGGACGTTTTCGACTGATGTCCGAACCGATGCGGCTCAAGCTGCTGCACACGCTCGGGGAACGTGAAATGAACGTCACCGAGCTCGTCGCCGCGACCGGTGCCAACCAGGCGAACGTCTCAAAACACCTCGGCATTCTTCACGATGCCGGCGTCGTCGCCCGCCGCAAACAAGGCCTGACCGTCAACTACCGCGTCTCGGACGACACCATCTTCGAACTCTGCGACGTAGTCTGCAGCCGCCTAAAATCCCACTTCGACCTCCGCCGCTTTGCGTTCGGGAATAGTGAATAGGGAGACCGGGAGAAGGGGAGATAGGGAGAAAGTGCGAAAGTGAAAAAGTGAAAAAGTGAGAAAGTGAAAAAGTGAGAAAGTGAAAAAGTGAAAAAGTGAAAAGGTGAAAAGGTGAAAAGGTGAAAAGGTGAAAAAGTGAGAAAGTGAATAGGTGAAAAAGTTAGGAAAGGGCCCGGTAGATGACCGCCACGAGCCCTTTTCTCTATCACTCGTTCCCATTCGTGCCATTCGTGTAAATTCGTGGCAAAAAATTCTTCGGTTTTCAGTCTTCGAGGTTGCGAGGGTGCAAAGTGAAAAAGGGGAAATGTGAAAAAGTGAAAAAGGGCCGGGTATATGGCCACCGCCGACCCTAAGTTTTATCTTCCCGTGTTATTCGTGCCATTCGTGTTATTCGTGGCTAAAAAAAAACCTCTTTTTCTTTGTGACCGATCCCGCTCACGAAACGCCATACACCACCGCCGAATTTGAAAAATGCGAGACCGACTTGGCCGCGACGGCCCGCACCTTGTACTCATAGTACTGGCCCGGTGTGATGCCGGTGTCCGTATGGCTCTGGCGTTTTGTGGTGGCGTGCAGCCCCCAGTCGGCGGTGTCGCCGTGTCGACGCCAGATCTCGTAAACCACGCGCCCGGGGCGGTTGTTGCCCGAAAAACGTAGTTTGTTAATGCCGTTCGAATACCCGAACGCCGAGAGGTTTGTCGGCGACTGAGCCTCGTACGTGCTCCGCTCGGCCGGATAGTCAAACCCGCACAGATCGTATTCCTTTTTTGGAGCAAGGCCCGCCTTTAGCGCGTCGCGGACCTGGCCCATCAGGGCACGGATCTGTTTTCGCGTCGCGTTACGCTGGCTGACCCGAGCCTTGCGGGCACCCTCGGCTATCGCGGCATCGGCCGCCTGTGTCGCCAGCGTCGCCGGCAGCGACCCGATCGCCGCGTACAGAGCCGAACGAACGCTGCCGTCGATCGACGCGAGCTCCGAACCGTCCAGCAGCAACGCCACATTGGCGGCAAAATCCGCCAGGTCATTTTCACTAATAATTCTGAAATTCATCTTATTTTTTCTCTCCTGTTTTCCGATTGTGTATTTTATGTGTAAGAAACATATGTTGGTGTTTCTAATACAAATGTACAGCTAGAAATTGCACCTGTCAAGCATTATTTCATCTATGCAACACGATATTTCCGGTTTTTTACATAAAAACCCGCCGATCCTGCATCAAAAACCCGCTTTCTGACGCCAATCAGCCCCTGATCTTCACAAGACAACCGCAGATCAACACAAAAAACCTGAGCTTTTGTCTAAACCAACGCCATTTCAACACAAAACAATCGCTTTTCTGATCAAAACAGGCACTGTCTGGCATAAAACAGAGCTCATTCGATCGCTTTAAGTTAAATCCCTGATCAGGCTGACTTAGGATCGACTCCCATGCTAATCTGTTTTTTATTTCGCTAACTTATCAAATATGAAAGTTGTAATTTTGGCAGGAGGACTCGGAACTCGCCTTGCCGAAGAAACTGAGATCAAACCCAAGCCGATGGTCGAGATCGGCGGACGCCCGGTACTCTGGCACATAATGAAGATATTTTCTCACTATGGCCTAAATGATTTTTATATTGCATTGGGTTACAAGGGCGAGATCATCAAGCGCTTTTTCTACGACTACCAATCATTGAGTGGGGACCTCCTGATAAATCTGGCTGACGGGACGATCAATATTCGCGAACGCGAGTGCGAAGATTGGAGAGTAAATCTCATAGAAACCGGGCAAAATTCTATGACCGGCGGCCGGGTTAAGAGGCTTGAGCCCTATTTGAGCGGCGAGACCTTTATCGTCACTTATGGCGATGGTGTCAGTAGCGTGGACATCGGGCAATTGATCGATTTTCACAGGTCGCACGGCAAGATCGCGACTGTCACAGCCGTTCACCCGCCCGCTCGTTATGGTGAATTGCTCATCAACCCCGACTCGACGGCGGGCTTTAGTGAGAAGCCCCAAACCCATGAGGGCTGGATCAACGGGGGCTTTATAGTATTTGAACCAAAGGTTTTCGAGTATTTGTCCGGCGACAATAGCATACTCGAGATCGATGCCCTCGAAAGATTGGCAAACGAGGGTCAACTTGTTGCCTATAAGCACAATGATTTTTGGCAGTGTATGGACACATTGCGCGACAAACGTCAGCTAGAAGCGGAATGGAACAGCGGGAATCCGCCTTGGAAAGTCTGGTAAATGGTCGATTTTTGGAACGGAAAACGGATTTTGATCACCGGTCATACCGGTTTCAAGGGTAGCTGGCTCGCATTTTGGCTAAATTCCTTTGGGGCCGATGTATGTGGCTTTGCTCTCGAACCGGACACTCAACCCAGTCTTTTTAGTGATTTGCGAATTGCCGAACAGATTCGTTCCGTAATCGGCGACATTCGTGATCTCAATTCGTTTGAGAAGCTGATGGTGGACGTTCAGCCTGAGATTGTATTTCACCTTGCTGCTCAGTCGCTGGTTCGCAGGTCGTATCGAATGCCGGTTGACACATATTCGACTAATTTGATGGGAACTGTCCACGTATTGGAAGCGATCCGTAACGTTGGCTCTGTCAAATCGGCCGTTATCGTAACCACCGACAAGGTCTACGAAAATGAGGAACGTGAACTCGGATACGTCGAAAGCGACCGGCTTGGCGGATTTGACCCGTATGCCAACAGCAAAGCCTGTGCCGAACTGGCCGTTGCCGCATATCGAAATTCATTTTATGGCGATGGCGGCCCTTTGGTAGCGACGGCCCGAGCCGGAAACGTGATCGGCGGGGGCGACTGGTCTGAAGATCGATTGTTGCCGGATGTTTTCAGGTCACTGATCTTTGGCGACGAGCTGGCCATACGTAATCCTGCGTCTGTTCGTCCTTGGCAGCATGTACTAGATCCGTTAAATGGTTATATGGCCCTGGCTAAACGGCTCTTCGAAGGTGACCTAAAATGCGCTGATGCATGGAATTTCGGACCGTCGGACGAAGATGCGAAAGAGGTTGGCTGGATCTTGAATGAGATCAAGGGAATGTGGGATGGCGGGGTCACATGGGCTATCGCCGACGGCAAACAGCCGCACGAATCGCACTTGCTCAAACTTGATAGTTCGAATGCAAGGTCTAAGTTGCAATGGACGCCTAAGCTGGCGTTGGCTGACGCTGTTAGATTGACGGCTGAATGGTACCGCGGGTTTAAGAACGGCGAAGATCTTATCAGCCTAACAAGCCGACAGATCGAATTATTTGAGGGGATCAATGCGGCTACTACCAACTAAACTGGCTGGCGCCTACATTTTCGAACTCGAACCGATACGTGACGAGCGAGGGTTCTTTGTTCGAACCTATGAACGCAAGATATTAGCGCAAAACGGGCTCATCACCGAGTGGGAACAGGAGAGCGTATCGTTCAATCGGAGAACTAATACACTCCGGGGGCTTCATTTTCAGTTGCCGCCACTCGTTGAAACAAAGATCGTCCGCGTTTCCCACGGGGCAATTATTGATGTCTTTGTTGATCTTCGAAAAGAATCCGAGACATTTTTGCACTGGGAATCGGTCGAACTTACCGGAACCAATGATCGGGCCATTTATATTCCGGCGGGATTTGCTCACGGGTTTTGCACCTTGGCAGACGACACGACTATCGAATATAAGATCGACGTTCCATACAAGTCTGATCTCGCCGCAGGCATTCGCTGGAACGATCCACAGCTCGCGATCGCTTGGAAAGTAGCTGAACCGATCATCTCAGAACGGGATGCCGCTCTTCCTTATTTAGCCGACTTGAGTTTGCCGTTTTAGGCAATGGATGCGGAACTTTCGGTTTAGGACATTATGAATTGTCGATTTTGTCAAAATGCTCTGACACACGAGTTTGTCGACCTGGGCAGCAGTCCGCCGTCGAACTCGTACCTCAGCAAAGACCGGTTGAACGAACCTGAGGTCTTTTATCCTCTGCGCGTGTTCGTTTGCGAAGAGTGCTTCCTGGTTCAGATCGAGGAATACAAAAAGGCCGACGAGATATTTGATCAGGACTATCTGTATTTTTCCTCGTTTTCGCAATCCTGGCTTGAGCACTCCCGCCGATATGTCGAGATGATGTGCGAGCGGTTTGGGTTTGGCCACACGTCGCAGGTTATCGAGATCGCGTCGAATGACGGATACCTGCTTCAGTATTTCCGGGATAAGGCGGTACCGGTTCTCGGTATCGAGCCGACGCTTAGCACCGCTCGCGTCGCCCGCGAAAAGCAGATCGAGACACTGACCGAGTTTTTTGGAACCGCTCTTGCCGAGAGATTATCCGGCGATGGACGCCAAGCCGATCTGCTGCTCGGAAATAACGTCCTTGCACATGTGCCTGACATTAACGACTTTGTCGCCGGGCTCGCGGTTGCTCTAAAGCCGTCCGGTGTAATCACGATGGAATTTCCACATCTGATGCAGCTTGTGGCAAATAATCAGTTTGATACGATCTATCACGAACATTTTTCCTATTTGTCGCTGTACACCGTCAAGCGGATCTTTACGGCACACGGTCTCGATATATTTGATGTCGATGAGCTGTCGACGCACGGCGGAAGCTTGCGGATATACGCCAGGCATAGCGGCGACTTAACCCATGAGACCACGCCGCGGGTTGATGCATTGCTCGCCAAAGAGAAAGCGGCCGGGTTGCAGAGCATTGACTATTATCTCAATTTCCAACCCAGTGTTGAGAGGATAAAGTATGAGTTGTTGTCGTTTCTTATTGAGCAAAAACGGGCGGGAAAACGCGTTGTGGCGTATGGTGCTGCCGCCAAGGGAAACACACTATTAAATTATTGCGGTGTCAGGCGTGATCTGGTTGAGTTTGTCGTCGATGCGTCCCCACACAAGCAGGGCAGGTTTATGCCCGCCAGCCATATTCCGATAGTTGACGAAACAAATATAAGAGCGAATAAGCCGGACTATATCTTGATCTTGCCGTGGAATATTAAGCAAGAGATACTGGCTCAGCTGTCGTATATTAGTGAATGGGGCGGACAGTGTGTGGTGTCGATCCCGGCCTTGCAAACATTTGGTAACTAGATGAAAAGGGTCCTACTTACCGGAGCAAGTGGTTTTGTCGGACGCACCACGATCAAATACCTGCTTCAACGTGGATATGAGGTTCACGGGGTAACGGCCCGTAGTGCTGTCAGTGATATTCCCGGCATCGTCTGCCATGACGTTGATCTGCTTGATTCGGCTGCTGTGGATCGGCTTATTCGATCGGTAAACCCAAGCCACCTTTTGCATTTTGCCTGGTATGTCGAACACGGAAAATTCTGGAACGCGCCGGAAAATAACCAGTGGGTCGCGGCCAGTGAGCGATTGTTTGAAAGTTTCGTCAGTGCGGGTGGAAACCGGATCGTCTCAGCCGGCACATGTGCTGAGTACGACTGGCAAACGGGTAACGGGGTATTTCAGGAAACGACTTCGCCCATCGGCCCTGATACACTATATGGCCAGGCAAAGCACGAATTGCATATGCGGCTTGAAACGATTGCCCGGAAAACCTCGGTCAGTTATGCTTGGGGAAGAGTGTTTTTCCTTTTTGGCGAGTGGGAGCAGCCGGGGAGATTTGTTCCGTTCGTAATTCGATCGCTGCTCAACGATGACGAAGCAAAATGCTCGTCGGGTGAACAGATCAGGGACTTTATGTTCGTTGAAGATGCGGGAGCGGCCTTCGTCGATCTGCTCGATAGCGATGTCGGCGGAGCTGTCAACATCGGTAGCGGAGTGTCGACAAAGCTTGCTGATGTAGCGGTGATGATCGCAGAAATAATTGGCAAACCCGAACTGCTTAGGCTAGGTGCCATTCCGAATTCGGCAGGCGAACCAAAACAGCTGGTGGCAGATATTACCCGATTACGGGACGAAGTGGAATTTAAGCCACAAACGGATCTTCGTTCGGCATTGGCCGAGACAATTGATTGGTGGCGAGATCAGAAATGAAAATTACGATCGATACAGACGCAGGAACGATTGTCGACGATACAACCGGCGACACAATTCAGCTTTTTTCCACCCAAGGGTTTGAGGCGATCTCGAAACTTTGGCTCAAAGTCGGCTGGAATGAAAAGCACGTTTACACCTTTAGCTGGATGGGGCGGCCGATTATCCAATTGCCCGAAGACATGATAAGGGTTCAGGAGGCGATATTTCAGGTTCGCCCGACGGTCATAATTGAGACGGGTATTGCTCATGGGGGTTCGCTGATCTATAGTGCCAGCCTGCTTAAAATGATGGGTATTGATGGGCGTGTGATCGGTGTCGATATCGAGATTCGCCCGCACAATCGGAAAGCCATCGAAGAGCACCAGCTATTTTCCTACATTACGCTGATCGAGGGCAGCTCCGTCGCGACTGATATTGTCGCTCAGGTCAAAAGTCTGGTCGGGCCCGACGACCGCGTCTTGATAATTCTGGATTCAAATCATAGTCGGCAACACGTCGGCGACGAGTTAGAGGCGTATTGCGACCTAGTAACAAAGGGCTCGTACATCGTCGCGACCGACGGGATCATGCAGGAAGTTTTCGACGTGCCGCGCGGGACACCATCGTGGGATAAGGACAATCCTGTGACCGCCGCACACGAATTTCTCGAACGTCATCCGGAGTTCGTATTGGAAACTCCGCCGTGGTTATTTAACGAAAGTGAACTTACCCAAAATATCAATACTCATTATCCGGATGCCTGGCTAAAACGTAAGTGAATCAGACAAAGATCAACATTCTCTCAAATTTTGCCGGACGATCGTTCATTGCAATATTGAGCATTGTTTTTGTCCCGATTTACCTGCATTACCTTAGCGTAGAGATGTACGGGATAATAGGCTTTTTTGCGAGTATCCAGGCATTTTTGTTTCTTCTGGACGGCGGCATTTCGCCGACGCTAAACCGCGAGGTCGCTCGGCTAACTGCTTTTCCTGAGAAAGCCCAAGAACTTAGAGATCTTTCGCGCACACTCGAGGTTTTGTGCTGGGCCCTTGCAATAGTTGTTTGTTCGATTGCCTTGGTCGCCGCCCCTGCCGCCGCCAATTATTGGCTCAGATCGGAGACGATCTCACCTGCAATAATAAGCGAGGCTCTTATGATCATGAGTGTCGCTTTCGCGTTCCAATGGTCAGTTGGCTTTTACACCGGTGGAATGTATGGCCTTCAGGAACAGAAGTACCTCAATATTATAAATGGTTTTGTTGCCGTGATCCGGTCGGTGGGTTCATTTGTCGTCCTCGCTTTTGTGTCGCCAACGATCAAGGCATTTCTGATTTGGCAGCTAATAGCCGCCGTACTGAATTGCGTTCTTTTGGGTGTCGTCTTTTGGAAAAAGCTGCCGTCTTCAGTGGACAAGCCACGCTTTCGGTCATCCCTTTTAAGAGACGTTTGGCGATATGCGGCAGGCATGGCAGGGACAAGTCTGGTGGTTTTGGTCCTCACCCAGACCGACAAGCTTATCCTCAGCAAGATGTTGACGCTCGAGGATTTTGGGTATTACTCGCTTGCGATCACGCTTGCCGGGACTAGTATTGGCCTGATCGTAGGCTCAATCCAAACGACCTACTTTCCGCAGTTTTCGCAGCTTGTGGCCCAAGAACGATTTGACGAATTGCGTGAGCTTTATCACCGCGCATGTCAGGTAATGTCCTTTTTTCTGATTCCGGTTGTGTCGATAATTGCTTTCTTTTCCTATGAGATACTGCTTGTCTGGACCCGGAAACCGGAGATCGCGGAAAAGACTTGGATTCTATTAACACTCGTCGCCATCGGCACCGGACTCAATGGCCTTATGCACTTGCCTTACTACGCACAGCTCGCGTTTGGGATAACTAAAATAGGTCTTTGGCAAAACATTTTTGCAGTTGTATTTCTGATACCGCTCATGATCTACGGTACTACCCACTACGGTGCGGTCGGCGGTGCGATGGGTTGGGTTATTCTAAATTTTTCCTATACGATCGTAGGGTTGCAAGTTATGCACAGGATGATATTGAAAGGCGAATTAAAGAAATGGTATCTGAGTGACGTAGGTCTGCCACTCATCTTGGCTGTTGCCGTCAATGGAGTCGCATATTTCATGTTCACTCGAGGATTACCTGTTTTCACATCGTCCGCACAAACCGTCATAATAATCACTATAACGTTTTCATTAACGGTCTTAACTAGCTCATTTTCTATTCCAACAATCAGACATTTTGTTATTAGACGAGTTTTAGGGGTATGAGTAAATTGCCTTTCGTTTCAGTTGTTGTGCCGACCCGTAACCGGGCGAAATTATTGCCATTTGCAATTCGTAGTGTACTTTCTCAAACGTTTAATGATTTTGAAATTATAGTCAGTGACAATTTTTCGTCTGATGATACTCGCCAGGTTGTTGAGACTTTCGATGATAGTAGAATCAGATACGCTCGATCGGCCTCATCACTTTCAATGGGTGACAGTTGGGAATTTGCTTTAAGTCACGCTAAGGGCGAATACATCACATTTTTGTCAGATGACGATGCTTATTCTAAGGTTTATCTGGAATCTATGCTTCGGATATTGGACGAGAATCGGGCTGATATAGCCACTTCCAGAATTGCATTCTACTATTCTGATAGATCAAAGGAATATGGAAAAAATATTGACCCTGAATCGCTGGTCTTGCTGCCCTACGATCGAAAATTTCATGTCTTCGAAAAACAAGAAGCAATTGAGCTTCTGCTTTCCAGATTCGAATTGACGACAAATTCAGTTCCGAGTCCACGGATCAATTTCCCCCAACTTGTAAACACTATTCATCATTCGTCCATAATAAAAAAAGTAAAGGACGGAGTTGGAAATCTATTTCCGTTGGTCGGGAGCGATATTTATACTGCCGCCTTATTTTTGAATGCAGCGGATAAATACTGCTATGTTGACGAGCCGCTCTATTTGCAACGTACATGGGCAGGCAGCAGCACATCTGGCGATCAATCCATGTTTGAGAAATATCCCGAGGAGAAGCAGCTCGATTTCGTACCCCTTAGGAAACTATTGACGCCGTTTAATTATTGTAGAAACACCATCCTGCGGGCACGCGAAGACTGGGGGGCGGAATACCACCCGGTGAACATCGATTGGAAAAAGTACTTTGTTACCTCTTTTTACGAAATGAAATATTTGGAGGCGAGTAATGTCGATGTTTCAGCCGAGTTAAGAGAATTTGAGTCGGTTCTCTCCGAGCGGGATGTAGAATTGCAGCGACGGGTGCGCAATGAAATTGCGAAATACAGTTTCACAAAAACACAACTAAAACAGGCATTCAAAAATACAGGACTGGGCAATATAATAATGAGACTAAAAAACAGAAAAGTGAAGGTTCTAGGCGGGTTTAGTAGTATTGCTCAGTGTGCCGAAGGTATTGATGAATCATTCTTGAGCAGGTTTTCGGACAAATGAGCCAAAAGACAATAGCCTGTCCATTTGTCTTTAAGTTAAACTCGATTGGCGGACCTAGTGATCTGCCATTCTCACCTAGATATTTTGCTCGAGTATTGCGAAGAGAATGAAGCCGCCAAACAGTTTTAGGAATCTGTCCACTTTATCGCGATTACTCTACATCCGCTATTAGACCGATGGTCGTTAGCGAAGATGGTTCGAATGTTCTTCTGGGACTCGGTGTGAAATTTATGGGTTGGTCGCTTGCGACTATGATAATGTTCGGATGCCGTCTTGGCTTTTCCCGATGAAGACTTCACTTACAACAACGACCGCCAATTTTCATACTGCCGACATTCGTTGGACTGATAGATATCTTTCTCAAACGCCCTTCCATTCGGGCTATTGGGTGCGGACGCGTATTGACGCAGCAATATCGTCGCACGCAAAACTCGCCCATGGCGTTCTACTCGATGTCGGCTGCGGAATAAAGCCTTTCGAAGCGACACTTGCTCCGTTTGTCGAAAGGTATATCGGGTTGGAATATTCGCCCGAAAGCGGCTATCTCGGCAACAAGGCTGATTTTTGCGGCGATGCTGCGTTACTGCCGCTGGCGGACGAAAGCGTTGATACGGTACTTTGTACTGAGGTTATGGAACATGTGCCCGATCCGGAAAAGACGATCGCAGAATTTGCGCGCGTTCTTCGTCCCGGTGGAACTTTAATTACGACGGCACCGTTCGTTTACCCAATTCACGATAAATACGATTTTTTTCGGTACAGTCCGGACGGACTGGCGGCTATCATGAAACGTAACGGCATGACAATCGATAAAGTGGAACCGCTCTCAGGTACAGCGGTCACGTTAGCGGCGATGTTTAATTTGTATTGGTACGATGTAGGCTTTATGTGGACGAAATGGCTTTACCCTATCGGGCTCATTTTGCGTCCGGCCCTGTGGCTTGTGTGCTTTGTTGTTAATGTGCTCGGCGGCCTGTTCGAAAAGGTAGTACCGTCGACCCATATGTCGTTTAACCATCTCACAATCGCCAGGAAGCCGGAACAATGAACAGACCGATAAGCGTCCTTCATGTCGTTAGCGTGGACAAAGAAAATTACTATCTGAACAATCTGGTAGATAATTCTTTGCGGGACGAGGTTGATTATTCTTTTGTGACTTTTGCAGCAGAATGCGAATTCGGCCGGTCACTGGAAAAACGCGGCCAGCGCGTTTATTATCTCGATAGTTCGGGCCGCCGCGAGTATCCGGGCGCTTTTAAGAAGCTTTGGACGATCTTGAAGAGAGAAGATCCCGATATTGTTCACACGCATTTATTCGACGCCAGCGTGATCGCGCTAACCGCAGCGAAATGGCAGAAACGGAAGACGGTTTTGACGCGGCATCATTCGGATGCGATCCATCAAATTGCCGCGCCAACCAAAAGAAAGTTCTATCTTGCATTAGAAAATTACATTAGCCAAAGATCGGATCATATCATCGCTCCGTCGCGGATGGTTCGTGACTTCTTGGTCGAAAAGGAAGAGGTGTCTTCAGAAAAGGTATCGATAATACCTTACGGACAGACGACTGATCGATTTGACGCGATAACCCCGGAAAAGATCGCGAACGTGCGGGCCGAACTGAAAATGAATTGCACACTGGCTTTGGTCTGTGTCTCGCGGCTTTTCCACCGCAAGGGACACGGGTATTTATTTGATGCCCTGGCGGGAGTCGCCGCTAGCGGTGTCAGTTACACTCTGTATTTAGTCGGCGACGGCGACTACGGCAATGTGCTTTATCAAAAAGCGAAGGCGCTTGGGATTGCCGACCGGGTTCGTTTTCTTGGCTGGCGCGATGACGCTCTGGCCATTATGGCTGCTGCCGACATCATTGTTCATCCTTCGCTTGAGGACGCTTTGTCATCGGCAGTTATCGAGGCCGTTATGCTCGAAAAACCGATTGTAGCGACTGATATCAGTGGAGTTCGTGATAGTCTTGATGAAGGAAAATACGGTGAAATTGTGCCGCCGGCAGACGTTGTCGGCTTTCGACAAGGTCTCGAACGGGTGATTGAAAACATCGACGCAGCAAGGACCCGGGCGAGGGACGGGCGAAAATACCTGCTCGAATATATGGATGCAGGGCGAGTCTCTGCCGCACATGTCGAAATATACCGGGGGCTAACGAAAAGCGGAAAATGAGCGGAGCTTTGACAAGAACCTACAACACCGCGGTCGAAAAGGTTGGCAGGTCGGTCGGCTCAATTGCTCGTCGTCGGCTCGACCGAAATCGTCTGTATTTCCCCTATCTTTCGGAGATGTTGTCGAGGGTTCCCTTCGCGTTCGGGTGGAAATTGCGGCGGGCGGTATATGCCAAAATATTGCCAAAAGTCGGCGAGCACGTTGAATTACATTTTGGGGTGTCGATCGAAGACGCGAGGACATCATTCGGAAATGATATTTGGATCAGCATTGGCACTTACATCGACTACGCGATTATTGAAGATCATGTTCTGATCGGCCAGCACGCCGTGCTTCTGGCAGGAAAAGGTCATCATAATATTGACCGACTCGATATACCGATCAAACATCAGGGGAACCCGCCAAAAGAGCCGATAACGATCGGACACGGTGCTTGGATCGGGGCAAACGCAACGGTGATGGCCGACGTTGGCCATGATGCGATAGTCGGCGCCGGGTCTGTGGTGACAAAACCGGTGCCGCCCTTTGCGATAGTCGCTGGCAATCCGGCGCGGTTGATCCGAATGAGAAATGAATAGATGCTCTACTCTGTCTCCGTCATAATTCCGTCATACAATTACGGTAGGTTTATCGGTCAGGCGATTGATAGTGCTTTGGGCCAGACCGTAGTCCCGGCGGAAATAATTGTCGTCGATGACGGTTCGACGGACGAAACGGAAACAATCGTTCGTGCCTGTGGCGATAGCGTAAGCTATATCCAACAAGCGAACAACGGAGTTTGCTCAGCGCGCAATCGGGGAATCGACGCATCATCGGGGGAGCTGATCGCATTTCTAGATGCTGACGACACTTGGCTTCCGGATAAACTGGAAAAGCAGATCGCCAAATTCGATACTGATCCTGAGATCGGTCTGGTTCACTGCGGGATGCGTGAGTTTGACGGCGAAAACGGGATCGTCATCCGTGAACTGCTGGACGGAGCTGAGGGATGGGTATCTGAGAATCTTTTGCTTTGGGACGGTCCCGCGATCGTTGGCCCCGGCGGTACAATAATTGTTAAGCGAGAGGCGATCGAAAGTGTCGGTGGGTTTGACGAGACAATAAAGGTTGGCGAAGATTGGGAATTTTGCTACCGGGTCGCACACAAGTACAAGGTCGGATTTGTGCCGAAAGCCTTGGTCAACTATCGCAATCATGGCTCGAACGCACATAAAAATGTGGCCGAAATGGAGCGTGGAATGGGACGGTTTTACGCAAAGGCCTTTGAGACGGACGACGCCGATGTTTTGAAATTAAGAAGCCGTGCTTACGGAAATTACCACAGGGTGCTTTCGGGCTCATATTTTCATACGGGAAATTACAGGAAATTTGTGGAGCATGCGGTAAAGAGTATCCGAAACCGCCCCTCAAATCTGGGATATTTCTTACGTTTTCCGCTCCGGCGTCTAGGTCGAATTAAGTAATGGCTTCCACTTTATATATTTGTTATTTTGGCCTCCGTGAACCGTTAGTTCAGACCCAAGTGTTGCCGTATTTGCGTGAGATTAGAAAAGATGGCATTGACGTCTCTATTCTAACGTTCGAGCCGCATATTCGGTCGACTTGGTCCCCCGAACAAATCGCTGAGGAACGGGCGGCACTCGCAACCGAGGGGATCGATTGGCACTGCCTTGTGTACCACAAATGGCCATCGGTGCCGGCCACTGTTTACGACATCTTCAGAGGGACGCTTTTCATACGTAATTTTATCGCAAAGAATCAGCCCGACGTTCTGCACGGTCGTGTTCATCTGCCGACGCTGATGGGGGCGATCGCACGAAAGCTCTCACGACACAAGCCCAAGCTGCTATTCGATATTCGCGGTTTTTTCCCCGAGGAATACACCGACGCCGGTATTTGGCCCGAGGGCGGATGGCTTTACCGTGCGGTCAAGCGTATTGAGCGATGGTTGATGAGCGAGTCAGATGGATTTGTGGTTTTGACGGAAAATGCCCGGAACATCTTGTTTCCGGAGAGCACTAAAAGCGGTTATGATGACCTTGGGCGTCCCGTCGAGGTGATTCCGTGTTGTGTGGATTTCGGCACGCGTTTCAAGGAAAATACTGTCGAGCTTAGAAGTTCGGTTCGAACAGAAATTGGAATCGACGATCGTTTCGTAATTGTTCATCTAGGCGCTCTTGGCGGATTGTATCGGACGAATGAGATCGCGGATTTTCTGGCGGTCGCGCGCAAGACAAATCCAAGAACATTTGCAATGTTCCTTACTCAGACTGATCCGACCCGTATCCTCCCGCTATTAAAAGAACGGGGTTTCGATGAATCGGATTACTTTGTCGGACGGGTCGCTCCTGCCGACATTCAGAGCTATTTGAATGCGTCGGACATCGGACTTTCTTTTGTGAAAGCCGGTTATGCAACGGCATCGCGATCACCGACAAAGATCCCAGAATATCTGGCTTGTGGTTTGCCGGTTATTGCGAATCGGGGCGTTGGTGATGTTGATGATCTGATTTCCCGGAACCGCGTAGGAGCCCTTATCGACCATTTTTCAGACACAAGCTACCTTAAGGCCCTTGACATGGTCGACGCGTTGGGGGATGTGCGCGGCCGGTGCCGCGAGACGGCCGAGAGGGAATTTAGCCTTACCTCTGTAGGTGGCGTTAAGTATCGGGCTCTTTACCATCGCCTCCTCCGGGGTGAGTAGGATCAAATATTAGTCAACTTTTTCCAACGGCAATCGCCACTCCACGCCAAAGAAGATATGGAAAAGAAAAAGGTCTATTTTCCAAATTTAGACGGATGGAGGTTTGCCGCATTTTTAGGCGTTTTCTATCACCATAGCTTTCAGACTCAAAATACGGTAATCCTGGACGACCCGATCTATCGGGCCCTCAAATCCACGACAACCAATGGCGAATTGGGCGTCGACTTTTTTTTCGTACTCAGCGGCTTTCTCATCATCTACTTATTGATCACCGAGAAACATGTCACCGGCAAGATCGATCTGCGAAATTTCTACATCAGGCGGGTGCTGAGGATATTCCCGTTATATTATCTTTGTGTATTTTTTGGATTCGTAGTTTTTCCGCTTCTGAAGAGCTTTTTTGGAGCAGTTCCTGATGAGTCAGCCAGTCCTTTTTTGTATTCCGTCTTTCTTGGTAATCTTGACATCGTACGTAACGCAGCGATGCCGGATTCAGGAGTACTTGGGATTCTTTGGTCGGTCGCGATCGAAGAACAGTTTTATCTTGTAGTTCCGCTTGTCCTGTTGGTGGTCCCAACAAAATATTATCCGTCCGTATTCGTTTTGGTCATTGTCTTCTCACTTGTAATGCGGGGGCTTAATATTGACAGTTATTACTATATAAAATTCCATACATTCTCCTCCATTGGGAATATGGCTGTTGGCGGGCTGGCGGCGTATTACTCAGCTACGAGACCGGGGTTCATTCGGTTTGTTACCGAGTTAAGGCCGGTTTTCATACTAGCGTTATACGTGTTTACCATCGGGCTGCTCGTCTTTCGTGCCGATATCTTTGCAGTTGCAGCCGTAAAGGTGTTCGAATCGATCATTTTTTCTCTTGCGTTCGGAATGATAATTCTGGAACAAAATAATTCCAAACGATCCTTGTTCAAAATGTCGAACAACCGCTTATTTACTAGACTTGGACGTTACACGTATGGCTTGTACTGTCTGCATTTGTTGGCTGCATTGATCGTTTTGACGATAGGCTCAAAATTGGGAATAAACACCCATCTGTGGCAAGTTGTTATTATTGAGATGCCCCTTATGCTGATTGTTTCAATGGTGCTGGCATTTTTGAGTTATGAGTTTTACGAAAAGCGATTTTTAAAACTTAAAGACAGGTTTTCGGTTATTGTGAAAGGTTCGGCTGCGTAGGCACTGAACTGGTATTGTTGTTTTAGTGATGAAAGTACTGGCGTTAGTTCCAAGTCAACGAGGTTATTCACCGGGTCAACGTGGCAGTATTGAACTGTGGGAAAGTGTGCTTCGGGCCGACGGAATTGAACTGGTCTTCGCACCGTTTGAAACGGAGAGATTGCAGCAGATCCTTTACACACGGGGCAATCAGGTCGGGAAAGCGCTTGAGATGCTGCGCGGTTACGCGGATCGGATAAAACTATTGCAGAAACTGGACGATTTCGATGCTGTTTTTGTGTATCGCGAAGCTGCGCTTTTCGGCCCGGCATTCCTTGAAAAACTCGTCGCCCGAAAAAAGCCGATCATATACCAACTCGATGACCCGCTTTTTATGCCTTACCGAAGCCCTGCTAACGGCTATCTTTCCTATCTGAAATTTTTTGGAAAGATTAAAGAGATCATTAGGATCAGCAAGGCTGTCATCGTCAATTCGTCGCATATCCGAGATTATGCATTGCAGTTTAACAGGAATGTATGGCAGGTCCCGAGCGTGGTGGATACCGATAAATTTGTTTACCAGCCCAGAACTGACGAAAACGCCCGCGTATGTGTGGGTTGGAGCGGCAGTCCAACGACATTGCAAAATATCAAGATGATCGAACGTCCTCTGCAGCAGATCTCAGAAAAAGCGATCTGCGATATCCATCTAATTGGGGGTACGGAATTTGGCATCGAAAACGTGAGATACACGGCTCAGAAATGGAATCTTGATACCGAGGTCGACGATCTGCGGAAAATGCAGATCGGGCTTGTTCCGCTCCCCGATAACTCATGGAACCGTTATAAGTTCATTATGAAAACGGCCCAATATATGGCACTTGGTATCGTGCCGGTCGGAACCCCGATGGCATCAAACCCCGAGGTGATCCGTCACGGCGAAAACGGTTTCCTCGCCGACTCGGATAAGGAATGGGTCGAATATGTCTCTTTACTGGTTCAGGATGGTAATCTAAGACGGAACTTATCTGAAGCAGCGGCCATAGATGCGAGGGAGCGGTACAGTCTCGCGGCAAATACATCAAAGATCATCGAAGCGTTCCGGTCGGCTGTTACACCGCCGCCGAAAAAAGCAAATGGGTAAATTGAGATTGATATTGCATTCATTGGTCGCGCTGCTTCCGTCGTTTTTGAAGCCGCCGGTGTATCGTCATTTGTTCGGATATAAGATAGGTAAACGTGTGCGGATCGGACTGTCGATCATCGACGCGGCCGAGTGTGAGATCGGCGATGATGTATCGATCGGGCATTTTAATGTGTTTATCGGCACCAAGCAGCTTTCGATCGGGGAACATACACGGATCGGGCACCTCAATATATTTCGCGGCGGCGACGAGATACGCCTTGGCCGCTACTGCGAGATCTTACGGCTAAACGAGATAAATTCGATCCCCGAGCCGGATGTTGTAAATGCGGTAGATCCGCGTTTTATACTCGGCGACGGCAGTATGCTGGGGGCCTCGCATAAGATCGATTTTACGGACAGGGTCGAGTTTGGCAAGCGGGTCATACTTGGTGGGCGAAACTCATCCGTTTGGACGCATAACCGTCAGATGACCCAACCGGTCACGATCGGCGACTACAGCTATGTCGGGTCAGAGATACGCATCGCGCCCGGCGGTGCGGTTCCGGCAATGTGCATTGTCGGGATCGGTTCGGTCATCACCAAACGGCTTGTTCAGGAAAATACGCTTATTGCCGGCGTCCCCGCGGCGGTCGTCAAGGAGCTCGGTGACGAAGGTAAGTTTTTGATCGAAACCAAGACCCGCAGGGATCTGCCCGACAGTATCTAGTTAAAGAGTAATGCAAAAAAAACCCATTTTGATCTCATTGGTTTTTGCACTGGCACTCGGTGCGGCCGCGGTGATCTATCCAGATGGGCTGGCGGCGATCGTTGCCGTAACGATAACTTCTGTTTTGGCCGTCGCGGTATTCCGGCATTTTGCCGATGACCGGGACTATGTGACCAGGATATTCCTTCTTGCTCTTGCCGCCAGGCTCGCTTTCGGACTCTTTATTACTTCGTTCGATTTCCGCGAGTTTTTTGGCGGTGACGCGAACACTTACGACGCTGTCGGCAACCGCCTGATGGAGATATGGTCCGGCCGCCCGGTGGACGACGATTTTCTCAGCCGCCGGGCTGTGGCAACGGCCGGTGCCGGGTGGGGCATGAATTATTTTGTCGCGGCGATCTATATGGTCGTCGGCCGCAATATGCTTGCCGCCCAGTCGATCTGCGGTGTGGTGGGTGCCGCCACCGCCCCGATGGTCTATATCTGCGCTCGGAAGATATTTGAGAATATCCGGGTTGCCAAATACTCGGCTCTCTTTATCGCCCTGTTTCCATCGTTCATTATCTGGTCGTCACAGTTAATGAAGGACGGGTTGATCATCTTTTTGCTGGTTCTGGCAATGACAATGGTTTTGGTTCTACAGGAAAAGTTTAACTACGCGGCCGTTGTTGTCTTAGTGCTCTCGCTCTTCGGCATTATGTCGCTGCGGTTTTATATATTTTATATGCTGCTTGCGGCCGTCGCCGGAAGTTTTTTGATCGGTACATCGAGCAGCGTTCGGTCGATGGCCGGCCGATCCATCGCACTAGTTTTGTTAGGCGTTGGCCTCACCTATTTTGGTGTGATTCGCACGGCAAGCGTCGATCTTGAACGGTTTGGCAGTCTTGAGGCTGTTCAACGAAGCCGAGGTGACCTCGCCAGATCAGCAAAATCGGGATTTGGTGCTGAGTTGGACGTTTCGACAGCCGATGGTGCGATCGTCGCTCTTCCGGTTGGGCTTACTTACCTAATGCTTGCACCGTTTCCTTGGCAAATGGCGAGCCTTCGGCAGGCTATTACTTTACCGGAGGTTTTGGTTTGGTGGGCAATGCTGCCGTTGATGGTATCGGGTTTTATTTACAGCGTGCGGCACCGCTTAAGAAAGGCTTTACCGATATTGATCTTCTCGATCACGCTCACGCTTGCTTATTCCATCTTTCAGGGCAATGTCGGCACGGCTTACCGCCAGAGGACGCAGATACAAGTGTTTTTGTTTATGTTCATTGCCGTCGGGTGGGTTTTGATGAAGGAAAAACGGGAAAATGTCGTACTTGAGCGGCGGCGGCGGCGTGAGATGTTTGAGGCATCGCTAAAGGGGCGGATAGCGGAATAGAACTACGATGTGCGGAATAGTCGGTTTTGTAAATAACGGCGGCCGGGCGGCGGAGCGTGAGGTGCTTGAGGCAATGAACCGCGCCATCATCCACCGCGGGCCGGACGAGGACGGATATTATCTGCATGAAAATGTCGCGTTGGCGATGCGGCGGCTGTCGATCATCGATCTGGCGTCGGGCAAGCAGCCAATACATAACGCCGACCGCACCAAATGGATAGTTTTTAACGGAGAGATCTATAATTACCGCGAGCTGCGTGAGGGGCTCGAGGCGCGCGGCCACACATTCTATACACGCTCGGACACCGAGGCGATCATCCATCTGTACGACGAATACGGCGAGGGGTGCCTTGAACATTTACGCGGGATGTTTGCCTTTGCGATCTGGGACGAGACCGACCGGTCGCTGTTTGCCGCCCGCGACCGCGTCGGTAAAAAACCGCTGCTCTATGCACACCAGGCGAACGGCGATCTGATATTCGGGTCCGAATTTCAGGCCGTGCTCAAACATCCGTCGGTTACGCGCGAGGTCGACTATGGGGCGATCGACAGCTATCTGTCTTATCTTTGCGTCCCGGCGCCCGAGACGGCTTTCAAACAGATACGCAAGCTCGAACCCGGCCACTGGCTCAGGTGGAAAGACGACCGCGTAGAGACGCGGCGTTACTGGCTGCCCGATTTTTCTAAAAAGATCAGGATCACCGAGGCCGAGGCGATAGACGAAACCACGCGCCTGCTGCGTGAATCGACGAGCCTGAGGATGATATCCGAGGTGCCGCTGGGCGCGTTTCTCTCGGGCGGGGTCGATTCGTCAATAGTTGTCGCCCTGATGGCTCAGGAAAGCGCGTCGCCGGTCAAAACGTTCTCGATCGGTTTTGAGGAGCAGGATTTTAGCGAGCTGAAATATGCGCGTCGTGTCGCCGCGCACGTGGGCGCCGAGTACAACGAGTTTATCGTTCGCCCCGACGCGATGGAGGTGCTGCCCACCCTGGTCGATCACTACGGCGAACCGTACGCCGATTCGAGCGCGGTGCCGACCTACTATGTCGCCAAGGAGACGCGTCAACACGTGACCGTTGCTCTCAATGGCGACGGCGGGGACGAGAGCTTTGCGGGCTATGAGCGCTATATGGCGATGGAGGTCGCCGAGCTCTACAAACGCATTCCGCGTTTTTTGCGGAGCTCGCTGATCGAGGGGCCGATCAATCTGTTGCCCACGTCAGAGATCAAAAAGACACGTATCCGCGACGTGCAGCGGTTTTTGATCTCGGCAAACGAATCGCGGAAAGACCGATATGCCCGGTGGATGTCGGCGGTCAAGCCGGCTGCGAAACCCGCACTTTACACTCAGGAGATGAACGCTCGCGTTAACGGGCATGACGCGGCGGCTGTCCTGAACGATTGGTTTGACCGTGCACAGGACCTCGGGCTGCTTGACGCAACGCTGCTGACGGACCAGATGACCTATTTGCCAAACGATCTGCTCGTCAAGGTCGATATTGCGACGATGGCAAATTCGCTCGAGGCGCGTTCGCCGTTCCTCGACCATAAGGTCATCGAGTTTGCTGCCAGTCTGCCCGAGAGCCTGAAGATGAACCGTTTTCGGCCCAAGTATCTGTTGAAAAAGGTTGCAGCCCGTCTGGTCCCGCCCGAGGTGGTCTATCGCCGCAAGATGGGGTTTGGCGTCCCGATCGGCCACTGGTTTCGCGGCGAGATGAAAGATTTTGTCCGTGACGTTTTGCTCTCGCCGGCGTCACTGAACCGCGGCATCTTCAAACCGGAAACGGTCGAGATGTACATCGATCAGCACATTCGCGGCGAGGTCGACCATGCGACGCCGATATGGACGCTGTTGATGCTCGAATTGTGGTTTCAACGGTTTATTGATTAACGATCGGTTATTTTTGATCGAAAACAAGCGTGCTCCGGGAAAGATGACACGCTCCAAGGTTCTAGCTGCCAGCATACGATGCCGCAAAATACAGACCAAAATGTAGTTGAGGGGTTTGGTGACGAATGGTCACGATTTGACCAGTCGGCTCTATCGCCGGACGAACTCGACACGATGTTCGAAAACTATTTCAGCATCTTTCCCTGGGATAGTTTGCCGACAAATGCGGTCGGGTTTGATCTCGGATGCGGCAGTGGCCGCTGGGCCAGACTGGTCGTTCCGCGCGTGGGCAAATTGCATCTGATCGATCCAAGCGATGCTATCGACGTCGCTCGCCGCAATCTCGCGAATGAGGCGAATTGCGAATTTCATCGTGCCGGAGTCGAAGCGATACCGCTTGAGGCAAATTCGTGCGATTTCGGCTACAGTCTCGGCGTGCTTCACCATGTGCCCGATACCCGGGCTGGATTGCAGGCGTGTGTCGATAAGCTCAAGGTTGGTGCGCCGTTCTTACTTTATCTATACTATCGTTTCGATAATCGGCCACGGTGGTTTCGTGCGATCTGGAAAGTAAGCGATGTGTTTCGCCGTATTATCAGCAAGCTGCCGCACGGGCTGAGGTTTGCGATCAGTCAGATAATTGCGGCGGTCGTTTATTTTCCGCTCGCACGCGGATCCAAATTGCTTGAGCGAATGGGTGTGGACGTTACCAGGGTACCGCTCTCGCAATATCGCGATAACAGCTTTTATACAATGCGGACCGACGCGCTCGACCGGTTTGGAACGCGGCTGGAGCAGCGGTTTACCAAGGTCGAGATCGAGCAGATGATGGTCGATTGCGGTTTGCGGGATATTGTTTTTAGCGAGCGGTCATTTTGGACCGCCGTAGGATTTAAGAAATAAGGATATGAAAGGTGTTGTATTAGCCGGGGGCCTGGGCTCGCGGCTTAGTCCGCTGACGCGGATCACAAATAAACATTTGCTGCCGGTCTATAACCAGCCGATGATCTATTACCCGATCAAGTCGCTGATCAATGCCGGGATCGACGACATCATGATCGTCACGGGCGGCAAATCGGCCGGCGATTTTCTGAAATTGCTCCGTAACGGCAAGGATTTTGGCCTCAAGCACCTCAACTACACGTATCAGGAGGGCGAGGGCGGTATTGCCGACGCGCTTGCCCTGGTCGAGCATTTTGCCGACGACGAACCGATCTGCGTCATACTCGGCGACAATATTATCGAGGGCAACATCCGTGCGGCTGCCGACGAATATCGCAGCCAGGGCGGCGGTGCCAAGATATTGCTCAAGCGTGTCCCCGACCCACAGCGTTTTGGCGTCCCAGAGCTCGACGGCAGCCGTGTGCTCAATATCGAGGAAAAACCCACCGAGCCAAAATCCGATATGGCCGTGATCGGCATCTATTTTTACGACGCGACCGTCTTTGACGTCATCAAGACCCTCGTCCCGTCGGGACGCGGCGAGCTCGAGATCACCGACGTCAATAACCACTACATCCGCCGGGGCGAAATGACGTGGAACGAACTCGACGGCTGGTGGACCGACGCCGGCACCTTCGAGAGCCTGCTGCTAGCGTCCAACCTCGTAGCCAAGTCGGGGGCCAACAAAATATAATCGAGGAAGCACGGAATTAACCGCAAAGTTCGCAAAGCGAGAGCCGCAAAGGAACGCAAAGAAATAGAGAGCGATGGATGAAAATGCGCTGTCAAATCTGGTAATCAATAGAGCGTTGAAGATCCACTCCGCACTGGGGCCGGGTTTGCTTGGGTCGTCTTATAAAGAGTGTTTGTATTACGAACTTTTGCAGGCCGGTTTGTTTGTCGAAAAGGAAAAGGCTCTGCCGCTCGTCTACGGCGGGGTCAAACTGGAATGCGGTTACAGGATCGACCTGCTGGTCGAAGAAAAACTGATCATTGAAACAAAGGCGGTCGAGCTGATCTCGGACGTTTACCTTGCTCAGGTCCTTACATATTTGAAACTGTCGGGTTGTAAACTAGGACTTCTCTTAAATTTCAATGTGGCCTCGTTGAAGACCGGGATTCGCCGGGTCGTGAACAATCTATGATCTCCTTTGCGGACTTTGCGAATAACTTTGCGAACTTTGCGGTTAATTCTGTTCGGATATGACGGAAGTTGGGTCTGTCGGAGTCAAAAAACGCTATGAATTTTACAGAATCGAAAATAAACGACGTGGTCGTTTATCCGCTTAAGAAATACCATGACGACCGCGGGTGGTTGGCGGAGCTGTTTCGGCATGACGAGCTTGACGCGGAGTTTTATCCGGCGATGTCGTATATTTCGTTCACGACGCCGGGCGTTCAGCGCGGGCCGCATGAGCATGTCGACCAGGCTGATCTGTTTTGCTTTATCGGGCCGTCTACTTTTATGATGCGTATGTGGGACAACCGGCCCGGGTCGCCGACCTTTAACCACATGGTGACGATGCTCGTCGGTGCCGATAACCCGATGGCAGTCGTCGTGCCCAAGGGTGTCGTCCACGGCTATAAAAATGTCGGTGAGACGGACGGGATGGTGATAAACTGTCCGAACAGGCTCTATATGGGTGAGGGCAAGCGAGAGCCGATCGACGAGATCCGCCACGAAGACGATCCGGCGACGATCTACCGGATGGATGATTGAGCAGTATGCATAAGAACGTAAGTGCCGTTGTATGGCAGGAAGGCAAGTGGTTTGTCGCGCAATGTCTGGACGTTGACGTTGCATCACAGGGAAGAACTGAGGCAGAGGCGTTGGCAAACTTGCGTGAGGCTCTAGAGCTGCATTTTATGCCTCCGGTCGCTTCTTGATCACGTCGTTTAACTGTTCGTGCTAGCTGGCTCTCGAAACGAGAATTTATCAAACTTTGAAAATTTCGTGCTCGTATTTGGTCTCGATTGTGACCAGAACAAGTACCGACGGACGGCAGCGGCACCCCGCACAACCGTTTGGCCTTGGGCCGTTACCGGCTTATGTTTGGTTTCCGCCCTCGGCCGCCGTCCGTCGGCCTCGCATCACACGCAGATGAAGATCCTCCGAATTATTGCCCGCCTCAATGTCGGCGGTCCTGCACGGCATGTCGTTTGGCTGACGCAGGGGCTTGAGGACGGCGAGTTTCAGAGCAAGCTGATCGCCGGTACGGTTCCCGACGGCGAAGAGGACATGGGTTATTTTGTCGCTGAGAACGGCGTCGAGCCCGTTTTTATCCCCGAGCTTAGCCGTGAGCTTTCGCTCAAGGACGCCGTTTCGCTGCTAAAGATATACCGCGAGATCCGCCGTTTTGCTCCCGACATTATCCATACACACACCGCCAAGGCCGGTACCGTCGGGCGTGCCGCCGCGTTTCTTTACCGTTGGTTAACGTGGGGAACATTTGTCGGTCGTCCGCGTCGCGTTGCGGTCGTCCACACATTTCACGGACACGTTTTTCACAGCTACTACGGCAAGCTCAAGACACGCGTTTTTTTGGCGATCGAGCAGGTGCTCGCACGCGTTGTGACGGACAGGATAGTCGTCATTTCCGGCCAGCAGCTCGATGAGATCAGTTCTATTTTTGGCGTAGGCCGCCGAGATCAGTTTTCGGTCATCCCGCTCGGCATCGATCTTGAGGCCGCCGGGGCCGCGGGCGAGCGTGACTATTTAAGAAACGAGATCGGGGCCGCAGAGGATGAGATCGTCGTCGGGTTTGTCGGCCGTTTGACCGAGATCAAAAATCTCGGGCTACTGGTCGATGCCGCACGTCAGATAGATGCTCTGGGTACGGACGCACCGCGTATGCGGTTTGTCATCATCGGCGACGGCAATGTCCGTGCCGATGTCGAGCATACCGCGTCGTCGGTCGGAGCGGATGGGTTTATCACGTTTCTCGGAAACCGTCCTGATGTCGCCCGGTTGCTTGCCGGGCTCGACATCTTAGCTCTGACATCGCGAAACGAGGGAACCCCGCTTTCGCTGATCGAGGGTATGGCGGCGGGCGTGCCGTTTGTCTCGACCGCCGTCGGCGGCGTTGTCGACCTTGCCGGTGAAGTCGTGGAAACGGTAGATAACATTCGCATTTGCCAGCGCGGCGTGCTAACCGACGACAACTCGGTGACATCCCTCACGAACGGCTTGCTTTATCTCGCGAAAAATGAAAAATTACGAGTGAGCATCTCTGGTGCCGCACACGAATTTGTGGCGGCCAACTATTCAAAAGATCGACTATTGAGCGATATCAGGACGCTGTATCGTGAACTGGCGGAATAGGAATGTTCGACCTGCAAAGCTGTCAGTGCACATACAGCTGCGGTATGCCAACAGGCATCGATATCAATGTTGGAAATTCTCTCAAACCCATTCGCCCTTGTCGGCCTGAGCTTTTTGCTCGGTATGCTGATGACGCTGGCGGTTCGCAGATTTGCCCGAACGCACGATTTTGTCGCCAAACCTAAATCGGACCGCTGGCACAAGCGTCCGACTGCGATGCTCGGCGGTGCGGCGATATTTCTGACGACTCTTGTTATCTTCCTCTTCTTTATTCCACATACACGCGAATCGTGGGTCGTTTTTGGCGGCAGCACATTTCTGTTTCTGGTGGGGTTGGTCGATGACCTCGTCAGCGTCAGGCCATATCAGAAACTGATCGGGCAACTGATCGGGACCGGTGTTTTGATCTCGTTCGGGTTCAAGATACCGCTCACGGGCTACGACATTATTGATATCTGGATCACGGTCTTTTGGATCATCGGTATCACCAACGCGATCAACCTGCTCGACAATATGGACGGGCTCGCCGCCGGTATTGCTGCGATCGCCTCAATCTCACTTGCACTCAGTTTTGCTGTCAACGGCCAGACGGCCGAGCTGCTGTTCGTCTGTGCATTTATCGGGGCACTGCTCGGGTTCCTGGTCTTTAATTTCAATCCGGCGTCGATATTTATGGGCGATTGCGGGTCGATGTTTGTCGGCTTTTTACTTTCGACTTCGGTTTTGATGAGCCAGACAGGCGGACGTTCGCGTGGAATAGTACCGATCTTAGCGGTCCCGGTTTTGATCCTATTTGTGCCTATCTTTGACACCACGTTTGTTACCATCCTGCGTAAGCTGTGGGGGCGAAAGGCGTCACAGGGCGGCCGTGACCATACATCGCACCGTCTAGTCGCTCTGGGGTTGTCTGAGCGTGCCGCCGTGCTGATGCTCTACGCCTTTGCTATCGGGGCCGGGGCGTTGTCGCTGCTGATCGGCAGGCTTGAGTTGACCGAGAGTCTCGCTATCATCGGGGTGTTTTCGGTCATTTTGGTCATCATCGGTGTTTACCTGTCAAAGGTAAAGGTCTACGAAGGCGAACAGGAAGACATTGCTGTTCAAAACAACGCCGCCTTTGCGTTTCTTATCAACGTTTCGTACAAACGGCGAATCTTTGAGGTGTTTCTCGACGCTTTCCTGATCACGCTGTCGTATTACGCCGCGTTTGTGATAGTCTTCGGCTCGTTCGAACAAACGGCGAACTGGGATCTTTTCGTCCGCAGTTTGCCGATCCTGGTACTGTTCAAACTCGCCTCGTTCCTGATCGTCGGCGTTTATCGCGGGCTGTGGCGGTACACGAGCATCGGCGACGTTATCACATATGCCAAGGGCGTTGCCCTCGGCAGTACGCTAAGCGTGCTGGCACTGTTGCTGCTTTTCAGATTTGAGTATTATTCGCGGGCAGTGTTTATCTTTGATGCGATATTGCTGCTCGGAGGCTTGGTAGGCAGCCGGATGATGTTCCGCCTTATACGTCAGGCAATACCGCTGCCGATGGAGGGCGAGGGAAGGCGAGTCCTGATCTATGGCGCGGGTGACGGAGGCGAGATGGTGCTCCGCGAGCTGCGAAACAATCCGAAATGGCAACTGTTACCCGTCGCGTTCATTGACGACGATGAGCTAAAGGCGGATAAGATGCTCAGCGGCCTCAAGGTCTACAGCGGCACTGCCCCGATCGAAGATATTTGCCGTGAAAAACAGATAGATGAGATATTGATCTCGACAAAAAAGATCAGCACAGAGCGGTTAAGGCAGCTGCGTGAGATCGGCAGGGAAAACAACGTTTCGCTCAAACGGGCACAGCTCTCGATAGAGCCGGTGGATTTCGAATAACAGATATGTCATTAGGCGCGATCAGAACTGACAGCGGGCTGGCCCGTGCCGTGTTGATCGCCGCCGGCGTGCTGTGTCTCGCGCTTGCGTTTGTTTTTGCCAAATGGCACTTTGCCAATGCCTCATCCAGCCGTGTCGAGCAAAAAGAACTAGCCGATCTGATGATCGAACTTGGGCCGTCTGACCCGCAGACTCATTTTGCCGCCGCTGTGCTTCGCGAACAGACGTTTGAACCCGCCGATGCCGCACGTTCACTGGCCGCGTACGAATCTGCGGCGTCGCTTGCGCCAAATAACTATCTCGTCTGGGTCGCACTAGCCAGGGCACGCTCGCAGAATGGCGATGATGCCGGTGCCGAGGCCGCGTTTCGCCGGGCGACGGAGCTTGCGCCAAGCTATTCCGACGTTCAATGGGCTTTCGGCAACTGGCTGATCCGTGCGGGACGTGCCGATGAAGGTTTTGCGTTGCTCCGAACTGCCGCGATCGGTCGGCCCGAGTACATGCCGCCCGCTGCGGTAACGGCGATGTCACTATTTGATGGCGATCCGGCACGGGTGCGTCAAAGGCTCGGTGATACGTCAGCGGTTAACGCCGCACTCGCTGCGTATTTCCTCAGTAACAAAAAGTTTGATGAGGCCGTCGAGTCTTGGGGCCGTGTCGATGCGGTCGATCGACGTGGGGTTTACAAGCAGGCAGGTGACCAACTCGCCGCCCAGCTCGCAGCGGCCTTTCGATATCGCCTCGCCTCGTCGGTCATGGCAGGGATGACAGATGACGGTGCTCCAACTCCGGGAATACTCTGCAACGGCGGATTTGAGTCGGGCATCAAGCTTCGCGATCAGCGTTTGTTCGACTGGCAGATCGGGAGTGGAACGGAGCCCCAGATCGGGCTAAACGAAACGCAAAAGCGTACCGGCGGATTTAGCCTCTTTCTTATTTTCAACACTATGCAGGCGGCCGACATGCGTCAGATCGCCCAGACGATTGCGGTCGAGAGTGGGGCGGCATATATTTTTGAGGGATACTACCGCTCCGAGCTGAAAGGCTCGCTCGCCTGGGAGATCGTCAATGCGGCAGACGGCAAATCTCTTGCTCGAACATCAACGATCGGAACCGCGGCTGACTGGACACAGTTTAGAGCGGAGTTCACGGTTCCGCCCACAAGCGACGGCGTAACAGTCCGGCTTGTGCGTGACGGGTGTACATCGTCCGTGTGCCCGATCTCTGGTAGGTTGTGGCTTGACGATCTGTCGATAACGAAAAAGTAACGAAATGTCACCAGCCGACAGCAGCTCCAAGGCCAACGCCATCTTCGAGCCCGTTTTGCTCGGCGATACGTCGTCGCGTCTGAGCGGTGCGATCTATGTGCTGCTGTGCCTGATACCGGTATTTTCGACTATCGTTTTCGGCGGTGTCGATCAGGGAAGCTGGGTCGTGCTTATCATCGCTCTCGCCGCCGTCGTTTTGCTCTGGTTGGCTGACGCTTGGTACGGACGGGCGCTATTGTTAAACCGGAGCATGCTGCTCGTGCCCCTGTTGCTGCTGATCGCACTCGGGACGTTTCAGACGCTGCCGCTATTTTCACCTGATCTGCCGGCCGCCTTGGTCGGTGAACCGCACCGCACCGCCATTTCGCTCGACCCGTATTCGACAAGACTTTTTGTCATTCGTCTGATCGGGTATCTCGTGTTTTTCTCAGCCGCACTAACGTTTATCAATAACGATAAACGCCTCAGACGCACGGTCAGCCTGATCATAGTTTTCGGTTCGCTGATGGCGTTTTTCGGCATACTTCAGCGTCTTGCCAACCCCGACGCGATCTACGGCATTCGCGGAACGCCGCAGGCGATACCGTTCGGGTCATTCGTCAACCAGCATCATTTCGCCTCGTTCATGGTCATGGTCTCGGGCGTCACGCTTGCCTTTCTTTTTGGTTCGGACATCCGACGCGAGCGGCGGCTGTTGCTCGGCGTTGCGGCAATATTGCTCGGCATGGCAGCCGTGATGACCAGTTCACGCGGCGGTATGATCAGCCTTGTCGGTACGATCATTTTTGTCCTGCTTGCGACATATATGTCCCGCGTTTCGCTGGGAAAACAAAGTGAGGGGTTACGGGTTTCGCAAAGCAAGACGGGGCTCGCAGCGGCGGGCACGGCGTTGATCGTTCTGGTCCTGGGCATGGTGATGTTTCTCGGCGAAAATAATGCACTGATCCGCAGCATCGGGCTCTCCGGTGCCGAAGACATCACCAGCGGCCGCACGCATTTTTGGAAGATCGCGTTAAGGATATTCCTCGATCACCCGATACTCGGTGCGGGCCTCGATGCCTTTGGGGTAGCATTCACGCGATACGACACGTGGCCCGGCGTATTTCGCGTTGAGCAGGCTCATAATGATTATCTGCAGACGCTGGCTGACGCGGGCATCATCGGATTCGCATGTATTTGCGGGTTTATTTTTCTAGTTTTTAAGAAAGGCCTCGCGTCGATCGCAAATGCCCGCGAAGATTACCATCGAACGGCTGCGATCGGGGCCTTAGCGGGCTGTTTTGGGATATTGATACACAGCTTTTTCGATTTTCCGCTCAGGACGCCCGCGAACGCCTTTTTTTTCCTCACGCTTGTGGTCGTCGCGGTTTCGCACGTGCGGCGGCGACATTCTTAACGAACGGTTACCCTAAGTGTTTTCTTCCCGCACGGCATATCAAATACCACGGAATAAAGGCCAGTCTTTGAGCTGATCGAACGCAGTACGAACAGTGCACGTCCCTTGATCCCGGATATCGGCTCGCGCTTTACCGAGATGTCATTGCTGCTGTCAAAGACCGCCTTAACAGCCGTCAGGTCAAAATCTTCATCAGAGCCCACAATGACGGCGAGATCGCCTCCGTTCTTGTCGAGCGTGATGCTCTCCTCGCTTAGCGTTAGTTTGCACGGAGCCGCTGATTCATCGGGTTTTGCCTCGATCACGCGCGGCCGCACCACGGTCGGCGGAGTTTCGGGAGCTGGCTCAACGCCTGGATCCGTTTTCGGGTCGGCCTTTTCCGTTTTGGCAACGATCGTCGGCGGCGGAATGGTGATGATCACCGGCGGAAACAGGTCTTTGCCAGCCGGTGTCGGTGTCGGTGTCGGTTGCGGTATTGCGGGCGTCGGCTTCGTTTCAGTTTCCGGCGTGGGGGTCGGTGTTGGTGTCGCTTCCGCGGCGACCGGCGTGGGCGTCGGACTCGCTTCAGACTTTGGTTCCGGCGTAGTTTCGGGCGTCGGCGTCGGACTTGGCTCGACCTTTATTTCCGGTGTAATTTCCGGTGTTGGTTCGACCTTAACGGCTGCAGGAGTTGTCTCGGGTGTCGGTTCCGTCTTCGGAGCTTCCGGCGATGGCGACGTTGACGGTGTTGCCTCCGGCGTCGGGCTCGGGGCGACGGTTGGTTCGGGCGTCGGATCGGACTTCGGTTCCGGTGTTGGATCGGTCTTTGCAGCGACCGTCTCGGGTGCGGGCTTGAGCGGATTGGCTCCGATCTTTGCTTTCAGCCCCTCGCTGTTACCATTCACGCGTTTATAGGCCGCTTCGACTATCGAGTATTTGACTGCATCGACTTGGCCGGCCTTGTACGCCCTGATATAGGTCTCGAGAGCCTCGGCGTCCTTGCCGTCAGCTTCGAGCGAGGCTCCGAGCCGCCACATGCTCGAACGCCACCACGCACTGTCAGTCGGCAGTACGCTGACCGCACGCTTTAGCCGGATGGCCGACTCGGGCCACTTGTCGGTTTGATAAAGCGCCCAGCCGTTCATTTCCTCGATGCGGCCGCGGAGAATTGCGGAAAGAGTTTGCCGCGGCACGTCGGGCACGCGAATATACTCGTCGCGGGAGGCAGCCAGTCGACGGCTGTCGTAAAGTTCGTCAGCCAAGATCGCGGCTGCCGGTGACGGAACATCAAGCCCGATGTCGTCCTTTCCGACAGCTGCCGAGGCAAGCTCAATAGCCTTTTCGGCGGCGACCTTGTGCGAAAGCAGCTCTTTCGAGGCGAACAAAAGGCGGTGAACCCGCATGTCGTCCGTGCCAGAGGTAAAGGCGTCGGCTGCACCTGCGACAGCATCGGACTTTGCTTCCTTTTCGCTAAGACGAACAGTTAATTCGAGCAGGCCTTTGAGAATCGCAGCGTTTTCCGGAGTGTCGGCGGCGGTCGGTGCAAAAATGCTTGCCTGCCGCTCGCGTTCGAGGAGAGTGGTGAGGTCCGCGGACTCACGCATCAGGCGCCCGCCGAGTTTGGTCGTGACCATTCCGTCTTTGATCGAAAAGCTCTTTCCGAGTTCCTCGGCAGCCTCGCGGAAAAACCCTGCCTTTACACGAGCCGAAGCGATCTCGTATTCGAGCGTCGGAAAATTGCCGTAACGACGAGCGGCAAGCAGCGTTTTTTCAGCGTCGGCGGGGCGGCGTTCGGCCATCAGGCCGCGAGCCAGTGCGATGTGCGACCAGATGAAACGCGGGTCCGACGCGATCGCCCGCTGGGCATATTCTATCGCCTTAGTTCCCTCGTTATGTGCGGCGTACCAATACGCGACACCCGACAGCAGCATAACGTTTCCCGGTGTGGCCTCGAGCGAACGCGCGAGTTCGGCCTCGGCTTCCGCGCGTTTTCCGCCTTCGAACATTGCCAGGATCAAACCTGTTCGGGCTGGAAGACTATCGGCCTCCTTCGCAAGGATCTCGGCGTATAATGCCGCAGCCTCGTCGGATCGGCCCAGAGAGCGTTTCATCTCGGCAAGCCCGCGGCGTGCGGAAACAGAGTCCGCGTCGATCTCAAGTGCCTTTGCGTATGCTGCAACCGAATCTTCGAGCAAAAAATCGATGCGGTTTGCGAGCCCGAGCGTTTGATACGCGGCCGATGAATTAGGGTCGAGTTTGATCGCATCGCCGGTCACACGTCGTGCCTCCGAACCATTCTCGATACCCATATAAAAATTGGCGATACCCAGAAGTTGCGGCACGCTGGTGCTCGACTTTGCCTCAAGGGTCTTCGCCAGGTCAAACGCGGGGACACGCTGACCGGCCCAAAACAACGCCGGCAATATCTTGCCGGTGAAATTTGCAAATAACGGCTCGCTTAGCGGCTGTGGGGCGTCACCGGCTGCGGCTAAAAAAAGCTTGGCGGCGGCTTCGGCGTCATTGGCCTTTATCTTTTCGTTTGCCAATTCGAGTTGGGTCGTCACCAGCATTTCGAGAACGCCGGTCCGTTTTTCGGTCTTGGGGAAATCCCTGAGAAATTTCCGCAGGGCGGTGACCCGCTCACCTGTATCGGTTATCGCTACCGCCTTTTCATACGATTCGTTCTCGTCGGGGGCTCTTTTGGGTATCGGCGTCGGTTTCGGTTTAGCCGCCGCCTGTGTGGTCTTGGGCTTTGCCGCGGCTGGTTTCTTTGCCGCCGATGTCTTGGTCTGCGTCGATTTGGATGGCGTCGGTTTGCCCGTTGTTGGCTTTTTGGTTGTCGCAACGGGCTTAGCCGATCTTGTCTTGGTGGTCTGCGTGTGAGCCGCAAGGACCATTGTGAAAGATAAAAAAATGATCGCGAAATACTTCATAAAGTAACTGCCGGACCGGACCGCGGCAAGGCGCCGAAAACACTCACCAAAACACAGAATCATATCACGAAATTGTCTTTTGGCCCGTTGGGCCTTATCCTCGCAATATGACCGAGCTCGATCAAATATGGTCTCAAATGCTTAGCACCGCCACCGCCAGGGCTCTCGATTCCGGAAAGAGCGAGATCGCCGAATATCTGCGTCTTAAGGCCGCAAACGACGCGATCAGGGCCGAGGGCGTCAATTGGCTGTTCGCTTCGCTGGACGAGATCGTCTCGGCCTCCGGTCCGGCAACTATTGGGCTGGTTACCGAACGGGGCCATCCGCACAGCTTTTCACGCGGCAATTCGAACATGGTCGGTTCAGTCGTACGTGTGCATCGAGGGGTAAGATGTTTGTCGGTAGAGGCAGGTTGGACGCGAACGCCAACTGACGGCATTATGCTCGGCGGAACGCTTGCGGCCGCACGAATCACGCATTTTGGGATACCTAAGGCGAATGCCGATCTTGTGCTCGCCTACGCCGGAGAGTTGCCGTTATGGCATTTTGAGACCGAGGACGGCAAACGTTCGCCTTTTCGGGTTTCGGACCTATACGGCCACTTTCGTCTCTTTGTCGGTGAGTGAGACATACGGAATTCGCTTTTTCTTGAATAGCATCTGGGTTAGAATTGTCGTAATATGTACGTTTGGTAACTGAGGAGATATTTTTTAAGTGAAAGCAGATCTTGATAAATTGGTTGTGTTGCAAAAAACTGACACCAACCTCCGCCGATTAAAAAAATCAATCGAAACCGCAGAAGCTAAGCGTGCTGAGATCGAACAAGAGTTTGAACAGCACGCTTTTTCTATCCGCGAAATACAGGGCCGTCGCGACCAGTTGCACGCAACGCGGGCTGAGTTGGAAAAGCAGATAGCTGAGAATAAGACCTATCTTGAGCGTGCTGACCGCAATCTGAAACACGCCCAGAATCAAAAAGAGTACGAGACCGCGATGCGCGAGACCGATGCTCTGCAAAAGCAGATCGCCGCGTACGAGGCTCAGATCGTTGAGACATTGACCGCCAACGAGGCTGTCGAAAAAGAGCTTGAGGAACGTGCCGAGGAGATCAACACTCTCGACAGCAAGCGTGAAGCTGCCCTTTTGGAATTTGACGCTCAGATGAAGAAGGACAAGTCGGAGTTTGACGCTCAGTCAAAACGCCGTCAAGAGGCGTTTGCGACCCTGCCGGCACGACTTGCTTCGGTCTACGACCGTATGGCGCAGCGGAGCCGCGACGGTATTGCCGTTGCCGAGGTCGTCAACGGTTCGTGCAGTGCATGCTTTATGTCGCTGCGTCCGCAGATGCAGGTCAACGTCAAGAAAGGGGATGAGATCATTACCTGCGAGAGCTGTTCGCGGATCTTGTATATCAACACGCCCGATCAGACCGATGCGACGGCGGGCTAGACTTCGGACTGCTTGAGATCAAGGACGCCGCGGAGATCATATTCCACGGCGTCTTTTGCGTTTTAAGCTGCCGGCGGATTCGATACGGCATGGAATTGTCTTTTTCGTCCCGTACGGTTAAGATGCCCTAAATTATGGATTCAATCGCGCCCGAACAGATCGAGCTGAACAAAAAGGTGAAGGTGCTCGACCGTCTCAAGGACCGGCTTGCCGACCGTGAGGAGGAGATGACCGATCTTCGCACCGAGCTTGAGAAATTTGAGGCACAATACACGATGCAGGTCGCCCGGCTCTATGCCGAGCAGGACGAGATCGACGCGCTCATTGCCGAAGAGGAGTTAAAGCTCGTGCCTGACGACGAGGAGATCAAGAAAAAGGTCGAGGAACTGCGCCGTCGAGCCGAAGAGTCGGCCGAGCGTGCCCGTGCCGCTGAGGAACTCGATGCCGAGGAATGGGTTCCGACGGCTGAGGCGAAAAAGGCCTATCACGACATCGCCCGTGTGATCCATCCCGATCTTGCACTCGACGCCGGCGAAAAAGAGAGGCGCCACGGCCTAATGGCCGAGCTTAATCAGGCATACACGTCCCGCGATCAGCAAAAGCTGAACAAGCTCGTTCACGATTTTCGCAATAGCCCCGACCTGATCAAGGGCGACTCGGTTGGTGACGAACTTGTCCGTGCCATCCGGCAGATATTTCAGATCCGCCGCCGCCTGATCGAGATCGTCGATGAGCGAGAGGCTCTGGTAACGTCGGAGCTGTTCGAACTTCATCTCAAGGTCAACGCCGAGGCCGCCGAGGGCCGCGATCTGCTCAAGCAGATGTCCGGCCGGGCACGCGTTCACATTACCAAGAGCCAGCGTCGCCTGACCAATCTGCAAAGCGTCAACGCTGCTCAGGAAGAGTACGTCAAACAAAAATACGGCTTGGACATCGACGAATTCAGATAGCCTGCGAGGCGGCGAAACCGCTCGACCATGCCCACTGGAAATTGTAACCGCCGAGCCAGCCCGTGACATCGACGACCTCGCCGATAAAATAGAGCCCGGACTGTTTTTTGCTCTCCATCGTCTGCGACGACAGTTCGTCGGTCGAAACACCGCCGAGCGTCACTTCGGCACGGTCGTACCCCTCGGTTGCGGTAAATTCCACCTGCCATGAGTTTAGTGCATCGGCGACCTTCTTGATCTCGGCCTTGTTTAGCTGGGCGACAGGTTTGTTGATGCCGATGCGTTCGGCAAAGCTCTGTGCAAACCGTTGGGGCAGAAACTTGCTCAAATAGTTCGCCAGATTTTGCCGTTCTGACCTTTCAGATTCGATCAGCACGGCCGCGTCCACGTCCGGTAACAGGTCGATCGTCACCGGTCGGTCACGCTTCCAGTAATTTGAGATCTGAAGTATCGCCGGGCCCGAGAACCCGCGATGGGTGAACAGGATGTTCTCCCGAAACGCGGTCTTGCCGGTCGAGACGTTGGCGTCGATCGAAACGCCGGCGAGATCTTTCCAGCCGCCGCCTTTTGCCGCAAGAGCGACAAGCGACGGCCGTGTCTCGACGATCTTATGGCCAAACTGCCGTGCGATCCGATATCCGAGGTCGGTCGCACCGATCTTGGCGAAAGACATCCCGCCGCAGGCAACGACGACCGTCTTTGCTTCAAAAACGCCCTGGTTGGTCTCGACGCGAAAACTGTCGCTATGCGATACCGCTTTTACCGAACAGTTGGTCCTCACTTCGACCCGGGCTGAGCGACACTCAGCGAGCAGCATCTCGACGATCTGCTTCGAACTTTCACGGCAAAAGAGCTGCCCGAGTGTTTTCTCGTAATACGCGATCTTGTGTTTTTGGACCAGCCCGACAAATTCCTGCGGCGTGTAGCGCGACAGCGCGGATTTGCAAAAATGCGGATTGGCGGACAGAAAGTTCTCGGGCCGCACGTCGCGGTTGGTAAAGTTGCATCGCCCCCCGCCCGAAATCACGATCTTGCGGCCAACCTCGGCGTTATGCTCAACGACGAGGACTCGTTTGCCGCGACGCCCGGCATTGAACGCGCAAAACAGCCCCGCCGCACCACCACCGATAATGATCACGTCGTAGGGTAAGGTGATCACAAATATCGCTCATTCAAAATGCGTAAATGATGCTTAACGTGGCCGGCCATGATGTAGGTCAGGGCACGGACTGAAACCGGTTTGCCGCTGGCGGTACCCATCAGTTTTGCGGTCTCGTCGTCGATATTATTGACAAGGATCAGGTTGGCCTGACGCTGTAGGCCGAATTCGCCAATGAGATTTTCGAACGTGCGTCCGTTGGCGTTCGAGGTGGCGATATAATCGTCCTGTTCGAAACCCTCGATCGGTGTTTCGTCACCGCGTGATATGCGCAGGATGCGGTACGCAAAGATCCGTTCGCCGTCGATCAAGTGGCTGAGCAGTTCCTTGATCGTCCATTTTCCTTCGGCGTAGGCGTATGTGCCGCGTTCCTCGGGTAAACCGGCGACAGCGGCACGCAGGCTCTCGGCCTGCTCATTCAATTCGGCCATGACACCGTTGTCTGCTATCAGCGAAACATAGGTGTCGTAATATGGCGCGTATTCTTCTGTTTCGGGTCTATTCATAATGCGGTATAGTATCAAAGTCAAAAACAAAATTCTTGGCCGCTACGTATGAGACACTTTTTACTAGTTCTGTCGATAGTATTAACGCTATGCGTGTCCGTAACGTTTGCCCAACGCGGCGGCAAGGCTGAGCCGAATCGCATCCTGTTTGACGCCGGCAAGATCAGTGCCGCGATCAGCGGTACGCTTTCGGTCGGCCAGGAGGCTGAATACGTTTTTGCTGCCGTCAAAGGGCAAACCGTTACGATCAGAAATTCAAACCGCAACCTCTTCGATTTTCGTGTATTTAACGAAGAGTTCGATTTCGAGACCGAATTTGAAAGTTCGCCGACGCTGACCTTTGAGATACCTGAGTCGGGCGATTATATGTTCTATGTCCGAAAAAAGGCGGTCAAGACGCCGCGGACCGCCAGATATTCGCTGACGCTGACGATCAGATGAACCTTTTTCCGAAAAACGGCATCATACGGCGGTCAGTTTAGATACTTGAACACAACAGGAGTCCTATTTCGATGAAAAGAGTTTCGTTCCTATTAGTTATCGCATTCTTCGCATTTGCGGCGGTTTCAGCCCTCGCACAGGGCGGCGGCAAGGCCGAGCCCGGTAGGGTGAAATTTGCCAAAGGGAAATCCCAGACCGTTTTGACGGGCACGTTGTCCGGCGACCAGGAACAAGAGTTCGTTTTTGGTGCAAAAAAGGGCCAGACGGTCTATATTACCAACCCCGATTCGCTACGATTTGCCTATCGTCTCTTTAATGACGATGTCAGTAACGACAGCACAGATCTGGCTGAGCCGACTATGGAATTTGTCGTGCCCGAGACCGGCGACTATATGTTGTTTGTCCGCCGGGCTAATACGACGCCGCGGTCGGCTAAGTTCTCGATCACGCTGGCCATACAGTAAACCAACAATCTGATCTCAGGAGATATCCAACATTATGAAAAGAGTTTCTTTGATCCTCGGCATTGCTGTCATAGCATTTGTCGTTTTTTCTCAGACAGGTGCCCAGGCCGTTAACCGGTCATTCGCACAGCGATTTGCCGCCGACACGCCCGCGGGCGACAGCGGGGCGTACAGTTTTGACAAGGCACACAGCTTTATCAACTTTAAGGTCAACCATATGGGCTTGATCGAGGTTCCCGGATATTTCAGGGATTTCACCGGCACCGTAAATTTTGACGCCAAAGACGTAACCAAATCGACCGTCGAATTTACGGCCAAAGCAACCAGCGTCGACACCGGCGTGGCCGGCCGCGACAACCATCTTCGCTCAAAAGACTTTTTTGAGGTCGAAAAGTTTGCCGACATCACCTTTAAGAGCACCAAGGTCGAGAAAAAGGGCAAGGCTCTGATGCTGACCGGCGATTTCACGTTGAAGGGCGTAACCAAATCGATCACCTTCCCGTTCCAGATCGCGGGCTGGGTCCCGGCAAATGAAAAGGCCGGAGCAAAGATGGGCATCGTTGCCGAAACCTCGATCAACCGCCGCGATTTTGGCGTGAACTACGGTGGCAACATGCCGAATGGCACGCCGACGCTTTCGGATGTCGTCAAGATCAACCTTCAGATCGAAGCCAACGGCCCAAAACCCGCGGCTAAATAGTTCCTGCTTTCAGCGTAAGCGAGTAGGCAGTCTCTTCGTCTCGACCAGCCGGATCGGTAATACCGAACCGGCTGGTCGAAATCGTTCTCAAGTGCCAAGACCCAAGTCTGCCGGCTCGAACTTGGCTATTTACTTTTTACTTTGACCTCTTCTCAGCGGCCTCGGCGATCTCCGCGTTAAAGATCAGGTTCACGCAGAGAGCGGAGAGTTTTTCGCAGAGGCCGCGGCTGGCTACGAGTGTCGGAACCGCCTGCGTAAGCGGGCGGCTTAGGCGTTAAAGTTTAGTACAGCGTTCATCACAAATTGCCGGGTTAGATATGCACGTTTGAATTTCAAGCCTCGCTAATTGATCCCGCCTTGGATGCCGCCCACTGACGCAGGCGGTTCTGACAAGGCAGCCCGTCGAAGTCGTCTTATTAAAGATTCCCACTATTTCCTATTTAGTCGGAAATAGTGGGAATCGTTCCTACCACCCAAATACGCTAACTGTTGTTATATCTATGGTTAGAGCAATTTCACGTTCTTGTCCCGTTGTCCCAACAAGTTCCCACATATCGCGGGCAGAACCCGCCCAAAACCGAAAATGGGCCTTTCACAATTCCTCTTTTTCACGTTTCCCCTTTCGGTTGTCAAAGAACAAGGTCTATAACACTCATTATATCATCAGTGTCAACTGTTACCATGTGTGTTGAGGCAGGAGGCGATTGGTCGCCCACATCCGCAGTTCGCCGTCCAAATGATCGCGGATCAAAAATCTCAATGGTTCGGAAAATTTGTCGGGGTTTACCTGTTCTCTACGCATACGGGAATAAGGATCATGTCGGAGAGAGATTATGAGAACAGGAAAGTGTGCGATCAGCCCTGAGTCGGTTAATCGCCTTAAGAAAACCCAGACCATGAAGAGCGGCGGTTCTACCGCTAATATCGAAGTTCGACGTCGCCGTAGGTTAGGATCGGTTGCATTATCAGTTGCCAGCACGCTGCTGCTGGTCTCTGCGTTTTGGGTCCTCAGCGATGCCGATATTTCTGATTCTCCTGCCGGTTCGCTGACAGGCGAATCTGCGATCTCACATCTCAAGCAAACCGGTACGTATGATTCGCTTTTCGAGGCAGTTACCGCTGCCCGCTATCAGGTGAACGAAGCCGAGACCGGTGCCTCGGCGAGTAACGATGCGAATGGGTTCCGAATGAGCTTCACCGAAACGGGCTTGCAGTTGAGGGCAACGAAGAAAGATCGCACCTGGACATCGAACTGGCGGCTCAGCAGTTTGGGCGTGGGCGATGACCAAACGTCTGTAGGTGACGGATACTGGCGAACTGAGGGCAATCGCGCTGACCTGGTAAGGGCGGGCCAAGAGGTCACGGAATGGTTCGTTAACAGAAGGGATGGGCTGGAGCACGGTTTCACACTTGCGGCTCGCCCGGGTTCGAAAAACAGCAGCGAAGGGTTGCGGCTTGTAATGGCCGTTGACGGCGACCTGCAGGCACATGCCGATGAAGACGGAAAGGCTCTGACTTTGACTGATATTGCAGGATATGAAGTGTTGCGCTACGAAAAACTCAAGGTATGGGACGCGGAAGGCAAAGATCTTACCGCTCGGATGCGAACCGAGAAGAAAGGCGAAGTCTGGTTCGAAGTCGAAGATAAATTGGCCATCTATCCAATTACCGTTGACCCGACGTTTATTCAGCGGCAGACCATTGGAAACCCGGGACAATTCACGAATATCGACGATCGATTTGGTTGGGACGTGGCAATTTCGGGAACCACAGCCGTTGTTGGAGCTTATCAGGCCTACCGCGACGCCTCGACCTTTACGGGCGTTGCGTACGTTTTCGTATTGCAGGGCGGCGTGTGGACGCAGCAAGTGCGGCTCTTTCCGGGCTCGAACGGCATCAATGATGAGCAGTACGGCGAGAGCGTGGCAATATCCGGAAATACCGTCGCCGTGGGTGCCCGCCATGCGAAGTTCGATAATTCGATCGGAGGCCAGGTTCACGGTGCCGTCTACGTTTACACCCGGACCGGAACCGCTTGGGCGTTTCAACAGCGGATAATGGCAGCCGACACGGCAAAGGGGCTCACCTTTGGAGACGCGGTCGATATCGAAGGCGACCAACTTGTAGTTGGAGCGTCCAGATTATATCCCCCACTCCCACCCGTTCAGACTCCGGCGGCCGGCATCTATTCTTTTGTCCGCGTTGGTAATACCTGGTCACAGCAACAGAAACTGACATGTTCGAATTGCCTTGGGTTTGGCGACGAAGTCGAGCTCGAAGGGACGACGCTGCTAGCACCTTCCAAAAATACAGTGATCGGTACCTCCGCCGGACCGGGACTCGTTATGGCATATACACGATTGGGTTCATCGTGGGGAGCACCCCAGCAACTTGTGCCGAACGATCCATCGGTAAATTCGTGTTTTGGGAGTTCGGTCTCGGTCTCAGGTGATATAGCCGTCATCGGAGCCGATGCAGCCCGATGCAACAGCACCCATTTGCCAGGAGCCGCTTATGTCTTCACACGAGACAGCGGATCGTGGTCTCAAGTTCAGAAACTTACTGCGAGTGATGGCTACGACGACGATAATTTTGGACGTTCCGTAGCGATCGAGGGCGAAACGATCGTGGTCGGAGCTCCCGGCGATGAAGGGCCGGGATCTATGGTCGTTGGAGCTGCATATGTTTTTACTCGAGGAACCGCGCAGTGGTTCGAGACCGACCAGCTGAACGGAGCATCGGTGCCGAGGTCATACTTCGGTATGTCGGTTGCGATCAAAGGGGGTATCATGTTTATCGGTGCTCCCGGCCAGTCGACCGCTCCAAACGGAGCCGTATTCACATACGATGGGGGCAATGTCCAGACCACGATGCGGCGGCCGAACTTGGGCGGGCTGACGCAGGGAAGCGTCAATCAAGGCCTCAATGATGTTGACTCACCACTCGTATTCAAGACGACGCCGGCAGATCTGACTGCGATGCCAAGCGTAACGAAGGGACTGGTGGCAGATGGAGTTACGCCGCTGCTTTTCGAGCTGACTGTCCCAACAGAAGCGTTTCCCGGCGGCGGTGAACTTCAGTACAGGGTCGAAGCCGAGATCGTCAACGGCGGCACGCTCGACGGAGTTCCGATCGGTGAGAGGCTGCTGGCACTGAATTCGGGTTCGTGGACAACTGACCGAGATCTGTCGTTTACGGCGGCCGCCAACACGCGTTATGCCTACCTTTCGCCTGTCGGTTCAGACCAACTTCATTTCGACAGCGGTGCAAACGAACTTAAAGTGCGGCTAAAATTTACTAACCTGGCAACTCAGTTAGTGGCCGGCGAGAAGGTATTTTATATTCGCAAGCCACCGATCGCCCTGATCCACGGATACAATACCGATGGCGAATGGGGCGATATCTTTCAGGGCGTCCTTAGCACCTCAAGACCGCGTACGCTCCTCGGCCAACCGGATTTTATCCGAACCATCAAGTACGGAAACCTCCCGGTCGACACGCCGGCTACCGAGCTGCAAAATACGGTTCTTCCGTTTCATCAACTAGTGCCATTGGTCTGGAACGAGTTTGACCAAATGCGTTCATCTATCGCGACGGGATGGGCTATGACACGGCATGATGTGGTCGCACACAGCCAGGGTGGGATACTGACAAGGCTGCTCAGCTCGAAAAACAGCAACCAGTTCTCGCCTCAGCCGTTTCGCAATCCCGATAATTTTAATCGCGGCCGGTTTCATCGCGTAGTAACGATTGGTTCGCCGCACAACGGCACTCGGATCGTGAGATACATGCTAGCGTTACAGGGGCGATTTCAGGGAACGACAACGGGACGTCGTTCGCTCGGGATATCAGGGTTAGTTTCCAATTTCCTTATCTCGAACGGGACGGCCCAGAACAAATTTGACCCTGCCGGTCCGCAGATCATCCATATAAACCAGCCCGGTTCGGGCGCTCCGTGGGCGCCGGACGAAGCCGCCAAGTTCCATTTGGTTCAGACCACAGTTAACTACGGTCTTGCACCCAGTTTCTCAGCGTTTAGCTATTCGGATTATGGGCTCGGACTGAACAACGCAAATGGTGCCCTCGTGCTGCCGCGAGGATCGGACGGAGTCGTGGATTTTGACAGTATGACGGCAACTACGCCCGAGGCCGGGCAGAGTCCACCTTCAAACTCGTACCGGATGCCTTCGAACTTGTTGGTCTCGCATGCTTTTGTCGATCCTACGGGTATGAGCATCGATCTCGGTGCTGGTGTAGACCTTTTCGGTGGAACTGCCGGCCAAGTCCAAGCGAGCGAGGTCGCCCAACACGTGATCGCGGCTCTCGATCAGGATCCTGCGATTCCTGCCGCTGACCGTATATTCGGCCCGTTTAGGCTCCCGGCTCCCGTTCCGGCGTCGGTAGTTGTTGACATTCAAAATGCAGCGGAAAATGTAACCCCCGGCATTCTCGACGCCATCGGATTGATCGGAAGCGCCTCAAGAAGCGGGAAAACGCTTCTCGGTACGGTTACACAAACCTATCAGTTCAACCTGCCGATGGGTGAAACACTTGCCGGGCCTGTCTTTTGGACGGCCGAGCGATATGGGGTGAATGGTGTCAGTGGGCAGGGCGTCAGTTTCTCCACCGTTGCGGGCCATCCCGGACAGATCAGTCTGAATATCGATCTGGACGTGCCTGGCGACGTTGCCATTTACGGAACTGCCACGGCAGTTAGCGGTAAGGTCTTTACCGGTAGTCCAGTCCTTGCATATTCCGTCGAACCTTTGGCCTCGGCCTACACGCTTTCTTCGATCGACGTCAAGCCTTCGACTGGAGACTATACGGTTGGCTCGGGTGTGGAGCCGAGTCTTTGGGCGTCATATACAGACGTTAATAATCCTGGCAATCCGCCGCTACGCCTTCGCCGATGGATCGTACCGCCAGAGCTGGATGTGATCTCGTCAGCACCCGGCGTACTCGACGTTTCCGATAAACTCGCCTGGGAGTTTATCGGTGTCGGCACAAGTACGGTGTCCATCGCGTGGAGAGGACAGTCTGCTCAGGCATCGTTTACCGCTTTCAATGGTGACCTTGGCCCGACCGCCTCCTCCGTCTCGATATCTGGCCGCGTGACGACCGCCGCCGGATCGGGCGTCGCAAATGCGATAGTTACTATGGCCGATGCGGATGGACAAACGCGAAACGCGATAACCGGAGCGTTTGGATATTATCAGTTTGACGACGTTCCTTCCGGGGAGACCGTCGTGGTGTCGGTCCGATCGAAGCGATACACATTTGCTCCGCAGATCGTAAACGTTAATGACCAACTGACGGACCTCGACTTCACTGCACAGCCATGATCGATTTTAGTGCGAGATCCTTGTTACGAAAGCAGCGGGTTCAAGTCAGCGACGGTTGAAGTTTGCAAATAGCGCAGGTGCGGCGTTCAATTGCGGACTCGTTTGCCGATGTCGGAGAAGGCTATGTTGTAGATGGCGTAGTGTTCCCAGTCTTTGAAATCGAAATGCCACCATTCGTTGGCGTTGATGGTGAAGCCGGCGGATTCCATCAGGCGCCGCAGTTTGTCGCGGTTGGCACGCTCTTCGTCGGTGCCGCCCTTGTAGTCGGGCGAGGCACGCTCGGAAAATTCGTCATAACCGGACGGCATCGGTATCAGCTTGCCTGTTTTTCGGTCGTAGATGCTGAGGTCGACGGCACAGCCGCGATTGTGCTTTGAGCCCTTCGCGGGATTTGCGACAAACATACGCTTGTCCTCGGGCGTGACCTCCCAAAAGAGTTTCGTGATCGCCCATGGACGGTAGCCGTCAAAAATGACGAGGCCGAGCCCTTCTTTTTTTAGCTGGTTGTGGACCTTGACGAGAGCTTCGGCCGCCGGCCGCTGCAGGAAAGCACGTGCCTCGGGGTAAACCTGACGGCCGACAAAATTGTCAGTGGTGGCGTAACGAATGTCGAGCTTTATCGACTTTTTTAGTTTGATGAGTTCTATCAGATCGGCTTCTCGCTTATTGGATTCGACAGGCGGGCCGGTTTGGGCAAACGCGCCAGAAAAAAGGATAAGGCAAAATGCGGCGGTCGTAAATCGTGCGGCTAGTTTTCTGTACATTTAGAAAAACTTATATCTGAAAGTTTGAAACTTTGGGCCGGAAAAGTTATTTTTCAAACAGATGGCCGATGACGTTAACAAAAAGACCTGTCCAGCCCGCAAGTGGACGCGCCGTGCCGGCATCATCGCCTTTCTCTTTTTTCTCGGCAAAGGCCTGGTGTGGCTCGGCCTGATCGCGGCCGGTGCCTACTATTCGTTCAACTAGATCACGCTTACGGTTTCGGGGCTTCCGGCTCAGGCTGGACATCATCGTCGCGGATGACGACGTCGGTTCCGTATTTCTGATAATCCTTGAACCTGATAACGTTGCGGGTCTCGATGAGCTGCGAACTTTCCCGTGCGGTCAGCCTGACGTCCGAAAGTAACGGCAGCAGATACTTGCCGTCCGTTATTGTGACCCAATCATAATCGATCACACGGCGTGCCGAGCGGATCGGGAAACCGTCTGGTATCTCGGTCGCGTCGCTCTCGATACGCAGCACGCGTGCCGTTTCACGGTCGACCCAGACACGCCCTTTCATCCCCGTAATGGTCGAATCCGACATTGTCCGCCCCGATGACGTGATAACCTGCTTAGCCTTATCTTTTTCAACCACGAATTCGAAAACGATCGCCTTGCGTGTGCGGATCACGTCGGTATCGACAAGCTCGAATACCGTTTCGCTCTCGGGCTTAAAAACGGTCGCGAGCATTGTGACAAATTCGCCGGTCGAACTCGTACCGCCGACCTCTTCGTAGCTGCCTTTCGATTTCGGGTCGTTGTTGATGATGCCGTTCGTCGACAGGACGCGGTAATCTTCTTCGCCGGTCGAACGGTAGCTGACCGCGACGACCAGGCGATCAAGATTTTTGAAATTGCCCGTATTGGCAAATGCCCACGAACGCTGGATCTGCTGTTTGACGACGAAATCCGGCATTTCGCCGACGGCCTCGAGCGTATTTTTGCGTGTCCGTGCGAGAACGGCGTCAGCCTCGGCCTTTGACGGCAGAATAGCTCCCTGCGGATTTTGCCGGCGGCGTTCGGCCTCCTCCAGTGCCCGCTTTAGGTCTTCGTCGTTGCCGGCCTTGGATTTCGTCAATCCGCGGATGCCGTCCGTCAGTGCGAAGGCAATACCACGCTTTCTCAGCGCGTCGACGATCTCGACCCTGACCGCCGGTGTTTTCTGCAGAGCGTAGAGCATTTTGACGTACTCAGCCTGCGTCAGCGGCTTTTCCTGTGCAAAAGCTATCTGAGCCAAACCTAATATAAATAATGCAAATAAAGCCTCTTTCATCTCTCTAATTGATGCCGCCGGCACCCAAATCGTTCGCCTATGGCTTACGGCCGTTCGCTCTTTATAAAATCAAAAGCGGGGAAGTTTCAATAGAAATTTCCCCGCCGTGTTTATTATTATAACGAATGAAATGATTAATTAACCCATTCTTCTTCGTAGTTAAGCTGCCAATGCCTGGTCACCCATTTCTCAGCTGCCGTCATAGCTATGCTCTTCCATTTCTTCAGGTTTTCCAACACTGAAAGAGCGGCCATAGGTTTGCTCGGATCCCGTTCAACCCTGATGACCTGAGTAGATACCTCGATGATCGTCTTATTTTCTTCCATGATCCTAAGACGTACCGAGCTGCCGACCGGCGGCAAAGTTTCGAGATTAACGAGCGTGCTGGACTCGCCAACATTTTCCGTCATCCCCTCGACATTTACCGTTTCTCCGCTCTCCTGATCTACCCAACTAGCCTGTACCGGCATGTTAGCAAGAATGCGATGATGCAATGGCGTTTTATATGATGATGTAGAATATTCTACTTGTGCCATTATTCCCCCTTTTTTCAGTCAAAAGACTGTTATTATTCCGGCGGTCCGAAGAATACGGTTTGCGACGAAATTCGTGACCAACTTAGAACACATTTACAAAAAAGTCAAGTTTCAAAAAACCCCGCAAACCCTTATATCTCAAATGTTTTTCGATCACGACCGCCAACAGTGCCGTTTTGTAACGTAAAATATTACAAATATGGCCAAATTATCCCTCGAACGCAAAAAATGCGACATCGGTTAGAACGCAATCGCGTACGAAAAGGTTGCATCGGTTCTGAATGAAAATCACTTTTTTTCTACATGCCCGGGCGGCCGTATGTAACGTAGATTTAATGGTATGTTCACATCAATTTTCGGTCGGTATGAAACCATCATTAATTCAACTGCGGAACTTAAATTGCAACGTTTTCACAGCAGTGGCAACGCAATTTGGGTCCTCGTCTATGACCGGTCTTGATTTTTAAGATCTCGGAATCGTTAAAAGATTGCTGGACATAGGTTTAGGTGCGAAAAATTGCAGTTGTCAAAACACTTTTCGGGGCAAAAGGCGAATAGTTTTTTTTCACAAAATCCGAAAAGTAAAATAAAAATCCAAAAATCAATATAAATAGGATTTTCCTGATTCACAACCAGCAATAATGCTCCAGGAAAATCCAAACCAATGAGGTCACCAAAACAAATGACTAAAATCTTTTCAAATAAATTTTTATCAGCAATAACGCTCTGCTTGCTGATGTGCGTCGGCCAGGTCTTTGGCCAGGCACAGGCAGGTACCGGTCAGATCACCGGCGTTGTCACCGACACAAACGGAGCAATTGTTCCGAACGCAACGGTCACGCTCGTTAGCAAGGCTACGAATGAGACCAAGTCGGCAATAACGGGCGACGACGGCACATACCGATTTGTGCTCTTGCAGCCAGGCAGCTACTCGGTCAAAACTGTCGCAGCCAGCTTTGCCGAGGTAGCCCTCGACGTGCAGGTTCAGGTCGGACGTATCACCGACGCGAACGTCACGCTCGGAGCCGGTGCCGTTAACGCTGTAGTCGAGGTCACTGCCGAGGGCATCCAGACCACGACCAACAACTTTGACTCGGTACAGAACGAAGCTGCTATTCAGAATCTTCCGATCAACGGCCGCCGTTTTCAGGATTTTGTTACGCTGACCCCGACCGCACAGGTCGATCCGTCACGCGGACAGATCTCGCTTTCCGGCCAGCGTGGTATCAACTCGAACATCAACGTTGATGGCGTCGATTACAACCAACCGTTCTTCGGCGGTGTCCGCGGCGGCGAACGTGCCAACTCGGCCTTCACCATTCCGCAGGAATCGGTTCGTGAGTTTCAGGTCGTCGCTGCCGGTTATTCGGCAGAGTTTGGACGCAGCTCGGGCGGTATTGTTAATGCGGTAACCAAATCTGGTTCGAACAACGTTCGCGGATCGCTCTTTTACCTTATCCGCCCTGAAGAGCTTGCTGTTGGCAACAATTTTGCCAAGGCACTAGCCGATCAGCGTTTGAATGCTCTTGGACTCGAAGCAACGCTCGCACCGACCCAGCATCAGTTTGGCGGTTCGATCGGCGGCCCGATCATCAAGGACAAGCTTTTCTATTTCGCGTCGTACGAGCAGCAGCGTTTTCGTGCTCCGCGTCAGGTTCTGTTCCAGAATCTCGTCGGTGTTGCAACGCCGACTAACGTCGCTCAGCAGGAAGCTTATAACTTTTATCGCAATAACGAGCTCCAGTATCAGTCGAGCAACGATGCCTATGCACTTCTCGGCAAGGTCGACTGGAACATCAACGACGATAATCGCTCTAACATCCGTTACAACTTCTCAGCCAATAAGGCTCTCAACGGTGTCTCGACCGGTGAAACTTCACTCGACCCGACGACCACCAACTCGCTGTCGACGAACGGAACGGAAGAAAACCGGAATAACATCGTCGTCGGACAGTGGATCACCACTTTCTCGGCAAACCTGATCAACGAAGTTCGTGGTCAGTTTGCCCGTGAAACTCGTCCGCGTACGCCGAATGAAGTCGTTGCAAACATTGCGACCTCGATCGGAACATACGGAACCCGTAACTTCCTGCCGACGACCCAGTATGACCGTCGTATCCAGATCGGTGACGCAATGACCTATATCACCGGCTCACACACGATCAAGTTTGGCGGCGAGTTCAGCGACATCTTTGCTGATCAGCTATTCGGATTTAATCAGACCGGTGTGTACACCTTCTCGGGCCTTACATCGACCCTTGGTTCCGGTGGAGTCCTCGGAACCGGTATTCTCGATGCGATGGGCACTGCCCAGTCGGCAACGTTCCGCGGACGTTTTGACACAACAACTGCCCGCTACAACAAGCAGATCGGTAACCTTTCGGCCGGATACGGCGTTAAGGAACTTTCATTCTTTGCTCAGGATTCGTGGCGTGTAAATCAGAAATGGACGCTGAACTTTGGCCTGCGTTACGAAAAGCAGTTCAATCCGGACTCGGAGAATAACAATGCGACCGTTCTCAATCTGATCCGCAACACCGCGTGGCCGATCTTTGGCGGCCGTACGCTCGATCCGTCGGCAATACCGGACAGCCAGAATCAGTGGGGCCCGCGTGTCGGATTTGCTTACGATCCGAAAGGAAACGGCAAAACCGTTATTCGTGCTTACGCCGGTCAATACTATGCACGTACGCCGCTCATCGTTCTCGCGGCACCGTTCAACAATTTCCGTAACCCGGCCGGTGACCTTTCGGTCACACTCGGTTCCCCTGCTTTCTCGGCGACCGGTTTCAACCAGGCTACGTTCGAAGCACAGAATCCGCAGTACGTCGCCATCATGGGCGGAACCGGATTTACACCGAACACCGTTTATCGCCAGTTCGCGATCCTCGGTATCAATCTGAACACGATCTCGCTCAATTCGCTGCCAATCCTGTCGTCTGCACAGATCGCAACGATCCAGACCTCGATCCTCAACGCAACGACCAATCCTCCGTCGAACCTCGGAGCTTTCCAGGGTGCTAACTTTGTCGGCATCAACCCCGACTTCAAGAACCCGCAATCGTTCCAGTGGGGCGGCGGTGTTGAGCATCAGTTGATGAACGGCGTTACGATCGGTGCCGATTACTCCGAAGTAAATACCATTTACTTGCAGCGTAATCGCGACATCAACCTTCCGGCTCGCACCGGTTTTGATCCGGTTTCTGGCCGTGTGCTCGTCAACCGTGCATCGCGTCCGCTGACCAATATCGGAACCCTTCAGATCCGCGATTCGTCGGCACGATCGATCTATCGTGCACTTACGCTTCGTACCAACATCAGCAAAAAGTGGGGCCGCATCAGTGCGTTCTACACACTTTCACGCTCGATGTCGGATGACGATAACGAACGCGATGCGGGCGGCGTCCTGTACGACAACCCGTATGACCTCAGCTCTGAGATGTTCAATTCGCGTCTCGATCGACGTCATCAATTTGTCGCCAATCCGGTGTTCTATCTGCCGTGGGGATTTGAGATCGCCAGTGCGATCCGCCTGCGTTCGGGCTCACCGGTCAACTCGCAAGTAGGTTCGGACCTCAACGGCGACGGTAACAACAACGAACGCCCGATGGTTGCTCCCGGATCGGTACTGCGTCGTAATTTCTTTACGAACCGCCCGATCTACAACGTTGACCTTCGTGTCCAGAAGGGCATCAAGTTTAGCGAAACTCGCCGCCTGGTTCTTTCGGCGGAGTTCTTCAACCTGATGAACCGTTCGGACAGCCAGTTCTCGGGATCGGCGACGACCAACTACTGTTCATCGTCGACATCGACCTGCGGACTCAGCGGTGTTACCAACATCAACTTCCTGAACATCATTCAGCAGACGCCTACAGCTACAAACTTCGGCAAACTGAATCTGTCAGGCTTGAACCCGGGCCAGCAGGTATTCCAGATGCAGCTCGGTGCACGTTTCCAATTCTAATTTTTCCTTAGGGAAAAACCTTCGGCACGCTTGTTTAGGCAAGCGTGCCTTTTTTTTCTCTCCGCATCCGTGTAATCTTTTCTCGATGCGCATTTTGCAGGTTTCATCAGCAAAAACCTATGGCGGCGGGGAACGCCACATGGCCGACCTGTGCCGCGGGCTGCAGGAACGCGGGCACGAGGTGTTTGTCGCTCTTCGCCCGACCAACGAATGGGAAGGTCAGCTGGATTTTATCCCGCACGAGAATTTCCTCCATGTGTCGATCCGCAATTCGTTTGGTATGTTCAGTGCCAAGCGTATCGGCAACTATCTCAAGGAACATAAGATCGATATCATTCACGCTCACGTCGCACGTGATTATCTGGCTGCCGGCGTCGCCTGCCGAATTTCGAGTGAAACGCGGCTGGTACTGACGCGGCACGTTATGTTTCCGCTAAAACCATTCCATAAATTCGCTTTGAATAACGTCGATGCCGCTATCGCCGTTTCGCCTGCAGTGGCAACGCAGCTGGAAAAGATCTTCCCCGCGGGCAAGATCAATGTCATTTACAATGGCCTGACGGTCGGGGTGACCGGTGACATGGCTGCCAGGAATGCCGAGTTTCGATCGTTTCACGGCATTCCGGACGATGCATTGGTCGTAGGCACGATCGGTGAACTGAAACCCCTCAAGGGCCAGCGTGATTTTGTGCTGGCGGCAAATGAGATAGCCAAGACGAACCCGAAGGCGTACTTTGTCGTCGCCGGTAAGGACAATACGGCAGATAAGCGTTTTCGGCGTGAACTGCGGCGTTTGGTCAAAGTTTTTGGACTTGCTGATCGGTTTTTGTGGCTCGACTGGCTCGACGACACTTCGCCGTTCTTTGCGGCGACCGACGTTTTTGTCTCGCCGTCTCACTCAGAGAGCTTTGGCCTGGCATTGCTCGAGGCAATGTCACGCGGCAAGGCGGTCGTTGCGACCGCGACCGACGGGGCCAAAGAGCTGCTCGGTAACGTCGGCAAGATCGTTCCTATTGCGGACCCTGTGGCCCTCGCAGATGCTGTGAGCGAGATGCTGGCGGACAAAGACCTCCGCATCAACGTCGCCGAACAACTGCGGGCGATCGCCGAGGATCGTTTTTCGCTGACGCGGATGATCGACGCCACGGAAAATCTTTATCGCGATGTGACGAGCGACACTGCCCGGTCAATTGCCGCACGATAGTATTTTATCCGCAGTATTACATTCTAAGTACTCAAAATGATCTCTTTCGACCGCGATATTTGTATTGATCTCGACGCCGCGACTAGCCGCGAGTGGCTCGAAACCAACGGCATCGGCGGATTTGCCTGCGGGACGATCTCTGGAGCATCGACGCGTCGTTATCACAGTATATTGACCGCCGCCATCGATCCGCCGCTCGGCCGTCTGACCATTCTCTCAAAATATGAGGAGTTGCTGATCGTTGATGGCGAAGAGTTCGAACTTTCGACCAACCGTTTTCCCGGTGCCGTACAGCCCGATGGCTACCGGCTTATATCTTCTTTCGTCCTCGATCCGTTTCCGACGTGGACGTATAACGCGGGCGGAGTCAAGCTGATCAAGACCATATTTATGGTTCACGGCAGCAATGCGGCTGTTTGCGAATGGTCGATAACGGATGCTGGAACGGCCGCGGCGATCTCGCTTGAGGTGCGGCCGCTGATCTCGTTCGTCGACTATCATCATCTCCAACACGCAAACGCCGAATTCGATACCAGCTACACCGAGATCCAAAACACGGTCTCGATAAAGCCATATTCCGACAAGCTACCGCTTAACATTATCCACAATGCCGACGCGGTCGCCGAAAGCGGCCATTGGTATCGCAATTTTGAATACGCGATCGAACGCGAACGCGGATTCGATTTTCACGAAGACCTGTTTCAGCCCTTTGTGCTGAAATATGACCTTGCCACACCGGCCCACGCCATTGCGTCCACGGACGAGGGTTTTGCAGGGGATGCTGCCGAGCTGAAACTTTCAGAGATCGCCCGTCGTGATGCTCTCAACGCGGCTGCCGGTGCGGAGGACGACAATACCAAGGTGCTCGTTCAGGCCGCGGATCAGTTCATCGTCAAACGCGGCGGCGGACATTCGATAATTGCCGGTTACCCATGGTTTTCCGACTGGGGACGCGACACGATGATCGCTCTCAGCGGCCTGACGCTCGCGACAAGCCGGCCGGCGATCGCCCGCGACATCATCGTGGAATATTCCCGGCACATCTCGCAGGGAATGATCCCAAACCGGTTTCCCGACGAGAGCGAAACGGCCGATTACAATACGGTCGACGCAACGCTCTGGTATTTCGAAGCCGTGCGGGCGTATGTCGAGGCGACGGGCGACCTCGATCTTATTAAGAAGTCGCTCTACGACAAACTGGTCGGCATTATCGACTGGCACGTTCGCGGCACGCGGTACGAGATCCACGTAGACACCGACGGATTGCTCTACGCGGGCGAAGCGGGCACGCAATTGACGTGGATGGACGCCAAGATCGGCAGTGTCGTCATCACGCCGCGAATCGGTAAACCGGTCGAAATACAGGCTCTCTGGTACAACGCCCTTCGGATAATGTCCGAATATGCCAACCGTCTAAAAAAGCCGGAGGATGTGCGTCGGTTCAAGGCTCTTGCCGAGCTTTGCGACCAGAGCTTTAACGCCCTGTTTTGGAATAACGCCGAACAATGCCTGTTCGATGTGGTCAATAAGGGCGAGCGTGACGCATCTGTCAGGCCAAATCAGATCTTTGCCGCAAGCCTCGCTAACAGCATGCTCAGCCCGGAGCGAGCGCGCAAGGTCGTCGATAAAGTCGCCGCCGAACTGCTGACGCCGGTAGGTCTGCGATCCTTGTCGCCGCGTGACAAACGCTATTGCCCGATCTACATCGGCAGCCCGCTGGCACGCGATTCGGCATATCATCAGGGCACCGTCTGGGCCTGGCCGATCGGCGGATTTATTGACGCATACCGACGCGTCTATCCGGACCGCGAGGAAACTGTGGCCGAAATGCTAAATGGCCTGACCTCTCACCTTCATGAGGCCGGGGTCGGGCAGATCTCTGAGATCTTTGACGCTGATGAACCTCACCGCCCCCGCGGATGCTTTGCCCAAGCCTGGAGCGTCGCCGAACTGCTGCGTGTTTTGAAGTGAAAATTCGTTGGTTCGGCTTGCCCAAAGACCGGAAATTCCAGGTTTGCGGTGATCTCGTTGACAACAAAACGCAACTAATAGTTGATGTTACCGACCTTTGCGGTTTATCTTTGTAGTCTATGAAAATCGCCGTTCTTACTCTCCTGGTGATAGTTTTGTATTCAGCCATGGCAACAGCGCAGACGCCCAGGGAAATTGCAGAGATCTGGGATAAAGAGCATATTTCGCGGATATTTCCTTCCGACGTCCGGCACAAAGATCTGCTCGTATATCTCGAACAGTTAAAGAAGCTCGGGCTCAAGGTCGAGGAGGTCGGCCGCAGTAATGCTAACCGCGAGATATTTCAGGCCGAATTCGGCACCGGGCCGACCAAGGTCTTTATGTGGTCGCAGATGCATGGTGACGAACCGACGGCCACATCGGCCCTGATCGATATGCTCGCGTATCTTCAGAGGAACCGCGATCTGCCGTGGGTTAAGAAAATATCGGAAACGCTGACGATTCGTGCCGTCCCGATGCTCAACCCTGACGGAACCGAGGCGTTTCAACGGCGTAATCTGCAGGGCATCGACATCAATCGCGACGCACGTGCATTGCAGACGCCCGAGGCACGATTATTAAAGAAACTGCGTGACGATTGGTCGCCGGCGATAGGATTTAACCTGCACAATCAGCAATCGCTGACAACGGTCGGGCAGACCGGCAAACAGGCGACGATCTCGTTTCTAGTGGTCTACGGTGACGAAGCGAAAACGCTCGACGAGGGCCAGGCTCGCAATCAGCGCATCACGGCAGTAATGGTGAACGCTCTCAACGAGTTCATTCCCGGCAACATCGGCCGATACGGCGACGAGTGGACACCGACGGCTTTCGGCGATAATTTTTCGGCTTGGGGCACTCCGACGATATTGATCGAGACCGGTGCGTTGTACGGTAAAGACGAGATGTTCCTGGTTCGTCTAAATTTCGTCGCGTTTATCGCGGCACTCAATTCGATCGTGACCGGCAGTGAGCGGACGCAGAGTCCGCAGCCGTACGTGTCGCTGACGGAAAACGGATCGGGCGGCATCTACTATTTTGTTTTCCGCAAGGCAAACATGATCGGTTCGCTCGAGTCGGGGACAGCGTTCACTGGCGATATCGGTGTCAATACCGAGCGGCGGCGTGCCAGCTTTGTCGCCCCCAACTACATTCGTGAGATCGGCGATCTAGGTCGAATGATCGGGCTTGAGGAGTATGACGCATCGGGGTTCAACGTCGTTCAGCGTTTGGGTAAAATGAAGGTTGGCGAATTGGGTGAATTTATGTTCTATCGGCGTGACCGCGTCGTTGATTGGAGCTCGACCGAACTTGAAAAGCAGTTTCCGCCGGACGCGATATTTTCAGGCGGTAAATGGATAAAAGGTGCGGGTGTCGTACCGCAGATCCGCAAACCTGCCGAAGGTGGCAGATAACAGATGTTAAGCCGGCTCAGGATCAAAAATATTGCGCTTATCGACCAGCTCGAGATCGAGTTTGGCGACGGGCTCAACCTTTTGACCGGCGAGACCGGCTCGGGCAAATCGATCATCGTCGACAGTCTCGGTGCCCTGACCGGCGAACGTGTATATTCCGAGTTGATCAAACAGGGCGAGGCATCGGCTCTGATCGAGGGGCTTTTCAGCCTAACCGTCGATGGTGAGCTAAAGGCGGCGTTTGACGAGAGCGGGCTCGAGATCGATGATGCAGCCGAAGCAGACTTGATCGTCCGGCGTGAATTGTCGGCGACCGGAAAAAATCGGATCTTCGTTAATGACCAGATGGTCACACAGGCGTTCCTTAAACGCATTGGCACGCATCTGGTCAATATTCACGGCCAGGGCGAACAGACCGCTCTGTATGACGTTTCGACGCATATTGAGATGCTCGATCAGTACGCCGGAAATGCCGAACCGGCCGCCTCGACCGCCGCCGCGTACCGTGAATGGTCGGCGGTGAAAAACGAGCTAGCCGAACTAAAACGCGATGACGCCGAGAAACTGCGGCTCGTCGACATCCTGCGTTTTCAGGTCGATGAGATCGGCAAAGCCGGACTGACGATCGGCGAGGACACCGAACTCGAGGAAGAAAAGCTCCGGCTCAACAATGTCGAAAAGCTGTCCGCGTTGAGCAGCGACGCTTACGCACTACTCTACGAAGATTCGCTCTCGACACTGACGACTCTCGAGCGTTCGACGAAAAAGATCGCCGAGCTTGCCGAATACGATTCGCGGTTCGCCGAGTTTGACGAGGGGCTCGCGTCCGCCCGGGCCGTGATCGAAGAGGCGGCCTTTGCTGCACGCGACCTGATGTCGCACATCGAATTTTCGCCCGAGCGGCTCGAGGAGATCGAAAATCGCCTGGCGGAGATGACGCGGCTCAAGCGAAAATACGGTGATTCCATCGAGACCGTACTCGAACATCTGGCAGACGCCCAAACGCGTCTCGCCCGCATTGAAACGTCCGATCTTTACGAACAGGAGCTGAAAGCGAGGCTGGCGGCTGCGAGATCGGCGTATATCGCGGCGGCCACGCGTCTTCATGAAGAGCGGCTGCGTGAAGCCAAGAAATTTGAGAAAAAGGTGATCGAGAGCCTGCGGGACGTCGCTCTCGAGCGTGCGGTCTTTGAGGTGCGTGTGGCGGCACCGACGACTGATCAGCTTGACGGCGAGGACGTCGAACGTTCATTCTCCGCAAACGGATTTGACGACGTCGAATTTTATTTTTCGGCCAATCCGGGCGAATCGCCGCGGCCGCTCGCCAAGGTCGCATCCGGCGGCGAAGCCTCGCGTTTGATGCTGATACTAAAGACCGCCGCAAGGGCAGTCGACGCCGGCAGTGCAGCCGTATTTGACGAGGTCGATGTCGGCATCGGCGGGCGCGTTGCCGAGGCGGTCGGCCGCAAACTGAAAGAGCTTGCCGCCACTCAGCAGGTACTCTGCGTCACGCACCAGGCTCAGATCGCGTCGCTCGCGGACCGGCATTATGTCGTCGACAAACAGATCGCACGCGATAAGACCACGGTTGGCATCCGCGAACTCGCGTCAGACGAACGCGTCGAGGAGATCGCCCGAATGCTCGCCGGAGAACAGATCACCGAAGCCGCCCGCGAAAACGCCCGGGCGATGCTTGCCGGGTCGAAGTGAATTCAAACAGGATGAACAGGATGGGCAGGATGTTCTTCTTGGATTTGGCTTTTTTCCTATCCTGCATATCCTGTCTATCCTGTTAAACTTTCTGTGATGAGCACCCAAGTTTTAGCCAACGTCATTCGCGGCAACACGGTCGAGTCGGTCCATTGCGGACACGTTATCGTGCTCGACGGCGAGGGAAACACGATTCTGTCGCTTGGTGACCCGTCCGTTGTGACGTACTTTCGCTCGGCGGCAAAGGCGTTTCAGGCGATACCGTGTCTGACGAGCGGTGCGGCCGACGCGTATGGATTTACCGAGGATGAGATCGCAATGGCGGTCGCTTCGCACTCGGGCGAACCGATGCATACCGAGATCGCCGCCCGTATGCTCGCAAAGATCGGGCTTGCGGAAAGCGACCTGAGATGCGGAGCACATCTGCCGTTCAGCGAAACGGCATCGCACCGTATGCTCCGAGCGGGTGAATCCGCGAGTCAGCTACACAATAACTGTTCGGGCAAACACGCCGCGATGCTCGGATTTGCAAAACATATAGGTGCCGACATCACGACCTATGATCTGCCGGACAGCCGCATCCAGAAACGCATTCTTCGCTGCGTCGCCGATTTTTCCGAGGTGCCGGAGGATCAGATCGAGATCGGGATCGACGGCTGCGCGGCTCCTAATTTTGCACTCCCGGTCACGGCGATGGCCAGGAGCTTTATCAACCTCATTTCACCGGCAAAATTTCCGGATGCGACCAAAAAGGCCGCTTCGCGGATCGTTGCGGCAATGATGAAATACCCCGAACTCATCGGCGGCAGCGAACGTCTCGATACAAAGATAATGCAGGCCGCCCCCGGCCGCCTTATCTCCAAGGTCGGGGCCGACGGCGTCTGGCTCTGCGGCGTTCTGCCCTGCGAGAAATGGCCGACCGGTCTCGGCATCGCACTAAAAATAGCCGACGGCGACGACTATCTTTCGCGGCCAGTCGTAGCGATAGAATTACTGAGACACCTTGGGGTAGTCTCGCAAGACGCTCTTTCGGATCTGGCCCCAATGCCTATCAAAAACCGGCGTGGCGACGTGGTCGGTAAAGTCATGGCAACGGAATTTTAGACGCATCCTCTCAAACCTTTATTCGGTGACGTACGTCACATTATTTGCAGATCAAAGGCAGACAATTAGACTGGGGAGATTTACGCAAATATGAGAGCCCCGTAAAGGAGGGTCAAGCTATGAGGATCCCGAACTGCATTGGTCGAACGCTGATTCGATCATTAGCCTCGCCGCATTGTAATTGTATAAAAGCCGCAACATTCGTCACGATGCTGTTTCTCTTGGTCGCACAGGCAGATCAAGCTTTTGCTCAAGCCCAGCAAAAGGGCTCGTCGATCGTGATCCACGATACAACCACTGCTCGAAACGGTGGCGAAGGTGCTACGCAGTCTCTCAGAAATGAGATCGCGGAGGCTCTCAAGCGCGAAAAACCCTGTGTCGAGACGATGGACGATCAGGACATCAAGGACGCGATCCAAGATGAGCGCGAACGAGCAACTCTTGAGGGCGGCGATTCGACAGCGACGTTGCAGAACCTCGGAAACAAGTTGGGTTCAAGCATGGTGATGACCGTCCAGGCGATGCCTGGACCGAACGGTGTGGTCTACTCGGTCGCCGTGATGGACACTAAAACGGGTAGAACGGTAGCACGTGAAATGGGGTCCGACCCAAAACAACTGGCCGACAAGATCGTAAGCTCAATGGGCTCATACCTCGCCGATAGCTGCAAACCACATTGGACAGGAACCATCGAATACGCCTACACGTTCAATGAATCGAAGCAAAAGAATGATGCCGGGCCGATGCGAGCTGCGTCACGGAATACGAAACGGACATTGACGGAAACGTCGAACATGCAGACGAGCATCAAAGCAACGCTTCTTAGCCCCGCGTCCGGTTCTGTCAATTCGACGACCGCACGGGTCAGACAAAGGGTAAACTTCACATTTCAGAAAAAGTCGAGTACCTCCGGCGAATTGTATTGCCGCGAGCCGGGAAAGAATCCGTACTTCAAGGGTTTCAGCGAGGAATATACCGAAACTACTACTCAATTGGGCCAGGGAACAAATACGATGCCTGTTAGCATCTCGATCGATGACGACGGCAGTTATACGATCAACGTCACCGCACCGGGCGGAGTCCTGCTGGGAAAAATTGAAACGTCGCGCAACTCGACCGGTTGCGGTTCGGCAAATCCTGCACCAACAATTGATGCAGTGAGTATGCCCGAAGGAAAACTGGAGGCCACGAGTTTTGACGCGGCCGGAAAGACCGACCCAAAGAACAGAGATGTCCTAGCCGGCTCTCAGACCTCACCCGACGGCCGCACCAAGATCACTTGGAAGCTCCGTCTGGTGAAGCCCAAGGGCAAGGGCTAGTTATTTAGCAGCGAAACGCATCAAGACGCGGCCTTAAATTCGTCCTTCAGGAACATCCGGTCGAGCCACAGGTTCGTTAGTTTTTCCTGAATGCTGTTAGCGCGCAGGCGGTCATTGAGGTTCTTGAAATCGACGAAATCAAGGTGCTGATCCTGGTTGAAGCACGAGAACACAAAGAACTCTTCGCCCGTGTGCGGGTTAACGTGACGCTGCAGGCACTGGGCACAAACCTCTTTCATCATGCACTGCATGGGCGAGTTGATCGACCCGATGGCGGTGTGATGCGGATTTAGGAACGGTTTGAGCGTCGTGTGCCGAGCCTCGCGAACGCCGTTCATCATACGGTCTGAACCGATTGCGATAATGCGGTTGACCTTTTGCAGGTCGACGCTCTGATGTCCGAGTTTGCCTTCAGCATAGGCGATCATCGCCTGAACTATATTGCCTCGGAAATGAGCGTCCTGCGGACGATTTGGGGTGATCTCGTTACCTGTGTCGGTTGCCCAGATGATCTGGTCGGTCGCGTTCTCGATCTCTTCGCGTTTGAAAAGGTCGGCACCGTTCTTGTAGCCGGCAAAGTAGATGACGTGGTTGTTCTTTTCGCGCAGTGCCCGGGCGATCGAGAACAAAACGGCATTGCCGAGTCCGCCGCCCGCGAGCATGACCGTCTCGTTTTCGGTGATCTCGGTCGGCGTGCCGGTCGGGCCCATGACCAGAACCTCCTCGCCCTCCTTTAGTAGCTGACAGAGCCGCGAGGACGTTCCCATCTCGAGCACGATCATCGACAGCAGGCCTTTTTCTTCGTCGACCCACGCGCCTGTCAGGGCAAGGCCTTCCATCATCAGGCGTTTGCCGTCGATGACCGGAGATGTCGTTTCAAAGTTCTGCAAACGATAAAACTGGCCCGGCTCAAACTTACGTGCCTGGAGCGGTGCTTTGACAATGACGTCAACGATCGTGGGCGTCAGACGGTGGACCTTGACGACGTAAGCACGAAGCTGCTCGTCAAGTGTGGATACCAAGTTCGTGAACGCGTCGGAACGCAGGCTGCCAGCCTGCGTTCCGATTTCATCCGCAAAGAGCTCGACAACCTTCGAGTAGCCGTGCTTGGCCGAAGCCATAGCCTTGACGACGTTGCCGGCGTATTTCGGGTGGTTGTCGCCGTAGTAACTGATAAATTTACCGTCGTGTTCATACGAGGTGAAAAATCCGGTCTCGCCCTTTTCGATTTCGACGACGTGCTGGTTGCCGTCCGGACCGCGTTCGACTCGGAAAGGCTGAAAGAACTGCCGCCATTCATCCATCTTGAAGGTGCCCGGCTTTTCCTTTTCGTAGATCACGTTTGGCGAAGTGCCGGCGGCGACGCAGACCGTTCGGGCCGGAAATTCATGCGTTTCGCCGGAATTCTCAAACTTGCCGTTGTCTGCGTTGTAATTTAGACGCTCAAAGATGATCGCCTTGACGGCGCTGAATTCGTCCGGCACAGCCTCGGTCGGGCTCATGCATTCGACAATGTTAATGCCCTCTTCGAGAGCTTTTTGTACCTCCTCGTGGTTTAGCCGGTATGCGGGCGAATCCTGCAGCCGCTTGCGATAAACCAGCGAAACGCCTCCCCAGCCTTGGACAAGCGGTACAAAATTAGGGTCTTCGCCGGCCGCCTCGGCACGGGCACGCTCGGCACGGATAGCCCGGCCATGCTCAAGAAATTCGTTGAATATGGCAAGTTCCTCTGCATCAAATGCCGCAAGGGCCTTTTCCTCGCCAAACTCTTCGACTACGTGCTCATATTTGCCGAGCATCTTCTCGACCTGGACAGGATAATAGGCAAAAAGCTCGGTCGCGGTATCGATGCCGGTCAGCCCGCCACCGATCACAACGGCTGGCAGACGGACCTGCAGATTTGAGAGCGTATCCTTTTTGAACGCTCCGGTCAGCTGCAACGCCATCAGGAAATCGGATGCCTGTCGGATGCCGCGGATAAGGTTATTCTTCATCGGCACAATAGTCGGACGGCCGGCACCGGTGGCGATGGCGATGTGGTCAAAGCCGAAGTCCCACGCGTCTTCGATGGTCACCGTGCCGCCAAATCGGATGCCGCCATATGCGCGGAAACGCTCGCGCCTCGTCAGCATAAGTTGGACCATCGTCAGAAAATTCTTATCCCAACGCACCGTAATGCCGTACTCAGACACCCCGCCGAAACCCGACAGGATGCGTTCATCCAATTCCTCGGTGATATCGCCGATGTTCTTTATCGGTTTCGGACACGCGCGGCCAAAATCGCCTGTCCACTCGACCGGAAGCGGTTCGATCTTGAGGCCGTCGATGCCGACTACGCCAAACCCTTCGTTCAGCAAATAATGCGAAAGCGTGTAGCCTGCGGGCCCGAGGCCGACGACCATGACGTTCTTGCCGTTGTAGGGCAGAGCGTACGGCCGTTTTGCATTAAGCGGATTCCAACGCGTAAACAAACTGTAGATCTCAAATCCGTATGGAAGATCGAGTACGTCGGTCAGCGAAGCGGTCTCGGCGAGCGGTATGTTTACCGGCTCCTGCTTTTGGAAGAGACAGCCCTTCATACAGTCGTTACAGATGCGGTGGCCGGTTCCGGCACACATCGGGTTGTCGATCGTCACCAGTGCGAGCGAGCCGATCGGGTCGCCCTGCTTTTTCAGCAGATGCATTTCCGAAATGCGTTCGTCCAGCGGGCAGCCCTCGGTCTTGATGCCAAGCGGATTGCGTTTTGCGGTACCGTCAGGTTCGCGCAAGCCCGTCGAGCACGAGTCTTTTTCGCGTTCGTGACAGATCAGGCAGTAGTCGATCTCGTGCAGGGCGTCACGCTGTGTGCCGCGGTCGTCCGTAAGCTTAAAGCCGTCCCTTTTCCGCATCGCGGCCGTTTCGCCGCGCATGATGTTGTACAGCGTCGGTTCCGGGTGAATGAGGTGAACGAGGTTCTGATAATCGAGAGCGTGCGGCGTCTTAAAACTGTGCCAGCGTTTCGATTTATTAAAGAACGCGGTCGCCGACCATGCCTCGATCACGCGTAACGCTGCCTTAACGCTCAGTAGATCACCCTGTTCGTCGAGCTCGAGAACGTATTTGTTGAACAGCTTTCCAAACGGTTTATCGCCGAGCTTCTGATACGCGTAATTGATCTTTTCTACCGTCTGGCGCGAAACTTCGAGGTCGATCTCTTTGGTCAGGGCCTCTTCGACATCGAGTAGCCTGATGGTCATTTCAGCGATCGATAGCTCCTCGTCCCGGACCAGCGTTTGATCGAATGCCGTGTTGCGAAGTCCGGTGACGGCCTCCCAAAGTTCGTTTTCATTGAACGCTGACGTCTGGTCAGCCTTAAAGGTCTTGGTCGCACGGCGCTGAACGAAGAACTTGTACTTCCAGACCGGATTTTGGACCAAAATGTCCTTTTCAAGCTCAGTTCGTTTGTCCGATATGCCGAACATTCGGCCGACAAAATCAGACAGGAACACCGCAGCGTCGGTCAAGATCTTTGATTCAGCCCTTCGTTCAAATCCGGCGCCGCGTGCGGCAATATACTTATTGAGTGCGTCTCCAAGTGCCGGTTCCTTATCGGCCACCTCGGCATAAAACACTTCAGCGAGTTCCTTGAGTTTTACTGCGTCAAAGAGATCAGAATAATTAAATCCGTTAATACCCAGCACAAAATCGTGAGATGCAAAGGTGCCGGAGTCTGTGTTTGTTACCGTCATATCTGTTATTACTGCCCACTTTTCGGGGGCAAAGCCAAATGAACAATATAACACCTGGCTCACCGCTCAAACAAAACCACGTTCTATGTCGCAGAGCAAAAATCCCGAAAAGAGCGTGAAAATTGCAGCCGGATGTGGTATAAACCAAGTTCGCGACTTGCGCGTTCTAGTCAGATTTATTGGACTAAGTTTTCCGCCAGTATGGAACAAGATCAAAGGCTCACACCTTTACCAAAATCCGTCGAGATCCAGACGGGCAATAACGACTATCCGCCGGCTTATTCGTCATATTACGACGATGAGTCGTTCGCTAATAAGCGCTCGATCCGGCAGTATTTCAACGTCATATACAAGCGTCTCCCGATAATTGTCGCAATTACCATTTTGGTTACGGCGATCGTTTCGCTTTACTCATTTCGCCAACCGTCGATCTATCAGGCAACGACCGAGATGATCATCGAACCGCGCAAACCGCAGGTGACGCAGAAAGAGGCGATCAACATCAATTTTGGTAATGATTCGAATTACTACAACACTCAGCTTTTGTTGCTCCAAAATCCGGATCTGATGAAAAAGGTCGTGGTTGCATTGGGGCTGCACCGCGACGCATCGCTGCTGGGTGACCAGAATCGCGGCATTTTGGCGACGATCCGCTCAATGTTTTCCGGTGGTTCCTCAATGCCCGAAGGCGGCGGCACGCTGCCCATAATCTCCGAAAGCGAAACGGCGACAAATGTCGGCAAGGTCCAACTAACGCCTGAAGAAGATGCGTTGGCATCGAAATATGCCGGCAAGCTACTCGGAGCTGGCCTGAAAGTCGAACGCGTCGAAGATACAAATCTTGTAAACGTTTCCGTTACCAACGAAAATCCGGTACTGGCCGCCAAGGTCGCTGACAAGCTTGCGGAAATATTTATCCTAGAGAATCAAAATCGTGAACTCGAAGGCGCACAAAATGCTTTCGATGAGCTGTCCAAATCGATCGAGGATCTCAAGATCACAATCGCCAAGCGAGAAGGCGAGTACATCGACGAGATGAGCCGGGGCGGCCTGCCCTTGCAAGAAAAAGGCGGTGACCTGCGTGCCGGCAATCTGCAGGCCCTGCAGACCGAATACAACGAGGCCCAGTCTGAAAGCGGCAAGATACAGGCACTGTATTCCGCCGCCATCGCCGCTGCTCAAAAAGGCGACATTCTCTCGGTCGTCGGCGATAACAAGGCATTGCAAGACGCTCGCAGCCAAAACCTGAAACGACAGGCTGACCTCGAAAAGCGGATCGAAGAGATCGATAAAAAGATCGACGAGGCCAGAGAAAATCGCAAAAAGCTGCTCACCAAATATACCGAGGAGCATCCGTCAGTCATTGAAGTTACGGCTCAGATAAACGAACTTGATTCCCAAAAAACGCGTGTCAATAATGAGGTTGCGTCCAAGATCAAGACCGAGAGCCAGAAACTCGAAAAGGGTGCTGAGCGAGAGGTGCTGGCAACGCTCAAGGCCCAGTATGATGCCGCCCGCCAACGCGAAGACCGCACGCGGCAGGCATTTATCCAGGCTGCCGAAAAAGCAAACGTCGAGGGTCAGGCCGAGACTCGTCTTGTAACGGTAAAACGAGAAATTGAAACCAACCGGAGCCTACTCGACACCTATACGCAGCGGCAGAAGGAGCAAGAGTTGGCGATCACGGGCGGACGCCCAAACAATATCAAGGTCTCGAACAAGGCGGTTACCCCAAGCGGCCCGATCGGGCCGTACCGAACGAGAAATATCATCGTTGCGATGCTCGTCTCATTCGCGGCCGGAATTGGCCTGGCGTTCCTGATGGATTACCTCGACGATTCGGTCAAGTCGTCCGAAGACGTCAGCCGTCACCTCGGGCTGCCAACGCTGGCCCTAATCCCGCACCATATCCAAAGCGAGCGTCGAAAATTGGCGTTGACGCAAAAAAATGGGGAATCAACGTTCTCGCCCGCCGCGCTGATCACGCTTGAGGAGCGTAATTCGCCGACGGCTGAGGCCTACCGGCATCTGAGGACCTCGTTGCTATTTTCATCGGCCGGTAAGCCGCCGCAGACGATACTTGTCACGTCGTCGCAGCCTTCCGAAGGAAAGACGACCACGGCTATCAATACGGCGATCACACTCGCCCAGTCTGACGTCGATGTCGTCATAATTGACTGCGATCTGCGCCGGCCGCGGCTCCATAGTCATTTCGGACTCGACAATGCACAGGGACTGACAAATTATCTCTCGGGCGAAAAATCGACCGAAAATATGATCAAGGCCTCGCCCGATCTTCCGCGGCTCAAGATCATCACAAGCGGACCGATCCCGCCGAATCCGGCTGAGTTGCTCAGTTCGAACGAGATGAAGAATCTGCTCCAGTTTCTTCGTGGACGTTTCAAGCACATTATTATCGATTCGCCGCCGGCACTTTCGTTTACCGACGCGGCGATCCTGTCGACGGTCGTGGATGGTGTTGTTTTGGTGGCAATGTCCGGTAAGAGTTCGATCCACCTGATGCGTCAGTTCAAACAGCGGCTGGCGAATATCGGCGCGAGGATCTACGGCGTGGTTCTAAACGGAATCAAGTCGGGTTCGATGGAATACGATTACTACGGAACCGGTTACTACGATTACTACAAGCGTAGCGATTCGGACACCGCGACGCCGATAATGGGCGAAGGGCCCTCGATCCACGACTCAAAAGATTAGCCTGAGATTGTTGATCAATTGAAAGAGCGGGCCGGATGGTTCGCTCTTTTTTTATTCAGATCTCGCTGCCCAAAAATCCACTGAGAGCATCACGCCAATGCGGCAACGGGCCGAGGCCGCAGACATTGCTCTTACCGCAGCCAAGTTTCGAGCTTGCGGGCCTCGGGGCAGGACGCTTCAGTTCGTCATTTGACACGCTTTCTATCAAATTTGGGTCAAATCCGCCGATCTCGCAGACCGCCTCGGCAAACCCCAGATAACTGGTTCCGTCACCCGAATTTGTGACGTGGAAAATGCCCGGAATGCCGCATTCCGCCAATTCCCTTAAACGCTTAGCAAGGTCGCCGGCGAACGTCGGTGTTCCGTAAGAATCACAGATCGCCTTGATCCGCTTGCCGTCAGCGAGTAGGCGGTGCATTATGCTCAAAAAGTTGGTGCCGCCCGCTCCATAGATCCAGCCCGACCTGATAACTATTGAATTCGGGTTTGCGGCAGCGGCACGTTGTTCTCCTTTGAGCTTCGACTTCGCGTAGACTCCCTGCGGGTTCGGTTCATCGTCTTCCGCATAAAACCCGGGGTTGGTCCCGTCGAAAACGTAGTCGGTCGAGATGGTTACGAACGAAGCTCCAACTTCGCCCGAGGCGATCGCCAGATTTTCGACACCTATCGAATTTGCACGATAGCACGCCTCGACGTTTGTCTCAGCTCCGTCAACGTCCGTATATGCCGCACAATTGATCACTGCCTGTGGGCGAATATCTTCAAACGCAGCACGAACCGCGTCGAGATCGCCAATGTCCAGATCCTGCCGCGTCAGGCCGACGACATCGTCGCCGATCGAACCGCAGTACCCGATCGCGGCACGCGCGACCATGCCATTTGCTCCGGTTATTAGAACTTTCATCTTGTAATTTTAAGGTCTATACGCCGGATTCAAGGCTCTTGCCGTACATTTTCCGGTAATAGTCGCGGTATTCGCCATTGCGGATATGGTCGACCCACGACTGATTATTCCGATACCAATCAATTGTCGAGGTAAGGCCGTCCTTCCACGTCGTCGCCGGTTTCCAGCCCAGCTCAGTCTCCGCCTTGGACGGGTCGATCGCATATCGCCGGTCGTGGCCGAGTCGGTCGGTGACGTATTTGATCAGGCTGTGCGGTTTGCCAAGAGCGTCGAGAATCGCACCGACAACGTCGATATTATATTGCTCGTTTCGGGCACCAATATTGTAAGCTTCGCCCGAACGGCCCTTTTCGTACGCGAGCCAGATCGCCGCACAGTGGTCATCAACATATATCCAGTCGCGGACATTCTTGCCGTCGCCGTAGACCGGCAATGGTTCGTCGTTCATCGCGTTTGCGATCATTAACGGGATCAGCTTTTCAGGGAACTGACGAGGCCCATAGTTGTTTCCGCACCGCGTGATCACGGCATCGACGCCGAATGTTTCCTGCGCCGCACGAACGACAAATTCGGCAGAAGCCTTGGACGCGGCGTAGGGCGAATTGGGCTGCAGCGTCGACTCTTCCGTAAAATATTCGTCGCTCTCGTCCGGCAGACTGCCCATCACCTCGTCGGTCGAGATCTGGACAAATCGTTTGACGCCGCGTTCGCGGGCGGCGTCGAGCAAGACCTGGGTTCCGATAATATTGGTCCGTAAAAATTCGTCCGCGGACGAGATGCTGCGGTCGACATGCGATTCGGCGGCGAAATTGAATACCGCGTCGCAACCCTCCGGCATCGCCGCAAGGACGGCCTGGCGGTCGCAAATATCCCCATGAATGAAATGGTGCCGCCCGGGATCCACATCAGCAAGATTTTCGAGATTGCCGGCGTAGGTCAGAGCGTCAAAATCCACGATCTTCGCATTGGGGTCGCTATCCAAAACCATCCGGACAAATGCCGAACCAATAAATCCGGCACCGCCGGTCACAAAAAATTTACTCATCTATTTATCCAAAAATACTACCGGTCGAGATGTCGCATCTGTTTGAGAATGATCTCGGCGTGTTCTTTTGGCGAATTTATATTCTTCAAGATCACCTTTCCGCCGTCTTCGCTCGCGTTATCAACGACCAGGTCGCCAAACCCAAGCAGACGCTGCATCGCCGTTGTCGTGACCGTCACGTCCTGGATCCGCCGCAATGGAATGTTACGCGTTGTTCGCGAGATCAAGCCCTCGTCGACCTCGATCTGCGTGTCCTTTAGCGAATAACGCACCAACTTTGCCTTGACGTGATAAAACGCAGGTATCAGAAACAACGAAAACCCGAGCGGGATCGCTGCCAGCACCGTCACCTGGAAGATGCTCAGTATCGCCACGATAAATAAGGCACCTAACGCCGCCAGAACGTAGCCCAACTTTACGAATTTGAGCGTCGGCCCGATTGAAAATACAACGTCTGAGTCTGTCGTTTCGGGTAAATCGGTGCCACGAACCGCAACCCGCGTCTCCTCGTCGGCCTCCATGGATTCGCCGCATTTCCGGCAGAATTTAGCCTCGTCCGAATTATTTTCGCCGCATTTGATGCAGTACATTGCGCATGCCTCCGGTTACCCCGTTTTTTCTCAAACGTATTATACCCTTTGCCGTTCCAGTCTCAAGACGCCTCTTGAATAAAGCTGCTAAAAGGTATGAGAATTTCTTTGGCGGTTGGCATAGATTTCGTTTATACTTTCAGCATTATCCATAAACCCTAATCATTGTTCGAGGCTTCTTATGAAAACCAAATTAGCGGTACTGAGTTTGTTGACGATCGTTCTGTTAGCGTCAGGTGTGCGAGCGGGTGACGCTCCGTTCTTCACTTTCGGTAGTTCGCAAAGTGTCGCCGATAGCGGTCAGACGGTCGAAAGCTCGGACAACGCCTTGATCAAAGGAATAGATAAGTCTAACGGCTTTGCGGTCGTTTTCACCGGTAGGTCGCTCTATGCATCAGCCGATCGGGGTTCGAATTGGGAACAGGTTGATCTGCCGCTTGGGCTGACTGAGAGCATCGCAGGGGTCAAACTGCGATCGGACCGGTCGATCGACGTGGTCATCGCAAGCCGTGCGTCGCTTATCCTCTATCTGGCAACGACCGTTGACCGTGGAGCCACGTGGACGCGAACACCGATCGGCATCGACGCCCAAGATCTGGCCGAAGCCGATCTCACGGACATCGGTATTGATAATGGCTCCGGCCGACTTCACATCCGCATCCGTTTGACATCAAGTTCGAATTTCGACCGTTTTGCCGTCTATGAATTTGATTACAACCGGGCCGACTGGCGAATGATCGAAGACAGGTCAGATCTCAAGTCCGAATCGAAGGAGGCGAAACAAGGAGCGAAATTCGATCGCCTGAAGCGAATCGCCGGATTAGCTGATGGCGAAAATGTGGTGGACGCAACCGCGAACGGCGAGTTGCTATTGACGCAAAGCGGTATTTGTTACGGCCACAAAACGGGATGTGTCCAGGAAACAAAGGTCAGACTTGCAAGCGGAGCCGATGTTACGCCGGTTAACGTCAAAGAAGCGGCCTCCGTCGAACGCGAGCGGGCTCAGCAAGCGACAGCGACGCCGACGTTCGCACTGCCGCCCGGCGGCTCGACACGCATCAGCCTTAATCGCGGGTTTGACCAGTGTAATGCTCCATCAGTTTCTCAGCTGCTTGCGTGGTGGAATGCATCGCCATATTACGACGTCAATATCTACTTCAGCGGCCGTAACCGCGCATGTTCAGCACAGCCAAACCTGACTGTGGCTTGGATCGATCAAGTGACAGCGATGGGATGGGGACTGATCCCAACGGTCGTTGGTTACCAGTCGCCATGCACAACGTCGGCGACGACGGTCAAACTGAGTTACGACCCCGTGGTAAGTGAATCCCAGGGCAGAGGCGAAGCCGATATTGCTGTTGCCGCCGCTATCAATCTCGGCCTGACGGCCGGCTCGATCCTTTATTACGATATGGAGCAATACAGCGAGACGGTCAGCACGCCGGGCTGTCGGGTCGCGACCACCGCCTTCCTAAAGGGCTGGACCGACCGAATAAAAGAGCTCAATTACAAATCGGGCGTGTACGGCTCACCGACCAATGCGGTAAATGACTGGATCGGTATTCCTGAACCGAGTCGAATGGAAGCCGTCTGGCTCGCACGCTGGGACCTGGTGATGAACGTCTGGACGTACAATTCGCCGTCACCGGTCGTGCCCACCAACGTCTGGAACAACCATCAACGGATCAAGCAGTGGCAGAACCCGCACAACGAAACATGGGGCGGCGTGACGATCAATATTGACGGCAACATCGCCGATGGACCTGTCGCCGGGCTCGCGATCCCGAAAAATAGAAACGCTGATTTCGACGGTGACCTTAAATCAGATGTGAGTGTTTTCAGGCCTGACATCGGTGCTTGGTACGCAATGAATAGTTCCAGCGGAACGGTGACGGGACTCATCTTCGGCTCGCCGACCGACACGCCCGCCCCGGGAGATTTTGACGGCGATGGCAAGACGGATTTTGCAGTGTTCCGGCCGTCGGAAGGCACCTGGCACTGGCTTTCGAAGTCGGGGATCTATACGTCAAAGGCCTTTGGTTCGAACGGTGATGTGCCCGTACCTGCTGATTATAATGGCGACGGCAAGGCCGACTACGCGGTGTTCAGGCCGTCGACCAGCACTTGGTACATTGCAAACAGCGATAGTCTGAATACCATCACTTATTCGCAGTTTGGCCAGGCAGGCGACAAGCCGGCACGGGCTGACTATGACGGCGACGGAAAGGCCGATATCGCTGTTTTTAGGCCAAATGGAGCAAATGGAGCCGAATGGTGGGTCCAAAAGAGTACCGGCGGATTGTTTGCGACACAGTTTGGCTCCGCGACCGACAACGCCGCACCGGCCGATTATACCGGTGACGGCAAGGCCGACATCGCGTTTTGGCAGCCATCGACCGGTTTCTGGTACATTTTGCGAAGCGAAGATTATAGCTATTACGCATTCCCGTTCGGATCAACGGGTGATATTCCTGCACCGGGCGATTTTGACGGCGACGGCAAGTCGGATGCGTCCGTCTTTCGTCCGTCAAACGGCGTCTGGTATATGCTTCGAAGTCAGGCCGGCTTTTCTGCGGTCCAGTTTGGACAGGCGGGTGACCGTCCGGTCGAGAACGCATATTTGCCGCAGTAGAATGGGCGAACCATTAAGTTATAGCCTTTTTTTCATAGAGGCATCTCCGTATTTTCCCAAAGGTGCGCTCGTTGAGCTTACCGATATCGGCGAGTGCTTTCTGCCTGACCGTGGCGACGGTCAGCCGGACAAGTTAGATCGGACAACACTCAAACGCTGTCCGCCTTTTGCCGAAAATGTTCCGCCGGGTCAATGTCCCGTACATGTCACATCTATCGACCCGATATTTGGTGATGAAAAGGATGTGGCAGTCGATCAGACTTCCCATTGGCAAGTGATAATAGTCCCGATTCCCGATAGTGCAGCCCCGCTTTCTGCCGTTGCGGTGACCGATCGGCTTCGGGAGTTTGAGACCGAACGATTCGAATCGCCATCGGTCGAGATCATAGACGGCAGAGAGGTCTATCGTCTGCATATCGCGTGGTTACGGCCAGGATTTTATTCGGCAAAGTTCGAGTTTGCAGACGGGTCAGTTGCCGCAATTACTTTCATCAAGTTGTTTCCAAAACATTTCAGCGACCGCTTTTCTGAATTGCCTGAACCCGCCGGCACCGACATCCCGCACGTGCCGATCCCGGCACAACCAAACGCACCGCTCGGCCGCAGCGATATCTTCTCGGACAAACTATTGAATACCGCACTCGAACTAACGACCGAGTGGGGCGAGAATTTTTGTAAGCCGATCCATGAACGGATACGCCGGACATACCCGACTTTGACCGATGCCGAGATCGACGAGCTGACCAAACTCTCACGCGAGGCCGAATCTTACATCTACCGTCTCGCCGAACAGGAGCTTGCGGGCAGCTTTTCAGAAGATCAGATCGTGCCCGAGGCACGCCGTAAATTTAACTGGCTGAGCCTCGATAACGCCTCGCGGCTCAAGAATATCGGGATGTTCTACGCGAGAAAGTAGGGTGCGGTATTCGCAAAATCGGCGATTGATTGTAAAATAAAGGTTTTTGGACCCTTACGGGGAATCGCTCTTATGTTACAAGCTGGAATTGTTGGCCTGCCCAACGTTGGAAAATCGACACTTTTTAATGCACTCACCGCACAGGAAGCGGCTCTCGCTGCAAACTATCCGTTTGCGACGATCGAGCCCAACGTCGGCGTCGTCGCCGTGCCGGACGCACGTCTCGGCGTGCTCGAAAAATTGAACAAGGCTCAAAAGACGGTGCCGGCGACGGTCGAATTTCTCGACATTGCGGGTCTGGTCCGTGGTGCGTCGAAGGGCGAGGGCCTCGGCAACCAGTTTCTCGCCAACATCCGTGAAACACATGCCGTTATTCAGGTCGTGCGTTGTTTTGATGACGATAACATTATCCACGTCGAAGGCTCGGTCAACCCGATCCGTGACATCGAGACCATCCAGATCGAACTCGCCCTCGCTGACCTGACATCTGCCGAAAAGCGAAAGGAAAAGGCGGCTCGTGCGATCAAATCGTCGGGTGACAAGGACGCGAAACGCGAACTTGAGATCCTGGAAAAGATCATGCCGCTGCTCGAAGAGGGCCGTCCGGCTCGTGCGGCCGATCTGACCGACGACGAACGTGCGATCGTAAAAACGTGGTTCTTTCTCTCGACCAAACCGACGATCTACGCGGCAAACGTTGACGAAGAAACGCTTGCCGATCCGTCGGGCAACCCGCACGTTCAGGCAGTAATGAAACACGCCGCGAGCGAAAAGGCTGATGTCGTAGTCATTTGTGCCAAGCTCGAGGCCGAACTTGTCGCACTCGCCCCCGAGGAGCGTGACGAATATCTCAAAGATCTGGGCCTGAGTTCTAGCGGTGTCGATGAGCTGATCAAGGCCGCCTATCATATGCTCGGGCTGATGAGCTTTTTGACCGCGGGCGAAAAAGAGGTGCGAGCATGGACGATCCCGATCGGGACCAAGGCGCCGCAGGCCGCCGGCGAGATCCACACCGACATCGAACGCGGCTTCATCCGTGCCGAGATCATCTCTTATGACGACCTCGTCGCGTGCGGTTCACGAAAAGCTGCGAGCGAAAAGGGCCTAGCACGGCTTGAGGGCAAAGAGTACGTGATGCAGGACGGCGACGTCGTCGATTTTCGGTTCAACGTTTAACGGAGAGTTTTTTTGATTGACATCCCGCTCTTTGCGGGGATATATTCAAAGGAATGGCGAAGCGGCTCACAATACTGATCGTTCTCTTGTCACTCGCCGGCGGCGTGTTGGCGGGGACGCCGCTCCACTCAGGAAGCAACCGCATGGGCGATTGCTGTGACAAAGCAAAGAGCAAAGACCAAAGCCACGAGGCCGAAATGGCCCGTTTGTGTTGTGCAACGAACTGCACCACATCGGTTCCGACCTCTTCCGTTGCATCATTTAATCTTGCACCGATCAATTTTACCGTTACCGGCTCTATCGCTGAGCAAATAGCGGCATTATTTTCCAAAGAGAAGGCTGCACCGGTCATCTCGTCCCATTATTCGCGTGGTGTCGTCACGCGAACGATCCAACCTAAATACGTCCAACATAATTCGTTCCTGATCTAGCTTTAAGGGAGAAGTGCGCCTGATCTTAGGTGTTCCTAGCGCCCTTTTTCGGCTTTTTCAATGTGTTCTCGCGCGCTGAGTTATGGGCGTCGGGACTGTCAAAGTATATCTAATTAAGGAGACAACAAAATGAGAAAGATTATTTTATTCGTTAGTTTATTAACCCTCGCGGGCATGAGCATTTTCGTCGCGGCTTGCAGTTCCGGCACACAGCCGACCGCCGAAAATCCGGTGCAGGGAAGAGTTATCAAGAGCGGTTCAGTTAACAATCTGACGGTTACGCTGTCAAGCGAGTCGGGCAAACTCAAAAACGGCGCGCAGGAGCTGATGCTTGCTTTTACCGATGCGTCGGGCAAAGCGGTTGACGTGGGCGCGGCTTCGCTCAATTTCTTCATGCCCGCGATGGGTTCGATGGCGGAAATGAACAATTCCGCGGCTTTGACCACCACCGGCACGCCGGGCGTCTATCGCGGCAAAGTCAAGATCGAGATGCCCGGCGGATGGGAGGCTCAAATCAGTTATGAAGGTCCAGCCGGAAAAGGAAAAACATCTATTCCGTTGGTCGCGCAATAAAAGACGGCAGAGAAATATGAGTATTTTAGATAAGCTCGGCTCACTCGGAGCAATTGTCGCCGCGTTCGGGATGTCCTGTGTCTTCCCGTGTTCGCGACTGTCGGTTCGGTCAAATGTCCGCCGAAGGTATTAGAACAAGGGTGTTGTTAAAATGATTAATTGGCTTATCGACTGGTCGCTCAAGAACCGCGTCATCGTAATTGCGATTTACATTGCACTGGCGATCGCGGGTTATTACGCGCTTGTAAAGACGCCGATCGATGCCATCCCTGACCTTTCGGATAACCAGGTCATAGTTTTTACCGATTGGGCCGGGCGTTCGCCGCTAGAGGTCGAGGACCAGGTGACTTATCCTCTTGTGACGAGCCTTCAAGGGCTGCCGGGAGTTCGGACCGTCAGGGCAAGTTCCGCCTTTAGCTTCTCGATGGTCAATATTATCTTTGAAGATAATATTGACCTCTATTGGGCGCGGACACGAGTACTGGAGCGGCTCAATCTTGTCACGAAACAATTGCCCGAGGGCGTCGTGCCAACGCTCGGCCCGGACGCGACCGGTCTTGGCCAGGTATTTTGGTACACGCTCGAATCGGACGAGATGAGCCTCCGCGACCTGCGCACGCTACAGGACTGGTTCGTGCGTTATCAGCTTAATTCAACGCCGGGCATTGCCGAGGTCGCAACGGTCGGCGGCTTTGTCCAGCAGTATCAGGTGGACGTAGATCCGAATAAGCTCCGGGCTTACAATTTGCCGCTATCGACCGTGGTCGAGGCGGTCGAGCGGTCGAATAACAACGTCGGTGGCAACGTCGTCGAACAGGGCGGCGAATGGGCCGTTGTCCGAGGCATAGGGTTGGTCGAATCCGTCGCGGATGTCGAGAATATCGTCGTCGGCTCTCAGAACGGGACTCCCATCTACGTCCGAAATCTCGGCGAGGTCAAACTCGGAAACGCCTTCCGCACCGGCTCGCTTGATAAAGACGGCAAGGAAGCGATCGGTGGCGTCGTCATCATGCGCTACGGCATCAGTGCGCTCGAGGCGATCGAGAACGTCAAGAAAAAGATCGAAGAGATCAAACCCGGACTGCCGCCGGGCGTTCGGCTGGTCCCATTTTATGACCGTACCGATCTGATCAACCGTACAGCCGACACGCTCAAATGGGCGCTGACCGAGGAGTTCATTCTCGTAACACTTGTAAATCTGCTGTTTCTCGCTCATTTTCGTTCGACCCTGATAGTTACGATACCTCTTTTGCTTGCCGCTCTTGCCGCGTTCCTCTTGATGTATATCTTTGGGATCACGTCAAACATCATGTCGCTTGCCGGTATCGCGATCGCGGTTTCAGACCTCGTGGATGCTGGAATCGTCGTGACTGAAAATGCGTATCGGGCGATCGAGAAGGAGGGAGTGAGCTTTTCCGACAGAAAGCGTGTTTGGGAGATAGTGCTGGAAGCGACGAAGATGGTCGGGCGCCCGATCGTCGCGTCGATAGCGATCATTGTTATCGCCTTTGTCCCCGTCTTCGCATTAACGGGACAGGAAGGAAAGCTCTTTCACCCGCTCGCCTTCACGAAAACCTTCGCGATGATCGCGGCGGCGATAATCGCTGTCACGCTAATCCCCGTTCTGTGCGGCTATCTGCTCGGCGGAAAACTGCGGCCCGAAGAGTGGAATCCGATCATGCGCTTTTTGCGGCGAGTGTACAAGCCCTTGCTCATCATTGCTCTTCGGAATCGGATCGCTACGGTTTTGCTCGCTCTGGCGTTTTTCTCGGGAGCGATGGTTGTCGCGACTCAGATCGGCAGCGAGTTCATGCCCCCGTTGAACGAAGGCGACCTGATGTACATGCCGGTGACCGACCCGGCAATTTCACTGGACGAGGCGACCAGGATCCTGAGCAAGCAAGACGAGATTTTGAAAGCTTTTCCCGAGGTTGAATGGGCGGTCGGGAAAGCCGGACGTGCCGAAACCTCGACCGACCCCTCGCCGATAAACATGAACGAAACCATCATCCATTTGAAGCCCGAAGATCAGTGGCGTGACGGGATGACGCGGGAGAAACTGATCGCCGAAATGGACGAAGCGACGCGGATGCCGGGCGTCACAAACATCTGGACGCAGCCGATCATCAATCGCATCGAAATGCTTGCTACCGGTATCCGCTCGCAGGTCGGCATCAAGATCTTCGGCAACGACCTCGATACTCTGGAGGAAACAGCGAGGCAGATTGCGGCGGTGGTGAAGGATGTGCCCGGCGCGGCGGACGTTTATCCAGAGCGGATCGGCGGAGCACCGTACATCGATATCGATATTGACCGCACGGCGGCGGCCCGGTACGGCATCGACGTTTCGACTATTCAGGATGTGATCGAAAAAGGCATCGGTGAAACGAATCTGACCGTGACGATCGAAGGGCGCCGACGGTTTCCCATTCGCGTACGCTACGCACCGGAGTTTCGCTCGACACCGACCGCGATCGGCCAGATCCCGGTAAGTTCTCCGGGCGGAGGGTCGATCCCGCTGTCGCAGCTTGCCGAGATCCGAACCGTTGAAGGGCCGTCGATGATCCAAAGCGAAAACGGCCTGCTCCGGGGTACGGTCCTGCTCAATATTCGCGGCCGTGATATCGGAAGTTTCGTCGATGAGACCAAGGAGGCGATTCGCGAAAAGGTGGTAATGCCCGCGGGTTATTACATCACCTGGAGCGGCCAATACGAAAATCAGGAGCGGGCCCGCAAGCGGTTGATGATCGTGGTCCCAGTCGTCCTGCTTATCATCTTTGCCACGCTCTATATTACCTATCACTCCTTTCTCGAAGCGGCCCATATTCTGCTTGCCGTGCCGTTCGCTCTGACCGGCGGTTTTTACCTGCTCTGGATGCTGCAGTACAACTTTTCGGTCGCGGTATGGGTTGGCTTTATTGCGCTTTTCGGAGCGGCTGTGCAGACGACAATTGTAATGGTCGTTTATCTCGAAGAGGCGGTAAAACGTAAAACGGAGGAGCTCGGACAGCTCGACCGGGAATCGCTGCTCGAAGCAGTCACCGAAGGAGCTCTTCTTCGTCTTCGTCCCAAAGTCATGACCGTAATGACCATTGTTGTCGGGCTCTTGCCCATCATGTGGAGCACCGGCGCTGGGTCTGAAGTAATGAAGCCGCTGGCGACGCCGGTTTTTGGAGGTATGGTATCCAGCCTGCTGCATGTGCTGATCGTAACGCCGGTGATTTTCTACTGGCTGCGGGAACGCGAGCTAAAGAAAGAACTTAGAGAGGAGAATAGAATATGAAATTCAATAAACGGATCGAGTTAAAAAGCATTTCTAAAACAGTATTTGTTTTATCGTTCGGTGCGTCTTTATTCTTTTTTACGAACTTTGCGGCGCATGCGCAAACAAAGAGCCGCACCGTCAAATCAGGAGTCCAAACGGCGCGAGTTTTGATCACCGATCAGGGTTATTCACGGACAGGTATCACACTTCGTCGCGGCGTTTTGACACGCATTACTTTTTTACGTCAAACAGACGCAACCTGCGCAACGGAAGTCGTGATTCCGGCGTACGGAATAAACCGAAATTTACCGTTAAACGAGCCGGTCGTAATTAGTTTTACACCGAAAAAGTCGGGAGAATTCGGCTTCACGTGCGGGATGAATATGATGCGCGGCAAGTTGATCGTGCGCTGATCAAATGTATCGAAAGCTGCTGAACATAACCTTGATTTTGACACTGCTGCTGTCGGCCGTGCCGGTAGCGGCGCCCGTTTTTGCACAAGCACAGATGTCCGCTTCGGCGGGAGACATTACCCGTTATCTCGACCCGGTCAGCGGAATGACGGCGGACGACGCGGTCGCGCTGGCACTTGCGAATAATGGCGAGTTGCTTGCGATCCGGAGCGAGGTCGACGCCAGCCGTGCGATGATACGGCAGGCTCGCCTGAGGGCCAATCCAAAGCTCTCGGCGAGCGGCACCAAGCAGATAGGTGGTCCGGACAAATCGGGAATGGCCGAGGTCATGCTGCCGCTCGAGCTCGGCGGACGGCGGGCGGCACGCATCGCGGTGGCTCAGCGTGAACTTGAGGTTCGTGAGTTCGATCTCGCCAATCAAGAGCGCATTATGGCTGCGGACGTACGTCTGAAATTTGGCGAGGCTCTGGCGGCGATCAGAAAATTGGACGTCACCGAGAAAACTCTGACCGCCGCCCGCGAGGGGTATCAACTCGTCACCGAACGCGTGACTGAGGGCAAGATCGCTCCGCTCGAGCAGAAGATATTTCTTGTAGAGGTCAATCGGCTGCAGTCGATCCGTGAAGGGGCCGAGGGCAAGGTCGAGGCGGCGTTGTTCGAGCTTCGCAACATGTTGGGAATGAAGCCCGAACAGATACTGCGTATTCGCGGAGATTTTCAAAACATGATCGCACCGCCGCCGCAGGCCGCCGAATTGACCGAGCGGGCACTAAGGGATCGGCCCGACCTGCAGGGAGCCCGTTCATTCGAGCTTCTCGCTGCCGCAAAGATCGAGCAGACAAAATCGGAGGGGAGGATCGACGCCGGCGTCACGGCAGGCTATCAGCGAATGGACGCGGGATTTCCGTTCAGCGGTTATGACGAGCAGGGAATGCTGCGGCCGATCCAGATGCTCTCGAACGTTTTTACCTTTGGCATCGAGATAGATCTTCCGGTGCGAAATCGAAATCAGGGTGCGGTCGAGGCGGCGACGTTTGAACGCGAGGCGGCCATCCGGCGGATCGAATTTGGCGAACTGACAATTCGCAGGGAAGTTGCGTCGTCGATCGCCAAATATAATCGTGCGGCCCGCTCGTTGTCGATATTCCAGGGCGGCGTCCGCGATCAGGCAAACGCCAACCTGCAGGTCATCTGGCAGACATACGAGCTCGGAGCACGCAGTTTGCTCGATTATATTGCCGAAGAACGCCGATTTCTGGAAGTGGAAAATGAGTTGATCGAGGCCGAATTTGAGACATATTCGGCGCATGTTGAAATGTTGCGGGCGGTGAACGCACCGGAATTGAAAAAGAAATGAGCGACGAAACTAACGACGAAATGAACGAGGGAACCGAAATGACGGAGCGGCGTAGATCGAACCGAAAGCCGCTCATCATAGCTGCCGCGTCGGTCGCGGTCGTGATCGTGGGAGCTGCGTTCTTCTGGTATTTCCGCGGCACGAGCGGCGAGGGCGAGGCTCTGCCGGCACCGCGAACTGTATCATTCGGCGATAACAGCAGTCAGCAGTCGTCTTCGACTGCAGGCGACCAGACGATAACGATCCTGCCGGACCAGGTGGAAAAGATCGGCCTTAAGATTGAGGCCGTCGGCGAAACTCTTTCTAACGAGGCGATGAGCGTCGCGGCCACCGGCGTGGTGCAGGCAAACGCGTATAAGGAAACGCCTGTAATTTCGCTGGTCGGTGGCATTATTCGCAGCGTGAGCGGCGAACTTGGCGAAAGCGTCGGCCGCGGCAGCCCGGTCGCAGTGATCTTTAGTGACGAGCTTGCCGCTTCGCAATCCCGCTATCTAGCCTTGTTGACCGATGCCCAAACTGCCCGGCAGAACTACGAGCGGACTGCTAAGCTCGTCAAACTCAGTCCGGTCAGCAATACCGACGTCGATCAAATGCTGGCACGGCTCAAGACAGTACAGGCCGAGCTCGTCGAAAACCAGAAACGTCACGAGCGAACGGTGAATCTGGTCAAGATCGGCGCCGCGAGCCGCGAGGAACTGGAAATGGCAACGACGAAACTCCGCACATCCGAGGCAGACAACGAGGAGGCAAAGAGGCGATATGCACGAGTTGTCGAGGTCGCCGACATTAACCCGGTCAGCCGCGGCGAATTTGAGCAGGCGGCAGTCAGGCGCCAAACGGCCGAATCGGAACTTACCGTCGCACGGCAACGCCTGATCCTGCTCGGAATCTCGCCGTCACGTGTTAATAACCTTCGTTCACCGTCTAAGATCACGTCCGAGATCAGTCTCACGGCACCGGTAATCGGTACGATCACAAAACGCGACGTCAATCAGGGAATGGTGGTCGAGCCGAACAAAGAGTTGATGCGTGTCACAGACCTTTCGAGCGTTTGGGTGATCGCTCAGGTGTACGAAAAGGATATCGGCTTGCTACGAACCGGCAGCGGTGCAAGCGTTACGACAGATGCGTATCCGGGTCGTCTGTTTCGCGGACAGGTGACTTACATCGACCCGAACATCAACCCCGAAACACGTACCGCGCAGGTTCGCGTCGAGCTTGATAACCCGGATCGCGCGATCAAACTCGGCATGTATGTGAATGTCGCGTTTGGTTCGATGGGAACGGCTGAGCGTACGATGCCGGTCATTCCGGCCGGTGCCGTACAGGACCTCGGCGGCCGCAAGGTGGTATTTATCGCCACCGACAAGCCAAACGTCTTTACGGTGAAGACGGTTCGTCTTGGAGCCGAAAACAACGGACGGTTCACCGTTTTAGAGGGCTTGAATGTCGGTGATCGGGTCGTCACCGAAGGCAGTTTTTTGCTTCGTGCCGAACTGCTGAAGCAAGATCCGAATTAGTTGTACCGGTGCCGCCGTGACATGCGTCACATTGCGGGAACATCGGATATGTTAATATCACTGCGTTGTAGATTTGCAACTGAGTACGAGGAAGATCTTTATGAAACGGAATTTATTTTTACTTATCGTAGTCTCGCTGCTTCTCGGTCTTGGCGTTGTCGCCTATGCCGTCAGTTCGTCCGGAACTAACTCTGCTGCCGGTTGCTGCGGAAAGGGCGATTCGTGCCCAATGAAGTCAAAAGATGGCAAATCCATGGCTGAGGGCCACGAATGCTGCTGCAAAGACGGTGCCCAATCATGCCCGATGAAGTCAAAGGACGCAAAATCGGGCGACAAGATGGCGATGTCGGCCGACGGCGAGCATTCGTGCGACATGATGAAAAAGGATGGAGCCATGGCCGAGCAACACAAGAAGATGGCGGACGGCAAGATGGCCGATGGCGAATCCTGCCCGATGATGAATGCTGGTGGCCATAAAATGGGCGAAGGCATGAAACACGATATGAAAGCTGGTGATGGCCAGCACAAAATGGCGATGGACCACGACATGAAAATGGCCGACGGTAAAAGCCATAGCTGCCCGTGCTGTAATGCTGCCGGGAAAAAGGCCTAAGCTCCTAAGCAATAACGGACGCACACACAATGAAAAAAAGAGGCTTTTCGAAGCCTCTTTTTTGTTAGCAAAATCAAGTGTTATTAATGTTTGTGACCCTCTTTCGGGTCGCTTATGAGCCCCGCCTGCAGCACGGTACGGACATATGTGACGACCGCGGCGATCTCGTCTTCAGATAGCTTGTCTCTGAATGGCAGCATCCGGTTTTCCTTGCCGTTTCGCACTCGCTCGATAAAATCCTTCTCCGTATGGTCAAGCGCGTGGCCCGAGATCAGCGGAATTCCGCGTTTTTCGCCTTCGCCCTTAGGGCCGTGGCAAACGGCGCAATTAGCGGCGAAAATAGCTGCACCGTCAATGATCTTGGTCTCGCCCGTCTTAGTAAATTTCGTGAATGTTATTTTCGATCCGTCCCGCAGGATCTCAAAATCGACTTTGTCGCCGGCCTTGACGGCTGTGAGCAGTGACGGATCGGCTACCGGGTTGGTCATTTCCATCGCTGTCATATATCCAGGAATGTCCTCGTGATCGATCGTCACAGTTCCTGCCGCCGGATCCACGTTTCGGATCACTCCCTTCGACTTGTATGTTTGCCGAAACAGGTCGGCATTCAGATTGGCTACGTTTCCGGTCGAACAGCCGCTGAATATCGTGACGAAGATAAAAGGGATCGATAAGATCAAAAGTTTGGTTTTCATAGTTTTACTTTTTCCACGGATCGCCAAATCCCGGATCCGTGATGAATTGAGTGTCGGTCAGGCTTCGCAAAAACGCGATCAAGTCGGCTTTTTCCTGACCGGATAGGTTAAATCCGCGAACAAAGCCGCTTTTGAAGGGATTGTCGCTGCCAACGCCTTTGTTCGGTCCGTCTTTGATAGTGCGGCCGCCTGCTTTGTAATGCTCGATCACATCCTCGAGTGTCGCGATGCTGCCATCGTGCATATAAGGGGCGGTGAGCTCGATATTACGCAAGGTCGGAACCTTGAATTTACCCATATCCTCGGCTTCCTGTGTGAACTCAAACAGTCCCGTATTATTCTTAGGATAGCCGCCTTTGCCGTCAATATTGTAAATGCCATTATTCTGAAACTCCGTCGTTTCCGCCGCTTTACCGACGTAGTTTGACGTGCCCGACAGATTAAATCCCGTATGGCAATCAGTGCATTCGAGCCGTTCGCTGAAAAACAGACGTTCGCCGCGTTTTGCGGAATCTGTGATCGCGTCAGCCTGCTTCTCGAACTTGTATTTGTCGTAGGGAGAGTTGCCTGAGATCAGCGACCGAACGAATGATGCGATCGAACGGGTTATCTGATTTAGTGTGATCTTGTATGTGGCCTCTGGAAACGCCTCGGCGAAAAGCTTCGCGTATCGCGGCTCGGCCTTTATCCGCGAGATCAGAAGATCTTCTTTTCCAGCCATGCCCATCTCGACCGGGATCTCGCCAAAGATCGGCACCAGCGGTTGGCGCTCGAGCAGCACTACCGATGGATTTGCCCAGTTGAGCGACGCCGCATATGCGACATTGGCTAGTCCCATGGCATTTCGCGGATGTACTTCACCAGTCGTTCCAACCGAAAGGCTTTTGTCTTCGGTAAATGCTCTTTCCTGCAAATGACAGGTCGCACATGACGTTTTTTCATTTACCGACAGCCGCTTGTCGTAGAAGAGATGACGGCCAAGTTCGACCTTGGCCGCCGTCATCGGATTGTCAGCAGGCACCTGTGGCACGGGAAACCCTTTCGGTAGCCGCCAATCGTATGGAGACCCCGGTGCCTTCGTCTGAGCTTTAGCCTGTGGCGATCGCGAGTACAAAAGAAATACACCAAATGCCGCAAAGATCAGTACGAAAGACACTTTTACGATCTTCCCGTTTTTCATTGAATTACCTCTTTGTGCCAATTCCGGCTGAGCCTTTCGGCATTTTGTCGACCCGCAAGAAAGTCTGCGAGGACGGTTTTGCGTCACCAAAGGCGAGTCCGAGATTCAGGAACACTGATCTACAATCGGTGTCATCCGGAGCTGACATACACCCGGCTGCCGTCTTTTCCTGATTGATATCGACATTTGCTGACGCATATAGAGCCTTTAGATCGACGTTTACCACGTCCTTCGCAATATCAAATTTCGAGAAACTAAACGCCGGTCGGTTGGGGTTCTCGCACGTGGTCTGTCCATTGGCGTCTGTCTTACATCCGGCACTTCCCAGGTGAAGGACATAGCCGTTTGGCCTGCCCGAAGTCTTGGTGTCGATACGAATGAACTTGTAGCCCGATTGCCACGACCACATCATCCGAGTGATATTGAGCGGTGAAGGCTGCTTTGTCGGGTCGAGGTGGTTTAGCTCCTCGGGCACCCCGATCTTGAATTTCAGCCCGGTATATTTTCCCTTTGGCACCTCGCCGCGGATCGTTGTGTTGAGCTCCGGAGTGCCGTTTTTGCACGTTCCTATACCATTCTCAAAATCGAGCAGAGCCACGCCCTCCGTTTGGAATTTACCTTCGTTCGTAAGTTTTACTGGTATATCCTTACCTTTGTTGTCCACCAGAACCACATCCTGTACAAAGAATCGGAAATCCGAAACGGTCGTTTTCGAATGCGTGGAACCGATCTCGTACGTTTCAGAACAACTGAATGGCGTCGTTCCGACGACCGCCTGAAATTTGATGCTGACTGGCTGCATCTGAGCAAATGCGACAGTCAAGCCGCCCAAAATATAAATAATTACGGTCAATACCTTTCCCATAGTGATATCTCCTTTCGATTCGTGGCATTTCCTGCCGATACACGATCTCCGGTTTCCGCTCCCCGTGGGGAACTCCGCGCGGCCTTGTGAGGGGCTATGCAATTTAGTTTTACGGTATGCCGGGCGGGTCTGTGTTGGCATTAGACACCGCACGGAGTCAAAAAACCGGAATATCGATTCGAGTTAATTGTTCATTATCTGTCCGTCCAGACGAGGCATGATCCCTTCCGGACGAGGCAAACAAATGTAATCAGGCAACTGCATACTTGCGTTGCCGAAAAATTGCTTCGATTGATCAATTTTAATTAAGCCATGGGTGGGCCGCGGGGGCTTGTCGAGGTCGAAACCGATTCAAGATCACTAAACAATGCGGGAGAAAAATGAGATTTGGCCGTCTGTGTGGGCGGTCGGGAAAGATGTTCAAGGGAAAAGATCTGAACGATCGTTGCGATATTACCAAAACGATTCGCTACGGAGCCGCTCAATACCTTATCAACAACAAACAAGGGCGTTTTGCGCTCCGGCGGCGAACTCGGTAATTCAGAAAACGCTCCGTTACCTTTCGCCTTGTAGTTCAAAAACAGCTCGCCGATATTTGCCGCTTTGTAGATCCCGATCTTTGACCGAAACGAACCGAGCAATTTTTCGAGGAAGACGGTTTTGTCTTTCTTCGGGGCACAAATGTCGGTCAAAGGCTCCCGACGTACTACTCTTTCAGGCTCAAGACGCTTCACCCACTGTTTCTGCAATGGACAAAAAACCAGGTCAGAGGAACGATCTGACCCCAAACCAGCCAACGAAATCGAACAGAAAAGGACGCTTATCAGTCCAAACAAAAGGACGCCGCGATTCGCGAGTCGTCCGAATTTCGATGGATTGGTAGCCCCTTTCGTCATTACTTTCGACGATATTAGCAAGATTTACTTGATCATTCAAAAGGTATAACCTCAATACTAAACGTACTCGGGGCTATGGCGACTAGTAAACTAACATTTTGGGGTGCGTGCCCAGGTTTGAACTATGAGTGAATTGACGAGATTTGGCGTTAGTGTCGAGGACGATCTGTTAGTCAGTTTTGATAATCTGATCACTACGCAGGGATATGACACTAGATCTGAAGCTCTTCGCGATCTGATGCGCGAAGCTTTGATAAAGGCAAAGCTCGAGGATTTAAAAGAAGCCGGTGATGTGATCGGAAGCCTTACACTGGTCTATGACCACCATGCCGCAAATCTACAGCATGAAATGGCCGATATTCAGCACGTCGAGCATTCGATAATTCTGTCCGTCATGCATCTTCATGTAAACCACGACGACTGCCTCGAAATACTGGCCGTTCGGGGACCGATTGCCAGGATCACTGAGTTGTCTGATAGACTTCTTTGTCTTAAAGGCATCAAAAACGGCAAGCTCTTTCTAACACTTCCTTCGTCGGCAATTGCCTAACCAATTCAAACAAATTTCCCCCTCTTATGAGTGACGAACGATCAGCACCGGAAATTAGTGGTGGCACGATATGAAAAATCGTGTTACTATCAAATCCGCCGTGTTGATGGCATTGAGCGGAGGGATTTTCACTATGTCGAGATCGGTGTCGATACGCATTTTGGGTTTGGCGGTTCTGGCGCTGCTTGCACTCAGCGACCCGGCACTCTCACAGGAATCGCGACGACTTGCCGGAACCGCTGTGACCTCGCAGTTTGAATTTGTTCCCGGAGTGAATATTGAGGTTGAGGCCGACGGCCGAAAACACAATGTTGTTAGCGACAGCGAGGGGCGATTTTCACTTAACGTTCCAACCGGGATTGTAATTGTAAAAATCTCCGGCAAAAATATCGCACCCGTGACGCTCCTTTATGGCCCGACGGATAATATCGCCGACATTCAGGCAAAGATCACATACACGATCGCGCCCATAAATGAAAGTATAACCATTCGCGACGATGCACTGACACCCGACATCGAAACCAGAAATGACGCGGTCTATAAGAACGATCTTTTTGCCCGCGACGATCAACTGCTGCAGACTCTTGGGGCCGGTATCAACGCCGGCCAGCACGAAGGCGGCGGCAAATCACTCGAGGTGAGGAGATACGGATTTAATACCGATCATGGCGGTGTTGGCGGCGGCGTAAAGATCGTTGTCGATAACATACAGCAAAATCAGGGCACGCAGGGGCACGGCCAGGGTTATCTCGGTGCTCTGAAATCCCTGTCACCGGAACTCGTGCAGGACGTGTCCATCATAAACGGCCCCTTTTCGGCTGCATATGGCGATTTTTCCGGACTTGGCGTTGTCCAGATCAGGCAAAAAGAATCGTTGCCAAATAGTTTTACCGCACGGGTACAGGGCGGAGTGAACAACACGTTTCGCGGATTTTTCGCCTATTCGCCAAATTGGAAGAACACAGATGCATTTATTGCTTACGAACCAAGTTATACCGATGGCCCGTTTATAAATCCGCTAAAATATCGTCGCGATAACTTGTCCGGAAATTTCACGCATAAATTCAGCGAACAGCAGGCCTTGGGATTAAAATTCAATTTCGGGCGAAATGATTTTACTTCGTCGGGCCAGATCCCGCTAGACCTGGTGGCGAGCGGCGAACTGGATCGCTTTGGATACATAGATCCCGACAACGGCGGCAAAGTGCGGATCGGAACCGGTGCGATCTACTTTCGTAAGGAACTTGCTTCAGGCGAAACGATCAAGGCAGATACCTATATCGGGAGATCGCTGTTCGATCTTTTCTCAAATTTTACGTTTTTCGCCGCTGACCCGACTTTCGGCGACGAGATCCAGCAGCACGATTCCCGGCTTCAGGAGGCCGCAAACTTTCAATATTTGAAGCCGTACAAGGCATTTGGGTCATATTCTCTGCTGACTATCGGTGCAAATGTTCACGCCAACCAGGTCAACGTCGGCCTATATCCGTCGGTCGGCCGTAACCCGAACCGGAAGTTTCTTCCGGGCAACGAGGCAAATCCGGACGTCCTGCTTACTTCAGCAAAGGCTAATATCAATAATTATGCCGGCTATCTGCAAAACGCGATGTCATTTTTGCACGGACATCTTCGAATCGAAATGGGTCTGCGGTACGACTATTTCAGTTATGATGTGAATGGTTTTGAGCTGGGAGCCGTGCGAACCGATCTGATCGGAAAACAGGGCAAGGGTGAGTTTCAGCCGAAACTGTCAGTTGCGTGGTCGCCGTGGGAAAACACTCCGATCAGCCTCTACGCTAATTATGGCCGGGGAATTTCGTCGCAAGACGCCCGCAGCGTGATCCGAGAACCAAATGCGCGAATGGTCTCTCTGACCGATTTTTATCAAACGGGAGCGTCATATAACGGATCGAGAGTTTCCGGTGTGTTCAGCGCGTTTCTCATCGACCGCTCAAATGAACAGGTTTACATTCCGGACGACGGCAGCATCGAGCTCCTCGGACCAACACGCTCATATGGTTTTGAGGCTCGCACGTCTGTTCGATTATTTAAGAATCTAAGCCTTAACGCAGGAGCGACGAACGTCATCAGTGCATTTTATCGCGGCGAGCGGACGGCGTTGGGTGAACGCGTGATCGTCGATAGTGCCCCCCATCTCGTCGCCAACGGCGGCCTCGTTCTTGCCGAGTTTCGCGGCTTCAACTCGTCATTGACGTGGCGGCATATCTCAAGCTATCGCCTTGATCCTGACGACCGGACGATCCGTGCCGGTGGCAATGATGTTGTCGATTTCGCGATCTCAAAACGGCTCAGAAAATGGGTAGATCTAAATTTCTCGATCGATAATGTCCTCAACAAGAAATACTACGAAACGCAAAACTACTTTGAATCGAGAACCTGCGGAACGTGCGACATAGCGTCCCGTATCCATGCAACACCGGGCTATCCGTTCACGGCAAGCGTCGGACTTACGTTTCGGTTTGGAATTAGGAAATAAGTCAGAAGAACAAGAAAAGTAAGTATGCCCTCGGTAGGATTCGAACCTACAACCAACGGATTATGCTTACCAACTACGCCTTTCGACGCCCCTTTCAGGTTTGTGGTCTGGACTTTCTCTTCTCTTTACGAGTCTGCTGTCAAGTCTCTACACCTTCCGGCACGTTGCCGGCTTGGCTCGGGATTACCATGCATCGAATGATGTTTAGGCTTCCCCGAATTTAACAGATTCTACTAAAATGCTATTGATAACAAATTAGCAACCCATTGCGTTGAGATCGTATGAAAAAAGCGTGTCTAGTTTGCAATTCTAGCCTAGCCGGTAAGCAAAGCAAGTATTGTTCGGTTAAATGCAAACTCACATTTATTAACAACAAACAGCAAAACTACGCTTCTCAGCAACGCCGAGGCTATGAACGGAAATCCCAACTTATCGAAATGAAAGGTGGGTGTTGCGAAATTTGCGGTTACCGCAAAAACAACGCAGCACTTTGCTTTCATCACAACGATCCGAAAAACAAATTGTTCCAGATCGATATTCGTCGCTGTTCCAATAGTTCATGGAAAAATTTAGTTGCAGAAGCTGAAAAATGCATGCTTCTATGTCTAAATTGTCACGCTGAACTCCATAACCCAAGCTTTTCCACTTAGATCTCAACCTTCCCAAGTCCGCTGCTCTAACCGTTGAGCTACAAGGGCATAACTCAATTAGTCTAAATTATTCTATTTTTTCCCGCAAACCGATTTGTGCGGTGTGATCCAAATTAGGCTAAAAGCGGTGCAAAGACCGGGGCCCGGCGAATGACGTTCTCCTTTTCCGCGAGCGAGCTTGTGTCAGCTGCTTCGCCAAAATCCGCACGAAATGCAGCAGCGATCTCTTCGCCCTCAAGGCCTTTCAGTACTTGCTCCAGAACGAACAGATCGACGTCTCCAAAATCGTTTATCCCGAGCACGTTCGAGCGTTCCGAGCCGGCGATGCGTGAATTTGCGAGATCGTAGGTCCAATCGAGCACCTTTTCCAGCGGGTCGGCGTCCGGGGAACGCTGTTTGATGAGGCCAAATATCCGCTGGCTTCCCTCGACATTCAGCAGCAGTGCCAGAAAGAACCTGAGATCTGCATTTGTGATCAGGCTTCGCCGTTTCAGAATGTCATCGAGTAGATCCTGTTGGCGAAAAACGGGACGGAAAACGTCTTTGCCGTGACGCTCTTCGGCGATCTTAAGATAGTGCTCAAACCGCGATTCCGGTTCGCTCAGCCTGAAAAGCTCGTCAAGCTGATTGGAGCGCAGCAGGTGCCTGAGCGAAGTGAGCAGGTTGAACGTCGTCTGAAAGTCACAATCCGCCAGCCACGCGCCGATAATGCGTTCGGCGTCCGTATGCTTTGCCCTCAGCAGGGCTCCGGCAAGCTGCGTCTTTTTGATCACAGTCTCCTGCTCAAAAAACGGGTCGATGGCGAGATTCGGCTTGTAGTAGCTGTATTGCGGCAATTCGAGCGGCGAGCGGTCCGTGCGAACGACGATCGTCGCGGACGGCTGATCGAGATGAAACAGCGAATGAATATAGGCTTTGCCGCCCAGGATCTGCTGAACATCGCCAACCTGCAGCAGGTCGCAGGACCTAAGTTTCATCTGCCCGACTTGGGCAAACGTGTTGATTGAACGTTCAGAGTCAAACTCATACCAACTATGTATGCTCGACCCGTGCATCACCTGAAACGCTCCGCAAAATCCGTGCTGGTGGATCGCCGTCGTCCCTTCGAACCAAAAATAGATGTCGATGTGAAATCGCGGGCCTGAGTAAACCGTCACCGGAGGGTCGCCAAATTTCCCCGGCAGATCACGCTGTCGCGGTAGTTCCGCTTGGGCTATACACCACTCGACGACCTTCCAGACGTCTGTGTGTTGCGGTATCGACGAGCGTTTCAGAGCCTCGGCCGCGATCGACGGAAACAACGCTTCGTCATAGTTCTCGCGACGCCAAATGGCTTCGATCTCGTCCCCGATCTTGTCGAATTCTTGCATTAGTTTTCAGGATCAACGTTGAACGTCGGTGGCGGCGGCGGTTCAGATGCCGTTTCCGCTGCAGGAATGCGGTCAAGATATTTGAAGAGAAGAAACAGCGTGACAAAACTAGCGGCGATAGCGACGATCGTGATCAGCCACGAATACTGGTCATAAACGCCCTCGTCCCAGCCGGCAAATGCGATCCCAAGTCCGACGAACACTCCGGCACCCAAGCCAACCAACATTTGCACGCCGATAAAACTCACGCCGCAGATCGCCGCCCAGAGGTATGGGTTCCGGCCGGTGTCACGTGCCTTTTTGTAGCCAAACCAAATCGCCAAAATAACAAACAGCATCGTAAGTTCGCCTCCTGTGTTGATTCGTCAAAAGTCGATTTCTGACGGTTTAACCTTCCGTATGTGCCCCTGGCCTGCAACCAAAGACTCAGATCGTATCACGCATTCGGCCTGTATTAGCCGTAAATTATAGAACGCAAAGAGCTAAGAAAGAGCTTTTCCTCACACATTTCCTTTTAGTTACGTAACAATTCTGCTATATTTTGCCTAACTCTTCTCATAATTTAAACAACTAAGGGATAAAAAATCGATGAGCGCAAACGCAGGAACGATCGCTAACGGGAATGTTACCGCCACAACGGATAAACACCCAAAGGGCCTTTACGTATTATTTGCCACAGAGATGTGGGAACGGTTCAGCTTTTATTCGATGCTGGCACTGTTTACGTTATATCTTCGCGACCCGACCGAGGGCTTTGGCTGGACCGCGAGCGAGGCGACGTCGCTCTACTCCAATTACCTGATGTTCGTTTACGCGAGTCCGCTCATTGGCGGTCTGATCGCTGACAAGATCACCGGCTACCGTAAGGCTGTGATGATCGGCGGTGTGTTCTTTATGGCTGGCCACGGCCTGCTGTCGATCTCGGCACTTTGGGCGGTTTACGCGGCCCTGACGTGTTTGGTCATCGGTAACGGTTTCTTCAAGCCGAATGTCTCGACCATGGTCGGCAACCTTTATCCCGAGGGCAGCCACCTCAAGGACCGTGCCTACAACATTTTCTATATGGGCATCAACGTCGGTGCTTTCATCGCTCCGATCGTTATGGAGATCGTTCGTGCTAAGTTCGGTTTCCATCCGGCATTTGCCGTCGCCGCTTTCGGAATGGTCATCTCGGTGGGCATCCTCTGGAAATTTAAGAGCTATGTCATGCAGGCCGATAATGCTCATGCGGGAGCCAATCAGGCCGCGGACGAAGCCGCGACCACGGTTGATGCACCGCCGCATGGGGTAAGCGACCAGCAGGGCCGCAATGCCTCGCAGATGGCATCTGACCTGATGAACACCGTGTCGGACAACAGGCGCATCATGGCTCTGATCGTC
>JAGOBH010000005.1 GCA_017983495.1 Pyrinomonadaceae bacterium | reverse complement strand
TCGACGGGTGCGATGCCCGCGAGCGGCTTGATATTGCCGAGCCCCATCGCCTGCAGATTCGGCAAATTGACCTGACGCGAAGCCATGATGTGCCCGAGCGTGTCAGCTCCCGCATCGCCCCACGCCGCCGAGTCCGGCATCTCGCCTATGCCCGCCGAATCCAAGACCACCAAACAAACGCGTCCAAATTTCGTTGTCATACTTAAGATGTTACGGCGAAAAAGTGGAAAAGTGAAAACGTGAAAAAGTTAAGAAGGCGACTCGATCGCCACTTTTTCACATTTTCACACATTTCACTTTTTAACTCTGTAGCTTGCCGTGTTTTGTGGTCGTATCGAGATCGTCAGGCCGATCGATCTGGGCTTTGCGATCACGTATGTCACCAACCAGTCTTTTTGTTGATTATTCGGCAGATTGTGTGTATTATTTCGATACTTTCAATCAAAAGCAGGGTTCGATCCCGGAAGTTCATAGACATTTTGCTTTATGCGTAATGAGGGTGTGAGTAAGTCGATGACCGTAAACGATTTAGTTGTGCTGCAAGATCTGGTCATCGATCGGGCAATTCGATTGGTCAAAATGGATCGACGTTTTGGTTTTAGTTGTAAGTTTAGTTCCTTCGATGGCCATTAGATGTTTTAAGTGGGTCAGCGCAGGTATGCCAGAGTTCAATTGGAAGGAATAGAGAGGACTAGATATGAGATCAAGAAGGTCATTTGCAAATATTGAGGGAGCTATTATGCTCGCTACCGTTCTGGGTTTTGCGTTAGTTGTTTCGGCACTTATGGTACCGACGACGACGTCTGCACAGAAGGACGAAGTAGTCGCGACGTCGCTGGCTCCGACTGCGACATTTCCGGGCGCGGGCGTCGGTCCGATACCTGATCTAGCAACAGGTTGTCAGCCTACACAGGGTGCTCCGCTGAATGTGGTGTTCAACGTGACGGGCATCAGTGGACCGCCGACCGATGTTAACGTGTCGATAACATTCGGCGGCCCCAATCATAGCTGGGCAGGTGACGTTACCGCGACGTTGTTCGCCCCAAACGGCACCAGCCACCCGATTTTCGGCAGACTACTTGCGACGACCGCGACGGCCGCCGGCGACAATTCGGACCTCGGAGGCGTGTACAACTTTGATAATACGGTAGTGACCGCTGGCTTTTGGCAAGCTGCTACTGCGCAGACATCTGCCACTCTTCCAATTGCGCCCGACACCTACCGCACAACCAATCCCGGTGGCGCAGGAGCGGTCAATCCGCAACCTCCTACCGATATCAACGCCGCATTTGCCGGCATCCCGACATCGAACGGCACGTGGACGCTCAGGTTAACCGACGGTTGTGCGGCTGACACGGGGGCAGTCAGCGCCGCTTCGTTGACCCTCACCGGTGCGGCCGCACCGGCAGACGCCAACGCCGATTACAATGGCGACGGCAAGACCGACTTTATCGTTGCACGTGGTACGAATACCCCGCTGGCTGACGGAGTGAATTCGCCTATCCTTGGGGTCGATCAGGAAGTCAAGGGTCGCCGCAGCACCGCAACTTCGAACGTGAGCCCGACTGCACCACCCATCTATTGGTACACAAGCATTAATGGTTCGGGTGTGACCAGCGTTCAGTCGCTCGGTGATGCCGCAACCGACTTTATCGTTACCGAAGATTTCGACGGTGACGGCAGAGACGACATCGCGGTATGGCGAGAGGCACCTGCAACCCAGGCCGCTTTCTACATCCTTCGCAGTTCAAGCGGCACGATCGATGTCCAGTTGTTCGGACAGACCGGCGACGATCCGGCCGTTGTCGGCGACTATGACGGCGACAACAAAGCCGACGTTGCTGTTTACAGGTGCCCCGGCATTGCCGCACCCGACGGACAGTGCTATTTCTTCTATCGCGGCACCAATGCAAATCCGGGCGGTAACGTTACATATGTGCCCTGGGGATTTGGCGTAGAAGGCGACTTCTTCCCGTATGTTGGTGATTTTGACGGCGATGGCAAGAACGATTTCTGCATACAACGGACAAATCCGAGTGCACCGACCCAGGGCCAGTTCGTCCTGCTTAAATCAAACGGTTTCGGCGTCGAGTTCATTAACTGGGGTAACAGTTCCGACTTCCTGATCCCCGGCGATTACGATGGCGACGGCAAGACCGACCTTTGCGTCCGACGCACCGTCAGTGGAGCCAGACAGCACTGGATCCTGACCCGCACGGGAGCAACGAGCTTTACCGTTTGGGGCGTCACTGGTGATTCGTCAGTCCCCGGAGACTATGACGGGGATGGCAAGACCGATCTTGCGATCTGGCGACCGAGCACTGATTCAGCTGCTAACTTCTTCTGGGTCCTAAACTCAAGCAACGGAGCAGTTAGCCAAACCGAGTGGGGACAGTGCCCGACGGTCGGCACGTGCGACTTCGCGGTTGCGGGCTGGGCTGTTCATTAATTCGAACAGCTGTTTGTAATGAAAAGACCGGGACATTACTCCCGGTCTTTTCAATTTGGTTGGCTTGTCGTTCAATTTGCGGGGGCCGTGTACCCTTCGCGTGCTCTCACGACCGTTCCGGCGGGTACGCCTTTTAGTTCGACCTTGATCTTGCGGTACGCACCGTCACGCTTTTCATTCGACGGGTAATAGCCGAGCGTATATTTAGTCCCGATCTCCTCGGCAACGGCTTTGAACGCATTGCGTGCATCGCTCAGTTCCGCCACCGGAAAGACCTTGCCGCCGGAGACTCTTGCAAGATCGTTCATCTCGGCGTCCGCGATCTCGTAGAGCTTTTTGCTCACGGCCAGCCGCTCAAATTCGCCAAGCTGGCAGAACGTCACGGCCTTTTCGAAATTGCCCTTGGCGTTGACCGTCCGGTAATACCGCCGGATCTGTGCCGTCGAAAATCGCGTGGCCGACTGGCAATCGCCGAGCAGGCCTTCTTCGAAGTATTCACGCGTATCGACCTTGATGAAAAAGGTGATGATGCCGAGCTTGCCGAGTTTCTCTTTGATCTCCGCGATGTCTGCCGAACTTGAGGAATCGACGCCATCCGTCAATGCGACCAAAGCCCGGCGTCCGCGAAACGCTTCGCCCGGTGGATCACGGAAGACCTTTTCGGCGATCTCGATCAGCGAATCGTAATACGGCGTGCCGCCACTCATCTTCGCCCGTTCGATCGCGGCCTTGAGTGCCGCACGGTCGCTCGTCAGGCCGGTCAGCGGATCGGCGACGGCGTAGGCACGCGTATCATCGCGTTCGGTCTTAAAAGCCGTTACGGAAACGCGGTCGCCGGCCCGTAGAGAGCCGACAAATTCGATCGCCGCCCGCTGTATCAGCTGCAGATCAGACCGCGTCGACCCCGACGTGTCGAGCAGCAGAGCCACCTCAAATGGTTCCGACGCGGTCGAAAAATCGACGACCTCCTGCCGCTTTCCGTCCTCGTAGAGCACAAAATTGCTGCTCTTCAGACCGCGAACCGGGACGCCTGCTGTGTTGGTCACCGCGACCGGCACATCGACCAGTTGAGTATCGACGCGGATCACGTCTTCCTTTTCCCCGGGTGTCGTCTGAGCCGGGATCTCGGAAAAATTACCGCAAAGAACCACGATTGCCAAAATTAAGACCGTATAATGCATAGTCTGACCACTTTTTCGAACCACGAGAGATTGTAACAAAGATTTGATGCTTTTCACGGCGTCCGTGGCATGCCGCACATAGCTATCTCTTTTTTTTATGCTATTCTTTTTGAAAGCAATAGTTAATTGGTTAGTAATTTGGTGAGATGAACGCGTCGGTCCTGAGACCCACGCCACGGTGGCACGGAGTGCCTGAAAGTTATTGATTTTTTAGGAGAAGTTTATGAAGAGAAGATTGATTTTAGGTTCATTAGTGATCGCCATTGCGGCCATCGCGTTCAATTATGTCGACGTTGCGTCTGCACAAAAGCAGAGTGAAAAGCAAGGTCGTGTCTCGGGAAGTCTGAGCCCTTCGGATGTTCCTTTGTTGGTGGAGAATTTCACCTACGCTCCCGGCAGTCTTTTGACGGCAAACGGATGGACTGCTCACAGCGGAGCTGGAACGAACGCCATTGCCACTGAAGGTCCCGGCTTGACCTACACCGGTTACCCGTCATCGGGCGTCGGCAATCAAGTATCGATGACAACGTCCGGCGAAGATGTGAATAGAGTATTTACGGTTCAGTCGTCCGGTGCCGTCTATGCGGCTTATATGGTGAATATATCCGAGGCGGCGATAGACGCGACTGGTATTGGAGGCTACTTCTTTCATCTTGGCCCTGACCCGATCTCGACTACATTTCGTGGTCGCGTCTATGTAAAGAAAGATGCCGGAAATAACGTCGCATTTGGAATCTCCAAGGCAACTTCTTCTGTACTTGCAGATATTACGTACACCCCGTTTACATATTCGTTGAATACTACTTATTTAATGGTCGTAAAATACACGGTCGTCGCGGGAGCCACGAATGATACGGTTGATTTATTCATCAATCCATCCTTGGCTTCAGAACCGGCAGCTACGATTTCTGCACCAGACTTTATCGCAAGCGACATTAATCCTGGATCCGTCGCGTTGCGCCAAGGCTCAACCGCTACTGCCCCGACAATAAAGCTTGACGGTATTCGCGTAGGTACAACCTGGGCAAGCGTTGCCCAACCAGCGACCGCAGCGGACGCCAATGCCGATTTCAACGGCGACGGCAAGACGGATTTTATCGTTGCTCGTGGAACCAATACCCCGCTTGCTGAGGGCCTGATCTCGCCGCTTCGCGGTGCCGACCAGGAAGTAAAGGGCCGCCGTAGCCCCGCAGGCTCGACCGATAGCCCGGCAGCACCGACTATCTATTGGTACTCGAACATAAATGGCACGGGAACGACCAGCGTTCAGCCATTAGGCGATGCAGCAACCGACTTCATCGTTACCGAAGATTTCGACGGTGACGGCAAGGACGACATCACCGTCTGGAGAGAGGCACCAGCAACGCAGGCCGCGTTCTACATCTTGCGTAGCTCGACGGGTACGGTCGACGTGCAGTTGTTCGGACAGACCGGTGACGACCCGGCCGTTGTTGGTGACTATGACGGCGACAACAAGGCTGACGTGGCGGTTTATCGCTGCCCCGCGGCGGCCGCTCCTGCCGGTCAGTGCTATTTCTTCTATCGCGGAAGCAATGCAAATCCCGGCGGCAACGTTACCTTCGTCCCGTGGGGATTTGGCAACGACGGATTTTTCTACCCGTATGTCGGCGATTTTGACGGCGACGGCAAGAACGATTTCTGCATTCAGCGTACTGACCCGACCGCTCCGGCTAACGGACAGTTCGTTCTGCTTAAATCCAATGGTTTTGGAGTGGAGTTTATCAACTGGGGCACCAGTTCGGACTTCCTTATTCCGGGCGATTATGATGGCGACGGCAAGACGGACTTCTGCGTACGCCGCACGGTATCCAATGCCAGACATCACTGGATACTGACCCGCACGGGAGCCACGAGCTTTACCATCTGGGGCCAAGCCGGCGATTCGTCGGTTCCGGGAGATTATGACGGCGACGGAAAGACGGATCTTGCGATCTGGCGTGGAAGCACCGATCCGGCCGCTAACTACTTCTGGGTATTGAACTCAAGCAATGGAGCAGTTGGCCTGACCGAGTGGGGACAGTGTCCGACAGTCGGAACCTGTGACTTCGCGGTTGCCGGATGGGCTGTTCATTAATTCGAGCAGCAATTTAAAACAAAGAGGCCGGGACATCGTTCCCGGCCTTTTTTTGCACAAACAAAAAGGCGGCAGGCTATTCACCTGCCGCCTTCATCTCGTTCGTTAAAAACTAAACGTATTTCGCAACGACCTTCGCGATCGCTTCACGCGTGACCGCTCCGACGATGCGTTCCTGTTCCTGGCCGCCCTTGAAAACGATCAGCGTTGGAATACCACGGATGCCGAACTGGTTCGGGACGGTCATATTCTCGTCAACGTTCATCTTAAACACGTCCGCCTTACCGGCATACTCTTCGGCAACAGCCTCGACCGACGGAGCGATCATACGGCACGGACCGCACCACTCTGCCCAAAAATCGACCAGTACCGCTTTGTCCGACTCCAGAACATCCGTCTGAAAACTCGAATCTGTTAATTGTTTTGCAAAATTTCCCATTGTTATCTCCTAATATTATGCTGAAATTATAGCCTAGCTGCGAATCTCACCGCAAAGCTACATTTCGTCTAATCGTTCTCACACAAGCTCAGCATGTAGCGTGATCTTCGTTGCAGCGAGGGCCTTGCTGATCGGGCACGCGGATTTGACCGTTTCAGCAAGTTCCTGAAATGCCGCGTCCTCGATGCCATCGACCGACACCTTTGCGTAGAGGTCGATACCCTTGATCACAAAACCCGAGTCGTCTTTGCCAAGGTGGACATTCGCCTCGGCCGATACCTCTTTAGGAAGTGTGCCTCCGCGTTCGAGAGCGGCATTCAGCGCCATTGCATAGCAACCCGCGAGCGAGGCCCCGAGCAATTCCTCAGGGTTCGTTCCCGGATCCTCGCCCATTCGCGTGGCAAACGAATACGAACCTTCAAACAATCCGCTGCCAAGAGCTACTTTGCCCTTACCGTCCAGCACGCCGCCGTTCCAAACCGCATTACCTTTTCTATCAGCCATTTTAGTTTCCCCTCTATTTTTCTTATCCTAAATTTCCAATTCCGGCACGCCTCAGGCGGCCGCTACGGCCTGAGCAAGTACCGGGTAATCGGTGTACCCCTTTTCGCCCGGCGTGTAGAATGTCGACAGATCCGCCTCATTCAACTCGGCGTCGTCCGCAAATCGTTCCGGCAGATCCGGGTTCGCAAGATATTTTACACCGTACGCGATGGCGTCCGCCTTTCCGTCGGCGAGGTATTCTGCTCCGCGTGCCTTATCAAAATTTGCACCAGCGATGTATATGCCCTTGTAGATCGGACGCAGTTTCTCATGCCAACCCGCGTTTGCGTGATCACCGACATGGACGTACGCCAGTGCCCGTTCGTTTAGTTTTTCCATGATATACGGATAAACTTCGTCCGCATCCGGTTCGCTTATATCATTGAACGGCATCGCCGGCGAGAACTTCACACCAACACGCTCGCTGCCGATCGCCGCCGACATTGCGTCCAGGATCTCGAGCAAGAATCTCGTTCGATTCTCGATCGAGCCTCCGTATTCGTCCGTTCGCAGATTGACCGGCTTCATCAAAAACTGCTGCACCAGATAGCCGCTGGCCGAATGCAGTTCGACGCCGTCAAACCCGGCTTCGACCGCGTTTTTGGCTGCAGTCGCAAAATCCTGAACTGTCTGCCTGACCTCCTCAGTGGTCAACGCACGCGGTTCTACAAAATCCTTCATTCCCGCATCGGTGTAATTCTGTCCCGCTGCCCTGACCGTCGACGGTGCGACCGGCTGGCTGTTATTCGGCAGAAGATCGGGCAGTGCGATACGGCCGGTGTGAAAGATCTGCATAAAGATCTTTCCGCCCTTAGCGTGCACCGCGTCCGTCACTTTTCGCCACGACTCGATCTGTTCGGGCGTATAGATGCCAGGAGTGCGGACATATCCCTTCGCCATCGGCGAAACGTTGGTCGCCTCACTGATCAGCAGCCCGCCCGACGCGCGCTGACCATAATATTCAGCAACGATATCGGGCTGTACTCCTTCGTTATTTGCCCGGCTCCGCGTCATCGGAGCCATCACGATTCGGTTCTTCAATTCCATCCCGCCGACAGTCAATTTATCAAATAATTTTGTCATTTTTCCCCTTGTTTCCCGTTTACCTTGTTAATATTTCAGCGGCTGAGCAGTTTGAACGCCTGTTCACGCTGGCCGCTTTTGATGGAGTAATTTACCCACAACGACGCCAACGCTTCGAGAAAGAACGCCTGGCCTATTTCACCTGCATCAACTACTTCCCAACCAAATTCCTCGGCGATCTGCTTGACCTCGGCCTTAGCCTCCGCATTGTTTCCGGCAATAAAGTGCGTTCCCGGAACACCGTCGAAGATCGGGTCGGTCATGATGTTCGCACCCATTGAATTAAATGCCTTGACTACATTTGATCCCGGCAATGCCCGCTGGACCTTTTCGCCAAGTGAATCGCCGTATGTAACGGTAAATCGCGGCGGAATTCCCTGCGAGAAATCCATCGGATTCGTCAGATCGACCACTGTCTTACCGATAAGGTTTTCGCTGCCCGCCAGTTCGATCGCACTGTCAATGACGTTCTGATTGACGCTCAGGAAAACAATGTCCCCAAACTGCGCAGATTCGGCAAAGCTACCTGTTAATACGCCGCTGCCAGTCCCGCGAAGCCAGTCGGCGATCTTCGACGAGTCCCTCGTACCCAGCATCACCTCGTGCCCGTTCTTCAAAAATCCGGCCGCCAATGTTTGAGCGACCGTTCCCGCTCCAAGTACCCCGATCTTCATATACTCTCCTCTATGCCCTTTATACCTTTACGACTACCTTTCCGAAATGCGAACCGCTCTCCATGTATTTGAGAGCTGCTTTTGCTTCGTCAAACGCATATACCCGATCGACAACCGGTTCGAGTTTATTGATCGAGATCGCTTTGTTCATGTCTTCAAACATCTGACGGGAGCCGACGAAGATTCCCTGCACTTTGATCGTCTTCATAAAGACCGAGACCGGATCGAAATTTGCCGCACCTGTCAGAGCACCGATCAAAGCCACATGGCCGCCGACCCTAACGCTGTTGACTGATTTGCTGAGCGTCCCCGCCCCGCCGACCTCGACAACGTGATCGACACCTGACTTTCCGGTCAACTCGAGTACGGCGGTATCCCAGTCTTCACGAGTGCGATAATTGATCACTTCATCCGCTCCGATAGCCCGGAGCTTGGCAATCTTTTCGTCGCTGCTCGATGTCGAAATGACGCGTGCTCCGAAAAGCTTGGCCATTTGGACCGCGAATATCGACACACCGCCCGTTCCGAGTGTCAGAACGGTGTCCCCGGCTTTCAGTCCGCCGGAAACCGACAGTGCGTGCCATGCCGTCAACGCTGCACACGGCAACGTCGCTGCCTCTTCGTACGAAAGATGATCCGGAATGGCAACGAGGCCTTCCTCGCTGAAGGCTGCATATTCACGCAGTGTCCCATCCCATTGGGCACCCGCACCGAGCGACGTTCGCCGCTTGGCATCGCTCGGGCCGCCGTCGAGCCATCCCTGTGCGAATATAGGCATTACCCGATCGCCGACCTTCCATTTCGAAACGCCCGAGCCGACCTCGACCACCTCGCCCGCAGCGTCCGAAAACGGTATCGCAGGAAGCTTCATTCGCGGATTGTACGTACCGGAAACGACCATCACATCTCGATAATTTATCGAAACGGCCTTTATCTTCACCAGCACATCGTCCGATCCAACGATCGGCATTTCGCGTTCGGTCAGTTTCAAATTATCTATGCCGAACTCGGTTATTTCGTATGCTCTCATTTTGTCCTGTTTACCATCAGTTCGATGCGGATCACGACGTCATCACGGATCAGGTCATCAGCTTTGCCGGCATAAATAATGCCGAAATCCTTGCGATTGATCGAAAACTCGGCAAGTACCGAGACCAATTCGGGCCTGATGCGAATGGTCGCCGGAAATGTGATTGACTTTTTAACGCCATGGATCTCGAAATCTCCTGTTACGTTAAAGCTGCCTGCTCCGCCCGCCGGGGGCACTATCTTGGTCGAGACAAATGTCGCTTTCGGGAACTTTTCGACCTCGAAAAAGTCCGCCGTCAGCATATGTTTGGTAAGGCCGTCCGTGTCCGTGAAAAGAGACGCCATGTCGATGTCGATCTTCACTGTGCTCGTTTCCGCTTTTTCGCCGACCACATCGATCGTGCCTGTAAACTTCTTAAATCCACCGTCATGCTTCCCGGTGACCTTCGAACCGGTAAATTCGATCTTCGAATTCTCAGGCGTGATAGCTATTGCCGTGCCGCCGGCCTTGGTTGCATCGACGCTGCTTGGGTTGGCGTTCGCCGCAGCCGGCGAGTTGGCCGTGCTCGGTGCTGATGTCGTTGCCTTGGGTTTATTCGCCGCCGGATCCGCACAAGCCGACATAAAAGCCGCGACCGAAAGTATGGTAATTGCTGCAAATTTCATTACTGTAGTATCCCCTCTCTATTTGTTATTTCGTTCCAGCGGCAACGCTTATTTGGGCACCGCCGCTATACCAATTGCTTGTTAACTCGACAAATTCCGCCTGCAGCGATCGCCCCTTGTCCTCGTTGTACCAACGCTGCATCTTTTCATCTATTTCGGGCTTTGTCAGGCCCTGAGCCTTAAGGTCAAGAAAATACTCCTGGCCCTTTGCCGGCCGCGAATGCCATGAGCCCAATACCTTATAGGATTTGGCATCAACGCCGATCAGAACCGGTATCGACCTGGCTCCGTTCGTCAGGAATTGGTCCATAAGCTCGAGATTCTCATCACGGAGAACGTACCGCGTCCGTATTCCATCGTTTGCTGCTGCGATCTTTTCGATCACCGGCAGATTTTGAGCCGCGTCTCCGCACCAGCCTTCGGTAATCACCAACCAGATCCAATCGACGTTCAGTGCCGCGACAGCCTCATTTGCCGCATTATCCGGCATAAAGGTCTTTTCCAGCCGTTTCATCCGCTGGCGGTTAAGTGCGGTAAACCGTGTCTTTTCTTCGGACTGGACGGGCCCGGTCGTCTTTCCTTCGGCCAGCAGTCCATCTACCATCGCCAGATACTCGCTATATGTCTTCGTCCTTTCTACAAATTCTCTCATCTTTACCACCTCACGCGAAAGCAATATCTTTCGCCGTCATAGGCCCATAAATCTCATGAACAGCCGCAGCAGGTCTATTGCCCGCGGTGTCCAGTTTATAAATAGCGTTGTCATAACTCCCTCTTGTTCGCTCGTTTGTAACTTACTTTGATACAGATCAGCTCAAAAAAATTTTAAGCGTAAACGCCCTCGATCTGCTCGATAACGTTGTGCAAAGTGTATTGTCCCAGCTTCTCGCCCACGCTCTTGTCGATCTCTTTCTGCAGCGTGCATAGCACCGCCTCGATGTTCTTCCCAACAGGACAATCCTGATTCGGCGACTTTCCGTGCAAGGCAAACACTTCGCCGCACGATACGGCCTTATAGATCTCACACAAGCTTATGTTTCGGGGGTCGCGGGCAAGCCGGGTTCCGCCGAATGCACCGGTCTGCGACGCGACCAGCTTTGCCTGAGCAAGCTGACCGAGTATCCGCCGGATAACCACCGCGTTCGTATTAACGCTGGCGGCAATGCAGTCCGACTTGACGTTCTCGTCGCCGGAACGTGCGAGCATCGTCAGGATGTGTACCGCCATTGCAAATTGACTGTTAGCCGCCATATCTGTAACAAGTATAGTTACAGACGAAAAGGATGTCAAGCCAATTTACCCGCACAAAAAAGCCGAAGCACTTTTATGCTCCGGCTTTAATTCGATCTACTTATTCGTTACTTATTTCGAAGTCGGCAGCTTGATCTCGCGACCGGCCGGCAGAACCGAATTGGGCAGCAATCCATTATACTTAGCAACCTCGGTCGGGTTTGCGTTGTAACGCTCAGCGACCTTGGCGACTGTGTCACCAGCCTTTGCCTTTACCACGCGGACGTTACTTGCGACCGGAGCATTCATCGGCTGATTTGTCGGACGCGAATACGACGTCACGTTGACCTTGTTGCCTGCGACCGGAACAAAGACCTTGCCCTTCGGCGTCGTCATGCCTGGATTTGCGGCCATCAGTTCATTGACGCTGACACCGGTTCGGTTCGAGATCGTCTGCCACGATTCGCCGGCTGAAGAATTAGCAAGGCTGGTGTTGCTGACCTTCGACGCCGGTATGCGGCGGAAAAGTGCAACGACGTCATTTGCCTTACCGGCCGGAACGTTGATCACGTAAGGAACGGGCGGAGTCGAATTTGTACGCAGATGCGGATTAAGATACCGCAGGTATTGAACGCTCGTATCCGAAGCCTGAGCTAAAAGATTGAGGTTCGTTGACGCCGGAACGCGGATACGATCATATTTGAGCGACGGAGCCGGACGAATATGGCCAAAACCGTACTGATTCGGGTTGTTCGCGATCAGGATCGTCGCAAGGATATTCGGAACGTAGTTTCGCGTTTCCTGCGGCAGATACGGATATGCCAACCAGAAGTTAGCTACGCCTGCACGACGGATCGCACGATCTACGTTACCCTCGCCGCAATTGTATGCGGCCATTCCAAGTTCCCAGTTGCCGCCGTAGCGGTTAGCCAGAAACTTGAGGTAACGGGCTGAGGCACGAGTTGCCTCGTCAAAACTGTTGCGCTCATCGACATGAGCAGTACGCTGCAGGCCGAAACGCGAACCGGTTCCGGGAATGAACTGCCAGAGACCCGAGGCAGCCATGTGCGACATTGCACTTGGCTTCCACGCACTCTCGACCTGGCCGAGCCACGCAACGTTTTCCGGCACGCCCTCTTCTCTAAAGATCCGGCGGGCCATGCTCATAAACATACCCGAACGGTACAGGCCGATCTCCATCGTCGTGCGTCCACGTCCGCGGTAATAGTTTATATACTGCTGGATCATCGGGTGCACCTGGAAGCTAAATCCAAGCGACTTATTGGCAACAGCCTGCTGAATATACTGATACTGCTGTTGAGCAACGGGGTTGTTGTCGACCTGCTCTTCGTCCGGCGTCAACTGTAGACGCGAAAGTTCGTCGAGCGGCGACGGTTCGAACTGCTGATTGGCAAATCCGGCCGAATTAGCCGCTTTCGGGCCAACCGCAGCTACGGTTTCGCTGGGCGTTACGTTTTCGAATGGACGAGCCAATTTAGCGACGCCATCCGACAGCGAAGCCTCGATATTCCATCCGCAGGTCATTGCCAGATTGCGAACCTGCGGCATCTGGGCCTCCGATGGAAATTCGATGCGGTAGACCGTCTCGATCAACTGGTTGTAGCATCCCTGAAGACGCTGATCTTTTTGAATATTGAGCGTTGAATAAAGAAAAACTTCGACCGAGCGATTAAATTTCGATCCGGCCTCAGAACGGCGGTTGTCGACATATGCGACAAGGGCTTCCTTAAAGGCTTTGCCAGATTCTGCCAAAACGACGTTTACGGCGTCCTGAGCCTTTGCGACTTCAGACGTGCGGGTGTCGTTGCTCGATTTCGAACTCGTTACCTGGGCTATCCCAAGCGAGTTGAATACTGTTATTAATAATGCTGTAAAACCTAAAACTTTATAACCGGCAATTTTCATCAAGTTCGTCTATACTCCTGTAAATCCTTCGGGGTTAGGGCGAATTTCCACAGCGAACCATTACGCTATTTCAATACAAATAAATTAAACGCTGCTGTCAAGGAAAAGTTCCGTTTGCACCCCGCAGGGCACAAAATCAGCAGCATATCCAATACAGGATACCAAGTTGCGGAACATACTGTCAAAATAACCGACTTTAGGCAGCCTGTAGGTGACCGCGGTCACCATTGGCGAACTTATTTTCGATCAGGCAGCTTTTACTGCGCTTTTTTTCGGCTCCGCCTTTTTCTTGATCGGTTCACGGAGAGCCGCCTCGAAGACTTCGAGCACATTCTCCACGAATATAAACGTCAGATCGTCCAAAACTTCCTGCGGCATGTCCTCAAGATCACGCTTATTCGGTGCCGGCAAAATGACTGTCTTGATCTTGGCCCTCCGCGCAGCCAGCAGTTTTTCTTTGACTCCGCCGATCGGCAGCACGTTGCCACGCAATGTGATCTCGCCTGTCATCGCCACATCTTTTCGGACCGGACGCTGGGCGAGTACCGAGACCATCGCCGTCGCCATCGTGATGCCGGCAGACGGACCGTCCTTCGGTATCGCGCCTTCGGGCAAATGGATGTGGATGTCGTACCCCTCGAGCGTCTCTTCGGAAATACCGAGATCCTTGGCGCGAGCCTTGGCGTAAGAGAATGCGGCCTGTGCCGACTCCTGCATCACATCGCCAAGTTGGCCTGTCAACTGCAGCCGGCCCTTGCCCTTTGTCATCAAAGCCTCGATGAACAAGATGTCGCCGCCGACCGCCGTCCACGCGAGTCCGGTAACGGTACCGATCGCGTCCTTTTTCAGTGCACCTTCGTTAAAGATGCGTGGCACACGCAAAAACGACTTAAGATTATCGACCGTGACCTGTACCGGTTTGAAATCTTCCTCAAGCTCGGCCTTTTGTCGTGCTACCTTGCGGCACACCTTGCCGATCTCGCGTTCGAGCTGACGAAGTCCCGCCTCCTGTGTGTATTCGCTGACAATACGCCCGATCGCCTTGCGGTCGAACTTGATGTCTTTCTTCAACAGCCCGTTCTCTTCGACCTGTTTCGGTATCAGATGTCGTTTGGCGATCTCGAGCTTTTCTTCTTCGGTATAACCCGACAGCGAGATGATCTCCATTCGGTCACGCAACGCCGGCTGGATCGTGTCGAGCACGTTCGCCGTTGTCATGAACATCGCGTTCGACAAGTCAAAGGTGACGCCGAGGTAATTGTCGCGGAACGACGAATTCTGCTCGGGGTCGAGCACCTCGAGCAACGCAGAGCTCGGATCGCCGCGGAAATCGGCCCCGACCTTGTCGATCTCGTCGAGCATGATCAGCGGATTATTGGTTCCCGCCTGCTGAATGGCCTGGATCAGCCGGCCGGGCATGGCACCGACGTATGTGCGGCGATGTCCACGGATCTCGGCTTCGTCATGCAACCCGCCGAGACTCAGCCGGACAAATTTCCTGTTCAGTGCACGCGCGACAGAACGGCCCAAGCTGGTTTTGCCAACTCCCGGAGGTCCGACGAGACAGAGTATCGATCCCTTGGGCTTTTCCATCAGCTTGCGAACGGCGAGCGATTCGATAATGCGCTCCTTGACGCGCTCCAGCCCAAAATGGTCTTCGTCGAGTATCTTCTGGGCTTTCGGTAAGACCAGATTGTCTTTCGACGCAACAGACCACGGCAGATCCGTCATGATATCCAGCCAGTTACGCAGAGTCGCGGTCTCGGCCGTGTCGGGATGCATCCGCTCAAGCTTTTTTAATTGCCGCAGAGCTTCCTCTTCGGCATTTTCCGGCATTTTTGATTTGAGGATCTTGTCGCGATAAAGCTCGATCTCCTCGTAAAGCTCGTTGCCCTCACCGAGTTCCTGCTGGATCGCCTTAAGCTGCTGCCGCAGAAAATACTCTCGCTGCGAACGGTCAATATCGGCACGTGCCTGAGAATTGATCTCCTGCTGGACGGTCAGCACGTCGATCTCTTTGCTCAGCAGGTCGTTCACACGGCGAAGTCGCGGAACCGGATCGTAGATATCAAGAACGCTCTGCGCGTCCTCAACCTTTAATTCGAGATTTGAAGCCGAGAGGTCGGCGAGGCGGCCGGCATCATCGAGATTTGCGATGATCGCCAGAACCTCGGGCGAGATGTTTTTGCCAAGGCTCGCGGCACGTTCCATCGAACCACGCACATTTCGCACAAGTGCCTCGACCTCTAACGAATTGTCCGGAGCAAGCGGCTCGGATATCGGCGTCACATTTGCCTTCACGTAATCGCCGGTTCCATTGACCGAGTCGACCTGACATCGCGACAGGCCCTGGATCAGGATCCTAACACGCCCGTCGGGCAGCTTTAGCATGCGCATGATGATCGCCACGGTTCCGACCTTGTAAAGATCTTCCTGGACAGGCTCTTCTTTGTTCAGGTCTTTCTGCGAGACCAGCAGGATCATTCGATTTTCGGCTAGTGCCTGTTCGACGGCACGGATCGAGCGGTCGCGGGAGACAAACAGCGGAACGATCATAAACGGATAGATCACGATGTCGCGCAGCGGGAGAACCGGCAACTCCGATGGGATCTGCATCATCGGCTCAAGTATGTCGCTATCGCCGAGAGCCACCGGGAATTCTTCAACATTTTCCATAAACTTCTATTTTAGGGAAATAGACGGCAAAGGGCAATTGTATGGTTTTCAGGCGCAGATCCGCATAGCCCTTAGGGACGGGTCCTGACGGCTCGTTCTCATAGCGTTTATTTCTTCTTTTTCTTTTTAGCCGCGGCAGTTGCAGGGGCCGTGCGTGTCCGCGAACCGACGAGTACCTTCAACTCGTTCATAAATTCAGACACATCGGCAAATTCGAGGTAAACCGACGCAAACCGCACGTACGCGACCTTATCGAGAGCCTTCAGCCGACGCATGATGATCTTGCCGATCTCAGTCGTCGCGAGTTCGCGGTCGAGCGAGTCCTGTACGTTCTTTTCGACCTCATCGACGATCGTTTCCAATTGTCCGGTCGAGATCGGGCGTTTTTCGCTCGCCCTAAACAGCCCGGCGAGGACCTTATTGCGTTCAAAACTCTCGCGCTTGCCGTCCTTTTTGACGACCATGTACGGAATTTCGTCTATCCGTTCATAGGACGTGAAACGCCGGCCGCAGCCGAGGCATTCGCGGCGTCGGCGGATCGAATCTCCGTCTTTCGATTCGCGCGAATCGACCACCTTATCTTCGATATGTGAACAAAATGGACAGCGCATAGGTCAGTTGTCAGTTGCTGGGCTCAAAATCAGGAGAATCCGATTCGATCTCGCGCTCGGCGTTTTCGCTCGAGAGCAAACTTCTAAATCGCTCAATACTTATATCACCATGGAAGAAATAATATAAACCGAAAACGACCGCCGGAGCAAAATATACAAGATGCATCGCGATCGAGGTCGCCGCCGCATCCTCTGCCCGCATGTCGTTTCGGAGAAACATTATGCTCGCCGCCGTTGCCGTGTGAAAAGCTCCGGCCGCTCCGCCGGGTGTCGGGACGACCGAACTAACGGTCGCAAACCCCATGATAAATAACGAATCGCTAAAGGTGAATGGCAGGTCAAATGCTACAAGGACGAGCCATGTCGGGATCGAGATAGCAAACCATAACATCAGCGTCCAGAACGACACCCAAAAGGTCTGACGCCAGTCACGCAGTATCGCCAGGGCGGACGCGAGTTGTGTCAAAACGCTCAAAAATATTTTTTGCAGCCGCACCGGTATCCATGTTCGGGTTGTTACGCGTTCGGACCAGTCGATAAATCTTGCCGACACGCGTTGAAATATGACGAGAGCGATAAACCCAAAAATGACACTCGCGAGCATCAACCACCCGGCCCACTCAACATAAAGAAATTCCTGCTCGCGGCCCGGCTGTGGCGTGAACCAGAGCAGATTAACCGCGAAAAAGCAGGCAAGGGCCGCCAGATCGAAGACACGTTCGAGCCCGAGCGTAACCAGAGCCGCAGACGGACGGACGCGACGGTCACGCATAGGCAGCCACATCGGCCGTACGATCTCGCCCATTCGGCCGATCAGGAATATTGCCGTAAATCCGACCGTCGTCGTTGCGAAAAGCTCTTTCAAACTCGACTCAGTGATCGGCTCAAGCAAGACCTGCCATCTGACCGCACGCAAAAAATACCCTATACAGATGCCTAATGTAGCCAACGCAAGGTAGAACGCGTTAGCCTTTTTGAGACTCGCCGTCACCGCCTGCCAATCGAGATTCCTGCCAAAGAACCAGAAAATGGCTACAGTGAACAGCAACAGCAAGATGAATTTTATGTATTTCCGCAAAAGCTCTGTCTTTGACCCCGGGACCGTTTCCTTGCTGGCAAGGAATGTAGTTTCGACCTGCTATCCCAACAGTCACGCCGGAGACGCAGCAAAGACACAAAGATACAGTATTTCGGCGGAAATTCTAAACGCAGGTACTATTCTGCAGCGGCAAACTCGGTTAGCTTTGCCCGGATCTGATCGCGCACGCGGCAAAATTCGGCCAGGATCTCTGCGTCGCTGCCCGTCGCTTCGGCCGGGTCGTCAAAACTCCAGTGAACGCGTTTCGCCGGTCCAGGAAACACCGGACAGCTTTCATTTGCGTTATCACAAACAGTAATTACGTAGTCGAACGGCACTTTGAGAAATTCGTCGAGGCATTTGGATCGATGCCCAGAGATGTCGATGCCGATCGCGGCCATCGCCGCGATCGCCGGCGGCCGGACAAAGCTAGCGATCGTCCCGGCGCTCTCGACCTCAAACCTCTCGCCCGCAATATGCCTCAGCAGCCCTTCGGCCATCTGACTACGGGCTGAGTTGCCCGTGCAGAGTATGAGCACTTTCTTCTTTGTTGTCATAGTTTGATTTTGGATGAATCAAACGCCCGCCGACGCAGACGATCCTGACCAATACCGTCTTTGAAAATACAATGCGACATTTACAAGTCCGATCAGCACCGGCACCTCGACCAGCGGCCCGATCACCGCGGCAAACGCTGCTCCCGAATTGATCCCAAATACTGCCACCGCGACCGCGATCGCCAGCTCAAAATTGTTACTCGCCGCCGTAAATGACAGCGTCGCCGTTTTCGAGTAATCCGCCCCGACCTTGCGGCCCATGTAAAAGCTGACCAAAAACATCACCACGAAATAGATCAGCAGCGGTATCGCGATCCGCACGACGTCGAGCGGTAGTTGGACGATCAGATTGCCCTTGAGGCTGAACATCACGACGATCGTAAAGAGCAACGCGATCAGCGTCAGCGGACTGATCCGCGGGATGAAAACGTCGTGGTACCACTCTTTTCCCTTCGCTTTGATCAGCACTAACCGCGTCAGCATTCCGGCGATGAACGGAATGCCAAGGTAAATGAACACGCTCTCGGCGATCTGCCCGATACTAACGTCGACCGCGATCCCCTGCAGCCCGAACATCGGCGGCAAAACGGTGATAAAGACCCATGCGTAGACACTAAAGAACAGCACTTGAAAGACGCTGTTAAATGCCACCAGGCCCGCGGCATATTCGCTGTCGCCGCCCGCGAGTTCGTTCCAAACGATGACCATCGCGATACAGCGTGCAAGCCCGATCATGATCAGCCCGACCATGTATTCGGGATAGTCGCGTAAGAATATAATGGCCAGTGCGAACATCAGCAGCGGCCCGACGATCCAGTTTTGGACAAGCGAGAGCGACAATACCCGCCAGTTGCGAAAGACCTTGCCGAGATCCTCATAACGCACCTTCGCCAGCGGCGGATACATCATCAGTATCAGCCCCGCGGCGATCGGAATGTTCGTCGTACCGACGTTGAATCGATTGATCACGCCCTCGACGCCAGGATAGAAAAAACCGATCGCGACGCCCAACCCCATTCCCAGAAAGATCCACAAAGTCAGGAATCTGTCCAGAAATGAGAGACGCCGCGTCGGGTTACATTCAGCTGCTGACATTGTCATAATTCAATTGCCGGCTAACAACACGCTGCCTTTGATTCGGTATTCGTTCCGCCGATCGCGACCGGTGTCGGGACGCAGCACGATGTTTCGGCGGCAGTCTGGACATCTTCCGAGAGGTTGTCTTCAAGCACGACGAAAACTTCCCATTCGTTTCCGTCCGGGTCGCTCACCCAGGTTTTATCCTGCACGGCGTAGCAGCAAGTCGTCTGCATCTCATCCCGCGGCATTAGGCCGGCGTCCTGCCATTTAGCTTTCATTGCCAAAACGTCCTCGCTTGTCGCTACCTGAATGCCGAGATGCGACAATGCTCCCTGTCCGGCGAACGGATGCTGGTTGAGCGTCAGATTGAGCGGCGGATTCTGCACGTCAAACTTGGCATAGCCCGTACGGACCTTACTCGGTTCGATCCCGAGCATCTTTTTGTAGAATTCGATGCTGCCTTCGACATTGCCCACATTGAGTGCAAGATGAGCCTTTAATGTATTAACTGTTGATGTATCGTTCATATTTTTGCTCCCGTTTATAAATTAACAATTATGCATATCCATAATTGTTAATTTCACGATAGCTCCGCTTCTCAGTTATGTCAAGCCATAATTGTTATATGCTATAATTATTTTTATGGCAAACGAAAAAGCCCTCGACCTCGCACAGTTTTTCGCCGCACTTTCTGACCGGACGCGTCTGCGTCTGCTCAACCTGATTCGCGACGGCGAGGTGTGCGTGTGCTTTATTGCAGAGACGCTCGGCACCAATAACCCCAAGATCTCTCGCCATCTTGCCTATCTCAAACGTGCCGGTCTCGTCGCCGGACGCCGTGACGGAAAATGGATGCACTACCGCATCAACGAGCCGTCGGACAAAGACGCCAACGCCATCTTCGCCGCCACGCTCAAGACGCTTGAGAATGACGCCGAAATGCAGCTTGACCGCCAAAAGCTGGTCGATGTTTGCTGTCTACCGTCTTTACCGATCGCTATTCAGGGCCGCAAATAGTCAGGCCGCGTTGTGTTGCACTCGCAAATTTCGCGATTTTTGTTTATCTTTTTGTGGGAACTTTTCGTTTTTAGCCTTCGTAACTAAACATTGACAAGGCGGAGTTTCGTGCTTTGGGCTTTTGAAAGAAGGTCATTTTTCTCGGGAGTGAGGAGCGTTGGAAGCATTAAAGGCTGCGGCCGATATTAATGGTGCGGAACTCGTAAGGCGAGCTCGTTCTGGTGACGGGTCGGCGTGGGAGGAGGTTGTGTCTGCGTATTCGCGGCGTATCTTCAATCTGGCTTACCGTTTTACATCCAGCCCGGACGCCGCCGAGGACCTGACGCAAGAGGTTTTTATCCGGATCTACCGGACGCTGGATCAGTACGATCCAAAGCAGGGCGATCTTTCCAATTGGCTGATGCGTCTCGCCCGCAATTTGATAATTGACGATTACCGCCACCGGCAGCGTAATCCGCAAAATTCGATGGCTGATGCCGTCGATGATCATAGCTACCACCTTCGGGCGGTCGGAACATCGGCACAGAAAGAGATCGAGCGGAAAGAGCTTGCCGGACAGGTTCAGGAGGGCATCGATAAATTGCCCGAAGATCTGCGAACGTGCGTCATACTCCGCGACATCGAGGAACTGACATATCAGGAGATCGTCGATGTTTTGAAAATTCCCGAGGGAACGGTCAAGTCGCGTATCAACCGCGGCCGCATCGAACTCGCGAAGATATTGAGAAGAATGAGGGTGGTGACAATATAGGGCTTTGAGTTCCAACCTTAGTTGGCAGGCTATAAGGCAAACGATGCAAAAACTATGATCTAGAGCGTCATTGAGTTACAAGGGGTTATTTAGTTATGAATTTAGAGAAGCAAAATACGGTCAATTGCTCGCAGTTTGAAGAACTGTTGACCGATTACCTGGACAAGGCGTTGGACTCGACGACGCACAGGGCCGTAGCCGAACATGCGATCGGTTGCCCGCTCTGCCATGGGCTTCTGAACGACGTAAAGGAATCACTCGATGTTTGCCACAACATCGCTGCACCAAAAGTTTCGATGACGCGGCTCGAAGCACGCGTCCTATCAATGACGATGCCGGAAACGGCGATGACCTGCGAGGATTTCGAAGGTTACCTGACCGATTACCTCGATGGATTTTTGCCCGCGGCGGTTTTCCACCGCTGGGAACGCCACGCGGTCCTGTGCAATTCGTGCGAAGACCTGCCCGGCATGGTCGTCCGTTCGATCGCGGCACTTTACACGTACAAAATGGACGAGCTTGCGGTGCCTGCGGGCCTGCATGACCGCATCCTTCAGGCGACGATCGGCACCGTACAGGCGGCCGAGGTCAAAGCGTCGTGGGCGGCACGCCTCGTCGAGACGATCCGCGGCCTGAGTTTCCCGATACCGGTCCCGCAGCTTGCTTCCGTTGCGATGATGCTGCTCGTAGCGTTCATGATATTCAGCCAGACGGTGTCGGCTGACGGTTCGTTCACTAACGTCTATCAAAAGAGCGTCGAACTGGCCGAATCGACCTATCAGCAGAGTGCAAATGCCTGGAGCGGCGGCAATAAGGATGCCGTCGAGGCTCCAAAACAAGATCCGGTCGGCGGCACCACGTTCGTCGATAACGAGGAAAAGAAATAATGAATTGTGCCTATCACACACAAAACGGGGCGGTCGTGAATTGCAACGGATGCGGCAAACCGCTGTGTCCGGCCTGCGATCACCGCATTAAGGGCTTCCCTTTTTGCCAGGACTGCATCGTTCAGGGTGTCGATCTGCTCAGGCAGCACAATCAGTCTAATTACGTACCGTTCGTCAAAAAGCGCACATCTCCGGTTGCCGCCACGCTATTATCGGCGGTCTGTCCCGGCCTCGGTGCAGCATACAACGGCCAGACGACCAAGGCTCTGGTTTACTTCGCCGTATTTGTCGGGCTGTTCCAGATGGCGATCCTGACGAGTGCTCCGCTTTTCGTTCTTGGGTTTATGGGCATGTGGTGTTTCGCCGCTCTTGACGCGTGGCGAACGGCTCAGATGATCCGCAAGGGCGTGACGCCGGATACGGCCGAGGACATTTTGGTCAAACGTTTTTCCGGCAACCCGAAACTATGGGGCATCGTCCTGACTGTTCTCGGGGTTTCGTTCGTTTTCCAACGATTTTTCAATCTCGGTTTTCTGATGCGTGGCATCTTGCCGCTGATGCTGATGGGCCTCGGGTTCTATCTGCTTCGCGGTTACATTTTCAAGCAAAAAACGGGAGAGGATATCTGGGTCGGCCCGCGTGACGCTTCGGCGTCGACGAGTTTCGCCCTCAGCCAGCCCAATTTCAATCAGCCGTCGGAATACGACCGTGAGGCGGATTTTGCCACACGTTCGCGGTTCGGCAGTTGGCGTGATCGATAGGTAGGCATTAAAGTAGTTTTAGGAGTAGTAATCTTATGCCAGTTTGGATGAAAGCAGCGTCGGTCGGAGGCAGCATTTTGGTCGTGATCGCACTTGTGATCGCCCTGCTCAAGGCCCTGATCGGATTTGTCGGGTTTATCTCGTTCGCCATCAAGATCGTCATCGTACTTGTCTTTATCGCGGTCATCGGCGGCGTTGGCTTTCTTGCCTTTCGGGCATGGAATGACAAGCGTCAATAGCCGTAACTGCTGATATTTATTCAGCTTTTCACTTTCGAGACATCGGAGCGGGCAACCATCCCAACTTGCCTTCTCCGATGTTTTATGTTTTTATTAAAGTTCTGGTGTTAAACACCGGATTTGTTATTGTTAGTTATGTCCCACAATAACGAGAGTTTATTCACCCCCCATCGTTAACTCTTGTTTCTGGTTTCGCGTTAGTCGCTAGCGGCTGTACCTGCGTGATTCCGCGTGCTGAAGCATTGGATTTTCAGTACGAGATCATTATAAGGAGCTTATTTAGCACGATGCAGAAAAACGACAAGTTTTATACTTTTCTTTTATCGCACAATAAGAAAGATCGCATTTATATTCGTAGAGTTGAGGTTTCGAAACAGTTTTTACATTTCGGTTCTGTCGGCGTTTTTCTCGTAGTTGGAATTTCTTTGATGGGTATCGGAGTTAGCGGAATACTCCGTAATAGTGTTCTTGCCAAATCGATCGATGAGGCCGCCGTGACGTCGCAGATGACGGCTTCGGCAAAAGAGCCTGTTAAGAATATCGATTATTCACGACCCGCTCAGACCGAGGAACTCGCATACCGCAGCGGCGGCCCGGAAACGCTTGAGAATAGCGACCCCGAGGACGCAGCTATCGAAGCTCAGCTTCGCGACATTTCAGCAACCCTCAACGCAGCTTACCTGCCCTCGATGTGGGCACATCTCGGTAAGATCAACAACGAATTCGGTTTTAGACGCAATCCTTTCGGCGGACGCTCGTATGAGTTTCACGCCGGTATGGACATTGACGGCGAACGCGGCGACATGGTCGTTGCTCCCGGCAATGGCACCGTCATCAAAGCGGCATGGTCCGGCGGTTATGGCAACATGATCGAGGTCGACCACGGCAAAGGCCTGACGACGCGTTACGGACACCTTTCCAAGATCGAGATCGCTGAGGGTGACACTGTCACACGCGGCCAGCTGATCGGGCTCGTCGGTTCGACCGGTCGTTCGACCGGACCGCACCTTCACTTTGAGTTGCGTCTTAACGACAAACCGATCAACCCGCGTCGCTTCCTTCCGCCTGAACCGACCGAACTCAAGAAAGCCGAATAACGGCAAATACCAGCAGTTTATTGAAAAAGCGGGACGCAAAAGGCGTCCCGCTTTTTTCATTGGTTGGCTTTGCCCCCAAAAAGTAGATATAATTTTGTCGAATAGACTGCGATAATTTCACTAAAAAGGGACCTGTATATAAAAATATGAACAGACAAAAGATTTTCAGCTCGTTATTAACGATCGCGATCCTGTTTTCTACCATGTCGACGGCGTTCGCCTTTGACGAAGGCATGTTTATGCCCGACCAGATCGCCAAGCTGCCGCTCAAACAGCGCGGCCTTAAGATCAAACCGATCGATATCTACAATCCTGCCGGCGGCGGCCTGACCGACGCCGTTATTCGCCTGAGCATCGGCTGCACGGCTGAGTTCGTTTCGCCCGAGGGCCTGATCCTGACCAATCATCACTGCGGATTTGACGCTCTCGTGTCGGCATCGACCCCGGACAAGGATCTGGTCGAGACCGGATTTCGCACCGACGGCCGTTCCGGCGAGATCGCCGCCAAGGGCTATTCGATCTTTATCACACAGCGTAGCGAGGACGTGACCGCTAAGATCAAGGCCGGCACCGACGGTCTCAGCGGCGACGCTCTTGCGGCCGCCGTTAAAAAGAACACCGACGCCCTGCAGGCTGCCGAACAGGCAAAGGCACCGGCCGGAGCGACCATCCGCATCCAGGCCATCAACAGCGGATTTTTCTACTATCTGTTCCAGGTGATGCAGGTCAAGGACGTTCGTGTCGTTTACGCGCCGCCCCGCAACATCGGCATCTTCGGCGGTGACCCTGACAACTTCGAGTGGACACGCCACACCGGCGATTTCACGTTCCTGAGAGCATACACCGCTCCGGACGGTTCGTCGGCCGAGTATTCGCCGAATAACGTCCCGTTCAAATCCAAAAAGTTTCTCTCGCTCAATATCGGCGGCCTCAAGGACAACGATTTCGTATTCGTTCTTGGATATCCCGGCAGCACGACCCGCTTCCGCGAGCATCAGTCGATCGAATATGCACGCGACGCCAATTTCCCGTTCCTCGAGAGATGGCTCAACGCCCTCAGTGCCTCGCTCCGCCAGATCGGCGCGACCAACGAAGAGAAGCGTATCGCGTTCCAGTCCGACATCGCGAGCTTTGACAATTCGCGTAAGGCGTTCGGCGGCGGACACCTACGCCTGAGGCGTTCGGCGGTCGTCCAGTCACGACAGGCTGAAGAAGCCCGTATGGCAACATGGATCGCGGCCAACCCCGACCGGCAAAAGAAGTACGGCACGATGCTCGCCGAGATCAAATCGCTCTCGGACGAATCGAATGCCGCAATGATGCGTGACGCTATCATGCGCCGCTTTCCTGACCCTAACTCGATGACGGTTTTCGGCCAGGTCGTCGCTGCTGTCCTGGCGACGCAGATCCAGGGCAAGATGTTGAAGGACGACGAGCGGGCCGCCAAGCTCAAAGAGATCGAAAAGGCATACGCCGAGCGTGAAGCCGACCACGAACTCTCTATGCTCAAGTTCTTCCTCAAATCGTTTGACGAGCTGCCCGCGGGGCAGAAGTTCAAACCGGCCGAGGACCTTTTCGGTTCGCTCAAGGGCAAAGCCCGCCGCGACGCCGAAGCTGCCTTTGCGGCGACGATCGCCAATGGCGAGTATTCATCGGCGCAAAGGACGGCCGGTCTTTACGGCCCGCGTACGGCTGATTTTAACCCCGAGCGTGAAAAGATACTCACCTTTGCCCGCGGCGTAGCCGAGGAGCGTGGTGCGATCGCGGCACGTTCGGCCAAGTTTGCCGGCGGTATCGACCGTCTCCGTCTGCTCTATATGCAGGCTCTGGTCGAAATGAGGGGTATGCTCGCCTATCCGGACGCCAATTCGACGCTGCGTTTCTCATTCGGCAACGTCAAGGGCTATCAGTCGCGTGAGGCGGAGTACCGTACGCCGTTCACGACCATGAAGGGCATGTTCGAGAAAGACACCGGCGTAAATCCGTTTGACGCACCGCAGAAGCTCAAGGATCTGCATGCCGCCAAGGATTTCGGCCGTTTCGGCAGCGGCGACACCGTCGGACTGAATTTCCTCTCGACCACCGACATCATCGGCGGCAACAGCGGCAGCCCGATCCTTAACGGCAACGGTGAGCAGGTCGGTCTATGCTTTGACGGCAATTTCGAAGGACTCGGCAACGATTTCTACTACGACTCAGCCGTCAACCGCACCATCTCGGTAGACATCCGCTACGTCCTCTTCGTCGTCGAAAAATTCGGCAACGCCGGCTGGATGCTCAACGAAATGAAACTGGTCGACGGCAAGAAGTAATTACCCTTCGACCCCGTCCCCAAAAACAAAACGGCTGGCCAAAGCACACGCTCGGCCAGCCGTTTTTCGATTCCGCTGTTTCGAGCAAGGAACGTATACTCGAACAAGGGCGACGCATGATGAAGGAGAGAAATATTTTTGTCAATTACTAAAACAATGCAAATCAGTGATTTCTATGAATTCGGAAGCAAACTTGTCATGACTACGGTTCAGGCGCACCCCGTTGGCCTTAAATCTGGGGGCGAGTATGAGGACATAGGAGATTCAATCCGGCTCATAATGGGCGAGTTCGACGCAATATATTTTCCTGTCACCTTCAAGCAGGAATATGGAGATAAATTCCGAGACGTTCTCGATACAGGACACCCCGGTCTGTACCTGATTTCGGATCATATGCAGGTGTTATTGAAAAAAAACAATCTCACTGGTTGGAAGACATTTCCAATCCGGCTTCTTGACAAGAAAGGCAACATAATCGAAGGTTATCAAGGTCTTTCGGTGATCGGAAAATGTGGACCAATTGACATTTCAAAAAGCGAAATTATCAAAAAACGAATTGTACCAAACGGCCCTTTATACCCTTACTTTAAGGGTATTTATGTTGGTTTGGATGAGTGGGACGGAAGTGATTTTTTCATCCCGAAATATCACTATGGCCCAATGATTACTGCAAAAGGCGCAGAAGTAATTAAATCAAATAAACTAACAAATATCCGCCTAATAAATTTGGCAGATATCGAAATTAACGAAATGACCGCCGAATTGATTCGGTCAAAGGGTTAACTGGCTATTGCAAGGATTGGGGAAACCTTGCGAACCACCTTTCATGACCTAGAAGACCAAAATAGAAATCGGAGTTTGACATGCGATTCTCTATCCGGTTCTGACCGTTCAGTATCCTCGAAAATCCGACGAATGCCCGTTCGCCCTTCACGGCGCGGTTAGAAATGATCGTGTCTGCTGAATATCGCTGGGAGGCGTAGGGCATGATGAGGCTATTTTGAAAGATATAGCAATCGGTGTCAACGGTTTTCTGTTCGTGGATCGTAGTTCGTTGTTCGTCGGCCGTAGGGCGTGAACAACTCTCCTCTTCGATCCCAGAGGGATCGCACGTTTATAGAACATCGATCACCACCCGATAAGGTTCGACCCCGGCCGGGGTCGTATGTTCTCTTTATCCTGCATCGCATTCTATAAACATTCGACGCCGCGGGCGTCGGTTCTTGTCGCCAAAGGTGACGAACATTATAGCCTAGGGTAGAGTGAGCACAGCGAACGGAACCCTAGGTCACGCGATCTCAAAGATACCGACGCTGAAGGCGTCGAACAATCTCGGCACGTTGACTCCACCTCTACCGCCACAGTTGACACCGATGATACAATGGTTGTTACGAACAACGATCTTTGACAATCGAAAGGACAAAAGATAAATAAAAAGCCAATTTACGACTTCGGGCGGGTTCCGTCCGCGATATGTGGGAACTTGTTGGGACAACGGGACAGAATCGTGAAATTGCTCTAACCACAGGTATAACAACAGTTAGCGTAATAGGGCGGTAGGAAAGATTCCCACTCTTTCCGACTAAGTAGGAAATATTATGAATCTTTAATAAGACGACTTCGCCGGGCTGCCTTGTCAGAACCGCCTGCGTCAGTGGGCGGCATCCGAGACGGGGATCAGATCAGTGCAGCTTGAAATTCAAACGTTAGTATTTAGGCAGGCTATTCGTGTTGAACGCTGTACCAAACTCCAACGCCAAAGCCGCCCGCTAACGCAGGCGGTTCTGACACGCCGAGCCACCCGCGGCCTCTGCGGAAATCTCTCCGGTCTCGGCGTGGAACGAATCTTTAACGCAGAGATCGCCGAGGCCGCAGAGAAAAGGGGCAAAGTAAAAAGTAAAAGGTGAGACGACAATGTCGGGCAGGCAGACTTGGGACTTGGGACTCTTGGGACGTGGGACAATTGCTCGCCCGACCACCGACCATTAGCTACGCTCAATACCTTCCCAGACTTCCAACACTTCCAAGACTTACCCACCACCCACTGACGTCCCCGCTTTGACTGTAACACTTTGGAAAAGTTAATCTTTCAGTGGCGAATCAACGCGTGACGCTGCTAGGTAGCGGCGTCCGATTTCTATGGATCATCCTTTATACGAGATCATTGCACAATACGGCGTATACGCCGTATTTCTGTTATGCACGGTCGAGGGTGACATCACGCTGCTGATATCGGGCGTTTTGGCCCATAGCGGCTTTTTTGGTCCGTACAGCTTTTTCAAGGTCCTCTTTTTCGGCACGCTCGGCGGTATCGTCGGCGATTGCTTTGGCTACATGGTCGGGCGCATTTTTCATGAAAATGCCAAGCATTACCGCTTTTATCAGGTAGCACAGCCACGAGTCGAAAAACTGATCGAAAAATTCGGCGGCTCGGCGATCATTATCTCAAAGTACATTTACGGGATACGTGTCGCGATGTGCGTGTTTTACGGCGTCGGTAAAATGCCGTTTTGGCGTTTTCTCGGCCTCAGCGCACTCAGCTGTTTCATCTGGGTGATGATGCTCGCGGGCGTCGGCTATTTCTTTAGCGGTGCGATCACGTCGATCATCGGCGATTACCGCACCATCGGCATCGCGTTGTTCTTTATCGTAATGATCATGGTGATCATCTTTTACGTGATGGAACGCTACTGGCTGTCCGAAAAGGTCGAGGACGCGAGCCCCGAAACGATATTGAAGATCGAGGAAAAACTGCTCGCCGTTGAGGAGGTCGCTCAGGAGAAATTTCACGACCTTAGCGAAAGACTCCACCTGACACGCGAGGCCAACAAAGACGACGTGGAAAAGACCGGTACGGCCGCGAGCGACGACGCTCCTAATAAGAAGGTCTGACACACAGACGAATGACCACTAATTTATGATCATCGAATCATCGGCTCCGACCAGGGTTGATCTGGCCGGAGGAACAATTGATATTCCGCCGCTATTTCTGTTTCACGAGGGAGCAGCGACCGTTAATTTTGCCGTCAGCCTGATGGCACGCTGCCGCATCGAGACCCGCGACGACGACCGCATCATACTCGAATCGATCGATCAGCGTTCGCGGGTAGAGACGACCGTTGGCGAGATCGCTTCGCTCCGTGACGAACCGCGTCTCGAGCTGCTCGCCAAGCTCGTTTATTTCTTTAAGCCAGAGACCGGCTTTCACATGACGACCGAATCCGAGGCACCGGCCGGTGCGGGACTTGCAGGGTCGTCGACGCTCAATATCGCCTGTATCGGTGCCCTCAATAAGCTCGTCGGCGACCGCTACACACCCGACCGTTTCATCCCGATCGCCGCCGCTGTCGAATGTCAGGTCATCAAGGTCCCGACCGGCTATCAGGACTATCATTCGGCCCAGTACGGCGGCGTCGCGTGCATCCATTTCGGCCCGGACGGTATGCACCGCGAGGCTCTCGACACCGACCCCGCAACGCTCGAACGCCGCATCGCGATCTGCTACACCGGCGAACCGCGTAATTCGGGCACCAACAATTGGGAGATCACAAAACGCCACATCGACGGCGATAAGGAGATCTTCGAGATCTTTGACAAGATACGCGATACGGCCGTTGCGGTCCGAGGCTTGCTGATCGAACAGGATTGGGACGCCGTCGGCGAAACGCTCGCGAATGCGTTCCCAAACCGTAAACGGCTTTCGCCCAATATCACGACGCCGCAGATGGACCACCTGATCGCGACCGCAATGGCCAACGGTGCCGTTGCCGCCAAGGTGTGTGGTGCCGGCGGCGGCGGTTGCATCGCCTTTTACTGCGAAGACGGACGCCGCGGCGATGTCGAAGCCGCACTTGCCCGTGAGGAAGGTGCCCGCATCCTCGATTGGCACGTCCAGCCGCAAGGCCTTACCGTCACGGTCGCCGAGACGGGCTCGGCCGCAAATTAATTGTCACAGATTCCGCTGTGGTGGTGTTTTGTTCCTAGAAAGCAAATTTTTAGAAAAACACATCTCGGAGGAACCTGTAATAATGAAGTTTATCAACCGTAATCTGCCCTACATCGCGACCGCATGTTTGACCCTCGTTATCGGTATGTCGGCGACGGCCGTATTCGGCCAGAATGCCGCTGCCGGAAAGCACCCGAAGGGCGAATTTTGCAGCAATAACAACTGGGGTTCGGACGAACGCGTCTCAGCCAATGACCTTCGCGAGGTGATCGTCGCCTCGTCCGGCTCGATAAATGTCGACGCCGGCAAGAACGGCGGCGTCAGCGTCAAGGGCGAGGACCGCAGCGACGTCCTGATCCGTGCCTGCGTCCAGGCGTGGGGCAAGTCCGAAGAGGCCGCCCGCTCGGCTCTCGCCGGTATCCGTCTCAACACCGGCGGCACCATCCGTGCCGAGTCGTCCGGTGATGACAACTGGTCGGTTTCGTATCAGATCCTCGTACCGCGTTCGACCGACGTCAATCTGACGGCCCACAACGGCGGCATTTCGGTCTCGGGCGTCAGCGGCACCAGCGAGTTTCAGACCACCAACGGCGGCATCAACGTCAGCGACGTTTCCGGCACCGTCAAGGGCCGCACAACGAACGGCGGCGTCAACGTCTCGCTGACCGGCACGACCTGGAAAGGCACCGGTCTTGACCTGGTCACAACCAACGGCGGCATCAACCTGACACTGCCCGAAAATTACGCGGCGAACATCGAGACCGGTACAGTCAACGGCGGGCTAAAGAGCGATATTCCGGCCCTCAGCGTCACGACTGAAAATATAGTTGGCGATCGGCCGTCACGCCCGCGGACCAGCCGCATAGCGACCAGCATCAATGGCGGCGGTGCCCCGATCCGCGTCATTACGACAAACGGCGGCGTCAAGATCACGACCAAAGACTAGTCGGGCCCGAACAGCACAAAAAATGCCGCTGTCGGTGAACGGCAGCGGCATTAGTATTTTGTTCTTTGAAGATCAGACCGCGGCTTCGATCCGGGCGATCGCCGTTGTCAGCGAGCGAAAGATATCGCGGCCGTCATTCGACCCGAGCAGATCTTCGCACGCACGCTCAGGATGCGGCATCATGCCGATGACGTTGCGGTCGAGATTGCAGATGCCGGCGATGTTCGAACGAGCTCCGTTCGGGTTGGACTCCTCGGTTACCTCGCCCTTCTCGTCGCAATAGCGAAAAACGATCTGGCCGTTTTCTTCAAGCGAACGAAAAGTCGCGTCATCGCACGTATAGTTGCCTTCGGCATGCGCGATCGGTATCGACAGGACCTTGCCCGCCTCGACCTCGGTCGTAAACGGCGTATTCGGATTCTCGACACGCAGGTTTACGTGCTTGCAGATAAAGTGCAGCCCGCGATTACGCATAAGTACGCCCGGCAACAAGCCGCTTTCGCACAAGATCTGAAAGCCGTTGCAAATTCCGAAGACGAACTTGCCCTCGGCCGCAAAATCCTTGACCGCCTGCATCACCGGCGAAAATCGTGCAAGTGCACCCGCACGCAGATAATCGCCGTACGAAAAGCCGCCGGGTATGATCACCGCGTCATAGCTGCTCAATTCGGTTTCCTTATGCCAAACAAAATCCACCGGCTGACCGACGTGCTTGGACACAACGTGATACGCGTCATGATCGCAATTAGAACCGGGAAAAACGACAACGCCAAACTTCACGCCGTCACCTCCACTCTAAAATCTTCGATCACCGGATTTGCAAGAACGTCTTTCGCGATGCGTTCAACAGATTCACGGGCTTCGGCTTCGGATAATTCAGGGTCGAGGGCAACTTCGAAGTACTTGCCCTGACGGATATCGCTGATGTTCGTATAGCCGAGCGATTCGACGCTGTGGTGGATGGCTTTGCCCTGTGGATCGAGAACACCGGGCTTGAGTGTGACGTAGACTAAGGCTTTCATTTATTGCTCCAAAATAAATTTTAGATTGTTACGCAAAATCTTGTCTTTATCAACGTCTTATGTTAGATTTCACTCTAAATTTGGTTCTCGCACTTGTTTCAACTTAAAAAACCCCTTTAAAGGAGATCACAAACTTTTATGCAAAACACCGGTGGTAAAACCGCACTCGGATTGGATACAAACGTCGGAGCCCTGCTCTGCTATGTCGGCAACCTCGTCTGCGCACTTGGGCTAATCTACAGCATCATCGTCATTGTCACGGACAAGACCAACAAGCTGACACGTTTTCACGCGTTTCAGTCGGTCCTGCTTTCAGCGGTAGGTATCGTGCTTGCAGTTGTAGTCAATGTACTTGCCGGAATCGCTGTAGCAGCGAACTCGGGAATTCTGGCGACACTTATCGGTCTCGTGGTAATGGTCGTTTATCTTGGAATTTTGATCGCAGTTATCTTCACCGCCGTCAAAGCGTACCAGGGCCAGATGTTCAAGCTCCCGATCATCGGCAACATGGCCGACGGTTGGTCGAACTAGTCTTTGTTTTGTTCAAGGGCCTTTCGTGACAGCCTCTCCGGCTGTTCCAAAGGCCCTTATTTATTTGGACGTGGAACAATTATGAATAATGATCGGGGAAAATCAGCGTTTGGCCTTGACACAAATGTCGCGGCCGGGCTTGCGTACGTTCCAGTTTTGTTTTGTCACTTGATCGTTAGTATTGCCGTACTTACAACGGACAAGACCAACAAACTACCGCGCTTTCACGCTATTCAGTCGTTACTGCATTCAGCGTTAATGGTCGTCGCTACCATTATCTTTGTGATTGCATCCTTTGTAGTGATGGCGATAGTGGCAGTTTCACAAATGCCGGAACTGGTAATTTTGATCTTCTTGGTTTATATCGCCTTTTTGCTTTTCGCACTTATTTGGGTCGTGGGTTTGGTTATTAGCTGCATTAAGGGATTTCAGGGTCAGATCTTCAAACTTCCGATCATAGGCAATTTTGCGGACAAGTGGTCGAACTAGTTGAAGACCCGTTCAAACACCTTATCGACGTTACGCAGGTAATATCGCAGATCAAAGACGCGGGCTATTTCCTCTTGCGACAAGTGAGACGAGATGTCCGCGTCTTTGCGTACCAGCTCAGCATATTCGCCGCCTTCGTCCCATACCTTCATCGCGTTTCGCTGTGTCCAGGCGTACGCGTCCTCACGCGAGATGCCCTTTTGCGTCAGTGCCAGCATCAATTGGCCGCTGAATACCAAACCTCGTGTCAGATCGAGGTTCTTGAGCATGTTTTCGGGATATACCACCAGCGTATCGAGCAGACTGGTCGTCTTTGCCAGGATATAGTCGAGCGTCGCACTCGAATCGGGGAGGACGATCCGCTCGGCAGACGAGTGCGAGATATCGCGTTCGTGCCATAATGCGACATTTTCCAGCCCGACGATCGAATTTGCCCGCACGGTGCGGGCCATGCCGCAGATGCGTTCGGACAAGATCGGGTTCCGCTTGTGCGGCATCGCCGACGAACCTTTTTGGCCAACCTTGAATTTTTCCTGAGCCTCGCGAACTTCCGTCCGCTGCCAATGCCGCACCTGCAGAGCGATCTTCTCAAGCGTCGATGCGATTATCGCCAGCGTGCACAGATATTCGGCATAACGGTCACGCTGGATGACCTGTGTCGAGACGTCAGCGGCCTTTAGACCGAGTTTCCGGCAGACACGCTCCTCGACCTCAGGCGCGAGATGGGCAAAGGCACCTACCGCACCGCTGATCTTACCGACGGCGATCATATCGCGTGCCTTAACGAGCCGTTCGCGGTTACGCTGCGTTTCCGAGTACCACAGTGCCCAGACCAGCCCGTAGGACGTCGGTTCGGCGTGTATGCCGTGCGTTCGCCCGATCTGCGGCGTGTCCTTGAATTCGAATGCACGTCGTTTCAGCACTTCGAGCAGCGCGTCGGTCTTCGCGATCAGGATATCGCACGACTCCCTCAGCAGCAGTGCGTTTGCGGTATCGACCACGTCGCTCGACGTGAGCCCGTAATGGACAAACCGTGCCGCGTCGCCGATATTCTCGGCGAGGTTGGTCGTAAAAGCGATGACGTCGTGGTCAGTGGTCTTTTCGATCTCATTGATCCGCTCGACCGTGAACGCCGCCTTGGCCTTGATCTCAGCCACCGCGTCCGCCGGTATCGTGCCCATCTCGGCATGCACTTCGCACACCGCGACCTCGACATCCAGCCACTTCTGAAACTTGTTATGCAGCGACCAAACGCCGCCCATCTCGGGTAATGTATATCTTTCGATCATTTTTCAGTAATATCCTAACGCAGAAGACACGGAGTTTGCAGAGAATCCTCGATGTTGGCCTAATCTATTTCTTGCTCTGCGTCGTCAGCGATCTCTGCGTTTAGATCGCCTCCGTCGCCCAAAATATCCTCAAAATAGACCATTCTGACGATCACCACGATCATCGCGAGCAGAGGAGTCGCGAGCACGAGGCCGAGGCCGCCGATCATTGCTCCGAGGGCGAGCTGGAAAATAATGGTCAGTGCCGGTGCGAGTTCGACAGTCTCGCGTTCGATTATCGGGGTGACGACGTTGGATTCGACCATTTGCACACCGACGTACAGCCCGAGTACATACGCCGCACTGATCGGGCTGTCGATGAACGCCAGAAGCAACGCCGGTATCGCCGAGATTATCGGGCCAAAATTGGGAATGAATGAAAGCAGCCCGGCGATCAGCCCAAGCGTCAAAGCCAGCGGCACGCCCATTATTGACAGCCCGATCCAGGTGATCACACCGATAAAGATCATCGACGCGACCTTACCGATCAGCCACCAACGGAGCGTTTCGTAAACAGTGTCGAGCACCTCGCCAACCCGCTTTCGCTTGGCCAGGGGGAAAAATCGAGTCAAGCCGGCCGAGTAAAAGCGAGGTTCGGTAGCGAAATAGACCGCCAGCAATATCGTGATAAAGAAATTTCCGATTACGCCTACTGTCGAAGAAAAATAGCCGCCGACACGCGTAAGCATGCTCGCGGCATCGATCCGTGCCATGATGTCATTGGCACTGGGCAGTTGCTCGATGATCGCCCGGCCCCAGCCAAACTGTGACAGATATCGTCCCGCACCCTCTGCCGATTTCGGTATCTCGACCCGCAGAACCTGGATCTGTTCCGCCACGCTTGGAGCCAGCAACGCGACAGCACCCGCAGTGACGACGACCATCAATACCGCCACCAGCATTACGAGCCAGCCTTCTTTTAGCGGAACCCAACGGCCGAGAACATCAGCCAACCCGCGCAGAAATATCGCAAGCAGAGCCGCCGCAAACACAAGCAAAATTATGTCGAAAGCAAAATAGAACAGCGCCAACCCAAGCACCACGATGCAAACGATCGCCACTGCGATAAGCACACGACCAACGTAACCCTTGCCGCTATCCCAAGTTTCTGCCATTAAAAAAGTTAGAGCCACCAACGTCTGCCAAGTGGCCAAAGTGCTGAAGATCGCTCAAATGAAAGTCTATAAGACGCTCAGACAAAAAGAAAGCGAAAGTTCATCCTCCAAGTCATCTTCACCTTCGGCACTCAACACCACAGTTGACACTGATGCTACAATATTTGTTACAGTATTTGATCTTTGACAACTAAACCAAACAGGACGATACACGATGTTCCGGAAAGTCGAAAAAATTTGAAAAATCGGTGGGACAGTGGGACAGTTGGCGTAAATCCAGCACTTAGAATGTTTAGCCTGTCCCAACTAACCTAAGTTATCTGTCCCAGATGCGTAAAGTGTTGATAGAACAAATGTTAATAATGTTTCGCATTATTAAAGATTCCTACTTAGTCGGATTTAGTAGGAAATAGTAGGAATCTTTAATAAAACGACCCAGATGAGAGCCTCAACTTTGCTCTTTCTACTTCCGCAACGAGCCGACTAAAGTCGGTACCCCAAACTCCCTGCGGCCTCTGCGTAAAGCTCTCCGATCTCTGCGTAAACCTGATCTTTACCGCAAAGTTCGCAAAAGTGAACGCAAAGGCCGCAAAGAAGAGGGCGAAGTAAAAGGTAAGGCGTGAAAGAGTGAATAAGGACGCACGAACCACGAATCACGATCAATTCCTTTCAAGACTTCCCAGACTTTCCGGACTTACTCGACTCTCACCACGTGGGAACTTGCGGGGACAAGCGGGACAAGGGTTGGACTGAGTGCCTGAGGGGCAAAAAAAAGATCGAGTGCCGCATAGCACTCGATCTCATAGACCAAAGACTATTCGCTGTTTCGTTTAAGCTGATTCGCCGACGACGTTCTTCATTCGGGTCGGATACATCGGGAATCTGGCGGTCAATTCGGCAACCTCGCGGCGGATGCGCGTTTTGACCTCCTCGGATTCGGGGTCGTGAATGACCGCTGCGATCATCGCTCCGATCTCTCGCATTTCTGCTTCTTTCATTCCGCGAGTTGTCAACGCCGGTGTTCCGAGCCGGATGCCGGAGGCGATAAACGGCTTGTTGGTATCGAACGGAATGGTGTTTTTGTTTGCGGTGATATGAACATCTTCGAGAGCTTTTTCGGCGACCTTGCCGGTAACGCCCTTTCCGTCCATGAACACGTCAACAAGCATCAGATGGTTGTCCGTACCGCCCGAGACGATACGCAGGCCGGCTTCGCTGAGCGTTGCGGCCAGCACGCGGGCGTTGTCGATGACCTGCTGCTGGTAGCCCTTGAAATCGCCACGAAGAGCCTCGCCAAAGGCGACGGCCTTGGCCGCGATGATGTGCATCAGGGGACCGCCCTGAACGCCCGGAAAAACGCTGCGGTTGATATCCGCGGCAAACTCCTCACGGCACAGGATAAGGCCTCCACGCGGCCCGCGAAGGGTCTTGTGCGTGGTTGTGGTGACAAACTCGCAATGGGGTACCGGAGAAGGATGTAGCCCGACCGCGACGAGGCCCGCAATGTGTGCGATGTCCGCCATGACCTTGGCCCCGACGCTGCGGGCGATCTCACCGATGCGTGCGAAATCGATAGTTCTCGGATAAGCCGACGCACCGCAAATGAGCAGTTTCGGCCGCGATTCCTCGGCCTTTTGTTGAAGTTCGTCGTAGTCGATCTGCTCGGTCTCGCGGTTGACGCCGTAATCAGCGACCTTGTAGTTGATGCCCGAAAAATTGAGCGGATGCCCGTGTGTCAGATGCCCGCCGTGAGCGAGATTCATGCCGAGTATCGTGTCGCCATGGTCGAGAGCCGTCATCAGGACCGCCATATTAGCCTGGGCACCGCTGTGCGGTTGAACATTGGCGTGCTCCGCTCCAAAAAGCTCTTTGGCACGGTCGATAGCGAGATTTTCGACGACGTCGACGAATTCGCATCCGCCGTAATAACGCTTGGCGGGGTATCCTTCGGCGTATTTATTGGTCATTACCGAGCCCATGGCCTCAAGCACCGCTTCGGAAACAAAGTTCTCCGACGCGATCAGTTCTAGCCCGTTGGCCTGACGCCGCACTTCATTATCAATTGCCTCGCTGACCGCCGGGTCAACCTCGGATATGTCTTCTGTGAAAAAATTATTTGCCATTATGTTTTTCTTCCTCAAAAATTGAGATTATCTTATCGTCCTCAATATCATCATCAATACGCTCGCCGGGAACCAAAGCCGCCGAAAACCTATACAGAGCCGGAACCACATCTCCAACAAGCACCGCTAAAAATAGAAAAATGTAAACATTGTAACTGTGGACCTCCTCAGCCAGCTTCTTCAAGATCTCGTTCTGCTCGCCAAGTGATTTTTGAGCATCTTGAATTGTTTTTAATTCTGCGTCGAAAGTGGGGATGTAAAAAGATAATGATGGCCAATTGCTATAAATTACCGGCAAGAACATTATGCTGAAGAGCAATATAGAAAATCTTAATCGCGTTAATTCTTTACTAGGTGATGGCAAATCTTTGCTCCGATACCACGATAAATATCGAAGACCGACAAAACCGACTAATACAAAAATGAATGTCCAGAATCCCATTTCAATTATGAGCTGTTGATAAAACCCGACTTTCTATTATTACATAACCAACGCGGCAAATTGAGCCTCATCAATTACGTTAACGCCCAAACTCTCGGCCTTGGTCAGTTTCGACCCCGCGTCGCTGCCGGCGACGACGTAGTCGGTCTTTTTGCTGACGGACGACGAGACGCGGCCGCCGCGATCTTCGATCAATTTTGCGGCCTCATCGCGGGTATAGTTTTCGAGTTTTCCGGTCAGGACAAAGGTCTTGCCGACAAAGCGCTCGTCGAGCAAAGCGCTGCTCGCGGCGTCGGTCTCGGTCTTGACGCCGGCGGCCTTGATGCGGTCGACGAGATCGATATTTCGCGGGTCGCGAAACCACTCGTAGACACTCTCGGCAACGGCCAGGCCGATCTCGTGGATGTCGTCGAGCTCATGCACGCTCGCCTCCACGATGCGGTCGATGCTGCGAAAATGATTGGCCAGTATCTTGGCGTATCGCTCGCCGACGTGGCGAATATCGATGCCAAAGAGCAGACGCTGCAGTCCGCGTGACTTGCTCGCCTCGATCTGATCGATCAGGTTCGAGCCGGACTTTTCAGCCATTCGCTCGAGCGAGGCGATCTGGTCGAGGCTCAGCGAATATAGGTCGGCGACGTCGCGGACCGAGCCGTTATCGACAAGCGTCTCGACGAGCACCTCGCCCAGGCCCTCGATGTCCATGGCCTTGCGTGCCGCAAAATAGAGTATGCGGGCCTTGATCTTTGCCGGACAGTCGGGATTTGTGCAGCGGCGGACGGCCTCGCCATCAGGGCGAACGGCGTCCGATGTGCAAACCGGACATATCCGCGGAAACTCGAATTCGGTCTCGCTGCCGTCTCGTTTTGAGATCACGGCTGAGAGCACCTGCGGGATGATCTCACCACTTTTTTCGATCATCACCCAGTCGCCGATCCTGAGGTCGAGCCGTTTGATCTCATCCTCGTTGTGCAGCGAAGCACGAGCAACGGTCGTGCCGGCGAGCTGCACCGGTTCAAGATGAGCGACCGGAGTCAATGCTCCGGTGCGGCCAACCTGAATACCGATGCCGAGCAGGCGGGTCGTAGCCTGGCGAGCGGGATATTTGTACGCTATCGCCCAACGCGGAGCTTTGGTCGTAGCACCAAATTCGTCCTGCAGAGCGGTCGAATTGACCTTTACCACGACGCCATCGATCTCGTAATCGAATCCGTCGCGTAGGGCCTCCATTTCCGCGACAAATTTCGCAAGGTCGTCGAAATCGCGGCACAGACGGCGGTTAGGGTTAACGTTAAAGCCGTTACGCTCGCACCACTCGAAGTTTTCCCAGTGTGTGGCAAACATTTTCTGATTGCCGGTAAATGCATCGTACGGAAACATATCGAGCCGACGCGACGCGACCACCGCCGAATCGAGCATCCTCAGGGTACCTGAGGCACAGTTTCGCGGATTAGCAAATATTTTTTCGCCGAGCATTTCAAGCTCGGCATTGATCTTTGAAAATTGAGAACGTGAGAGAAAAACCTCGCCACGAACTTCGGCGTGAGCGGGTGCATCCTTTCGCAGACGTAACGGGATAGTACAGATCGTTTTGACGTTCTGCGTCACCTCGTCTCCCGTCCGCCCATCGCCACGCGTTGCACCTGTGACGAGAATACCGTTTTCGTAATGGAGCGAAACGCTGAGGCCGTCGATCTTTAGCTCGGCTACATATTCAAGCTTACGGCCTTCGGCAAGTTTTTCGCACCGTTCGGTAAACGCTTTGAGATCGTCTAGGCTGTACGAATTGTCCAGCGACATCAGCGGCACGGTATGTGTGAACGGCCGCAGACTGTCGGCCTTTCCGCCAACCCGCTGCGTAGGGCTGTCGGGGGTGACCAATTCCGGATGTTCAGTCTCGAGAGCCTTTAACTGCTCGAGCATCTGATCAAATTCGAGATCGGATATTTCCGGCTCCGCCTTTTGGTAGTAAAGCTCGTTGTGCCGCTCGATCTCGGAACGAAGGTGTTTGATCTGGTCCTGGACGCTTTCTGAGAGATTCATGAAGTACTGATTATTTCATAAACTCCGCGATCAGGCGATGAAAATGATGCGTCCCCTGTTCGCGAATCGGTGAATATCGGCCATGATTGTAAAACCTTGACCTGATCCCTTTCTGTACACTCTCGACGACAGCTTCGTCTTCGAGTTCGACCGTGTGCAGATCCGCGCCGGCACCAACGTTGAACAGCGATTCGTCTCGAACATAAGTAAGAAAATCGACTATCGTCTTGTCCGGAGCGATTGGCCTGACAATATTAACGGAAATGCCCCACGGGTAGAAGTTGAACATCATATTCGGGAATAAGAATAAATATTTGGCGGCGACGTTTCCCTCATCGTCATAACCGGTTTGGAGACTCGAATATCGGAAAGTGTCGGTTGTATATGTACCGTAATCGACAATCGAATTCAACGCATGATGAACGTAAGGGATATGAAAGCCTTCGAGATAATTTTCGCAGTAAAGCGCCCAATGAGCGGAGACCTCATATTCACGCCTTGCCGTAAGAGATAGGCCATTGGTCTCGATATCGGTCAGGTGGACAGCGGCATCATTGATGAAGTCATCGAAACCTGCCACCGGGTCGACCGAGGCGAACATGAAACCGGACCGGACCGCAAAGGGCAGCTTGCGTAGGTTGTCCGATTCCGCCGGAAAGTCCTCAACATCCTCAAATTCAGGCATTGAAAGGCACTTTCCATCGAGCAGAAAACGACGGCCATGATAGCCGCATCGGATCAGATTTGCGTTGCAGGGTTCCTCGACCAGTATCTTGCCGCGATGTGTGCAGACATTTGAGAGGCAAGACAGCCATTCAGAGGATTTGACTATCAGAACTGGTTCATCGAGCATGCCAGGCAGCAAGGTGGCAGGCATCAGGGTTTCGATCTCGTCGCTGCGGCCGAGAAACTGCCAGGTTCGGGCAAAGATACTCTCCCGCGATCGCTCAAAATATGCCGGGTCGGTGTAAAAGTCGGACGCAATGGTCCGGGCTCGTTTGATATCGCTATCGATCTCGAATATGGACATCATCTAGTCGGCGTAAATAAGGTACATAGGATGTTCGGCATCTCGCTTGAATCCACGGACTATTTGCCCTGCAGCAAAAGCGGACTCAAACTCAGAGCGAATCCGCAATTGAACCGCAAGTCCGGCTGCGGGGTCACTGGAAACAAGAGTGTTCCAGTCGTTTGGAATCTCGATAGTTGCCATCGGCTGGCGTGTTTCCTTATAGATTCGGCCAGCGGCAAGCGTCTCGACCTTTTCGCTTCTAAGATGCCACTCCGCAAACAGTCGGTCACTTTGCAGACCGATCTGCTTGCCGCTTTCGGGGGAGACGGCATAATCAGTGCCGTAAAAATTGCGCTGATAGTCAAGCATAATGGCACCGAGTTTTTCAAGATTGAAATATGCGTTTCGAGCTTTTGTTGGTTCGAAGGTCCACTTGATGTACTCGACGCCCTCCTCGAGGGCTCGCGTCCGTTGTGCCCATTTGAGTTTGGCTCCGACGCCGATGCTCTGATACTCGAACCGGACACCAGTCATATGAGAATAAAAAGCCCGTTCACCACGCAGAAACGCCGGCACGCTCAAGACGTACCCCGCGAGGCGTTCGCCGTCATAGGCTCCAAGCGTGAATCCGCCCGCATTGCGCGTCACTACAAAGTGGCGAACAGGCGAAAGCTCAACCTCAGGAAGTTCGAAAACCTCTCGCTGAAGTTGGACGCATTCCGCGAGTTGATCGAGTGTCACGCACTCTCGTATCTCAAGATCTTTCGTCATTGTTCGGCTACATCAAACGGTCGTGGTCGGGCTCAATTCAAACTGTCGCAATTTGGTGAACAGGTGTCAACCGCTCGGTCTTTTTGGGCAAAAAACTTGATTACTTTACCCGACAAATTTGATACAATTAAGAGGTTCCGCGTGGAATACCCTCGTGTTCTTTCTTTGTCCAGACGTCCGATGACTCCTAGAAACGATCAAGAACTTTCCGGAAATTTTCTGACTCATCCGTTTGCCGAACTCATAGCTGAGATCGCTCAAGCTGGGCTTACCGGCAGTTTGCGCATTGAATCCGGAGAGAAGAAGTATATCGTTTACTTCAATTCAGGCAGAGTTCGGTTTGCTGTATCAAATTCGCGCTCTGCACGCCTTTTTGACATGTTGCTGCGACAAAAGCGACTTACGGCGGACGACCTAAAGCAGATTCCCAATTTTGCTAACGATATGGAAATGGTTGGATATTTGGAAAGTACCGGCTTTCTCGATCGAAAATCCCGCGAAAGGCTGTTCATTGACCAGATCAACGGCATATTAATAGAAACACTAACTGCGCAAAGCGGCAACTGGTCATTCAGCCATCTAAATCGTTTGCGGGACGGGCTGTCGTTCGATATTGACCATAGATCTCTCCTTATCGAATACGCACGCTGCTTAACGGTGGACACTGTACTAAAGCGCTTTCGTAGCCTTCGCGAGGCGTTTTCCGCAAGTGACCAGCCCGCTGGTTCGTTACCACTCAATCAAAACGAAGCAAAGTTACTTGCGATGGTCTCCGCGGAACCGGCTACCGCCGAGGAACTAATAAGCTACGCCAGATTGGCGGAATCTGAAACGATCCGTGCACTCTACACTTTATGGCTCGCTGGCTATTTGGTTCGTTCGGAGTGGAACCCAGCATTTTCGCATATGAAAGTTGCAGCGATTCGCGATGCAAGGCTCGAACTCAAGCAGGAAGCAAAAACCGCATTTCGACCCAAAGTCGAAAAGCCGGTTGAAATTGTCGAAGAGATCGTAGTCGTACCGCCGGCCGCACCAGTTTTGACGTTGGAGGATTATCTTAAACGGGTAGAATCGGCCGAAACGCTCTATGACGTGCTTGGGCTGGAACATACCGCCGAGCTAGCTGACATTAAGCGCTCTTATTTTTCGATCGCAAAGGCGTTTCACCCTGACCATTTTCATCAGCAGGGTGGCTCGATACTAAAGCGCGTGCAAAATGCTTTTACAGAGCTTACTCATGCCCACGAAACTTTGAAGTCTGAGATCACCAGAGAAACCTACGATTTCAAGATCCGTAAAGAGATCGCCGAACGTGAAAAGGCGAGATCCGCCGGCACTAATTTCGAGCGAAGTGCTCAATTCCAGCAGGCCGCCGAGAATTACGAACGCGGATTTGGATTACTGATGGACGGAGAAGTTGAGGCATCGTTGCCTTTCTTTGCGCGAGCTGTGCACTTCGATCCCAAGAGCGCACGTGCTCACGCATACTTTGGCAAGGCTCTTTCCTCGGACAGCAAACACCGCCATAAGGCAGAGGCGGAAATGCAGGCGGCTGTAAAGCTCGACGCTAACAATCCCACATACCGGATAATGCTTGCTGAGTTCTTCATACAGATGAATCTGATGAAACGTGCCGAAGGTGAACTGAATCGCCTCCTCGCCATCTTTCCGAACAACCGCGAGGCCCGCTTGATGCTCGATTCACTGAAAAAGTGATCCAGAATTACTTTTGGATCGCATTGGCGGAAACTCTGGATGTTGACGTGGATTCGCTAACTTGAATATTCTCGGCGAAAGCCCGAAACTATGGACATGCAGACTGCCCAGGCTGAGAAACCTATATTTGACGAAAAACTGCTGCGTGCATCGTCGGAAATGGATGCGTTTGAGGGCTACGCTGACACGCATGCTCGTCGGATCGCCTCGTTGGCCGACTCGATCGCGATCGTTTTGAATATTGAATCTCACGATCGGCTCTTTTTGCAGCAGGCGGCCCTGGTCCACGACATTGGTGAGATGCAGATGGCTCGCGAATATATTTCCGCCGCACGAATACTGACCGGTGAAGAGCGCATAGACCTACAACGGCACCCGGTAATAGGCGAACAAGCCGCTGCGAAGCTGGGGCTTTCGCGGGCGGTGCAGTTGATCGTCCGCTGGCATCACGAGTGGTTTAATGGAAGCGGCTACCCCGATTGTCTTACGGGCGAAGAGATCCCGCTTGCGGCGCGGATACTGCGGGTTGCCGACACATATGCCGCTCTTGTTTCGGCTAGGCCTCATCGCCCGGCGATGTCACCCGACGAGGCTCGCAAATACATGATCGAATGGGCCGGGATCGAATTTGACCCGACAATAATTAAAGCTTTTCTTACGCCGCGCACGACCGGCTGATTTCGGATCTATATGCAGGCTCAACACAAGATCACGCCCCGGTCCTGGCTAGCGTTCGAATTGAACGTTTTGCGGCGAATGAAGTTCGCCTCTGCGATATTGCCGTTTTCACCCGACCCCTCACTTGGTGCGTACCTCAAGCGTTGGAATGTCCGCATCGCGGCAAACGACCCGACCCAAGCCGCCTTTACTCGAGCCGTTGCACAGATCTCGAACAATCGTGAACGCCTGTCCGAACAAGATGTCGATCTCGTGCTCGAGGATGCATATGTTCCGGGTTACAAACTGAATAACCCGAGCATAACTGATTGGTTTTCTGAGACTGATTCGTGGTGGTTTGATAACGTTCGGCAACGCATTGATCTTCTTGAGACACCAATTGCACGGGCGATCGCTTCGAGTCTGGCGATGGGCGCAGGGCAATATGTCATGACGTTTACCGACGACAATCGAGAGTATCGTCAGCCGCTATCACAGGTATTTCGCCGTTTGTGGTCGATCAATCCCGAGCCGTTCGACAATCACACCAATAATGTCTGCACGAACAGGCTTCCTGACGATTGCATCGTTGAGAGTTTTGCCGATCTTCTCTTCCTTCGTTTGCCCTCAGCACACGGCCAGAGCACGAAAGCATATCTCGGACGCAACGCTTGGCTCGAAGAGTGGCTGCGTGGGGGCAACGAATTTTGGAATGATCTTGAGTCGGCACTCGCTGGGCGTCTCGGCACCGCGACCGAGACGAAATCGCAGTATCTACGGCTCGTCGACGAAACACTTCGAAAGGCCTCGCATATCGAAATCTGGGCGATCGCACACGTCGAGACCGGATTTATTACAACTCAGGATATTGTCGACACGATATCGAAGATCCGGCGCGTCGATACGGTTTACACTAAAGATTTTTCGGAACTCACCGGATCGAAGGCAGTGATAATTACCGCGTAAGTTCCTTTGGCTGTCGGATAAACCACACAACGCCCGCGAGCGCGGACAACACGCCGGATATAACTGTCAGGGTCTGCGGCGAGATATAGTACATCGCCTCGCCGGCAGCAAAGCTCGATATGCCGAAGACCGTAAGTTCGGCACCGCGGTCGAGGGTCGAGATGCGTCCGCGAATGTGATCGGGCAAGCTACGCTGAAACATCGTTTCCTGCACCGCGTATTCGACGCCGACAATTGCTCGCGATATAAACACGAAGACCGCCAGGAGCCACAGCGTCGGCATCAAGCCGCCGATCGAGAACAGTATGCCGTGGATGATCAGCGTCCAACCGATGAACGCACGATTGCGGTTACGGCGGTCGAGATAGATGGAAGTGCGGTGCGCGATCAACATTCCGAGCGCGAGCCCGCCGCCGGCTGCAAACCAAAGCAACCCTACGGCCGCGTCGGGATTCCAGTTTTCAAGGCCCGCAAAATGCACGCCGCCGAGTCGTTCGAAGACGATATTGATCGAACCGCCTCCGGTCGCCCAGATAACGTTCATGATCAGTATCGTTGCGGCAAAGCGCTCTGTCAGCGTGTACCTGATGCCCTCGCGGAGCTCGGTCATGAACGGCTCACGGTTGGCTTTTGACGCCATCCTGTCGGCGGTATCTTGGTCGCGGGTCGCTTCTTCCGGGATAAGCCAGACTGTGTATGCAGAGGCAAGGAACGAAGCCGCGTTGATCAGAAAAGCGGCCTGGTAACCAAATCTGTAAGCCGCCCAACCGCCCAATGCGGAACCGATCGCCATCAGCAGGAAGCGTGTCGAAAATAGTAATGCGGTACCCGCGAGCAGACCTTCTTTGCCCGTCAAATTTGGTGCAGCGGCATTCTTCGCACCGTCAAAGAAAGCGCCGAACACTGACAGGAGTGCAGTCGCGACATACGCGATCCACAGATTTTCCGCACTCGTAACGAACAGGAACATCAGCGCGACGCCGACCCTTGCAAGATCGGTCGCAATCATTACTTTCCGACGCGAAAAGCGGTCGACGAATGTTCCCGCGAATGGCGAAACGATCGCGAACGGTATCAGCCGAGACACGAAGAATATCCCGGCAGCGGTCGGCGAAGCCTCCGACACAAAACGCACGAGCCCTAGCCCGGCGATGAAATTAAACCAATTTCCCAGCTCAGAGATGAACTGTCCTGCCAGTAGATTGCGAAAATTGCGATTGCCGCGAATAAGTTGTCCGTACGTCAACGAACGCATCTACTTAGGATAGACTTTCCGCGAGAGTTTGTCAGAGGCTTGAGAAATGTTGGCGAATTGGAGTGTCAGGCGTTTGAGTGTCAACCTGATCATCTATCTCAAGGGGAAATCGAAATTACAATTACCAACCCAATGCATAATTGAAGAAATACACCGCATCATTTGCTAAATCATCTTCAAAATCTTACTAATGAACGCGTTCATTTCCTAAATGAACGGGCTCATTGGGCAGAATACATAAGTTCTTAGCCTGAAATGCTCTATTTTCCGGCAAATTTCGGCGGGCGTTTCTCGAAAAACGCGGCTACGCCTTCTTTGAAGTCGTTGGATTTGCCCGATTCGATCTGACATTCGTGCTCGAGGGCGAGTTGTGCGGTGAGATCATTTGAGAACGATGCGTTGAGCATGCGTTTGATGCGGCCGACCGAGCCGGTCGGTGCGAGCGCGAGCTTTTCAGCGAACATTGCTGCCGCGACCGATAGATCGTCGGCCGGAACAACTCGATTTATCATGCCTATCGAAAGAGCTCGCTCGGCCGTGACGGTTTCACCGGTCATAAAAAGCTCCGCGGCAAGTTTGTCACCGATAGCACGCGGCAAGAAGAACGTTCCGCCGCAGTCGGGCGATAGGCCGATGCGGACAAATGCCTCGTTAAACGTCGCGTTGTCCGCTGCGACGACGAGGTCACAGGCGAGTGCAAAGTTGCTTCCCGCACCTGCACATACGCCATTAACAGCGGCAATGAACGGGATCGGAGTCTCGCGAATGAGTTTGATCACATCATGCAGCGCCGCGAGCGGATCTTCGAGAAATGCTTCGATGCGGCCTTCTTTCTTCCACATTGACTGCATCTCTCGCAGATCGCCACCCGAGCAAAACGCGCGACCGTTACCAGTCAGTACGACCGCACGAGCCCCATCTGCGATCGCCTGCCTCACGGCAGCTCCGAGATCGAGCGTCAACTGCAGCGACAATGCGTTAAGAGCCTCCGGCCGGTTCATTGCGATCGTTGCGACCGTGCCGTTGAATTCGTATGTGACAGTCTCAAAGGTCATAAAGAGTGTAAATGTGAAAAAGGGCAAGAGTGAAAAAGTGGCCTGAACAGCGAAATGCAGTGTTTTCGCTATCCGCTACTCACTATTCAATGTGTCACGCGTGCCTCGCCCTTGAGCGGCTGGCTTCGTGGCACTCACGGCAGAGTACCGACCGACCGGTCTTCGGCTGGAACGGAACTGTATCGTGCTTACCGCAATTGTCGCAGACAATTTCGAACCTGGCAGGAGCGTCTTCACGCAGCACCGCCTTTTTCGAACGACACTTAGGACACCGCTGCGGCGGCATCATGTTCCGTTGATAGAACATTTCCTGATCTTTTTCGGTAAAGATAAAGACCTCTCTACATTGAACACACGGAATCTCAATATCCGGCATCGCGTTACCTCCTGTCCGATCAAATTACGGCTGTGACCAGAATATTAGCACATCGGCGGTCAGCGGTTTAGCTCGGCGACGTGGTTTTTAACTGTTTCGCCGAGCGTGCCGAGGTTATAACCGCCTTCGAGACACGAGACGATGCGGCCGCTACAAACATCATCCGCCCATTCCATAACTGATCGCGTCATTGACACGAAATCTTCGTCCTCAAGCCGCAGTTGCCCGAGCGGGTCCGTTTCATGCGCATCAAATCCCGCAGAGATAAAGATCAGATCGGGTTTGAAGCGGACCGAGATGTCCTCTAATGAGCCTTCGAACATTCTCTTCTGTTCAGAGGCGTTCGTATTTGCCTTTATCGGTATGTTCATCGTCGAACCGAGACCGCGACCGTGCCCTGTCTCGCCGCGAGCTCCCGTTCCGGGATACCACGGATATTGATGCATCGAATAAAAATATACGCTTGGGTCGACATAAAATATGCCCTGCGTTCCATTACCGTGATGAACGTCCCAGTCGATGATCGCGACTCGTTCGATCTCTTTGTACTGATTCTGAGCATACTTCGCCGCGACCGCGACATTATTGAAAATGCAGAAGCCCATCGCATGCTCGCTTGTCGCGTGATGCCCCGGCGGTCGCAAAGCAACAAATGCATTTTTGGCTTCACCCTGCATGACCGCGTCAACGCCCGCACATGCTCCGCCCGCAGCAAAGAGTGCTGCGTCGAACGACTGCATTGAAATAACCGTGTCCGCATCCAACCTGTCGAGCCCATTCTCAACCGCGCCCTCGACCCGCTTGTAGTGCTGCGCCGTGTGAGCCGCCAAAACCAGTCCTTTAGATGCCTTCTCAGGAGTTATCTCTTGCAGATCAGCCCAGAGCTCAGTATCGCCTCGCAATGCTTCGATGACAGCCGTGTAACGAAGCTTTGTTTCCGGATGCTCCGGCCCCGTATCGTGTTTTTGATAGATCGGATGATGGATGAGTGCGGTTTTCATTGTTTAAGAAACCAAGATTATCACACTGAGCGTAATTTCAGTTGGTTCGCAAACAATGGTATATTTCCCCTTTGTTCGAATAGCAGATCTATGGCAAATACGCAGCGGATAAGCGTGATCGACTCACACACCGGCGGTGAGCCTACGCGTGTCGTTATCGACGGTTTTCCCGATCTCGGGCAGGGCTCAATGGCGGAACGTCTAGAACTATTTCGCCGCGATCATGACCACTTACGTTCGGCGATCGTCTGCGAACCGCGCGGACACTCTGCGGTCGTTGGAGCCCTGCTCTGTGAGCCCGTTGATCCGGCCGCCGCCGCGGGCGTTATTTATTTCAACAACGTCGGCTATCTCGGCATGTGCGGGCACGGCACGATCGGGCTCGTGAAAACCCTTGAATACACCGGACAGATCACAGCCGGAAATCACAGAATTGAAACTCCTGCTGGTACGGTCGAGGCTGAGCTAGAGGCGGACGGAATGGTCACGATCACCAACGTACCCAGTTTTCGCCACGCGAAAGACGTCGAGGTCGAAGTCGAGGGATTTGGCAGCGTACGCGGCGACGTGGCGTACGGCGGCAATTGGTTCTTTCTGATCGGCGAGCATCCGTTGACACTTGAACTAGCCAATCTTGGACAACTCACAGATTTCACGACGCGTGTTCGCCATGCACTTAGCAAAAACAACATCACTGGAGCCGACGGAGCCGAGATCGACCACATCGAGCTCTTTTCGCCGACGCCGACAGCCGACAGCCGTAATTTTGTCCTCTGCCCCGGCATCGAATACGACCGCTCGCCATGCGGCACGGGCACCAGTGCGAAACTCGCATGTCTCTACGCCGATGGCAAACTCGCGGCCGGCGAAACCTGGCGGCAGGAAAGCATTATCGGCAGCGTTTTCGAGGGCAGGGTCACGGTCGAGGACGGCAAGATAATTCCGGTCATTCGCGGCTCGGCGTTCGTGACGGGTGAGGCGGAACTGATCCTTGGCGAGAGCGACCCCTTCAAATTCGGTATCGGGAGCAAATGAGCTTTGACGTCGCCATTATTGGGGCCGGCGTGGTCGGAGCGGCGTGCTCCGCGAGCCTCGCGGCCGAAGGGCTGAGGGTCGTCGTAATCGAAGCGGCCGGCGTCGCATCGGGCACGACATCAGCAGGAATGGGGCATATCGTCGTGATGGACGACTCGGAAGCTCAGTTTGCTCTGACGGACCGCTCGCGAACGCTCTGGAACGCCCTCGCTCCGTCACTTCCCTCTCTCAGCGAATTCGAAAATTGCGGCACAATCTGGGTCGCTGCCGACGACGAGGAAATGGCCGAGGTTCGCCGAAAGTCGGAGTTTTACGGTTCACGCGGCGTCAAGACCGAGACCCTCGATGAACGAGCTCTGCGTGAGGCCGAACCGAACCTTCGCGAAAGCCTGGCCGGCGGGCTGCTGGTCCCGGGCGACAGCGTGGTCTATCAGCTTTTTGCAACGCGTTATCTGATCGAACAGGCACGCGAAAACGGTGCGAAGTTGCTGGTCGGCAAAAAGGCTCTCGAGATCACCGACGCGGGCGTTACGCTTGCGGGCGGCGAACACATCGACGCGGGAATGGTCATCAACGCGGCCGGCCCTGCCGCCCCCGTTTTGTCGCCTTGCCTGAAGATCGCCAAGAGAAAGGGCCATCTTGTCATCTCGGAACGTTGCCCCAATTTCGCACGGCACCAATTGATCGAACTCGGTTATCTCAAGTCGGCGCACGGCAGCCATGCTGATTCGGTCGCATTCAATGTCCAGCCGCGAAGCACGGGCCAGGTACTGATCGGGTCATCGCGTCAGTTCGGCGCAGAAGACGGCGAGATCGATTACGCGATCCTTAGGCGAATGACGGCTCGTGCGTTCGAGTACATGCCCGGCCTCAGAGATCTCTCGACGGTGCGTGTCTGGACCGGATTTCGACCCGCGACGCCGGACAATCTGCCGTACGTCGGCAAACTGCCGGGCAGCAAGAATACTTTTGTTGCTGCCGGCCACGAGGGCCTCGGCATTACGACCTCGCTTGGTACTGCTGAGTTGATAACAGACGCCATACTCGGGCGGCCGTCGGCGATACCGCCCGAGCCGTATTCGCCGTCGAGGGAGACCGCGGAACATTGATCACACTTACCATAAATAACCACGAGATCACCGTCGAGAACGGCACGACCGTCGCGGCGGCGGTTTTGGCGTGCGGTACCGACGTGTTTCGACGCTCGGTCAGCGGGACGCCGCGTGGGCCTTTGTGCGGAATGGGCATTTGCTTTGAATGCCGTGTGACGATCGACGGCGTGCGATCTCAGAAAAGCTGCAACGTCCTTGCGACCGAGGGAATGGAGGTCGTGACCGATGGATAAGATCAGGTCCGACATTCTTATCATCGGCGGCGGAGCGGCGGGCCTTTCCGCGGCTCTTGCGGCGTCGGAAAGCGGCGACACGTCTGTCACGCTGATCGACGACAACCCGAAGCTCGGCGGCCAGATCTGGCGGGCGGAGCTTGGCCAGACCAAGTCGCCCGAAGCTCTCAGGCTTATAAACGCCGTCGATGCCGAACGCATCCGCATCATCAATAACGCGCAGGTCTTCGCGATGGTCGGCGATAAATGCCTGATCGCCCAGGCGCCGGCGGGCTCGGTCGAACTGGGATTTGGCAGGCTCATCATCGCCACCGGAGCACGCGAGCGGTTTCTGCCATTTCCCGGTTGGACGCTGCCGAACGTCTTCGGGGCCGGCGGATTGCAGGCTGTTGTCAAGGGCGGCTTCAGCGTTGCGCGCAAACGCATCGTCGTAGCAGGTAGCGGGCCGCTATTGCTCGTCGTAGCTGAGTATCTCAAGGCGAAAGGTGCCAACGTCGTCGCGATCGCCGAGCAGGCTTCGGCGTCGAAGATCAATAAGTTCGCCGCCGGGCTGTGGCGGACGCCCGCAAAGATCGTCCAGGCCGCGGTGCTGCGTGCAAAACTTGTCGGCACGCTGTATTTGAACAGCTGTTGGGTGACATCTGCGACGGGCACCGATAAACTTGAGAAAGTAGAGCTGACGCGACACGAGCGTAAGTGGGCAGTCGACTGTGACATTCTGGCGTGCGGCTTTAACTTGATGCCGAATACGGAACTCGCCGCCCTGCTTGGCTGCCGGATCGAAAACGACTTTGTTGTCGTGGACGACGAGCAGCGGACGTCGTGCGAAGACGTATTTTGTGCGGGCGAGCCGACCGGCATCGGCGGCGGCGAGGCTTCGCTTATCGAAGGAAGGATCGCGGGGCTCGCTGCCGCAGGCGAGACGGCCAGAGCCGCGGAGCTTTTCGCAAAGCGTGACAGCACACGGCAGTTTGCCGCCGCACTTGAGAACGCATTCTCATTGAGGTCTGAGCTCAAAACACTTTCCGTCGACGAAACCATCGTCTGCCGCTGTGAAGACGTGACGTACGGCCGGCTATTGGAATTTAGCGATTTTCGCGACGCCAAGCTGCAGACTCGATGCGGCATGGGCTCGTGCCAGGGCCGGATCTGCGGCTCGGCGACAGAATTTATGTTCGGGTGGAAACCGGGCTCGATCCGGCCACCTATATTTCCGGTAAAAATGGAGGATCTATGAGCTTGAACTGGACGGGCGTGATGCCTGCGATAACGACTTGTTTTGACGAGAATCTGCAGATCGATCTCGAATTTACGGCTAGACACGTTACGTGGCTGGTCGACAATGGCTGCACGGGGATTGTCACCAACGGCAGCCTCGGCGAGGGTGGAGCGCTGTCGTTCAAAGAGAAAGCCGCCCTGTGGACCACCTGCGTCGATGCGGTCGGCGACCGTGTGCCAGTCATAGCCGCGATCGCCGCTCTGTCGACCGCCGAGGCCGTCGTTCAGGCGCAGGCCGCTGCAGCCACCGGCTGCCGGGGGCTGATGGTTCTGCCGCCGTACGTTTATCGCGGCGATTGGCGTGAAATGAAGTTTCATATCTCCGAGGTTTGCAATGCGACCGAACTCTCCTGCATGCTCTACAACAACCCGGTCGCATACGGCACTGACTTTTTGCCCGAGCATGTTGCCGAGCTCGCAGCCCAGATCCCGAATCTGCACTCGGTCAAAGAATCGAGCACTGATGTCCGCCGCGTGACGGCGATACGTGCCCTCGTCGGAGACAGTCTGAAAATATTCGTCGGCGTTGATGACTGCATCGTCGAAGGCATCAACGCGGGAGCCACCGGCTGGATCGCCGGGCTGGTCAGTGCTTTTCCGAAAGAATCGGTCGATCTTTATCATTACGCAATGAGCGGCGAGCACGAGAAGGCACGCAAACTCTACGAGTGGTTTTTGCCGCTGCTGCGTCTCGACACGGTCCCGAAATTTGTCCAGCTGATCAAGCTCGTTCAGGAAAAGGTCGATATGGGCAGTGCCCGCGTCCGTCCGCCGCGGCTTGAACTGACTGGCACCGAGCTTGCCGAGACTTTGAAAATTATCGAAACGGCACTTGCCAACAGGCCGTAAACCAACATGAACACAGAGCTTACAGGCAGATCGATCATCGGCTCCGTCAGCGGAGCGGGCAACGAAAATGCATTTCGAGCATTCAACCCGCACACGGGCGAAGCCGTGGAGCCAAGCTTCTATTCGGCGACGCTTGACGAACTAAACCGCGCGGTCGAACTCGCCGACGAGGCACGAATTACGTTTGGCAATCTGCCAGGTCGTGAACGTGCAAAATTCCTCTGTGCCGTCGCCGACAACATCGAGGCACTTGGCGACACACTCATCGAACGAGCGTCGCTCGAGACAGGTTTGCCGAACGCGAGATTCGTCGGCGAACGCGGACGCACTTGCTCGCAACTGCGAATGTTTGCGGACCTTCTTGACGAAGGCTCGTGGGTCGACGCACGCATCGACCACGCCATTCCCGACCGCCAGCCGCTGGCAAAGCCCGACATCCGTTCGATGTTGCGGCCGCTTGGGCCGGTCGCGGTGTTTTGTGCAAGCAACTTTCCCCTCGCATATTCGGTCGCGGGCGGCGATACGGCATCGGCCTTTGCCGCCGGCTGCCCGGTGGTTGTCAACGCACACATCGCTCATCCCGGAACGGCAGAGTTTGTCGGTACCGCGATCGCCAAAGCGGTCAGAGAGTGCGGCTTGCCCGAAGGCGTTTTCAGCCTTGTATTTTCCGACAGCTACGAGATCGGGCAGGCTCTGGTCATGCATCCCGGGATCAAGGCCGTCGGTTTTACCGGCTCACGGCGCGGCGGCCGTGCCCTGATGGACATCGCAGCTGCCCGGACCGAGCCGATACCGGTTTACACGGAGATGAGCTCGGTCAACCCGACATTTATCCTGCCCGGTGCGATCGCCGAACGGGGTGACGCGATCGTTGCCGGGCTTCACGCGTCAGTAACCGGCGGCGTCGGTCAATTCTGTACAAAACCCGGCATTGTATTCTTGCCTGGCGACGACACTTCGGACGTTTTCGTTTCAAAAATGCGTGGCCTAATGACGCAAACCGAGCCCTCGCCGCTACTCACCAGAGGCATTAAAGAAAGTTACGATAGTGCAGCTGAGCATCGCGAAACTCTGGTCGAGGTGTCATCTGCAAATTCAAAAAGCAACCTAGACGGGTTTGCCGTCAATCCATCGGTCTTTGAAACGTCGGCCGCCGATTTTCTCGCCAGGCCCGAACTCGGCGACGAGATCTTCGGCCCGTCGACGTTGCTCATTCGGTCCCAAAAGAAAGACGAACTGCTCGCGATCGCCCGCTCGCTAGAGGGCCAGTTGACGGCATCGGTTCACGGCACCGAAGCGGAACTGCTTGAATACTCAGACCTGATCGCGATCCTCGAAACCAAGGTCGGCCGACTTATCTTTAACGGCTTTTCCACCGGCGTCGAGGTCTGCCCGTCAATGGTTCACGGCGGGCCGTATCCGGCGACGTCCGATTCGCGTTCGACGGCTGTCGGGTCACGGGCGATCACTCGGTTTGCACGGCTCGTGTGTTTTCAAAACTTCCCCGATGCCTCCCTCCCCGGGGAATTAAAAGAAAGTAACCCTCTTGAAATCTGGCGAATGATCGATGGCGAGATCACAAAGTAGATCTAGCCAACGTAACGGCCAACTCCGCTGAGTAGGGCGGAGACCAATCTGCGAACGTCCAGCCAATTATTCGGATTCAAATCCCGATAATTTCAAGACAAACTCAGGTACTGTCGGCTCATCCGGCAGTACGTTCTCCCGTCCCCGTTCAAGTGCCCATCGATGCAGCCATGAGATTCCCGCTCCGCCCGTGAATGTGTCCGGCAGGCGATAGGCCTCGTCTTTCAACGCCGTTTCCAGATCGACAATAGCGTAACCACGCCGCTTGAACATCTCAGCGAGTTCATCGAAATAATCCGAGTTGATAAAATTCGCATGGATAAGCAAGGTCTGGCTTATCTCCCTGTCGAAAAGTTTGACCGACTGGCGCTCCCAGTATTCCAGCTTTTTCTCCATGTATGGAACATAAGCGTCGCCGACCTGCTTCATCAGCTTCTTATCCTTGCGATCAAATGCAATGTCATAGGCTCGCGAGAAGATATAATCCGCGTTGTCAAAGGAGATCGGAGCGATCCGATAGCCATGGTCATTCAGAAAAGTATCGAATTGTGCCTTGATCTCCAGAGTCCTACCGGTCTGCAAAAATGGATGTCGAAAAAACCTCATTTTACGGCCTTTCAACGCCAACAGCTCTTTTGTAACCGTTTCGCCTTTAAGCAGATCAGCTTCGTAATCGGCGAGCGGTATCTGATTGAGGCTACGATGCGAAAATGTATGATTTCCAAGTTCGAGTCCGGCGTCCAGCCACATCCGGAGAAGATCGATCTGCAATTCGTCACGCTTGTTGCCAGCGTAAAGTTTGTTTTCGTTCACAAACCCAATGGCCGGAATTTTTGCCTTTGTGATGTGACCGAGCAACTTTTTCGTGATCTGTCGCCTGTTTTTCAGGTCGCTTCGCGTCGAGACAACGGGCAGGTCATCGATAGTTATAGCAACCGATCGATGTATTTGCTGGCCGACGGCCATAGATGCCAGGAACGCAACCAACAATACTAAACTGATACCTCTCATACTTTCCTGTAGCATTTCACCAATACCCAGCTATCCGTGATCATTTCCTACTTTGCAAAAACCTGCGAGAAATCGGCAAAAGCTTTGAATTCCAACGCGTTGCCGCTCGGGTCCAGGAAGAACATCGTGGCCTGTTCGCCGACCTCGTCGGCGAATCGGATCTTTGGTTCGATCACAAATTCTACGCCGCTCGCACGCAAACGTTCCGCTAATTCACGCCAGTCATCCATCGGCATAACGATGCCGAAATGCGGCACCGGAACGTCATCGGAATCGACACTATTCGACGCCCTCACGCCTGCAGAATCCTCGGCCAGGTGCGCGACGATCTGGTGGCCGTAGAGGTCAAAGTCGATCCAGCGTTCGGAACTGCGGCCCTCGGGGCACCCCAAAATGCCGCCATAAAACGCGCGTGCGGCGGCCAGGTCGTGAACGGGAAACGCGAGATGGAACAAATTCTTCATTTTCATTTCCTAGGTAGCTAAGTATCGGCCGGATTCACCAAGATCTCAACATTATGCTAACCTCACTAAACAATGGTCGAAAATGTTGAGAAATTTATCGGAGCGATGCTTCAGAGCCTGAAAAACGGCAGCTTTGTGAAGCTTTCGCTAGGCAATTATAAAGGGACAGACCCGCATCTGCAAAAACTTCTCATACGGACAGTCAGTACCAAGAAAGGTTCCAGACTCTACTTTCTATACCGCGGAGCTTCACGCGATATCGCGAAAAACTACGATGTCGACCTCGGCATCAGTATGATCGCCGAGGCTCTCGACGGTCAGTTTTTTGGGGGCCATTTATTTACGACCGAAAACGACTTTCAGCTGGACATCAGTAAAAAGGGTAAGTCCAGGCTGAATATCGGTAAGCCCACGTTCAAGTCGAAACCATCGGAAAGCCACAACCGCGAGAAGAACTATCAGGTCGATCCGGACAGCTTTTTTCTAAAGGCCCTCGGCATCACCGATGAAACCGGGAGAATTCGTGACAAACAGCAGGACAAATGGCGCCAGATCAATAAGTTCGTCGAGGTTCTGTCAAATTTGTTCGATAAGTCCGAGCTTCGTTCCAAAGAGCGCATTTCCCTGATCGATATGGGCTGCGGTAAGGGCTATCTTACCTTTGCCGCGTACGATCATTTCAAAAATACTCGCAAGATCGACGTTTCGGTTACCGGGGTCGATACCAAATATGAACTTGTCGAACTCTGTAACGAGATCGCCAAAACCTGCGATTTTGACGGACTGAGCTTCGTTGTCGGAACCATCGCCGACTACAACGTTGACCAGATCGACGTACTTGTCGCTCTGCACGCCTGCAACACGGCCACCGACGACGCGCTCTTCAAAGGTATCGAAGCAAGGGCCGATCTGATACTTGCCGCCCCGTGCTGTCATCAGCAGATAAGGCCTCAGATAAAGTCTCCCGAGATGCTCCGCGACGTTCTGAAACATGGCGTGATGCTCGAGCGGCTTGCTGAGTTGATCACGGACGGTATGCGGTCGCTAATGCTCGAACGCTCAGGCTATGCAACAAAGCTGTTCGAGTTTGTCTCGACCGAGCATACGCCAAAAAATAATATGCTCGTTGGAACACGTTTGAAAGAACCGGCGGACAGCCTCAAGTTCGACGAGCAGATCGCCGAGATCTGCACAACCTACGGTATCCGCGAACACCGCCTTATGGAACTTCTGAAACTACAGAACCATTGATCATCCATCCTTCGTCCCTCGTCCATCAATTCCTACCAAGTAGGAAATATTCCCACTAAGTAGGAAATAGTAGGAATATGTATTACAGCAAATAGCGGCTAACTGTTGTGAATGCACCGGTTAAGACGCATTTGCGTTTTGTCCCGCTTGTCCCATTTGTCCCAGCAAGTTCCCACATGGACTATTCGAGGAAGTCCCAGGTCGCAAGTCCCAAGCCCCAACTCCGCCGGTCCGACATTGGCTTTTTACCTTTTACTTTTTACTTTGCACTCTTCTCAGCGTCCTCGGCGATCTTTGCGTTAATATTCGGATCGACGCAGAGGCCGGAGAGTTTTTCGCAGAGCCCGCAGACTAGCTTTTTCACCTTTCCACTCTTTCACTTTTTCCATTCTTTCGTCCGGCTATTTTCCTACTCTTTCCCACTATTTCCGACTATTTCCTACTAAGTAGGAATCTTTAATAATCTGAAACCTTATTAACATTTGTTCTATCAACACTTTACGCATCTGGGACAGATAAAGTAGGTTAGTTGGGACAGGCTAAATGTTCTAATTGCTGGATTTACGCCAACCGTCTCACTGTCCCACGGATTTTTCAAATTTTTTCGACGTTCCGGCGCGTCGATGCGAAGTCCTCTTCGGCCTAGTTGTCAAAGATCACTGTCTGTAACATACATTGTATCATTAATGTCAAACGTGACAGGACATGTCGTGGGGGAGGGATCAAATGCCGAGGAACTGACGGCTCTCTTCCCGGGCGGGACGATCAAAAGTGAAGACCCTATGGGGCGGACCACATTCCCAAAATTTCAAATATTTTGACCATACGCGGCAAATCCGTGGTAATCTGTCGCTAAATTTTGTTATGCAATACGATGTTAAGACCCCTGACGAATATATTGCCGGACTTCCGGAGGACCGTAAGGCGGCGATCTCGGCGCTTCGGAAAGTGATAAACGACAATCTGCCGAAAGGGTTTAAGGAGACTATCGGCTATGGCCACATCGGCTGGGTCGTGCCGCTTGAGACTTATCCGGCCGGTTATCATTGCGACCCGTCGCTACCGCTAGGCTTTATGAGCATTGCATCGCAGAAAAATCATATTGCATTGTATTCGATGTGCCTTTATGGCAACGTAAAGCAGCTTGATTGGTTTCGTGAAGAGTGGCCAAAGCACTCAAAGAAAAAGCTTAACATGGGCAAATCGTGCATCCGGTTTGCCAAACTCGAAGACATTCCGCTCGACCTCGTCGGCGAACTCGCTTCACAAATCACGCCGCAACAATGGATCGAAATATACGAGAAGGCTATGAAGCGATAGCTGTGCCGTTCAAACCTTGACCAAATTGCATTTCGGACGTACAATCAAGGATTGCGTTTAATCGCATACCGCTTATATACGGCGGAAGGAAGAGATAAATGAAAAAGGAAATACATCCGAATTATAACGAAATTTCAGTGATCTGTGCGTGCGGCAGCACGTTTCAGACACGCTCGACGATGGGCGAGGATCTGCACATCGAAATCTGCTCAGCTTGCCACCCGTTCTTTACAGGTAAGCAGAAGTTGGTTGATACGGCAGGACGCGTCGATCGCTTTAACAAGCGCTACGCTCGCGGTGCCGCTGAAGCCGCTAAATAGGCTTAGTTTTCGCTTGAGATTGATCACCGACAGATATTAGCTAGTACAAACTGACGCTGACCCAAAAGCGCCGATCGATAAAGGTGTGCCGCCGGTACGCCCTCGAAAGGCAAAATAGGGTCAGCGTCATTTAGTTTCAGCAACATTTATTTGCGAACGTCGATCAATTGAACATCTAATTATTGCGGATCGAAATCCGATAGATTCCGAAAGATATTATGATGAAGAGATTTTCACCGAGAGTGCTTCGATTTATCCACACGGTCTTTGCCGTTGAACGCGACCTGATCGTCGGCGGCCAGGCGGTGATGGAGGGCGTAATGATGAGGACTCCGTCTGCATACGCCATCGCGTGTCGCCGCTCGGACGGAACGATAATTACGACGGCCGATTCCCTGCCGAAATGGAGCGATAAATATAAATGGCTCAATACGCCGGTACTACGCGGCGGTGCGACGTTGATCCAGTCGATGGCGCTTGGCGTCAAAGCCCTCAATTTTTCAGCACGTATTTACGAAGAAGACCTGGCTGCAAAAGAGGAACTTGAAAAATCAAGGGTCGGCGAACCCGAGACGGCACTGATAGAAGGTACGATCGACCCGGAATTTCTAAAAGCTCCGGTCAAGGTCATCATGCCCGAGGGAAAGACGAAGAAAATGAGTCAGTCCGCCAGTGCCGTGGGGTCGATCATTTTCGCACTGCTCTTCAACATCGTATTGTTCATCGTCGCCCCGCTCGTTCTGACAAACGTCCTCTTTATCAGCTTGGGTTGGGCGGGAGCACCGGTCTTGACGGCCGACGCCGGCTGGCTTGAAACGATCAAGGCCTACGTCTGGAAGATCAAGCTCGATTCGTTTGGCTCCTGGGTCTCGTTCAATCTGATCGACGGCCTGATCCGAATGGTCTTTTTCATCTTCATGATATTTTCGATGTCCTTTTTGAAGGACATTCGCCGTGTATTCGAATATCACGGAGCGGAACACAAGACGGTCTTTACCTGGGAAAAGGGTCTTGACCTAACCGTTGAAAATGCGACACAGCAACGCCGTCAGCATCCACGCTGCGGCACGTCATTCCTAATGGTTGTGATGCTTGTTGCGATCGTCCTCTTCTCGGTGATCAACTTTGAAGCCACGTGGTTGAATCTTGTGGTGCGAATCGCCCTTATGCCGCTCGTGGCGGGCCTGTCGTACGAGGTTATCCGGTACGCGGCCAAGAAAGAGTCCGGTGCGATATTCAAATTTATGACGCTCCCTGGCCTTTGGCTGCAGAATATTACGACGCAGGAACCTGATGGAGAACAGCTTGAAGTGGCAATTCGGGCCCTTGACGAATCGCTCAAATTAGAGCCGGAGACGGCGTAAATCAGTTGCACCACAGAGGCACAGAGAACACAGAGGATAGAAGTCCTTCTTTTTGTAATCTCAGCGAACTCTGTGTCTCTGTGGTGAGTATTTTTTATGTTTGAGAAATTAGCACAAATCGAAAAATCCTACGACGAACTGACGGAGCAGATCTCGCAGCCCGAGTTTATGTCGGACATGTCGGTCTACGCCAAACTGATGAAACAGCACCGCAGCCTCGGTGAGATCGTCGGTAAATATCGCGAAGTCCGCAAAATGACCGAAGACCTCCAGGGAGCTAAGGACCTCGCCGATCTGGCTGACGACGACGAGATGCGCGAGATGGCAGCTCTCGAGATAGCCGAGATCGAAGCAAAACTGCCCGCCGCAGAAGAAGAACTTAAACTCTTGCTGCTCCCCAAGGATCCGAACGACGAAAAGAACGTTATCCTCGAGATCCGTGCAGGAACGGGCGGTGACGAGGCAACGCTGTTTGCGGCCGAAGTCTTGCGAATGTATGCAAGATACGCCGAGCGTCAGGGTTGGAAGATGGACATTCTGGAAACGTCCGACACAGGCGTCGGCGGCATCAAGGATGCGGTTGCCGTGATCGAAGGCGACAATGTCTATTCGCGACTGCGGTTCGAATCGGGCGTACACCGCGTACAGCGAGTTCCGCAGACCGAGACCCAGGGACGCATCCACACTTCTGCGATCACCGTGGCAGTATTGCCGGAAGCAGAAGAGGTCGATGTACAGATAAATCAAAACGACCTCAGGATCGATACGTTTTGTTCGTCGGGCCCCGGCGGCCAGTCGGTCAATACAACCTACTCAGCCGTCCGCATCACGCATATGCCAACCGGCGTCGTCGTGTCGATGCAGGATGAAAAGTCGCAGATCAAGAACCGCGAAAAGGCAATGCGTGTTCTGCGTGCCAGATTGCAGGAACTCGAGGAACAAAAACAGCACGACGCTCTTTCGGCTGAACGCAAGTCGATGGTCGGCAGCGGCGACCGATCAGAGAAGATCCGAACCTATAATTTCAAGGAAAATCGTGTAACTGACCATCGAATCGGTTTGACGGTTCACCAACTCGACCTTGTAATGGAAGGCCAGCTCGACGAATTTATCGAAACGCTTCGAACACACTACCAAACCGAAAAGCTAAAAGCGGAGGCGGTCGGAGCGTAAGCCTAAAGTATGGCTCAGCCAACTCGCCTATACCTGATCAGACACGGACAATCAGCCGGTAACGCTGAGGGGCGTTTTGGCGGACATGGGCCGACGCCGCTTTCCGATCTGGGCAAGCAACAGGCAGAGGTAACGGCGAAAACTCTAGCGAAAGAAGGGATCTCAACGATCTACTCGAGCGATCTGTTTCGCGCGGTGCAGACCGCCGAACCGCTTGCGAATCTGCTTGGATTGCCGATCCATCAATCTCCCGCATTCAGGGAACGGCACGTCGGGGTGCTGGAAGGCCTCACGTTTGACGAATCAAAAGCGGCGTATCCAAAAGACTACTACGCTCTCGTCAATCGAAATATCCATCACACAATTACTGAAGGCGAGAGCTACCGACATCTGTTGAAGCGCATTACCGCAAAGGTCAACGACATTCTCAGGAGTCATCCCGGCGAGCGAATCGCGATCTTTTCACACACCGGAGCTATCTGCTTCTTGACGTTAAATCTGCTCGGGGCTATTCACCGTGGCACCAAGACGACACCATGGCTCATAACTTCGAATTGCGGGATCAATCGTTTTGAGATCCGAAACCGCAACAACATACGTGTGCTTGCCCTCAATGACACCCGCCATCTCGCGGCCATAACGGGCAACGATTCGTTTGCTGCCCGTTGACCTGGACATTCCTTGACATTGAATTGAGCATCTAATCTACTTACACTTATCCGTACTGTTGGATCGAGGAGATATTAGTTATGACGTTCAGAAAAACACTGTTGCCCGTATTGCTGATCGGCGTAATGACCGCCGGGGTTGTGGCTCAGGATGACGAGGCTCGACAGACAAGCGGCTTGCCGACCTTCATCGGTCCACGACCGGGTGCAAATCCCGGCCAGGATGCAACTCTCTCGGGTTCCGTAGTTGTTCAGGGCCTCGACGAGTCGGCCGATGCACCAAAGCTATCGGTTGCCGTGTTTGCAAACGGTGCGTTCATCTCAAGACAGCCGATCAAAAATCGTGGTTCATTTATATTCAACGGCATCCCGCGCAACGGCGTCAGTATTATCGTCGAACTCGACAAGCAGGAGATCGGACGTTACCAGATCGGCGTGCTTAATCCGCCGCCGCTTACAAACAGACAGGATGTCATTTTGACCGCAGCACAGTTCAACCAAGTAATAAATCGGCGGAACGAGGTTATCGCGGTTATAAACGCCTACCAGCGAACGCCGGAGAACCAAAAGGCATTTGAAAAGGCGTTGAGCCTCAATAAAGAAAAGAAGGCGGACGCCGCTCAAAAGTCGTTGAGACAGCTGCTCACCGCCGACGCTAACGATTTCGTCGCATGGACCGAACTCGGCAACATCCAGTTTAACGGCGAGAAGTATGCCGATGCTGAATCTTCGTACGGCAAGGCAATAGCACTGAAAGCCGATTTCGGCCCCGCTCTGTTGAATCTTGGCAAGCTCTATATTAGCCAAAAGAAATTTGACAACGCGATCGAGGTTCTTGAAAAGGCTGTCGCGATCTCACCAGTATCTGCCGATGTAAACCACTATCTCGGCGAGTCATATCTGCAGGCGAAAAAGGGCAACAAGGCCGTGGTTTACCTGAACAAGGCGATCCAACTCGCTCCGCTTGACAAGGCGGAGATACACCTGCGGCTGGCCGCACTTTATAACGCCGCAAACCTCAAAGACAGGGCATCGAACGAGTATAAGCAGTATCTGGCGAAGGTGCCGGATCACCCCGACCGTGCTAAGTTTGAAAAATACATAGTCGATAATCCGATCAAATAAAAATGGCCGGGGATCGCTCCCCGGCCAATGTCCATCTCTCAATACTCTTCAAACTAGAAGTCGTAACGAAAAGCGAACTGCAAGATACGCGGAGCTCCCTGAATTGCTCCAAAATTACCAAACGTGGATGACGGAGTATCACGATACGGGTCCAAACCGAAGATGGTATCGGCCGCTGTGAATCTCTGAGTATTCGTCAGGTTAAAGGTATCCACACGAAACTGGATCTTGTGATTCTCATTCCAAGGCATCTGGAAAGATTTCGCAAGGCCCATGTCGAGAACGATGTAACCCGGATAACGAATCACATTACGGTCGCCCGTTTCGCCAGGATTAGCGTTTCTGAATGACTGATAGAAGGCAGTCGGGTCCCTAAATAGGTTTGGCACTCCGCCATTTGCACCATTGTTGGTCGGCGAGGTCGTTGCATTCTGCGCATTGCCGAGCCGTGCAACGTAGCTACGGATGTTCCAGTTAGTCGGCCAACCTGCAACGTCAACCATTCCGTCGGTCACCGGCAAGCCGGTGTTGTAACGGAAGATGTTGCTGATCTGCCATCCGCCGAATATGGCGTCGACATACTTATTCATACCCGAGAAGAACTGCTTGCCTCGACCGATCGGCACCTCGAAAACACTGTTAACGTTGATGATATGACGCGTGTCGAAGTCAGAAACAGAACGGTTATCCTTCATTCGCAACGCGTTGAGGATGAACGCCGCACCAAAAACGCCGCTTGTTTGCGTGCCGGATGCATCGTCCATCGATTTCGAGAATGTGTAGTTAAAGTCCCACGTAAGTCCTTTGAAACGCTGGCGAACGCTTAGCGTCGCACCGTGATAGTCCGAGCCTGCGATCGTGCCGTAGGCCGATAGTGCTCCGTACTGACGGTTGTAAAACAGTCGTCGTCCACCAAGGTCCGGCATATACGAATCAAGAACGTCCTGGAGGTAGGTCCAATCGTTGCCCGTCTGATAGCATCCGAAAAGCGGGGCTCCCACGCAACCCGGAGTGTCGTCGGTCGCCATGAATCCGTAAATGGCTCTCGTATTACTGAGGCCAGCACCGAACAAGAGAGTATCAACCGAACCCGCAGGAAACATATTTTCAAAGAACGGGATGTTCGGAATTTGCGAGATCGGCGTACGATTACGGCGATAATTCTCCAGTATGCCGGCCGCCTCATACCACGTTTGGCCGGACTGCGGATCCCGGATGTTATTCGGTGTCATGATATCGCGAGACGCCAGCAGATTTCTTGCAATACGACCGACGTAAGACGCTTCGAAATACAGACCCCAGTTCAGTTCACGGCCGTAGGTCACGTTCCACTGATAGTTGACTGGTGAGACGAGGTTGCTATCCAGCGAACCTTCGATACGACGCTGATCGTCGAACGGCTGAGAAAGAGGGAACGATAGCTGGGTCGGCAACGAACCTCCCGGAGGCAGCGGAAGTGACCGAACCAACTGACCAAAGCCTGTAAACAGTGGGCCGGGGTTGGTGGTCACGTTGTAGGTATTGGCCGAAATATCAAGGCTCGACGCAAAACCGAGTGTATTGTTAGCGTCAAAGTTAACCGCCAACGCCTGGCCGAAATAGTCGTTGGTCATGCGGAATCCTCCGCGAATGACCGACGCGCTGTCCGCTCCAAAAAGCGTCTTCAAGAAGCCTTTCTTAAAGTTTGGCGACCAGGCAACCGAAACGTTCGGCTGGAAATTGTTCGTGTCCCACGGATAAACATTGCCTTTCCCGTTTGCCGGTCCGGCAAGATTTACAGTGATCCCTTCGCCGGGGTTAACGCCGTAATTGTTTCCTGCGGCGGCGGCGGCGATACGACGATCGAGATATTCTTGGAGGCCGACGCTGGGTGCCGCCTGATATCCCTGCGTTTCATAGACCGGGCGGCTGAGGCCATAGCGAAGACCCATCGCAATGTTCAGATTCTGACGCACACGCCAAGCGTCCTGGACATAAACATCATACTCTTCGGTCGCGAACTTACGGATGACCGGCACACCAGCGGCGAGCGGGCGTCCGTCGATGCCGAAGTTAGAATTGAAAGAGTACTGCGAATATCGGCCCATAACGGCCGCCATTGCGTCGCGGGTGGTAAGCACGTTCGAACTCGCAATCGTGTAGTTCGACCCGGTGCCTGGGTTGAGCGTGGCCAGGATCGGATTAGTCAGCACATTTCCCGAGCCGGCGAAGAATGAACGGTTGACGACCGCATTATCGTGGATCGCAGTCTCGTCGCTGCGGAAGTTGCGAACAATACGAATGTTTCCGCCGAATTGGAGATTGTGATTCCCTTTTGTCCACGAAAAATCGTCGACAAAATTCTGGGTGTCGGTCCGACGCGTAAACGGGTATGCGTAATTAACTGGCGAGAAGACGCCGCGGAATGTGATCGTGTCTCCATTCGAATCGCCCGTGTCTGAGAAATTCTGACGGGTGAATCCGTAGCGGAAGTTATTGACAAGCGAATTGCTTATCAACCAGGTGTGAGAACCCACTACACCGAATGGCTTGCTGATGCGCCGAGTGCCGGCTGTATCCGGAAATGCCTGGGCACCGTCGAAATAGTCATTCTGAAAGATGCCGCGAAACGAAATCGCGTGCTTTTCGTCGCTCGTGACCTTGTAGTCAAAACGCATTGTGTGGGTATTATTGGCGGCCGGGATCTTGGCATTGAACCTATAACCCGCTGTATTGAGTCCGTCGCCGATCGTAAAATCGTTAGCACGATATCGGGACGCGGCCGAGGCCAAAACGCTAAGTGCGGCCGGATTGACATCAACCAGCGGAGTGCCACCCGGAGCTCCGTTGGTGGTCAACGCGTTGATCTGTGCAGCGGTCAGCGATACGACCGCTCCGCTGTTGTCGAAGAATTTGACAGTGCCCTGTCCAAGACTCGGGAGCGGCACGATGCGAGTGACCGGTGTTTCCTGAGCCTCTCTAAGACCTTCGTAATTGTAAAAGAAAAATAATCTGTCTTTAACAATTGGACCGCCGATACGTCCACCAAAAAGGTTTCTGATCAGTTTTGGGCGTTCAACGCCGTTCAGATTGCTGAAGAAATCGTTGGCAGTCGTGACCGTATTGCGGTGATACTCATACAGTGCCCCGCGGAACTGGTTCGTTCCACCTTTCGTAGAGAGCGAAATCTGAGCACCGGACGAACGTCCGCGAGCCGAGTCAGCATTTGACGTCGTCACACGAAACTCGTCGACCGAGTCAGGCGTCACGCGAAGAACGGGCGTAAAGGCGGTTCCGTTCTGCTGATCGTTCACATCGACCCCGTCGAGCGTAATGTTGGCCTGGTCGCTGCGGGCACCGGTAACCTCACCGCCCTGCGTAACGCCCGGCTGGAGGCTCAAAAGGTCAGCAACGTTTCGGCCCTGAAGCGGCAACTCCTGGATCTGCTTTGAAACGAAGTTGTTTCCAAGGCTGGCATCCTGAGTGTTGACAATACTCTCCAAGCCACCACCGGCGACGTTCACGACCTCTGTAACCGCACCTAACTCAAGGACGACGTTTACGGTCGATACCCTATCTACGGGCGCAACCACATTCGACTGAATGGTCTTCTTAAAACCCGTCGCCTCTACCTCGATCCGGTAGGTGTCCGGCGGTACACTCGAGAATGCATAGGAACCGTTACCAGAAGTCACTGCGGTTCGTGAATACGCACGCTCGTCGTTAATGAGCTTTACCGTGGCACCTGCGACGACAGCTCCCTGTTGATCGGTCACCGTACCCGAAACGGATGACGAACCCGTTTGTGAGTATGCTGAACCAGCAAAAACGGCCGACAATACGACCGCAAACATAGCAAGAATTAACTTGCTTTTGTAAATGCCAAATGCCATAGCTCCTCCTAGATCGTAACTACAAGATTGGTGAAATGTGTCGATGACGAAATGCGAGCACGCATTTTGCGTACCATCAATATCAAATCCGCAAAAGTCCTTTATTTAGAACCTTTCACAAGACATCAGTACAAAATTGAAAGGTGATTCCGAGCGAAATAATGAAATAAGTCCAAAATTTCGGTTTTCCCGGGGCCGCGTACTGCCAGGCTCCTAGTTTTTGAGTAATGAAATCGCCCTAATGTATCACAACTTACCCGGTTCTAGTCAATATTAGAGCGCTGTGAAACGACCGAAATTTCCAAATACACGGCTAAAGGCAGACTCAAAGAAACGGATCTCCTGATAAATTGAGTTTGCGAAAGGGTCGGGCTGCAAAATTCGGCTGCTCGTCAGGTACCCTAACTTCGGTGAGAGATCTTAGCGAATGCGGATTTGATCGCTGTAGCGGCTTGGCCAACAGCTCCACTGATCGTGGGAGCAACCTGATTTGTGACATCGCCGACGGCATAGATCCCGGGAACGCTGGTTGAGCACTCCTCGTCAACGAGAATGTAGCCGCTTTCATTTCGTGAAACGAGGTCGGCGAAAATTGACGAGTTTGGCGTTACGCCGATTCGGATCAGGATGTTGTCTATATCGATCTTAGAGATCTCTCCTTTCAACGATACGATCTCGATCGATTCGACATTCTCATGACCGCCTATCGAAAGAACGCGGCGACTCGTCAAGAAATCGACATTTGGACGACCACTCGCCTGCGAGACAAAATCGGTCCGGGCGGAAAATTGTTCACCTCTGTGAATTACGTAAACGTGTTCTGCGAGATCTGACAGGATCAGAGCATTTTCAAGTGCGGCGTCGCCGCCTCCGACGATCGCCACCCGCTTTCCCGCAATCTCCCGCCGTTCTTTTGCACCCGAGGACATCACGCCTTTGCCCTGGAATTCCGTTTCCCCGGGAATACCCAATCGCCTTTTTTCAACTCCTGTTGCAATTACTAGGGCTTTGCACTTCAGTTCGAGCCCGTCCGATGTCACCAGCCGCAGTGGATCCTGCCTAACCTTAACGGCCTCCGCCTCTATCCGATCGATCGAGGTACACATCAATAAATGATCGTGAAACTTCTCATGGAGTTCACTCCCGGACTGGCAAAGTATACCCGGATAATTTGAAATGGGATTATAGATACGATGTAATTGCCCCCCTAGGCGCGATTCCATTTCGATGATCGCGGCGCTCAAACCGAGGTCTGCGCACCAGATCGCGGCCGCCATTCCGGCCGGCCCACCGCCAATTATCAACACATCGTATTCCAAATTTGGACTCATTACCGGTTTGGTCGAATCAGAGAATATTGCCTCAATTTGTCAATAACATGTGACACCTTTTGTCACTATCTATCAAAAACAAATTCAAATGCAAAGCCTGCCAGATCGGTCATTATAACTGCAAGCTCCCTATTTTATGGATTTTACGGAGATTACACAATCTTGGAACCGAAGCGCATCTTTGGCATTGATTTTGCCTTTGTGAATTGGGAATCAGTGGGCGCAGTCCATGACGAACGCCTTCCCCTATGTCCATTCCGTCAGATCAAATACTCAACTGAAAGTAAATTATGAGACTTGAAATCGAGCAAAACGTCGCATCCGTCCCATTTTCCAACGACCTTCATTCTGAAAACGATTCATCGACACCCAAGATCGATCTGGAGAGGCTCTTAAAGCAAGGCGTGTCAGCTGCTCAAAGCGGCGAACGCGGCCTGGCTCGAACACTCTTGTTTAGAGTCACAGAGGCGGACCCTCGTAATGCCGACGCCTGGTTATGGCTCGCTTCCATCAGCGAATATCCCGAGGAATTGCTGGGATTTCTTGATAATGTCCTCGATATCGATCCTGATAACTTTCGGGCTCGCCAGTGGAAAGCAGCGACCCGCTCGCTTTTGGCAAAGACATTTGTCCAACGGGGCGTGTCAGCAAACGAGGAAGGCCAGTCAGATTTTGCTTTGAACTGTTTCGAGAAAGCGATCGAATATGACGCCACATGTGAAGCCGCATGGCTTTGGAAAGCCTCGCTTGCCGCGTCGGAATCGGATCGGGTCAACTTTCTTGAGCACGTCCTGGAATTGAACCCGGACAACGAAGACGCGGTGGCAGCGTTGGACGAGATCTCAAAAGGCCACGTTCAAACAAAAATGAACGACGCTCGGTCCGCTGCTGTCAACGGCGATCTTGCCGGATCTGAAAAATTGCTTGACGAGATACTCGAAAACGATCCTGATTCGGTTGAGGCGTGGGCCCTTAGATCACAAGTGGCTCAGCCCTTTGAGGAAAAGATGCTAGCGTACAGGCGAGTATTTGAACTTGATCCGTCGAATGTGTTTGCCCACGGCGGTTATGAGTTTCTAGCGGACCTGATCGATGCTGTAAACGAAGTATCGATTCCGACACCCGATGCGGAAACAGTGAATTCGGACGAGGTGATGGATCTTGGCAGCGAACCGACACCGGATGCGGTATCGGACAGCATGTATCATGCGGCCAGCGATCAGTCAGACAACGTTGCCGATATCGCTCCGTCGACTTCAGAGTATTACTCAAACGCGATCGATCCGGTTGAGCCACAGTTCGAAGAAGTCAGCGAGGTGCATTTTTACGAAGACGAATCGGTTGAATCAACCCCAACAAATGTCGCCTCAGACACTTTCGTTCAATTCGATGAACCCGTGGAACCGGATCATCCATCGTTCCACGAAACCGATGTCGCCGCTGAGCAAGAACCAACTGACCAAATGGACCTCTTGTCTTTAAGCTCTGATGAGAACTACACCGCTGAGTTCTCCGACGAAGAGCCGTTTGCTACAGATGAAAGCGAGACAGTTCCCGTGGCGATGGTGGAATCTGTTGACGATAAAGCCAAATTAAATGAATATCCCTGGAACTACACGAAAGTATCCCAGGAAGTAACTTCAACAGAGGAAGTACTAACGGACGATGCCGGAGATGATCCGATTTATTTTGAAGCGATCTCAGACCCGGCCGACGAGCCAGTTTCGGCCAAAACGGCTATACAAGATGCCCCTTTGGCATTGGGTTGCCCATTCTGCGGTGTAGTCAACGAATCGCACGCTTTTGAATGTTCAACTTGCCACGCTGTACTTTCGCTATCTGACATCGACTCATTGTTGAATAATAACCGTGCGGTCGTGGACTTCATCGATCAGGCAGTGACTCAAATGGAAGCTGACTGGAATTTGCGAGAGTTCAACGAACACGAACTGACCATGCTTGGGATCGGACATCTAAACCTCAAGAATAATGAACGGGGAATGGCGTACCTGCAGGAGGCAACCAGACTCAATCCAAACAATGTCATTCTTGCAGGTCAAGTGAATGCAATTGCGATCCGCCTGGACGAAACGCGTCGCCAGACCGAGATGTTTGAAGCGATGCCAAAAGGTAAGTCGATCCTGGTCGTTGACGACAGTGCAACCGTACGAAAGCTGATCTCAAGCAAACTTGAGAAATCGGGCCACAATGTGGTGAGCGCGGTTGATGGTGTCGAAGCTATGGAGATGATCGAAACGATGACCCCGGACCTGGTCTTGCTGGACATTGCCATGCCGCGTATGGACGGCTATTCTGTCTGCAAGCTGATCCGATCAAATGACAAGACCAAGGATGTCCCGGTCGTCATGATCTCCGGAAAAGACGGGTTCTTCGATAAGGTACGCGGCCGCATGGCAGGGACTACGGGCTATATCACCAAGCCTTTCGGCCCCGAAACACTCATGCGTGCTCTGGAAACCTACCTACTCCCTGACCAGGTTTCAGCCGACTAGATCACTGTAAAAATGAGCACCGGCACTACCGAAGTCTTTACCCAGGAAAAGTCGGCCCTCAATGCCTTTGTAGAAAGGGCATCGGGCCGACTTGCTGGCATTCGGAATGGCATTTTGATCTTTGATCAGGATCCAAGCTCGGATGGTGACATCGATCTGGCGATCCGCAGTCTTCAGCTTTTGAGGCGTGATGCTTCAGAAAATGATCAATTAGCGATATTAGACCTGGCTGACCAATGCGACGCGGTCCTGCGGCCGCTGCTTGGGAATGATCCGACGCCTGCAGCGATCGGCCGCTCGCTGGATATCGTCGCTCGTATCGAAGAACAGCTGTTACAGGTCCCTCTCCATTCTGATGATTTCCTTCCGGATATCTCTGCCTTCGTTGACAGTTCATTTCGTTCACTTCGAAGTGACAACAACCCTGCGAGTCCGACTGACCATGTCGAAGACTTCGAAATAGACGAGGAAACGCTGGAGATATTCCGTTCGGAAGCAAGTGGATTGTTGAAGAGCATTTCGACCAGCATCGGGGTCCTGCGATCGTCCTTAGATGATCGGGAAGCTCTCTGGGAGATCCGCCGTGCGTCTCACACGTTCAAGGGAGCCGCGGGCATCGTCGGCCTCAGGACAGCGTCAGAGCTTGCACATAAGATCGAGGATCTTCTCGATAAGATCGTGGACAAGAATTCGATACTTGACCCTCAGATCCTCGAGTTAATATCAAGCGCCTCATCCCAACTGGACAGGTCAATATTTGGGGTTGACGAAAACGAAGCCGATCACCTTATATCGCTCTATGCCGACTTCGACAGAGTGATCGCGAACGTTGGATCGGTCAGTGTCGAACCGGACAAAAAGACCGGCTCCGGCGGTGCGCTGAGCGCCGACAAATCGCCAACGCCCGATTTGGCAAGAACCGCGCAAAAACCGATCGTTCGTGTATCCCTCGAACGACTGGATGACCTGATCAAGCTTTCAAGCGATCTTGCTCATAGCCGGTCGTCATTGATCGAGGAACTTGCGAAACTTGCTGAATGTTCGGGTCAGGACAATTTCGAACGGGTTTTCGAATCGTTGGCCGAAAAATTTGATATCCAGAGGCATCTGAATGATGAGCTTCAGGAAAGGCTGCTGCATATTCGAATGGTCCGTTTCGGCACACTTGAGACAAGGCTTTCGAGAGCTGTTCACGTAACTTGCCAGGAAGAGGATAAGAAGGCGACCGTAGTCGTCGAGAACGGCGATTGTGAAGTCGACACTCAGATTATTGATGCACTTATCGAACCGCTGCTGCATCTTCTGAAAAACGCTGTCGTGCACGGTATCGAGCACGAAGATACCCGTAGATTGATCGGTAAGCCTGAAAGAGGCGTGATCCGGATCGTCGTGAATTCGGAGGACGATTGGGTAACTCTGCAGATCGAAGATGACGGTCGCGGAATTTCAACCAGCAAGTTGAAAGACAAGGCGATGGAAACCGGATTGATCTCCGCCGAAGAAGCGGCGGTGATGAGCGAAGAAGATGCGTTCGATCTGATCTTCAGCCGCGGATTAACGACGGCCGAAACGCTGAATCTGAACGCAGGACGCGGCATCGGAATGAGCATTGTGAAAGAGAGCATTGAAAATTCGGGCGGCAGCATAACGGTCGTGTCAGAACCGCAGTTTGGCACACAGTTTACGATCAAAATGCCGGTCGTACTGCCTAAGACAACAGTTGCCGAACGAAATCAGTTGAGCACCGAATCTTTCCCCGATCCAACGAATACGAAGAATAAACTCGTACTGGTCGTTGATGACAGTGCAAGTATTCGAAGACATACGTGTAAGCAGATCGAGAAGCTAGGCTATCAGGCGATAACGGCTCAAAACGGAGCTGAGGCTCTGGAACTGCTTCTCTCCGGCGTATGGCGTCCGGACATTATTTTGTCCGACGTCGAAATGCCAATAATGGACGGATGGCAACTATTGGAATATGTAAAGACCGATCTAACGTTTGGCAGTATTCCGGTCGTAATGATAACAACTCTCGACGCGGTCGAACACAAACAGCGGGCCCAGCAGCTTGGAGCTTCAGATTATTTCGTGAAACCTATCGACGAGCATCGTTTGAACAACACTCTGAGAACCCATTTGAGCGTAGATAAGAGCTAACGCGGCGGCTTGCTGGGCCTGATCTCGACCTTGCTTGGTAAGGCTCTGGGATTCATCGCCAGCAGGTCCATCACAACGTCTGCAATATCCTCGGGTTGAAGTTGCCAAGCCTTCTCATCACTGGGCGAATCACCACCAAAATAGGTATTTACGCTTCCGGGACAAATGTAACTTACCTTAATATTGTCCTGCCGCACTTCTTGCATCAACGCCTCGGAAAATCCGTTCAGTCCAAATTTCGACGCATTGTACGCCGCCATTCTGGGATGCGCATTTTGGCCGGCGAGGGATGAAATATTGAATATATAGCCACCGCCCCGGCGTTTCAGTTTCGGCAATGCGTGATGGCATGCATAGAAAACCCCAAATAGGTTCGTCTCAAGCGTTTGTCGAAACTCCTCTCCGGTCAATTCCTCGACGGTCTTGCCCATGATCCCGATCCCGGCATTATTGATCAGAATATCGATCCCGCCAAACTCCAACTCTGCCGCATCGAGCATCTGTCGGACCTGGTCTTCGCTTCTGACATCACAGCTTTCTCCGCGCACATCGCCCAGCGGGCCTAGACTTTCGATCGCCGAACGGACTTCGGACTTATTCCGTCCGCAGATAAACACACGTGAGCCCGCACCCAACAAGGCCTCGGCGATAGCGTATCCAATGCCTTTTGTCGCTCCGGTTATAACGGCCGTCTTGCCTTTGATAGTCACAGTTTTTGCCTTAGAACGTCGTTAACCACTTTGGGATTTGCCTTTCCCTGTGAGGCTTTCATAACCTGGCCGACGAAGAAACCAAATAGCTTTTCGTTGCCGGCACGATAAGCATCAACATTTGCCTGGCTTGCGGCAATGACGTCGTCAACGATCTTCTCGATCGCACCGGTGTCAGAGACCTGCTCAAAGCCCTTTTCAGAAATTACGTCCGCCGCGGTCTTGCCCGAAGCAAACATCTCGACCAGCACCTCTTTCGCTTGATTATTGTTGATCTTTCCGGTCTCGACCGTCTTGATCAGTTCGGCGAGATCTTCGGCTGTCACCAGACACTCGGCAACGGTTTTGCCTGAGTTATTCAGTTCACGCGTTAGCTCGCCAAGGATCCAGTTTGCGGACAATTTGGGATTGGACGTAAATCTCGCGGTAGTCTCGAAATATTCCGCCAGATCCTTATCCGAAACGATCTGTGACGCCTCGGCATAGCCCAATCCGTAAACCTCCATAAAGCGGTCACGCATGGTGTCCGGCAACTCCGGCATTTCACGTTTTACCTGTTCGATAAAGTCGGCCGACACGACGAGGGGCTGCAGGTCAGGTTCCGGAAAGTAACGGTAATCGTGAGCGTCCTCTTTGCCGCGCATAAACCGCGTCATGTTGTTCTTTTCGTCCCACAGCCGCGATTCCTGATTGACCGGCTCACCGGCCTCGTGTGCAGCGATCTGGCGTTCGATCTCAAACTCGATGGCCTTTTGCATAAAGCGGACCGAATTAAGATTTTTTAGCTCCACCTTATTTCGAAAGCCGGTCTCGCCGACCTTTCGTACGGATACGTTCGCCTCGCAACGCAGGTTTCCCTTCTCCATATCGGCGTCACTTGCCCCGACCCACTGGAGTACACGGCGGACATGATTTACGTAATCGTATGCCTGCCAGGACGTTCGGAAATCAGGAGACGTTACGATCTCACCCAACGGAGTTCCCGCCCGGTTTAGATCGATGTAAGAAAATTTATCTACCTCAGGAAGCCCTTCATGGACGTTCTTTCCGGCGTCTTCCTCAAGGTGCATTCGCTGAACGTGAATGGTCATCGGCTGCCAATCTTCGGCCCGCCCGTGCTCATCCCGCTCTGCCGTCATAATGGTCAGCTGACCATTTGCCGAAAACGGCTTGTCGTATTGTGAGATCTGATAACCTTTCGGCAGGTCAGGGTAAAAGTAATTTTTTCTGGCAAAAATAGACGTTTCCTGGACCTCAAGCCCGAGGGACAAGGCAGCCCTTGCCGCAAGTTCGATAACGCGTCGATTGAGGACCGGGAGCGCACCCGGTAAGCCGAGACAAACCGGACACGTGTTCGAATTGGGTTCGCCGCCGGTTTCGACGGCGCAACCGCAAAAGATCTTCGTTTTTGTCGCTAATTGGGCATGGATCTCCATGCCGATGACTGCTTCCCAACCCTGTTTCATAATCGATCTTTTTCGGTTCTACCGCATCGGCAGCCAGGCCGATCTCGTTCGGATCCGCGTCCCGGTCGGCCAAAATTGTCCACCTGCAAAATAACCTTCCTGACCCACCGGCCGCCGGCCGCGGTCCGTATAGATCGGCCAACGCCGCCCACCGTACCAGTAATATCCGAAGATCTCCGTGTTCGGCTGTGTGAAACGGGGATTGGACTGATAAAGAACCGTGGCCCGCTGCACGGCCGCCTGCCGTTCGGCGTCGAGCCGTTCGCGTTCCAATCTGGCGGCACGGAGCTCCGCTGAGAGCTTGGCGGTCTCAATGCGATCGCGCTCGCGTCTTCCTTGCAGTTCACTAGGCGAAGGCAGGCCCATTCTCTCGTAATTCTCACTATAGTCCCGCTCGGATTTGACGCGTTCCTGGCGGAATCTTTCAAGATCGGCGTTTGTCACCGACTTTGATTGGGCAGCGGCAACGGCCGCAATGGCCAGAATGAGACAAAACGCAAACAACGATCTTTGTTTCATAGCAGCATCACCTCGGAATATTACGATTATATCACGAACGTCCCACCGAAAAAGCAGCGGGCCCGCGGTCTAGAACCCGAAACTCAAACCAACGCGTCCCGTCTGCCCGGCGGTCCGAAATCCATTCTCGTAATACTCCTGATCGAACAGATTCTCGACCGTGCCAAACAGCCGAAGCGTCATCTTCTCCCTGTTGAACCCAAACGTATATCCCGCCGTCAGGTCACCTTTGCGGTTACCCCCAAAACGATAGACATACGTTCCAAACGTTGCGTTGCTGAATATGGGAGCAAAATAATCACTTGTTGCTAGAAGATCGAAATTTACCCACAGCCTCTTAAAACGCTGTGTCGCGACCAGCGTGAATTGATGTTGTGGAATGCCGAGGGTTTGTATTATCCGGCTGCCCGAAACCTGTGGGCTAAGCTGATCGCTGTTTGTAAACGTGTATGACGCAAAGATGTCGGTCGACCTGGTTGGCTTTGCCGTCGCACTGAATTCGCCACCGCGGGCGATTCCGCCCTCTTGATTTTCGTATCCGCCGTACGGCCTCAATGTTGTGCCAATACTCGGCACCACATTGCCGTATCCAATTGTTTCGGTCAGGCGAGTGTAAAAGTAGGTCGCCGACATACGGAGTTTATCGGACAGTAGTTCCTGATCGATGCCCGCGTCGAAGGCGATGGTCTTTTCGGGCTTGAGGAACGGATCGCCGATCGCAATAAAACTCGGGGCACCAAATGTCGAATAAAATGTGCCAAACCTCTCGTAAAGCGAGGGGACGCGATAACCGTTACCGACATGAGCCCGAAGCTTGGTTCCCGACTTTCGCACAAAATACGACGCCGCAGCGTCAAACGTGTATGCCGTCGGCGGATCGTTAAGCGTAAGACCGCTGTACGGTGCGTTTGCCAGGCTAAACTCAGGGCGACTGAGCCCGAATCGCTGTATCCGGGCACCACCGGCTAGCTGCAGATCGCCGCTAAACAGGCTAAGCATATTCTGCAGATACAGGGTGTTGCTCGACTGACCGGCCCGCGTAAAGAAATTACCTGATCCGCTGGGCGTTCGGCCTTCGTTTCCAAATCGCTCCTGCTCGAATTCATAGCCCCCGGTCAAAGTGTTTTGACGGACCGGGTTCCAGGTAAGACGAACATTCGCTGTGTGGATCGAACCGTCAAAGATGCTTGTCGAGGCACTCTGAAATCCAACACCAAGAATGCCGTTGTCGTTTATTCGGTCGGTGACCAATCCCTGATAGTGCCCGCTCAGCAGGAGTTTGCCGGTTATCACCTGATTGACTGCGATCTGCCCGTTAAAAAATCGAGAGTTCTGAAAGCTGTCAGGATCATTCACGTCGGGGCGAAAGCTGACGTCCGGTATCGCCTCGATGATCGTTGCATTCGATATTGGCAAAACACCCAGCGTGTCGGGGCTGGAATTAAGTCGCACTTTGGCATCTGAAAAAAAGATGCGGCCCGAGATGCTCGTTTTTGAAAAGGGATTGGCATCAAATCGGGACTGGAAGTTGGTATTACTGGCATTGTCTTGCCCGTCGATGCCCTTGGTATAAGCCGTTCTCGATACACCGGCCCCGATGCCGAATTTACCGTTCGCCAACCTATGCGAAACGTTACCGCGAAAACGGCCGAGCCCCATTCCGCCAAACGCACCCGAGATCTGGCCGTGAGTTCCGCTCGGCGCCCGCGGCGTTTGTAGATCGACCGTTCCGCCGATAGCGTTGGTGCCGTATAGCGACGAGCCCGATCCGCGAAGAACCTCGATCTTACTAACACTCGTCAATGTGATATCGCTAAGGAATGGTGACGCATCGCCCGTGATCGCCGACGGATCGCGAAACCTGATACCGTCGATCAGGAGAGCAGTATCCTGATTTCGTAATCCGCGTGTCTTGATCGTCGCCGTTCGGCCAAATCCGCCGAGCTGCTGGACCCGAAAACCGGGGATCGTTCGCAAACTCTCAGCGAGGGAAAAATCCGCACGGTCGCGCATTTCTTGACCCGTGATCACATCGACGGTCTTGGAAACCTGTTCGATAGTCTGACTTGCTCCTGCCGAAACCGTGACGCTTTCTCTGATCGTCCGGAAACTCGACTCAAAGACCGCGTAATCTCTCATATTCAAAACGAGGCCAAGCGTGACTTCGAGACCTGCCGATACGATAACCGAACTTTGATAGGCAACTCCCTTGCCGGGTTCGCCCTCGGCGATCAACATATAGCTGCCCGGAAGCAGATCATTGATAGTAAATGAACCGTCCTCGCCCGATATTCCGGTAAACGTCTTGTTACCAGCCGGATCATGAATAGTGACCTCTACACGAGCACCGGCCACCGGTTGCCCCTTTTGTGTCACCGTGCCTTTTATCACACCGCTATTCTGTCCAAAAACTGTGATTGCCGCCATCAGAGCGGCAAATAGAATAATTATCTTCATCGATTCCCTCTTCTGCCCATCGCAGAATGGTTCTGATCCCTAACAAACGAGCAATGTTCCTGACTTCGACTCTCGTCTCACAGTTGCGTGGGCAGTGCCGGATTTTCGCCGGGCTTCCATTGCTTCGCTTGTTAACACAATTCTGAGTTCCAAATCTAGTTGGCATCGTATCAAACGAACCGCCAACCAAAGTTGGAACTCAAAACACTAAAATATGGCCGTAACACGTACTTTACGGCTTGCCGGATTTTCGTCCAAGAGGACGTCGACGTCGAAGATGTTCTTCACATTGTCGACGGTCAAAACTTCTTTCGGCTCACCGATTGCCTCAATACGGCCGGACTTTAACAAAATGATCCGATCGGCAAATTCTGACGCGAGATTGAGATCATGTGTAATAACGATCGCCGAACAACCGCATTCATTGCAGCGTTTACGCACGAGGCGGAACATCATCGCTTGATGTGCGAGATCGAGGTTTGCCGTCGGCTCGTCAAGCAGCAGCGTCATAGAACCCGCCGCTAATGCCCGTGCCAGCACGACCCGCTGACGCTCGCCGCCCGAAAGGTGATTCATCAGCCGGTTTTCAAAACCATCCAGATCACAGTCACGTAAGGCGTTGCGTGCAAAATCAAGGTCGCGTTCGGTTTCCCACCCGAGGGCTCCACCGTGGATGTAGCGGCCCGAGAGTACAAATTCGAGTACCGTCACGGGAAACCGTGTCTCGTTTTCCTGTGCGACAACGGCGATCTCGCGTGCGATTTCACGACGGGAGAGCGAACCGAGATCCTTATCGTTCAACAAGATCTGTCCGCCCGGCAAGGGAGCGACGGTGCCGTTCATCGCTCGTATCAGCGTGGTTTTGCCCGCTCCGTTTGCACCGAGCAGAACAACGATCTCGCCTTCGCGCAGATCGAACGTAACGCCGCTGAGAACCTGACGCTCGCCGTAACCAACCGAAATGTCTCGAACCTCAAGCATTAGTTTTTATTAGCCACGAATGACACGAAAAGATCGAATTGTGACGTCTTCCTTATTAGTGACATTCGTGTAATTCGGGGCTAATTCTTCCTTAATAAGTAAATGAACAACGGTGCCCCAATTAACGCGGTGATCGCTCCGACGGGCAGTTCACGCGGTGCGATCGCCGTTCTGGCGATCGTGTCGGCGAAAACCACAAAAATGGCACCCGCGACGGCAGAAAACGGCACGACCAGACGATTGTCGCTGCCGACGGTCAATCGGACGAGGTGCGGCACGATCAGCCCTACGTATCCGACCGACCCGCTTGCCGCGACTGCAGCCCCGACCACAAGACTGGAGGCTCCAAAGACGAGCATCCGCACGCGTCCGACCTCGACTCCAAAATCGAACGCATCGCGTTCGCCGACCATCATCAGATTCAAGGCCCGAGCCTGCGACATAAGAACGATCGTGCCGATGAAGACCGCCCCTAGACTTATGTAGACGCCGTTCAGCGTTGCCTGCGACAAATCGCCGAGCAGCCAAAACGTAAAGCTCCTAAGCTTTGCCGCATCGAGCAACGTCGTCAGCATCACGATGATCGAAGATAAAAACGTCGTGACGATCACGCCCGAGAGCACCAGCCGCTCGACATTCATTCCGGCACGGCTCTTGGCCATTCGATAGACCGCAACCGTCGACAAACCGGCACCGGCAAACGCAAGCACCGGGCGCGCGATCTCAAAGCTTTGAAAAAAGACGAACGCCAGCATCGTCCCGAGCGCCGCACCGTTCGAAACGCCCAGAAGGTACGGCTCAGCCAGAGGGTTCCTGAGCAGCGACTGCAATCCCGCACCGGCAACCGCAAGGCTCGCACCGACGCAGGCCCCGAGCAATATCCGCGGCAGACGAATATCAAAAAGTATCGACCGCTGCTGCTCATTGAGATCAAAAAGCGGTAACCGTTCAGCCCCAAGCATAGCCGCTCCGATCAATACAACAACCAGAGCAACAAGCAACAGGCCGCCGAGACGCAGCGACGTTGCAAAAGATCTGATTGTTGTCTTTGATTCGGCCATCGTCTTTTAGTCGTATCTTCTCTGCGTACTCTGCGGTCTCCGCGTTAAAATCATTACTTGAACTTCTCCGGATGCAGATCCCTGGCGATCTGCTCTAACGCATCGACCAGCCTCGGCCCCGGCCGCGAAATCAGATCGGCGTTTATCCGATAAACACGCCCATTCTTGACCGCCGGCGAGTTCTTGAACACTTCATTCGGCTCTTTGTTGTCATCGCTGTCAGAAAGAATGATGACCTCAGGGGAATAGGCCATCGCCGCCTCGGGGTTGATCTTCGGGAATGCGGTCGGCACCCCCGCCGTGACGGAATCACCGCCGGCTTTGAAAATGAGGTGCGTGAGAAACGAATCTGCCCCGATCGTAAACAGCGGCTCTCGTGATATCTGCACGAAGACCACTGGCTTTTTGTCATCCTGCACCTTTAGCGAAACGACATTGACGCGGCGTTTGAGATCAGGCAGGAGTTTGCCGACCTTTTCTTGGGTGCCGAAAACGTCGCTGAGACTTTCAAGGCCACTAAGTACTTCCGTAAGCGTTGCCGGATTTGATACATATACCGCGATCCCATTCTGCTCAAGCGTCTTCGTGAACGTCTCGATCTGCGAGGCGGTGGAGACAAACACGATGTCCGGTTTTAGAGCGACGATCGACTCCATGTTCGGGTTCATCGTGTCGCCGATCTTCGCGATCGTCTTCGCCTGTTCGGGATAATTGCAAAATGTCGTGACGCCGACGAGCCGGTCACCTGCTCCGACCGCAAATATGTTCTCGGTCACACTAGGAGCCGTACTTACGACACGCTCGACCCTGACCGGTATCGTCACACGCCGCCCAAGATCGTCCGTCACGACACGCATCGGCACTACGGAAGGCCGCTGACTAACATCCGCCCGCCCGCGACACCCCGCAAAACCGAGCAACGCCAATACCACGACGATCAGAACTCTTTCACTTTTTCCCTTTTTCACTTTTTCACATTTTCCCTTTCCGCGACACGCTAAAACGCCCTGCTTTTCTCGCGTCGAAATACATCGACCGGAAAACAGGGCGTTCCAAAATTTACGTTAGATACCGAGCTCGCCTGCGATGTTTTGACGCGAAACATCTCTTTGGCAATAACTTATGAGGCAGGCGTTCTGACTTTGAAATACTCTTCGTATTCCATCACAGTGACGCGATCGTGCGGGATTCTCACCCGGCTTTCCCTGTTCGGCCGTGTCTTGAAAAGACGGCACCTCAAAGCTATAGATTGTTAAAGATCAAGTGCCCGATTATTGCGGTTTGACGACAGGAAGTCAATCTTCGACTCCGGTCATTCGGAAGCGTTATCGGGTAAATCCTACGCCTCGGCCGTTTCTGCCGCGGTCGCTGCTTCGGCGGCCTTGGCCGCCAGAGCGGCTTCGCTGCCTTCGCCGCGTTTCGGCAGCGGCTTGGTATAGCCTTTGCGGGCGGTCAGGAAAACCGCGATCAGCCTGATGCGGCGCCGGGCCGAGCCGTCCTCTTTGTCTTCGACGTGTTCGAATTCGAACGAGTATGTAAAATGCCCCGCCGAGAGCTTTTTACACATATCCTCGGTCAGGCGAAACAGGTACGCATCGGCGTATTTGCCCATGCTCTCGTCCACCTCGCCAAGCAATTCGCCGTTTTTGTCGTTAAGGTAAACCGGGACGGTTTCGATCGCGTCACAGCGTGAATAGTGTTCGCCTAGCACGTGCTTGCGAGAAATAGCGAGTGGTCCGTATGCCATATTTATAGATTAACACGTCCGGTGACGTTTGCGGTGAAATAAAACGAGATGCCCGTGGATGTTGATCCGCGGGCATCTCGCTTTTAGACCTTATTGGCCGGTAGACTACCAGCGGCCGCCGCCGCCGTAACCACCACCGCCACCGCCGCCGCCGCGGTTTCCACCGCCGCCGCCGCCGTAGCCGCCACGTCCACCACCGCCGCCGCCGCTGCGGTTCTCTTGCGGTTTAGCTTCGTTGACCTTGAGTGCTCGGCCGTCAACTTCTTTTCCGTTGAGCTGTGCGATAGCGTTTTCGCCATCAGCCTGCGACGCCATTTCGACAAAGCCAAAACCACGCGAGCGGCCGGTTTCGCGGTCCTCGATGATGTTGGTCGATTCGACCGTGCCGATAGCTCCGAAAAGATCGTTGAGATCCTGATTTGATGTGTTGAAGGAAATGTTTCCTACGTATAGTTTCATTGACATTGATTAATTTACCTTGCCTCTTCTCGAGGCTTCTAAAGAAGTGTCGAACCGGGTCTCAGCGTCAAATAGAAACTATTCTCGTGCGGACGTAACGGATCTCGGATACTCAAAAAATCTAAGAGCAAAACTTCTGATGATTATAAAGGACCCGCTCTCAAACTTATCCAGAAATCGTTAAAGACGAAGCGCACCGCAACCGGTGCGAGAGTAGGATTACTACAACAGCATATACATCTCTGCGATAAATAGCAACCATTATATTAATTAGCCGCCGGAACCGGAACGTCGTGGAAGTCTCGGAAGCCCCAGGTCCGTCGGGCTTCCCTTCGCTTATCTACCTTTCACATTCCCTTCAACCTTGAGGCCTTTGCGATTCCAATAGCGAACTTTGCGGTAAATCTCCGTTCCCCGCCGTGACCGGAGAGTTTTCCGCAGAGTGTTTTGAGTTCCAACTTTAGTTGGCTCATTGGTGGCCCTGAGAGCTTTATCTGCCGACTCAGCGCAAGGTACCGGAAATGCTCGCCAAATTATCAGGATGGATGCGGATGACACCGTGCCGCGGGCTGTCGATGTCGGCGATCAGAAAAAATGAGATCGCGACTATAAACGGCAGAACTAACAGGAGTAAGCGTTCGGCCCGTGCGTCGCGGGCCCCGTACCCGAGCAGCAGATGACAGCAGAAGGCAATGACCAACATCAGCAGCCACGCCGCCGTCGGTATCCGATTCGTGGCAGCGGCTTGTGCATAACCTTGCGAATTGATGACATCGTTCATCCCCCCAACCGCGAGGGCAATGGTGGGACTCTGATTAGTGGCGGCCACAGTGTTGACCACGGACCACATTTCATCCTGGAGTTGTACCGTGCGGGCGTCCATCTGCTTTCGCTGTTCCTGATCGCGGAGGGTGTAAAAAAGCATGCGTTGTTCGTAGTATTCACGCAGCAGTTCCCGGGTCTTTTCCGCCTCCGCCGCCGGCAACAGCCCGGCCCGGAGAAATTCGGTACCGATCGCGTTTGCCTCTTCTTCCTCAAGGTTCTTTCGCAGGTCGTACCGGACCGTCGCCATCGAGAACGTAAACCCGATGATCAGTGCCATCAACGTCAGCGTTGCCCCCAGTACAACGCCGAAATCATCCCTAAAATCAGCACGCGGTGCCTTGATCCGCTTTAGGACAACACCGCCGACCCATACGGCAACGACCATCAAAAGGAGCGTCGCCCCAAACATCAATAACGGGTAATCCAAAAGGTTTATCATCTGCTTTTACGAGAACGTCGATCGACCGCTTCCCCAAACCTCGACTGGGCAGGTTGCCATTGCAAAGCGGCCTCAAAACAATTTATCCACTTTACCCGCTTTTCCGCAACCGTCACAGTGGACATTTGATCTTATGGATCTATTTCTAACGCGTGTTCGTGCGGCACCCTAGCGAACCCTGATGAGTGATAAGTGATGGACTTGCGACTTCCTGGACTTCGCAGACTTTCGGGAATTGCCAGACTCTTCGCGAACTTCCGCCACTTTCGGGCCGTTGGTTTGGGACTCATCCGTTGGGTGTTGTATCCTGTGGGTTCCGATAAAATGGCAAAGCAACCAGCAACTATATTTGTCTGTCAGAATTGCGGCGGCCAGGCGCGTAAGTGGCTGGGGCAGTGTCCGGAGTGTCAGGAGTGGAATTCGCTGGTCGAAGAGCGGTTTCGGCCGACGGTGCCGGCTTCGTCAAAGCACAGCTTTGTCTCGCAGTACCGCCAGACCTCGCCGATCGCCTATGGGACGATCGAATCTCAGGACGAATCGCGAACGCTCTCGGGCATTGACGAACTCGACCGGGTGCTTGGCGGCGGCATCGTGGCCGGTTCGCTCGTGCTGATCGGCGGTGCGCCGGGCATCGGCAAATCGACGATCGTCATCCAGATGGCCAACAAGCTCAGCCGGCACGGTGCCAAGGTGCTGTACGTTTCGGGCGAAGAATCAGAGCGGCAGATCAAGATGCGCGGCGAACGCCTCGGGGTTGAGGCGGAAACTCTCTTCTTGCTGCCCGAGACCAATCTGCAGGCGATAATGGCCGAGACCGACAAGCTCAAGCCGGACTTTGTCATTGTCGATTCGATCCAGACGGTCTTCAGCGAAAAGATCGAATCGGCTCCGGGCAGCGTGTCGCAGGTGCGCGACGTGGCGGCGCAGTTTATGATGTACGCCAAGCAGACCGGCACGCCGGTTTTCCTGACCGGCCACGTCACCAAAGAAGGCTCGATCGCCGGCCCGAAAACGCTCGAACACATCGTCGATACCGTCCTCTATTTCGAAGGCGACCGCCACCACAATCACCGCATCATCCGCGCAACCAAAAACCGCTTTGGTGCCGCCAACGAGATCGGGGTTTTTGAGATGACCAACGCGGGGCTGATCGCGGTGGCGAATCCGTCCGAGCTTTTTCTGCAGGAACGCCCCGAGAACGCCACCGGTTCGGTCGTAACCGTCTGTATGGAAGGCACGCGGCCGATGCTGGTCGAGGTGCAGGCACTCGTCAGCAGTACCAAATTTGGTACTGCACGGCGAATGACGCAGGGTTTTGACCACAACCGTGCAAGCTTGCTGATCGCCGTTTTAGAGAAGCAGGTCGGATTCCAACTCGCGGGCGACGACGTTTTCGTCAACATCGCCGGAGGTATGGAGATCGACGAACCCGCCGCCGACCTCGGCATCATCGCCGCAATCGCGTCAAGTTTTCGCAACATCCAGGTCCCGCCCGAAACCGCCGTCTTTGGCGAAGTCGGCCTGACCGGCGAAGTCCGCGGCGTGCTCCAGGCCCAAGCCCGTGCCCGCGAGGCTCAGGTCCTAGGGTTCAAAAAGCTGATCCTTCCCGAATCGAATAAAAAAGGTTTGGAGAAGTTGCTTGGAATTAGAGTTGTCGGTGTCAAAAACCTAGAGCAGGCGATGGATGAGTTGTTTTAGGGGATAACTTTGTGCTTTGCGGCTTCCTTTGCGGCTTTGCGTCTTGGCGGGACACGTCAGAATCTCCCGCAAAGTCGCAAAGTCGCAAAGAGAAAGTGGGATAAGTGGTCAGACAAAATTCGAGAATGCCGATGAATGAACGTATGAAATTCAAGATAGTCATCCTACTCGCGATTATTGCTGCAACGTCGCAGGTTTTGCTTGCCCAATTTTCAAACAAGGACGATGGTGCACTCAGATCGATAGTCGACCGGATGGTCAGGGCACAGACCGAGTACGACGCGAAGACGCTCGACAGCATCCTGACGGCGGATTATATCGAGATCTCGCCGGTTGGCGAATTTGACCCGCGGGAAAAAGTGCTGGGGTTTTACACGCCCGAGGCCAAGGCCGCGGCCACCGGCGTTAAGGCGACGGTCGAGGTGACCGAACATTCGATCCGCAATTACGGCAAATTCGCCGTCGTCATCGCACGGCTCAACTACACGATGACCGCAAGCGGCAAACCCCTGCCGCCGCGGAGCATCCGCACAACCTACGTGCTCCGAAAAGACGGCAAAACCTGGAAGATCGCCTCGGCGCATTACACCGGCATCAGGCCTCAACAGGCACCGAAACCGCAATGATCGTATTGTTTTAGGGCAGAAATCTAGACGTCCGGCGTCATTATGCGTTCGAGGATGCTGTCGGTCTTGTGGCGGATGTCGGTAACACGCGGCGAATCGTCCTCGGTGGCATACGACGGCGGCGGGGTGAACGGGTCGATCTGCAGCGGCACGCCCTCGGCGTCCAGACGGGCGGCGATGATCTTAGTGATCAGTTCCTGTTCGAAAGCGGTAATGTCGGTAAATTTGACGCCGATGCCGGTATGGTCGAACCGGTAGAGAGCTTTGCACTGTAGCGGCAGATAGTTGCCGTTTGGCAACTGGATCTCCATCCGAAATTCATCGCCGACGTAAACATTCTCTTCCCAGCCCGTAAAACAGCCGCCGATGCTGATCTGCTGCAGCAAGGTCTGCTGTTTTTCGCCGAATTTCGTATAGATCCACGCGGGCAGATCGAGCGAAAAACGTATGTGTTGTCGTTGAGATATGGACATTTAGCGGTGGCGGCCGGAAACAGATGCCAAACCTATTCTATCCGCAATTGCACCGTACCCGCAATAACTAATTTCCGACGGGCAAAAAGTAAGGGAACCGACGCGATACGACGGTTCCCTTTATGTGTATTGATCGGAGTAATTAGTTATTCGCGGCTTCGGTCTTGACGCAGTGCGTTTCAAAAGCTTCGACCAGTGCCTGTGCGATCACGGTCGGCGGACGGCCTTCGAGATCGCGGCGTTCGAACATCTGTACGAGTTCGCCGTCCTTTATCAGGCCGATCGACGGCGACGACGGAGCGTAACCCGAAAAATAGGCACGAGCCGTGTCGGTGGCGTCGATATCGGCACCGGCAAATACCGTGATGGCACGTGTGGGCTTGTGCTCAGCGTTTTGCAGGGCCATCGCGATACCCGGACGGACACCGCCGGCGGCGCATCCGCAAACCGAGTTAACGACGACCATCAGCGTCCCGTCGGTGTTCTTGACGGCTTCGTCAACGGACTCGGTCGTCTTGGTCTCTTCGATCCCGAGTTGGGCAAGTTCCTGACGCATACCGTAGATCATCATTTCTGGATAAGGCATATTTTTTTCCTCTTTATTTTATAAAAACTATAAATTTCAGGCCGAAATTAAATCCTGACCTTTTTTTCAAGTATCAAATATTGGTTAAATTCCGTCAAGTCAGCCCGAGCGATAGACAGCAGTTTGCCGTGCTCTCTGTTATTTCATACTATTGACCAAAGGGATTTTTAAGGCGCGATAAATGGCAATTGAGATCGAGAAGAAATACCGTTTGGATAAAAAGCTGCTGGTCGAAATGGCGGCCAAACTGCGTGACCTGAACGCAGTATTCACAAACGATGTGTTTGAGGAAAATTACCTGCATCGCGGCGGTCTGCTCGACGAACGAAACGCGGTGCTGAGGCTAAGAAAGACCGGCGACAAAACGCTGCTTACATATAAGGAAAAGGTCGGGTCTGACACCGATTTCAAGCACAAGATCGAGTTTGAGACCGTTGTCGCAGACGTCGATGCGACCGAGAGCATCATCGAAAAACTCGGGTACCGACTATCGGTCGTTTACGAAAAGCACCGCAAATCGTGGCATCTCGGCAATGTCGAGGTCGTGCTGGACGAGGTACCGTTTGGCTATTACATGGAGATCGAAGGTTCGATGGAGGACATTCTCGTAGCGGAAAAGCTGCTCGGGGCGGACAAACTCGAACCGGAAACACGCGGCTATCCGCGACTGACCTTAAAATACGGCAAGAACATCAACGGCGTATTCGAATCCCGCTTTGAAAAGGCCGCAATGGCCTAGTCGACCGTATCCCTGCCAACAAAGAACATCTGCGAGTCAAACGGATCGGACGCCGACGTCGCCACCTTTTTGTACGTGCCGTCGGGCCTTAGCACGCGGGCATTAACGTCGTCGCGGAGATAGGCGTCGAGCAGAGTGTTCTTCAGATAGCTGCGGATCTCGGCGTCGAGTATCGGCAGGATCACCTCGATCCGCCGGTCGAGATTTCGCATCATCCAGTCGGCACTGCCCATATAGATCTCCTCGTCCGCTTCGGCTCCGTTCCCGAAGTAAAACACGCGACTATGTTCGAGAAATCGCCCGATGACCGAACGAACCCGTATATTTTCCGAAAGCCCCTTGATGCCCGGCCGAAGCACGCAAATACCGCGAACGATCAGATCGATCTCGACACCGGCCTTTGACGCGGCGTAGAGCTCTTTGACAAGAGCAACGTCCGTCAAACTGTTAAATTTGGCTATGATCCGTGCGGGCTTACCTGCCGCCTTGTGTTTGATCTCGCGGCGGATCATCTCGGTCAGACGCTCGCGCATATTCAGCGGAGCGACGAGCAGGCGATGATATTTAGACTGTTGCGAATAACCGGTCAGCAGATTAAAGAGATTTGAAGCGTCGGCGCCGATCTCTTCGTCAGTGGTGAGCAGCCCGAGATCGGTGTAGATCTTCGAAGTTGTCGGATTGTAATTGCCGGTCGCCAGGTGGACGTAACGGACGAGCTTGTCCTTTTCGCGGCGAATGACAAGCATCACTTTCGAGTGCGTTTTGAGCGAACTGATGCCGTAAACGACGTGAACGCCTTCGTTCTCGAGCCGCCGTGCCCATTCGATATTGTTCTCCTCGTCAAAACGAGCCTTAAGCTCGACGAGAGCCGTCACCTGCTTGCCCAAACGGCTCGCCCGCATCAGCGAATCGACGATCGGCGAATCTTTGCCTGTGCGGTAGAGACAGATCTTGATCGCCTGAACGTCCGGGTCGTCAGCCGCCTCAGCCATAAAATCCGACACGACATTAAACGTGGTGTACGGGTGATGGAGCAGGACGTCCTGACGCTTGACCACCTCAAATACGTTCTTTTTTCCGTGCAAGACCAACGGCTGATGCGCCTGGATCGGCTTGTCCTTAAGCGACGGCCGCGGCAGGCCGTAGAGCTGCATCAGATCGGGGATGTCGAGCATGCCGTCTATGCGATCGATGTCCATTTCGTCCAGGCCGATGCCGACCGCGAGCAGCATAAGCATCTTATCCGGCATTGCGGCTGAAACCTCAAGCCGTACCGGAAAGCGGTCGCGCCGACGCTGCAATTCGCGTTCGAGCGTACGGAGCAGATCGCCGGCTTCGTCCTCACGCAGCTCGATATCGGCGTCGCGGGTCACGCGAAACAGATACGATTCGGACGTTTTCATGTTCGGAAACAGTTCGTGGACGTTGGCGGCGATGACCTCTTCGAGCAATGCGTAGCGGCCTTTCTTCTCGTCGATCGGTATCAGACGCGACGCCGTCGGCGGCAATTTGATACGCGTAAACCGCTTTTGGCGATAAAGATGTTTGAGATTTTTTTGCGTAAACTGGCGATCCGGTTCGATAAAGAGCCCGAGATTGAGGCTCAGATTAGAAATGTAAGGAAACGGGTGGCTCGAATCGACCGACTGCGGCGTCAGGATCGGGAAAAGATTGTCGCGAAAATACTTATCGAGACGTTTTTTGTCCTTGGCGTTGAGCGTCTTGTACGACTCGATCGTGATGCCGGCTTTTTCGAGTGCGGGCAAAACGTCCTGATGCAGGTGCGAGACCTGTCGCTTAAGCATCGGCTTGAGCCGTTTTCGCAATTCGGTGAGCTGGTCCTCGGCGGTCATGCCGTCGGGCGAAAGCTCGCTTATCCCCTCGGAAACCTGCTCTTTCAGGCCCGAAACACGGATCATGAAAAACTCGTCAAGATTGGTCGAAAAGATCGACAGGAACTTGAGCCGCTCGAGCACCGGCAGACCGGCGTCAAACGCCTCTTCGAGCACCTGTCGGTTAAATTCCAGCCAGGCGAGCTCACGGTTAAAGAGCAGTTGGCCGTCAAATGCGGCTTGCGGTTCCGGCGCGGCCGGCTGCTCCTTTTCCTGTTTCATTGATTTTCCGTCCAAGAGGCTCATACGTTGCGGCCTTGATTATAGTAAAAATCAAATCCGCTGTGAAAAAATCCGATGTTAACTTTTTCGGCCTTTGCTGATCGTGATCGCTCTGGGCTGATCGCCGTCGCCGTCGATCGACACCCTGATGACCCGCGGGCCGAGGTCGGTTTCGCCAAGCCGCTCCGCCCACTCGATGATCGTAACACCACGATCACTCTCAATTATCTCATCCAAACCGATCGCCGTCACTATGTCCTGGCCGCCGTCGAGCCGCCAGAGATCGATGTGATGAACGTCGCACCGCGGCGTCTTGTATAAATTGACCAGCGTAAAGCTCGGGCTCGTCACCTCGTCGATGTCATAGCCGAGCTCGTGTAGAATGCCCTTTGTAAGCAAGGTCTTCCCTGCCCCGAGTCCGCCAAAAAGCAGTACGACATCGCCGCCTTTTAAAGACCGTCCAAGCATTTCGCCGGCAGAGAACGTCTCGTCCGGCGTGTTACAAATGATCTGGTTATCGTCCATTACCCATTAACAGGATACACGGGATGAGCAGGATAAATTAGAGAAAATATCCCGTTCATCCTGCCCATCCTGTTCTAATTCCTTTCCAACAACCTAAAAGCCTCGGTCAAACATTCCCGCACATCCGACGCGATCATCACGCGTTTGCCGTATTTCGCCTCGGAAATGTCGCCTGCCATTCCGGCGGTGTAAACAGCGGCGACGACCGTTTCGAAAGTGTCGATCTTCATGGCCGCAGCCTGGGCCGCAAAGCCCGCGAGGATGCCGGCGAGCGTATCGCCGTTCCCTGCCTTACCGAGGCCCGAATTGCCCGTCGGATTGACGACCACACGGCCGTCCGGAGCCCCGATCAGCACACGTTCGCCCTTGAGCACGAGAATGACGTTGTTTGTCGTGGCAAAGTCGCGCACTGCCGCCACACGGTCCTTGATCGTGTCCTTGTCGCCGGTACCGAGCAAACGCAAAAACTCGCCCTCATGCGGCGTGAGGATCAAGGGAAACTGGACCGCAAGCGTCCCGCTTGCCTCGCCCTGATCAGCTTGAATGTTTCGCCCTTGCACACGTGCGGGCTTCTGCAGCGTCCAGGGCGAAAGCAGATTTAGTGCGTCAGCGTCGACGATCGTCGGGCACTTACGGTTTTCGATGACGTTTTGGACAAATCTTTGCGTGCTCTCACTCTGTGAAAGCCCACTGCCGACCGCGACGGCGTCCGCCTTTTCGAGCAGATCGTGCAGTTCATCAAACGCCTCTTCGGCGATCGCTCCGTCGTCCGTTTCGGCTACACCCTTGACCATCACTTCGGGCAAAACACGCAAGGCGATCGAGTCCTTTAACGATCTCGGCGTTGCTATCGTCACCAGCCCAACACCCGAACGCATCGCCGCATCGCCGACCAAAACCGCCGCACCGGAATAGCTCTCGGAACCGGCTATCTCGAGGGCGTGACCGCGTCGATTTTTGTAATCTCCGCTCGAAAACCCCGTCTTCGCGAGCCACATCGACGCATCTTCGCTCTCTGCCAAATAAAGCTGCGACGGCTGCTCGTCGATCAATTCTTGCGGCGAGCCAATGTTAGCGACGACCAACTCACCGTTAGCGGAGGCAGCTGGGGCCAGCACGTTCGATGGCTTGGGAGCCGTGAATGTAACTGTCAAATCCGCTTGGATGTGACTGCCCAAAAAAGATCCAGAATCAGACGGCAATCCGGACGGAATATCTACCGCTAATATGATTGGACGTCCCGGCTCGTCACGCCATCGAAGCAGCGTCTCGAAAGCCTTTCCTATGTGACCCTCGGCAGGCCTCTTCAAACCGGTTCCAAAAACGGCATCGACGACCACGTCGACCAGTTTCATCATTGGCAGACCTACACGTTCGTTAACCATCTTAGGGGCGACAAGGCGCGGTGCGTTTTGTTCAAAGAGTGCTTTCAATATTTTGAAGTTTTGCCGTGCATCGTCGGGGGCCATCTCAGGTTCTCCCCAAATCGGAGCATAGATGTGTTCCGCTCCCTGGAAAAGCAGAATGCGAGCCAGTGCCGCTCCATCCCCGCCGTTATTTCCCGGTCCGCACAGAATACAAAACCTTTTACCCTTGACCGAGCCGCCGAGCTTTTCGGTGATGACTCGTGCAACGGCGTGGGCGGCGTTCTCCATCAGGAGGATCGACGGAATGCCGTAACGCTCGGTCGTCAGTCGATCGACCTCGCGCATTTGTTCGGCTGTCAGCACCTTTTGCATATACCTTTAATCTACCAAGAAAATCGCCCACGAAACACACGAATAACACGAAAGCCGAAAAAAAGAACCAGCCTGTTTTTGTGCATTTCGCGTTTTTCGTGGGCAAAGAAAAAACCGCAACGCTCGCTACGTTGCGGTTGAAAGGTCTGATTTCGAGATCGTGAATAGACTTCGGGCGTAGACAGTCTGAGCCTTAATGCTTGCCACTGTGCTTGAACACGCTTTTCTTCCGTTCATTTAATAGAAAGGTTCATTCGACTTGGAGTTCCAATAAATCCGCAAATTAGTGTGACTTTTCTGATCTCATCGTCAAAACGGGCATGATCTGCCTCGAATTTTGCGATCTGTACCTTGCTCAACCGCCCGCACTCGTTAATAATTGGTGCCGACAAGCTAAAAAAGACAATATATGGCTGAGAACATTCTGGCAAAGAACAACCGAAAAGAAATATTCGGCTGGCTCGCTTACGACTGGGCGGATCATGCGTTTTTCACGTTGGTGCTGGGCGTGCTAGTTGGTAAATACATCACCTCGCTTGTCACCGACGCCGTCGGCGAAAACGGTGCGGTGATCACGATCGGCGGATATGTGCTGGTTACCGCAAAATCGCTGTTTTCTTATTCGGTCGGGCTGTCGGTCTTTTTGCAGATCTTCTTTTTGCCGATACTCGGTTCCATAGCGGATTACACACATCTGAAAAAGACGTTCCTGGCATTTTTCTGTTACCTCGGAGCGGTCTCGTGTGCTCTGCTTTTCTTTGTAGGCGGCGATAATTATTTTTGGGCCGCGACATTGTTCATCATCTCAAACCTCAGTGCCGGTGCATCGATCGTATTCTTCAATTCCTATCTGGTAGACATCACGACCGACGACCAGCGTGACAAGGTATCGAGCTGGGGCTTTGCCGCAGGCTATTCGGGCGGATTTATGACGCTCGTACTCGGACTCTTGTTTTTGAACAACGCAGCAGCGTTCGGCCTCTCCACGGGCGAAGCGGTGCGAATCTGCTTTCTGGGAGCCGGTATCTGGTGGGGCGGATTTTCGATCCTTACATTTCTTTTGTTGAAACAGCGTGCTCCGGAAAGGGCTGCACCCGAGGACAAACATTTTATCGTCGCCGGGCTCTACGAGCTGAGAGAAACGTTTCGCGAGCTATTCAAACTGCCGCACACCTTCCGCTTTCTCATCGGGTATCTGCTCTACAATGACGGCATTCAGACAGTGATCGTAATGTCGGCCGTCTTTCTGTCGTCCGAGGTGGTCAATGCCGACGGTTCAAAGCTCGGCGATTCGAACCTTTTCATCGCGTTCCTCATCGCTCAGATAGTCGCGGCCTTCGGTTCGCTGGTTTTCGAACGCATCGCCCGCCTTACGAACACAAAGACCGCGATCCTCATATCGCTGACGATTTGGTCGATCATCGTCATATACGGTTACGGATTTCTCCATACCGTGAGCGGGGCCTACATCATGAGCGGTGCCATCGGCTTTGTACTGGGCGGCTCACAGGCTCTTTCGCGATCGCTGTTTTCGCAAATGATCCCCGAGGGCCGCGAATCGGCTTTCTTCGGCATTTACGCGATATCCGAGCGTGGAACGTCGTGGATCGGCCCAATGGTCTTCGGCCTGGTCGCCCAGCTTACCAACTCATACCGCCCGGCAATTTTAGCTCTGATAGTGTTCTTTGTGGTTGGCGGAATCATCTTGTTCTTTACAAACACCGATCAGGCGATCCGAGATGCGGACAAATTCAATGCGGGCAACGATACTTCGCTACCGGACGCCGCATGACGTAAACGATCATCTGTACCAACAAAAAAAGCGGGCACCCGACAGATGCCCGCTTTCTCATTTATAAACTGGTGATCCCGGGTGGATTCGAACCACCGGCCTTTCACTTAGGAGGCGAACGCTCTATCCAACTGAGCTACGGGACCAACGGCCGGTTCGGGCGTTGTGCCCGGGCCGGAATTAAGAATCATACCGTATCAGCGACCGGACGTCATATCCGTCAAACTTATCACGGCCGTTCAGGAAATCTAGTTCGACAACGAACAACAGGCCGGCGACCACGCCGCCGAGGCCTTCGACCAGATCGACCACGGCTCTTGCCGTGCCGCCTGTCGCGAGCAGATCATCAACGATCAAAACCCGATGGCCTTCGCCGACGGCGTCTTTGTGGATCTCCAACGTATCCTGTCCGTATTCAAGGTCATACGAGATCGAGACCTTTTCGGCAGGCAGTTTTTTCGGCTTACGGACGGGCACAAACCCGGCGTTAAGCCGCAACGCCAACGGCGTAGCAAAAATAAAGCCTCGCGATTCGATACCGATCACGGTGTCGATCTTTTCATCGGAGCATTGCCCGTAGAGTGCCTCGATCGTGTTCGCCAAACCGTCGGCGTCCTTGAGCAAGGTCGTGATGTCATAAAAATTGATGCCCGGTTTCGGAAAATCGGGCACTTCGCGGATCAGTTTTCTGAGGTGTTCCATTATTAACGTTCTATCCTGAAATTTGAGTATAAACCATTTGGGTCCTGCACCAGTTCTTCGATCTGGTTGACCCTTGAGTTGATCGGCCCCGCGGCCAGATCCAGTCTGAATCCATTTACCGACCGTTCGCTGCCTTCGACATAAGTCTCGACACGGCCATCTTCGAGGTTCTTGATATAACCGCGAACCTGATGACGTGCGGCCGACCGCTGTGCAAAATACCGGTAACCGACGCCCTGGACCAAGCCGCTGATGAGAAACGTTCGTGCGATCATCATTAGCCGAGTGCGTCCAGACACTCGATCAGTGTCCTTTGTCGACATGTAAATATCGGCATTCCGCCCAAGGTGTACCTGCTCGCCCTGGTCTCCCTCAGTTCCTCGGCCAGTGCCAGAAAATCCCGCGGTTCATCCGTTTCGAATGATATCAAATATTCCTGTTCGCTAAACCCAAAGGCGTATGTCATGTGGATCTTTATGTTCGGAAATCTCATGCCGACCATATAATTTTCTTCGATCATCGCATCACGATCGGCCGGCTGCATCTCGTGCCACTCTCTCTGTTTCGAACACGGGTAAAAGAAATGATATTTGGCCGTTCCGGCCAGCACATGTTTACGATCTTCGGCCGAATCGCTCACGAACATCCGCGATCTGGTCACCGCAAGATAATTGTGAGCGGTCTCCAGATATCTGCCAAGGTCTGTCCGGTAGAGTTCGGCAGTCATTTCCTGGATCTGGTCCATCGAGTTCCCTATTCGCCAGAACATCAGATCGGCCTTTGAATCCAATCCGACCAGCGAATAGCTGAACAAGAGCATTGATCCGCTGTATCTCTCGTAAACGGCCGCAAATTCGTCCTTGAACGCACGCTTCTCGTCCAAACTCAGTTTTCGCCATTCCGGATTAACGTGAAAGAACATGAAATTGACGAACTGCTGCTCAAGCTTCGTCAATTCGTGTGCATTCGGCGATTCCGGCACCAGCCTTAAACCGCCCTCGGCCTGGTCTTTTTGAAAATTCACGATCTCCATTGTGGGTAACCTGTCTATCGTCTGTAAGCACTGTCACGTTCAGCTTTTCAACGCTATTGTGTCAATTTTCGCTTCCAAAGTCCAAATCCTCAAAGTTCAAACTTGGACGAACGGATATTTACAATAACCCGAAATAATGCAAGAATTTCCATAATGCAAAGGTTCTTCATAGTGATATTGGTTATCGCCGCCGCCTGTATATCGGCAGCCGCCCAACAGCGGCCTTTGCTGACGGACGATATTGATATCACCACTCCCGGAGCTATGGAGATCTCGGCCGGTGTCGAATTCTTTCAGAACGCAAAATTTCCGCTCTCCGGTATCAAAGGCGATCTTTCGCGTGTCGGTGATATCAGGATCAAGACCGGTTTTGCCGCTAACGTGGAGTTACAGATCGAGGGAACGCTGCAGAATTTTGTCGCGATCAATTCGCAAACTCCTTCGGCGATACCGTTGACCGTATCGGGAAATTCGACTAATGATTTTGACGATTTTACCGTCTCGGCCAAGGTCAAACTCCGCAATGAGACCAAGCATCTTCCGGCGATCGGACTTAAGTTCGGGTTTCAGATGCCGAATACCGATCAGGCAAAGGGCATCGGGACCAATCAGATCAATATTTTCAGCAAGGTCATCCTGCAAAAGAAATTCGGCTCGTTCTTTAACAAAACTCCGCGATTTAACCTGTACGGAAACGTAGGCCTCGGCATTATGACCGCACCGCTCGCGTCCTTTACTCAGAACGATGTATTCCTGTATGGATTGGCCGGCATTTATCGTGTCAACAAACGGATCAATCTGGTGACAGAGATCAATGGCCGGGCGAATACTCGCAAGGGTGCTGCCCCGCTCGGCACCGAGAGTGTGGGCCAGTTTCGCGTCGGCACGCAGATCCGGGCTTCGAGCCTCAGGTTCGACACCGCCGCGGTTTTTGGCCTGACGAGATACAGTCCGCGTTCTGGTGTGGTCTTTGGCGTGACCTACACGACGCCGGTCATTCTCGCTCCGGCAAAATGATCAGATCCTGATCGGCGAATTTCCATGCCCCAAACCCGGGGCATTTCTTATTCCCTCAGCTACAAATTCCTTTGATATCCGCACGGACTCGGCCAATTCGTGACCAAGTGCGAGGTTCGCGGTGATCGATGCCGCAAGCGTGCATCCCGTTCCGTGGGTGGCTGTCGTATCGAAATACTCACCTTCAAACGAATGCAGGACGTCGCCGATGAACAAAAAGTCGCGTGCAGTTCGGCCGACGGCACGAGCCTCGCCAAAATGTCCGCCTTTGATCAGCACGTTTCGGGCCCCCATCGAACGCATTACTGCGGCCGCCCGTTCAACGTCACGTTCGTTTACTATCGACATGCGGGCTATCCTCTCGGCCTCGGGAATATTCGGCGTGATCACATCTGCCAATGGGAACAGTAGTTCGATCAGCGACCGCAGAGCATCTTCATCGATCAGATCAAACCCCGAGGTCGAACGAACGACCGGATCGACGACAACATTTCCAAGGCCGTTCTCTGCGATCAATCTAGCGGTCTCATCGATCACTTCGCGCGTTGGAAGCATACCGGTCTTGACCGCGGCGACGTTGAGATCGTCGATGACCGGCTGGACCTGTCCCCGCACCGTTTCCGCCGTCTGATGAACCGCTCCGTAAACGCCCGCGGTATTCTGAAATGTGATGGAAGTAACTGCCGCGGCTCCAAAGCAGCCAAAAGCTCGAAACGCCTTGATGTCGGCAATTATGCCCGCTCCGCCCGACGGGTCGAGCCCAGCGATCGAAAGACATACCGGCGGTTTTTCGTTTTCGCTACTCATTTGCGATTTTCCTCATGACTTTACTAAGGTCCGCATCGCCAAACAGTCTGATTGCCGCGATGCCTGCCGCCCCGGCATCGAGAGCCGAGCGATAATTGACGAGATCGATGCCGCCAAGTGCCAGTACGGGAAAATCCCCTGCACGGTCACAGGCCGAACGAAGGGCTTCGATACCAACAGGCGCACTCTTTTCAGGCACGGCAAAGACAGGCCCGAATACCGCGAAATCGGCCCCGTCCTGTTTGGCAATAGCCACCTCATCTACAGTGTGGGTCGAAACGCCGATAAAGAGATCATCGCCAAATGCACGTCGGATCAGGCCGGCGGGCAACGACGTCGATGTCAGATGCACGCCGTCGGCCCCGGCTGCCACCGCAATGTCGGCACGGTCATTGACGAGCAAACGCGTTTCGTTGCCTCGTGTGAGTTTCGACGCCTCTGTTGCAAGCTCGAATAACTGTTTTGCAGTAAGACGCTTTTCGCGAAGCTGGACGAGCGACACGCCGCAATCGACAGCCCGCCGAACGGCCGAAAGTATCGCGTTTTTGTTAATTTCGAAATTCTCCGGCGAGGCCTGGCCAGAGGTAATAAGGTAGGTTATCGGCCTTTCAAATGTCACGCCACATCCGAATCGTCCGTGCCTTCCAGCATCCGAACGCTCTTGTTGAAGTTGGCGATCTCCCAAAACGCTATAAGCAAATTCAGAACGCCCAGGCCCGTCACACCACCGCGAAACCAAGTCGATGCAACCGCCGTCCGTATCATCGGAGTTCCCGCCTTGTCAGCAACAAACGCCAGCAAGTAATTTTCGCCCCACGGCCCGAACAGCGCGTCCCATGGTGCCAGGATCAAATAAAATCCCAGCAGCAGACACAACGCAATAAAAAAAATGACGGTCAGGCGTTCCACCATACCGTCAAATTATAAACCTTTCGTTAGAGAACGAACAACCTCTATTTATAGGTGCAGCCTATTGGCTGACAAAGAGGTTTTTTACACGTTGGCCGACATCCCGGTAATCAACGTTCTCGGCGTAGACCATTTCGAAGTACTTGATCGCGTGTTCCGCGTCGCCTTCGGCCTCAAATGCCAACGCTAATTCGTACCAGATGCCCTGCCTCTCTTCGTCGCTGAGGTCAGGTGTTTCCATAGCCCGGGTGAACCACGTAACGGCAAATGGTGCCATTCCGTTTTGCATGAAACAGTGCCCAAGCAGGTTTGCACACTGAAAGAACCGACGTGAGCCGTCCTGCGGCGTCGCGAGGTTGATGGCGTCCTGATATTCGCGGATCGCCTCTTCCATCAGGCCCATTTCCTGATAGGCGACGGCTGTCTGATAGTGTGTGTCGTAGTCCTCGTCCGTGGCGTCCGACTCTTCCAGACCAAACTCGGACCGCATCTCATCGATGCCGATGGCGTGGGCAGCAACGTGGTCTTCGGTCTCTGCCCCCGGCATGACTGCAAGCAGTTCGGAAAGTTCCCCGACCTCTTTGCGGTCGCCAAATTCTGCGGACAGAGACTCAATAGCCTTTTCGGCAAGATCCCTGTAACCGCTTTCGATATAGAATTTGACGCTTTCGACCTCTTTCTCAAATCTTATGTCGGCAGCAGTCTCCGGCACCTCTTCCGCAATATCGTGCACTTCATCGTGCACTTCATCGTGGACTTCCGCCTCGACTACTTCGCCAAAATGTTCGACCACGTGGCCGTTATCGACAGGATTACCCGCGATCTCAAATCCGGCTTCGCGCATGTGGCTGTCCATCTTCTGGTCAAACAGATCACCGGCGGTCATAAAACCGTGATTCTCGCCCACGACCGATACTTGTGTCGTCTCGTCCGCTGCAGGTGCTGCGTATTCGGCAAACTGAGCCTTAACCAGTTCGGCGTCGACCTCCTCCTGCTCGAAACCGTGTTCCAGATTAAGAGCCTCAAGCCGCTCGGACAATTCCTTCTCTGCAGGTCGCACGGCCACAAGATTTGACAGTGCAAAGCGTTCGTCTTCGGGCGAATCCTTGACCTTCGCAGCTTCGGCGAGCCGCGTCAAGGCGACGACAAAGGCTTGCTCGTCCTTGACCCACGAGCAGTACCTGACCAGCAACCTGAGGGCCCCGATGTGGTTTTCGTCACGCTCGAGAATTTCTGTGATCCATCGGTTACATTCATCACCCTGTCCGGCTGCGAGCAGATATTCTGACGACATCGACAGTATCCTCGATGCCGAATCGGAATCATTGGCGTTGAGATATATTCTTATCAGGTCGAGCAGTTTCGGATAGTTCGCCGGCTCAAGTTCGACGAGCTTTATCACGGCTTTCTCAGCACCGGCAGCGTTCTGCGAATCGATGTGACAGTCGATGAGCAAATAGAGTATGTCGCGGTTATACGGCTCTTGCTCGAGTATGTCTTCAAGCAGATTTACGGCTTTGCCGACACGGCCAAGCGAAGAATATGCCTTCACAAGTCCGTCCAATATTCGCAGATCATTGGGGCGAATGTCGTAGCCCTTCATCAAGGATTGTATCGCCTCTTCGATCTTACCCAAACGACTAAACCGTGCACCGGCCTCGGCGTATGCCTCGACGGCCTCTTCGCTATGGCCCTCTTTCACGTACGAATCGGCAAGCGTTACACAGACCTCAGTGTTATTCGGGTCGAGCAAGGCGATCTGCTTCCACATCGACAGTGCCTCGATACGGCGGTTATTTTTCTGATAGTGCTCGGCGAGAGTTGTGTAATGGGCACGAGCCTCGGACAGCGAACCCTTTAGCTTATAAAGTTCGGCAAGCTTGGTCGACACTTCGATCGAATCCGGCTGCAGACGAGAGATCTTATTGTAAATTGCGATCGCCTTTTGCGAGAATCCCTGGGTGCTGTAGTGCTCCGCTACGTGCATGTAACAGTCGATAGCCTCGCGCTTTTCCTGGTTCTTGGAGTATAGGTCGCCGAGCATGTTGAGCGTTCCGATGTCTCGCGGGTCGTTGTCGACCACGGCTCGGTATTCAGAGATCGCCGCCCGAATTTTGCCATTTGCGACATACTTTTCCGCATTTCGCATGGCTTTTGATTTATCGAAATTCATTTTGAACTTACACCGGAACGGATCGCTAGTATTTGTAGTGTCGGAAGCTTGGACCGCTAACCTTGGGTGGTACTGACACAGGAGAGATCAAGTGTCTGCCTGTACATCTAAAATTATCATACTGACCGAGAATGTGTCAACGAAATTTAACAATGTTGGGTACTTTTTAATATGCGAATCAAAATTCGGTCATTTTGATTTTTCCCGATCATTTGCATAGTCTTAGAGTTTGGCGTCGAATGCCGTAAATAGTTATGCAAGCACTGATCTTAGCCGGCGGAAAAGGTACACGTCTCCGGCCGCTCACTGTCTACACCCCAAAGCCCGTGGTCCCTGTTTGTAATCGCCCGTTTCTTCTATATCAGATCGAGATCCTCAGGCGGGCGGGCATAACCGACATTACGCTCTCGCTCAGCTATCAGCCTGACAAGATCGAGCAAATTCTCGGTGACGGGTCCGAATACGGTGTGAACCTCAGGTTCATAACCGAACCGGCACCGCTCGGAACGGGCGGAGCATATCGATTTGCCGCTGACGAGATCCGCGACACCACGGTTGTTTTGAATGGCGACGTGCTTACTGATTTCGATATCGCCCCGTTTATCGAGACTCACAAAGCACGCGGGGCCGCGGCGACACTGGCATTAATGCCGGTCGCAAATCCTTCGGCTTACGGCCTGGTCGAAACCGACAGCGAATCACGGATCGTGCGGTTTCTCGAAAAACCAAGCCCTGAAGAGATCGAAGAGCTTCAAATAAATACCATAAACGCAGGCATTTACATCCTCGAGCCGGCCATATTGGACCTGATGCCGCTCGGAGAAAATCGCTCATTCGAATACGACGTCTTCCCTGAGATACTGAAACGTGAGATGCCCTTCTACGCGGGCATTATGAAGGACAATTATTGGCGAGATATCGGCACACCGGCGAGCTATCTCGCGGCACATCACGATTTTCTGAGCGGAACGATCCGCGGATTCGAGCTTGACCGCACCGGAACATCGGATATCGCCACCAAAGCGATCGTCGATTCCAACTCGATCATCGGCGAGGGTTGCGTTATCAAATCTGGAGCGAGGGTCACTAACTCGGTGATCGGTCCGGGTGTTCACATTGAGGAAAAGGCCGTGATCGAAGATTCGGTCCTGTGGGCCCATTCCCGAATATCTACCGCTGCCGAGATACGCAACTCATTGGTCGGACGCAGCTGTCATGTTGGACGGAACGCGGTCGTAGACGCCGGATCAGTTTTGGGCGACAAGACCTCGTTGACCGACTATACTCGGGTTTGATCAATAATTATGCCCGAATTGCCTGAGGTCGAGTACGTCTCCCGATCGCTCAATAAACTCGTCAGCGGCCGACGGATAGCCAGAGCCGAACTTCTCCGTCCGCGACTTGCACCGGAGACGGATGCCGACGCTTTCTCGTCAATGTTGAGCGACTCGGCTATCACGGCCGTCGGCAGGCGCGGCAAGCACATCCTGATCGAACTCGACAATGGGCGGACACTCATCGTCCATCTGCGGATGAGCGGAACGTTCTCGGTTCTGACCGCGGAACTGCCGGACCCAAAATTCACCCACGCCGTCTTTCATCTGCACGACGGCGACCGGCTTGTTTTCAACGATCAACGTCATTTCGGGATGATGAAGGTGGTTGAGAACGAACATCTCAATTCTGCAAAAGAACTCGCCAAACTCGCCCCCGAACCGTTTTCCGAAGAGTTCTCGATCGAGTATTTTCGGTCGGTCCTCAAGGGCAGCGGCCGCAGTCTGAAGGAGTTTTTACTCGATCAGACAAAGGTTTGCGGGCTCGGGAACATCTACGCGTCCGAGGCACTGTTCGCCGCCGGCATTGACCCGCGAATTCCTGCCGGAAAGCTCTCGAAACCGCGATCCGCACGGCTTTACGAAGCGATCCGAACCGTTCTGATCGAGGCGGTGGAGCACAACGCGAATATTCCGGTAGATCCGGAGAATATCGACGCCAACTACTTCAGCGGCGGCAATTCGTCGGGCTGGCATGTTTATGATCGGGAAAAAGAACCGTGTTCTCGTTGCAAATCGCCCATCATTAGGGTAAAACAAGGCGGTCGGTCGACATATTATTGCCGCCGATGCCAACGAAAATAATCCTGGCAAACCGCCGCGACCATTTCGCATCTTTGAATCGTAGAAAATCTACCTAATATATGAATCTGAAAAAACCTCTTATCGCACTGTTTAGTGTTGCCATCATGTTCGCGGCGTCGACCGTGTCATTGGCTTGTGCCTGCTGCGCCGAACGCGGTCAATACGATGTCTCGACGGACAAGATCGACGCGTACCGGCTTGGCGTGATCAAAGACATCAAGTTCAACGACAAAGCTGATCTTTATACGACGGCGGGCGAATTTGAGGCGATCCGCGGCCTCGCTGTGGTGGAAAGCGAGTATGCTGCCGGCGTTACGGGCGACTTTAACATCGTTGACCTTTTTACGAACAAAACCTGGAGCCTTACGATCAAAACGCCCGGCGGCAAGTCGGGTGTATTGATGCTGCCGCTGCCGACCAGCATGAAGGTCCGACGGATCGATACCCACGAAAAGGGCGAAGAGACCGGTGAGATCTCGGTTTACAAAGAGTTTCAGTTCAACGGTCCGGTCAAGTCAGGCACGGGAATATTCAAAAAGAGCATTTCGACACCGGCGACCTACTCGCTGATCTTCCAGGGCCGCGGAAACAACTGCGACAACGCCGAAGATTTCAAGAACTGGCGTCTCGAGATCAACGGAAAAAACGCCAGATTTGCCTTTTTCGGTACAACCGGTACATAGCGTATTGGCAACCTCATTAGCTTGACACTTTCGTCGGAAAAGACGAGTATCATATCTATATTCGTGGTGAGTTAATGCGACTTGCGACCACGTTAAATAATCCGCTAAACAGCTTTATGAGAACTCGGTATCGGAAAGTCTCGCTGTTTTGGCGAGACTTTTTCTTTTCGTTTTGAGTCACGCCTTTAGGCGGCCGTTGGTCCGGCCTAAGAGCCTGCTAAAGCAAGGACTTAAAACAATACGATTTATGAAAACTTTTCGTGAAATGATCGACTCGGATGGTGTGTACGTATTTGACGGTGCGATGGGCACGCGTCTTTACGACAAGGGCATCTACATCAACCGCAGTTATGACGAGCTGAATATTGCCGCTCCGGACCTGGTCCGCGAGGTGCACGAGGAATACGTCGCGGCCGGTGCCGACATTATCGAGACCAATTCGTTCGGGGCGACCCGCAACAATCTGCAACCGTACGGGCTTGAGAGCAAACTGCACGAGATAAACGTCGCCGCGGCTCGGCTTGCACGCGAAGCTGCGGGAACAAAGGCTCTGGTCGCCGGGGCGATCGGCCCGCTGGGATTGCGGCTTGAGCCGTTTGGCCCGACGTCATTTGACGAAGCGAGAGCGATGTACCGCGAGCAGGCGGCCGGCCTGCTCGAAGGCGGCGTGGACCTGTTCGTTCTCGAAACATTTTCCGACCTTACGCTGATCGAACAAGCGATCCGTGCCGTTCAGGAGCTTTGCGATCTGCCGATCGTCGCCCAGATGACCATTCAGATGGACGGCAAGACCATCTACGGCGACACGCCCGAGCATTTTACGCAAAAGCTCGACGAGCTCGGCGTTGACGTTATCGGCCTCAATTGCGGAGTCGGCCCGACCCACGTTTTGAGCGCTCTCGAACGCATGCGTGAGGCGACGGACAAACCCCTTTCGGCCCAGCCTAACGCCGGTTTGCCGCGTGACGTGCAGGGACGGCAGTTTTACATGGGTTCGCCCGAGTATATGGCGACCTTTGCCAAGCGTTTCGTCCAAGCTGGTGCGAGCTTTGTCGGCGGATGCTGCGGCACGACGCCGACGCATATTAAGCTGATCTCGGATTCGATCCGTTCGATCAGCCCACGCCAGGTGCACGAAGCCCACGTTCACGCACACGCGACGGTCGCGGCTCTCAAGCCCGAGGATGTCCACGTCGTTGACCCGACGGAGCGTTCACGCTGGTCGGCAAAGATCGCCCGCGGTGAGTTCGTGACGTCGGTCGAGGTGCTGCCGCCGAAGGGCTGTGACGCTCAGGCTACGCTCGATTCGATCAGATTGCTCAAAGATGCCGGCGTCGATGGCGTCAACATCCCTGACGGCCCGCGTGCACAGACACGAATGTCGGCACAAGCGACCGCCGTGCTGGTCGAACGCGAGATCGGCATCGAAGCCGTGCTCCATTACTGCTGTCGCGACCGTAACCTGCTCGGCATGATGTCCGACCTGCTTGGCGCAGCGGCGTTGGGATTACACAATCTGCTGCTGATCACCGGCGACCCGCCAAAGATGGGGCCATACCCGGACGCGACCGCCGTTTTTGATATCGACGCGATCGGCCTGACGAATATGGTCAACCGCCTTAATCACGGCCTCGACCTCGGAAATAACCCGATCGGCAAACCGACCGCGTTCTCGATCGGCGTCGGCGTCAATCCGGGTGCCGTCAATCTGGACGAAGAGATCAAACGATTTGAGTGGAAAGTACAGGCAGGTGCCGAATACGCGATCACGCAGCCGGTTTTTGACACCGAGCAGCTTCGCGTTTTTCTTGACCGGATCTCGCACGTCCGCATCCCGATCGTCGCCGGTATCTGGCCGCTCGTCAGCTACCGCAACGCGGAGTTTATGCACAACGAGGTTCCCGGCGTAAGTGTTACGCCCGAGATCCTCGAACGCATGCGGATCGCGTCGGAAAAGGGCAAGGAAGAAGCACGGGAAGAGGGCATCAACATCGCCCGCGAGTCGCTCGCCGAGGTTCGCGACGTCATCCAGGGCGTTCAGGTCTCAGCACCGTTTGGCAACGTGAAATACGCACTTCAGGTCTTTGAAGCTCTCGACGAATTCAAATCAAAATAAAAAGTCCCGGCGATCAACTCGCCGGGACCACGGATTCAAACAACCCACAAGTTAACGGGCGTCGAAATTCGCTACCGGGAAATCTGCACCTACACCCCACGGCGTGACTTGAGCAGTGTTGTCAAGACTTCGAAGAACCCAGAAAAAGCTCTGAGCTGTGGCGGTTGCCCCTTTGCGATGGATTGCAATATCAGCTCGGGCATCACCATCATAATCGCCCTGGACAGGCAGGTCTGACGAGATGCCAAAGGTCTGATTCCGTGTCGTTCCGGTCGAACTCTGCAATATCCACCAGGCCAGCGGCGAGCTGCTCGTTGCTCCTGTTCGAGCAACCGCGAGATCGTACTTTCCGTCGCCGTCGTAATCACCCGGTAAAATATAGTCGGTATTGAAGTTTCCGAACGCTTGATACGTGATAGCCAGGTCAGAACTTCGTCTGATGATGAAGTTGTTAGCCGGAGTCAATCCAAACCGATAAACCGCTAAGTCAAATTTGCCGTCACCGTCGTAATCGCCTGGAATCGGTGTATCGAATGTGGTGGTTCCGTTTCCGGTAGTTCCAAAAGGTATTACCAGATCATTGCCGGTAACCTCCAGCCCGACCGAACTCCGCCTTATCCACCAAAATGTCTGATCGGTAGCGGTGGCACCGGGCCGAAAAACGGCAATGTCGGTCATGCCGTCACCGTCGTAGTCACGATTGACCGCCTTGTCACCAAACACCCCGAACTCGATTTTCTTTGGTATGTTATCGGAGGTACGAAGGATCCAGAACTCGCTCGGAGCCCCGGCCGTCGCTCCGGCACGGTAAACAGCGAGGTCATCTTTGCCGTCTCCGTCATAATCGCCCGGCGTGGGAAAGTCGCGATTAGCGTCACCCCATGGTGTTATCGGCTGTGCTCCCGTCGTAGAATTCAGATTCCAATAGCTGATCTGAGCAACGCCCGGAGGTGCAACATTCGGAAATTTCAGCATACTGTAATCCTGCCGCCCGTCGCCGTCAAAATCGACGGGGCGCTTGATACCAAGCTGTCCGCGGATCTCGCCGCCCGGAAAGTTTGCCGAATGCACATTAACGTAACCCAGATGGGCCCGGATCTGCGATAGCTGTGTCGGTGTCACGGTAGTCGAACCGGTGATCGTACCCGAAGTTCCCCCGACGGCACCAAAATTTATTGCAACGCCCACATTTGCACCGATCGCCGCCGGTGCGTGGATGTGCGATGCCGATTGGTTGCTGCTCAGACCGCTAAAAACGACCGTGAATGTCAGTGCTCCGGTCGATTCATTGATAACGACACGAGCATAACCGGTCGCGGTAGATGCGTTTGTAGGAACTTCCTGCGCCGAGCTCAGGTATGCATAAAATGTTTCCGCCTTGATGCCCGACGACATCAAAAACACAGCGATAGCGGCAAAGACAAAACTGCCAAATTTTCTTTTCATATTCCCCTCAATTGTTGAAAAGCCTTGAAATGAGCCGCTTTCTGACCAAAGCGGTTGCGGGTTGAAGTTGAGAACGAGACCGATACAGGCGCCAGTGGAAAGATCCCGTTAACTTAGACCGAATTTTGCTAAAAACTTGATTTTCCGATGGTAACTCTCAGGCACGCCCAAAGTCAACGTTTTTATTGATCGAACCGGCAAACCGGGACTTTCGGACATCGCATTAAACGATTTGTCCGACGCCGTGAAGTTGATCTCCAGAGAGGTATCGTTTCTAGGGAATGAGTACGATCTTGCCCAACGCTTTGCTGCCGATCACCTCGATGTGCGATCGCGGAGCGTCCGAGAGCGGCATCGCCTCGCGAACGACCGGCACGAGATAACCGTCGCTCAGGCCGTCATAGATCGCAGCATGGATCTCGTCGCGTGCCGCCTGCGGCGAATTGAAGAGCGACATGCCATAAATGGTCGCGTCTTTGGTCATCGCCAGCCGCGGTGTGAACTGCAGGCTGCCGCGATTGCCGACGACGGTGATCCGGCCAAACATCGCAAGGGCTGAAAAGTCGTTTTCGAGATTTACGTTGGCAAGCATCTCGATAATCACATCGACGCCTCCGCCCGTCGCCTCTCTGATCGCGTCGAGATGCCCTTCCGTAGTGTGGTCAAATACCTGATCCGCTCCCTGCTCAGCCACCAGCCGTTTCCCTTCTTCCGAACTCGCCGTGCCTATAACGGTCAGTCCCGCGTGCTTAGCCCATTGGACCGCCGCCAGTCCGACACCGCCCGATGCACCGTGGATCAAGACGGTCTCGCCCGCCTTTGCCTGTGCCTTCTGAAACAATGCCCGGTAGCTGGTCGCATACGGCGTCCAAACGCCCGCACCCTGCGGGAAATCGACGTTATCCGGCAAACGGCCGAGTTGAGCTTCGGTGCAAAGCGAATATTCGGCATACGTTCCGGTCAGCGAATCGGCCGTGTAAACGCGGTCGCCCGCTTTCCAACGAGTTACACCCTCGCCAACCGCCTCAACCACACCCGCCGCGTCCTTACCCGGCGTATACGGCAATTTCGGCGCATGAGCATGAATGCCCGTCCGCAAATACGTGTCCACCGGATTAACGCCCGCGGCCTCGATCTTGACTAACACCTGAGTGCCAGTTGGCTCCGCAAGCTCGACTTCCTCGACCTTCATCACCTCAGGCTCACCAAATTCACGTACGATTATTGCTTTCATAAGACTAGTGTACCCGCGAAATACGTAAATGGCACGAAACTCGGTCAAAGTTTCGTGCCCAAAATGGTGCTCGCTACTATCTCTACTCGCAACCGAGCCGAGCGCCTCATTCGAAGACGATAAAGCAAAAGATCTCGATCAACTGACATCCGCAGCTTCTAAGCCTTCGCGATCTTACTCACAACTTGTTTCGTCGAATTTGATCTCGCCCCTGATCCACTTTTTGCCGATCTTGGCTTAGACGGCCACTACTCCCTGCCCGCCAAAAACAACGAACTTTGGCGCCGTGCTCTTCCTGAGTTTCACACCCTTGTCGGGCGAAGAGTAGAAAAATTCGGCTGAATTGACGGACAAATAACTGTTAATTACCTCGCCTTTTTCTGATAAAAGAATTGATCAACTCTATTATCTGTCCGCATTTACTTCTTAAGCTGGACTGACTTTCTTTAATCTGGAAGTTGTTCCACCGGCAGTCAAAACTAAAGTATTATCATTATCTTCGAAAGCTATTGTCGCTTCTACGATACTCACAACAGAATTTCGTTTGGGGTCGGTAGTGGTAAGCTCAACAGTATTTTCGTTCACAACCTCATATGAATATTTGTATTTCTTGTTGCCGAGCAAGGATGACATATTTTTGTCTCCATCAAAGGTTATAGTGTCGTCGTCACCTTTCCAACTTCCGATAATTCTATCGGCATTAGATTTGGAACTGGTTGGAGATGGACTGGTGTTAGTCTGAGAGACACTATTTGAATTACTTGTAGGCTGAACTGCTGTGTTGGAGTTAGTGTTCGAATTTGTATTGGCGTTCGTGCCGGAATCATTCGTACCGCCGCACATCCAAGCCGGGTCTTTGCCGCCGAAAAACTCATAGAGTCTGCAAGGTCTTTGCTTTATCCACTCCCAGGCTTGTGCCATATATCCTTGCTCTGATGGATTTGGTTGAGCAGCCGGGGCCGGGCTACTACCGGGTTTGAGGTCTCGCGAGACAGCAGTAGTCGCTGTTGCTGATTTGACCGTCATTTTTCCTTTTATTACTTTATTGTTTTTTCCATCCGGGTTTCCGTTATCATCAACGCTGGAGTAAGTATAGGTCACGTCATAATCGATCTCGACTGGCTTAACGTCCAGTGTAAAACCTACTGCACCGCCCGCAGGGACTTCTACTTCAACATCATCGGCCACTTCTTGCCCGAGGGATTTTGCCTCTGATTTGCCAAACGCAAACTCGTTAGCTATGGATAAGGCAAGACTTGCTTCTACGCTGCTTGACGCGACACCTGCTACACCAGCTTCCCCCTTCACCGTTGTAGTGGCTGTGATCCCAACCGTCGTGCTATTTTGCCAATTCGTAGTGGCGGTTGCGTTATAGGTCGATCTCAGCTCTTTTTTGCAGGTAAGTTTCGCTGAAGAATTATTATGACATTCGGTATCGGCTCCCATCGGCATCGAAAAAGTGTCTAACTCTCTTGGCTTCGTGGAGGTCTTGACCATTTCAACTTTGGTCAGTTTGAATTTGTTCCATTCGATCTTGATCGAAGAAACTTTGGAATTCAGACCGAGCTCCTTCATATTTACTGTTCGGCCTGAAATCGGCTCGGAATTTTTCTTTCCTCCGTATTCCTTATCCTCATAAAATGTTACTTTGTATGCCGCCGGTATCTCTGCGGAGGTCACTCTATCATTGAGCAACAAGGAGTGCTCATTCTTAAACTCATCCGTGCCATCCAGACCGATCATCTGGGTCAAACCCCCATTTTCACCGTAGATCAGCTTTATCAGAGGTAGATCGGGATCGCTTAATTTTTCGATCTTTAGCGAACTCACCTCGTCATTCCAGTAACGAAGTTCAGATTCCATTCTCAAATTCCGATATTCGCCCGGATAAAGGACTATTTTGAATCCTTGCTGATATTGGTCTGAATAAAGTGTGACCTTCATGTCTTTTCCGACTATTATGGATTCATACTCATCGTCATAGCCGCCATCCATGACATCTCTTGAAAATGCGCCATTGTATTGTTGTGGCGTCCCCTGAAAATCTGTCGAGTTGTACGCAAAAACCTGATTGGGTTCAATTGCCATAACATCGCCGGCTGAAATAAAAAACAACCCTAAAACCATCGTCAAAAACAATAACTTTTTCATTTTTTTCTCCTTACTTGGTTTCAATTTCTCGACCTTCCTCGGTTTTTGCTTGCCAGTTTCTCCTTTTTTATTTCTTCACAGAATCAGCCTTCCGGTCGTCCGGGCAATCAATTGAATCATCCTGGACCTCGCCTCTCTGCCATTTTCCGTCTATTTGGGCCTTAACGATCGCCAATCCCTGATTTCCAAACTGAATGTACTTGATCGAAGTTCCTTTTTTCAGCTTGACGGTTTTTTCCGTTGCCTCGATAAAGAAATCCGTGTTGTCCGCTTTGACGGTGCAATCGCCTTTTTCTCCGCCGGCCGGTTCGGCTGATTTGCTTGCCTGCGAACCAGCTTTGGTCAATTTGGTCTTTCCTCCTTTTTGGTCTTCGTACATCAAAGTTTGACCATCATCGGAGACAGAAACTTTAATGAGCGGATATTCTTTGCCTTCCTGGTTGAAGAATTTGATCATCTTGTCGCCCGAGACAGCGTACCTTGCCGAAGGATCTTTTGAACCGTTGACATCAAACACGTAAGTTCCGACATACGTTTCGCCCTCTTTCTGTGGCTGACCGAAATCAAATGTGACCTTGTCGTCCAGACCCGTCGTCGTTTCCCATTTGCCGACTATCGCGTTTGCCTTTTTCTCAAGATTCGACGGCTCGGCTTTTGGGGCTGCGGCATTCGCATTCGAATTGTTCGCATTGCCGCTGACATTTGAATTATTTGCAGCCGAGTTATTTGCAGGAGCAACGCTACCCGAGCATCCTATCGAAACAAATATAGCTGTTGCGACAAATCCCGTAATGATCCAATGTTTGAAGTTCAACTGTTGTATTTTCATAGTTATCATTGTCTGAACATTTAAATGGCCTGTTCCGCGGCCAATGATTTGAGGCATATTATCGCCACGCCCGACTCGGTTTCGGCAAAATGTACCGCTCCGTTCTCGATGATCTGAAAGATCCGGCGCTGCCCGATGCCCAACAATTTCGCAGCCTGCCCGGCGGCGACCATCGGCTCTCCGCATTTCGCGCAAATGACCGAGGTGGCTTCGTCGGGTGCCTGACGGATGATTATTCGTCGACTCGAGCACGACGTTATCTCAAATTCCCGCTTGATTTGCATATCGATTTCGCTCTAAAATGCGTGCTACGAAATCGAGCTTAGATTTTTGGCCCACGAACTGTCTGGAGTTTTTTCGGATATTTTTTGGATTTTTGTTGGATATTGGAAAACCCCAATTATTAGGGGTATTTCAGAAGCGCGAATGGGCGAACGTTACTTTGGAAATTTCAGGCTTGACGTCGACGAGAGGCTACTTTGGTGCAAAGATGAGCCGATCGCTCTCACACCAAAACAATTCGAATTATTGCAGTATTTTGTTGACAACGCCGGGCGCACTACAAAAAAGAACGAGTTGCTCGATGCGATCTGGCCGGGCACGTACGTCGAGGAAACGACTCTGGCAAGAAATATTTCTTGGCTGCGTGAAAAACTCGCAGAGGGTTCTGACGGCACAACGTTTATACAAACCGTTCCGAAGGTCGGTTATCGATTTACCGCAGACGTCAGGGAAGTTTCTAGCTATGACAGGGACATCATCATCGAAGAACAGATCGTTCGACACCTAAGAACACAGGAAACGATCACGATAAGCGAAGCGGTTGAAGATAAGTTTCCAACATCGATCTGGTCGAAACTTGTCACCTCGCCCCGCATTATCGCTGGATCGCTGTTGTTGATCGCATGTGTCGGCAGCGGATTTGCTATCTATTCGAGTTACTTTGGCCGCGGTACCGGCGTCGGCAATGGCTTGTCTCGCAAAAACGGCATGGTTGCCGTCCGTAGGTCTGATGCCGCTCCTATCAAGATCGGCTCGATCGTAAATCTTCAAAATCGTTACCCGAACGACGGCTCGTACCTCGACGCATGGGGACATGTTTGGAGCAAACCGGAGTTCAGACAGGTTCCCACTGAGACAATGTTCGTTTCAACGCACATCGACCCTAACCGCGACAGCGGCTCGGGCAGTTGGGAAATTGTCTCTGCAGGCTTGAAAAACAAAGGCGAACCGCTCGTTGTTGGCGACCGGATCCATCTTCGGAATATGTACCCGGATGCAGGTTACCTGGACGCCTGTGGATGGACTGAGCATTTACGCGTTTTTGATAAGTTCTTGGATCAAACAGGGGCGGTCTTTACCACCAGATCGCCGAACCGCGACAATGGAACCGGAGTTTGGATCATAAGAAGCGCAATTGCTCAGGACGGCAGTCCGGTAGTTGAAGGTGACAACATCGCTATCGAAAGCAGCTATTTCATCAATGACGCGGGGAAAAATCGCCTTTCCGGTTTTCTAAATGTCGCCGGACCGGTCAACCACATTCCGGCATTCAGCGACTACCAAGGTTCAAAGTTGGTATTCACCAAGAGCATTTCGTACGATCAACCGATCCCCGATATTTGGACGATCACAAATAGCAAGGCGTTTTCTGAATGATCAACGACTCCTTCTAAAACAACGCCCGACAAAAAAAACAAAAGGCGCGAAACGTGATCTCCGTTTCGTGCCCTTTTTCTAAATAGGAGTAACCGTTTATTCCACCGTTACCGATTTCGCCAGATTTCTCGGCTGGTCGACCGCAACATAGCCTAGAGACACGGCCTGTCCGGAGCGGCATCGGCTAATTTTCTGGCTTTCACATTGGCATCTTTTGTTTTCACGATGTCCGTGATGCATATCTTGTCACCGTCAAATTTCGTGACAATCAGATACGAAGTAAGGCTTTTTTCATCCCCGGTTTTGGAGAAGTTAAAACGCGTGATCAGCCCAACGGGCTTTGTCTTGCCGTTTGATCTTTCCACACGCCATTCGGCCTTTTCCCCAAATGTGGAAAGCCCACCCGAGACTTTGTCCTGAAAATCGAGGTGAAATGTTTTGCCTGATGGCGACAAAACGTTGATCGTCTTCTGAGCATCGCGTTCGGCGACTACGAGTTTGTAGCCCGCAACACCGGGACATTCCTGTGTTATCACGTCGCTTTCGTCGTCACTGGTCGTTTTGCATTTGCGCCCGGCAAGATCTGTATAAATTGAATAGATCTTTCCCACGCCGGTATAAAGTGTTTTCGTGCTTTTTTCCGCCGGGGCTTTTTGTTTTGATACCAGCTCTTTTTCTTTAGGAGCCAACTCCTTTAACTCCAATTCCTTTGAATTGTCGGTCCCCGAATCGCCAAAACCTGTCAAAGCAAGTAAAGACAGTAGTATCAATATGGCCAGTTTTTGTCGCATTTTGTTTCCTTCATTTCTTGCTATCTTTCATCTCCGGGCCATTATCCGACACACATATTGTCCGGGGGACGTGGATCTCCACTGTGCACTTTTAAGGCAAGCTTAGCTTCCGTCTCTGCCTCCGATCGTAAAGGTTATCGTGTATTCAGCGCTGGGATTGGTTGCAGATGAGCTGAGATCTACGGTAACTGTCCATTTTCCAGTTTTATCTAATTGAACCTCTGAGTTTCCTTCTTCATCTTCCCTTTTTAACACTCCATCAGGGTTCACGATCTTATAAACCGCATAGGGAGCGGATCCCGCCCCAGTCGTTTCGAATTGAATGTTGAATATTTGCCCGGCTTTTGCATTAAGCGTGTATTTCTGCTGCGAATTTTTAACACTCATCTGGCATTTGAACGTTTGACCAGACGTGCCTTCCTTGAAATTCACCGCATTTGTAGGTTGACAGCCTTTCGTGATCGCGGCGTCATTTGCTTTAACAGTTTCCGCCTTATTCGTATTTTCTGCTTTAACAGGCTCTGTTTCCTTTGATGATTTTTGTTTTAATTCCAACTCTTTTTCTTTGAGAGCCAACTCCTTTTCCTTTAACTCTAATTCCTTTGAATTGCCAGTTCCCAAATAACCTAATTGCTTTAATTTATCAGCTCCCAAAAAACCTACGGCAGAAAGCAACAACAGGATTATCAGAATGGTTAATGCCAGTTTCAATTTCGAAGTCCCCTTCGATCCGTTTTCCTTTAATCCCAGCTCTTTTTCTTTCAGAGCCAACTCCCTTTCCTTTAACTCTAATTCCTTTACATCGGACATGATTATCTCCTTGATTGCCTGAGCGCGCGTATTGAATTTGCAGCAGAGCGTGGTCCTTACCTTTATGGCCCATCAATAAATTTATTTAAGACCCACCCCTTTTGACCATTTTCCAACTGGACGTTTTTCATGGTGTAAGACTCCCCTTCCAAAACTACGAGGTTGTCGGATACTCCGATGACATAAACTTTTTGACCTTTTCTGAGTAAGGTGACTTTCTTGGCGCTAAGACTCGGTTGAGCACGCACGACGACATCACTCGCATTGATGCTGGCGACGGTTGCACCGGTCGGTGGTTCGACCTTTTTTAGAGGTTTCGTTTCAGTTTTTTCCGATTTCTCTGTCTTATCGGAATTATCTGCTTTCGGATCTTTCTTCGCTAATTCCAGCTCTTTTTCTTTCAGAGCCAACTCTTTTTCCTTTAACTCCAGTTCCTTTGCTTTGTCAGTTCCCGAACCGCCGCAACCTGCCAAAGCAAGTAAAGACAGAAGTATCAATATGGTCAGTGTTTGTCTCATTTGTTTTCCTTGATTTCCTGCTATTTTTCATCTTCGGACCGTTGTCCGCCATACATATGATCCGCGGGCCGTGGACCTATTCCGAGCGGGCACTAAGGCTCGTGCCAATGAAGGCAAACAAATCATCAGTACGCCCGCTTCCGCTTCGTTAAAATGTGTCGCACCCGTATCGACGATCTGGAAAATTCGACTTTGTTTGATGCCCATCAAAACGGCGGCCTGGGCGATCGTCAACATCGGTTCTCCGCATTCCGCACAAGTCGTTTGCTTGACCGACGGCGTTTGGCGGAATCTGAGGTCGAATGTCTTCGTTCGGCAATGCCCGAAAAAAACAAAAGGCACGAAAAGTGATTGCTATTTCGTGCCTTTGTTTTGTATTGTCATAAAGCTTCTATTCCACAGTAACAGATTTCGCCAGATTTCGCGGCTGATCGACGTCGCAGCCGCGGCGGACGGCGATGTGGTACGAGAGCAGCTGCAGAGGAACGATCGATAGGATCGGGCCGAGCAAATCGCTGGTCTCGGGTATCTCGATGACGTGGTTCGAGACCTTGCTGCTCATCGTGTCGCCCTCGGTCAGCACCGATACGATGATGCCGTCACGCGATTTGACCTCGACGATATTCGAGTGCGTCTTTTCGTAACGCAGTTCGCTCGCGGCATTGCCGTTTTCGCGTGTATTGATGACCACGACGGGCAGCTTTTCGTCGATCAGGGCGTTCGGGCCGTGCTTCATCTCGCCCGCTGGATAACCTTCGGCATGGATGTAGCTGATCTCTTTGAGTTTTAGTGCCCCCTCGAGAGCGACTGGGAAATTGATGCCGCGGCCGAGATATAAGAAGTCCTGAACGCGGAAAAACTCTCTCGACAGGTCTTCGATCGAATCGGCGTCATTGAGCAGCTGCTCGATCTTGAGCGGAAGTTCGGCCAGATCCTGCGCCAGCTTTTTAGCCCGCGGTTCGTCGATCTTGCCGCGAACCTGCCCTAAATAGAGTGCGAATAGATATAACGCCGTCATCTGCGCCGTAAACGCCTTGGTCGACGCAACGCCGATCTCCGGCCCGGCGTGGGTCAGTATCGTGCCGTCAGCCTCACGCGTGATCATCGAACCCTGCACGTTGCAGATCGCAAGCACTTTACAACCAGCCTGTTTTGCCTCGCGCATCGCGGCGATCGTGTCGGCAGTCTCGCCCGATTGCGAAATAACGACGAGCAGGTCGCTCTCGCTCAAGACAGGGTCGCGATAGCGAAATTCCGACGCGTAATCGACCTCGACCGGGACGCGTGCGAGCGTCTCGAGCATGTATTTGCCGGCCAATCCTGCGTGCCAGGACGTGCCGCAAGCGGCGATCTTGATCGAACTGAGACCGACGAAATCCTCTTCGGAAATGTCCATCGGGTCGAGGTAAACCTTGCCCGTGTCGAGCGAAACGCGGCCCTGAACGGTGTCGCGGACCGCACGCGGCTGCTCGTATATCTCCTTGAGCATAAAGTGCTTAAAGCCGCCCTTTTCCGCCATGATCGGATCCCACGTGATCCGCTGTTGCGTCGGTTCGACGACATTGCCGTCAAAATCCGTCACGCGGACCGAGTCCTTGGTCAGCACCGCGATCTCACGGTCACCGAGGAAAAAGACGTCACGTGTATGAGCCAGGATCGGCGGTATGTCCGATGCGACAAAAAATTCACCGTCGCCCATTCCGATGACAACGGGCGGGCCTTCGCGAACCGCGATGATCGTGTCCGGCTCATCGACCGAGATGATCGACAGGGCGAAAATGCCCTTTAGTTCCTTTACCGCTTTTCGCACCGCGAGCTCGAGCGACAGGCCGTCACGCGTCACGTAATGCCCGATCAGATGGGCGACCACCTCGGTGTCGGTCTCGGTCTTAAAATCGCTGCCCTCGGCCGCCAGGCGTTCCTTGAGCGTCAGATAGTTTTCGATAATGCCGTTGTGAACGACAACGACCTTGCCCGACTGGTCACGATGCGGGTGTGCATTTTCCTCGGTCGGACGCCCGTGCGTCGCCCAGCGCGTATGCCCGATGCCGTACGTGCCGTCGAGCGGCTGCAGCCGTATCGTTTCCTCAAGGTTGCGCAGCTTACCCTCAGCCCGCCGCAGGCTGAGATGATGATCCTCATCGACCACAGCGATCCCCGCCGAATCGTACCCGCGATACTCCAGCTTACGCAAACCGTCGATGATCAACGGCACAACCTGTTTATTTCCAACGTATCCAACAATTCCGCACATAATGATTTAATTTTTGAAATGAACCGACCACTCGTTATTTTCGGTTAACGTACGCAAGTATCCTTGAGAATCGTTCGTACCAAAGTTTCGATCCCTCCTTTAGGTCTGCGGCATTTGCTCGTCGCACCTTTCGGAGAAGCGACGCGTCATCTTTTGTAAGTACGGTCACGGCCACATTCTCCCAGTCCATTGCACGAGTCGCATAATTTGAAGTCAATGCCTCCCATTTTCCCGCCGCTCCCAACGTGAGAGCGTTGATCAGAGCATTGCGGTCGAACCTCGGGTCCGGAACGGATGGTGAAACAGTCGGCGGGTCAGCGATCCGCCGCTTAATTCGAGCAGCGTCCAATGAGAAGAGTCCGCTAAGATCGATCTTCGAAGCCGCCGCTCTGGCCTCAGAAGTTTCCTGAATAACAAGTAGTTCGAGAGCAGAAAGACGAAGAGGATCGTCCTTCGCGGATCCGACTTTCGCTAACAGCGGGGTCGCGAACTTTTCGTCGATACTTCCGATCAAATGGAAGAACACCTGTTTTCTATCTAGAACCGGACCACGTCGGCTGATCTGATAGCTCGTACGCGTATCTTTCAGCCAATTCTCGACAGCGGCCGAGGTGTCAAAGCCTTCCAAAGAATGTGCAAGTATCAGTTCCAACCAGAAGGGGAAACTGATCTCAGTTAGGTCAGTACGGGCAAGCGAGCTTATTAGTAGTTTTTTCGTTGCCTCCGATCTATCCATGGTGTAGAGAAGAGTACTGCCGGAATAAAGGAAATATCGATTAGCCGACGGTGACTTTAATGCCGTCACCAGGCACGGTATCGTGATTGTCGGGTTCGCACGAACAAATTTGCTGAACGCATTATCCTCTTCGGATTTTTGCCGCTGTTGCTCTTCCGTTAGATCTGCAACCCGGAAATTATATGTCTTTTCGACAAGCCTCTGCGTCTCCGCGCAGTTTTGAATTTCAGACGGTACGGACGAATCACTAAATGCTTCGAAAGCGATAATTGGGCTTTGAAGAGACATAACCGCCGCCAGAATGAGCGCCATTTTTTTGGTTCGACTGTTTGGCATACGAAGTTCGACCATCTTCTATTTAGACTTCTCCTTATCCAACGATTTGATTGCTCTCGCCGGTGCTCCGACAACGAGCTTGTTTGGATCGACGTCCATTGTTACAACTGATCCTGCTCCAGTAATCGAACCGTCACCCACCGTAACCGGGGCGACGAGCATGGTGTCGGAGCCGATCTTGACGTTGTCGCCGATGTGGGTTTCGTGTTTGTTCTTACCGTCGTAATTGCAGGTGATGGTGCCGGCTCCGATGTTTGTATTTTCGCCAATGGTGGCGTCGCCGAGATAGGTCAGATGGCTGGCCTTTGAGCCTTTCCCGAGCCTGGTTTTCTTTAGCTCGACAAAGTTCCCTACCTTTGATCCCGGTTCCATCACGGCGTGGCCGCGAAGGTGCGCCATCGGGCCGACCGTGCAGCCTTCGCCGATATGCGAGTCGGTAATGAACGAATTGTCCCTGACCTCGACACCGTTGCCGATGACCGAATCGGCGATCCGCACGCCCGGCCGGATCGTGCAGCCTTCGCCGATCACCGTCTTTCCCTCGATCGTCACATTCTGGTAGACGACCGTGTCGCGTCCGATGACCGCCTGTTTGCTCACGTACGCGGCATTGGGGTCAACAAACGTCACTCCGCTCTCGAGCATCAGATGCCGGACGGTAGCGGCCCGCGTCGTCTTCTCCATTGCGGCAAGCTGTCGGCGGTCATTGACGCCCTCGATCTCGGTCGGATCGTCGTGAAGATAGATCGCGATGTCTTCGCCGGCGGCACACAGAATCCGTGGCACGTCGGTCAGATAATATTCACCTTGGGCGTTCTGGTTGCCGACCTGTTTCAGCGCGGCAAAGAGCTTTTTGGTATCAAAACAATAGATGCCCGAGTTGATCTCGTTGACCGCAAGCTCGTCGGGGCTGCCGTCTTTTTGTTCGACGATGCGGTCAAACGTCCCGAGTTCGTCGCGGATCACGCGGCCGTAACCGGTCGGGTCTTGCAGTTTCACGGTCAGGACCGTACACGCGGCACGCCTTCCGTGATGGTCGTTATGCAGGCGAACGAGTTCCTCCAGCGTCTCGGGCCGGATCATCGGTACATCGCCCGACAGCACGAGCAGCGTCGAATCTTCGTTCTCGAGCATCTCCCTCGCCGCGTTGACCGCGTCGCCAGTGCCGAGCATCTGTTGCTGCCACGCAAATTCGGCGATCGAGCCGTCGAGGTCATTAAGGACCGCCTTTTTTACATCTTCGCCCTGATGGCCGATGACGGTGTAGATCTTTTTCGGCGACAGGCTCACCGCCGCGTCGAGGACGTGGTTGATCAGCGGCCGCCCGTCCAGCCGGTGAAGCACCTTTGCCAGATCCGAACGCATCCGCGTCCCCAAACCGGCCGCCAGTATTAGAATGTCGAGATCAGTATTAGCCATTAAATTAAACAGGATGAACAGGATGGGTAGGATAAATTCGATTTAGCGACCACGCAAAGATCCTGCATATCCTGTGCATCCTGTTTGAATCAGATCTTCGATCACCTCGCCGCCTTTTCTTTTGTCTGCAGTGCGCACAGCAGCGTCACCTGAGCCAATTTTTCGGGATGGTGTCGAACCTTCTCGCCCTCATCCAACAGATTACCATATACGATCTCGGCACCCTCGATAGTCTTCGGCGAGATCGAACCATGCACGCCGATCTGTTCGGCACCTTCGCCCGCGTACATTTCGAGCTGCTTATCGCTGATCGGGTGATCATTGACGATGACGAAGTCAAAATCGATCGCCGGTGCGTATTGCCGTACTAAATCAAGATGAAGCAGCGATGTTAGCCCGTCAGTCTCGCCCGGTTGGGTCATCAGATTGCAGATAAAGATCTTCACCGCGTCCGAGGCCGCGATCGCTTCGCTGACGCCTTCGACAAGGATCGGCGGTATCAGGCTGGTAAACAGCGAGCCCGGCCCGATAGTGATAACGTCAGCCTCATTTATCGCGGCGATCGCCTCGGGCAGCGGCTGACAGTCCGCCGGCTCGAGAAATAGCCGCTTGATCATCGGCCCGACGTGCCCGATCTTGGTCTCGCCGCGGACGACCTTGCCGTCGAGCAGCTCGGCCGCGAGCCGTACGTCGGCATCGGTCGCCGGATAGATGTGGCCCTTGCTGGCGAGGATCTCGGACGACAGTTTTACCGCCTCGGCAAAATCGCCCGTGACCTCGGTCAATGCCGCCAGAAACAGGTTGCCAAAGCTATGCCCACCCAGGTCGCCATCGCCGCGAAACCGATACTGAAACAGCTTGGACAGCGTCTGCGAATCTTCCGAAAGCGCGACCATGCAATTGCGGATATCGCCCGGCGGCAGCATCTGCAGTTCGTCACGCAGGCGGCCCGAACTTCCGCCGTCGTCGGTGACGGCGACGATCGCCGACAGGCTTTCGATCCAGATCGGTTCGTTCTCGCGTGCGCGGACAAATCGCTTGAGCCCGGACAGCAGCGTCGAAAGGCCATTGCCGCCGCCGATAGCTACAAGCTTGAGCCCTGACGTTTTGTCGGAAAATAGATGATGTTTCATTGCGGCCGGGGCTCAGCCCGGAAATCGAGATGATCGCGAGAAACGAACGATAAACTGGATTTTTACAGGTCCGGCGAGCGTTGCCGAACTCTGGAATGTTACCATTTTTTGCTCCGTGGCATCAATCAAAGTTATAGCACTCGTTAGAAATAGTTTTGGTGCAAATTCTCCGCGCGTCGCACGGCGACAATTTTCGACAGCCTTAAAATCGTTCGTTGCGGCAAAAAAGGCTTGTCGCACGCCTCGGTGTTGTGCTAAGTTTAAACCTGCGGTGTGATGTATCGTCACCCGTCCACATAGCCTTATTCATTTCACACAGCGATAAAACATCCTCGGCCTGGCCTTAGGCTCGGCAAACCAAATGGCAGAAACGCCCTTCATCATTCAGGAACATCAGTTTCACAAGCTAAAGATCATTTTGGCGCGTCTGTGCGTTGAGTGTGCAGCCCGTGTTGTTTTTCTGGTCGACCGCGACGGCCAGCCGATCGCCTTTCATGGTGATATTGGCGATATGGACACGACCAGCTTTTCCAGTCTGGCGGCCGGTAACGTCGCCGCGACCAGCAGCATGGCAAAGCTGATCGGCGAAGACACGTTTCCCGGCGTTGTCCACGAAGGCGAACGCGAGAGCATTTACATCAGTGTCATCGGCCGCAGTCTGCTTGTGGTAGTATTTGACGAGCGTTCGACGCTCGGCCTGGTCAAGATCAGGACAAAACGTGCGAGTTTTGAGGTGGCCGCCATTCTTGACGAAGCGACCCGCGATTCGGCAAACTATCGCATCAACCAAAACACATTTTTCTCGGAGATCACGGACGAGGATATTGACAGCTTATTTAGCTAGTAGTTAGTAGAAGGTAGCCAGTCGTCAGAAGAGCAACTGACCACCGACCACTGACCACTGACCACCGAACTTATGACCTTTATTAATTACGCATCGCGAGAGATCAATTGCAAGATCGTCTATTACGGGCCGGGCCTTTGCGGCAAGACGACCAACTTGCAATACATCTACGATTCGACGGCCCCGCAGGCCAAGGGCAAGCTTATCAGCTTGGCCACCGAGACCGACCGCACGCTTTTCTTTGATTTCATGCCGCTCGAACTCGGCACGGTTCGCGGATTTAAGACGCGTTTTCACCTCTACACCGTTCCCGGCCAGGTCTATTACGACGCTTCGCGTAAGCTGATACTGAAAGGCGTGGACGGCGTCGTCTTTGTCGCTGACAGCCAGGACGAGCGAATGGACGCCAATATCGAATCGCTCTATAACCTTGAAGAAAATCTCGGTTCGCAAGGCTACGACCTTGCCCAGATCCCGTACGTCCTTCAGCTGAACAAACGCGATTTGCCAAACGTCACGCCGATCGAAGAGCTGTCTTCCGAACTCGTCCGCAAAGGCGAACCCGTTTTCGAAGCAGTCGCCACCAACGGCACCGGCGTCTTCGACACGCTTAAGGCCGTCGCTAAACAAGTCCTGACCGAACTCCGCAAGGGCTAAAGTCAGAACCGGCAGCAACAGCGACCGGGTTCCGAAAAACCAAAAAAGAGAGCCGAGCAACCCTCGCCTCTCTTTTTTTATTCCTCTTCTCCCCATCTCCCCTTCTCCCCGTCTCCCCTTCTCCCCTTCTTCCTTCCCCCGCCTTGGGACTTCTGGGACTTGGGACTTGGGACCTCGATCCCTCTGACCACCGACCACCGACCACTGCTCCACCCCTCTTCCCCTCTTCTTCCTTCCCCCACTGGCCACCGACCACCGACCACTGACCACTGCCGACCGCCTTGGGACTTCTGGGACTTGGGACTTGGGACCTCGATCCCTCTGACCACCGGCCACTGGCCCCTGACCACTGCCCCGCCCCCCGGCCGCCTTGCAAAAGCGATCTAGCAGAAAATTAACAAGCAAAACTTTCCCCTCCAACTTTTGCCTTAGTGCTTTGTGCTTAAAATGATCGCAATTTCGCAGGTCAGACCCTCGATTTTCCTGGGGGGTGAAAAATTCGCCCTGATTTTAGCTAATTTTATGAGTTGGGCGTGGAAATATTCACTTTGCTCATGCAGTTCGCAAGTCGGACTCTTAACTCAATAGCCATTTCTGCGTCGAGACCTCGGGTGGGATCAACGAGCAGTACCGGGGCGTCGTGCGGATAGTGTTCCGGGTCATCGTCTACGGCCATCCACGGGGTTTGTAAGGTGTGAAAACGTTTGAGGTAGGCTAAGACCTCTCGAAAACGATAGAAGTCCTGCAAATCAAGCGATCTAGGCGTGAAACCTAAGATCCGCACCGCAATGTCGGTGGAAAACAGCATACGTATTTCGTTGAGGCCGAAGGCTTCTCGCCAACTCGAAGTAATTACTATTCTGACTTCGGGAAAAGCCCGAAGAGCTTCCTCAAAATTTGTTACGAGATTGGTTTCAAGCTTGTAAAGAGGCGAATTTTTCCGTCTGAGCACGCCGTCGAAATCAAGAAATAGAATTAGCATTTCGTCAATGGTTCCAAGAAGTCGGTCCGAACGAATGTACTAATGTATTCAGAGTCGCTCGAACGGTAGATGTACTTCTGAAAGGTCGGCCCTGAATTAGGAATCTCGGCACGTCATTTTATTGTAGCTTGTCGTGGATCCAGGGCTTTCGTTTGTCGCTCTGTTCCCAGCCAACCGCCTGCTCGTACTCAACCATTACATTACCAAATATCCGCCGAAACTGCCCGCCGCTCAACCCCTTCGCATCTTCCCCTCTTCTCCTCTTCTTCTTTCCCCCTCTGACCACTGACCACTGACCACGGACAACGCCTCAACCCCTTTTTCACTCTTTCACTTTTCCATTATTCCTATTTTGCCTTCTTACTTTTGCCTTAATGCTTTATACTTTGCTCAACCCTTTGAGCGTAGAATAATCGTAATTTCGCAGGTCCGACCCCGGTCCTAATCCCTAATAAGACGACGCTCAAAATGACAAAAATTCAATAATTAATTTAGAATAAGACCTTCAGAGTTTTCATGACCACGAGCGCCAAGCTGATTCACGACATTTCAACCTCATCTGCCCGTCCATTTCTAAAATGGGCTGGTGGAAAGTCCCAACTTTTGCCGTACCTGCTCGAATTGACACCAAAACAATTCAACAAATACATCGAGCCGTTTGTCGGCGGCGGCGCACTGTTTTTTGCGTTAGGTAATTCTAATTCCATCCTCGCGGACTCGAATGAAGAATTGGTTATCACATACACGACTGTTCGAGACGACGTAGAAAATCTAATCGACCGGTTACGAAGCTTTGTTAATAATAAGACAACGTTTTATCAGATTCGATCCTTGGATACGTCGGAACTTAGTGATCTTGAACGTTCAGCACGACTAATATATTTGAACAAAACATGTTTCAATGGTCTCTACCGAGTAAACCAGAAAGGTGAATTCAATACGCCATACAATGGAGCTATTGGTGCAAATTTTCTACAACCAGACGTGCTACGAAAGGCAAGTGCAACATTGAAAGGAACGACAATCGTCAGTGGCGATTACAAAGATGTTTTAAGAACTAATGCCGCGAAGGGTGATTTCATCTTTCTAGATCCTCCTTACCTACCAGTTGGAAAGTATGCGGATTTTAAACGTTATACAAAGGAAAGATTCTATATAAAAGACCAAGAAGAACTGGCAAATGAATTTACCAAGTTAGTTGATCTTGGTTGTAAGGTAATTCTCACTAATTCCGCCCACGAATCGATTATGGAACTCTTCAAGAACTATGATAGAAAGATTGTAAGTTCCAAACGTTTGATAAGTAGTAACGCAAAAACAAGAGTTGGCGAAGACCTAATTGTCTTCGGAGGATTTTAATTACGCAACAGGCCACCGAATTAGCGATCGATCAGTTTCAGTGTTTTCCAGGTACGCGTTACATGGGGAGCAAGAATAAGATATTGCCCGAAATCTGGGATCATATAAAGGACTTACCATTTGAAACAGTTTACGACGCCTTTGCTGGGAGCAACGTAGTCTCATATTTCTTGAAATGCAAGGGCAAGAGAGTAATAACCAATGACTTCCTAACATTTAGTTTCGTTACTTCTAAGGCAATAATCGAGAACGCGTCGGTAAAACTTGGCGAGAAAGATTTGGACAGGTTATTGGCCGATAACGTCAACGACGGTTTTATTCAGAACAGATTTAGCAACATTTTCTTCGACGATACTGAAAACGCGTTTCTCGATAAGGTAAGAGCAAACATTGGAACAATAAAAAATGAACACAAACGAGCCTTGGCACATTCCGCTTTGGTTCGGGCATGTATCAAGAAGCGTTCGAGGGGCATCTTCACCTTTGTTGGTGAACGATACAACGATGGTCGTTCCGATATGCGAAAGACCCTCCTCGAGCACTTCGTTGAAAGTGTAGGTATTTTCAATCGAGCTGTGTTTGATAACGGGAAGATGAATTCGGCGCACAATCGTCGCACCGAAGAGTGCACGGTTTCTGCGGATTTGGTATATCTGGACCCTCCGTATTTCTCTCCGAAATCAGATAACGATTATGTCCGTCGGTACCATTTTGTAGAAGGATTGGTCAAAAACTGGAAAGACGTTGAACTCCAAGATCATACGGCTGTGAAGAAGTTTAAGAGTTACGATTCACCATTTTCGAGACGTACATCAACCTTCGATGCTTTTGACAAGCTGTTTTCAAAATTTGAAAATTCGATCATTGTCGTTTCCTATTCGTCGAACAGCTTCCCAACCAAGGAAGAACTTCTCAAGCTATTAGGCAAATACAAGAGCGACGTTGTTTGCCATGAAATCGATCATACGTACTCATTTGGCAACCAGAACCATAAGATTGGGAACGCGAATAACAGAGTTCAAGAATACCTCTTTATAGGACGTTAGTATGAAGATTCCAAGTGATGAAATTCCCCAAGCTGATGTATTAGAAGACGTCGTTCGGACGGTAATTTGCATCGCGAATGGCGGTCAGACCTTTCAAGATATTGCCGCGACAATCGGCAAGGTCGAACGCCAGGGACGATATTATCGAAAGGCAGCGGAAATCCTTGGCTTTATTATTACGCCCACTCGAAATCACTCTGTACTAACACCGGTTGGTCAAGAATTTGTCCAAAATAATCCATCCGTTCAGCACCCTACCCTTCTTGGAGCGCTTCTTAGTGCGAGAGTATTCCAACGTATAATTCCGTTCCTCGAATTAAACAACGCAGATGGAGTGACCCGAGATAACATTGTCGATTTTATTGTGAGCGTCGCGGATATTACCACCGATTCAATGGCGCCTCGTCGCTTTAGTTCCGTTGTGGCTTGGCTGGAAGCGGTAGAAATGGTCACAAGACGAGGTGATAGATTCTTTCTCTCAAGTGCATTGATTAATAAGAAAGTGCCGATCCTGGAGTTCACCGATGTCGATGAACCGATTCTACCGAGAACGACCGACCTGAGTGAATATGAGGCTGTCGCGGCCAGAGCAAATAAAGCCAGGAAAACAATCGTCACTTACCGGGACCAAGTTGCAACGGAACGGGCCGACAATGCACATCGGCATCTTGTGAATTTGGTAGCCAAGCGAATAAAGGGACAAGGTTCAATTCCTCGATACAACTATTTGATTGATCTTGCTACAAGATTTGCAGATGTTGACTATATATTCGAGATGAAATCACTCACCGAAGCGAATACGAAAAGCCAAATGCGTTCAGGTTTGAGTCAACTTTATGAATATCGCTATCTACAGAACCTTCCAAATGCGCAGCTTGTAATGGTCGTCGAACGAAAACCTTCGCCGAAGTTTAACTGGATGATCGATTACCTTCAGTCTGACCATAATATTCTGACAGTCTGGGACGGTGATGATAGATTGTTCGGCAACAAACGGACCCAAGTGGACATGGCGTTTCTTGGAGTAGAGGCCGCTTGACATAAAAAACCAGCCAAATAAGGTAAACAATTGGAATTTACGATTTTCAAAAAGATAGGGGAACTACGCAGAGAGATTTTGTTGTACTTTGCGGTAAATGTGATTGGAAATGTTTTGCCACTTATTATTGGTGTACTATTTTACTTTTTTGTAGCTCCTCAATGGATGGGTTGGAGTGTCTTTTTTGGAGACGGTCAGTTCTATTTGTACGCTGCCACTCTGTTTACCTCTGCGGGCTATATTTTCCTTAGGTACGTTGCAAAAATTGACGACACCTTTGGCCTGCTTGCGATTCTATCCTTCGTGCTCCTTGTGTTTGTTTCCCTTTTCTATGCTTGGAAGTTGTCAGTTCCTGGTTTTGATACGACCGTACTTTTTTGGACATCAGTTCCTGTGTTCTTTATTTCCTTAGTACTCTATTTCATTGCGAGTCGGGTTAGCCACGAACATGCCGATCCGGAGAAATACAAACTTGAACGGCTAAAAGAGCTAATGAAACCGAAAAACCTGCGAAAACCGATCGACAAGATTGTAAAATCTCTACCAAATGAATAAATATGCGAGAAGCCGACGAGCCATTTGAATTCAAATGCCTGCAATTAAAACAACCTATCGGAACTTTTTATACTGGTGTAATGCAGTTTCAGGACCTGATTAAGATCTCGTACGCGGATATCCATCGTCTTGAAACGGAAACGGAAATGAACGCCGTTGAGAAACATTCGGGAATGCGGGAGATAGAAGTATATACCGGAATACAGCGCGAGTTATCTAAAAACCGCGTTAAGGAAATTGGCGATTATGTAAACTTGGTCGACGCAACCTTTCCCACTTCCGTAATTCTGCACATTGATCCAGAAGACGCAACCTTTGACAGTAAAACATCTACCCTCTCGTTGCCTTATAGGGACAATATTGCAAAAGTTTTGGATGGCCAACATCGAATTGCTGGACTCGCTGAGTTTGAAGGTAAAGCGGGCGACTTTGACGTAATAGTTACAATTTTTGTTGGCATGGAAATCGAGGATCAAGCTCTCGTATTTGCAACAATCAACAAGACGCAAACAAAGGTAAATAATTCGCTAGTTGCAAACCTTTTTACATTCGCGACCCATCGGAGCCCGCAAAGGACTTGTCACACTATTGTCCGGGCTCTGAATCAGAAAAAGGAAAGCCCATTCTTTGAGAAGATAAAGATATTGGGCACGGCGGCGGATACGGAAAAAGAAACTATCACCCAGGCAACGTTCTCGGAAGGTTTGATTAAGTACATTTCAAAGAATCCGATGTCAGACAGGGACATCTATAAACGAGGAAAAGTCCCAGCAAAGTATGAAGGAAAAGAATTAGAGAATAGGCCTCTGCGCAATCTTTTTATTGACGAAAAAGACGGTGAAATTGCGACGATTATTTGGGAGTACTTCGCTGCCGTCAGAGAAACATGGCCGACTGCTTGGGACAAGGTTAAGGCGGACATGATCTTGAATCGCTCGACCGGGTTTATCGCGCTCATGCGATTGTTTAAAGATGTATATTTGTCGTATGGATCAATCGGAGCGGTTGTTCCACGTGATCATTACAAAAGGCTCTTCCAAAAGTGCTCTTTGGTTGACTCAGACTTTAATAAACAAAAGTTTGTGCCTGGATCATCTGGTCAAGTCACTTTATACACACAGTTGCGGTCGGAAATTGGATTGGGCGACGACGGTTAGAAATAAGGATGGTGGGGTCATAAGGAGGATGACGGACAATGGTGGCAGGCCTCCGATCTTGCGATTCTTGTTCTGTTCGAAACTGTCCGGGAAAACCGGTAACTCAAATGCCAGCACTCAGATTTCGTGTAGCAACCCGTTGTGGCCAATAATTGGACTCGCGATAAGTTGATCGTTGCCTTTAATCTTTATTGTAGGATCCCGTTTGCGAAGTGCGTTTCAACAAATCCGGACGTGATCGAGGTGGCGGATTTGATCGGGCGTTTTTGACCGCAGCACAGGCGGCTTCGGCCGTCTTTTCGCGGCCTCGCGGCAAATAGCCACGCACGTTTACGGCGTGGTTAGAATTCCTCCAGTAAACCACAGCCCGTTTCAACGGGCTTACCGTTCAGAGCTACGCCTTAAGGCGTGAAAAACTCGCGGCTAAAGCCGCAACTCTGAACAAAGGACGGTGAACCGCTCGGTTGACCTCTTCAGTTCCGTGGCCCGCGTAGCGGGCGACAGTTGACACCGATGATAGAATATTTGTTACAGGATGTGATCTTTGACAAAAGAGAAGTAAAAGGTAAAAAGTAAAAAGCCAAGATTGCTTACACAAACTTGGGACTCTTGGGATTTGGAACTTCCCGGACTTCCTAGACTTTCTCGACTTCCTCCACTCGCAATATGCGGGAACTTGTTGGGACAACGGGACAGCCGACAAATGATGAATATCGAATAATGAATGATGAATGAAAAGGCACTTGGATGGCGGTGGTCCACTCGTGACATGTGGGAACTTGCTGGGACAAACGGGACAGAGGGCCGAAGTGCTGTAAATACAGTTATAACAACAGTTAGCGTAACACGGCGGTAGGAAAGATTCCCACTATTTCCGACTAAGTAGGAAATATTATTAATCTTTAATAAGACGGCTTCGACGGAATGTCTTGTCAGAACCGCCTCCGTCAGGGGGCGGCATCCGACGCGTGGGTCAGATCAGTGCGGTTTGAAATTCAAACGTGCATATCTAACCCGGCTATTTGTGTTGAACGCCGTGCCAAACTCCGACGCCCAAGCCGCCCGCTCACGCAGGCGGTACTGACATGCCGAGTTCTCCGCATACTCTGCGAAAAACTCTCCGGTCTCGGCGTGAACCTGAGTTTTACCGCAAAGCACGCAAAGGTGAACGCAAAAGGGGGTGGGCAAAGTGAAAAAGGGGAAGAGTGAAAAAGTGAAAATTAAAAAGCCAATGTCGAGCCGGCGGACTTAGGGCTTGGGACTCTTGGGACCTGGGAATATTGATCCACCGGCCACTGATCTCGATCCACCGACTACGGCCTTCCATAATTTCCTTGACGCGTGCGTGCCATCTATGCAATACTATTGCGTGTATGCATAGGCAATGAGGACTTGCCCTTGGGATGTTTGAAAACTTAGATCCATAATGGGACAAAATATGCACGTAACCGTATTGCTTGCAGCATTTAGGCAAAAAGCGTCACATTTCCGCGTTCTCGCGCGAGCAAATGGGACAAAATCGGGGTTAAGTGGCGTGGACTCAATGGTTTACACTGTCCCATTTTGGCGAAAAAATGGGACAGCGGTGGGACGTCACATGACAAGCGATCAAAAACAAAAGCCGCCCGCATTTAAGCGAACGGCTTTCTTAAAACAAATGGCGGAGCCGACGGGACTCGAACCCGCGACCTCCAACGTGACAGGCTGGCGTTCTAACCAACTGAACTACGACTCCGCAAGAGTGGTGGGCACGAAGGGACTCGAACCCCTAACTTCCTCCTTGTAAGGGAGGCTGTCTACCAATTGACGTACGTGCCCAAGATCTTATTTATGTATAGCGTAAACAGCACGTGTACCCAAACTAATTTTCAAAAAAACACGCTCTGTTTCGAAAAAAGAGCGAACCGTAATCTTACGAAAACCATTCGGCGGTGTCAAGCTTCGCCGCTCGATGGCATGCGGCCAATTCTCAATTCCTTGGACGAATAGTCGGTTTTCCGTCCGGATCGATCTTTGTCGCGTCTGAGTAAGACAATATCGTGCCGCCAAAGCCGACCGCCCAGCCGCGTTTGCCGTTAAAGACTATGCGTTCGATCTTATGTTTGACATGCGAATTTACCAACGTCCATTGGTTGCCGCCGTTGCGGGTCCTGATGATCGTGCCGTCGTCACCGACCGCCCAGCCATCGTTGCTGCTGGTAAAGAAAACGTCGTTGAGATCGGCGTCGACACCCGACTCCTGCGTTCGCCACAGACGGCCGCCGCCCGTCGCCGCGATGATCGAACCTCGGGAACCGACTGCCCATCCGAGATGTTCGCCGACAAAATGGACCGCGTTGAATCTCGCATCGGACTTGCCGATGATCGTTGCGGGTTCCCAGGTCAAACCGCTATCGCTGGTGAAAAGTATCGTTCCGCCCGCTCCGGCGATCGCCCCGCTTGGCCCGCTGCCAAACGCTCCGCCCAGAAGCAAAAATCGGATCGGAGAAAGGCTCTTTTTCCACGTTCGGCCGTCTTCCTGGAGCTTGTAAAATATGCCGCCTTCCCCAAATGCGGTCGTAGTGCCGAGTTTGTTGAACAACAGCTTGACCACTCGCTCGTGGCCGGCGTCTTCAAACTCGACCCGTTCCCACGTCTTGCCGCCGTCGTTGGTCCTACGAAGGTAAGAAACAGCGTTCTGGCCTCGGGTGAAGATATTCCGTTCACACAGCAGCCAGCCGTTATTTTCGTCGGTAAAGTGGATCTCTCGGATGGTGTCTGTTGTAAACCGCGGTTCGGCTTTCCAGGTCGTGCCGCCGTCATTTGTCGAGAGCATCGTGCCGTCCGAACCGACGATCCAGCCTTTCGTTTCGGTGACGAAGGTAATGTCGAGGAACCATGCGAGACTCGCCGACCGCTGCCTGACCCACTCGGCGTTTACCGTTTGGACAAGTATCGCCAACGCAAGGAACGCGACTATGTTACTGAATGCCCTCATTCGGATCGGATCTGGCGGTTTCTAGAAAGGGCTGCCAAATAGGAGTCTGACGACGCTGACCTTCGAGATTATGTCGAATACCTTGTCAACGCTAAACCCTTTGCCCGAAACGAATACCTGGTCGCCCGGGCTGAGGAACACCATCTCGCCGCGGCCGGCCTGTATCTCTTTGAGATTGACCATTTTGGAGGTGATCTTGCCCTGACCATTGTAGCTGTATATAAACACCTTTTTCATGTCACCGTCCTTGGCAACACCGCCCGATTCGACGATCGCCTCGTAAACGCTGACCTTGCGGTCAAGTACGCGGACACCGGGCGTTGCGACCTTGCCGAGCACGCTGTAGCGAGCCGACATTGCTTTATCGAGAGTCACCGTGACCTTTGGATCAATGATGAACTCATCGAGCTTTTTCGTGATCTCGGCGGCGACTTCGTCCACGGTCTTTCCGCCGACCATTATCCCGTCGCGGACTAGCGGATACGAGATTCGAGCTGTCGGGGGAACGTTGATGCCGGATTTGCAGTAGTCGGGACACTGACCAAAAACCTCGACGGTGATCACGTCGTTCGGCCCAAGGCGGTATTCCTTCAAATAGTTATTGTAGTAAGGCAAGATCGCCTCGGCCTCGGGCGAGCCGTCCGATCTATTTTCGGTGTTAGCGGCAACCGGCGTTTCGGTTGGCACAGCTTTCGCCTCGACGGCTGGCTTCGCCGACTCCGCGTTGGTCGCAGGTGCGGTGGCTTGAGCCAATACCGATACAGTAAAAACCGTCGTCGCGGCGAACAAAAATACAATGCGATCTAATTTGCTTACTAACTTCATCTCAATTGCTCCGTATGCCGATAAAACGACTATTGACCGGAAAAATCCAATGTTAACCGACGCTCTAACGAGCTCCGGCTCCAAAAAGTACCGTCTTAATGGTCTCGACAACGATCACCAGATCGAGCGTAAGGCTCTGATTCTTAATGTAATAGAGGTCGTACTGCAGCTTCTGGATCGCATCGTCGACCGACGCTCCGTAGGGGTACTTGATCTGAGCCCAACCCGTGAGACCCGGTGCGACAAGATGGCGGTGATCGTAGTATGGTATTTCCGTTGTGAGTTGCTTAACAAAATGCGGCCGTTCGGGACGCGGCCCGACGAAGTTCATCTCGCCTTTGATGATGTTCCAAAACTGCGGCATCTCGTCGACCCGGATCTGGCGTATGATCTTGCCGATAAAAGTCGTGCGTTCGTCATTCGACGCCGCCCAGACCGGCTTGCCATCGGCCTCAGCATCGGTTTTCATCGACCGAAATTTGATCACCTCAAATATCTTTCCGTTCTTGCCGACCCTTTCCTGTTTGTAGAACACAGGGCCGCGGGATGTGAGCTTGATCAAAATCGCTGTGAAAATTGCGATCGGCAGCGACAAGACCAAACCGATCAAAGCAAGCAATCGATGAACGGCTTCGCGAATGACGGATTTGAGCCGGCCATCGCGGCGGCGACCCGCGTAGATCAGCCAGGACGGCCTCAGCATATCTATGTGAACCTTTCCGGTGATCCGCTCGAAGAAAGATGTACATTCTTCGATCGATACATCGCCTGCGAGGCTCATTTTCAACAAAGCTTCGGTCGGAAAAGCACCGCGGCGTTCGCGAACAGCGATCACAACACGGTCAATATTCTCATTTCGAATAATGCCTTCAAGATCGACAGCCTTTCCGAGGATCTCGGACCGGCCGAGCTTTTCACGAGGTTTAGCTCCGTTTTCGGAAACAAAACCGACGATCCGATACCCTGCATCTCGCCTTTCCCAGACGGCCTCAGCGGTGTCGAGTGCCGCTTTACCTGTGCCGACAACGAGGATCTTTTCGCCGATCTCCGGATGCCCCGTCAGGATATGAATGAAGATTCGCCATCCGAGCAATACGGCAAGAACCAGCGGGACAGAGATCATTGAAACGCCGCGTCCGATCATCAGCGGCGGCACGAGATAGAAGATCAGTGCGAGCAAGGCCCATGCGATACCGAGTGCTTGAACAAGCCGCAGCATCAGCTCACGGCGATTGGTCATTACTACGTAATCGTACAGATCGTAAAAATACAACGCGATGAGGCAGATCACAGTAACAAGCGCGATCTTATACCATCCGTTCTTTTCGTTCAGTTCGAAAGCTGGCCCGTCCAGACCTAAACGAACATACATCGCCAGAATCACGCCGCCGAATATTATCGCGGCGTCGGCGAATATGAGCGTAAATTTTCTTGGACTTAACCGGGTCGGGCTCATCTTCGATCTACGCAGCGTTCTCGCTTATTCGTTTGTAATTGTAGTAACCGTAGTTGTATTGCGATTCGTCCATAACATCCTCGCTTTGATTGAGGACAACGCCAAGCATGCGGTCTTTCGGCAGCTGCTCGAGGACACGGTCGAGCGTGTTGTATTTGGTCCGATTGGCCCGCACAACGAGCAATGCTCCATCGGCATGATTGATCAACACGGTAGCATCGGTAAATATCCCGAGCGGTGGAGCATCGATTATCACGTAATCGAACATTTCGCGTGCCTCACGGAGCAACTCCTTGAACTTTGGCCCGGAGATCAGTTCGGCAACATCGCTGCGGGCGTCACCACCGGGCAGGATATGCAGGCCCGCGGGCTCGAGCTTGATAATCGACTCTTTTAGCGTCGCGTCTCCGATAAGAATGTCCGACAGTCCTTTATCGGTCTCGATACCGAGATAATCGCCGAGACTCGGCATACGCAGGTCGCTGTCGATGATCAGGCATCGGACGCCATCGGTCTGTGCAAGCAGCCAAGAGAGATTAAGGGCGGTGACGGATTTGCCCTCGCTCGGGTTCATGCTCGCAACGACTATCGACTGGAGTTTCTGCCTCTGACTCTTATGCAGCACGTGCGTTCGAAGGCTGCGATACTCTTCGCAATAGGTCGAATGCGGATGAGTAATTGCCACCAATCTGGGCTCAACGCGTTCAGGGTCAACGCTCCAACTGACAAAGTCAGGGAGCTGTTTGACCTCTGAACGTGTCAAGCTGTCGGCGTTCAATTTTGCCCCGGCAGTTAATCCCGTTTCCATATCAGGGAGTGCCGTCCCGATTTTAGAACCTGGCTGCCCATTGAACGCCGAACTTGAACCGCCGATCTTGCGCTCCGACTGTGTAAAGAATTCGGGCGGCGCATTTGCCCGGCGTCCGTTCACATCGAACTGGACGACATTCTTGTTGACAGATTTCTCGGATCCCTGCAGATCTTCGGCTTGTCTTTTCTGTAAAGCTTTTAGGATGCTCATATTCACTTTCCACGCATTCTGCCGCGCTCTGCCGGCATTATTGTCGCTGTCGTTTTAGTAGAATCCTCCGACCTCTTTCCCATCAAGATCATGGTCGCTTTCGAGTTCATCAAAATCTAATTCAAAATAGTCGTTATCGACGGCCACCTTTTTGCTAGTTTGTCCAAGGCCCTTTGCCGCGTCTGCCTGAAACATTCGTGGTCTGACTGGTTCGGCCGATATCTTCCTGCCATTCCAAACGCTCTCACGCTTATCAGAATTCCCAACGCCCGGGGAAGGAGCAGTCTGGACAGCCAACGGCTTTGCGGCATACTGTCCCTGCGGCATCAGATCGAGATTTTCGGCAACCTCAGCAATGACCTTGCGGCCGATCGTCAGTTCGCCCGCTCCGTAGGCAGTCAACATTGCGTTGTCGCAAAGGTTGTTTATGTTTCTGGGAATGCCCTCAGAACATTGAAAGATCAGTTCGATTGCGCCGTTAGTAAACACGCTCGGCCGATCGGATCCGGCTATCATGAGACGTTCCGTAATATAGCGTTCAACCTCGTCGACATTCGGATATGCATGCATATTGCATCGAAGTGCAACCCGTTGTTTGAGTTGCCTCAGATTCGGTTGATTTAGCTTGTCGCGAAGCTCAGGCTGTCCGGTCAGCACGATCTGAAGGTGTTTCGCGTCGTCGGACTCAAAATTGAGAAGCAGCCGTATTTCTTCAAGAACATAATCGGAAAGCTCATGCGCTTCATCAATAATGATCACTGTGCGGAGGCCACGGCGGTGGCGTTCCTCGAGCACCTTACCCATCACGCTCAGCAATTCGGCCTTGTTACTCCAGTCTTTGATCCCGAGCATTTGCGTGACATGATGATAGAATTCGTCTATCGAGAGTCGCGGATTGAAGACGTAAGCTGCCAACACGCTCGCATCAAGGCGTCGCAATATCCAGCGAAGTGCGGTCGTTTTACCGGTTCCGACTTCGCCCGTGAGCACGATTAAGCCCTTTGCGTTCTCAAGGCCGTAATACAGGCTCGCCAGCACCTCGTTGTAGCTTGGCGTGAACACGATAAAACGCGGGTCTGGCGTCAATGTAAATGGTGTGTCGTCTAAACCGAAAAATTCTTTATACATACTTTCCTCTTGTGTGTTTCCAGATTAGATCTATTGATCCCAGCTTTCGCGAATCTAACTTTCGCTCGGCGTTCACGCCGGAAGCGAGGTCAAGAAACCAATCGATCGAGTATCCGGGTCAACTGTAAGATCAATACGATCACAGGAACTGCCCCTATTGCTGCTAACCCGCCGGCCGCCAGTTTAAGCCACGCCGATCGCGTAACCCACTGCTTTTCGGCACTTGAAAGTAGTGGCGGCACCGAAGCTAGTACCGGCAGGCCGGTGTAGTGCTTGGCATCTGCAATGTTCTGGATTTTGAACAATCGGGGGATCTCAAAGAACGCAGCCAGAACCAGCCCGAGAAACAGGCCAATGCCCGAGCCCACAAGGGTCAGCACGAACCGTTTGGGAGCAACAGGTGATTGCGGAACATTTGCCGGATCCTGGACTCGGATCGTTTCGCCCTGTGCGTTCGTCTCGACGCCGACTACAGTTTCGGCTTCATTCTTTTTCTTCAGGATCTCGTCATACGTTTGTTTTGCCGACTGATATTGAGCGGTTACGCCCTCAAGTGCGACCTTGACGTTCGGGATCGTGTTGATCCGGGCCTCGAGCGTCGCAACCTGCACCGAATTTTGCCGCAACTCCACATCCTTTGCGGTCATTTGCGATTCGATCTGGCTGATCTGAGCTTGGATCCGCTGGTTTTCGAGTTCAAGGCTCTTTTTCTGAAGCTCCGCCTTGCGGCCGCTTGCCTGCGTAGCTGTTTGAACGCGGCGGTCTGAGTTTTTCTTAAGTCCCTCGATCTCCTCGTTGATGCGCGAGATCTCGCTCTGTTTTGCGATCACCGACGGATGCTTTTCCTTATAGACCTTGAGAAGGTTATCAAGTTGTCCGTTCAGATCGGCACGCTTTTGGACAAGTTGGGCATATGCCGGCGTATCCTCGATCTGGCTCGCTGCACGGGCCGAATCCTGAGTTTCTTTTTCCCCAAAATCCTCGATCAGCCGCATCTGGCGGTTGTTTGCCCCAATCGCGTCGCTTAGACGACCCCGCTCGTTTCGCAACCCCTCTTTCTCTTTCATGATGTTCGCTTCACGGTCGCGAAGACCACCAAGTTGTGCGACCAGGCCCTGTTCTGATTCTGGCAGCGTCGCCACGTTTGCCGTCATGATATCGAGCCGCTGCTTTTCAAGTTCATCGAGTGCAACCTTTTTCTCATTGAGCTGACGATCGAACAGGTCTTTGGTGGATTCGGCTATCTCCGTTTGGGTCTGCACCTGGGCATTGACGTACTTACTGGCGAGCTCCGCGGTAACGTTCCGCGTTGCTTGTGGATCACGATCGCGGTAGCGAATGCGAAACGCCGCAACTTTTTCAGTGCCGGTTTCTTCGAGGTCTACCTTGATGTTCTTGTACATCTTGTCGATGATCAGTTCCATCGGCATTCCGTTTGCGCGCTCGGATTTGTATAGGTCATATTTTTGTACCATCGGCTCAAGTGACGAGCGGCTCAGCACTTCCTGATTAATAGTTTGCAAACGCTGGGAAAGATCCTCGTTTGTGAGCGATTGGACAAGGTTCGACGAAATGGTTGGCGGCTTGACCGTTAACAGCGACGTCGATTCGTAAATACTTGGCAGCTTGTAAACAACGTACCCGATGGCCGCCGTCATAGTGATCATCGGCAGGATGATCAGCCATTTTTGCCGCTTTATGATGCCGACTAGCTCCCCGGCACTTCTTTGTCTAAATTCAACACTCATTATGGTTTCCCCAGTTCCTGTCAGTCGCTAGATCGTATCCTCGAGATTCTCGACGGTTTCACTTTTCCTTAGTTCGCAGAATACTCTGCGCATTAGAGCATCGGCTGATAGCAATCCGAGGCCGATGACCAACAGTCCCGCTGTTTCGGGAATCGCGAGCATTAATGGCTCGATACCTGCGTTATCTAGAAATTCAACCATTTGCATTTATTTTCGCTTTCAGACCTAAAGCGTCGCCAACATCTGTTTAGCGTCAACGACTTCTTGCTGGCTAAGCATATTTAAGTTGCGAAGCGAAGCCTCGACCTGACGTCTTGCACCGGCCTTGTCGCCAGCTGAGGCAAGTGCCATTCCGAGCCTTACCCGGTAACCTGCCGCGGCCGTCCCGCCGGCCTTTTCATCGAGAGCGATCGCCCGTCTCAATTGCTCTGCGGCTGGCGAATAAAGTCCCTTCTTCAAATACACCCAGCCGAGAGTGTCGTAAAATCCGGCAACGTTTTGGTACTTGCTGACCGATGCAGTTGCGAGTTGCAACGCTTCGTCTAGATTTCCCTGGTTCTCAGTTATCAACCACGCCAAATTATTTGCCGCGATCGGCGAATCCGGAGCCATCTCAAGTGCCCGCCTATAATGGCTTTCTGCGACTGCCGGGTTGTTGCGCGAATCTTCCAGAATCCCAAGTAACGTCAATATCGATGCCGATGGACCTTGCTCAACCACCTTTTGATATTGCGCGATAGCTGCAGCGGTCTCATTTCGACCAACAAGTATCGCCGCGTACGACGAGTAAGCCGGCAAGTACCCAGCGTCGAGGTCTATAGCAGTTTTCAGCTCGTTCTCGGCCGTTACGATATTGTTTTCCGCCATGAACAGGGTTGCCTTTAGGTAATGAAGTGCCGCTAATATGTCCTTCCGACCCGCATTAATTCCGATCGACATGTCGAGTTTTGAGTGAGCCTGACCCGTCTGACCCATTGCGATCGAGACTCCGACGATGCCGCTCAGGGCGTCAAAGTTCTGCCCATCAATGCCCATCGCCTGATCGTAGAGTTTGTGTGCCTCTTGTGGATTCTTTTCGGCAATATACACCTTGGCAAGGTTGATCATGCCCGACGTCGCACGCGGCGAAAGTCTCAAAGTCTCTTGGAGATCTACTTTCGCGTTAACTAGATTCCCGAGGTCCAGGTATGCCAACCCACGTGCCGAAAGAGCCCGCATCTTGAGTTCTTGCAACCGAGCAGCGGAATTGTCCCAGCTGGGTGTCGCCGACCCTGCCTTGGTGAGAAGTTCGGACGCTTGTTTAAGCGCTCCGGTCGGGTCGCCAGTCACCATGGCATCTTGAATCTTCAATAGACCAACCCTCAGGTACGAAGGGTGATACCGCTCAAGATCGGCCATGAAAGCCCTTGCCTGATCGAGTTGGCCTAACGATATCTTTGCCTGCGAAATATAAAACAAAGCATCACGCTCACTGGGCTGCTTTTTCAGGATCTCCTCTAGATCTTTGACGGCAGCATCGTTCTTGCTGTCCTGCATCTTGACACGAGCTCGAAGCATCAGGGCCTCGAGATCGTCATCATTGATATTAAATAGTGCTTCGAGTTGCTCGTTTACCTTTGGACTGTTTTTCTGTTCAAGATATATCTGCCCAAGTCGATACCTTGCTCTCGTATATTCAGGCTTTTCGGCGATGATCGACTCGAGCACTTTAATGGCTTCCGGTTGGCGTTCGGCTGTCGAATAGAATTCAGCCATGTCGAGGCGGCTCTCCGGGCTGTTTTCCTGGATGGCGACCAGACCGCGATAAGCGGCTTCCGCTTTTTCAAACTGGCGGCTCGTGACATAGAAATCAGCCATCGACTCGTGGGCTTCAATATTTGTTGGATCTGCGGCAATAGCGTGTCGAAATTGAGACTCAGCCTCAACCTGGCGATTTGCGTAAGTCAGAAAACGTCCGTACTCGATAAGACCGATAGCTGCTGACGGATTCACGGAGATGCCCTTTTTGATCGCGGCTTCGGCCTCGGCACCTTTTTCCCGGCCCATATAATATCGAGCAAGGCTTAGGTAGCTCTCGGTTCGCCGCACGTCGATAGCGATCGCCGTATTGATCTCCGCGACAACATCGATTTCGGTGCCGTCCTGGGCCGCAAGTATTGAGGCCTTGAGTATTTGTCCTTCAACAAATGTAGGGTCGACCGCCGCGATCTCCTGCTGGAGCTTCTCCGCTTCTGCGATCAAGGGCGGTCGAACGAGCAAGAAATAATTTCCGAGTCGGACCTTAGCATCGAGATTTTTCGGATCTAGTTCGACCGTTTTGCGGAGTTCGTCCAGTGTCTCATTGAAGCGGCCCAAATTCTCGTAGGCTCTCGCTAGCCCCCAATGTGCCTTTGCCGAATCTTTGTCCGATTCAGATGCCGCTCGAAATTGCATCAGCGCATCGTGAAACTTTCGCTTCAGAAGAAACTCTTCACCGTTAGCAATGAACTTTTCGGTTGATTGTCCGCAAGCTAAAAGAAAAAGACCCGTACACACGAGCAGAGACAGCTGTGCTATACGGATCCGTAGATTGGGGCACTCAAAATTGAACATAACTGAACCAATTCAAAGCTCGAATTGTTAGGGCCAACAGCGACCGGGGCAACGGCGGCTGTGACATTCGAATCGGGCATTTTTGCAATCTGCTTCGGCGAGGCAAATCGCCTAGTAATGCAGATCATCCGACCTATAACTCCAAGTTCATAACACCCGAATTTCTTCGGATGTAGAGAGATAGACCCAATCGTTCGCACATTTCAGTTTCTTTGTTCAACAAATGGAAATTTTGGAAGGTAAATTTGAGAACTGGATTCCCGCAAACAACTAGCGCCGGAATACGATTTTCGTGCCGGCAGTGTTCTATTCAGGTAAATAAGCGTCCAGCGATTCCGTCAGATGCTTAGAAAGATCCACCGCGGCCTTCACAGCGGCATCTTCGTCCCCGCCGACGCTGGTCATCACGCGAATCATTGCGCCATCGGTCCGACGTCGGGTCACGCTATCCCAAATAGTATTTAGTTTATCGGTATATTCGCTGGCCTCGGTCCGACCGCGTCCCTGATACCAATAGATCATCACCTCTTTGTAAACACCGTTCTTTACCGTGTAGCGATTTGCTTTGAACGACCTGCCATCGTTAGTTTCAATGTCCACAGTCTGAGGATCGCTCATGACCCAACCGGCTCCAGGCAGGCAATTCTGTGGGCTGTGATATGTCGCCCCGGTGCGCTGAGACGCATAATAGCCAATGTATATGTTTGCGACGCGGCCATCCGGTAGCGTGTATTCACGCATTGTGTAATCCGTGGTCCTCAAAACACTCTCAGTATCCGGGCCGAATTTGATCTCTTCACCTTTCTGATTCCATTCGCCAAGCGTGCGCGAAAGTTCGGTCAACGGTTTTCGCTGGACGTCGGCTTCGCCTCTGCTGACAAACCAATTTACCGCAGCACCGCCGACGATCATCGCAACAACCAGTGGCAGGAATCCGGCAAGCTTCCCGGCCGGTGGCTTGGAATCCTTTTCCGGTCCTTGGTTTTCGCCCTTACCTGGCAGTATTTTCTTCAACGCAATATTGGTGCCGATCAACAACACCAACGCCACCAGATATACCAGCCATCCGGAGGCGTCATGCAATGTCGCTTCTGTTGCCTGCTTTCCGTAATAGTACGTAAAAACGCCGGTCGCTGTGACGCGTGCTGCGTTGGTCATAACGGCAATTGGAACTGCGGTAATCATTAGCAGCACCGTGCGTAAGAGATCAGACTTTGAAAATCCTCCGAATGTTCGTCCACGGAAGTTCCTTGTAAAGTATGCGAGGATCAGCGAGAGTGTCACCAGAGTCATCAGCGAACGAATGCCGCTGCATGCCTCAACTACCTCAAGTGATATCGTTTGTGTCGAGCCGCCCGGTAAAATGTCGATGACATTTCCCTTTCGGACGACTGGAACATCAAACAGTCTGATACCCCATACGGCCATTTTCGAAGCCCAGATCTGAAGCGGAAATGCGATGCGGTTAAATAGGATCTGCGGTATCGGGATCGACAACAACAACAGAGCGACCGGGACAGCTACCATCGAGACTATTCTTGTCCCCGAAAAATAGACCACGATCCCGACGAGCATTAGAACGAGCGAGACCCGCTGCGTAAACAATTCGGCACCAAGCGTTCCAGCCGCAAGCAATGCAAACGCAATCGCGACCACCGCCGAGCCAATTAACGGTGCTCCGTTGCGAATTAGGTCCACAAAACGATCGCGTTCATTCCAGACTATGAATCCAATAACAAACGGCACGAGAAGCCCGTGTGAGTAATTTTCATCGGACCACCAGTCGAGAACAAGCTTGCTTGCCACTGAGTAATACAAGAAGACAAGTGCAGAAATGACTGCAACAGGTGCGATCTTCTGCCGGATTGTGGATGGATTGGTTTCGGCCATATAGCTGACCCGTAGGAAAACGTTGAATTCCGCTAAGATTCCGCCTTTATCGTGAAATCTATCAAGAAGTGCGATTCAGAATGCGGTCAACCAAGGCCTTTAATACGGTCGTGTCGGTACTGATTTGATCGGCAATGACGAATGCCTGATCCCTGACGGACATTGCGATCTCTCGGGTAGTTTCTATCCCGAACTTACCGGGATATGTTGCCTTCTGAGCATTCAAATCCTTTCCAGCGGTCTTGCCCAGAGTCTCGGTGGACTCAGTCACGTCGATCAGATCATCTGTGATCTGAAACAACAGTCCGAGCTTTGCCGAGTATTCCCGAATAAGATCTATCTCCGCCTCAGATGCTCCGCCTATTACCGCTCCGACCATAGCAGAAACCGTGATCAAAGCCCCCGTCTTTCTTGTATGGATCGTGTCCAGTTCGTCGATCGTGATCTGTAGCCCCTCGGCTTCAAGATCGAGTTGCTGCCCGGCAACCATCCCCATCGGGGTCCCGGATGCCGAAGCAATCATTGAAATGATCCGGACACGTGTTTCAGGAGAAAGCCCATTGTCGTCCGCGAGTGCTTTGAACGCAAGTGTTTGCAGTACGTCCCCGGCAAGGATTGCCGTGGCCTCGCCAAACTGCTTGTGACACGTTTTCCTGCCCCGTCTCAGATCATCATCATCCATCGCCGGAAGATCATCATGGATCAAAGAGAAAGTATGGATCATCTCGATCGCCGCCGCACTCCGAACCAAAAGGTCAAAGCTTGCTCCAAATGAACTTCCGACAGCCATCAGCACAGCGGGGCGAAAGCGTTTTCCACCCGCAAAGAGGCTCCATCGTATCGCCTCGTGAAGCCGAACGGGCTCGACTTCCGGTCTAGGCACAAGCTTTTCAAGCTCAGCTTCCACGAGCTGACGACAATCTGCGAGGTATTTATCGAGATCAATTTCCACGTTTTGAGTATCGCCTCAAATCGATAATGTCGCCAAGTGTGATCCGGCGTTTTTGTTGACGGAGCCGTTTTTTTTCGGTAGCTTTGAATCTTGTTCAAATTGCAGGATCTGAATACCTATGCCGATCAATAACGATGAATTTCGTGCCGCGTTGAGCGGATTTGCCAGCGGCGTTACCGTCGTAACCACCACGGATGCTGCCGGAAAACTACACGGAATTACGGTTTCGGCATTTTGCTCCGTTTCGCTCGCCCCGCCAATGGTCCTCATCTGCATCGAAAAAACTACGGCAAGCCACTATGCGTTCGAGGAATCGGAGATCTTTGCTGTTAATATCCTCAGCGAGGAACAGGCAGACATTTCACAGCAGTTTGCCGCTCCTTATTTGGATAAATTTGACGGTATCGATTTTGTTATCGGCGAGCTTGGGGCTCCGATCCTAAATAATGCACTTGTAAATCTCGAATGCCGTCTCCGTCATTCTCTGAACGGCGGCGACCATTCGATCTTCGTCGGCGAAGTTGACAGTATCAACATCAACGAAGGCCGTCCGTTGGTGTATTTCAAGGGGAACTACCGGAAGATCGAAAACTGATCTACAGATCGTTAATGATTTCTGCTAGTTCGTTTTCGCTAATCCGATAGGTTTCATTACAAAATCCGCATGTCATCGCGGCCCCCTTATCGTTCGTAAGCATCGATTGAACCTCATCCCGACCGAGTGACGCGATCATAGACACTGCCCGTTCCATCGAACAACTGCATTTGAATTCAACTGAGCTTTCCTTCATGACCTCAAAATCGATCTCGCCAAGGGTTTGTTTCAGAAGATCAATCGGCTCGGCTCCGGCTCGGATCGCCTCGGTGACATGCGGAGCGTGTGCGATCGAATCCTCGATCATCGTTATGATGTGATCATTTGCTCCGGGCAGCATTTGAACCAGAACTCCGCCTGAGGCCGCGACGAATGGTTCGCTATTTTGCAGTAACACGCCCAATAGAACCGCCGAAGGGATCTGCTCAGATTTCGCCAGATAGAACGCGAAGTCCTCTGCGATCTCGCCCGAGGTGATAGGCACCGATCCGATATAAGGATCGCGGTGCAATCCGATATCGAAACCGGATTCGCGAATTACGTGAAACATGCCTTGACCGACGATTCCGCTGACGTCAAATTTGCCGTTTGGCTTGAATGGAACCTCGGCAACAGGAGTTTTTACATAGCCGCGAACCTGTCCGACCGCATTTGCTTCTGCCGTAATGCCCCCGACCGGACCGTCGCATTCGAATTTGGCGGTCAATCGATCAATTTCTTTCTGGGTTGCTCCTAGTAGAAGCGTTCCGGTCATCACTCTGCCCAGTGCAGCCGATACTGTCGGCGACGTCTGGTGGCGGCGAACTGCTTCTGCGACCGCATCTGTTGTTATCGCCGCCAATACCCTTACCGTTCCTCCCGCGGCCATTCCGTGAATCAACTTGTCCATATATTTGAGTTTGTTTAAATTTCCTTACTCGTGTCAAATTACTCCTATCGGACCGCAACCTAAACAATTACTTTAACTTACGGCGTCAGTTGTTGTATCTATTGAAATTACCACAACATATAGTGGTAAATTTTTATTGACAATTGCATTTTTGTTGTGAGATATTGACATCAATCAGTGCGGCTTGCCGCAATTCGAACGACATTTTGGACCACCGAAAACTCGATTTTGCAGCATTTCTAAATCGCGTGTTCGATGTTAGAATTGAGTTAAATCACAGGCGCTTCACCTTTATAAAACCTCAAAGGAGATCTGAGCTAAATGAGCACACTCATCGAGACTGCTGCGGGCAGTTTTGTCGGAACAAACGGAAATGGTAATGGTTCGGCAACGGCTACAGGACGCGAGTTCGCCCCGATCGGCTTGAACGCTCAAAAAGTGATCAGCCTCAGATATTCTCTTAAGGACGAAAACGGCAATGCCCTCGAAACATGGACTGACATTGTCAAACGCGTAGTCGGCCATGTATCCAAGGCGGAGACTGAACCGCTCAAACAACATCAATTTTACAATGACATGACCGCAGTCATGCTTGCACGGGAATTCGTCCCCAATACGCCTTGCCTGGTTAACGCTGGCAAACCAAAGGGCCAACTTGCCGCATGCTTTGTCCTGAATGTACCCGATTCGATCGAGGGCATAATGGAACACGCACAAAATGTTGCGATCATTCACCAAACCGGCGGCGGTACCGGAATGACCTATGAGTTTTTGCGTCCGGCCGGATCGATGGTCAATTCGACCCGTGGCGTAGCTTCAGGTCCGGTCAGTTTCATGAATATCGTTAATCAAACGACGGAGGTCGTGAAACAGGGCGGTGTTCGACGCGGTGCCAACATGGGCATTCTGAGTGTTTCGCATCCGGACATACTTAGGTTCATTCACGCCAAAAATGACCAGTCGAGCCTGACAAATTTCAATATTTCGGTCACTGTAACAGACCTTTTCATGGACGCGGTCGACAGCGGAGTTTGGTTTCAGACCGAGTTTAAGGGCGACCCCTGGACTCACGCTGTTTATGACGCCGTGACCGGTCGTGATTATGCAGTCTATCGACGACCGGACGGTTCGTCCGTAACGTTCGCTGACAAACTGGCTTTTGAAACCGCCGACCTCTCGGATTGCATTATTGAAGAACCGCCGATCCCCGGCATGGTCTTTGCCCCGGACATCTGGAACCGCATCATTGCTTCGGCACACAAGTATGCCGAACCGGGCATAATCTTTATCGATGAGGTAAACCGTCATAATCACATGATGGCTTCTATGGGGCCGATCTACGCATGCAATCCTTGCGGCGAGCAACAGCTTCATTTTAATAATTCCTGCAATCTTGGCTCGATCGACGTTGCAAAGTTTCACGTCAAAGACGAAGGTCGCGGCTCGATCGACTGGGAACGCTTGTCGCATGCAACACATCTTTGTACCCAGTTCCTCGACAATGTCGTCGACGCGGGTTACTTCCCATTGCCAGAGATCGACGATGTCGTCAAGCGCACTCGTCCGGTTGGGCTCGGCATTATGGGATTTGCCGATCTTTGCCTGAAACTCGGTGTCACATATGGCAGCGACGAGTCGATCTTGTTGATGGAACGCGTTATGGGCTTCATCCGACGCGAAGCGTGGATGGCATCACTCCGTCTCGGCAGCGAAAAGGGTGTATTCCCGGAACTCGAGGCGAACCGCCCTGCATACGCGAAATTCATTTACGAGGATCTAGGAATTTCTCGTGACATTCCGCTCACGCCTCGTAATTATGAAGTAACGACGATCGCCCCAACGGGCACGATCTCCCTCGTTGCTGAAACCTCTTCCGGTATTGAGCCCAATTTCTCCTGGGCGTACGTACGCCAGGATACGCTCGGGACTCGAACCTACGTTCATACTCCAGCTGCCGAAGCTCTCGGCATATCGGTCGACCAGACGAACGAGGAGTCGATCAAATACGCGGCGGAATACGTGGTCGAACATGAGTCAGAATTACCTGAACATTTCATATCGGCAATGTCGATCAAGTCGCTCGAGCACGTAAAAGTTCTTGCCGCGGCCCAGAAACACGTCGATAATGCTATCTCGAAAACGTGCAATGGGGCTAAGGACGACACCGTTGAATCGGTCGACGAGCTATATCACCTTGCCCGCAAACTCGGCTGCAAGGCAGTCAGCTATTACCGAGACGGCAGTCGCGAGGGCCAGGTGCTTAACGCAATGTCTACCAAGAAGTCGCAGGCCGAAAAGCAAGCCGTGGCTGATGCTGAGATCGCCGCGGATAATGCCGACGATTTCACAGAACGTTCGGTCAATACCGAGATTTTAAGGGTCGAACGGCCTCGCGAACTGCAGGGATCAACATGGCGAATACCGTTCGAAGGTCAGAACCTTTACGTAACCGTAAATCACGATGGAGAACGGATATTAGAGGTATTCGTCGCCGGCCCTATAAGTGCAGGTGTCGGATTGCTTGCCTCCAAGATGCTCCGAGGCGGTTTTGACGCGAAAGACGTCGCTCGGAGTCTAAATAAGGTCACGGCCACTCATGCCGTTTGGTTCAACGAAAGACTACTCACGTCGCCCGAACAGGCGGTTGCCGAGTGTCTACTGCTTATCGATCGCCGGCTAAACGATCTTCCGGAATCCGAGCGGGCGATCGGCAAAGTGAACGCATCCGAAACTATAATGTCGTCTATGATCGGCGAATGCCCTGAATGCCAGGGACAACTCGAGCACGCGTCCGGTTGCGATTCGTGTCGCGATTGCGGCTATTCGAAATGTAAATAACGACTGATTCGGGTAACAATTAAATGGGCGGCTGAACATTCAGCCGCTCTTTCTTATTTTATGTATTACGTTCATCTGACATATGTGTTTGGTATCGCCACATCTCCCGCTTGGCCAAACTGCTGTATCAAAGTTCCAGCCGTCGAACGTTGTGCATACCATGTTGAGCTAGACGAACGGAACACAGCAGCATCAAACTTGCCATCGCCATCGTAGTCCCCCGGAACCGGCGAATCGCCATTGGTTCCAAATGGAAATGCGTAAAATGACATATTCTCACTTCGAAGGATCGTCCAATAGCCATTTGCCGGCCTGAAATAAGCTACATCTGCCTTACCGTCCCCAGTGAAATCTCCGGGAACTGTCTTGTCGCCGGACTGGCCAAACTGGACCGCGAGTAATCCAGCAGAGCTTCGGCTGATCCACCACTGACCTAAAGAAGGCCTGAATATTCCAATATCCGAGCGTCCGTCGCCGTCAAAATCGGCAGTGACCGGAAGGTCGCCGACTGTTCCGAATTGCGATATCGTCGTGCCGCCGCCTGAATTAGATATGTACCAGGTACTGTTCGATGGCCTGAATATCGCAGGGTCTGACTTGCCGTCCGCGTCATAGTCGGCCGGGACCGGATTGTCGCCGGCGCTGCCAAACGGGAACGCATAAAACGAAAAATCATCGCTCCGCAGGACATACCAAAAGCCCGTCGACGGCCTGAAGAACGCGATGTCGGTCTTGCCGTCACCAGTGTAATCAGCCGGGGTCAAATTATCGGAGGACGAGCCGAACTGGGCGGCGGCGTTTCCGCCGGTGCTACTCTTCAGATACCACCATTCGCCCGGTCCGGGCCTGAATATCGAAATGTCGGTCTTGATGTCACCGTCGAAATCGAAGGGCGTTCTCGGGCCGGTCGCCGTGCCGAAGACAGTGAATTGAAAGACCTGAGAAACCGCAAATCCGTTCGCGGCTCCGGCATCGGTCACATACCAACGTCCATAAAATGTCTGACCGACAAGCGCCGGATTGTTAGGGATCGCCAGGCTTACAGACCCGAACCCATTGCCTGTCCCGCTGCCGCCAAGCGTGACGCCGACGCGTGCAAATGAACCTGTCGCGGGAATGGTCGCACCGACGCCCGGGTCGGTCGAGTTAATTACCAAAACCGCAGGTGCTGCACCGAGCCCGCTCGTAACTCCGACCGCAAAACTGGGGTTTCCCACCAGCGGCGGTTCGATCGCAGTCACTGTCGGTGTTATACCGCCCGTACCTGTTCGCCCGGTACCGGAAACGACGGGAACGCGATTAGATTCAGTAAAGAGCTTTGGCCGATCAAATGGCGGCAGTTCGTTCTGTACACGCAGATCGGTCAGCGGACGCTTAAGAAACGCGGCGAGATCAGCCTTTTCCTGTCCCGTAAGGTTAAGCGGCCGGATAAGGCTGTGATCGATATTGGACGCATCAAAATCACCTCCGCGGTTGTAGAAATCGACAACATCCTCGACCGTCGCAAATCTGCCATTGTGCATGAACGGGCCGCGAAGTTCGATATTCCTCAAATTCGGCGTCTTGAATCGTCCAAAATCGTCAGGATCGTTCGTCACCGCACGGCGCCCCTGATCCTCAGCCTGAGGCCTTACGCCGATATTGTGAAATGAGTGATTCGACAGCAGAGCTCCGTCATGGCAATTGGCACACTGTTGATCCAGGAAGATGTTTCTGCCGCTGATCTCCGAAGCCGTCATTGCAGACACACCCTGAGCTTCGCGGTCGAACGGCGTGTTGTCCGAGAACAATGTTCGCTCGTGAGTGGCGATCGCCATGGCGATACGAGCGGCTGTTACATCAGGGGAACCGAATGCCTCTTCGAAAAGTGCAGGATAGTTGCGGCCGCCGATCCATGTATTCAGCGCGGTCGGTATATCGTACGCAAGAGCTAATGGTTTAGATGCCTGAATGCGGGCCGCAGCCTGGGTCCAGTTCCGGTTCGTGTGAGCCATCTCAGACGATGACATGGGCGGTCCGGCCGACTGGCTCTCGAGCGAAGCGTTAAGGTCGAGCAATAGTTCGTTCGAGATCGGATCGCGAAACTGCACCGTCGCACGTCCATCCCAAAAGAGCCCGACGTGCGAGTATCCCGCGTTGAGATAGGTCGGCGACTTACGTCCAGTTACCTGCTCCCTAAACCCAAACAACGAATTCCACGAATACGTACCGTCGAGATTGTTTTGCGGCACTCCGGGCGAGCCAAAAATATCGTCGGCCGTTGCAAACGTATTGTCCGGCCCCGGATTTACCCTTCGGAGCCCGGCCACAGTTGACCGAGGATCCGATCCGCCAGCAGCCGGCTGGTGGCACGTGCCGCACGAGACCGTCTTAGTAGAGGACAATTGTTCATCCCAAAACAAGGCTTTGCCCAGATATGCTTTTGCTGCCGTCACGGGGTTTCCGGTCGGTGCCGGCGGCGGTTCGAGCGGCAGGAAAGGCGGCGGCGGCGTTATATTAGTGATCGCCCTCAACCCTTGGTCCGGCGTACTCAGCAAACTCGTAGTTGCACCGTTTTCTGCTCTGACCCAATAGTAATAACTCTGTCCGGCAGTCGGGGTGGCATCAAAAAAGTAATTTGCGGGCGTGGTTCCGACATCGGTAGCAGAGCCTGAATTATTGGTCGTATTTCTATAGATGCGGTAAAGCGTCGCCCCTCGCATCGTATCCCAGTGAAGTCCGATCTTTGTTGAATAGTCGCCATCGGAGGCCGTCAGGCCCGTCGGTGCTGATATAGACGGTCCGATATCTGCTCCGCTGGCAACCAGCGAAAATGGCCTATCCAAAAAGATGAAAATGGCAAAAACCGATACGATAGCGATGACCGCTATTTTGATAGTTCGCGTCATAAAGCCCCAACAATAGTATTAAAATAACGACGGCAAAGCCGCCTGACACTGCGCCGCAAATAGGGTTTCAGTTTATCATCTGACAATTGTGACTTCAAAGCAGTTTGATCACTGCCCAGCCCGGACTTTGACCACCCGGAATTTCGATGTAAAATCACCGCAATGAACGTTCCCCAAAGACAACACCGACGCCTCGCGATCCTGGGTCTTTTCTTGCTGACGATCTTTACCGTTGTCCATATCGACGGTCAGATAATCGCACGGCCCCGAACAACGCCAACACCGGCAGCAAACCCTTCGCCGACGCCGGTGCCGACACCGACGATCGCCGTTCAGACGATCGAGAGTTTGCAGTCGAAGATCAGACAGCGCTTGTTTGCCCCCGAGGTTCGCCGCGGACGTGTCGGCATCAAGATCGCCTCGCTCAATTCGGGCAAAGTGCTGTTTGAAAACGATGCCGAAAAGTACTTTATGCCGGCGTCGAATATGAAGAACTTCACGGTCGCAACCGCGATCGAAAAGCTCACGCCGTCGTTTCGCTTTATGACACATGTCAAAGCCCCGGCCCTTCCCGATGCTGAAGGCATCATTCGCGGCAATCTGACGGTCATCGGCGCCGGAGACGTTTCGATCTCGACGTCGTTTTCCGACGGCGACTATTACAAAGGGCTCGACCAACTCGCCGAAAAAATACGGATGGCCGGCGTCAAGCGGATCGAAGGCGACATTGTCGGCGATGTCAGCTATTTCCGCGGTTTCGCCCTGCCGGCGACCTGGGAATGGGACGATCTTCAGGCATATTACGGTGCCGAGGTTTCGGCACTTCCATTAAATGATAACGCCGTCGATCTGACGGTGATCGCCGGATCGACCGGCAACGCCTGCATCGCCCGGGTGTCACCATTTAATAGCCTTATGCGGATCGTCAACTCCTGTGTGACGACTGCCCGCGGAACAAAACGCAACCTCAGCGTCGTGAAACTGATCAATCAAAACGTCATCGAGATCAGCGGCACGATGCCGGCGGGTGACGCCGAATACAGTACTTCGATCGCCATGACCAATGTCGCCGAGCTATTTGTCGCACTGCTCAAACAAAGGCTCGAATCAAAAGGCATCACCGTGACTGGAAAAAGCAGGGTCGCAGACGATACGCTCCGTACCATCTGCCCGACCTGTCCGCCGGTGCCGTCGGTAAACATCACCAGCCTCGAATCGCCGCCATTTTCCGTGATCGCGGCCAAGACGATGAAGCCGAGCCAGAATATGTACACCGAGACGATACTCTGGACACTTGGCGAACAGATCGGCCGGAAAAATGATGCGAAGGCCGACAGTTCGACCTTGGGCATCGGCGTGGTGCGGTCATTCTTACGCGAGATCGGCGTACCGGCAGACGGCATCATCCAATACGACGGCAGCGGACTGTCGCGACACGATCTGATCACCCCGTCGGCCGTCGTCACGCTTTATACTTACATGGCAAAACAAAGCCCATTTTCGCAGGTCTGGCGGGACAGCTTGACGATCGGCGGTGTTGACGGCACGTTGAGAAACCGTTTCAAGGGCACTGCCGCCGCGGGCAATATCCGGGGCAAGACAGGCACGATCGATCAGGTCTCGGCACTCTCGGGATACGTGAAGACGGCCGCCGGCGAAGAGTTGGTTGTATCGATCATCGTAAATGGCGTTGCCGAAACTCGTATGCGGACATCGCTGATCGACGACATTGTCGTCTACCTCGCCAATTTTAACGGAACGATCGACTGACCAACGTTAAAATGTGAAAAAGTGAGAAAGTGAAAAAGCCGTGTCTTTACCAACTGCAACTTTTTCACCTTTTCACTTTTAACCTATTTCATTAGCTTACCAGCGATCGCCGCCGCCATAACCGCCGCGGTCGCCGCCACGGTCACCACCTCGGTCGCGTCCGCCTCCGCCGCCATATCCGCCGCCGCCTCCGCCGCGGCCTCCACGATTACCGCCTCCGCCGCCTCCGTTTTCACGCGGACGAGCTTCGTTAACGACCATATTTCGTCCGTCATACTCCTGGCCGTTAAACTGAGCTATCGCTGCCGTTGCTTCGTCCTCGGTCGCCATTTCGACAAATCCGAATCCACGCGAACGCCCGGTTTCGCGATCGTGAACGACGTTCGCCGATTCGACCACGCCGGCCGCCGAAAAATGATCCTGAAGATCCTCGTTTGAAACACGAAAAGACAGATTTCCAACGTATAATTTAGTTCCCATTTCCTCTTTTTCCGAATGTTATGCGAAGCAAAAATGGCAGGCAATGTGGAGAAATTCCTGTGAGACCTTCCGTCCAAACCGCGGCACGCCCAACTCAAAAAATTTAACTGCTTCAGTATCCAAAGAACGCCGACTCTCTAGACCGAACCGAAAAACGCCGCTTCAAATTACCGGACGGGTGCATCAGACATTGATAGCAACGAGAGCGAAAACAATCAGAATTATGATATTTTTTGCCGATTTAGGCAAGAAAAATTATTTTTCCACCTTCGGAAATGATCCATCACGTTCTCAGTTCCAACAGTAGCTTCTCATGTATCCCGCCAAATCCGCCGTTCGACATTACGGCAACCACGTCACCGTCGCGGAGTTCGGGGGCGAGATGTTCGACGATGGCGTCGGCGTCGGGGAAAGTTGACGCCTCCTTGCCCGAAGCGGCGATATCCGATACGAGCTTTTCCACGTCGAGCAATGTGTCGCCGAAGCGTTTGGCGTCCTCCGGGTTGAACACCCCGGCGATGATTACGTGGTCGGCGTGGGCAAACGCTCGTTTATATTGTTCCTCAAAAACCGACAGCCGGGACGAACGCGAACGCGGCTCGAAGACAGCGATCAGGCGATTATCGACATAACGCTGCCGCAATGCTTTCAACGTCTCATCAACGGCGGTCGGATGGTGTGCAAAATCATCGATCACCGTCACGCCGCGCTCGATACCGCGGACCTCCATTCGGCGCTTGACCGACTTGAAAGTATCAAAAGCCTCCTGAATTTTCTCGTGCGAAATGCCCCAGGCGTCGGCCGCAATTATGACAGCAAGGCAATTGCGAACGTTGAATTCGCCGATCATCTTGGTGGTGAATTCGCCCCACGGCTGTTCGTCATTCGCAGTGCGTTGATCGCTGGCCTCTGCCCTCTTGTATACCTTGAACCGTGTGCCCTCGCTGGTAAATTCAATATCGCGGGCCTGCCATTTGGCGGCGTCGCTCAAGCCATACGTTTCGACCGTCGTGTAGAGTTTGCCCTCCATCGACGCCAAAACTTCGACGACCGCGGGCGAATCGATACCGCAGATCAGGCGGCCATTGCCGGGAACGAGATTCATCAGACGCGAGAATTGCCATTTGATCGCGTCGAGGTCTTTGTAGATATCAGCGTGGTCAAATTCGATGTTTCCCACGATCGCGATCTCGGGCAGATAGGACATGAATTTCGGCTTTTTGTCGAAAAATGCCGTATCGTATTCGTCGCCCTCGATGACAAAATGCTCGCCTTCGGTCACGCGAAAACTGGCACCAAAATTCTGCACAATACCGCCAACCAGAAACGTCGGGTCGAGTCCGCCGACCTCGCACACCCAAGCCGCGATGCTGGTCGTCGTGGTCTTGCCGTGCGTTCCGGCAACGACCAGAGAGTGACGCCCGCGAATGAACTCCTCCCGAACCGTTTCGGCTTGCGAGCGATAGACTAGTTTGCGGTTCAACAATTCCTCAAGCTCGGGGTTGCCGCGCATTATGGTGTTGCCGACGACCGTGATATCGCGTTCAAGATCTGTGTTCTCTGCCTTGTAGCCGGACATTATCTCGATGCCCAAGGCTTCAAGCTGCGTCGACATCGGCGGATAAACATTTTGGTCCGAACCGGTCACCCGGTGCCCACGCGACTGCAACATCCCGGCTAGACTCGCCATCGCCGTGCCGCAAATTCCGATCAAGTGATAGTGCATAATTAGCAAAAGTCCTAGTTTAATCCCGTCGCCGCACTTTGACCAATTCAGAGGCCTGGAAGTCCGGGGAGGCCGTTTAGTCCCGGGATCCAAATTCCACGTCCCACGCCCCAAGTCCGTCGATGTTAACTTGGCTTTTTACCATTTCTTTTTGCTTTGCTCTCTTCTTTGCGGCCTTTGCATTCACCTTTGCGTACTTTGCGGTAAAGATCAGGTTCACGCAGAGACCGGAGAGTTTTTTTCAGAGAGTTTGGAGTACTAACTTTAGTTGGGTCTTCGGCGACGTCGAACATTCGATATTCGACGTTCGAAATTCGACATTTTCCTACTCTTTCCCACTATTTCCGACTATTTCCCACTAAGTAGGAATCTTTAATAATCCGAATCGTTATTAACATTTGTTCTATCAACACTTTACGCATCTGGGACAGATAACTTAGGTTAGTTGGGACAGGCTAAACGTTCTAAGTGCTGAATTTAAGCCAACTGTCCCGCTGTCCCACCGATTTTTCAAATTTTTTCGGCACTTGTATCGTCCTGTTTGGTTTGGTTTTCAAAGATCGACTTCTGTCACATTTATTGTATCATCGGTGTCAACCGTGACGACGTGATTTGGGAGCGAGGCCTGACATGTCACCCAAACACGCGGTGGACTCGTGCGTTGGCGGATCCCCAGCGTGAGGCATTGCCGCGGCTCTGCGACAAGCGCTAAGTCCGTCAGGCGGATCGTCAACTACAATTCACAATATGCGGGACCGGCCACGGTTTACGCTCGTGCTTACCGGATCTTGCAAACATTGGTATAGTAGAGAGCAAATTTCAACGATCTGCTCAAAATATATGACAAACAAATTGAACCGCCGTGACCTGCTGAAGACGCTTTCCTTGACGCTCGGAGCCGGTTTGGTAATGCCCGCGAGTGCATTTTCCGGATCGGACGCGGAATTTATTCCTGAGAGTTTCCCGAATTTTAAGGCTGATCTGGAGCTAGATAAGCCGATCACCGCAATCACTTTAGGAGCCGGTGCGAGAGGAAATGTCTATGGAAATTATGCCGTGCAATACCCGAATAATCTGGATATCGTTGGCGTTGCAGAGCCGATCAAACTGCGAAACGAACGATATACAAAGAAGCACAATATTGATGAAAAGAATCGTTTTGACACCTGGGAACGCGTCTTTGAACGTCCGAAATTTGCCGATGCGATAATCATTACCACGCCGGACAATCTGCATTACGCGCCGTGTATGAAAGCCCTCGAGATGGGCTATGACATTCTGCTGGAAAAACCGATCTCGCCGAGCGAAAGAGAATGCCGGGACATTTTGCAATTGGCGAAAAAGACCAAACGGATCGTTGCCGTCTGTCACGTTTTGCGTTACGCGCCGTATTTCATCAAGCTGCGTGAACTGATCCAGAGCGGAGTTTTGGGCAAAGTTGTCAGTGTCCAGCACTTTGAACCGATCGAACATATCCACATGAGCCACTCGTACGTTCGCGGCAACTGGCACAACAGCAAAAAGACCACGCCGATCATTTTGGCAAAATCGTGTCACGATCTGGACATACTCCGCTGGATGCTCGGTAAACCGAGCAAGAGCATTCAGGCATTTGGCGATCTGAGCTGGTTTAAGAAGGAAAATGCCCCCGAGGGCAGCACCGCCCGCTGCACGGACGGCTGTAAGGTCGAAAGTTCCTGCCCGTATTCAGCCTTGAGCGTCTATCACCGCAAACGAAGTTGGACGTATGTCTTTGACATGCCCGAAAAGAAAGAGGAACACAGCGACTTTATCTTAAACCAACTAAAGACAACCAATTACGGCAGATGCGTCTATCGAATGGAGAACGATCAGCCCGACCATTACACGACCAACATCTTGTTTGCAGACAACGTCACGGCGTCGTTTTCGATGGAGGCATTTACCTCATACAGCGGCAGGCGTACCCGCGTGATGGGGACGCTCGGCGATGTCGTCGGCGATATGACCGCGATGACGCACACCGATTTTCTGACCGGTAAAAAGACCGAATGGAAACAGGACTCCGACGGGCACGGCGGCGGCGATTGGCGGCTCGTAAATGATTGGCTGACAGCAGTTTCCAAAAAAGACCCGTCATTGCTGACCTCAACCATCGACCAATCGATCGAAAGTCACATCATGGGCTTCATGGCCGAAAAAAGCCGCAAAACGAAACAGGTGATGGATATAAAAATGTAACGAGAGATCGTAAGCCGTGATGGTTGGAATGGCTGAAGATTCGTGGCCGCGGGCTCGCGTGCGGAGCATGCGAAATAGCGCTAGCTACAGGTGAAGTGAAACGGAACCTGTAGTAAATTCGAAGTAAACTCCAGCGTGTGAAACACGCGGCATTACAGAATGTCCTACGCGCAACTCTATTTTCATATTGTCTTTGGTACCAAAGACCATCTGCCGCTGATCGCCCATTCGTGGGAGGATGAAATGTATCGGTATCTCGGCGGTATTATTCGTGGACACAAAAGCGAGCCTATCGAAATAAACGGCATGCCTGAGCATGTTCATATGCTCACGCGGCTCTCGCCGGTAATCGCGATCTCGGACCTCATGAGAGAAGTAAAGGCGAATTCGTCAAAGTGGGCCCGGCTAACCCACGAGCCCAAATTCCGCTGGCAGCGAAGATTCGGAGTCTTTAGCGTGAGCGAATCGAACGTCGATAGGGTTCGTGAATACATCCAGCGACAAAAGCTTCATCACCAGAAGCAGACTTACGAGGACGAATACCGTCAACTTCTACGGCTTCATCAGATCGATTTTGACGACCGCTACTTATGGGACTGATGCCGCGTGTTACACACTCTCGCCTACTGGTTGACTCGTTTCTACACATTCCGCGGTTCCCGCTCCATGTGTAGCTAGAGTTATTGCCGTGTGCTCCGCACACTGGAAAAAGACAAAGCCGGACGGCGATGCGTTCCAGTGGTTAAAAAACTGACCGCCGATCACGCAGATAACGCGAATAGGAATTGATCCTATCTGCATCCATCCGCGGCCATCTGCGGTCAATTTCTCACCGTGCAATTGGTCGCGACGCCTCGCACTATCGCATCAACGCACATATGCACTCGGGATCGGGACATCGCCGGTGGAGCCGAATTGTTGCATCAGCAAGCCGGCCGTTGATCGGTTAGCATACCAGGTCGAATTCGAAGGCCGGAACACCGCTGCGTCCGTTTTGCTGTCGCCGTCGTAATCACCCGGAGCGGGGATATCCGTAGATGAGCCAAACGGGAACGCGAAATATGACAGGTCCTCGCTCCTCAAGATAAACCAGTTCCCGTTCGATGGGGTCCAGAACGCGATGTCAGCCTTACCGTCGCCGGTGTAGTCGGCCGGAACGGCTTTGTCGGTCGGCGATCCAAACTGCGTCGCAAAAACAGACGCGTTCGAACTCCGGCGGATCCACCATTCGGCTCCATTGGCTCCATTGGGCCTGAACACCGCAATGTCGGCCTTACCGTCTCCGTCGTAATCGGCGTTCACCGGTTTGTCTCCGGCCGCGCCAAACCCGACAATATCCGTCCCGCCCGACGACTTGCTGATAAACCAGGTCAACGAACTCTCCCTAAACACCGCGGCATCCGCCTTTCCGTCACCATCATAATCAGCCGGAACAGGAACGTCACCAGTGGCACCGAACGGAAACGCAAAGAACGAAAAATCCTCGCTTCTCAGCACGAACCACTGCCCCGTCGATGGTCGCCAAAACGCCACATCCGTCTTGCCGTCGCCAGTATAATCCGCAGACGCAACATTGTCCGTTGAGATACCGAATTGCACGGCACCAGTGTTGCCATTTGATGACTTCAGCCACCACCATTCTCCGGCCGACGGCCTGTACACCGAAGGATCGCTCTTTCCATCGCCGTCAAAATCAAACGGCGTTCTACGCATCGTGACCGAAGAATCGGATTCAAAAGCACCGATATCAACCGAAATGCCGATCCTTCGAGCGAACCCCACACCACGCTGATCCGTAAGCAGCGGCGTTGATAAACATGTGCCTTCAAAAACGCATTTATTGCCTTTGTTGATTGCCCTGCTTCCGGCTAATAGTGCGTGAGTCGCTGTCGGTCCGCCATTATTGCTAAGCGGATCAAGAAGTGGATTTAGAGGCAGTTCATATGTCCCGACGATGTCGCCATCTATTCCATCTTCCATTCCATTGATCGGTCCGGCTCCCAACAAGTTATTCCCGTTTGAAATGAGCCCGTAGGTAAATATATCGAATAAAGTATCGGACGAGTTGTTTGCTATGATCGTGTTGCGTATTTGTGATGGCCCTAAACCATAGATACTCGCCCAATCGGCAATTCCACCAGCATATGGAATACCTATGTTTCCGGCTATCGTAACGTTCGTTAAGACCAATGGGCCATAATTAAAAATCCCGCCACCATGAGCAGGACTGTCAGGAAAGCCATCTAGCGTCGCGAAATTGTTAGAAATAGTGCAGTTCGTTATCGTCAAGGTCATGTAATCGCCATTGTTATTTATTCCGCCGCCCTGATTGCCCCCATTGTTGTTGATGGTTGAGTTTGAAATTGTGAGTGTTCCCTCCTCGCCAACGAATATTCCTCCACCTAATCTTGCCGTGTTGTTCCTGATCGTCGACCGGTTGATGTACAAATTACCTCTTGTTGAGATCCCGCCTCCAAAATCCGAACTACATTGCTGAACCACCATTTGATCTAAATGCATTACAGTACCAAGAGGGACATAGATACAACCGCCCTCAAGATCGGTTAAAAAGGAAATTCCTCCACCATTTTCCAGAGTCATACCTGTAAGCGTTATGAGATGGCTGGCTGAGGAAGTTTGAAAAATGCGGAACTTAGGAGTTGCAAAATTGGTGCTCCGCATTATCGTAAGTAGATCTGCTCCTGGCCCTTCGATCGTAATTTCACCATTTGTAGGTGCGATTGTGATCGGACCCCGTGTTAACTCGATAACAGTGGGCCTCGAAAATGAAAATCTAACAATGCCGGCACCGTTCGCGTTTACTTGTTCGATGGCCGCACGCAGAGTGCACTGTCCGGCAATGTCGCCACAAGATCCATCTGAGAGATTCAGATCACTGGTGTCAGCCTCGCTGTCAACAGTATGCTCAGAAAACCGGGTCGAATATTCGTCTGAGGTCGAAACTGGCCGGGGCGTTGCGATTGCCGTGTTTGGAAAACTGAATTGCCGCCGCTCTATTTGCCCGTTCCTATACGCAATAACGTTCACCCGCGACGAAGATTGAGCCAAAGTCACGCCTGCCGAATACTGAAACAGAACTGCGAAAAGAGTCGAAAATACCGTGAATGATAAGAGTTTCATCCATTCTCCTCTTGTTTGGACCTTATTCTAAGCCACCAAATAGAAGTTGCCGGAACGCTTCTGTTCAAAATCGGCTAAGCTTGAGCTTTTTGAGAAAACTAACAGCTTTTCTACTTTTAGGCAATATATTTCTTTCAAACATCGTAAGCACAGAATTTTCCTTGTGGGGTCCAGTTGAAGAAGATCATTATCATGGAATGTATGGCGGTCGAGCCTGAATTATTGTAATTCGGGCTGGTTCCGGCTATGGGTAGTTTAGGCAGAGGCACAATATGGACCCGTTTGGTCCACCTTTTCGCCACGGTCGAATTTGCCGACGATTTATGTTCCGGACCTGTACCGGTCTTCCGGGAGAGGAATAGGAACGATGGCTCGGTCGGCTATCGATTCTATCCGAATCATCTTCGAGCAGCATTGACTTTTCGCAGCTTTAAAAAGGAAGTGCGGCTTGAGTTCGGGAAACTCAAACCGCTAATTATCAGAAAGGCTTTGCTGTAGGCCTCGCGAAGATGAAGGGCAAAAGGCAGTATTTTCAATTGGCAGGCAATTGTGCCTACGAACAAGCGTCTTCGCGTTCGCTTAATTCGTCGGCACCGAAACTTTTTCGCGAGGAGCAAGGCCGAGGCGTTGTGCTTCGCGTTTGATAACGCGGGCGTCGCTCTTCAGGCTATGGATCTCCTCCTGGAGCTGCAGATTTTCGTCCGTGATGCTCTGGATCTTGGTCGAAAGCTGCTCATGCTCGATCTGCTCGCTGCTCATTACCGAAAAAGCACGGTAATTAATGGTCAGCCCGAGCATTATTGAGATCGAAATGACGATCGCAAATGCAGCCCACATCGGCACCGACCGTGCCCGACGCGTACTCGTATTTTTGCTCGTCTTTCTCGCTCTCATCGTTACTCGTTTGCCGCCACGGGCGGCGTCTAATCCATCAAATACGAACGGCCCTCTTCGAGCAGGCGTTCGAGGTCGGCCGCGGACTCGCTCTCAGCGTAAATCCTGACCATCGGCTCGGTCCCGGACGGACGCATCAGCATCCACGCTCCTGAGGCAAAGAGAAACTTGACCCCATCCATCCGGTTAATACTGTCAATCTTGCGTCCGGCGATCTCATTCGGCTCGCGTGCAAGCTTATCTTTCAATTTCGCGGCGATCTCGGGTGTCAGCCTGACCCCGATCCGGCCCGACTCAAGCCGGCCGACGCGTCGGTAAATGTCCTCGAGCTGCTCGGTCAGGCTCGTGCCGCGTGCCGCGACCGCCTCGGCCGCCAGCAGACAGGCCAGAACGCCGTCTTTCTCGGGGTAATGCCCGCGTATCGAGAGGCCCGCCGATTCCTCACCGCCGAGGATGATCTCGTCCCTGTTTATCAATTCGCCGATGAACTTAAAACCGACCGGCGTTTCGTAGAGCTTGATGCCACGCTCTTTTGCGACCCTGTCGACCAGGTGCGATGTTGCCACGCTGCGTGCAACGCCCTGTGTCCAACCGCGGCTCCCCGCCAGGTAATCTGTCAATAACGCAACGAGCTGATTGGGCTCGATAAACGTTCCGTCGGCGTCGATCACGCCAAACCTGTCTCCGTCGCCGTCCGTCGCCAGCCCCATGGTCAGCCCTTTGCCGGTAACGGCGGCCCGCAATTCGTCAAGGTGATCCTTGCCCGGTTCGGGCGACCGCCCGCCGAACGTGACGTCACGCCAATCGTGGATCGTCTCGACCTCTAACCCGTGGTCCATGAGGACCTTATTCAAATATCCGCGGCCCGTGCCCCAAAGTGCGTCGTAGGCGTATCGGCCCTTTGCCGCTGCGATCGTGTCAAACCTGATCTTGAGCCCAAGATCTGCGAGATATGCCGGCCGCGGGTCAAAATCTTCGACCGAACCGCCCTGAGCGTCCGCTGCGGTTACCCTAGCGTCGATCCCCGCCTCGATCTGCGAGGTAATCTCCGGCAGGGCCGGTGCACCATCCGCGGTCGAGAATTTGATGCCCTGATACTCAGGCGGATTGTGCGACGCTGTAAAATTCAGCCCGCCGGCAGCCCGCTGCTGCCTGATCGCGTGCGAAATGGTCGGCGTCGGCGTCGGCCCGGTGCACAACAGCACCCGGAAGCCTTTGCGTGCGGCGATCTCGGCGGCAACGGATGAGAATTTCTCACCCATGAACCGCGAATCGTGTCCGACGATCAGCGTTCTTTCACTATCAGACTGACTTCCATTCAAATAACTGCATATCGCTTCGGTAACGAGCCGTACATTCTCAAATGTGAAATCATCGGCGATGATCGCTCGCCAGCCCGATGTTCCAAAGCGTATGGACATATCCAGAAGTCAAGAAACTGTCACTATCCGGAGCGTCTGCCCCCCAAACCCAAATTGTTGATCTTACCCTCTCAGGATGTAGATTAGACTGCGACCCATTTTCCCTTAAGGTGTTTGAAAATTTACCACAGTATTAATCATCTGTAAAGCGATATTTTTGCAGCCTTATATCTTTTATTTGCAACATGTTACAGAACTATACCTAATGCATGACCTGATTTGTGTGCTTAAGTGTGTACATTATATGTACGTTTTGTTATCTTGTCAATATAATTAGTATTTTCATAGGTTTACAGCACTTTGGGGAGATCGTGGCCTATGCGGCCCGGGCGTGTTAAGCGCGCTGACTTAAGCATGTCTGCCGTCGTGTTTGATTTTGGTTAAGGAGTTTATTACGACACGCTAAATGTGTATCAAATAGAACCGAGACAACCTTGTCCTACCGCATTGTGTCTAAACGACACAATGCGGATTTCGGCCCGGATATACATATTGGGCACCTAACCGCCGTATTTATAACGATTTACGCCGAACTTTCCGGCGGACGGGAGCGTGGCACGGTTCTTGCAAACTCGCACGTGATTGCGCTTTTATTCGCTCACCATTGAATAAGAAAATTAACTAACCGTGAGCTATCGTGAAAACGATATTTGGAGAATTGAATATATATGAGACCTGTAAAGCATTTTGAAAAAGGACTGACATACGTCGCAAGTGGTTTGTTTAATGCGGTTAAGTCGGTTAACCAGTTTAAGCCGAACCCTTCATTCACCCCGAAGTGGTCGGACAAGCCGATCCTGAAATCGTGGCAGAAATCAAAGCCGACGCTCGGCTTTCCGCGGCAGACGGACAGTCTTTGCCCAAACTGTGTCATTGAGGCACGCGAAGAGATCCTCGCCGGAAAGCGTGACGTCTCGACGCTGGTCAATGAAAAGGTTGGTGAGATCAAGGCCGAGATCATCGAACGCGACGGACAGGTGTGGATGGTCAAGGAATGCCCTGACCACGGCCGCATCGAAGATCTGATGGCGATCGACTCGAAGTTCCTGACGCATATCGAATCGCTCTTCCCGGGCCGCGACATTCAGTCGCACAACGACGAAAAGCTGCACAATCACGGTTCGTCGACGATCAAATACGGCCGCGGTGCGGTTTTGACTGTCGATCTGACAAACCGCTGCAACATGATGTGCGATCCGTGCTTTATGGACGCAAACCAGGTTGGTTTCGTTCACGAGCTGTCGATGGAAGACGTTGCCGAGATCCTCGACAACGCTATCTCGATCAAACCGCGTCGCCAGATGTCGGTGCAGTATTCGGGCGGTGAGCCGACATTGTCGCCTTATTTCCTCGATGCCGTGCGTTATGCCCGTAAGGTCGGTTACAACTCGGTCCAGGCCGCGACCAACGGAATTGAGTTTGCTAAATCGAAAGAATTTTGCCGCGAAGCAGCTGAGGCTGGCCTTCGCTTTGTCTATCTGCAGTTCGACGGTATCGGCAACGACGCCAACTCGCACCGCCAGATCGGCAACCTGTTTGACGTCAAGCTCCGTGCGATCAACAACCTGCACGAAGCCGGCGTCGACATCATCCTGGTCACAACGCTCGTCAACGGCGTCAACAACGATCAGGTCGGCACGATCATCCGCTTTGCTCTCGAGAATCCCAAGAAGATCTCGTTCATCGCGTTCCAGCCAGTGTCGTTCACGGGCCGCGACGAGCACATTACCGAGCAGCGTCGTCTGCAGCAGCGTTATACTCTTGCTCACCTTGCACATGACGTGCAGGATCAGGTCGGCATCACTGAACCGACGCGTGACTGGTTCCCGCTTTCGCTGATGGGAGCGTTTGCCGATTTTGCGGACGTCGTCCACGGGCCGGAAAGCGATTGGGGACAGGTCAGCTGCGGCTGCCACCCGAATTGCGGCGTCGGCACGGCCGTGATGGTCAACAAAGAAACCAAGGAAATGGCACCGGTGCCGCAGTTCCTGAACATTCAGGGCCTCGTCACCGACATGCAGCACATCACCGATACGAACCGCGGCAAGTGGTTCTCGAATATCATGATGGGCCTCGCATTGCTCAAAAACTACAATCCTTACGGAGCGCCGAAGTCGTTGACGCTCAAGGGCATCCTGATGAAGTTTGACAAGTCGTTTGGCTTGTCGGGCAAAGATTACGGCAAGGTCGGCCCCGATCGTACGATCGAGGACATCGAAAAACGCCGTCAGGACCCGTGGAACTTCCTGTTTATCGCAGGTATGTGGTTCCAGGATCTCTTTAACTACGATTTCCGCCGCACCGAAATGTGCATCATCCCGTACGGCACGCAAGAGGGCGAAATTTCGTTCTGTGCATATAACACCGGCATTGGCTGGAGAAACATCATTGAGCACATGCACCAAAATGCGACCGTCGCTCAGTGGTACAAAGAGCACGGCCGCCACGAAGTGTTTGCACGCGGTAAGGAAGTCGAGCTCGGCGACGCTTCGCACAACCTAAACCTCAACGAGGTCGATCTTTCCCGTCCGAACAAGCCGGAAATGGAAGGCCCCAAGACCGCTGCCGAGGAAATGCAGATGATGCGTAAACTCTATCAGCAAATGGTCATGGACAAAGCCCAGATCAAAGCCGAACCCATGGTCCAGATCGGCGGCCTCAAACGCGAAAAGAAAGCCGACAAAGAAATGGCGATCGGTGAATAATTAGCCGACAGCCGGAAGTAACCAGAAAAGCCTCGCCGAGTGATCGGCGAGGCTTCATTCATTTGGCAACAGCTGTTATTTGAATAGCACGTCTTGCTGAGTTCCCGGAATCGGTTCGGGGAAGGATGGTAATGGATCCTCGGCCGGTGCGGGTGCGGTATCGGGTTCGATCGGTGGATCGGTAACCGGATACGGATCTTCCGGCACAGCAGGCGGATCAGGCGTTCCCTCGGGCTCGGTCGGATTTGTCGTTTGCGGCACCTCAGGCTTTGTTACAGGGTCTTTCGGTGTGTTCGTTTCCGGGCTGTCAAATGTGTTCATATAATTCTCCTTGGAAACTAGCTTACACGCCCGCTCCGTTTAAGTTTGTGTCCCAACGAACATACGGGCATTATCCAAACGAAATAAAATAGCCGTGTAGAAAGAAAGTTCAGGAGGATCCAGTATGACAGGACCAAATAAAGACGAAGTCAAAGGCAAATGGGAACAGGCAAAGGGTTGGGTAAAAGATAAAGCCGGAGAAGCCACCGGCAACGAACGCCTCGAAGCCGAAGGCGAAGCCCAAAACGCCGCCGGCCACACTCAGGAAACGTGGGGCAAGGTAAAAGGCGGAGTCGGCGACGCCGTCGATGCCGTCGGCGACGCGATCAGCAACGCCGGAAAGAAGCTGGATAGGTAGAAACGGCAGAAGAGCCCGCAAGAAAAGGCGGGCTTTTTTAATGTGTGTTTTTTCTTGACCTCACATTATAACCCTCGTTATAATGCAGTTATGGCAAATACACTTAAAATTACAACGGTCGGCAATTCGGCGGGGATCGTTTTGCCGCGTGAGATACTGGAACGCCTCCGTGTGCAGAAGGGCGACACGCTCTATGCTCTCGATACGCCAAACGGCATCGAGCTAACGGCGTATGATCCTGAATTTGCCGATGATATGGCAGTCGCTCAAAAAGTGATGCGTGAAAATCGCGACCTATTGCGAAAGCTGGCGGAATGATGCGTTGGCTAAAAATCGATCGCGTCGCCGCGATACACCAATTGCAACTTGCAGAGCACGGCGGCGGTTCCGGAATTCGCGATATCGGTTTGCTTGAATCTGCGCTTGCAAGGCCGGAGAACATTGCCGCCTATGAACCGGATGCTGACGTAGCAACACTTGCCGCTGCCTATGCATTCGGGATTATCAAAAACCACCCTTTTATTGACGGCAACAAACGAACCGGTTATGTCGTTATGGAGACATTCCTGGTAATAAACGGCTATCAACTAACCGCAACTCCGCAGGATAAATACATCACCTTTCTAAACCTCGCCGAAGGGACATTTACCGAAGACGACCTTGCCGGGTGGCTTCGCGATCGGCTCGCGGCCGGGTAGTCCGGGGGTCATCCACGTCCTTACAAACCTACTACTTCTTCGCGACCTCGCGGACATCGAGTTGCTGAATCAGCGGCGGGTTTTCGGGGCTTAGGGTGAAGTAGACCTCGATGTTTGCGTTTTCGCATTCGATGATGAAGCGGCCGCGGAGTTGGTTTTCGGGGATCAGTTCCCTGACGGCGATGACCTTGCCGGCTTTTGCCCAGAGTTCGGAGTACTCTTTTTTGAGCAGATCGATCGGGTTATCGGGAAAGAAGTTTTCGGCAAAGATGCCGCTCTTTTCGCCCGTGTCCCACGCCGGGATGACCTTCAGCAGTTCGGCCTTGCGTTTGGCAAGGATCGCCGAGACAGGTAACTGCCGCGGTTTGAGGCCGGCCTCGCGGATCATCAGGTCGAGAACCTGCAGGTTAACGCCGCCGAGGCTCGCGTAGGTGACATTGCCGAAAGCTACGACGCCGATGCCGTATTCGGGCATCACACGCCATTGGCTGCCAAAGCCCGGCAGCCCGCCACTGTGGCCAACATAGACCCTTTCGTCGCAATCACGCAGCCAGCCCAGGCCGTAGCTGTAAGCACCCGCGGTGGCACACACTCGTCCGCCGGGATATTTGAAATTCGGGTTCAGACTGTTAAAACGCCACGGATGATGCATCTCGCGGACCGACGCCCGCTTGATCGGCCCTGTTTCGGCGGCGTTCGACGGCGGCCATGCCGAGAGGTGAAACGCCATGTATTTGCCAAATTCGTCGATCGACGAGATCATGCTGCCCATCGCACCCCACGAACCGTCCGCCGTATCGTGAAGCAGCGTCTCTTCGTTCCAACGCTCGCGTTCCCAGCGGTAGCCGTGCGCAAGCTTGTCGGGATCGACGTTGGCATACTCCCATTCCGAGGTGTTCATCCCGAGCGGCCGCCAGATGTTCTCGCGGATATATTGCTGATATGGTTTGCCGGACACTTTGGTGACGATGCGGCCGAGCAGAGCGAAGCCAAGATTGGCGTATTCGTACGCAATTCCAGGCGGGTTCGAGAACGATATTTGCCGTTCGAGTAGCTCGGAAAGTTCCCTGTTCGTGTCCGCGAGTTGCCGGTCGCCCCAGGGATTATCCTCGGGGAAACCCGCACCGTGCGTCAGCAGTTGGCGGATCGTGATGTGCGTCGAATCGGCCGTCGGATATTTCTGGTTCTTTAATTCAGGTACATAAAGGTATGCGGGATCGTCCAGACTCAGCTTGCCGTCGTCGCGGAGTTTGAGAATAGCCATCGCCGTAAAGCTCTTGCTCATAGAAGCGATCCTAAACAGCGACGACGATGTCACCGGTATTTTCTTTTCAATGTCGGTAAAGCCGTCGCTGCCGCTGAAAACGAGCTTGCCGTCGACGACAATGCCAAACGCGATGCCGGGAAAGTGGTTCTTGGCGGCATATTCCTTATATATCTTCTCGATCGCGGGAAATGTGAGCTTGATCCTGTCGAGGCGGGCGGGATCGGTAAACTCCGCAGACTTGTACGACGGATCGAACGCCACCGCGGGCTGCTTAACCTGAGCCGCCGCCGACAGGCCGAGGACGATGATCATTAACGCGAACGAGATGATTTTCATGAATGTGCTCCGAAATTCTGCAAATGTAGGGCCGGTCATCTGAAAACATAGCAGAGGAAGCCAGCGAAACCAAGAACCGTGTGAAAAATCTCAGACCGCAACGCGACACATCCTCTGGATCAAGATATCCGGCTAAATCAAAGGTGTAATCGGCTGTTTGAGGCCAACATTTCGAGAGGTCGCGCTTTTTTCTTGCGTCCGAAAGGACAAATACACTATATTATAGCCAGGCTAGCTAAGCCAGAGAGGGTTTAACATGAAAGAGCTGTCCGTTTTTGAGGGAAAGAATAAATTCAGTGAGGTCATCGCCAATGCAGCCAAGGGCGAACCTCAGTTGATCACAAAGAACGGCACGGCAACAGCCGTTGTTATTTCATTTGGCGAATACAAGCGGCTAACGGCTAAGAAGGAAAGTTTAAGCGAGTTTCTATTGAACAGTCCGCTACATGGCATCGGCGACGAACTCGACCTTACGCGTGATAAAGACATGGGGCGTCCGACAATCGACTTTGATAGTGAGGAATTCACAGGGAAGACGGTCAAGTGAATTATCTACTCGACACCTGTGTTCTATCGGAATATAGAAAGCCGGCCCCGTCCGCGAAAGTTCTCGCCTGGGTGGACGAGCAAGCGGACGATTCGCTGTACATCAGTGTGCTAACAATCGGCGAGTTGGATAAAGGTATCTGCAAAATGCCGCCGTCGAATCGTAAGACTAACCTTGCCGCATTCGTAGATGCGTTGATAGCACGATTTGACCGCAGAATTCTCGATCTGGACACCGAGACTCTTCGCCGTTGGGGTGAGATGATCGCGGATCTCGAATCCAAAGGCCGTCCGATGCCGGTCATAGATTCGTTGATGGCCGCGACCGCTCTCGCCCGCGGCATGACGCTCGTCACGCGAAACGAGGACGATTTTATTCCTGCCGGCATAAGAGTGCTGAACATTTGGGAATAATCTCGGCTTTGCGGCCGCTTTCACTACTTATCAGCTTCCTTCAGGTCGGCGACCTTGACGCCTCGGGTCTCGAATTCGGCGACTATCTGCCGGAAATTGCGGTCACCGAGTTTGATGACTGCGTATTTGTCGTCGGATCGGACTGTCATCCAGTGTTTCTTTTTCTTGATGAACAGGAATGGAACGGCGAAGATGGCACCGATCAGAATCGCGGTCGCAACGGCACCGCCGATCGAGAGCATCGGCTTTTTTGAATACGAGTGGTCGGCCGATTTCACGTCCGCGTAGTTGATCTCGACTGTCGACCCGCTGAACGAGGTCTTGTCGGGAACGATCTTGAAAGACGTCTCGGAAAATGTGAGGTCCGCGTCGGTCTCGACAGACTTCTTGTCCTTTGTAACGACCAGCTCGACCGCAAAGACCTTTGGCGCCGTTTGTGCGAATCCCGAAGTCGCCGAAAGAACTGTCGCGATCATGATTACCGTCAGAGTTTGAACAGAGAGATGTCGACCGTGCCTTGTGTGAATCTTCATTTTTATAAACGTTCTATAACTGAAGATAAGATGCCGGTAACGAAGATTCGATGCCTCAGCGGCCGCGATCAGTTGATCAACGATTGATAGCCGCAAAGATCCGCGGCAGACGTGTTGCCGCCGCATAGGATAAGGACAAGTTTGGTCGAGGCGTCGAAGCTATCGCGAAGCTGTTCGGCGGCGGTTAGAGTGCATGCGGCGGCCGGTTCGGTGATGACCTTGAGGCGTTCGAGGATGAAGTTCATCGAACGGACCGTATCGGCGTCAGACACGACGGTGACGCTTTCAAAGTATTTTTGGACGAGTTCGAGCGTCGCGTCCGAGACGGCCGGAGCCCCGAGCGTTTTGGCGATCGACGTGATCGCGTCGAGTGTGACTGGATGTCCGGCGGCCAGAGCCTGAGCCATTGCGTCGGCACCAACAGTCTCGACGCCCCAGATCCGAATGTCCGGATTTACGCCCTTCGCAGCAACAGAGACACCGCCGGCCAGTCCACCGCCGCCAATGCTGAGGATGATGTCGGTCGCGTCCGGAACGTCCTCCAGTATCTCAAGCCCGACAGTTCCCTGCCCGGCCATGACGAGCGGGTCGTCAAACGGGTGGACAAAGACGCGGCCCTCGGATCGGTAATGTTCAACCTTGGCAAAGGCCCCGGCGATGGTCGGCTGCAGATCGACCGTCGCTCCGTAACCGCGGGTCGCGTCGAGGTAGATCTGCGGCGTCGACTGCGGCATGACGATGACGGCATCCACGCCGAGTGTTCGCGACGCAAGTGCGACGGCCTGTGCGTGATTACCGCCGCTGACGGCGACGACACCACGCTCGCGTTCCTCGTCTGTCATCGTGAGCAGTTTATTAAATGCTCCGCGGATCTTGAACGCACCGGTCAGCTGAAAAAGCTCGTATTTGACGTACGTATCGACGCCGAGATGCTTGCTTAGCGACGCGCTGTATTCGACCGGCGTCCGATGCACCAAATTACCGATCCGCTCAGCCGCTTCCCTCACCATTTTTACATTGATCATTCCCGGTATTTTATCACCCACGTTGTTTACGGCAAATCGAACGGGCGATTCGAACCGCACTGAGAAATTCTTCTTGAATACAAGCAGTAAAGGTTTATAATCGCATCATCTAAGGCGATAGGAGATCTTCCAAACATGAAAAGGCTTTATTCGGCGATCGCTCTTTGTGCGTCACTATTATTGATCGAGGCTGCCATCTTCCTTCCACATACGGCTGCCAAAGAGGACCCGATCGGGGCGTTATTGCGGCTGCCCGCCCCGCCTCCGCCGAACCCATTGAATCGACGCAATTCGAACCGTACCGAGGAGTTTTACAGCAAGAGCAAGCCGCCCAAGGATGACGCCCCGATCGAGGATCTGCTCGATTATTGGGCAAAGATCAGCAATACGTATCAGGACCTGCGTTACAGCCCGGAGCCGTCCGACAAGGCTGTCGACCGCCTGATGAGCCAAATAGACAGCAAGCCGGAACTGCTTACCAACTATCTGAACGCCCTGCCCAAGAATGAACGTTCGGCGGAATTTGTAAAAAAGATCTACGACCGCGAAGGCACGACCGGTGCGATCGATAAGGAAAGTCGTTCCACTATAAAACGCTGGCTCGTTTATAACAGTCCATATTTTACAAACGAACTTTACCGCGCCGCGTCCGGCGCTGGCGATACGGAATCGTATGTGTCGAATCACGACGAACTGCTGGCGCTGGTCCGCGTCGATTTTGACAAGGCGAAACCGCTTATCGACCGTCTGCAGACCGGGGGCTCACGCAAGGCTTCGCGGGCACTGGCGGCCTGGGCGTTATACCGGCATGCGATAGCCACCGATTCGCTCGGCGACATTGAGCGTTATCGGGATGAGCTGAAATCGATCGTTGAAGACAAAACACTCGGTGCACCGATGCGCGATCTGGCGATGGACGGGCTCGTTGCCGAAAAGGAGTGGCCCGGTCGCGACGAATGGTACATGTCGCTGCTCGGAGACGAGACGCTCGCCGACATGGGCGGTTACACCGGCCTGACGACGCTCGTTTTGATCTCGCCCGAGGAAAAGTACATCGAGAAGATGGTCGAATTGCTCAAGAGCGATAATCCTGTCGTTCGGGCCGCCGCCGTCCGCAATCTGCTTACACGGATCAATACCAGAAACCCCGAGATCATAAAAGCGATGCTGCCGTGGCTGGAGGACAGAAATTGGGCAAAGGAAACCGGCGAAGAGCGGCGGTTGGTGATCGATGCCCTGAGAACATTAAAGATCCCGGAGAGTGTTCCGGGCCTGCTCAAAGTGCTGGACGAAAAGGGTAAACGCCCTGTTTATGCCGCAAATGCGATGGCAAATGCAGCCAATACCGCGGCAAACGCGGCCGGCTGGGCATCGAACTCGGTCCGTTATCCGGAAACTAACTCCAACACAAAAACCGCCGTCGCCGAAGAGGAGTATTTCCCGCACAGGACCTGGGCGATCTGGGCGCTTGGCCATCAGGCAGATCCGCGTGCCGCACAGCCGCTGCGTCGGCTGCTGCCGGAGGTCGAAGGGTACGAGCGGAACAATATCGTCAACGCGATCCTTGCTTGTAAGGGATTTTCGGTTGCTGAGCAGCTCGACGCACTTGAATGGGCCGCGAAAAGGATGGGCGAGATCGCATCAGCAGCGGCCGCGTCGATGGCCGCAGCCAATGCTCCAGCGGCAAATGGTCCGTATACCTACAACACCTACGCCGATAATCGCCCGATGGCGGTAAAGGGCCAACCAATTACAGCGGCGGAGCTACGATCGCTAATCGGTAACCAGCTGATGCAGGCGAGCGAGGTCAGCGACGAACTAGCCACGGCGGTCATTGACCGGATCGCATTTTACGACACTAAGGACCCGAACTTAGACGCAAACTTACGCCGGCTCGTGCTGCGTTGGCAAAATTCCGCTATCAGCCGAATGCTGCTCAGCGACGTCAAGCGAGACAAAGCGACGGTGGACGCCATGGTGCGCCTTTTGGCTCAGCGGGCCGAACTGCGGGAAAAGCAGAGTCAGGACGTCTTTGATCTACGCAGCGGTTCGCCGACATCCGTCGGCATCGCCGCGTGCATGCTCGAAGACGTGCCGGAATATCAGGCGATACTCGACGGCGAAAACGTCGAGACCAAGCTCGCATTATTTGCGTGCGGACGACTCATCCGTGCCCCGCTGCCACTGGCAAAGTCGATCGAGCTGATGGGCAGCGGCGACAAACGGCTTGCGACCGCTGCCGAACGCTATCTCGAATCGGAAGATTCGCCGCAGGCCCGTGCTGCCGTGCTTGCACGGCATCAGGGCGAGGCGAAGATCATGGGTGCAACAACGGCGTTTTTCGGCGACAGCGGCGACGGAACGATGAGCGAGTATTTGATCTGGCTGTTCCTCAGCGTCGCACCCGAATCGACCGGCAACAATGGCTACACCTTCTATCAACAGGGCACTTTCAAGGACGCCGAAGAGGCTTTGATAAAAGACGTTAAGGCCGACGCCGAGCTTCGCGGGATATATTCATACGACGGTAATTTTGTACGCATTTATAATGACAAGGTCATTTTCACGTGGGACCACGACTCGTCGCGGTATCGCGAACGTGAACTGAGCAAGTTTGAGTTTGACGAACTGAAATCGTACCTGACGGAAAATCGCGTTGACGAGCTTGCACCATTTCTCAACTGTCCCGATCGTGAGTATTGCGCGCCGAAAGAGCTCGTCATGCTCGGCCGAAACGGCGGACGGCGCGTCTATATGGCGGCCAGTCCTACGACGCCGTTCATTGTCGGGCTCGACAAATATTTTGAGGGGCTGAAAGCGACGCCGGGAACGGTGAAATATGAAATGAGCCGCATGATCCCGGGGCTCGAGATCCTGCTTGCGGATGACAACCTGCATGTCGAGACGGTCTGGAAAGAAGGCGACGACCTGCGTGCCGCCGCGACCGACATGGCCATCCGGAAAAAGGTCGAAGCCGAAATCGATGAGGCGATCGTCGAAGTCGATCCGGACGCTCCGTCGCCGGGAATATCGGTTGACGGAATGCAGTCTGAATATGAGGTTCGCGAAAAGCTTCGGGTCAAACGTGAATTTGAGGGCTATTCATGGCGAAGCATCGTCAATGGTGCGGACGCCGGGCCGGCTCTGCAGCCGCCGGGCGTCGAGTTTATTCCGCTCCGGGACGGCAGCACGGTTCAATCTACTGTCGAACAGTGGAAAGCACGCGTCGGCGAAACCGACATCCGCGCTGACGGCGAGGGTCTGTACAAAGCCGTACGCGGCAAACTGACGCGGATTCGAACGTCGTTTCACGCTTCGCCCGTGGTCACGCCTAACGGACGTTGGGTGGCGGCATACAAATACGACGAAGAGGAAGGCCCTTCGCTGGTTCGGATCAACCTATCGACGAATAAGGAGTTCAAGATCGACGTGATGCAGTATACGGCATACTACCCGACCGCATTCGTGCCGACGGTGAACAAGATCCTGCTCGTCGAACAACGCGAAGACGGTGAACATTATGACGGTTACGGCGAAAGCGAGCCTGATGACACGGTCTCCGCTGACCCGGAAGCAAGCCAGATGATGCTGCTCGACCCTGAGACCGGGACGTTGCAACCGATAGCGGGCGAGTTTCGTCCGTTGGCCCAGCAGACGTTTCGGCAACTGCAAAAGACTGCAAAGCCAAATGAATTTTGGGCCGCCATTCCCGATCTTGAAAAAAATGAGACCGCCGTCGGGCTCTACGACACCAAGGTTTTCGGTTTTAAGACGATACTGAAGGTGCCGAAGATGACATTTAACAGCATGTCGATGTGGGTTGACGAACCGGGCAAATGTATCTATTTTGTCTATCGCGGACACCTGCTCAAGCTGCCATTTGGCAAATAGTGCCTTGCGTTTCCCCGCGAAAAGGTGTTTAATATTGGTTTGCTCTTGGGAGCGTATTTTTTGCCAAAAAGGGGGTGAGACAAACAATGGCTTTTATTACAGTAAATTCGAACGAATCGATCGAATCTGCACTTCGACGCTTTAAGCGGAAAGTGATCAGCGAAGAGATCATCAAGGATCTCAAAAAGCACGCTCATTTCATCCCGCCTGCTCAAAAGGCAAAGCTTAAGTCGGCAAACGCACGTAAGCGTAACCGTCGTCGTTTCCGCCAGCAGCGTCCGATGGGCGGTGGCACAGGCACCGGGCCCGCTCGTCCGCCGATGGGGCAGAATCGATAACACTATAGTGTTCAAGGAAAAAGGTGAAAAAGTGGAAAAGCAAGTCTTTCACTTTTCACCTTTTTTTACTTTTTCACAGTTATATTTATAGACGTCTTCATTTTTCCAATGAGTTCTGAAAGACCACGCATTCTATTAACAAACGACGACGGCTATCACGCTGACGGCATACTCGCTCTCGAAGAAGCTCTAAGCAAGGTTGGCGATGTATACGTCGTTGCCCCCGAAGCAGAGATGAGCGGTGCGTCGCATAGTCTGACGTTGTCACGGCCCTTGCGGATCAGGCAGCGAAGCGAACGCCACTGGACGGTTGACGGCACACCGACGGATTGCGTCACCTTGGCCCTGAATCAGATATTGCCGGAGTTCGAACGACCGCACATTTGTTGCTCGGGCATCAATCACGGAGCAAATCTCGGCGACGACGCTACGTACTCCGGAACGGTCGCCGGTGCACTCGAATCGACGATCTTAGGCGTTCCCGGACTCGCATTCAGCCTGGTCTCTTACCGCGACTACGATTTTTCGGAATCCGCCAAAGTTGCGGCCGAGATCACGCAAAAGGCTCTTAATGAGGGCCTGCCGGTTTGGACATTATTGAACGTCAATATTCCTAGGGGTATTCCGGCAGGTTTGCGAATAACGAAACAAGGCTTTAAGACCGCCCGGCCCGTGATCAGTGAGCATATCGATCCACGCGGAAAACTTTATTACTGGATCGGCGAAGTCCGCGAAGGATTTCGAGCAGAAGGCGGCACAGATTTTGAGGCGATCGACGAGGGCTATGTTTCCATTACGCCGATGCGAAGCGACCTTACCAGCCACAGCGGTGTCGAACGACTGAAGGACTGGAATAGCTGATCGATATGAGTACTGGCGGGCGTGCATCAAATATGGCTGATGGTTTCGAGATGGTCCGCGAGGCGATGGTCGAGCGACTCCGAACACATTACCGCATCGCCGACGAACGCGTTCTCAGCGTAATGCAAACGCTGCCGCGTCACCGATTTTTGCCGGCGGCACTCGCGGCACAGGCGTACAAGGACAATGCCGTTCCAATCGGCGGCGGGCAGACGATCTCGCAACCATATATCGTCGCTCGCATGACGGAACTGCTCGCTCTAAAGGGCGATGAAAAGGTCCTCGAGATCGGTGCGGGCAGCGGCTACCAATCGGCGATCCTTGCATCACTCGCCCGAAAGGTTTTCGCGATCGAACGGCTTCCGCAGCTCGCGGCTGAGGCCGAACAAAGATTGAAAGCCTTGGGCCTGAGAAATATCACCGTAAAGACCGCCGACGGGACCGAAGGTTGGGACACTTATCGTCCGTTTGACGCTATTCTCGTTGCCGCAGGCGGCCCGGTGATACCCGAACCGCTCGTTGCCCAACTCAAGACCGGCGGAAAACTCGTCATTCCGGTCGGCAGCGAAGAGCGTTCGCAACGCCTCGTGCTGGTAACAAAAACTGCGCTAAGCTACACTGCCGAAGATCACGGGCCGGTTTCATTCGTGCCGCTGATCGGCTCGCACGGCTGGAGCGAAAGCAAAAAGTAAACGGCACGAAATTTCTTTAACTTTTTATTTTTTACTTAATCCTATGGATTCATTGACTGAACTATTTTATCAGGTAAAGGACTTTCTTAATCCTAAACTTCTTATCGAATGGCTGCTCAACCTTCTCGGAGGGTACGTCTATTTTGGTTTATTCTTTATCGTTTTTGCCGAAACGGGTTTGGCGGTCGGCTTTTTTCTACCGGGTGATTCGCTGCTGGTCGTGACGGGTTTGATGGCCCGAACAATGCCCGATAAGCTGAATGTATACCTCGTGCTGATCGCGTTCTTTGCCGGTTCGGTGATCGGCGACAATACGGGTTACTGGACAGGCCGTTGGATGGGCAAGACGCTGTTCAACCGCGAATCTTCGCTTATCTTTAAGCCGAGCCGTGTGCAGAAGGCTCACGATTTTTTTGAAAAGTACGGCGTAAAAACGGTTATTCTCGCTAGATTTGTACCGATCGTCCGGACGTTTGCCCCACTTGTGGTCGGGGCGGCAGGGATGCCGTATCCCCGATTTGTCTTGTTCAGCTTGCTTGGCGGATTCCTTTGGATATTCAGCATGGTGCTATCCGGATATTTCCTTGGGACGGTGATCGAAAGTGCATTTGATATCAAACTTCAGGACCACATCGAGAAGGTCGTGATCCTCGTGGTCTTTTTGTCGCTGCTGCCACCGATGATCGAGGTCATCAGACACAAGTTCGGCAAAAAGCCCAAGACTGAACAACCTGAGAATGAAGGTTGACTTGTCCGGCACACTACACTAGACTCTGTAATTTAGTTTGACGGGGCGTAGCGCAGTCTGGTAGCGCGCACGGTTCGGGACCGTGAGGTCGGAGGTTCGAATCCTCTCGCCCCGACCATTCCCAAAGCGATAGCAGCAAATCGAGAGATTAGCTGCTATTTCTGTTTTTGAGGTGACAGTTATCGAACCGACAGATCTCACAATTCGAAAAGCGGACGAGGGCGATGTCGTGCTGCTGTCCGTGCTTGCCTCGACGACGTTTTACGAGGCGTATTTTGAGCAGGACGAATCGCATAATCTCGCCGCTTACATTTACCGGTCGTTCGAACCGGAACATCTACGCACTGAGTTCGACGACCCGTCATCGACGTTCTTTATTGCCGAAGTCAACGGTAGAGCTGTCGGTTACGCTCGCCTAATTGCTGGATCGACGGCCGAAAGCGTTACCGGCGACGCGATAATCGAACTCAAACGCTTTTATGTGTTGGAACGGTTGTGGAAAGCGGGCGTTGGGCGGCAACTGCTCGAACATTGCCTAAGATATTCGCGGCAAAATGGCTTTGACACGCTGTGGCTCGGTGTGTGGGAAGAAAATATCCGGGCACAGCGATTCTATTCGAAATTCGGCTTTCGCCAGGTCGGCACGCTTCTCTTTCCATACGGCGATGTCGAGGGCACCAATCTTGTACTCCAGACTGATCTCTAACGCCACAAATTAAAATCGGTATCTAAATTGAGCCGTAACGCTGCGGCCGGCGCCGTCAATTCCCCAACTTGGGTTTCGGTGTTGTTGGTCAAAAATATTCTCGAACGCCACAAAGATCGTCGCCTTTTCACTAAAATTTATCCCGCCGCGAAGGTTCGCCAGCCCATATGCCGGTAGCGACGTGAACATCGGCGTGGTCGGAAAACCGGCACCGAGCACACGCGTCAGGACCTGAGTGATGTTTTCACCGGTGGAGCGAAGCGTGTATGTATTTACATTTGCATTGCATGTCCCGGCCGGGTTGAATGTCAGGCCGCTGACACAGGCTCCTCGGCGGAAATAGTTCTCGATCTGTGCTCGAGAGCGGGCGGCCCCGGTTCGACGATCCGATAGGTCGAGGCTCGAGAGCCGGTCCTGTTTGGCGGCGAAAGTCGAATATAATTCGACCCAGTACCGCGGCTTGCTGTATTTCAGGCTGACAAATCCCGTCGGCGGTGGAGTTCCGCCTTCGATATTTGGCGGTAGTCCGGTGGCTTTGTCCGCAGAATGCACGTAGGTGAAATTGCCGCGGGCGACCCATTCATCCGTTATTCGGCCTTCAACTTCGTACTCAAATCCGTACAATTTGGCGGCAGTGAAATTCGCCCTGACAAGCACCGGCGAGGTCGACGCCGCAACGAATACAACGCCGCTCGGCAACTGGCTGACGATCTGCTGATCGCCCAAATATTGTCCGACCGCACCCTGCGGCAATATCAACGCTTGCTTGGTTATCGCATCGGAGATATCGAGCCGAAATACCGTAAATTCGGTATCGAACCGGCGATTTTCATATCGCAGAGAAAAATCGAGATTATCGCTGACCTCGGAACGCTGCTTTTCGACCGGCAATCCGGTCGAAACTGCGTCCGATCCGGCGGTCGTGCCGATCTGTCCGCCAAGCAGCGACGACGAAATGTGATCGACCTCGTAGCCGTCGCCAGTCAGGCCGAGCGTACCGAGATCGGTCATGCTGGGGTAACGAAATCCGCGGCCGTAGTTGAACGCGACGCGAAAGCCTTTGGTCAGACGCGCGACTAGGCCGATACGGCCCGAGATATCGGTGTCGCGGAGATCATCGTCATTCCAGAGCCGGCGATCATTAACAAGCGGCGAATCAGCCGCCTTAGAGCGATATTTGACGCCGCTGTACCGCAAAGCTCCCGTTATTCGCAAACGATCCGGTATCGCCTGCCACGCATCCTGAATGAATAGGCCTGCAGAATTAAAGATCGCTTCGTCCGGCACACGCGGCCGCGAGATCGTCGTCACGCTGGTCACCGGATTGACCGTAAAGGCGGGTGAATTGATCTGCTCGGCATAAAAATCGCCGCCGACGAGAAATGTGTTTCGGCCGGGCAGCTGTTTGTCCAGAAAGAAGCTGAACCCGCGTGTGGTTGTCCTTTCGTACTGATGTGTAATGTCCCCAAACGGATTTCCCTGTCCGCCCTGATTGACGCGCTCTTCGCGTTGGCTGTTATATGACACAGTGAAAGAGCCGCTGTCAAACCACCCTAAATTCTGTTTGACCGCCCGCAGATAGCCGAAATCGACCATCAGATTTTTGAGATCCGCGATCAGGTTGCCGTCACCGCCGAGCATCTGGTCAAACCGCTTTCCGCCGTCCTGTTGTCCACGCTGATAATAAATGCTGATCTGGGTGTCCGTTCGTGGAGCATAATTCAACCTGCCGGCTCCGCCATATTGTGTGAATCCCGTCTCAGGATTGCGGTCGTACAAAACTGTGGACGGCAGACCGAGAAATCTGGTTACCGCCGAGTGAGTGTCGATGCCGCCGGCCGTTCGCAGATCGCCGATCTGGCGGCCGGCAAGGCTGACATATCCGCCAAGTTTGTCGGTGCCGTAGCTAAGATAAGCTGAACTCCCGTAGCTGCGGCTCGACGAGCTGAAACTCGGAGTAAATTCGCCGTGGAGTTCGGGCTTGTCCGAACCAAATCGCGGTGCACGCGTCAGCAAGTTGACCGTGCCGCCTAGCGAATCCGATCCGTATTGCGCCCCGTTCGGCCCACGCAAGACCTCGATCGATTGCAGATTGGACGCGTCATTGAGATTAAAGAACGTGTTGATGCCGCCGCGTTGAGCTCCGTTGGTATAACGGACGCCGTCGACGTAATTGACAACATTTTTGCCTGTCAGACCGCGCACGACGATCGCCCCGATTGTCGGGCTCGTCTTTTGAACATTCAGTCCGGCCTCCTCTTCACCCGCCTGTGCAAGCACCGAAGTCGAACGCTCGAGAAGCCTTGTTGCGGAAATGATGTTCGTCGCCTGAGGGATGTTCTGACGCTCCTGCCTGCTGCCGACCTCGGCGCTGACCATTACGTTAAGATCGCTGATCGACAAGGTGAACTGAACGTCGCCCGATTCGCGCGACGGCACAGTGACCGACCGTCTCTGATCGGCAAACCCGGGCGATTTGACCTCAATGCGAAACTCGCCGGTTGAGACCGCGTCGAAAACAAAATTGCCCGCCGCATCGGTCGTGGTCACTAACCCCGACGACGAACCAACGCGACGCAGTTCGACCTTTGCCCCGGACACAACGGCATTGTTTTGATCGCGGACGACACCGCGAACCGATTCGGTGCCCGGCGTTTGGCTAAACACCGAATACGCCAAGCCAATGATCGCAAATGCAAGTAATACTTTGTTCTTCATTTGATCAATTATCGACCTGGTACGTCGCGACGCTGGTCGGGGTTTCGTAACACCGCACCTTGTAAACCTGTACGCGGTCGTCACCGACACGTCCATTGAGATACTCTAGAAAGTAACGAGCAAGGTTCTCCGCCGAAGGATTCAGCTCTTCATCAAACGGCGGCAATTCGTTCAGATTGCGATGATCGAGATATTTCACGATCTCGTCCGCGGCCGTTTTCAGGTCGCCAAAATCGATCAGCAGCCCGATGTTATTCAGTTCCTCGCCCTTCGCAAAGATCTCGATCTTATAATTGTGCCCGTGCAGGTTCTCGCACTTCCCCTTGTACCCGCGCAATTGATGAGCGGACGAGAAATTGCGTTCAATCATTACTTCAAAAAATGATGCCATAAACGTAAAGATGAATATACCACGGCAATCGATGGTCGCTAACCTGCATTTCCGCCCTTTAGGCGAATATCCGCATCGCCTTCGACCGAACGAACGTGCAAGTCTCGCTGCGGGACCGGGATCTCGATATTTGCCTTGTTCAGTGCCTCATAAATGGCCGTGACGAGTTTGCTGCGAAGCTGGACCCAATTCTCAGTATCCTCAGTCCATGCCCGCAGTTCGAAATCAATCGAGTTTTCGCCAAATCCCTTGAACAAGGTAACCGGTGCCGGGTCGTCGACGAGAGTTCGTTCGTTCGCGACAACTCCTGTGAGCAGGTCGATCACCAATTTTGCATCCGAGCCGTATGCGATGCCTACGGGAATATCGATTCGGCGGATTTTGTCCGCCATTGTCCAGTTTATGACATCCTCAGAGATAAGCATGCTGTTAGGCAGGATGACGTCCGACCCATCGGCTTTTCGCAGGACGCTGGCCCGCAGACCGATCTGTCGAAGTTCGCCCTGGTGCTCACCGATCTGTACAGAGTCACCGACCTTGACGGGCCGTTCGAAGAGCAATATCAACCCGGAGACAAAGTTATTGATGATCGTTTGAAGGCCGAAACCCATTCCGACCCCGAAGGCTCCCGCGAGTATCGTGAATTTCGAAAGCTCAATTCCCAAGGCGGCAATCGCGATCATAAATCCGACGATGAGCACCACGTAATGGACCATCGTAGACACCGCGTACGAAAGGCCCCCGCCCAGATCCATCCTCGGATATACGTCTTCGTCGAGAACAAACCTAATGAACCGCGACAGGACAAATGCAAGCCATACCGCGATGACGAAGACTACTACGTGGCTGAGCGAAAGCGAAAGAGCTCCGATCTCGATCTGGAACGTTAAAATGCCCGTAACCCAACCGATAACGATATCCTTGATCGAAAACAAGAGGAGAGCGAGATACAGCCACGCGAGAAAGGCGATCCAACGGACCATAGTTACCAGCCGCGCGTGGATGAGCGTTCGGTGGTCGTTCATCATCCGAAGATCAGATAACGGGCGGACCCGGACTGCAAAATTGAACAAACTGCCCAGGACCTCGGCAGCCGTGTACAAGATCAAGGCCGCGTATGAACTTCGAAGTACGCCGTTCCCGACTATATAAGCGAGACTTACGTATCCGAGGAGATTCGCGATCAGGGCCAGCGTATAGATCGCGATTGCGAACGGCAAGATGCGGCGAATAGCCAGAAACGTATTGTAGTTTCCGGCCTCGACTCTTGATGCGAGTCTCTTCGATCTAAGCAACCATAAAAGAAGACCGACCGCGACCAGCATTTGCAAGACAAAGACAAGCCGCGAGACATTCGGAAGAGCCGAAACAAGATCCCTCACGCGATCGAAGAAATAGAAGCCGACAAGAATGTCGATTATCGGGAAAAGCGATCGGTCAACGAGCCGGCGAAGCAGTATCACGGCCGGCACGAGAGCCGCCGCTCCGAGCAATGTGGAAAGAAGCTTTGGAGCCTGTGGGTACAAAGCGCCTGTCAGGAAGATCGATAGCAGAAGGGCGGTGGCGAAGGGGTGCTTAAAAATACCGGCCGAACGCTCCACTTCGGGGTTCTTTTTCGCCAACTGCTCGGCTCTTTGGCGTGCCCAAAAAAGCGCGGCGGACAGCAATAGGACGATCACTCCGTGTAGAAGAAATCTTTCGCTCTGTGAGCCTGCGTAATCTCGAAGGTCTCGGATCCGCGAGGAAACCGACACACTGATCTCCGTGCTGACCCGCGAGAGGCTCAGAACAGACCAGTCGATCTTCCAGAGCGCAGGGTGGTCACGGACGAATAGTCTTGACAATGCGGCTGACCGGCTCGCTTTGATGTCGGTCGTTACAGAACTGACATTAGATTCGATATTGCTGACACGCGTCTGAAACGTTAGAAGATCCGACCGTCGGCTCTCGACAAGCTTCTGCGTTTCGTCGATCGATGCGATCGTTTCGTTTATGCGTTGAATTAGCTGTTCCGGGACGACTTCGCCTGGCCGGGTCCCCACAATGCCTTCAGTTGTGGGCGAAGCGGTAACCGCATTGTAAGTTTGCTGCCAAACGTCTCGTAAGGCCCTGAGATCGGCAATTCGTTTGTCGAGTTCTGCGGTCTGTGACAGGAGATCCGCCTTCCAAACCGAAATCGACTTTGTCATTCCGTCCCATTCCAACTGCACCGAATTGAGCTCATCTAGTGATACGCCGCCCTCAATAAGCTCCTTGGTTTCAGGCGATCGCAGATCGACCTTGCCTGCCAATGCTGAAATGTCATTCTCAAGCGTCTCGTTTCGAGGGCTGTTATTGAGAAATACCTTTATCTGCTGGAGCTCCGACGCCGCCGCGTCCGACTGCTCAATGATCGCAGACAGCGGTATTGGCGTCGGCGACGGACTCGGCGTCGGCGTCGGTGATTGCGCCGCCGAATTTGCGTTGTCCGGCGTCCGGGTCTGGGCCGGGGTGATCAGGTGGAGATTAGCAACGACAAGTAGCGTCAGTACTGTGAAGAGCAACCAAACCTGAGCGTTACCGCCGAGATATCTAATGCCTTTTGATCTCATTTACTACCCTAATTATAGAAAAATAGATAGGATCCGCGAAACGCAGGCTGCGCCGGTTATCCGGCAAGACTGCGTCAGGTCGACGCGGCCGCGTCTTTTTTGTCATTTATGATCGCCGCCACATCGGCCAATTCGCTGGTAATCCTCATTCTCGGCAGGCTAGCTAGAAAGTCCCGGCCGTATGATTTTGTTCGAAGCCTCGGGTCGAGGATCGCGATCACCCCGCGGTCTGAACTACTGCGGATTAGCCGGCCAATTCCCTGTTTGAGTGAGATCACCGCCTGCGGGACGCTATAGTCAAAGAACGATTTGCCTCCATTGTCATCGATAAACCGCGAACGAGCAGCCACGATCGGGTCGGTTGGGACGGCGAACGGTAATTTGTCTATTATGACGCACGAGAGTTGTTCGCCCTGAACGTCGACGCCTTGCCAGAAGCTCGACGTGGCAAAGAGTACGGCGTTCGACGTCCCGCGAAATCGCTCAAGCAGGCCGGTCTTCGACATCGTTCCCTGCAACAGGCACGGGTATCCGACACGCGACGAAACAAGCTCGTAAAGGGCGTTCATCGACGAATTGCTGGTACATAACACGAATGCTCGGCCCTGGGTCGAATGAAGTATCTTTACGATCTCGGCAGCCGCGATCTGTGTAAACTCGGGCGAACGCGGGTCTGGCATAGCTTTTGGCAAATAGACTATCGCCTGGCTCTGATAGTCGAACGACGACGGCGCGACTAGCGTGTTCGTGGTGCCGGCGGTGAGGCCGAGGCGGTTGCGGATAAAACTGAAACCACCGTTGGTCGACAGCGTCGCCGACGTCAGCACACATGAATCGACCTTATCGAACAGCTTTTCCTGCAGTAGCGACGAGACATCGACCGGTGACGATTGCAGAAAGATACCTCGGCCGCGACGTTCGAGCCAATAGACGAAATTTCGGTCCGCTTGTTTGACGATGAAATCGAGATCGAAACGCGTTTGCCTGATCCGCCGCACAACGCTGTCGGCCTCGGGGATCTTTTCGGAATAGACGTCGGCGTCAGCTTCGAGCCTTGAAAGTGCGTCATCGAGAGCGTGATAGGCTTCGCCGTGCGATGTCGGCTGGGCTTCGCCATCGCGGCCAAGGACCGAAAATGCGTCCTGGATCAGCGGAAAGCGGCCCTCGGCAGCACGAGCCTGCGTGAAACGCACCCAAAATTGCTCGGCCAGTCCGGCGACCTTGGCGGAGGCCTTTGTCAGCCCGGATATCGCGATCGCGTCGGCGATCGGCAATGCCGACGCGTCGCGGGCAAGCTCGTCGATCTGAAAATTGGACACCTGAAATCCGAAATAGTCGGCGGCGATATCCTCGATCAGATGCGCCTCGTCGAATATAACCGCGCCATAATCGGGCAGCACCTTTCCAAACTGATTACCGCGAACGTTCAGATCGGCAAAGAACAAGTGGTGATTGACGATGACGATGTCGGCGGCCTCGGCCCTTGCCCGCATCCGAGTGATAAAACAGGGCTCGAAATCGGGGCACTTCTGCCCGATACAAGTTTCGCTCTTGGCGTTAACGCGGCTCCAGAAACTGAGATTTTCGGGCAGGTAAGTCAACTCCGCACGGTCGCCGGTCTGGGTTTCGCGTGACCATTCGCGAACTTCATTAAAATTATCGACCTCGTCGATACCGTCAAGGATCGGTTGGTCGTCGGACTTGTTGATGCGGTAAATACAGGCGTAGTTTGAACGGCCCTTCATGTATGCGGCCGAAAATTTTGTCGGCAAGATCTTCTGCAGAAACGGGATGTCTTTCTCCATCAACTGTTCCTGCAGATTTTTGGTGCCGGTCGAAATAATGACGCGTTTGCCCAGCTTGATCGAGGCGGCGATCGCGGGTATCAGATACGCCAGTGTCTTGCCCGTTCCGGTGCCGGCCTCGACGATCAGGTGCTTTTTGTCTTTAAATGCAGTCGAGATCGCGTCGGCCATTCGCACCTGGCCCTCGCGATACTCGTAATTGTCATGAAATTGTGAGATCAAACCGCCCGGGCCAAAGATCTGATCACCTTCATTTTCTGCCATGTAAATGGGTTCTGAACGCCTAATTTTATTGACTTGGACACTCAATGTTGATATAGATTGAGTTTATGCCTGCAATCATCCGCGAAACCTAGATTTTAATGGTTTATCACAGATAGTTCGAAACGAGAATGTAGTTTTCCGTTTGGCAAAAGACAAACGACCCGGAGTTACCAAAAAATGATCTCAATTCTTCGTTCTTCCAGCCTGCGTCATGCCGTGCCGGCTTTATTTGTCCTTGCCCTGATCACTGCTGCCTTAGTAGTTCCGTTTATTTTCCGAACGAAGGCGGCCGGCGGGTTGGTGGAACGAACGACGAGCCACGAGCCCGAGCTCGCCAATTTCGACATCAGAACGTCGCCCGACGCCTCTGCCAAGTTGGGTTCGATCAGAAACCGTGTGGAGAAGAGTGCGGTGGATATAGCCGATCATCGCGACCGTGCGGTCCAAGGCGAAAAATCACTGCAGCGGACGATTCCGGCCTTAAAGGTCGAGTACAACGACGATCTTGGGATACCTGAGGTCATCGGTACCGATGTGACGCAAGGGCGTTCATTTTTGACAAGCCAGACGGCCGGGAGCCGCGTTGACACGCTGCGTAGCTTTTTGCGTGAAAATACCGATCTCGTCGGCGTCGGACCCATCGAGATCGACAGTCTCAAGGTCTCCGCCGACTACACAAATCCGGACGGCAATCTTTCGTTTGTGAGCCTTAGTCAGTCGATCAACGGAGTTCCCGTCTTCCGCGGCGAGGTCAAGGCCGGTTTCACAAAGCGCGGCGAGATGATCCGCGTTATCAATAATCTCGCACCGGGAAATTACGATAATTCTCTTTCAATCGAATTTGGCGACCCGCTGGAAGCCGTTAAATCTGCCGCCCAGAATATCGGTCAGCTCAAAACAAAACTCGATCTTACGCAAGACAAGACTGCTTCGAACGAAACGAAAAGTGTATTCGGCCGCGGCGACTCGGCGACCATTGCGGAAAAGATTTACTTTCCGACCGAACCCGGCGTGGTGATACCGGCGTGGCGTGTGCTGATATGGCAGCCGGTGAACGCATTTTATGTAATAGTCGGTGCCGAGACCGGCGAGATGCTTTGGCGAAAGAACATCACCGAGGACCAAACGCAATCGGCGACCTATGGCGTTTACGCAAATCCGAACGCGATGGTAAACGTGGCGGATAATCCGTTTCCTTTGACGCCCGGGCCAATATCGCCGAACGGCACACAAGGTCCACCGATCGCCCGGACATCGATCACACGGATCGGAAACGAGGCTCCGTACACTTTTAACAATCTCGGCTGGATGACCGACGGGACGAACATCACCGACGGCAATGCCATTCAGGCCGGGCTCGACCGTGACGGGACCGACGGTGTCGACCCGAACAGCGAGGCAGTCGGCACCTCACGTACATTTTCGTTCAGTTTCAGCCCGCTCGATCCGAACACAAATACCGGCGATGCCCCGGTTCCCGTGACCCAAACATATCCCGGCAGCGTCTATCAGCAAGGTTCGGTCACGCAGCTTTTTTACATCAACAATTGGTATCACGACGAGCTTTACCGGCTCGGATTTACAGAGCAGGCTGCCAATTTTCAGAACAGTAATTTTGGCCGCGGCGGCATTGAAAATGATCGTGTTCGCGGCGAAGGCCAGGACTCGTTGGGCACCAATAACGCAAACTTCTCGACGCCTGCGGACGGAACTCGCCCTCGGATGCAGATGTATCTTTGGACCGCCCCAAATCCTGACATCGACGGCAATTTTGACGCTGACGTCGTCATTCACGAACATACTCACGGGCTCTCCAACCGTCTCCACGGCAACAGCAGCGGACTATCGATAAACATGTCACGCGGCATGGGCGAGGGCTGGTCTGATTTTTACGGCCACGCGTTGCTTTCCGAACCGACCGACCCGATCAATGGAATATATACGACTGGCGGATACGACACATATCTGGGAGCAGGCGGATTTACTAACAACTACTATTACGGCATCCGGCGATTTCCAAAGGCGGTAAAGGCCTTTACCGGCGGCCCGGGCAATCTGCCGCACAATCCGCTTACATTCGCCGATGCTGACGCTTCGCAGATGAACCTCAATGACGGAGCATATGCCCGCGGACCATATGGATCATCGACGGCGGACGCGGTACACAATCTCGGCGAAATATGGAGCAGTGCGTTGTGGGAGATCCGTGCCCGAATGATCAACCGGCTTGGCTGGGAGGTCGGCAACCGAAAGATCCTGCAGCTTGTTACAGACGGCATGAAGCTTGCACCGCTTGGGCCAACATTTTTGAGCGAACGCGACGCCATACTCGCGGCGGCACAGGCGAGTTCGCTGGCTCCGGAAGCGGCCGCAGACGTCGCGGACGTCTGGGCCGGATTTGCGATCCGCGGCATGGGTTACGGGGCCAGCATTCAGAATAACGGCAGTGGTGTGGGCGACACACGGGTCACAGAGTCATTCCAGTTACCCAATCTGTTTCAGACGCCGTCGATCTCGGTCAGCGACCCATCGGGTAACAATAATGGATATGCCGACCCGGGCGAGAACGTCTTGTTAAATATCCCGATCACGAATTCGACCGGCAATCCGGCAACCGGCGTAACGGTTGAAGTGGTCGGCGGCGGCTCAGCTGTCTATGGTTCTATCGGCAGCGGCTCGACCGTAACACAGGGCGTAGGTTATTCAGTCCCATCAAACGCTGCGTGCGGCTCAGCTATTTCACTCACGATAAACGTGAATAGCAGCATCGGTCCGTTCAGCGTCGTTCGCACCATCGTTGTAGGCCAGCCGATGGTGACATACACGCAGAATTTCGACGGCGTTACGGCTCCATCGATTCCCGTCGGATGGGCGTCGACGTCGATCCAGGGTGGCATTGCGTTTGTCACGACGGCGAACGCTCCGGACAGTTCACCGAACGCGGCATTTGCGTTAAACCCGTCGACCGTCGGCGGCGGCACTGACCTCACGAGCGAGCCGATCGCGATCAATTCGACAGCCGGACTGGTCACGTTTCGTCACAATTTCAACACCGAAGGCGGATGGGACGGCGGCGTCCTTGAGGTGAGTATCGGAGGAGGAGCGTTTCAGGACATCCTCGTTGCGGGCGGAAAGTTCACCGAAAACGGTTATACCGGCACGCTCGGCAACGGTACCAATAATCCGCTTTCAAACCGTGCATCCTGGAACGGCAATTCAGGCGGATATATCACAACGGCCGTTCGGCTGCCGGCTGCAGCTAATGGCCAAAATATTCAGCTCAGGTGGCGATTTGGCGCGGATAACAACACGGCAGGAACCGGTTGGTGGATCGACAACGTCTCTGTGGCCGGCAGCTATCAATGCACGATCGTGGACAACTTTGGCCGCCCGCGTGCCGATTTTGACGGTGACGGAAGGACGGACATTTCGGTGTTCCGCCCATCGGACGGAATCTGGTACCTCAACCGTTCAACCAGTGGTTTTTCTGCAACGGCATTCGGATCGTCTGGAGATATACCGACGCCGGGCGATTTTGACGGCGACGGAAAAGCTGACATTGCTGTGTTCAGGCCATCGAGCGGCGTTTGGTATCGGCTGAACAGCTCGAACGGGCAGTTCATCGCTTATCAGTTCGGTATTTCGGGTGATATTCCGCAATCAGGTGATTTCGACGGTGACGGAAAGGACGACATCGCCGTTTGGCGCCCGTCGACGAGCGTCTGGTATCGGGTGAATAGCTCTAACGGACAGTTTGTCCCATACCAGTTCGGACTTCCCGAGGACAAACCGGTTGCCGGAGATTACGATGGTGACGGAAAAGATGATATTGCCGTGTGGCGGCCGGCGACGGGCGTTTGGTACCGGCTGAATAGCTCGAACGGGCAGTTTAATGTTGTCACTTTTGGCCTGCCGACGGATCGACCTACGCCGGCGGATCACGATGGTGACGGACGCGAAGATATCTCCGTATTCAGGCCTTCAAGCGGCGTATGGTATCGACTGAATAGTTCTAACGGACAGTTTTCGGCTCTTGCATTTGGACTGAATGGCGATCTTCCTGCCCCGGGCGATTACGACGGCGACGGCAAGTCCGATGAGGCGGTCTACCGGAATGGGACATGGTATATCAACCGCTCGACCGGCGGGTATTCGGTTTCTGCGTTTGGCTTACCGAGCGATGTGCCCGTGCCCGGAAAATATGTCCCGTAGGCTCGCGGAGCTGTTGCTATGGTCGGATGCTCGATCTAATTTTGCCATTTTTTAGAATTTCCCTGTTCGTTTTTTTGCGAATAAGTGCGATTTGGTATCAACTTTAGGCAGTTTTTGCTTGTAATTTTTATGCGAATTGGTTTATGATGATGCAATTCGTGACCCCCTTTTCATTTCAATTCTGATCAACGAGTCTGTCAAACTTTTCGTTTGACGGCTTTGGTGCGTGCCGTTTGTTGAGTTTGCGGACTTGTAATGTGTAGGGATTCTTTTTTTCTTCAAAGCTTTCAGGAGGGACTGTAAATGTTTAACCGAACCAAAGCTGAAACTCGATTGAGTATTTTAGCTTGTTTATTTGTGCTCGGATTGATCACGGCTGTCATTGTACTGCCGTTTCAATTCGGGACTCAGGCCGCTGGCCAGAAAGGTCTGTTCCAGCGGACCTCAGTAGAAGATGACGGACTGCCCAAAATGTGGGACATCCGTGAGCAGAAGGGCGATGATGTCGCCGACGCTCTCTTAAAATTCCGACAATCGGTCGGCAAAGATTCGGCCGCCGTCGCAAACACTCGTGACGAATTTGCACGCGGTGAAGCTACTTTCAAACAGCGACATCCTGACGCCAAGGTTGAATATAATAACGATATTCGTACGCCTGAGGTGATGACGCCGGACGTTTACAAGTCCCGGATCGAGTGGCTGTCCGCTCCGTCCTCGGCGAAACGAGCTGACATTCTCCGTAATTTCATTCGCGATAACCAGAGCCTGATCGGCGTCAATGAACCGCAGATCGACGGCCTTAAGGTAACCGCCGATTACACCAATCCGGACGGAAATCTATCTTTCGCCCGTCTCGAACAGGAGATCAACGGCATTCCGGTATTCCGCGGTGAGGTAACGGCGGGATTCACGAAGAGTGGCCAGATCATCCGTGTGATCAACAACCTCGCACCGGGTCTGGATTATGGATCGCTTTCAACGACATTTGGCGACCCCGTAGACGCCGTTCGCAGGGCTGCCGGCCATATCAACCATGACATCCGTCCTGCTGACGTTGCAAGAAATGCGGCTGATTCAACGGACCTCAAGGTTGTTTTTGGACAGGGCGACTGGGCAACCACCGCTGAAAAAATGTATTTCCCGACCGAGCCCGGCGTCGCCGTGCCGTCGTGGAGAGTTCTGGTCTGGCGTCCGGTCAATGCATACTACGTTATCGTCGATGCCAACACGGGTGTTGTGCTTTGGCACAAGAACATCGCGGACGACCAAACCACCTCAAAAACTTACCAGGTCTACGGCAATTCAAACGCTTATACAGATATCGCCGATTCACCGGCTCCCTTGACGCCGGGACCGATTGACCCGTCGCTTGGTACACAAGGTGCTTTGATCACCCGCACGACCAGATCTTTGATCGGTAATGAAGGAACGCTTTCCTTTAACAACAATGGTTGGATCACCGACGGACAAGACAAAACAGACGGTAACGCCGTCGAAGCGGGTATTGACCGTGACGGAACAAACGGGGTCGACCCGGCATCAGTTGCCGTCGGAAGTCCGGCAAACAACTTTGATTCAACATGGAATCCTCCGCCGGGAAGTCCTGCACCGGGAGATGAGCCCTTAACCGCTCAGGCTCAGCGCGGTGCGGTCATCCAGATGTTCTACGCGATGAACCGTTATCACGATGAACTCTACAAACGCGGATTTACCGAACAGGCCCGTAACTTCCAGGGATTGAACTTTGGACGCGGCGGTGTTGAAAATGACCGTGTTTCGGCTGAAGGACAAGACTCTTCGGGAACAAACAACGCAAACTTCGCAACGCCCGCTGACGGCGGACGCGGACGTATGCAAATGTTTCTGTGGACTGGTCCAGCGCCGGACAAAGATGGAACGACCGACATTGAGGTCGTTATCCACGAAGTTACACACGGAACTTCAAACCGCTTACACAACAACGGTTCAGGTCTCGGAAACCAGGGCGGAATGATGGGTGAAGGCTGGTCAGACTGGTATGCCCACGTTATGCTTGCCGAACCGACCGATCCGATCAATGGTATCTATACGACTGGCGGTTATGCGACCCATCTTCTTTCGGCGTCGTTTACGGCAAACTACTATTACGGTATCCGCCGCTTCCCCAAAGCTGTTATTGCTTTCACCGGCGGTCCTCAGAACAAGCCGCACAACCCGTTGACCTTTGGTCACCTGAACGTTGGTTGCGACACGACGCTCGGAACGACCACAACTGCTGTTTCAAGTGCGTTCCCGCGTAGTCCGGTTATTGCTACCTCGGGCAACTGCTCACAGGTTCACAATGCCGGCGAGATCTGGAGCAGTGCTTTGTGGGAAGTTCGTGCGCTGATGGTACAGCGTCTTGGCTTCCAGGCTGGTACCACCAGAGTTCTTCAGGTCGTCACTGACGGCATGAAACTCGCACCGACCAACCCGATGATGCTCCAGGAACGCGATGCTATCATCGCCGCCGCTGCCGCACTTTCGGCAGCCCCTGAGGCATCTGCGGATGTCATCGACGTTCGCGAAGGCTTCCGCCGCCGCGGATTTGGATTTTCGGCCAGCACGCAGTCATCGACTGCTGTTACCGAAGCTTTTGACCTGCCGAACGTTACCGTGACGAATCCGTTCTCGGTCAGCGATTCGGTCGGCGACAACGACGGATTCCCGGAACCGACTGAACCGGTACTGTTGAGCGTGGCTATCACGAACACAACCGGTGCGGCTCAGACAAACGTTACGGGCAGCGTGACCGGCGGCGGCACGGCGAACTACGGAACCATCAACGATGGCCAGACCGTTACCCGCCAGATCGCATACACGGTTCCCGGCATGGTGGCTTGTGGCGCGATGCATCAGGTTTCGATCACCGCATCGAGCGATGCAGGTGCTCAGGCCCCCGTAACTCGTTCATTCCGTGTCGGCGTACCTGTCGGCGGAGCTCCCGCAACGTTCTCGAACGCTGCGGCGATCACCATCAATGATAACGCCCCGGCAACACCTTATCCGTCAAACATCGCGGTTTCGGGCTTGACCGGAAACAAGGTCATCAGCATGACGTTGACCGGCATGTCGCACACCTTCCCCGCTGACGTTGACGTTCTTCTGGTTGGTCCTGGTGGTCAGAAGTTCATTCCGATGTCAGATCAGGGTGGCGGCAACGACATGAGTAACGTTAACTTGACGTTGGTGGATTCCGCTGCAGCTGCACTTCCGACCACGATAGTCAGCGGCGAGTTCAGACCGACCGCGGATGCTACTGCAGATACGTTTGCGGCTCCCGCTCCAGCTGGACCGTACACTTTGCCTGCTCCGGGCGGAGCTGGTACGTTCGCATCGACCTTCGGTGTGGACGGAACGGCAATGAACGGAACATGGTCACTTTATGTGGTTGACGATGCAGGTATCGATCTCGGTGCAATTTCCGGTGGCTGGTCCTTGACGTTTGGATCAAACGACTATAGCTGCTCGGTCAACCTGACCCCGAGGTCACGTGCTGACTTTGACGGTGACGGCAAGTCAGACGTTTCGGTATTCCGTCCGAGCGAAGGCAACTGGTACGTGAATCAGTCGACCGCAGGATTCTCAGTGATCAACTGGGGAACTTCAACCGACGTTCTGATACCGGGCGACTACGACGGCGACCTCAAGGCCGACACCGCAGTCTTCCGTGCTAACGCAGATCCGGCAGCAGCCGACTATCTGGTCCTCAAGAGCAACGGCTTTGTCTTCCAGGGTACCTCGTGGGGCCTGCCGGGTGACATGCCGATCTCTGGCGATTATGATGGTGACGGCAAGACCGACCTATCTGTATTCCGACCTTCGTCAAACACATGGTTTGTCCTGAACAGCGGCAACGGATCAAACACCGTTGAGCCGTTCGGATCGACCGGCGATGTCCCGATGGCGTTTGACCTCGAGGGTGACGGCAAGACCAATCTGGCCGTCTATCGCCCGAGCGATTCGTCATGGTACGTAGCACGTGCAACGGGCGTACCGGCAACAAATTATGATGTTTATCCGTTCGGAACAACCGGCGACGTTCTCGTCCCGGCTGATTACGACGGTGATAACAAAGATGATGTTGCTGTATTCCGTCCGTCAAATGGAACCTGGTACATCCGTAAGAGCACGGACGGTTCGACCACCTTCACGGCTTTTGGCCAATCGGGTGATCGTGCTGTTCCGGGCGACTACGATGGCGACGGCAAGGATGACATCGCTGTCTACCGTGCCGGCACGTGGTACATGCTCCAGTCAACAGCAGGTGCGGCCCAGACCGCGTTTGGTGTGACCAGCGACGTACCGGTTCCGCTTATGTACATCCCGGCACAAGGGCCTCCTCCGTCGAGTGCTGTGACGGTAAGCTACACCGGGGCTGCAGTTGTCATTCCGGACAACAACCCGACATTCACCAATGTCCCCTTGGCTGTTGCCGGTGTCGGTACGGTATCGGATCTGAATTTCCGATTCGATACTGGCGGCACCTGCGACGGGACCGTTGGCGATGTTGATTGTGCGATTAACCACACCTGGGTTGGCGACCTCATCATTAGGGTTACCCCTCCGGATGGTTCGCCCACGGTGGTCATTTTTGACCGTCCGGGAGTGCCAGCATCTACGTTCGGTTGTAGCAATAACAACCTTGGCCTGATCACGCTCAACGACGAAGGCGGCTTCCCGTCGGTCGATGCTCAGGGCAATCCGACGCCGGCGGCATGTAATACAGCAAACTTATTCCCGACCGGCGACTTCTCACCGTTCAGTCCGCTTAGCGCACTTGATGGCGAAAGTGCCGATGGAAACTGGACGATAAGCATCTCTGACAGTGGTTCCGGTGATACCGGTAGTCTTCGGAGATTTTCGCTGGTGTTCAACTCGGGAAACTAGGTAAACCAGGGCCGTCTTGAAAAAGGCGGCATCTGAACAGGACTAAGGGCCGGGAGAGAGTGATCTTTCCTGGCCCTTTTTATGTTTATAGACCCGTAGAATATTTCGTTGACTTTTACGCGCCCAGAACCTATCGTTGTTCTTAGCAAATTACATCGACTTTTCCCGACGCGGCGGCGTCAAACTAATCGGTCGCATCACAGTTTCTCCGGAGCAATAGTTGTTATGTTGTTACACGCAAGGCTATCTTTGTATCTCAAATTGCTGGCTGTCGGCACGTCCTTTGTCATCGGACTTTTTTGTCTTAGTTCATTTGGAGTCAGTACCGCCAAGGTCACAGCATCGGCGTCGGGCCCGACACCATCGAATACTAACGCTCCCGGCGAGAACAACTGTACGTCTTGCCATGCTCAATTTCCGTTGAATAGTGGGACCGGTGGCATCACGATCACCGGATTCCCCGCCCGATGGACACCGGGTCAGCAGATCCCGTTGACCATCACGACCAGCCAGGCCGATGGGGTCATATACGGCTACCAACTGACAGCTATTGACAGTCAGGGCCGGCGGGCAGGTACGTTAACTGTGCCGGCGACAATGCCGCAGCAATCCCAGGTGGTTACCGGAATCGTCGGTGGTGAAAACCGTCAATATGCTGAGCATACGATCGACGGCATCTTGCCCACGATGTTCGGCTCAAAGTCGTGGTCCGTAACATGGACGGCTCCGGCACAACGTGTCGGCCCGGTGACACTTTACGCGGCCGGCAACGCCTCGAACAGTGATGGCTCGACCAATGGTGACTACATTTATTCAAAAAGTGCGACGAGTACGTCGGGCAGCACCGCTTTTGATTTTGAGGGCGACGGAAAGACCGACCTCTCAGTTTTCCGTCCGGGACCCGGCGAATGGTGGTACCTGCGTTCGTCAAACGGCGGCAACGGGGCGGTACAATTCGGTAGTTCGTCCGATAAGCGCGTTCCGGTTGATTACACCGGAGACGGTAAAACCGATGTAGCCTTTTGGCGGCCATCTACCGGACAATGGTTTATTCTTCGTTCCGAAGATTTTTCGTTCTTTGCGTTCCCATTCGGTTCAAATGGTGACATCCCGGTACCGGCTGATTACGACGGAGACGGTAAAGGCGACGCGGCGGTCTTCAGGCCTTCGACACTGACCTGGTTTATCAGCAGATCGAGCGGCGGGACCGACATCGTCGGATTTGGCTCATCGGGAGACAAACCCGTGGTCGCGGACTATGACGGCGACAGCAAAGCAGATATCGCGATCTATCGTCCAAATGGTGCAAACGGAGCTGAATGGTGGATTCGTCGCAGTGCCAACGGCAGCGTCTTCGCGACGCAGTTTGGACTCTTGAGTGACAGCCCGGTGCAAGGCGACTATACAGGTGACGGAAAGGCCGACATCGCGTTTTGGCGTCCCGCCAACGGTAATTGGTATATTCTGCGAAGTGAAGATCTCTCGTTCTTTGCATTCCCGTTTGGAGCTAATGGCGATGTACCCTCGCCCGGCGACTATGATGGCGACGGTAAACTCGATGCGGCGGTATTCAGACCAGCAAACTCAACATGGTTCGCTAACCGATCGACCGCTGGCGTGCTCATACAACAGTTCGGCCAGGCTGGCGATGTACCACTGCCAAACTCATTCGTTCCGTAGGCACTGAACTAAATTGAAGATAAAAAGCCCGCCGCATTTTGCAATGCCGCGGGCTTTTTCGGAAGAAACGTTTCTCTCAAAACCAGTTACGGTTTTGTCGGATTTGCCGGTACTGCATCGGGACGCGTAAGCGCCGGTCCCTGGAGCATTACCTGCTGCGGAGCCTCGACAACAGGCGTCGAGTTTGACGGAGGATTGCCCATCGGCACCGGCTGCAGGATCGAAGCCGGACGCGGGGCACCACCATTCTGACCTGCCGAAGCGTAGTCAGGACGTGTGATCCTCGGGGTGATGAAGAAAAGGATCTCGTTCGTGTTGCGTTGAACTCCCTTTCTCTTGAACAAGTTGCCGAGCAACGGGATGCGTGACAGGCCCGGTGTGCGATCCTGGCTTTCACGTTCGTCGTCGAAGAGAACTCCGCCAACGACCGTGGTGCCGCCATCCGGCACTGTTACCTGCGTCTGCATGCTCTGGGTGTTGATCGCGGGGTTTGCACCGCCGACAACTGTGGCTGTGGAGCTGTTTTCCGCTGTTACGTTCAGGATAACGGTGCCGACGTCCGTGATCTGCGGTGTAATGGCAAGTCGCAGCGGAACGTCAACATAGGTCGTGGTCGCGATTACCGCTCCACCTGATGCGGCACCCGGCTGGATCGTGGTCACAGGGATCTTCGTACCGCTCTTGATCTCAGCGGGACGATTGTTGAGGGTCGTCACACGCGGAGTAGCAATGACCTTTGCCTGGCCTTTCTGTTCGCCGGCGGTGATCAGGGCATTGATCTGTGCAGTTCCGAAGATACCGGTCGTCAACCCTATCACAGTGTTCGCGATCTTCGAGGCGAGATCACCATTCGGATTACCGCCTGGAATATTATTCGGAGCTCCTGTGGTCGGCAGCGTGCCGCCCTGGGCTCCCATACCATTATTGCCCAAAACGAGGCCTGAGATCTGGACGCCGATGTCGCGGCTGAAGTTACGCGAAGCAACGACAATGCGTGCTTCGATCTCGACCTGCGGTTCTGGCTGATCAAGATATGCCACGAGCTGACGAATTGCATCGATATTCTGCTTGACGTCTGTGATGATGAGGGTGTTGCTGCGGCCATCGACTTCGATGGTGCCTCGACGGGACAGGCGTTTTTTGATGATGCCCATGATGCCCTGATCCGAACCGCCGCCGCCTCCGGCACTGGCTCCGCCGGAGCCTGACGCTGTTCCGGTAGTTAACTGGCCGGCACCGCCCGAGTCTCCGCTTAAGGTTCCTGAAGCACGAGCGTAATTAAGCCGTACAAATTCGGTGTACAGAGGTGACCCGTCCAGAGCATTATTTCTGGTCGCCTGGATCAGTTCGCCTTCGGACGCAAGCGTCTTGGTGTCGGCAATACGCAGAATGTTGCCGTTCACCTGCACGCCCAGAGCCTGAGCCTGCAGTACCGAGTCGAGTGCGATATTCCAGGGAACATCATTTACCTTAACAGTAACCGGTATCGCTCCCACCGACTTATCGATGACAAAGTTGATACCGTATTGATCGGTGATGTAACTGAGGATGTCGCGAACGTCTGCGTTGACGACATTAAGATTGATGGCTTCGCCGCGGAATCCCGGTTCGCCGTACATTTTGCCCTGCGAGCCCGGCTCGATACGCTGTGCGGCGGCCGATATCGCGATCAAGGCGACGAAAAGTAAAGCAACGACAGTCTGTTTGACCGCTGTGCTGATGTTAGATCGAGAATTCATGTTTCCTCCGTTCAATTCGACCTCGTGATATATCAAAAGGCCTTTTCAATAGAAATCGTTTCCGGTGTTAAGGCGGCCGTATACAGATACAGCCGTGCGGGTAATGCTATTTCTTGCTGTTCTTGGCTACCTTGACCGGCTTCTTAGCCTCTTTCTTGGTCTTGTTGGTGTCAGCAGGCTGGTTATTCATCTCGTCGAGCGGTGACATCATCGATACCGGCGGCGCGGTAGGTGTGGTGGACCCAGCTGCCGGAGCGGCCTCGGCCGTTTGAGCAGGTTTGTCCGATCCTGCCTGAGCCGGTGCGGTCCCCTCGATCTGCGCTCGCATCGAGTAATTTTGAAGCGGTTTGTTCTCCACCGATGCGACGAACTTGTTCGGGCCGGTTTTGGTGACCTTGCGGAACACGAGCCGATTTTCCTCGACCGCAACCAACTGACCATCGAAGAACTTCTCACCCGGGTAGATCGTGTACGAGAGCTTGATCGGGGTTGCTTCGACCATCGCAGCATAGCCACGAGGTGTTTTGAAGATACCCGAGACTGTCATCTCGCTAAGCGTAAGTACGCTGGTCACCTTAGGCAGCGGTGATCCGCTTGCCGCGGCGGCTTCACGCTGACGCTTGTAATACTCGATCCGTGCCTCGATCGGCGGCGCACCGTAGTTAACGGGTACTGACATGCCTGGCTTTGACGTTTTTCCTACACCTGAGCCGGTCGATACCGGCTTCGGCTTCATATAGCCGGGTTTAACAAAGGGGTCACGCTGTGCGCTTACCTCCGAGTAATGGCCGGCGATGACCAGAAATCCGACGGCGGCGAGGCCGATGCTTAGGTTACGTAGCGTTTTGGATAAATTCTTCATGGCTTTGTCTCTTCGTGGAAAAGTGTTTCCGATAGGGCCGGTAGGCTATTTCGCGACAGGTGCCGGCGGAACTGCGACAGGTGCGGGCTGGCCGGGTGCCGGGGCGGCTCCGGGCTGACCAGGTGCTCCGGGCTTGCCGGCTGGTTTTCCGCTAAGATCTGTCGGTGCCGCATAGTATGCGGTCAATAAGAACTGGGCATGCAGCGTCTTTTCATTCGTCTGCTTGTCGAGTTGGTTGATCTTGAAATCAGAGATCGACACGATTCGCGGCAATTTCGCCATGCTCTCAAAGAATGCCCGCAGGTTGGTAAAGTTGCTGTCAACTTCGATCTCGACCGGCTTGGCCATGATCGCATCCTGCTGAGTGTCGTCACGCGGCGAGAATCGCATCACGATCATCCGGCTGCCGTTGGCGGTGTCCTGCAAGCCCTGGAGAACATTTGTGATCTCACGCTGCTCGGGAAGCAAAACCTTCAGCTCCTCATATTCTTCTGCCTTGCTGGCATAGAGAGCCCGAAATTCATTGATACGCTGTGTCGCCAGGCGGGCCGTTTCATTCTTGGCCTGAAGTTCGGCGATCTGATCGTTCAGTGCGGCGATCTCAACGCGGGTCTCGCTGGTCACAAAATACCAGACACCCGAGTAGACCAAGGCTGCGACTCCGACCAACAGCATCAGCTGGAAGTGCCATTTGAGGTTTTTGATTTTCTCTATCATCGTAGTTTCCTTCTTTCTCGTTTGAGCGATCGGTGATCGTCAATGCGGTTTTCGGACTAATTCTTTGCTACCTGGACTGGTTGTGCGGCAGGTTCCGGGGCTCCGCCCGGCTGTTGAGCAGAAGCGGTGGTCGGTGCCGTACCGGGTGCTCCGGGTGCTTTCGAAGGTGTGTAAGCACACTTGATCGTGAAATTGACGATCTGTACCTTCGGTACTTCGCCCGTCGCACTAGTCGCCTGCGGCGCATTCTGGTTGGCGATCTCGGCTCGGGATGTCTCAATGTTGAGATTCGAGAAGAGGCCGTTCGAGAATTCAAGGCTTCGGCCAAACTGGGTGACCTGCGATTCGTCAGGCGAATTGCCCTTGAACGTAAGTTGGTCGCCTGTTTGTTCGACGCTTTCGAGATACAATCCCGGGACCATTGCTACGCGTTCACGCATTGCGTCGAGAACTGCACTCGGGCCGGCCTGAGACGATCGGAGCTTTTTAATAGCTTCGATACGAACGTCGATGTTCTGGATCTTGGCTTCAAGTTCCTTTTGCTCGTTCATGACCGTTTCGAGCTCGGCAGCGATCTGCTTTTGCTCTTCGAGCTTATGCTGTGCCTCGGTCCGTGCCATCTGGGTGCTTATTACATCCCATCCGATAACGGCGGCCAGCAGAATACCCACGACCAGCGACATTAGGAGCATGCGAGACGAAGCACTGCCGATCTTACGGTCGACCGCTGTGACGGCTCCGCCCTGTCTCTCTGTGACTGAATTTAGTAGATTGATCTTGATCATTTCAATTACACTCCCCTGATCGCGAGTCCGACTGCGACGGCCATTTCTGGCACGATCTCGCTAAGATAGTCCGGGTCAAATTTCTTCGGGTCGACTTTGATGTTGCGGAACGGATCGAGTACCTCGACCGGCAGTTCCAGACGCTGCGATAGTTCCTGAGCAAGACCGGCAAGTTTTGAACCGCCGCCCGAGATAAGGATCTTTTGAACAACCGTCTCATTGTCTTCTGTCGTCGCCCGGTAAAAATCGAATGTTTTCTGGATCTCCATCGCGACGATCTCCGTCACGTTGTTCATCAAAGGCTCGATCGCCTTTTCTTCGATCCCGTCGGCCGCGTCATGGACGCCGCGTTTAACTGCTTCGGCCTGTTGGAAATTGAGTCCCAGGCTTCGTTGCAGCACATCTGTAAACTGGCTGCCGCCAACGGTGATGTCACGCGTAAAGAGCGAACGAGCTCCTTTTACGATATTGACGTTCATCGTCGAAGCTCCGATATTAAGGAGCGTAACGACTTCGTTGTCGGTTGGATTGTAGTTGGCCTCGTAGCAATTTTGCAGTGCAAACGTGTCAACGTCGATAACGACGGCCTGCTTGCCTGCCAATTGGATTGCCTGCTTAATATTGTCTATACGCTCGCGTTTGCAAGCCGCGATCAGAACATTGGTCGAATCAGCGGTCTCGGACGTAACCTGATAGTCCAGGCTTACATCGGCCAGATCGTATGGGATATGCTCTTCGGCATGCCAATCGATCGATTCTTCAAGTTCCTCACGGCTCATCGGCGGAAGAACGATGTTCTTTATAATGACCGAGTGGCCGCTCACGCCGGTGACGACCTGCGTTGCGGTGACCTGATGATTGGTGCAGACGCTCTGGATCACGTCGGAGACGACATTAAGCTCCATGATCTGACCGTCGATGATCGTATCGCCCGGCAGATTTTCGAAGCCGAGGCTTACCAAGGTCAAATTGTTGGCCTTGCCTTCAAGCTCGACCATCTTGATCGAACTCGAACCGATATCTAATCCAGCAACGCTTTTCTTTTTACCGAACAGCATTATGTTTCTTGCTCCTTTTTAGCTTTGCGCCAAACTCGTTTCGTATAGGTTTATCTTAAGAATATCCGGGGTCGGGTTTTTGGCATTCGGAAGTTTGTGTTGCCACCTTCTGAATCAACGCGAGGTCAGGACTTTCAAATGACGGGACGTTTCGTATGCGGTGCCAAATTCCCTTGTGTTTCCGGATGTACTGGTCGTAAAGCTTGACCGAGGTGAAAAGTGATTCTAAGAAAACCTTTTTGCATCTGGTGGCGAAGGGTGTAAGACCTTATCGGTCTGTACAAAATAAAATTTACAGGAAGTGTTAACGTCTGTCAACACTTTTTTACATTGTTTAACGCACTTTGATGCAAATATATTCAGATTGACCTTGTTTGGCAGTCAAAATGACCGAAATCACTGGATTTTTAGGGGTTTGGAAACTACTAGATCTGTCGAGTTTTTTTCTTGTAAAGGGCTACTCAAGCACCAATTGCCAGTATCCGACGTCTATCCATCGATCAAATTTCCGGCCGACTTCACGAAAATGAGCGACTTTTTCGAACCCAAACTTTTCGTGAAGATGTACGCTGGGTTCGTTAGGAAGTGAGATACCAGCAATGACCGCATGATGATCCAAAGATCGAATCTCATCGATCAGACGTCGATACAATTCGGAGCCGATTCCCGTGCCATCTTTTCCCGGCCGAATATAAACAGATATTTCGATCGTCTGGCGGTAAGCCTCGCGTTCGCCAAACTTACGGCCAAAGGCGTATCCACAAACAACACCATCCGCTTCGTAAACGAAAAACGGGAACTTTGGGTGGCCATCTAGTTCCATGCGACGTAGCATCTCGTCACCATTGATCGGGTCGAGTTCAAAAGTCGCGTGCGATGTAGCTATGTAGTGGTTATAGATGTACGCGATCTGGACCGCATCATCGGCAACCGCGGGACGTACGATCATTTTTTAAGCTCCATTTTTGCTATCGATTCAAGATGCACTTCATCCGGGCCATCGGCAAGCCTCAGTGTTCGGGCATAGATCCAAAACTGTGCCAGCGGGAAATCGGGCGAGACGCCGCCGCCGCCGTGAACCTGTATCGCGCGGTCGATCACTTGCAAGGCCATTTGCGGTACTAGGGCTTTGATCATCGATATCTCGCTGCGTGAGGCCTTGTTGCCTGCGGTGTCCATCATCCAGGCAGTCCTTAATACGAAAAGCCGTGCCTGGTCGATGGCTAGACGAGCTTCGGCGATCCACTGACGAACAACACCTTGCTCCGCCACCGGCTTGCCAAATGCAACGCGTGACTTTGCCCGCGAGCACATTAGTTCGAGCGAACGCTCGGCAATACCGATCAGCCGCATACAATGATGAACGCGGCCCGGACCGAGACGTCCCTGTGCGATCTCAAACCCGCGGCCCTCGCCCAACAGAAGATTTTCCTTTGGTACGCGGACATTTGTAAAAGAAATCTCGGTATGTCCATTCGGCGCATCGTCATAACCGAAGACATCTACCTGACGCTCGATCTTGACGCCCGGAGTGTCCATCGGCACGAGGATCATCGATTGCTGCACATGCTTGGCTGCCGATGGGTCGGTCTTTCCCATGAATATCGAAAGCTTGCATCGTGCGTCGCCAGCACCGGTCGACCACCATTTGCGGCCGTTAAGAACATAATGATCACCGTCGCTGACGATCGACGCCTCGATATTGGTTGCGTCGGACGACGCAACGTCCGGCTCGGTCATCGAGAAGCAAGAGCGGATCTCGCCATCGAGCAGCGGCCTTAGCCAACGTTCTTTTTGCTCCTGCGTGCCGTAAAGATGAAGCACCTCCATATTGCCGGTGTCAGGAGCCGAACAGTTAAAGACCTCCGACGCCCATACGACGCGGCCCATGATCTCGGCCAGCGGAGCATATTCAAGATTGGTCAATCCTGACTCCGACGGTAGAAACAGGTTCCACAACCCCGCCAATTTGGCCTTGACCTTTAGCTCCTCGATCAATTCGAGCGGCTTCCATCGGTCACCTGTGTTCAACTCGTCGCGAAAGACTCCTTCATTCGGATAGATGTGCTCCTCCATAAAGGCCGTCAACCGATTTTGCAGTTCGTTAGTTTTTGCTGAATAATCGAAGTTCATAAGGCAATTTCAGCCACAGATTAGCACAGATAAGCGCGTATAAGAATGCCGGAAACAACTCGCGTAAGGCAGGGCGAAGAACTCGACATTGAGCGATTGGCAAGTTATCTTGCCGACACGCTCGAGCGCGGTGCCGGCTCGCTGAATATCAAACAGTTTCCCAGCGGTGCCTCCAATCTGACATATCTTATCAGCATCGAGACCGATGACTATGTTCTTCGCCGGCCGCCGTTTGGCAATACGGTCAAGTCGGCGCACGATATGCGGCGAGAGTTCGACGTGTTGTCCAAACTCTCGACCGTTTATGCCCCTGCGCCGAAACCGCTTCTCTTTTGCGATGACCTTTCGGTGATCGGTTCCGAGTTTTATCTTATGGAGCGCCGGAACGGGCTGATCATTCGCGGCCGTTCGCCGGAGATACTCGAGCGTTCGCCGGAGCTGCAGCGTCAGGTCGCTGAGAGTTTTATTAAGAATCTCGCGGGCCTGCATGCTCTCGACTACGAAGCGGCGGGGCTCGGCGAACTTGGGCGGCCGGAGGGTTACGCACGCCGGCAGGTCGAAGGCTGGACGAAACGCTATTTTGCAGCAAAGACCGACGAATGGCCCGAGCTTGAAAATGCGATCGAGTGGCTTGGGCGAAATATCCCGGCGGAGTCGGGAGCGTCGCTGATCCATAACGATTACAAATTTGACAACATCATGCTCGACCCCGCAGATCTCCCAAAAGTAACGGCGGTTTTAGATTGGGAAATGGTCACGGTTGGCGACCCGTTGATGGACCTCGGCACGACACTCGGCTATTGGATGTCAGCTGACGCAGGCGATGAAATGCTTAACATGCCGTTCAATCCGCGTGTGTTGATGGAAAACATCTCGCGATCCGAACTCGTCGAAATGTACAGTAACGCATCAGGTCGCGAGACCCCATACATCGTCTTTTACTATGCTTTCGGGACGTTCAAGATCGCCGTTATCGCCCAGCAGATCTACGCTCGATTTGTTCGAGGTTTCACCCAAGATCCGCGATTCGCCGGTTTTGGCAAATTCGTAGGAGCACTTGGCCGCATCGCAGAGCATGCGATCGCGAAAGGGAGTATTTAAGAATCTGATTTCTATAGGATGAAGATAACGGCCATCTCATTTATCGTCTTTCTGTTTTCGATTATCCCGATCGCTGCTCAACCCGCGTATGTGCGGGTCAATCAGGCCGGTTACCAGGCTGGGGACAGCAAGGTTGCGGTGGCGTTTGCTGATAGGGCGATCGGCGGGCGATTTACGGTTCGTGATACGGCGACGGGCAAGGGCGTGCTGACGGGCGAGGTTCGTCCGGTTTCGCGGGCCGAGTGGGGCGGGGCCTATCCGTTTTATGGCGAGCTCGATTTTAGTCCGCTCAATGCTATCGGCAGGTACGTGATCGACCTGGCGGATCCGCAGACGAGGTCGCCGGAATTCACCATTGGCAAATATCCCGGTTATCACGAAGACCTGCTTTTTTTCATGCGGCAGCAGCGGTGCGGGTACAACCCGTTTCTCGACATGACCTGCCACCAGCGTGACGGCCGCACCTTTTATGGGCCAATGCCGGATGAGACCTACATCGACGCGAGCGGCGGATGGCACGACGCGGGCGACCAGCTCAAATATCTGATCACCGCCAGCAACGCGACGGCCCGTATGATGCTTGCGTACGAGCTTGAAAAGCCGAAATTCGGCGATCGCGTCGACGCGATGGGCCGCGACCGGCCTAACGGAATCGCGGACGTGCTCGACGAGGCAAAATGGGGCCTCGATTGGATACACAAGCTGCATCCGCAGGCCGATCAGCTCTTTCACCAGGTCGCGGACGACCGCGATCACCGCGGTTTCAAACTGCCCGATCAGGATAACGCCGATTACGGCTGGGGCCCGAACAGCTACCGCCCGGTCTATTTTGCCGACGGCAAACCGCAGGGCCTGAGCCAGTGGAAGAGCAGATCTACAGGCGTCGCCAATATCGCGGGCCGCTCGGCCGCGGCGATGGCGATCGGGTACCGCATCTGGAAAACCGACCTCAAGGACGCCGTCTTTGCCGCAAAATGTCTCAAGGCCGCCGAGGAGCTCTACGCAATGGGCCGCTCGGCTGAGGGTTTTCAGCAGGGCAATTCGTTTGGCGCACCGTACCGCTACAACGAAGACACGTGGGCCGACGACATGGAGTACGCCGCCGCCGAACTCTACAAAGCGACACGCAAGGCGGCGTATCTGACAGAAACCAAACGCTACGCCAAGCTCGCCGGCACGACGTCGTGGATGGAGTACGACAGCTCGGACATGGGCGAGCAGATGTCGCGGCATTACCAGATGTATCCGTTTACCAACGTCGGGCATTTTGCTCTCTATCCGCTGGCGGACGCGAGGACAAAGGCTGAGCTTGCCGGATACTACCGCAGCGGCATCGAGCGCGTCGTTAAGCGTGCGGCGACGAACTCGTACGGCGTCGGCGTGCCGTTCATCTGGTGCTCGAATAATCTGGTCGTGGCGTTTATCACGCAGGTCCACCTCTATGAGCTGATGACCGGCGACAAGCGATATCACGCCTCGATGCTCGCCCATCGCGATTGGCTGCTCGGGCGAAACCCTTGGGGCACGTCGATGTTCGAGGGGCTGCCGGTCGGCGGCGAGTACCCCGAGGACACCCATCTGCCGACGGTCCAGATACTGAAAACACAGGTTCGCGGCGGGCTCGTCGATGGCCCGATCGCCGCGGCGACGTACAAGGGCTTGATCGGGCTGACGCTGACGCACGCCGACGCTTTTGCTGCGTTTCAGCCGCGTGACATCGTCTATCACGACGACGTCGGCGACTACGCGACCAACGAGCCGACCATGGACGGCACCGCCGACGCGATACTCGTAATGGCGATGTTCAGCCGTGTCAGTAGCCCGCACGTAAGTAAGGGCTCAAGGGCGACGACCGATCCGCGTTTCACATACGACCTCGGCGGCATCACCCGCGGCGACCGCTCTTCGAAACGCATGGCACTCGTCTTTACCGGCGACGAATTTGCCGAGGGCGGCACGGCCATCGCGGACGCTCTGCGAAAGCACAACGTTAAAGCCTCGTTCTTCCTGACCGGCCGCTTTTACCGCACGCGTGCCAACCGCCAGATCATCGAGCGGCTCAAAAAGGACGGCCATTATCTCGGGCCGCACTCCGACCAGCATCTGCTCTACGCCGACTGGGCCGACCGCGGTAAGACGCTCGTCACCCGCGAGCAGTTTGAACGCGACCTGAACGATAATTTCGCCGCGATGCGTGCTTACGGCATCGACCGCAAGGCCGTGCCGTACTTTTTGCCGCCGTACGAATGGTACAACCGCGAAATCGCCGACTGGACCGCGGCGTTGGGCTACCGCATCGTCAATTTCACGCCCGGCACTCGCTCGAACGCAGACTATACAACCGACGACGACAAAAATTACATCTCAAGCGAAGCGATAATGTCCCGAATAAAAGAATACGAAGCCAAAGACCCGAACGGCCTCAACGGCTTTGTCCTGCTCACCCACATCGGCTCAGGCCCAAAGCGGACCGATAAATTTCACGGCCGCGTTGACGACCTGATAAACTGGCTCACAACCAAAGGCTACGAACCCGTCAGAGTGGATGAGTTATTGCCAATTCGGTAAACCGAGGTTAAAATTTCCGAAACCTATGAGACATTTCCTGACCACGATTTCCCTGTTTTCCGCCGTATTGTTCAGCGTCGGCATTTTGTCATCGAGTGCATTGGCCCAGAACCCGCCGACGCCGGCTGCTGTGGACGCCAACGCCATTCTCGGCCTCTGGGAAGGCATCGCAACATGGGACAAGGTCGCGGGGACGACCTCGTTCAGACTTAGCCGTGTAAATGGAGCTTTGACCGCCGTCATGTTATACGATCAAAACAGGAATTTAGAGAGCTCTGATATTTCGCTTTCGCCGGACGGCACGATAGTTATTAAGTACATAATTGACAGCGCAACTAGCTCAAATTTCACCTTTAGCGGAAAGGTCGACCCGGCCGCAAACAAGATGGGCGGTACGGTCGTCTTGCTGGGGAATAACCAACGTTTTACCGGCACATGGCAAGCGACCCGCAAGCCAGTTGCGGACGCCGTTAGCGACAAGTCCCGATTCAAGCAGATCATTCTCGATATCGCCATGGGAAAGAGCGTTCCCGAGGCTGACAAGACCTGGGCCGACAACTATGAGAAACAGAATATGCCCGCCAAGGCTTCCGTAAAGGTTGCGGAAACGGTCGATCAAAAAAAGGCCCGTGCTTGGCCCCTTTTTCAAAAGGCCGTGGCAGATTACAATGCATCAAACTTCGTCGGGGCGATAAACGGATTTACTGAGTACTTAAAGATATTGCCCGACGCTATCGATGCCCGGCTCAATCGCGGTTTTGCTCATAACAAGCTTGGGCAGAGCGAACTGGCTCTGGCGGATTTTGAATACGTTTTGAAGATCAAACCCGATGAACCTTACGCCTTGGATGAAGCAGCAAGGACGAGAGCAAAACTGCCCCGCAAGGTGGAGACACTGACAAGCATTTTTCAGGTAACCGATATGAAGGTTACCGACGCCGGCTACCGCGAACTGCAGTCGCTGATCGAACGCTACGGCATCGCCGGCCTGACAACGGACCGCAAGTTCGAACCGTATCTAACGCTAACTATCGATGCGTATGAAATGCTAACGGCGAACGGCGTTAAAACACTGCGGCAAATGGCTCCTGCCGCGGACATTTCGGACGCTCGATTTGCCGAGCTTTTCGGCCTCAACTGCCCGAAGCCGAAGGTCACTGCCGGCACGCTCAACTCCGGCGAGGTTGTCAACGGCCTGAAATGCACCTTCGGCCCATCGACGATGAAAGCGATCTCGCCGGAAAAGAGGATCGACCGCAGCTCGTTTGCAGTACTTCTGAATCAGGCTCTGAACCACGGAACGGAAAAGCTCAAACTGAACAGTAGACTCGACGACTCAAAAACAGGCCCGATCACAAAGGCAAACGCAGCATCGGCTAAAGAGCTGGTCGATCGCGGCCTGGGACTTATCGGCAAAAAAGACTATGAGGGAGCCATCCGCCTGTTCAACCAGGTCGTGGACACAAATCCCGAGTACGTTGACGCCTACCGTTTTCGTGCGATCGCCGCTTTGCTGATATATGAGCAAAGCCCTGCGATGCAAGGGCAAAAGCTCTTCACGGCACTGTCTAATTTCGACGAGGCGATCAATCGCGGATCCACCAAACCGGACGATTTTTACATGCGCGGCCAGACCCATGAAAAACTCGGCCACAAAAACGACGCAATTGCCGATTATCGCAAGGCATTATCGATCGATTCGAATCTTCAAAAGGCAAAGGACGCCTTGAAGAGGCTCGGTGCAACCCCGTAAAAGGTCAATTCGAGTGGGTACTCGTGCGGCAAATCCGCCAAAAGAAAATAGCCAGTGGTGAGTGAAACCTCTGGCTATTTTCTTTTGGCCGTTTCGCGGCATGAACCGATTATTGCAAATCTAGTTCCCTGCCGTCCGCTCACGCCATGATTGCGGTGACGAACCGTCGTCGCGGCGTTCCATGGTGATGGCTCCGGGTGACGGGCAGACCAGTGCACACAGGTTGCAGCCGACGCATTCATCTTCGATGACTCGGGGGTATCGCTGACCGTTTGATTCGACAAATTCGAAGCTCTGGTGCGCTCCATCCTCGCAGGCGACGTAGCAAAGGTTGCAGCGGACGCACTTGTCTTCGTTAACGTGGGCTTTGACGACGTAGTTGAGGTCGAGATTGCCCCAGTCGGTCACGCGGCTGACACTTTTGCCAACGATGTCATTAACCGACGCGTGGCCCTTGCTGTCGAGATAATTATTGAGGCCGTCGATCATATCCTCGACGATGCGGTAGCCGTAATGCATCACCGCCGTGCAGACCTGCACATTTCCCGCACCCAGCAGCATGAATTCCACCGCGTCACGCCATGTGTTGATGCCGCCGATGCCGGAGATCGGTATGTTGAACTCAGCATCGCGGGCGAGCTCCGAGACCATGTTGAGGGCGATCGGCTTGACGGCCGTGCCGCAATATCCGCCGTGCGCCGCCATGCCGTTGACGTTTGGATACGGGATCATCGTATCGATATCAACGCCCATCACTGAGTTGATCGTGTTGATCAGCGACACCGCGTCGGCACCGCCTTTTTGGGCAGCACGGCCGGGCGGGACGATATGAGTTACATTTGGAGTGAGTTTTACTATCACCGGGATCTCGGCGACCTCTTTGACCCACTCGGTGACCATGCAGGTATATTCGGGCACCTGGCCCATCGCGGCGCCCATACCTCGTTCGGACATACCGTGGGGGCAGCCAAAATTGAGCTCAAAGCCATCACAGCCCGTGTCCTGCGTTCGCTTGGTTATCTCCTGCCAAGCCTCTTTTTTCGACTCGACCATCAGGCTGGCTATGACGGCGTTGTTCGGATACTTTTTCTTGCACTCGGCCATTTCCCTGAGGTTGATCTCAAGCGAACGGTCGGTGATCAACTCAATATTATTAAGTCCGATGAGCCGCAAAGGCCCCTGATCGAGCCCCGCCAGTCTAGATGAGACATTTGTGATCGGCTCGCCGAGCGTCTTCCAAACCGCCCCGCCCCAACCGGCGTCAAACGCACGCTCGATCATCGAACCCATATTCGTCGGCGGCGCCGATGCCAACCAGAACGGATTGGGCGACTTGATTCCTGCAAAATTTGTAGTCAGATCAGCCATTTTATTACCCTTTTACCGCCTCGATCACGCTTAAAGGCGACATTGTCGGCACGATGCGGCTTAGCCGGAATCCAGCCTTTTCAAACAATTGAGCGTATTCATCGGCCGTCCTCTCGATGCCGCCCGGAGATGTCAGCATTTCGAGGTCGAGCATCTTGCCCGGATGTGGATCGTTGCCCTCAGGAATGACCATTTCAGCAAGCAGGACCTTGCCTTCACCTAACATGGCACGGTGGATTGACTCTAGGATCCTGATCGATCGTTCGTCATCCCAATCGTGAATAATATGCTTCATTATATAAGCATCGGCCGCCGGCACCTCCGCGAAGAAATCTCCTGAGATACAACGAACACGATCCTCAACTCCATAGCTTCGGAGCATCTCACCGGCACCATTCACGACATGTTCCATATCAAAAAGTATTCCCTTTAATGTCGGATTAGCCGTCAGGATCTGAGAGAGCATCAATCCGTGGCCTCCGGCAATGTCCGCAATAGTATCTATCCCCGAAAAATCATATCCGGCTACAACTGCGGGAGCTGACCCCGCGCTCAACTCAGACATACAACCATTAAAGATCTCAGACGCCTCGGGATTCTTGGCAAGCCATTCGAAAACCTCTTCTCCGTGCGTTTCTTTCCAGGCCGTTTCCCCCGTCTTGGCACTGTGGAGCATATCCGCCCAGACGTTATAGTGCCAGGGTTCGCCCATGAATAACATCGAGCTGCGCATCGAGCCCGGAATTCCGGAGCGTAAAACCTCAGAAACAGGGGTATTAGCAAATATGCGCTTATCCGTTTCAGTAAAAACACCAAGCGGGGCTAAGCTGCGAAGTATCCTATACAATGAAGGCGCATGTGCATCGGCAGCCCTTGCGATCTCATCGATATGTTTTTCGCCATTGGCGAGAATGTCAGCGATGCCGAGCTTAGCCGCGACGTATATTGCCTGTGTAACCGCTGCTCCCATCGAAAGCTGCATTATAACCGCCTGAGGGGGCGGGGCTGGTGTCATTGTGGATCCCGTATTTGATTGCATATTTGTCTCCTGATCACTAGTGCCGGTTGGGATCCGCCGGTGCCGTCGGAGTATCGCGTAAAATAGCACCGGCAAACTCGACCTTATCTCCAGTCAATACTTCGTGAATACCAATCGCGGCTTTTTTGCCCATTTGCGAAGCGTCGACGGCTTCGGCACCGCCGTTGGCGCAGTCGCCGCCGGCGAATATCTTTGGGTCAGATGTCCGCATATTCTCGTTTATAGCGACGCGGCCTTTTTCGTCGATGGCGACGCCCGCAATGTCAGTAAAGAACGAAGCCATTTTCTGCTGGCCGATGGCTTTGATGACCTGGTCACACTCGATCTCGCTCACGAGGCCGGCCGCGTCGGTGACACGCATACCTGAAACTCGGTCTTCGCCGAGGATCTCGACGGGCGATGTCTGCCACATGAACTCGATGCCGTCCTTGCGGGCGAGTTCCATCTCGTAATCGTATGCCGGAGCGTCCTTTTCGGTTCGGCGATAAACTAACGTGACCTTTTTGGCTCCGAGCCGTTTCGCCTGCGTGACGGCGTCGATAGCGGTATTGCCCGCACCTAGGACGACGACATTGCGGCCGAGCGGAACGGACTTCCATTCGCGGGTTTTGATCCGTTCGATAAAGTGCAGTGCGTCGATCACGCCTTGCAAGTCTTCGCCCGGGATGATGAGTTTGTTGGTATCACCGAGCCCGACCGCGAGGAAAATAGCGTCGTGCGACGACCGCAGATCGTCAAAGCTCACGTCAGCACCGACCGCCGTATTTAGCCTAAACTCGACGCCGAGCTTTTTGACCTGCTCGACCTCGGCCTGCGAGACGCTCTTTGGCATCTTGTATTCGGCCATGCCGTAGGTGTCGAGGCCGCCCGCCTCGGGACGGCGTTCATAGACCGTGACGGCGTAGCCGAGCCGTGCAAGATAGGTCGCACAAGACAGGCCCGACGGGCCGGAGCCGACGATGCCGACCGACTTCCCCGTCGGCTCGCCGGCGTGAAACAGCTGCTTTCCGGCCGCCATTGCAAAGTCTGTCGCAAACCGCTGCAGCCGCCCGATCTCGATCGGTTTATTGATCAGCGTTTTTTCTACGCATGCACCTTCGCACAGTACCTCGACCGGGCAGACGCGTGCGCAGCTTGCCCCGATCGGGTTTGCGTCAAATATCGTCCGGGCCGAGCCGGTTACGTTGCCGCTAGCTATCTTTTTGATGAATGTCGGCACATCGATGCCCGTCGGGCACGCCTGTATGCAAGGTGCATCGTAACAATATAGACACCGGCTCGCCTCCTGCATTGCCTCCTGTGCGGTCATTGCCCGATTTATCTCCGCAAAATTCTGCTCGATCTGTGTAATATCAAGCGGGGTGCAGAATGAATTTTCCATAGACTATGTGTTCGCCGCTCAGCGGACCTTAACAAAATATGTCCCGTTAAACCGGTATTTGATCACACGATCTGTAACCCTGCCCGCCGGGTCTTTGTCGGCGGCGATGACCACTGGCAGCCTTATGGTACGTGTCGCGGCGTCGTAAGTGATCAGCTTGATCGGGCGTTCCTTCCGATTTACGACCGAGAAAAAATTGTACTGAAATCCGAGCGTGTGCGTCAGCCCCTCGTTCGTTTTGATCAGTTTCACCCGGCTATCGAGGACATTCCCCCTGATCTTGAAGAGGTCGATCGACTGATACGATAACGATGTCGACAGGATCGCTGAAAATCTTGCGAGATAGACCGGGCCGCTCGCTGTACTGAGCGTATAGATGTCGGAAACAAACGCTCCGGCGTCCGTCTCGTCCGACGAAAAGGATTTGGAATAGACACGTCCGGCGTTACTTTTGTATTGGTAAACACTGTCGAAAGAGTGCATCGTCCCGCCTTCTTCGGTATCCCACGAGTAGATACGAAACTTACCATCCGAAGACGTCGAGATGGATATCTCCTTGGAGAGCTTTGGAAATCCGTATCCCAACGTAGCCTGCAGCTTTGCATAAGCCAGCAGCTTTTTCTTGAGCGCGGTGTTTTCTTTCTCAAGCCGGTCATAGTCGCGGATCGGCCCATATGCCGAATACTTTTTGATAGCACGCACGTGAACCATCAATTCGTTCTCGATCTTGAGTGCCGACTGAGCGGAAACCGCGATCGCAGTCAAAAACAGTACGGCCGAGACAACGGCAATTTTTAGGACATTTTTCATATAGATTAGTCGTCAACGATCGGGCCGTAGAGGTCGGGGCGGCGATCACGGAAAAACTGCCAGGTGTTGCGGACCTCGCGGATCTTGTCCATATCGAGATCGGCGACGACGAGTTCGTCCTGGTCGCGGCTGCCGACGGCGAGCATCTGGCCGCGCGGATCGCAGAAATAGCTCTGGCCGTAAAATTCGCCGATATTCCACGGAGCCTCGGTGCCGACGCGGTTGATGGCACCGACGAAATAGCCGTTGGCGACCGCATGTGCGGGCTGTTCGAGTTTCCACAGATATTCGCTCAGACCGGCAACGGTTGCCGACGGGTTGAATATGATCTCGGCACCGTTGAGGCCGAGACAGCGAGCACCCTCGGGGAAATGACGGTCATAGCAAATATAGACGCCGATGCGTGCAAACGCGGTATCAAAGCACGGATAGCCGAGATTGCCCGGACGGAAATAGAATTTCTCCCAAAAACCCGGAGCGACATGCGGAATGTGTGTCTTGCGGTATTTGCCGAGATACTTGCCGTCGGCGTCGATAACAGCTGCCGTGTTGTAATAGATACCTGAGATCTCTTCCTCGTAGATGGGGACGATTATCACCATACCAAACTGCTTGGCGACGTCTTGCATCAGTTTGACGGTCGGGCCGTCGGGGACCTTTTCGACCGCCTCGTACCAACGCGTCGTCTGTTCGGCACAAAAATACGGCGTAGTAAATATTTCCTGAAAGCACAACATCTGGACGCCCTGCCGTGCGGCTTCCTCAACGTACTTCATCTGATGATCGATATTTGCCTTCTTGATCTGGTCGATCGGGGCGTTAACATCACCGACGTTATGTGCCTGTATCAGGCCGGATCTAATGATTCTTGACATAGGTTTTCTCCAATCAGGTTTCCACTATTTAATATCTTGTCCCGCTGTCCCGGCGTTCTCCCACATGTCGTGATCGGACGCGGGGCTGGTAAAACTGTCCCAGAGATACTTAAAGTGGGACAGCAGTTGGGACAGGCTAAAGCTTACAAATAAGGACGTTAAAGCAAAGTGTCCCACTGTCCCACGAATTTCAAATTTTTTAGCGCATCACGGTTTTGCAAATTTTGCAGCATCGACCGGTGCGTTGTTTTTTACCTCCGAGACCTTACGCGTCCAGCTGATGCTCGGCACGGCGAACCGCGTCGTTGCGGGCAGCTTAACGCCGCCGAAATCTTTGTAGTCGCTGTAATCGACCTGATATTGAAACTGGCCGATAACGGTCATCGCCGACGCAATACGACGGACAAGCTGGCCGGTCGCGACGTCAAAGATCAGACGCTCACGCTGATTGTCGGCGGTTGTTGCCTGGACGATATAGACTTCGCGGCCGTCTATGCGATCCATAAAGCGATAATCGAGTTTGGCGTAAACCGTCTTGAGATCGGCATTGCCAAAGAGTTGTGCGTCTCGCTTGATCTGCTCGATCTCATAAGCCTTGAGCTCGATGGCTGCGTTATTACCGAGCTTCCATGCCGACTTGCCGTCGTACACCTCGGCCACGACATAGTCGCCGTACCTAGTCTCGATGCGGACGTTCGGACCTTTCTGCCAGATCTCTTCGGCCTCGTTCGTCTTGCCGTCGGGCTCAATTCGCGAGGCTTTGATATGACGCGAGGTGACCTTCGCCGCGGCGTCTTTGCCGCCGAGTGCGGTCGCGTATTTTGCCAGAATGTCGTCGATCAATGGCTTGACGGCCGGCTGTTTTGGCCGCTCGGCGTGCTCGACCGGCATCAGATTAGGAACCGAAACGGGACGCTCACGGCCGTTGTGGCAGGTGTTGCACGAAACCTCAGGCTTGCCCTCGAAAAACTTCTTGTTGAGCTCAAAGGTCATCGTCAACATCTTGCGGGCGATGTCTTTGTGCTCGTTGCCGTCCTTTTCAAAGTCCTTGTCGTTGGACGAATGACACATTTTGCAATCGACGCCGAGACTCGCGGACATGATGTTCATCACCTGTCCCATCTGGTCGGCGGGCATGTCGTTGAGAACTTTGATGTTCTTGAACTTTTGCCCGGCCGTTTCGACCTGTGTTTGGGCTGTCGTTGGCTGCGACTTAAAAATCAACGCCGCAAACAGCGGAACACTGAGAACGAGTGCGATAATTTTGATCTTTTTCATTGATTCTCTAACTCATCCAGTTAATCCCGGCTTCGGGGTTCCATTTTGTCGTCGTCTTTTTGAGCTTGGTCCAAAACGGGATCGAGCTTTTGCCCGTGATGTCGCTGGCACCAAAACGCGAATCGTTCCAACCGCCGAACGAGAATGGCTCACGCGGCACGGGCACGCCGATATTGACGCCGATCATACCGGCACTGGCGTGTTCCATGACGTATCTGGCGAGGCCGCCGCTCTGGGTAAAGACAGCCGCGGCGTTGCCGTACGGGTTGGCGTTCTCGATCTTGAGTGCTTCATCGATCGTGTTTGTCCGCATGATCGAGATGACCGGGCCGAATATCTCCTCGGTCGCGACCGACATATCGGGCGTGACGAAATCGATGACGGTCGGGCCGACGTATGTACCGCCCTCTTTGCCCTCGACAACGGCACCGCGGCCGTCTACGAGTATTTTCGCTCCGTCGCGTTCGGCCGCTGTTATGTAGCTCTCGATCCGCTCTTTTGCCGGCTTGGATATTACAGCACCTAGATTCTTGCCGGGGATGATCTTGCGTGCCTCGGTACATATCTGTTCGATGATCGGGTCGACGTTGCCGACCGCGAGCATCGCCGACGCCGCCATACAGCGTTGGCCGGCACAACCCGACATCGACGCGGTGACGTTCGTCGCGGTCATCGACGGATTGGCGTCGGGCAGCACGAAGAGGTGATTTTTCGCACCGCCGAGAGCCACGCAGCGTTTCAGGTTGTGCGTGCTCTGCTGATAGACGAGCTTGGCAACCCTGGTCGAGCCGACAAAGCTGACCGCCTCGATGTCCGGGTGAGCACAGATGCCTTCGACCACATCTTTGCCGCCGTTGATGATGTTGAAAACGCCATCGGGCAAGCCCGCCTCTTTGAGCAGCTCAGCCATGCGGATCACCGACAGCGGCACGAGCTCGGACGGCTTCATGATCATCGTGTTGCCGAGCACGAGTGCGTTCGGCATCGTCCAGTTGGGCACCATCAGCGGAAAATTGAACGGTGCGATCGACGCGACGACGCCGACCGGAAAATGCTCGGTGCGGCACTCAACGCCGCGGCTGACCTCGAGTACCTCGTTCGACACGAGCTGCGGCATCGAACAGGCAAATTCTGTAAGCTCGATGCTCTTATCGACCTCGGCCCTGGCCTCGTCCCAGGTCTTGCCGTTTTCCTCGGCGATCAGGGCCGTAAGTTCGTCGGAATTTTGCTCGAGCAGATTGCGGTAGCGGAAAAAGACCTGGACGCGCTCCTTGATCGGCATCTCGCCCCACGATACGGCCGCGGCCTTGGCGGATGCGACCGCCATATTTAGCTCATCGGCTGTCGACATCGGCACCGTCGACAGCAAATTGCCGTCAATCGGCGAAATAACGTCGAGGTCGCCCGTCGATACGCTATCGACAAACTCGCCGTTGAAAAAATTTCTAACTCTTTGGTACTTCATAATATTCTCACCACAGAGTCACAGAGATCACTGAGGATTTTTAGATCGCCCAACCACAATAACAAAGAATCTCTACTCTGTGCGCTCTGTGTCTCTGTGGCGACTACGCTTCGGCGGCACTGCCACCATTAGGCTCCAATTCACAAAGAACGCAATGCCGAAAACGACAAACCATCCGTAGTCGTAAAGCGTTCTCAGACTTCGAATTATCCGCCCGAACCGTGCATAAAAGCAACTTAAAAGTGCGACCATGACGCCGCGGCGGTTTTGGCCGCTTCGCTATCCTGTTTTGGATCATCACGGTGTCGCTAAACCGGTGCTGAAGACAAAAACTCCTGACGACTTAAAACGGCTGTCAAGCTGACGGCTTGAGCCGAAAATCACAACTTTCCCATTTCTCGACATGGCAGGCTGGCCGACCGTCGATTCAACATCGGCCGAGATCCTGAGAAGCTGGTTTGTCAGAATATTTTTCATCAATATGTTTCCGCCGAGATTCTTAGCCTTGGTGCTGAACGCGACCAGACTTCCATCGTCCGAAATGGCGATCTTCTCGCCTTGCCCGATGGGGCTGTCGCCGTTGCCCTGCGCATTGCTCTCGCCGACGCTTGCCCGAATCACGCTGCCGGAATCGATCTCGACGACGAAAACGTCTTGTAATTTGTTGGTGTCATCGGAAACCATATTGGTTGCGGTCGTTGCAAATGCGACGTAGCGTCCGTTGCCGGAAATCGACGGCGCGACGACACGGCTGGAACTCTCGTCACCCTGATCTTTTTCCCCGCCCGAAGACGTTTTGCTGATCCGTTTGAGCTTCGGCATTCCGCTCTGCCAGACATAAATGTCCCAGAGATCATTTTTGTCCTCTTTTGTCAGCGGAAAATAATTGTAAAATGCAATACGCGAGCCGTCCTCGGAGATTGATGGACGCGAACCGCCGCCGCCTTTGCCGTCCTTTTCATTTTTGCTGATCAGCGTCACCGCACCGCTGCGCATATCGCGTAAATACACGTTGACAGTCGCAGTTCCGGAAACGCCCGCAGCTAAATTATCGGCGGACGATGAAAAGGCGATCAGATTTCCATCGCCGGAAATAGTCGGTTCATAGCACTCGGAATTGGCCTCGATGCCGCGGTTTTCGCTGACGGCGGCAACACTGTTGCGGTCGTAATTCCAAACGAAAACGTCACGGACGCCGTTTGCGTCGACCGGCACGAGATTAGTAGCGTAGGATTCGAACGCAACTGACTTGCCGTCCGCCGAGATCGAAGGAGCGGTACTGTTTTGATTGCCTTCCACACCATTCATACCTTGGCTGACAACCCGAGTTTCGCCCGTCTTTCTGTCGCGCCAGACAATCTGCCGATATTTTCCTGTGCCGCCGCCGAGACCTTTCGTGTAGGTTACAAACGCGACATACCTGCCCTCGTCAGCTCCGCTACCGCCAATTACGGGTGTAAAGGTCTCGTAAAATGTGCCGAGTATCTTGTCGTCCGAACTACGGCTGACGAGATCCCACTGAGCTTTTTGGGGGGCGGGCGTTCCCGTGGTACCACCGCCGGTTCTGCCGCAGTTAGCCTTCACGGTCAAAGGCGTGTTCAGCACTACGCCTTGATTAAGGGTCATTACGCATTGCCGGGGTCCTGCGGTCTGGGTCAAGCTATAATCGTCGCCCTGCGGATAGCCGCCGAGATTTGCAGTAGTTGAAAATGGATATTGATAGGTACGCCGGTAATTATCGGCGAATTTGAAGTTCTCGCCCTGCTCGATCCCGGTTACTTCCATTTTGAAGATCGAAAGCGTCGGCGAACCGCAGGAAGCAGTTATGACAATATCCTGACTGGCAAATGTTCCGCGTCCCTGTCCAAAAAGACTACAGGTTCGCGGGCCCGACAGTTGGGAGATCGAATAGGTCTGCCCTGTGGTAAATTTCGGTGTGAAATAGGCTGTCGGATTGTCGTGGGTCAAAACTATCTTCTGCCCGCCGCCGATCGTAAATTCAAACCGCTCTTTGTTTGAAAAAAGACTGCTACCGTAAGCGATCCCCAGACGAAACTGACCCGTCTGCGATTGCGCCAAATTCAAATTTGCCAAGATCAAGACAAAACAGATCGATATTGCGGTTTTCAGAAAGTACTTCATTTTTATTCCCATTAATTGGTTTCCGGCGTGACGCTCGAACAGAACGATACATCAAAGATTATAGTGCATTTCATATTTCATCAGACGACAAATTCGTCTGCGGCGAAAATGCTCTCATCAAGAGCCAATGTGTGAAGAATGAGACCCCGAATCCGACAAACCAGGCATAATCGTAAAGGATCTTGACTGGCTCATAAATCAACCCTATCCACGCAAAAAAGCAGCCTAAAAGTGTGGCAACGACGGCACGCCAATTCCATCCGCCGTATATGCCCTTGGTGCGGTAGAGATCGCCAAGGTTCAGATCTTTCCGCCGAACGAGCCAATAGTCCGCGATCAGCACACCCGCGATCGACCCAAGGCCGCCGGAATAGCCGACCAGCCAGCCGAAAATATAACCGCTCGGGTCGGCAAGCAGTTTCCACGGCATCATCAGTATGCCGATAATGCCGGTGATCAGGCCGCCCGTTCGGAACGATATGAGCTTGGGGAAAGCGTTCGCAAAATCGTTGGCGGGCGAGACGACATTTGCGGCGATATTGACCGAGAGCGTCGCGACAACGACCGTAAACATCGAGATCGCCACCACAACGGGCTGCGAAAATTGGCCGACGAGCTTGACCGGATCCCACGCATCGGCCGGGTTCATGTGCGGAAATACGACGACCGCCGCGGACGTGATCAAGATGCCCATCGCGGCAAAGACGACCATCGTCGTCGGCAGTGCTACGGTCTGGCCGATGGCCTGTTCACGTTGGCTCTTGCCGTACCGTGTAAAGTCGGGCATGTTGAGCGACAGCGTTGCCCAAAAGCCGATCATTCCCGTCAGGCTCGGGATAAATACCGGCCAGAATTCGCCGAACGTGTTGAGTTTTCCAGGTTCGTGCAGAAGAAATCCGATGCCGCCCGCCTGATAAAGTATCCACGCAAGCAGGATACCCGTCATCACCAAAACGAAAGGTGCGGCCCAGTTTTCGACGATCCGGAGCAGGTTCATACCCTTGTAGATAATGAGGATATTCATCGCCCAAAAGATCAGGAACGAAAGCCATTCGGTCGGTGTATGCCCGCCGACAGCCGGTCCGAGCAACGTCGCCCAACCCGGAATGAACGCCGCAAAGAACGTCTGCAACGCCTGTCCGCCGATCCACGCCTGAATGCCGAACCAACCGCACGCGACGATCGCACGCATCAGTGCCGGCAGATTCGAGCCGCCCGTTCCGTAGGCCGCCCGAGCAAAAACAGGAAACGGAATGCCGTACTTCGTCCCGGGATGTGAGTTGAGCAGGATCGGTGCAAGCACGATGACGTTGCCGAGTAAGATGGTGAAAAGTGCCTGCCACCAGTTCATCCCAGCCGAGATCAGCCCCGACGCCATCATATACGTCGGTATGCAGTGTGCCATCGAGATCCACAACGCGGCGTAGTTGTACGTCGTCCAATCGCGTTTCGCCACTGGGACAGGTGCAAGGTCTTCGTTATAAAGCGCCGAGCCCTCGATCTCCCGAAGTGCTTCCGTCTTTAATTCGACGCGGCCGTCTGCGTGTTGGATCGTTTCGAACATAAGCAAGTTTCTCGCTCAACTAAGGGCGTCGTTTCATGATCTTTTACCAAGCTAAATCCAAACGGGAACACACACGGCATTCCCGGGATAATCATCTTTTCGTTGGACCCGGCCCGAATAGAGCACCGTGAACCCATGCCGCTCCCGTTTCGCCGTGCGGCCATCGAACCTGCCCGAAGTCGATGCCGGGGCGGTCACTGCCTTTCACCTTAAATTTCTGGTCAAGTGCCAGCTTTCCGGTTTTCCCGTCGATATTCGCGATCAGAACCCACGACAGATTGTTCCCGGTCACAACCAAACGATTCGAATTCCGATCTGCCGCGACCCAATGCGTCTTTTTGAAAGGTTCCTCCAGAACAAGCCGGGATACTTCCCGGGGTTTTGCGGGATCGCTAATATCCAATGCTATTAAACCCGGCAGGGACGGATCGGTCTGTATCCAGTAGCTACCGACCACGACCGGGACGGCACACTCTAGTTTTGTACCGGCTCCGGGAAACGTATAAACGGACTCCGCCTTCGGTTCGGAACCCTGCAGCCCGGATAAACGGAACAGTCCGCAGTTAAAAGTACTCACGTAAACACTGCCGTCCGGCAAAAGTCGGGGTTCGGCAGGGTTGAGATTCGACTTTCCGCCGACGGACGCCGGTAGTGGAACCGTTGCCAAAAGCCGAAGATCACTGAGCCTCCATATCTGAACATATTGGGTATCGGCCAGGGTATGAGAGTCGTGTGAACCTGCGTGAGTCGTTGGTAACGCCCATTTAGGAAGTCCCATTTCGGTGCTCGTGGTAACGACACGGTCTATTTTCGGTAGGGCCAACACACTATACGGCCACAGCTGCTTCTTTTCGATTCCGGCAACGTCCGCACTGCTCGCTTTAACAAGATTGCCACGAGGGTCGAGTTCAACCAAAGCCCCGGGCGGTTCGTAGCCTGCTGTCTTTACTTGAAAGGTTGCGAGAACGTTCCCGTTCGTCAACCGCGCAAAACTGTGGGGAAACGCGTATTCCGCTATATTTTTGAATTGACTTGCCAGCTTTGGCTTTCGAGGATCGCGAAGATCGATGATAAAAGTCTGCCCGGCACCCCAACCATTCGCGAAAAGCAGAGAATTTGCCGGAAATTCATATTCCGTATGATGCGGAGAAGTTCCGCGTGCTCCCACAGGGAGTGTGGCGATTATCTCTCCATAGCTCGGGGCGCCGGGACGAGCGTCGATGACAGCGAGAAAATCAGGATCCTTCTCGTCACTATCACCGGCCCAAACATACAGATATGGACTGGGGGTGCCCGAGCCTTGCGCGAAAACCGGAGACGCCACCGACAACAACAAGATAATTAGCAGAATTAAAAGGTCAGATCTCATAAATGTAATTTCACCCAATTCACCAGAACCCGTGACATACGTCGACCAGATTCACCCGCCAAACACTTGCTATCCGGGCCATAGTCGAAATGATCCCGCCGAAGAGTCCGCGTCATCGTTTCATAAAATTCTATTCCGGCAGATTCAAGCGTTTAAGCATGGCCTTGAATCGCGGCTCGGTGCGCAGGTCGTCAAGTTCCGGCATAACTGCATAATAAGTCGAATAAGGTCCGCGGTCATCAATTTCCTTTTCGAGCCAATCCAAAGCTTCCTCTTTTTCGCCAAGCCCAAGGTGAATCAGCGCAACGGCGGTGCAAGGAACGTATTGCTGTGAAGATGCCTGCTTTAACTCGGCCAGGAGTTTAACCGCATCATCCCGCTGTCCGGATCTTGCCAGAAAGAACCCCAGATCTCCTTTTCCGAAGCTAGAACCGGTCAGTTCAATATACTTACTCATTTCGGCTATCGCTTCCGGTTTCATCCCCTTTTGCCAATGCGTCAAACCCAAGCCAGAGAAGGCGTTAGCAAAATTCGGGTCGAGAGAAAGAACACGTTGATATTGAACGATCGCCTCGTCATAGCGGCGGGCGTAAAGTAATACGTCACCAAGATTTGTTCCAATTATAGGAGAAAGCGGATCCAGCTCCTCGGCTCGCCTCATCGCCGCAATGGCCTCGTCAAACCGTTTTGTCGGGTAAAGCACATCTCCGCCGAGCCAGTGATAGGCAGTCGCGTAGTTCGGATCGAGTTCGATGGCCCGGCGGATCTGCTTTTCCCCCGCAACCCGATCGAATTCATAAAAGGTAAAATACGCTTCGAGAGCGGCGTGTGGAGCTGCCAAGGAAGCGTCCAGTTCTAATGCCCTCAAAGCGGCCGCTTTTGCCTGTGGCATACTGTCTTTTGATGAGGCGACGTTATACTGCGAAAAAAGAGCGTACGTCTCGGCCAACCCTGCATAAGCGAGTGCGTAGTTCGGGTCTTTCTCGATCGCTTGCTTGAAAAACTCAGCCGCCTGTTTCAGTGATTCGACCGTTCGTCTGTTCCAGGCAAAACGGCCTTTCATATATAGCTGGTATGCTTCGTTGTTGTTTGTATATTTCTTTGTGAGTCCCGTTTCTTCGGCGGAAAGCTTTAACTGCAATTTTTGGGTGATCGTCGCCGCGATCTCACGCTGCGTCGCCAGCAGTTCCGACATCTTGCGCTCATACTGCTCGCCCCATAGCGATTTGCCGTTTCGGGTATCAACCAGATTGACGCTGATCGTCAGATTATCGCCGCGTTGGGTGATGCGTCCCGTCATCACGGAATCAACTCCCAATTCCTTGGCGACGGTCTGCGGGTCGGTTTCTTTGCCTTTGTAACGAAAGACCGAACTCGTCGGGCTGACTTTCAAATCGGGAAGTTGCGACAGGCGATAGATCAAAGATTCCGCCAAACCATCGCTCAAGTATTCGGAATCTGCGTTACCGCTCCGGTTTTCAAAAGGCAGAACGGCGATCGAATTGATCGGTCCACCTGTTGCAGGTTTGAGATATCGATAACCAAAGAACCCAACAAGAACAACGACCGCAATCGCGAGAGGAGCCAAAATGAGACGTTTATCAAACCCGCGAGGCTTAGGAACAAGATCGCCCGTGTTTGCAGGCAAGATTGAGGTCTCATTCGTCGTATTGATCTGAGCCCGAGTCGGAGCCTCGCCGGGAGCAGCCGTTGAGTGCAAGATCGCTGTCGCCGGTTCGTCCCTGTCACCCGCGGGCGACGCCACTGAACCTTGGACGAGCACAACTCCATCCTCGAGGCAATACAGCAGTGTGTCGTCGTAATAATCCCGCCTACATTCAGGGCATCGCTTCATAAAACTCTCTTGTCAAACTGCCTAATAATCGATCAAGTATGATTTCATTTCGCTGCTGCCAAGCTAGTTGAATTATTCAAGCGCTCAATTTCTTTGATAAGGAAATCGAATTCAGTGAACGGGCTGCCGCCCGTGCGCGACCAGTGTACCCGGCCCCGCTTGTCTATCAGGATCGTCGAGTGCAACGCCATCTCTTCGAAATCATCATAGGCCTTAAAGCGGCGGGCATTTTCAAACTTTGGATCGGAAAGCAGCGGGAACGGCACTCCCAGTGATCTAGCTGTTTGAGCTATATCCTTATCCACATCGGCGCTGACGGCGAGTACGGTCGTGTCCAGTTCGCCGAGTTCTTTGTTGCGTTTGATAACGTCCTTGAGCTGCGTGAGGCAGTGCTCACAATAACCGCCCAGATAAAAGATTAAAAGCACGTTCTTGCCGCGAAAGTCTTTGAGCGAAACCGCTTTCCCCTGTGCATCGACGGCATTCAATTCAGGCGCAACAAACGGCTCCCAGACGCTCGGCCCAAGCTGATCGAGGGTTGTGCGTTTGTAATTGCGTTGCGGCCCGGGTGACGCATCTTTTGGCTGTGCCTGTAACCCCGCGGCTTTGGCCTGTGCCAGCCACTTCAGTCCGGGCTCGGCGTCGGACCAAACGTGCAGCAGCCGAGCATAGGCCTCGGTTGCCTTCCCCTTGTCGCCCAACGCGTTATGAGCCTCGACGAGGCCTGCCAACGCAAATCCGTCATTGCGGACGATCGTCAATGCCTTTTCAAACGCGGCGACTGCCAGCGACGGAGTTTTTTGGTCGAGATAGGCACGACCGAGCGTGTTGTACAGAACATTTGGCCAAGGCGACGGATCATCTTCGTCGTCAAATTTCACCGCTTGCTGTTTCGCTGCCTCGGCGAGCAGCATCAGGCCGTTAAGTGCTTCACCTTTCGCCAGTGCGAGGCGTCCACGCAGTTCGAGCGATTGGATCGTATGATGATTCTCAAGGAATTTATTTTCGGGCTTTTCAATCTCCTGTTTCAAAGCCGCATGCTCAGCATAACTTTTCGCCGCCTTTTCAATGTCGCCGAGGCCGAGATACGCGAGCGTTTCGATGTAACTGCGCGTCAGCTTGTCGCGCGTATGATCCTGCCAATTGAACGTCTGCGGTTCAAGAATGTCCTTCCATCGCTCGAACCTGACGAGTGCTCGTGACAATGCGATCGTGCCCTGAGCGTGTGCACTATATCGCGACGGATTGTTGTATTTAGGATCGAGCGGAGCCGCCAGTATTTGCTTTGCTCCGCTGATCGCCGCCTCGGGCATCCCAAGCTGTTCCTGAATGTAGCCGAGATAATTTTGGTTGTGAGCGTAATTCCAGGTGTTGAACGGAAAGACGAGACGATCGCGCATGTATTGCTTTTCGACCCGCGTGGCCGAATCCATCGAGATCGCCGCTTCGTGCCACATCCCAATGCCGCTGTAAATGTGACCGGGCATGTGTTGTGCGTGGCCGATGCCGGCCGCGACCTTACCATACGCCGCGCAACTGTCGATCGCCTGATAGCCCTCGGCACTGTCCCAGTTGTGGATTCGATAATGATGAGCTCCCGGGTGATTGGGGTCGCGCGCCAAGACCTGCTGCAAGATCAACTCGGCACCGTAACGATGCTCGCCGCCCATCTGATCGAGCGCAAAAAACGCCTTGGCCTCAATATCGTCGGGATATTTCAGCACGATCTGTTCGAGCAGAAACATGAACCGCTTACTGCGTTTTTCGTCGCTCGGATTATTACCGCCCGCGTCGGCGGGAAGATCGGTCTCGCCTCGGGCCTCCCAAGCTTCGATATAGCGGCGTTCGCGGTCGCTGACCTTGTCTTTCCGTTTGCCGGCTTCTTTCAAAAACTGAGGGCCCCGCTCGTCCGCCGCCGCTTGCGACAAACCCCAGTAACACATCGCACATTCGGGATCGAGTTTGAGCGCCCAACGAAATGACCGCTCCGCCTCAAAGAACCAGAAAGAATGGAGCAACGCAATTCCCTGATTGAACCACTGCTGAGCCTCGGGATTTTTGGTTGTGATCGGAAAGTTGACCTTGCCGATGCCAGTCATCACCGACGGCTTTTCGCGTGGGCCGACGTCAAATGCATCGCCGTGCCGCGAGTGGCCTTGTTTCCAAGTTTCTGCCGCGTTCAGCTTGTCGCCGCTCTTTGGCTGTGCTGAGACTGCAAGACAGAACAAGATCATTAGCCCGATCATCTGAAAGCTATTTCGAATCATAAGTTTCTCCATTTATATCTACTATCTAGCTCTGTGAATACCGATCGCTATTAAAGCTCAATCCGAAAAGTGCCGTCATTGAGCCCATTGCCGTCGCATCGACATTAAAAGAGCTCATCGTCGTAAGAATCCCGTCGGCATTCAAGGCGTCGTTTCATAAAAATCGCAACACGAGTTCGCGGCCCATCGAGAATGTTCCATATTTTTGATCAGTTTCATCCGACCTGATTTTGCGGCAACGCGCTGGCTTGCAAAAGTTTGTTAGATAGTAGCATGATTTCATTAATGAGAGACCATATTAAAGAGCGCTCAGAAAGCCCAAGGGAGGGACTTCGCCGTGTCATTTGCCTCGCGAACAGGCTCTAAGGTTTCCCACTACGAGGTGCATGAGTTGGTGGCTCACGGCGGCATGGGAGAGGTGTTTCGCGGCACCGACCTTCGGCTTGAGAGGCCAGTGGCGTTAAAGTTTCTGAGACCGCTCGCCGAGGCCCCGATGAGGGAACAGTTAATCAGAGAAGCTCACGCTGCCGCCTTATTGGACCACCCAAACATTTGCACGATCTTCGAAGTTGATGAAACGCCTATTGGGGACGTCTTTATCGCTATGGCTTATTACGAGGGCGAGACGCTCGATCGTGTGCTGGCACGCGGCCCCCTCGGCATAAGTCGGGCACTCTCGATAGCCCTACAAACTGGACGTGGATTGGGTGCGGCACACGAACAGTTGATCATTCACCGGGACATTAAACCGGCCAACCTAATGATCACCACTGACGACACGGTCAAGATCCTGGACTTTGGCATCGCCCAGTTAAGGGGTGAGGTGGATGGTGACCAAGATTCCGTCGTGGGAACACCGGCTTATATGTCACCGGAACAGCTTCGAGGCGAGCCGGTGGACGAGCGATCAGATATTTGGTCTCTTGGTGCGGTACTCTATCAAATGGTAACCGGTATAGCTCCCTTCGGCGTGGAACCGGTGTCGGACGTAATAACCTCGATTTTGAATGACGAGCCGCGTGCTCCTTCGGTTGTATGCGAAGGAGTCTCACCACATATTGACCACATTATCGACAAGGCCCTTTCCAAGGATCGGCAGGGCCGCTATAGCTGCATCGATGCGATGGTCGGGGACCTTATCGGTCTGCAGTCGGCCCTCGATTCGGGAGCGATCACCCGTAGATTTCCGGCGGTCGACGCGCGTTCCTCTATTGCTGTGCTGCCGTTTAAGGATATGACCGCAGCTAGGGATCAGGAGTTCTTGTGTGACGGGATTGCCGAAGAGATCCTGATGGCTCTTAACCGCATTCCGGATCTGCACGTGGCATCCAGGACCTCGGCCTTTCAATTTAAGAACCAATCGGCGGATATCCGAGAAATTGGCGGTAAACTGAACGTCAGCAACATCTTGGAAGGCAGCGTCCGCCGAGTCGGCGACCGTGTTCGCATATCGGCTCAGCTTGTAAGCGTAAAAGATGGTTTCCGTCTTTGGCATGATCGTTATGACCGTGAAATGAAAGACATCTTCGCGGTTGAAGACGAGATATCGGAGCAGATCGCACGGGCATTAAAAGTGGCTCTGGGCAGACCAAATGATCGGGCACAGTCAACCGAAGACCCTATCGACGTTCAAGCTCATGAGTTTTACCTCCAGGGAAGACAGTTCATCCACCATCATCGCCGAAAGGCTTTCGAGGTTGCCCTCCAACTCTTCTCGCAAGCGATCGAGATCAGTCCCGGTTATGCCAGAGCGTACGCCGGCATCGCTGATTGTCACTCCTTCCTTCGATTGTATTTTGGCAAGGGGGCGGAAGCCATGAACGCCGCGGCCGACGCGAGTGCGAAGGCACTCGAGCTTGCCCCAAACCTCGCCGACGCCAACGCGGCTCGCGGAATGGCATTGTTTTTGCGCGATGATTTTGACGAAGCCGAGTTCTACCTGCGTCGTGCGATCGAACTGGATCCGACACTTTATGAGCCGCATTACATCTCGGGGCGGATGCAATTCTCGTTGGGTAACCACGCCGAAGCCGCCGAACATTTCCAGGAAGCGTGCTCGATCGTTCCCGAAGCTTTCGACTCATGGTATCTGCTCGGAATGTGTTACAAACGCATGGGCAAAATGGGCAAAGCGAGAAGTTCGGATCTGGAATGTATGGAGGCGGTCAAGAAACGTATCCGCTCGCACCCGGACGACACCCGAGCATTGACGATGGGGGCATCTGTTTTGGTTGAAATGGGAGAACCCGGACGTGCCGAAAAATGGGTTGCCAGCGCACTGGCAATTGACTCGGACGAACCTATCGTCGAATATAACGCCGCGTGCGTGTACACGGCTCTGGGGCTTTTTGACGAAGCACTCAAGTGTCTGGAAGCAGTGATCAAACACGGCGGACTGTCGAGGGAATGGTCGACGAACGACCCTGATCTCGACCCTTTGCGCAGCGACCCCCGTTTTCAGGCGTTGGTGGCTACGATCCCGAGCGACGCGCCCATTCATAACTGATCTTACTGAACGTTCGGTTCGATCGCCTGCCTTAACAACGAGCGAACAGATCGTTGACGAGTCCGCTATCTAAACAACTGCCATTTTGTACGGGTGTAGGCGATATGAAAGCCATTTTTCTGAGCGTTTCGCTGTGAGATGCTGCCGGGTGATGCACCCATGATCGCGAGCGTGCAGCCCTCGGCGGCGGCAAATGCGAGACGGTCTTCGAGCAGGGCGGTTTGGGCACCGCGGTTGCGGCCGTCGGGAATCGTGCTGGCTCCGGCGAGCATGCAGACATCGTCGTAAATGAACAGCATTCCTGTCGAGACCGTCCGGCCGTCTAACTCGGCCAGATACGGATACGCACCGCTGCACTGAGCACTGATCCGGCCGAATTTGAACATAAATTCAGCAAGCCCTTCGTGCTCGGTCGCCCAGCCGTCGGCGGACGTTTTCGCCCACAGATCGACCTCGTCTGTCGTCACCACGCGTGTCGTAAGGGCTGGGTCTCGGGGCTTGAATTCGACATTTTGCACGCTGAGTTCGCGATACATAACGCTGGTCAGCTCGATCGGACGATACCCGCGGCCACTAAGCAGTTCCATCAGCGACGGGTCGACCAAGGGGCTGACCTCGTGGAAGACCGGAGCTTCGTATCCAAGAAAGAACGCCTCGATCTCGTCGAGATGTTCGGGCGTCGTTTCCTCAAATATGCCGAGCCCAAAGGTCTGGGTCAGCGGCGATTCGGCTCCGTCAAACATCGCGTACGCTCCGCCGACCTCGATCCACCGTGCTCCGCTGGCCGGGTCGAGGCGTGCGCGGGTGCTGACAAAATCGGAATTAGCGTGAGCTTCCGTTCGTTCGAGCTTTTGTGAGAGCGATCTGTCAGAAAATATCATTATAGGGTTTTACCTTATTTGATCGATGGATGTAAACACCGCAGGCTAATACCGGCCCTTGGAAGTTGCAGGCGTTTTGAATTCGGCTATTATATTCCGTATCGGTAAAAACATGGATCGGAGAAAGTCAGAAAGAGGCTTTCGAAAATTATGCCGGTGAGCGAAAGACTCCGGATGTCACTGTTTGACCGTCTTTCGAACAATTCAAAAATTTGAGGAGACTATATAAATGAAATTACAGTTTAGAATTATTTTGACGATCGCAGCCATCGCCAGCACGGTATTTATGATCGGCTGCGAACAGATCGATGAGGCAAACACGCTCATCACCGCGTCGAACAAGAAGGTCGAAGAGGCCTCGACAATATTCACCAAAGCCACTACCGACGCGGAAGCACTGATGTCACAAGAGGTTGAAGATCTTGCGGATTGGAAGTCCAAGAACGAAACCAAGGCGAAAGAGGTACTTGCCAATTTCGATAAAGCGACAGAGCTTTACAAGGCGGCCGCCAAGGATTTTGACGAAGCCGCAAAGCTCAAGCTCAACGATAAGGTCAAGGGCTATGTCACCTTGAAATCAAAGCAGTTGAGTAAGTTGAGCGAGTATATTGCTGCTCAAAAGGGCGGAATTCAGGCTATGCTGAACGCAAAAGATCCGGCAGGTTTTGTGGCCGAAGTAAACGCCATCAAGACCAAAGCTGATGCTCTTGAGAAAGAAACCGACGATCTGAACAACCAGGTCAAGAAATACGAAGCGGACAATAAAGACTCGATCAAGTAATAACTGATCGTAAAAGCAAAAGCCGCTGCCGGACGAACATCCGACAGCGGCTTTTTGCGCATTTATTGCGGCGAATTTTGTCGCAGCCATTTCAGAGCCCGTTCCGGGTCGGAGAAAAACCTCACGCGCACACCATGCGAAGCTGCGATTGTTTCATATAGCTCAGTCTGTGCCGTAGGCTCGAAATTTCGAACGGCGAATGCGAGCCAAAGTCTTGGAATCGTCGCGGTCTTTTGCCCGGCGTCGATGACGTCCGATACCTCACGCTCACCTTGGGGGAGAAAGCCTTCGACAAGCACACGGCTTGTTTCGTGCTGGGCGCACGCGGTTGCGATGACACCCCAAAATGCGTTCCGCTTCTCAGGATCCACCGTGAACTCCTTGCCGAGTTCAATGTGGACATGATCGTCCCGAAACTGCACGCCGAACCCCTGGTCGAGAACCAGCGGAGACAGCCATAAAGTCTTATCTGCGTCCATTTCCATTCGTATCCGTAGCCCGCATGTGTCTGTAGCCCGCACGTAAGTAAGGGCTCAACTCACGCTACGCGTTCTATCGATCATCCTCTCAACTTGACCACTGATCCCTCACCACAGAGCAGTATCGTTACATCATCAGACCTAGTCGCCGTCTTGAGCCCTTACTCACGTGTGGGCTACGGACACAAATCACTTCTTCAGCGTCGAGGTCCAGTTCAGGATCACGTTGAACGGCGACTCCTGTCCCGATTGGAGCGGTGAGTTGATCAGGAACCGCTGGCCGTCAGCAGTGACGGCGTATCGATTAGGGCTGCCGACGGTTATCTCAGTTTGAAACAAAGCGGTCGCCGATCCGATCTCGACGCTTCCATCCAGTTTTACAGGGACCGCCATCAGTTTCTTGTCGATGGCCTCGTAATAAAGCTCCTTGCCGTCACGCCGCCATTTGGGCTGCCAACCGCCGTTGGTCGAGACTCGCCATTTGCCAGTGCCGACCGGGAAGCTTTGAATGTAGACCTCCTCGCGGCCGCTCTCATTGGACACATAGGCAAAGTAACGGCCGTCAGGCGAAAAATGTGCCTGGCTTTCATTAAATTCAGACTTTAGCAGCGGATATGGTTTTGCCTCGCCTGCCATCGGCAATATCCAGATATCGTTGCCCGACTTCTCCCCAATGTTTGCAAACAGGATATTCTTGCCGTCTGGCGACCAATCCATCCCGCTTGTCTGAACGCTAACGGCATCGCTCAACAACTCATCATTCCCAGCACCGTTTGCTAGTTTTCGAAAGATCGACTGCTTGTCGCCATATCCGTTCGAACTAAAAACAAGATACGTGCCGTCGGGCGACCACGCCGGGTCGTCTTCCCGGAGGGCACCAAATGTAAATCTCGTCGGCAAGCCGCGTTCCAGGTCGATCATCCAAATATCACGATTGCTGTTATCGATACGCTCAGCCGCGGCCCGCTTGCCGTCAGGCGAAAGGACCACATCAGAATATTCGCCCGGCGGGCCCACCTTTGTGATCTCCTTCCCCTGACGGTCGAACCATCTCAACTGGTTAACAGTGCCGCCCCCCGTCTTATAGACCAATGTCCCGTTCTCGGAAACCGAGAATTGCGAGCGGCCGGTGGAAGTTAGCATTGCCACATTCTCGAGGACTGGAACGGGATCGCCGGTGAACTGGAGTTTTGAGGCGTCAAACGGCTGTGCCATGACGGTTGTATCACGGGCGAACAGCAAATATCCCGGCTCGATATAGTAAACGTCCGAAGAATTCTTGAATAGCGACTTTCGCTCTTTCCCGTCGATCGAGGCGATAAATATTTCCGGTGGATCGGTGGGGCTGCTGTTGTGGCTCCTGTAAAAGAAGTGACGCCCGTCGGGGAGAAAGCGGGGAAATAGATGCCGCGTTTCCTTACGCGACTCATCAAGAGGCAGTAGTTCGGAAACCTCGCCTCCGGACGCGGACACGCGCCGAATACCCTGATCGATACTGCCGAATACGATCACGCCATCACGGCTCCAGGCACCCGAAAATCCCTTTGGAGCATCGCAAATTACTTGAACAGCCCCGCCGCCGACATCGACCTTTTTTAGTTTATCGTTCGCAGTAAATGCAATAGATCTGCTGTCAGGCGACCAAAACGCGGCCTGAGCCTCGTCAGTCCCGTTAAGGCGACGCTCTGTAAACGACCCAAGTTCACGAATGTAGAGATGCAACTTGCCGTCGACCACCATATTAAATGCGATCGTGCGTCCATCGGGAGAAATGGCCGGCGAGCCGACATTAGATGCGGGTTCAGGCGGTGGTACAACAAAGCTCACAAGCCGCTCATCCGGCACCGGCCTTCGGACATACATCACGCCGAGCACAACGCAGCCGATCAGCAGCAGTAAAGCAGCGGCTGCCAGAATCCGAATGGGCCAAGGCGATCTGTCATTTTCAGGACCAATCGGACTCACCGCCGTTGTCATATTCGTTCCCGAGGAACTTGTCGGAGCGGACAGTGACTCAAGCGCAAAACCAAGATCATGCGCCGAGTGAAACCGCCTTTCCGGCTTCTTTTCCAGACACCGCCGAACTATCCGCTCTAATGCGGGACTGATGTTTGGGTTGGATTCGGTGATCTCCTCGGGTTCTTCCTTGAGAATTGCCGACATCGTTTCAGCCATGGTTTCGTGCTGAAACGCCCGCTTGCCCGTGATCATCTCGTACAAGATCAGCCCAAACGAAAAAATGTCGGACCGGTGATCGGTCGCGTGGCCGCGAACCTGCTCAGGCGACATATAGCCCACCGTTCCCATAACGACGCCCGGATTTGTGATCGCTTTACGCGTTGCATCCTCAGAGCTGCCTGCATCGGGTTTTGGCTCACGCAGTTTAGCCAGTCCGAAATCGAGGATCTTCACGCGATCGTCGTTTGTGATGAAAAGATTTTCCGGCTTCAGATCGCGGTGAACAATACCTTTCTCATGCGCGGCGGAGAGCCCGCTGACGATCTGCTGCGCGTATTCGGTGACTTTTCTGAGCGGTATCGAACCTTGGTCAAGACGCTCGCGCAGTTCTTCGCCTTCGAGTAGCTCGGACACAACATAAAGAACGTCGTCCTGAGTATCGACATCATAGACCGCGATAATATTCGGATGATTCAAAGCACCGGCGGCCTGAGCTTCCTGTTCAAACCGTGCGACGCGTTCCTTGTCCGCCGAAAAATCGGCCGGCAAGACCTTGATCGCCACATCACGCCCGATCTTCGGGTCGCTCGCCCGGTAAACCTCACCCATTCCGCCCACGCCGATCAGCGTGCGGATCTCGTATCTTCCTAGTTTTGTCCCTTCGGTCAATGTCATTACTTTTTATTCGCGGATCTTAACCGATCTCAACTCGGCTTCGATCTCTTCGATCGTCGGCAGATTGCCTCGTAAATTCTCCGGCAAGATCTTTGTGAGCTCAAAACTCGAAATGCCTATCGGTTTTGCCATGTCACGTAATGCATATTCTGCCACTGTTTTGTTTTCCCCTCGACACAAGATCAGGCCTAAGCTCAGGTTGTCGCCCGATTCACGCAACAGGTTGTCGATCGCCGAGAGATAGAAGTTTAGTTTGCCGAGGTATTCGGGTTTGAATTTACCCGCTTTCAGCTCCAAAACGAAATAGCAGCGGAGTTTGAGATGATAATAGAGTTGATCAACAAAAAACTCTTCGCCACCGACATCCAGCCGATATTGACTGCCGACAAACGCAAAACCTACGCCCAACTCGAGCAGGTATTCTCGCACATGCCGCATCATCGCCTGTTCAATGTCACGCTCATGTGCCTCGTCCGTCAGGCCGAGAAAATCGAAATTGTACGGGCTTTTCAGTAATTGATGAGCGAGATCCGATTGAGGTTTTGGCAGAGTCAGTTCAAAATTCGTGATCGCTTTGCCTTGCCGCAGATACAGGCCTGTTTCGATCTGTATCTCCAAAACATTCCGGCTCCAGCCGTTTTCCATGGTTTTGGTAATGTAGAACTCGCGTTCGACCGGGTCTTTTACCTTATCGAGAATCCGGACAATATGGCCCCATGGAATTCGTCCAACAGCTTGTTGGACAATTACCTCATCAGGATATGCTTCGGCAAAAAGCCGCATATACAGCAGATTCGTCCGCGAAAACCCTTTCATCGCCGGAAACTCCAGACGCAGATCGAGCGATATTTGCTCGACGACCTTGGCACCCCAGCCGAGTTCTTTTTGCTTTGCCAGAATGCCGTTTCCAATACGCCAATAAAGCAGGACGAGTTCGCGGTTGACCGCGAGTGCCGCCTTGATCTGCGTCTGCCCAATATCGGCTTTCAGCTTAGAGATAAAGTCAGCGTATTCGTCTGTAATGATCGATTCGGAACTCATAATTCCCTGCTCATCTCTTTTTCACAATGCTTTGCCAGTTTACGAGTACCGTCACTGGCTGGGTGTCGGCTCCGGGGTCTTTCTTTTGTTCAGTCACAAAGAAACGCGATCCGTCGCGGGTTGCGTCATAACTCGCCCGGGTTCCAATGCCGCTACCAGGCTCGATCGCGGTTTTGAAGAGTGCCTTTGGCGTCCCGACCTTGAGTACGCCGCCCGTTTCCTCGACCGTGACCGCCATCAGGCTGCCATCCGGGGCAACAAAATAAAGCTCGCGGCCGTCACGGCGCCATCGCGGCTGGACGCCGCCAAAGTCGCCCGAAATGCGTATTTTCTGCCCGCCATTCGGAAAGGCTTCAATGAAGATGATCTTCTCATCGCCCGTGCTCTCAGAATAAACGTATGCCAGCCAACGCTCATCGGGCGATAGTGCGGGCTGTGTTTCGTTCCCCGGCGACTGGGCGAAATACGTTTCGTCACCGGTTGTGTTCTGGATGAAGATGTCTCGGTTCCCTTCCCTTACCTTGAAACCAAGGGCCCGGCCGTCACTGATCATCTCGGTCACCCAACCCTTTGGTTCAATGACCGTTCGTTCGGGTCCACCGTTCAGAGCCTTTTCTACCACGCCCACACGGGCCTTCATAAATAGGACCGCACTACCGTCGGATTTCCACATTGGCATAACCAACCCGTCCGGCTTTCCCGAGGCAAACATACGCGCCGTGCCGCGAGCAACGTCAAACAGCAAGATGTCTCCGTCCCGGCCCAGAGCTATCATTAAATCGTCAGGAGAGAATAACGGATTGGCGGGCCGATTGCCGGCATCACCTAGGCCTGTACGCGTGCCGTCGCGCGAATACCAGGCGTTCTCACGCTGTTCCACGATCTGCCTTCGAAATGCTATCAGCCCGTTTGCGGCCACGCTAAAATTCGTGCCGGTGTAAGAATTGAGGCAGCAAATTTCCGCGATCTTTATCGGCTCGCCCGAAAGCTTGAATGACTCGGGGTTAAAGGCTTGGGCCATCAACCCGCCGGGAGAGTTAAAAAATAGATAGCCGTCGGCGTATTTAGGCTCGGCCGCTTCGGCCGGGATCTCTTTGACCTCACCCGACTCAAGATCGCCGACAGAAATACCTCCTAACTGTGAGTGGCCAAAAAGGAAATGTCGTCCGTCCGGTAAAAAGAATGGCCTGAATCCTTCTTTCTGCGGCATGTCCGAGGGGAGTGATCTGCCATCGGCGTTAACGCGTCGCAGCGGCACGCCATTTTCGGTCGCAAAAATGATCACGCCGCCGGCATTCCATGTGCCTGCCTTCCGGCGCCCGGTGACATCGCAGATCACTCGCGACCGCCCGGTCGCGAGGTTGACCGCTCGAAGACGCTCATTCGTAAAATAGGCTATTTCGGCCCCATCCGGCGACCAGAACGGCGCGGACGCATCTTCTGAATCGGCGACCATCTGAGTCTCGCCGGTCGCCAATATCCGCAGCCACAGATGAGGCTTACCCTTCTCTTGTTCAGCCGTAAAAGCCAGCCGCGAACCGTCCGGCGAAAGAGCGCTGGTCGGTGCAGTCGTCCACCCCGCCGGAGCCGCCACATCGAGCGAGACAAATGGCGGCAGTGCCGGTGCCGGTCTGAGCAATGTCCACGCTCCAAATGAGATCAACATCAGAGCCAACGCCCCGGCGGCGATCCAGGGAATCCGAGCTTTCCAACCTGATCTATCTGTTTCAGTACCGATCGCACTGATCGCCGCTGTCATATTGCTCCCCGACGAACTCGTCGGTGCCGACAGCGACTCTAGAGCAAAACCAAGATCATGCGTAGATTGAAAACGCCTGTCCGGTTTCTTTTCCAGACATCGCCTCACAATTCGCTCAAGCGACGGGCTGATGTTCGGATTTGATTCGGTGATCTCCTCGGGTTCTTCTTTGAGAATTGCCGACATTGTCTCAGCCATCGTTTCGTGCTGAAACGCCCGCTTGCCCGCGATCATTTCGTAAAGGATCAAGCCGAACGAAAAGATGTCGGAGCGGTGATCGGTCGGAGCCCCGCGAACCTGCTCCGGCGACATATAACCGACCGTGCCCATTACGACACCGGGGTTTGTTAGTGCTTTTCGCGTTGCGTCTTCATTACCGCTCGTGCCGCCCGCTGACGCAGGCGGTTCTGACAATTTGGCCAGTCCAAAATCAAGTATCTTTACACGGTCGTCTTTCGTTATGAAAAGATTTTCCGGCTTCAGATCGCGATGGACTATTCCTTTCTCATGCGCCGCTGACAAACCGCTAACGATCTGCTGAGCATACTCCGCCACCTTTCGCAGAGGGATCGGCCCTTCATCGAGCCGCTGGCGTAGTTCCTCGCCTTCGAGCAATTCGGATACGACATACAGAACATCATCCTGCGTATCAACATCGTAGATCGCCAGAATATTCGGGTGATTCAACGCCCCGGCGGCCTGAGCTTCCTGCTCAAATCGCGCGACGCGTTCCTTGTCCGCCGAAAAATCCGCCGGCAGTACCTTGATCGCCACATCACGCCCGATCTTCGGGTCGCTTGCCCGGTAAACCTCACCCATTCCGCCAACGCCGATGAGCGAGCGTATCTCGTATCTTCCTAGTTTCGTGCCTTCAGTTAGTGTCATTTCTTGAGCTCCGCCATCCAGTTCAACACGACGGAAAACTGCGGGACGCCGGCGGCGTCTGCGTTCGTTACGAACATAAAGCGCTGTTCATCTTTAGTCATGACCCACGAACGGGTCAGGTCTGCGCCGATGGTGCGCGAATCAAAGAGTTCTCTGGGCAGTCCCGCTTCGACCTTTGTGCCGAGGCTGACATCCACTTCCATCATTTTACCGCTGAGGTGATAATACATTCCGCGCCCATCGCTGCGCCATTTGGTTTGCTGACCGCCGCCAATAGAGATCGGCCATCTGGAGCCGGATGCCGGAACGCCCGGTTCAAAAGCCTGAATGTAAACTTCGCCGCGTCCTGATTCATCAGAAGAGTACCCTATCCATTTGCCATCGGGAGAAATGCCGCTACCAGATGATTCTGTAAATTTCGTCTTCAGCCAGGGCCAGGGCTTGCGCTCCCCTTCCAGCGGCAGCATCCATAGATCCTGACTCGTCTGCGGATCAGACTCACGATACAGAATGAAGCGACCATCCGGTGACCATTGCAGGGGAACCTTGCCGTTCGCTGACTCGAACAACAATTCTTCCTGACCTGCGCCGGTAGCGTCTTTCAAGTAAAGACCGGACATTCCTTTGCGAGTGGACGAAAAGACGATGCGGCTACCATCGGGCGACCATTCGGGAAAACTATCATCTGCGGGATCAACCGTCAGCCGCGTTTCAGTTCCGCGGACCAGATCAAACAACCAGATGTCGCCTGTGCCGAGCTTCGAATCATAGCGTGTGACCGCCAGTCGCTGACCATCCGGTGACAGGTCGCGAATGCCGTAAGCCCCCACAGGGCCAACCGTTCCCACTTTCTTCCCGGTTCGATCAACCCAGGTAAGTTGTTCGCGGGTCGTTCCTTCCATTGCCGCCAGCACATTTCCGGCCAGTGAGAATTGCCCAACAAATCCTCGCAATCCGGTTTGCACCTGCTCCACCAGCCGTACCGGCTCACCGCTCAACTCATTCCGGCCGAAGTCAAAACGCTGTGCCATCAATGCTCCTTGCTCGACAAAGATCAGATAGCCTGCACCGGGTGTGGCCGGATCCTCTTCTGCCTGGAAGGCTCCGGCATCATTAGCGACCAACTGTTTCGCCTCGCCGCCTTCCAGTGAGGCCAGGTAGATCCCTTGTTTGTTTGGATCACTGTGCTGGACGTGAAAGAGAAACTGACGGCCATTAGGCAGCAGGAACGGAGTGCGATGCCGGACTTCTCCCTGTGAAGTGTTAACTGACGTAACTGAACTGACCGGCCCGCCGTTGGCTGATATGCTTTGAATACCTGCATTGCCGGTGCCGAACAGGATCACCCCGTTACGGTTCCAGGTTCCACCGGTAAATTGTTGAATCTCGGCCAGCGGAGCGGGCGTTCCGCCGGAGAGCGATATTTTTTGCAGCTTGCCTGCCGCAAAGAAACCGATAAACTGACTATCCGGCGACCAGAACGGCAAACTCGCGTTTTCCGTCCCCGCGAGTGGCTTGGGAGTCGATTCCCTCAAAGGGCGTACCCAGATCTGCGTTTTTCCTTCGACGGTGGCGACAAAAGCCAGGGTGCGCCCATCCGGGGATACTGAGAGGGAAGTCAATCTCTCAGTTTTGTCCGGCGGATTGACCGATAGCCGCAACACCGTTGCTGCTTCTGACACCGGCCGCCGAAGGTACGCTACGCCGAGGGCGAGAGCAATCAATGCCAACACGCCTACCGCAATCATCCAGATGCGGTCACGCCAGCGGCTGCGTGTCGTCTTAGCAGCGTAATCAAGCGTCCGCACAGTTTCAGTAAGATTCGCTCCTGACGAACTCGTCGGAGCCGACAAAGACTCAAGAGCAAACCCAAGGTCGGCCGTCGATTGAAAACGGCGTTCGGGTTTCTTTTCCAGACACCGCCTGACGATCCGTTCAAGTGACGGGCTGATGTTCGGGTTGGATTCCGTCATTTCCGGCGGCTCTTCTTTGACGATCGCCGACATCGTCTCAGCCAGCGATTCCTCCTGAAACGCCCGCCGTCCCGTGATCATTTCGTAAAGGATCAATCCAAACGAAAAGATATCCGAGCGATGATCGGTCATCTGCCCACGAACCTGCTCGGGCGACATATAGCCGACCGTGCCCATTACTACACCGGGGTTTGTGAGTGCTTTTCGCGTTGCGTCTTCGTTGCCGCTCGTGCCGCCCGCTGACGCAGGCGGTTCTGACAGTTTAGCCAGGCCAAAATCAAGGATCTTAACCCGGTCGTCTTTTGTAATAAAAAGGTTTTCCGGCTTGAGATCGCGGTGAACGATGCCCTTTTCGTGCGCCGCCGAAAGCCCGCTGACGATCTGCTGGGCGTATTCGGTTACTTTTCTGAGTGGAATTGAGCCTTCATCAAGACGCTCGCGAAGCTCTTCGCCGTCAAGCAACTCGGCGACGATGAACGGCGAGCCATCGTGTTCGCCGATGTCGTAGACGGTAAGGATGTTGGGATGATTTAGCGCGGATGTGGCCTTTGCTTCCTGTTCGAAACGCCGCAGACGGTCTTCGTCGCTCGACATCTCCGAAGGCAGCACCTTGATCGCCACTTCACGGTCAAGCCGCGAATCGTGGGCCTTGTAAACTTCGCCCATTCCACCCGCGCCGATCTTGGAGACAATACGGTAATTCCCGATCGACGAGCCGATCTCTATACTTTCGCCCATGTTATTTGTAGATCTTTTTTGATGCTACAAGTTAACACAGGTTCCCCTTTTGATGAACTGCCCATCGCCCTGTTTGCCGGTGTGTTCGCCATTTTGGAAAACAACTCGGCCACGTGAGAGGACGGTTTCGACCTTGCCTTTTACCTTCGCGCCTTCGTAGAAAGAGTAATCGACATTCAAATGCTCGGCATCGACGCCGTAGACGAAAAAAGACGAACAATATAAACCGGCGACTCAGCCATCTCGGCGATGACGATCGCGCGATGAACGCCCTCAGCAATGGTCGAACGCATCACCGCACGCCGTGCGGGCCCGATGATTATTACTTGATCTTTTTCGCCTTGGCCAATTGCTGCTTACCACGCATTACGACTAGGTGCGTCACTTGACCGTCCTCGCCTTTTAGAAAGTTATACGTGAGCAATGGATCGTCACCAATGTAGTAGTCGGTTTCGCTCTCAGGCAGCAATTCTTCTTTCTCAGCGTCAGTGCCCTCCTGGACCATCAACTTTTTTCCTTCGCGACTGACGATGACGATAAACGTCGGGTCAGCCGGATTGGGCTGATATTGTCCGACAAATGGATCAAATATTTTCGGATCGACCTTCGCCACCGATCGATTGGGTAGGACGTCTGGAATATAATTATCCGCGACCCCTGCAGCGATCGAGGCGGCATTTGCGCCGTCACCGTTCGTCAAAACAATTACCGACAGCTTATCGTCGACCAATCTCGTAAACTCAGCTCGAAAGCCGGGCAGGGACCCGCCGTGACGAACCTGTCTATGATTTCCCGCCGGTTCCAACTGCCAACCGAAACCGTAGGGATATGTCTCGCCATTATTCAGCTTGACCGGCGTCCACATCTGATCACGTGTCGCTTTGGTTAAGAATTTGTCCGTATAAAGAGCAGCGTCCCACTTTGCGAGATCATTCACCGTCGAGAGAAATGCACCACTCGGCCGAAGAGCAAAATAGATATCGGCGTTTTGGTATTTACCCTTTGCCCAAGCGTAACCGTTTGCGCGGTTTTGGACGAGATCGGTCATCGTCGTCGTTCGCGTGGAGTTCATTCCGAGCGGAGCAAACACGCGTTCCGTTAGAAAATCACCCCACGGTTTTCCGCTGACTTTGTGTATGATCTCCGCGAGCGAAAAATAGCCGACGTTGCAGTACTGCCATTTATCGCCCGTTTTGAAAACAAGCGGCACCCCGTATGCCGTCTTGATGACATCGGCATCGCTCTGTACCTTGAGCGGGTTAAAACCGGGTGCCTCGCGAACAAGCCCTGATGTATGGGTTAGAAGATGGCGAACCGTAATATCTTTCCAAGTTTCAGGTGTGCCGTCCAAAAACTTGGCGATCTTGTCGTCGAGACTCAGTTTGCCATCCTGAACAAGGAGCATAATTCCGGCCGAGAGAAACTGCTTGCTGACCGAACCGATCTTGAACACGGTGTCGGGAGTCGCGGCGACATTAAGCTCGACATTGGCCATCCCGTATCCCGCGGACTTTATTACCTTTCCGTCCCGAACCACCGCGATCGCAACGCCGGGCACATGCTGTTTTTGCATTGCTGCTCGGACAAAATCATCGACCTTGTCGGCTCGCACCGCGACCGTCGCGGCAAACATAAAGATCAGTACGAAGACGCTTGGGCGCCGCAAATGACTCGGTTTCATAATATATTCTAAATATCGATATCTTCTTAGCACTTACGGCAATCGCGGTCGAGTAGTTCCAATTTTCTAAACCTTCACACACTCGCCTCGTTTCAGAAATTGCCCGTCACCGGCCTTCCCTTGATGCTCGCCGTTTTGGATGACGACCTTTCCACGGGATAGCACGGTTTCGACCTTGCCTTTTACTTTCACACCTTCATAAGAAGAGTAATCGACATTCATGTGCTCGGCTTCGACGCCGAAGGTGTGTTCGGTGTCGGGATTGAAAATAACAATGTCGGCATCCGAACCGACGGCAATTGTGCCTTTCTTCGGGAACAGGCCAAACATCTTCGCGGCAGCCGTTGAGGTTAGTTCGACAAAGCGATTCAAAGAAATTCGCTGCTCGACCACGCCGCCGTTGTAGATGAGGTTCATACGGTTCTCGACGCCTGGAGCTCCGTTTGGGATCTTTGAAAAATCATTTACGCCGAGTTCCTTTTGCTCTTTCATACAGAACGGGCAATGGTCGGTCGAGATGACTTGGAGATCGTCCATCTTGAGGCCTTTCCAGAGCTCGGCACAGTTATGCTTTTCGCGAAGCGGCGGCGTCATCACGTATTTCGCACCTTCCCATCCGTCGCCGTAATCGTCGATCGAGTGGAAAAGATACTGCGGACAAGTCTCCGCAAACGCCGCAATGCCGCGATCTCTCGCTTGTCGCACTTGATTGAGCGCATCCGTACACGAAAGGTGAACGATATAGACCGGCGATTCGGCCATCTCAGCAATTGCGATCGCGCGATGAACTCCCTCGGCCTCGGCGATAGTTGGACGCGTCAGAGCATGATACTTCGGAGCAGTGCGTCCGTCGGCGAGAAAACGTTTGATGATCTCGTTGATGACGATGCCGTTTTCGGCATGCATGCAGATCAGGCCGCCTCGTTGGCCGGCCGCAGACATCGCCCGAAAGATCGTCGCGTCGTCGGCCAAAAACACGCCCGGATACGCCATAAACAGCTTGAACGAAGTGATGCCCTCGTCCATCAGCTTGTACATTTCTTGCTCATCGCCGTCCTCAAACTCGGTCGTGATGAGATGAAACCCGTAATCGATCGCCGTCTTGCCCTCGGCCTTATTGTGCCACGCATCGACGCCCGCGGTCATCGATTCGCCCTTCGTCTGCACCGCAAAATCAATGATCGTCGTCGTCCCCCCAAACGCCGCCGCCCGCGTCCCGGTAAAAAAATCGTCGGACGAATGCGTCCCGCCAAACGGCAGTTCCATATGCGTATGCGGATCGATCCCGCCCGGGATCACCAGCCTCCCCGACGCGTCCAGCACAACATCCGCCTCCATATCCAGCCGCTTGCCGATAGTCGTCACCGTCTCGCCATCAATAAAAATATCCGCCCGATAGTCGTCCACCGCAGTAACGACGCGTCCGTTTTTGATTAGTGTTTTCATAATAGCTTCACCACAGAGGCACAGAGAACACAGAGTTTTCAAATCACTTTTCTCTTAATGCCGTTTTTCAATAATTCTACGTTGAAGTTGATTAATAAGCCGAGCTTTTTCTTTGTAAGTTTGAGGTAGGTCAGCAATTGGGCTTCGTGAATCGGCATGATCCTTTCAACCGATTTCAGTTCGAGAATTATTACATCTTCGACAACGATATCTAATTGGTAGCACGCATCGAGTTCAATGCCGTCATACACGATCGGCAGTGGGACTTGGCGTTCAACTCTCAGCCCGGATTTCTTTAATTCGTGAACAAGACAAACTTCGTACGCGCTCTCAAGCAAACCCGGACCTAGAATTCTGTGGACCTTGATCGCACAACTTATGATCTTTTCAGTTAAGTCATTCATAAGAAGGATTCACCACAGAGTCACAGAGGACACCGAGAAAGAAAAACTAAAATTGTTAGATAACCTCATTCGAACCACCAATCGGTCACTCATAGGATCTTTCTAAATCTCTCTGTGCCCTCCGTGCCTCTGTGGTGAATTTTATTCTTCAGTCGCACAACAGCGCCACCACCGATAGTCGTCACCGTCTCGCTATCAATAAAGATATCCGCCCGATAGTCGTCAACAGCAGTGACGACACGTCCGCTTTTGATCAATGTTTTCATTATCTTAATACCTTTCTTTTAGCGTTAGTGGAATGTCGTTGTCCTAGTCCTAGCCCTTATTATCCAGTAGCTATGGCCGCTTGAATCTCCGCGTCCGAATATTCCCAATAAACCGTGGTATTCGCGTCGCATAAGAATCCCTCGAAGTCACCATCTGGCAGAATTTCGTCTCGCGTCGAATCGCTAGAACAGATGAGGAAAAAGAAGTCATCCCAGTCAACCGCAAAAAGAACGTCTTGGTCGTTGTCGTAGATGTAATAGTCTTTGTAGCTGATGCGCTCGCAAAACTCCTCGTCGGTAATGGAGCGAATATCGATATATTCTTTTTTCTGAAGGTACTCATCTTCAACGATCACAAGCCCTTTATCAAGCCGGCCAAATGTCTTGAGAATTGAACGCTTCGAGAGCACATCGAGTTTACCTTCCTCAGGCAGGAAAATCCTTTCTCGAAGAGCGTACTCTAGTAACCTATCAGCCAAATCCTGACGTTTCAGCTCTGCCCGATAACCACCGATCGTCGTAGTCAGAGCTTTGTTTAGCTCGACGTAAGAAGCAAATCCGCAACCCTGTCTGACCTCTTCCCATCCGACCGGAGTTCCGTACTTCAAAATCTCCGCGTCGGTAGGGTAATCCGGATTGTCATTGGAATAGATGTCAGCGTTTATATTCTCAGGTAGCTTTAAGTCAGGGTTCGCCGAATTGAACTGAGGAAAAGTAATCTGATGCACTTTTTGAAAACTCGTTTTGGACAGATGCTCTTCGTCCAAACGAAAGAACGGAATGAATGCGAGAAAAACCGAGTCAAAGATACCTGCGTAATGTGCTTTGATCGGGGTATCCTCGCTTGGATAGAAGTTTCGTTCCGTAAATATATTCATAACCAAATCCGAGTGCCGGGATCGGTGACGTCGTACTGATGTTACCGCAAACGATCCCGACACCCAGAGTTTTTTGTCACGATTTCTTTTTCCGTGTTAGACCAGACTTCTTCTCCGATTTACGGACCAAGCCCATGGCTCCGTAGAGCGGGCTGTCGTTGCCGTAGGCGGGGTCGCCGGTGACGGCCATGCCAATCCCTGATGCGTTTCTGATCTAGTGCCAGGTATTTGTCATCGCGCTCGTCGCGTTTCAACTTGAGTTCGGCCTCAAGGTCTGCGATCGCCAAGTCATCAGCCTCAGCTACTTCGATCCCAGCCAGAAACGCGGCTTGTAAAATGCTAATAAACTCAACCACCTGCGCCTACAACAGTTCAACCACATCAAATCCCGCGTCGCTCGCCGCATCCGCTAATCGCTTGTCAGCACATACAAACTGTCGGTTTCGCGTGTGCTCACGACACCAGCTAAGCGCGGCGGCAAGTTGAAAGGCATCCAAAGCCCTAATATTGTGTTTATTGGTCAACGAAATTGCAAGTTTCAAAACATTGTCCTCAGGCAATACGACAAAGGCCAATGACCGTAGGTTATTCCATTTCTCTAATGCTCTGTTAAACTGCCTTTCGGTCAAAACTCCGTCACGTAAAAGGCGATTTATGCCGCTATGTATTTCGACGTGGGTTCCCCACCAAACGACGGGCTGCTTGAACCTCCGCCTTATACGACGAGATTCAGACGACATCACCTGATTACAGTAAAGTGGAATGATCGCACTGGTGTCCCAAAACGCAACTTTAGCGCTCATCCCGTTCCTCCCTGATAACTTCAAGGATTTTTTCTAACGGCACATTTGGAAGATCATCGTCGTCCCAGAACGAATCCGGCAAGGATCCAACATTAGTCGGCGGAGCCAGAATTCCCTCTGCGACCAGTTTTTCTTCTTCAGTTTCGAATTCTTCTATTTCAACAAACGGAACGATCTTAGCAAACGGAACATTTCGCTCACTGACTATTACTTCGCCACCATTTTTTACACCTTTGAGAAAAACACTAAGGTTATTTTTCAACTCGGCGATGTTTGCGCCTCTCGAAACTCTAGGTTTTGATGCTCTAACACTCATACTTGGCCACAATAGCCTACTTGGCCAACCTAGTCAAGTTATTTGCATAAAGCTAAACCTTTGTCCAACGCCTTGATGACTTTGTCGATCGAATCGGTGGTTGAATTGAGCATGACGCCGGTCCTCACTACGTTGCCGTAAAGGGCTCCTTTGCCGATGTGGACGCCAGTCTATTTGCGGACACGTTCAAATGGCATATCTCGCATTCGCGACGCTCCGACGTGCATCCTTTCGATCTTGCCTTTTGTGTTTCGGGTAAACCAAATGACCCGATCGCCGGCCGAGAAATGGTCTCTGTAAAGCGGCGTGAGCGGCAGTTTGGTCTTTGGCCGCTGAAAGATATGGGCCTTGTCGCCCTCGACCACAAACGATACGCCCGCCTGTGCCTCATTGCTGTACCACTGTCCTGAAAATTCGGCGAGCTCGGCGGGCGTCGGTTTCCACTCGGTCTCAAGAATGAACCGGGAGACGTCACCATCCGCGGCTACCTCAAGATACGAAGGCTTGCCGCTACTGCCGATCTTGAACGTAAATTTCGCTTGGCCTATCGCGAAGACCCCATCGGCAACGGGTCGCAACGGCTGTCCGTCAACCCGAAGCGTACCGCCGTCGATCGTCGTTCGGGCGTCAAGATGGGTCTTTTCGTCACGCCAAAGCCCTACGAACTTATTGAGCTGTTCGACGGGGACATTCACGCTTTCCGGCTGAACCGGCGGCGGAAACGGCCCGAAGATCTCGTCGGTCACGCTGCGGGCGATCGATGTGGCAGACGGCGACGTGCCATTGCACATCACCGCGACTGAGACCTTGGCTTTCGGATATCGAACGAGGAACGTCTGATAGCCGGCCGTCGAACCGCCATGCGCCACTTCCGGCAGATTCCGATATTTGCTTACCCTTAGTCCGAGTGCGTACGGTATCTTTCGCCCGTCATTCAGCACGCCTTGTGTTTCGAGTTCGTCAACGAGCGATGCTCCCATCGAGCGTGTATCGAGCATCGCATTCCACTTGAGCCAATCGCCGACGGTCGTCAGCATGCCGCCATTTCCGTAAACATTCATAAACGGCATATCCAGCCGCCACGGTGCTTTCGCACCTTGCCGCGAATACGCCAATGCTCTGCCCGGCACGATCCGTTGATAATCGTCACGCCATGAGCTGTTTGTCATCCCGAGCGGTTTGAACAATCGTTCGGCGACAAATTCGGGAAATTTCTTTTGAGATACGCGTTCGATGATCACCGCCGCCAGATTGTAGCCGCTGTTCGAATACGAATATTCGGCTCCGGGTGTAAAATCAAGAGCCTTCTGACTAGTCATCACATCGAACGCGAGATCCTGACCGATCACGCGGTCGCCGCGGCCGGCACCCGTCAGCGACATCACCGCTCCCCAATCACGTAAGCCTGCTGCGTGATTGAGCATATGTCTGATCGTCAATGGCGACCCATAATCCGGCAGCTCGGGTATGTACTTTCGAACCGGGTCATCAAGGTCGAGCTTGCCGTCCTGCTGCAGCAGGACAAGGGCAGCCGCGGTAAATTGCTTTGCTACCGAACCCGATTCAAAGATCGTCAGCGGAGTGTTCGCAATATTGTGCTCCATCTCCGCGAGGCCAAATGCCTTTTCGAAAACAGATTCACCATTCAGCGAAACGCCGACCGCACAGCCCGGAGCCGGCATCGCTATGGCTTTCGACGCTTTATCAAACGCCCGCTCCGTGCCGGAGATCACTTTCGTTTTATCAGGAATCTGACCAAAGGAAACCGAAAAAAGCAGAAATAAAATAAGAAAAGTTGGAATTTTCATAAGAATTAGCCACCGAGTACACAGAGAACACAGAGGAAATTTCTCACTGACCTCTGTGCTCTCTGTGCCTCTGTGGTGAATTTCTTCTCTTAACACAACGCTAAGCCGGCATCGAGTGCCCTGATCAGTTCGTCGACGTTGTCCTTAGTCGAATTGAGCATCATTCCCGTGCGGATGACGTTGCCGTAGAGGCCGCCTTTGCCGATGAGGACGCCCTGGCGTTTGGTCTCTTCGAAGACGGTCAGGACAGCTTGCGGAGCGGGTTCCTTGGTCTTGCGGTCACGCACGAGTTCGATGCCCTGCATCAGCCCCATGCCGCGGACGTCGCCGATGACGGGGTACTTTTCCTTAAGTTCCTCAAGCCTGCCGCGGAAATAGTCGCCGACGACGCGGCAATTTGTGCGGAGGTCGTCGTCCTCGATCATCTTGATGACGGCGAGTGCAGCGGCGGTCGAGACCGGGTTACCGCCAAACGTGGCAAAGGTCAAACCCGGGAATTTGTCGGCGACCTCAGGTGTCGCGATCGTCCAGCCGATTGGCACGCCGTTTGCCATTCCCTTGGCAGACGTGATGATATCGGGCTCGACGTTCCAGTGTTCGATGCCGAACCATTTGTCGCCCGTGCGGCCCCATGCGGTCTGCACTTCGTCGGCGATGCACAGGCCGCCGTGACGGCGTGCGATGTCGTACGCGATCTGAAAATACTCGGGCGGCGGCACGATAAATCCGCCAACGCCTAGGATCGGCTCGGCCATGAACGCCGCGATCTCGCCGGTCGTCGTCGTCTGGATCAGTTCCTCGATGTCGTTGGCACATGCCATCTCACACGACGGATATTCGAGCTTGAACGGGCAGCGGTAGCAGTACGGAGCCGGTGCGTGGACGATGCCCGCGACCTGAGCCGGCAACGGGCGCCAGTTCGAATGGCCGGTCGACGACAGAGCCGTCGCCGAACGTCCCGAATAGCTGTGCCGCAGCACGACGACCTCGTGCCGCCCGGTGGCGATCTTAGCCGCCATTTGGGCCGTGTCGTCGGCCTCGGTACCGCTTGAGGTAAAGAACGATTTCTTGAGTCTGCCCGGCGTGATCTCGGCGAGCTTTTCCGCCAAATTCGACTGGTTCGGATTGGCGTAGAGAGCAGAGGTGTGCTGGATCGTTTGGTTTTGTGCAAGCACCGATTCGTTAATGCGCGGATTTGCGTGTCCGACGCTGACGGTCAGCACACCGCCGAAACAATCGAGGTACTTGTTGCCCTGATCGTCCCAGACGTATTCGCCCTCGCCCTTTACGAGCGCGACCGGCTCCTGATAGTAGGTGGCAACGGCCGGGAAAAGAAATTCTTTATGCTTGCGGACTGCCTCTGAAAGAGTGGACTTGGTTTCTGGTTGGGTCATATATTTATGAAAAGAGCTAGGCATGAAATCGGCGAACGTGATTTACCACCTCGTATAGGCAGTATCTTTTACGCCGCTATTTGACGGCATCATAACAGATTTCCGCCGGCATGTGTACGATATTCAGGGCTGCGTCGAGCGGCAGAGCACCGGCCACGGTCGATCAATTCTTGAATTTGATCGACCGCACCGCTCGCTCACCCGCGAGCGTAGCCTGATCGAAAACAGTCGAAGACGAAATGCTGACTTGCCACAGGGCGTTGCCCCGGCGAATAAATACAGTCTGGTTTTTACTAAATCCTGTGTTTTCGACAACTAACGCCGCATCGCCGATATTGATCGGAAACACTGAGATGCGGAAATCCGAACGGCCTGCGGCTTTGGAACTGATCTCAAGATCTTTAGAGAATTTCACGTGCTCCTCAGCCGCCTGCGTTGCTGTCGGCTGAGGCACCCGCGGTGGGTAGGTCGAGTATATTACGTGAAGGTTTACCAAATTTTCGCCCCAGACGGCACAGGTCTGTGACACGCGCTCCGGAAGTTCGGCCGTGCAGTTGCCCTCGGCGGGCTTTGCCGGAAATTCGAACAGAACGCCGCCAAAATTGTAGAGTTTCCATTCGAGCGGCGGAAATCTGGACTTGCCCGTCGCCAAAGAGCCTTCCTTTTTAAACGAAGCGAGGATCTGACTCGACAATATGGCGGCGGCCGCGTCCTCGGCCGGGAAAATAAGGTCGATCTTCCGATAGGCGTTTGGACTGCCGAAAACAAGTATCTTTCTTCGCACCGACTTGTTGCTCGACGGTTCAAAACGAACCTCATCAAAAAATGCTCCGGTTTCGCCGAGAAATGTAGTGTCGTGGATCAGCGATTCGACCGCCTTAGCGTTATTGAGCATATATTGGATCGTATCCTCAAGATGCTGTCGTACGGCCTTGTAACCTTTGTTCTCTTTGGTGTAGCCGATATACGCCCGCAAGCCGCCATACTCAAGTTCCCATAGTACATCGGCCTCGACATCACCCACCAGCGACGCCAGCGGCTCGCTTCGCCGTAATTTGAATGGTACCGGTGACGCAACGCTCAGCCCGGTGCCGGTCAGGACCGTGCGTTTCCATTCTTCGGGAACCGTGCGGGCAGCTGAGTTCGATACGCCGTCAAATATGCCGTCGTATTTCCCCTTGCCGCCGCCTAAGGTATCCGTGACCATCCGATCTGTCGCATCCGTGATCGTTCCGCCCTTGAGGATATCTGGCGTCGGGGTCGGTTTTGGCGGCGTCTGGCCATTAAGGGCCGCACCCATAATGATCATTAATACTATTGCGATAATAGTCTTCATATAAATATTAAACATAAGTACCGAACCCACGATTAACAGACCTTCTATTTGCTACTCCTGTTCTCATCAGACTAGAACGCTGTCGTCACATTTTCCACGAGCTTCGCCGATCGGTCAAGGCTGACTCCGTCGGCACGGCTATAACGCGAACCATACATCTTGATGTAAACTAGAGTTTTGATTATGACCAAGCGAACTCTGGGAATTGCAGTCATTGGGGTCGGCGGGGCGGTCGGGTCGACGATGGCTGCCGGCGTGGAACTTTTGCGGCAGGGCCTCATCGACACGACCGGGCTGCCGCTGGCTGAGATGCACGCGGACGGACTAACGGATTACACCGATATCGTCATTGCGGGTTGGGATATGAATGGCGAACATCTCGCCAAGGCCGCCGAAGAGCATGATGTGCTTACCCACAAACAGTTTGTCGCGGTCGAAGCTTCGCTGCGAAACATCAAGCCCTGGCCGGCGATCGCCAACGAAGACTTTCTTTCGAATATCGAGGGAGAAAATCTGGTCTCGCGCACCTCGCACCGTGATGCTATCGCAAGGGTCCGCGATGACATACGAAAGTTCAAAGCTGACTGCGATGCCGTCGTCGTCATCAATCTGGCGTCGACCGAAAAGCTCGCCGTCGAGGGAAACGAGATCTTCAATTCGCTTGCCGGTTTTGAACAGGCATTGGACGATAATGCCGCCGACATCCCGCCCGCGATGCTCTACGCATACGCGGCGATCGCCGAGGGCGTGCCGTTCGGCAACTTCACGCCGTCGGTGGCGGCCGACACTGCGGCATTGATCGAATTTGCTGAAAAACAAGGCGTCGCTGTCGCCGGCAAAGACGGCAAGACCGGACAGACGTTTATCAAGACCGTGATCGCACCGGCATTGCGTTCGCGTGCTCTGCACGTCGATGGCTGGTACTCGACCAATATTCTCGGCAATCGCGACGGTCTAGCCCTGTCGAACGAAGATTCTCTTGCCTCTAAACTAAAAACGAAAAGCAGCGTTCTCGACGACATTCTCGGCTACGAGGTCGGCGATCATCTCGTCGACATCCGATACTACCGGCCGCGGGGCGACAACAAAGAATCGTGGGACAACATCGATATCCGCGGTTTTTTGGGCCGCCCGATGCAGATCAAGGTCAACTTCCTCTGCCGCGATTCGATTCTGGCCGCGCCGCTCGCAATCGAGATCGCTCGCTGTCTTGACCTTGCCGCTCAGCGAAACGAATCGGGCGTTCAGGAACAGTTGTCAGTGTTCTTTAAGCTGCCGATGACAAACGGCGACCGGCCCGAACAGGCCTTTCACAAACAGGAAGAGATGCTGCTCGACTGGCTTCTTCCCGAGCAGACAAAGTAAATCCTATGCTTAACTTGTTTACCTACTCACTTCCCGACACCATACACACTGAGTTTTCCGCCGAATTGGACCGATGGACAAATGCATCAATGATCGCCCGCCTCTGGTCAAAAGACGCCACTGTCTGGACCGGCAGCGACGAGGCAAAATGGCTCGGGTGGCTCGACATCGTCGACGAGGAACTCGCCGATCTGCAAAAATACCGCGACCTTCGTGCTGATCTCGAAACGGCCGGATTTACCGACGTTCTGCTGATGGGAATGGGCGGATCATCGCTTGGACCTGAGGTGCTGGCAATGACCTTCGGCAAGGCGAATTTTCACATCCTCGATTCGACCGTTCCGGCTCAGGTCAGGGCGGTCGAGGACAAGCTTGATCTGACGCGGACTCTTTTCATCGTCGCCAGCAAATCGGGCTCGACGCTTGAGCCGAATTGTTTCAAGCAGTACTTCTTTGAACGCGTCGTCGAGACGGTCGGACGTGAAAATGCGGGCAGGCAGTTCATCGCCATCACCGACCCCGGCTCGAAGATGGAGCAGGTCGCGAAACAGGACGGATTTCGACACATCTTTTACGGCAAGCCGCAGATCGGCGGACGGTTTTCGGCTTTGTCGGCATTCGGCATGACTGCGGCAGCGTCGATGGGCATCGACGTCGAGACCTTTCTGACAAATGCGGCAGAAATGGTCGAGGCGTGTAAGACGGTCGACACCGCGTCGAACAGCGGTGCGATGCTCGGGCTCATCCTCGGCACTTGCCACGCTCATGGCCGCGACAAGCTGACGATATTCACATCGCCGGAGATCCACGACCTCGGTGCCTGGCTTGAGCAACTCGTTGCCGAATCGACCGGCAAGAACGGCGTCGCCATCATTCCGGTCGATCGCGAAGGCGAACGGACAGTGGAGGAATACAGCGACGACCGCGTATTTGCATTCCTGAGCCTCGCGGACGATGCCGAAATGGACGAGAAATACGCTGCGATCGCCGCCGGGCACCCTGCAGTTCGGATCGAACTCGACAGTATCGACAACCTCGGGCAGGAATTTTTCCGATGGGAATTTGCGACCGCGGTCACCGGTGCAGTGATGAAACTGAATCCGTTCGACCAGCCCGACGTCGAATCGGCTAAGATCGAAGCACGCAAGATCACCGACGAATACGAACTGACCGGCAAGCTGCCGGACGAGGCGCCGTTCTTCGAGTCGGAGGATTTCTCGCTCTTTACAAGTCGGGAGTACGCCGCCGAATTGCTCGCGACTGCCGAAGAAGAAACGGCGGCGGCCATAATCGACGCACATCTTAGCCGTATCGGCACCGGCGACTATTTTGGGCTGCTCGGATATATCGAGATGAACGCGGAGAACGAGGAACTGATGCAGACGATGCGCTCGTCGGTGCTAGAACGTTTTGAATGCTCGACCTGCCTCGGTTTCGGCCCCCGATTTCTGCATTCGACCGGCCAGGCTTACAAGGGCGGTGCAAATAACGGCGTGTTTTTGCAGATCACGTCGGATGACGCAGCGGACGTGCCGGTTCCCGGACAAAAATATACCTTCTCGGTCGTCAAGGCCGCACAGTCCCGCGGCGATTTTCAGGTATTGGTCGATCGCGGGCGAAGAGCCCTCCGAGTGCATCTCGCCAGCGATGTTGCAAGCGGACTTCGTGAACTGGCCGTTATCATCTAGCGCCCAATAGATCTTGATCGACTACTCACTATTCGTACCCAAGGGCCTCGACCGGATCGAGCCGTGCGGCACGCAGTCCTGGATAGAGAGCCCCGATAATGCTGCTGAATATGCCGACGACCAGAATGCTGACCACGACCGACGGCTCGATCTGGACGGTCAGCGTCGACCATTTTGTCAGAGCTAAACTAAGCAAATAGGTCGCAAGCACGCCAAAGGCGATACCGCAAATACTGATCAGCAATGCCTCCTGAACGATATTCCACGCGATGCTGAAATTGGACATTCCCAGCGATTTGAGCACTCCGATCTGACGCGTACGTTCGGTGACGGTCGTGTACATCGTCAGCAGGATGATGAGTGCGCTGATCGCACCGGCGACCCCGATAACAACGTTCAGAAAGACGTTGAGTGCGGGGAAACCCTGCATATACAGCTCTTCGAGATCGCGTGTGAGGATTACCTGATTATCGGGAAATTTCGCATGCACGCTCTCGGCGACCGTGTCTTGCGAAAAGCCGTCTTTGACCTTGATGAGGATCGCCGACGCTTTGCCCTCGGCACCGAGTTGGGTTTGCATTGTGCCGAGCGGAACCTTAATGCGGCCGCCGGCACTCGGTTCGTATGAGCCGACAAATGTGAAATCACGGTCGTAGAGCTTCATCTTGTCGCCGATCGTGAGGTTCTTTTGGGCGGCCCAGGCAACATCGGCGATTACCTCGTCGGCATTATCGGCAAGCTTGCGGCCCTTGGCGATCTGAATGCTGGCGACGGCTGCGTACTGGTCGAAATTGATACCGTCGACGATACGGCTGCCGGTGTTCGAATCCGACACGGAAATGCTGTTCTGGGCGATCGGCACGGCAACGGCGACGCCCTCGACCTTTTCGATCTCGGCCGCGAGTGTTACCGGCAGACGCAACGCCTCAGAGCCGCTCAACCCGAGACTGCCCGACGCACGCAGCATTATCTCGGCACCGACGTTGGCCTCACGTTGGGCACGTTCGCGAAGGCTGCCGTTGGCCAGCCCGACCGTAAAAACGATCAGCAAAATGCCGATCCCGATACCGATGATGCTCACTGCCGTGCGGGCAGGACGGTGGAGCATATTTGAAAACACGAGGCTATTCATTAACTAATTCTTTCTTATTCACGCCTGAAAAGTAAAAGCTGATAACCGAAAACTGTGCGGTTATCAGCCTTTTGTCCTAAATGGTCGCCGCAGTGTCTCAGACACCGACCGTCTCGACCTCTTCTTCTTCGACCAAATACGGCGTCGCGTCCGGTTTGTCGATGTCGCTTTCGAGCACCTTGGCGATGACCGGCAGGCTCAGGCTTCGGGCCTTTCCGATGCCCGGAACTTCCTTGCCCTTGGCATAGACCGCGTGGCGTCCGTGCTCTTCGTACCACTCGGAAAGCGACGCGGTCTTGTGCATTTCCTCGATGATCTGACGCCAGCCGACGCCCGTGTTATATGCACAGAATGAGATCTCGCCCTCCTGCGTTCCGTACGGAATGACGCACATCTCGGTCCGTCGAAAATCGTATGTAAAGAGGTCCTGAAACCACATACCCTCGACGCAGAGAACACGCCAAACGTCATCCTCTTTGCGTTCGACCTGCATTCGGTCGTTGCGGTCGGAATTTGACGTGGTCGACGACGGCTTGAATAGGTTCAGGATCTGCGAGATCGGGAAACCCTCGGGCGCACGCGTCGCGTCGTAGCTGCGCATGATCGCCATCGCAAGCTGAGCCATCGTCAGCTTTTTGCCGCGGGCAGTGTCCGTGATCGTCGCGACATCCTTCATGAACTGCTCGTAGTCAAAAAACTCGAACAGCGAACGCATCTCGTTCGTCTTGTTATTGACGACGATGAGCGTAAAAATGCCGCAATTCGGGTGACAGTTGCACGACGACCAGCCCCACGGAGCGTCGGCACCCTGCAGCATGTCCATCACGGACGTGAACGCCGAATAGCTTGAGAGCGGAAACCAATCACGAAGCGGTTCGAGCACACCTCCAAGTTGGTCCTTGAGGTCGTGCGTCATGCCCGCGAGCGTGTAACGCTGCTCCTTGCGGTCCTTGTCGGATACGTCCTCATCGCGGCCGGTAAACGACACGGGCTGAAACGCGATGGTCTGGACCTTGTCGATATTTTCGGCGGCAAATTTAACGATGCTGCCGATACCGTCGTTGTTCCATGAGTTGACGATGGTGGTAACGAGCGTCACCTTGATGCCGACGGACGCGAGATTTTCGATCGCCTTGAGCTTGACGTCGTAGAGATTACCGACGCCGCGATGGGCGTTGTCCGCCTCGTTGGTACCGTCAAACTGCAGGTAAACGCCGTGCTGTCCGGCAGCCTTGGCGGCTTTGCAAAACTCGATGTCCTCGGCGTAGCGGATGCCGTTGGTCGCGGCCAGGATACGGTAGAAACCAACCTTTTTGGCGTAGGCGACAGCGTCCAAGAAATACGGTGACAGCGTCGGTTCACCGCCCGAGAACAGTATGATGATCTGGCGTTTGGGTTTGAACGAAACGGCCCGGTCGAGGATCGCCTTGGTGTCCTCGAACGTCGGTTCGTGAACGTAGCCGACCTGATTTGCATCCATAAAACACGGATTGCACATCATGTTGCAGCGGTTCGTCAGATCGACCGTGAGCACCGCTCCGCGGCCGAATTTGATGTCGCTCGTGCCGTGATGATGAACGTGCTTGTCTTCGGCGGATTTGAAATCGCGGCCGAAAAATAGCTTTTCGATTCGGTCGAGAAACTTGGCGTCGGTCGCCAGCACATCCTCGAAAAGGCCGTGCGTCGGACATTCCTTTCGCATTATGACCTGGCCGTCTTCCTCGACGATCTGCGCCTTGATCTCGCCGGGGTGCGAATCCATCAGGATATTGAGCGGAATATCGCCCGAGATGACGCCGTTGCGGACCGATTTGACGCACGCCGGACAGAGCGAATCGGTCTCACGCGGAAACCCGAGCGGCGGAGCCGTGCGCTCATACGATTTGAGCAGCGGCTCGGCAGCCCACGCCGGCTGTATCGACTGCCCCTCGGGCAACGCCTTATTCACCGCCTGAAACGCCTTCCACCCGATATCGGCCATCTTAGAAATAGCCTTCGAGCCCTTTTTCCCCTTCCCTTTCCCCTCGCCGCGCCGAAAATTATCACTAAACATAAAAGTCTCTCCGTGGGTTAAGACACGGTATTATAACGTAGAATATTAGCAAATTGTTAGAAATTGTGCGAAAGACAGTGTAATCGTGATTTGTCCATTGCCTTCTTATAGTATCTCCCACGACTTTTCCTACGCCGTTTCTTACGCCATTGACTTTTGTCTCGCCGGATCACGGAAGAAGGACCTTTCATGTGATGCTTCGAAGTTGTGAACCAACCTTCGTTAATTTTACATTTTTTGTCAATAGCGCTACCTTTTTCCTGCGAAATGACGAGCACGCTTAATTTTACCGAAAAATATTATGCTCGATTTAGACAAATCTGACGAAGAACTGCATCGGTACGTGGTGAATGCAAGAGCTGACGAGATTCGATCGAATAGAGAAAACAAAATCATTTTGGTGATTATATCTTTCTTCATCTGTGTTGGAATCGTAGGCGCCATCAGCGTATATCAAAATGGGGTTGCTGCTGAAGCGGCGAAGGAGGCCTCTCGTGCTCGAATGGACAATAATGGTTCTGAAGCAAATGCTAGATTACACCATGAGTACAACGTTATCTGGCGCAACGGAAAACGAACTTTTGAAGTCCGATACACGTTTGAAGTTGGCCCTTATAGTTATTCAGGGATTTGCGAAATCGCGAACCGACCGGAAACTCACAAGGCGATTGCAATTTATGATCCTGAGAATCCAGAAATGAATAAGTTATTAGGGCGTGCGATTGAATCGACTCCAATAATCAGCGAGAGACGGAGTTCGGTCTTGGCGGACGTAATTCGATTAGTCGTTCTTGGAATTGCAATTGGACTGATTCAACTCTTTCGCCAATTGAGAAAGAGGTGAGACTAACAATTCAAACAAGAAACAAAACGGTAAATTCGTCAATCGAATCGATCAGAGTAGAAGTTTCATTCAAATCTATCTGTGCTTTTCCATGAGCGACTAATTTTGCATTCGCCCATAACGGAGGGAATCGTTTGGATAAGTGCTCGACGTCTAAACATTGAACAACCACACAAAACGATCAGAGCGAGATTCTTGAAGCCTTGTTCGATTTGATTCTTTAAGTAAATTCCCGAACCTAATTCTGTACTATTGACATGGATCGTTTATCTTTTGAATATGACCAAAGCACAGTTTTCTGCGCAACCATGTGGTCTGGCGAGGATTGTAATCAAATTCGCTTTTAATCGACCGAATCGCATCGCTAATTCACGGTTCTTGTTCATCCTCTGGCACAATACTCGGTGCTCGGTCGCCATACAATGAAGTAGTTGGATCTCGCTTAAGAACGAAAACCTTAATCAGAAATCCGACAAAAAACGCAGTCCCGCCAATTATAATAATCGTCAGCATACATCCTCCGTTGATTTATTTTTAACAACTTCCGGTGAAATAAATAATTTTGTCACCGCCCCACGTTACTATTCGGTCGGTCATTAAACGCGCCTACCTATCTCGGGCCATAACATTGCCGTTGTGGACCCTTATTATGCCCTGCTTTTGGCCGCGTAGCGGTCCAGTGAATTTAGCCGTGGACTTGTGTCCACGGCATGCGAAACAAAATCGAGCTCGTCGCGTTAGCGACGACTGAATCAATCAAGTACGTATCGCTCGTCGTAATCGATTCCATTTAATCTTAACATCGAGAGATATTCGTCCTCGAACGTTTGCTCCTTATGGTGCTCACGTTGGTTCTTGATATAATCAACAACCTCTCGAACAGCCGACTTGCTAACACTGAATATCCCGTAACCGTCTTGCCACTCAAACGATCGCAACTCTGGAAAAGTCCCGTGTATCCATCTGGAAGACTCGCCCTTTAGCCATTGAACGATCTGACTCGGAGCAATCTTCGGCTTTGCCAGTATCAGGACGTGAATGTGATTTTCAATCCCGCCGACCTGAATTGCGATCAACCCGTGTAATCTCGCAACGCCGCCGATGTACGCCCAAACTCGGGCTTCGATGTCCTGGCTGATGAGATCCTTTCGACCTCTGGTGCTAAACACGACGTGGTAGAACAAATTTGAATACGTATTCGCCATTTTCATTCAGTCGTCGCTACGCGACGAGGTAATCATTGGGCATTGTTTCCGTGGACAAAAGTCAACGGCTAAATTCGGGTTGCCGCTCCGCGGCAGAGTCAACAAAGCCGTCAGCCGCATGCATCGTTAAGCGATAATATAGCAGTTTCCTGAACGAACGCGTCGAGATATTCTCCACAAAAAAGCGAACGATTCTCTTGCCTTGTTTTTGGCCGCGTAGCGGTCCAGTGAGTTTCATCTTTCTTACGTATTTCCCGATCGCCAAATCGGTCGGAATTAGTAGGAAATATTCCCACTAAGTAGGAAATAGTAGGAATATGTCATACAGCAAATAGTCGCTAACTGTTGTGAACCAATCGGTTAGGGTGATATTGCGATCTGTCCCGTTTGTCCCAACAAGTTCCCACATGTGGCGAGTCGAGAAAGTCCAGAAAGTCTGGAAGGTTCAGGAAGTCACTCTGCATTCATCATTAAATATTCGCTATTCATCAATCCCGTCTTCCGTTTCGGCTTTCAAAGATCAGATCCTATAACAGATATTGTATCAGCGGTGTCAACTGTGACGAACCTGCCGATCGGTGCAGTCAACTTTCACGGGCGAAAATTCATGCAGGATTGAGAAAAAAATACGTCCAGGTGATAAAATATGAATAACCGCACGAATGCTGGTCGGATCCTCAGGAAGCCCAAATCAGACGGATCGGACCGCGCGGAGACAAGGTTTAGACGTGGTTTTCACCTCGCTATAACTCCGGATTCGCGATTCATGCCGGTTGCTGATCAGAAACTGCAACATTGCTTCAAGAAAAACAATAGCGCAGTTGTCGACTTGGGCTGAGCATCACTCGGACCGGAAAGCTCCGGTCAATAAAAGGAGTAAACATATGTTGCGACGAATTACGCCGTTGTTGATGGGAATAGCGTCATCGATGCTATTGCTTTCGATACCGGTCTTTTCACAATCAAGACCGGCGCCGAACGAGTTTTGGTGGCCGGATCGAATTGACCTTACAGCTCTTCGGCAGCAATCTCCCCAGTCAAATCCTATGGGAAAAGACTTTAACTATGCCGAGGAATTCAAGAAACTTGACCTCGCGGCAGTAAAAGCGGATATCAGAAAAACGCTGAAAGAATCTCAGGATTGGTGGCCGGCCGACTACGGCAACTACGGCCCGTTCTTTATACGGATGGCATGGCACAGTGCCGGAACCTATCGTTCGATCGACGGAAGAGGCGGTGCAGGCGGCGGCCAGCAGCGTCTTGAACCCCTTAACAGCTGGCCGGACAATGCGAGCCTTGACAAAGCAAGACGGCTCGTCTGGCCCGTCAAGAAAAAGTATGGCCGAATGATCTCGTGGGCAGATCTGATGGTATTGGCCGGTAATGTCGCACTCGAGGATATGGGCTTTAAGACTCTCGGGTTTGCTGGCGGACGCGAGGACGACTGGGAAGCCGATCTCGTCTATTGGGGCCCGGAATCGAAGATGCTCGCCGGAGATAAGCGATTCGGCATGGACCGGACACTTGAAAAGCCGCTCGCGGCCGTACAAATGGGATTGATCTACGTGAACCCTGAAGGCCCGAACGGCAACCCCGATCCGATCCTCGCTGCGAAAGATATCCGCGAAACGTTTGGCCGCATGGGAATGGATGACGAAGAAACGGTTGCACTGATCGCGGGCGGACATACACTTGGAAAGACCCACGGCGCGCATAAGGCCGAATGCATCGGTCCCGAACCGGCAGCCGCGAACCTGGAAGAACAGGGATTCGGTTGGACGAATAAATGTGGAAAAGGCAACGCTGAAGATACGGTTACAAGCGGTCTCGAAGGAGCTTGGACAAAGACTCCTGTGAATTGGAGTAACAACTTTTTTGAGAATCTTTTCGCGTTTGAATGGGTGAAGACAAAGAGCCCGGCAGGTGCGACGCAGTGGATCCCCAAGGACAACGCCGGCAAAGACATGGTCCCCGATGCACATATCAAGGGGAAACGAAATCAGCCGGTAATGCTGACGACCGATCTTTCGCTCAGATTCGACCCCGTGTACGAAAAGATCTCGCGGCGTTTCCTCGCCGATCCCAAGGAGTTCGATGCTGCGTTTGCGAAGGCTTGGTTCAAACTGACGCACCGTGACATGGGGCCGCGATCAAGGTATATCGGCCCGGACGTTCCTGAAATGACCCTCATCTGGCAGGATCCTGTTCCAAAAGTGGACCACGACCTGATCGATAGCAACGACATCGCTGCGCTGAAATCTAAGATCCTCAATTCCGGGCTCAAGAACGACGCATTGATTCGGGCGGCGTGGGCCTCAGCGTCTTCGTTCCGATCCACGGACATGCGCGGCGGAGCGAATGGCGGCCGGATCCGGCTTTTGCCGCAGAAGAACTGGGAATCGAATGACCCGAGTGAATTGGATAGTGTGGTAAAAGGTCTCGAGCGAATTCAAACAGACTTCAACAAAACGCAAACGGGGCGTAAAAAGGTGTCTTTCGCTGATCTGGTAATTCTGGGCGGTGCGGCCGCGATCGAACAGGCCGCGAAAAAAGGTGGGATCGATGTTTCGGTTCCGTTCAAACCCGGAAGAGCGGATGCGAGCCAAGAGCAGACGAACATCGAAAACTTTGAGCTGCTCAGGCCAAACGCCGACGGTTTCCGAAATTATTACGGAAAAGGCTCCGGTTTACCGCCCGCGGTGATGCTGGTCGACAAGGCGAGTCTCCTGTCGCTCACGGTTCCTGAAATGACGGTGCTGGTCGGAGGAATGCGTGCATTGAACGCAAACGCCGGCGGCTCGGGATTTGGCGTGTTTACAGAACGCCCGGGAACATTGAGCAACGATTTCTTCGTCAACCTGTTGGACATGTCTACCAAGTGGTCCAAGTCATCAGCGGCCGAAGGTGTTTACGAAGGCCGCGATCGAAAGACAGGCGTGCTCAAATGGAAGGCAACTCCGGTCGATCTCATCTTTGGTTCGCATGCAGAGTTGAGGGCAGTTGCTGAGGTTTACGCTTCGGATGATGCTAAAGCGAAGTTTGTGAAGGATTTCGTTGAAGCGTGGGCAAAGGTGATGAATCTTGACCGATTCGATATGCGTTAATACCCTTCATTGCCAATTTGATGCCCCGACGAGCATGAAACTCGCCGGGGCATTTCTTTCGGGCGGCCACGGCCTCACTGAAATCGCCGTGTGGATAGTGGCGAACGGCTCACTTGATCCCGGTCCCCGCCTGAGTCGATCACGCTAAGAGCATCTCGCTGATCTCGCCAACGCACTATTTTTTCTTGATCAGTTTTGCGAAGGGTAGTTTTGCGGTGGTCATGTGGATATTTGACCAGGTCCAGCCGTTTTCCTCCGTGGCGATCTCGTCTGTCGGCTTTTTCGGTTTCTTGGTCTGCAGGTCGAGATATTTGCTGGTCTTTTTCAAAAAGCGGCCGCGGCGGTCATAATAGCGGCGGTGGATGACAATGAAATCTCCCTGAAACGTCCGCAATTCCGTCTCAGCACGGGCAAGCGTCCCGTCCGCACGATAATAGGTATACGTGTATTCCGCCCAGTCGCCCGAGGGGCTGAAGTCGGTGAAATTGACTAACGCAACCTTGCCGGCATTCCGCCAGACGTACGCGATCGAGTAAGACTCGTTCCGCTCGCGAAATTTCTCGAGCGCCTTTTCGGACGCAAACTTACGCCACACCGAACGCTCTTCGTTGTAGTCTTTGGTATCGGCGAATACGAGTTCCGGGCCCTTGCTCTTCTTAACAATGGCGTCGATCGATGAGCAGTATTTGTCGATCGCTTTGATCTCTGCAGCCTTCGAATTCTGGGCATTGCCGACAGCCGTCAGGCCGATGGCGATCAGCAGCAGTACAAATACAGATTGGTTGATCTTCATAGAGATTTAAGCCATGCGTTTGGCGTTCAACGTTTGTAGAACGCAGATGAGCCCGACCGGGCGGGCTCATCTTCAGTTACAGCATCGACCCGGCCGTTATTTGGAGCCGAGTAATTCATTGACCAGTTCCGGAGCGTCGTAGACCTTTTTCAAGGCCTCGAGGATGCCTGCCGAATGCACGCCGACGGCACGCGAACCTTCGTTCTCGTCGATGTACCAATACCGGTTCGATAGCTTTTGATTGTTGCTGTCGAAGTTAAGCCCCACGATCTCGCCGGCCCGGTTGATGACGGGCGAACCGCTGTTGCCGCCGATCGTATCGGCCGAATAGACGAAATTCAACGGCGTGGACAGGTCGATCTTGTCCCGTCGGCTGATCAACGAGCTAGGCAGCTCAAACGGCGATTTGCTGTCAAAGCTCAACATACGATCATACAGACCGAAGAATGTCGTCTTGTACGGCACAAGCGTCGTGTCTTCTTCGTAACCGTGGACCTTGCCGTACTCGATGCGGAGTTGCGAATTTGCGTCCGGCGGCATCGTCTTGCCGTAAACCGCAAAGCGTGCCTGTGCGATCTTGGTGCCGTTGGCGGTCTCGACATTTGTGATGTTGGCCTCGTTCCACGCACGCAGTTCGCGAGCGATAGGTTCGACGCGCCGAGCAAGCGTGACCATCGGGTCGGTCGAAGCCGCTATGGCCGCGGCACCGCCATCGATCAGAGCCTTACGGGCCGCCGGATCGGTCAGCTTGGTCTCACGAACCGCCCGTTTGGCGACCTCGGCAGGATCAGCATCACCGATCGCTGCCCTGATGAACGGGTCGCCCGGGCCCAGCGTCTTTAGGGCTTCCTGAAGCCAGAACGTGAGCGAAGCTTCCTCCATATCGAGGTAGAACGTGGACGGAGCCGCCATCGAATTTTTGAACGATTCGAGGCGGTTATCGCGAAACTCAGGGTAACGCTGGTCGTTCGGTTTAGCGGTCTCGATGTGGAATGTCACGATCTGCTGAGCCATGCTCGCAAGCCGCGAGGCCGAGATGTTCGAGAACGCTAGGCGATTTGCCATTGCCGGAAGCTTGGCGTAGGCGTCACTGATGTTTTTCCATGCCGGTGCGTACTGCTTATCAAGTTCAGGTTTCGCGGCAAGCTTATCGCGAAGGTCCTTTTCCTCGGCGACCTTGCGGGCAAAATTACGCGGATTGAGCAGGCCGTCCTGCTGGCCTTCGAGCCGCTTGAGTGAATTTGCGAACGAGCGCATTCCCGGATTTGCCTGTCGCAGCTGTTCGGCCCCGAGTTTAGAGTAATTTTCGAGAGCCTTTCGACGAAGTTCCCAGACCTTTTTCTGCAGCGGATTTCCGATGTCCCGCTGATATGTGAGTTGGGCGAGTGTCAGCAGCCGAGCCGTAGATCCCGGATAGCCCGAAACCAGAATGAACTCACCGTCCTGAGCACCCTTGGGCGACCATTTGAAGAAATTCGGCGTCGCGGCAGGCTTGTCATTTTCGTAAGCCCGAAGGAAAGTAAAGTCCAGGTCGTGACGCGGAAATACAAAGTTGTCATAATCACCGCCAAAGAAAGCGGCCTGCTCTTCGGGTGCGACCACCAAACGAATGTCGCGATAGACCTTGAATTTATAGAGCCAATATTCACCACCGCTGTAGAACGAGATCACTTCGCAACGAAGGCCGCCGCTCGTCGCCGTGCAATCCTTTTCGATTGCCGAGATCTCGGCCGTTCGCTTAGCTGCCATTTCGGCATCGGTCGTGCCGGCCTTTGCCGCATTATGGACGCGTTCGGTCACGTTAGCGTACGACGCTAGTACCGACGCGCTTGCGTCCGGTATCTTCAGTTCGTCAGCCAGCGTTTTCGCCGTAAATCCGGTCTTCATCAGGTCCCGCTCTTTGGTTGAGAGCCGTTCGATATAGGATGACGCGACGTGGTGATTGGTAACGATCAGGCCGTTCGGCGAGACAAAACCGGCCGACGCACCATTGACCTTCGGGCTGGCAAGGCGAACGTTATCCATCCAGGCCTGTGACGGCTCGAAATTGTAACGCTCTTTCCACTGTTTTGTCGGCGGATTATCAAATGTCCACATGCCCTCGTCGGCATGAGCAAGCGGAACACCAAGGGTAAAACTGAGGAGAAGCAAAAAGACGATGATTCGTTTCATAATAATTTTCTCAACAAATAGATTACTCTAATTCAAAACGCGTTGTAGTTTTTCCATCGCACCTGCCAGCACAGAATCTTCGCGGGCGATACATATGCGGACGTGGGCGTCCCACGTATCGGTGTCCGCAAACGCCGAACCGGGCGTCATTCCGACGCCGGCATCACGCATCAGCATCTCGTTGAAGGCGATTGCATCAGTGAATTGCTCTGGGATCCGTGCCCAGAGATAGAACGCCGAGCCCGAATTGTAGATATCGAACCCGAGCCCGGTCAGTATCTCGGACGTAAAGCGGCGTTTGCCGTCAAACTTGTCGCGAAGTGCCGGATAATAGCTCTCATCGGCCATCAGAACACGCGAAAGAGCGGCCTGCAACGGTGTCGCCGGACAGACATAGATCACGTTCGCGGCGTTGTTGATCGGTTGAATGAGTTCGCCCTTGCCGTACGCGTAGCCGAGACGCCAGCCCGAAATATTCCACGATTTCGAGAACGAATTGACCGTGATCGTGCGTTCCCACATACCGGGAAGCGTGGCGATCGGCGTGTGCGGATTCTCGCCCGTGACGTAATGCTCGTAAACCTCGTCGGAGACGACCAGCAGGTCGAGTTCCTGTGCGACATCGGCGATCGCTTCGAGTTCGGTCTGCGACATCACCTTTCCGCTCGGGTTTGCCGGAGTGCAGACGATAATGACGCGGAGCGGAAATTCGCTGCGGTCTTTGAGCTCCTTGCATCGTGCCAGCAGAGCGTCCTTTTCAAATGTCAACTTTTCATCGAGTTCGAACGTCTCAGTCTTTGAGCCGAAATCCTCGAGAATTCGCCGGTGATATGGATAGTACGGCTCGAAAACGAGTGCGGATCTGCCGCGAAGATAGCTCTGGGCGATGCCGATCAGAGCCCCGGTGCCGCCGTTTGTGATCATTACCTCAAACGGCCGGGCGTCGACATCGACGATGATATTATTGTATTTGGCGATCTTTTCGGCGACGGCCTTGCGAAGATTAGCGTCGCCCTCGCTGCCGCCGTAATGGTTTTGGCTGGCGGCGATGATCGATGCGGCTTCGGCCGCAAGCTGCGGGTCGATCGGCAATTCCGACTGTCCCTGAACGAGGTTTCCGCTGGGCGGCACGAGCCGCGTAATGGCGCGGATATCCGGTTTGACTTTCATTGGTTTCGGTTCTGACATACTCTACAAAATAACAGTTTTCGGTTCGGATTTCTAAATGTCAAAACACGTGCCCGACAAAAATGTAGCTTCACAGCCGCCAACCTCGCCCGCGGGATTGCTGGGCGGGCACCTACGCGAGTTTTGGCGGGACCGCACGGGATTTCTCACGCGGCAGGCGGCACTCGGCGACGTCACGCGTTACCAACTCGGGCCGCAGCCGGTGTTTTTCATAAATCACCCCGATCACATTCGCGATCTGTTTGTCGTAAACGCACATAAATTTCGCAAGGGCCGAGCTCTCCAGCGTGCCCGCGTACTGCTTGGCAACGGCCTGCTCACCAACGAGGGCGAGTCGCATCTGCGGCAGCGGCGAATGATCCAACCGGCGTTTCACCGTCTGCGTATTGCGGAATATGCCCGTTCGATGGTCGAATACGGCGACCGCATGGCGGCTAGTTGGAATGACGGCGAGACTCGCGACATCGACAAAGAGATGATGCATCTGACGCTCCAGATCGTCGCCAGGACGCTCTTTGACGCCGAGGTCGAAGACGATGCCGACGACATCGGTGCCGCGATGACGACGATGGTCGAATCGTTCAATTTCCTGCTGCTGCCGTTCTCAGAGTGGCTCGAAAAACTGCCTTTGCCGCAGTCGCTCAGATTCAAACGAGCTCGGCGGACGCTCGACAACGTGATCTACGGCATTATCGACGAACGCCGCTGCTCGGGCGAGGACAAGGGCGACCTGCTCTCGATGCTGCTGATGGCTCAGGACGAAGACGACGGCGAAATGATGACCGACGAACAGGTCCGTGACGAGGCTCTGACACTTTTTATGGCCGGTCACGAAACGACCGCGAACGCCCTGACCTGGACGTGGTATCTGCTCTCTCAGCATCCGGCGGCGGAGGCAAAACTTCACGCCGAGCTCGATGCAGTGCTCGCGAAAGGCGGAAACGCAAGTCTGAACGAACGTGCCAATACCAGCGAATCGCTCAGAATACCAACGATAGACGACATCCCAAACCTAAAATTCACCGAAGCCGTGCTTGCCGAATCGATGAGGCTCTATCCGCCCGCGTGGGCGATTGGGCGAAATGTGGTTGACGAACACGATTTCGGCGGCTTTGTCGCAAAACCGGGGACGCTGATCCTGACGAGCCCATTTGTGATGCACCGCGACGCCCAATTTTGGGACGACCCGCTCGAATTCCGCCCCGAACGCTGGGAAACGATGAGCGTCAAAGAGGCTACCAATCGAAACATCTACTTCCCTTTCGGCGGCGGCGTCCGCAGGTGCATCGGCGAGAGCTTTGCCTGGACCGAAGGCATCATGCTGATCGCGACCATCGCCCGAAAATGGCGCCTATCGCTCGACCCAGGCCAACGCATCGGCCTAAATCCGCAGATCACGCTGCGGCCTAAGTATGGGATGCGGATGAAAGTTGCCGACCGTTCTGACAGACGACAATAACTCGTAGTACTAAACAAAACGATGGGATATTTCATTAGAGTTCTAGGGACAAAAGATCCGAACATTCACATCAATATCTTGGCAGGGGGGCTGGTCAACGACAATCTAACCGCGAAGATCGTGTTCGACCCATCCGAAAGCCCAGACAACTGGACAGCTATCGAAGTTGCGAGTTCCAATGGCACCGATCTAATGCGGATCGAACGCAGTCCCGTTAGTAGGGGAGGACTTGGCAATGAAGAACTCGAAGAATTTAGAAAGGACATCAAGAATTGCAAACCGATCTCGGCCGTAAATTGGTTGGAGAAGTATTTTGATAAGGTAAAAGTGATTTACGCATTTCAGCTTTTTGACGCTTCAACGACCGAAGAGAATTTTCCTATCATTGAATCAATTAGATCGACAATTTGGAACAAGACTAGAGGAATCCTGCAGGCCGATAACGAAGGGTTCTCAAATGAGAATGGATATCATATTCTCTGGCAGTTCTCAGACAATGCCGCGGGGGAATGGAGTTGTTCGGTGAGGAATTTTTTTGGAAAATGGACCAATTTTACGATGGATCTTGGCGACCAAAAACAAAGAGAGGAATTTTGGTCTGGGAAAGTTCCCAAAGGAGCAATTAGGTTGTGACAAGCAGGTTAATACTCATACTTTATTGCGAGCCTTAATTTGTCGTTTACATCTGACAAACTGATTCCCCTCATCCACAGATCACCCTGCGCCCGAAGTTTGGGATGCGGATGATCTGTCAGAACCGGGAGCGGTTGCGACTGGGTTCTTTTCAATGACCAAATGAACCCGGTCGCTATCGCTCCCGGTTCTGCCCCTTACTCACAAGCTGATTTCCCTCAATCCAAAATCTCCACGGCTTTTCCGCATCTTCGCCGGCGTAGTCGATGCCAATGCGCTTTCCGACGGCGATTTCGTCGTCCGAAAAAGTTCGGTGATCTTCGAGCCAGATGCGTTCGCCTGAGAGGTGTTCGGCGTTCAGGCCGCGGTCGATGCCCATAGCTATGCAGAGTTTGCCGGGACCCGAAGTTAGATTCTTGTCACGCTTCGACCCAGTCGGTTCTGGCACATAAGACGTGCCAGTGTTGCTGGTAGGCCCAGCAACCGTCGCTCCCGGTTCTGACAAGAAGCCGCGACGTTCACGCATGATCTCGATGCCGTCGACGGGTTCGACGGCTCGAATGAGCACGACGTGCGGGTGGTCGGCCGGGCCGGTGACGACGTTGAGCTGGTAGTACATCCCGTAGACTAAAAAGACGTAAACGTGGCCGCCCGTGGCGTATGTGACCTCGTTTCGCGGCGTCCGCCGTCCGCCATAGCTGTGTGCGGCACGGTCTTCGACGCCGCAATACGCCTCGTTCTCGACGATCATTCCCGACACACGCCGTCCATTCTCGTCCGGTACGACGATCAGCTTGCCGAGCAGATCGCGGGCGGCCGCGAGCGTGTCTTCGGTCATGTAAAACGCGTTCGGGACCTTTTTCGTCAACATAATTTACGATCGGCCGGCAAAGTATCGCCGATTTGGTTCATCATATCCTCAATGCTAATTTAACAGCGATTTTGTTAGAATTCATTTTGTCCTGACTGTTGTCCATTTTATGAAGATTTCCGCATTTCTCGTCTTTTTGATCTTTACCCTTTCGGCTTTCGCACAAACCGGAACGGACGTTTACGCTACGGCGACCGGCCACACGTTCAAGCTGGCCGACCTTTCGCCCGAAGTCATCGCGGCAGTTAACGGTTTGCCGGCGAATATGGCAAAGCTCCGCACCGATCTGCTTGAAGGAATGATCGGCGACGCACTCCTTGCCGCCGAGGCCAAATCACAAGCAATAACCAGTGAAAAGCTCATAACAAGTGTCACGTCAAAGGTTGCCGCTCCGACTGCGGCCGCGATCAACAAGGTCTACCAGGCGAACCTTGCCGCCCTCGACAACAAGCCGCTCGCCGAGGTGCGGCCCTCTATCGTCAGCTATCTCAAACGCGATGCCCAGCAGCGTGCGTTGATCGCGTACGTCGGCACGCTGAAAACGAAATACAAGGCCGTTAAGGGAATGGACGTGAATGCCGTCAACCTGAAGCCAACCGACATACTCGCGACCATCGGAGCGAAGACCATTACGGCCCAGCAGTTTGAAGACGCGAACCGGATCGAACTGTTCGAAGCCGCCGCCGACATCAGCGATGCAGTTGTCGACGACCTCGAATCGCGTGTTCTGGACACGCTTATCAATGACGAGGCAAGATCCGCCGGCATTGAACCGACAGACTACATCGCTCGTGAGATCACAAATAAACTGAAGGAATATTCGGATGAGGAGCGTTACGCTCTTACGGACGCTCTTCAGACGAGACTTTTTGCAAAATACAAGGTCAACATCCTGTACAAACAGCCGCAGCCGCTCGTCGAGATGATCTCGGTGGATGACGATCCGGCACAAGGACCGTCGGACGCACCGGTAACGGTCGTGATGTTCAGCGATTTTCAGTGCCCGGCGTGCTCGGCGACCCATCCGGTCTTGAAGAAGGCGATGGCCGCTTACCCGGGCAAGATCCGATTTGTCGTCCGCGACCTGCCGCTCACCAACATTCACGAAAATGCGTTCAATGCCGCTCTTGCCGCCGGTGCTGCAAACGCACAGGGTAAATTTGCTGAATACGGCGAGCTGCTCTATCAGCGTCAAAACGCCCTCGACGTCGCGTCGTTAAAGGCGTACGCCGCCGAATTGGGTTTGAATGTAAAACAATTTGAGATAGACTTTAGCTCCGAAAAGATCGCGGCCGAGGTGCGAAAGGACATGGCTGATGCCGAACAATACCGCATCACATCGACGCCGACGATATTCATCAACGGCATCAGGGTCAGACGGCTTTCGGAAAGTGGTTTTCGCACGGCTATCGAGCGTGCATTGGCGAAATAAGCCAACAATAATATGCGCATTTTTGTATTTGTCTTATCTGCACTCGTGATGCTCAACTGCGGCGGAACCTCGCCGAATAACAACGGAGGCACCAAACCGAATGCCGCGAACACGCCTGTGAAAACCGCGGCTCCGGCGACGACATCGGGCTATGAGGTCGTCAAATCGTACCCGCACGACGGCAAGGCGTTTACGCAGGGCCTCGTCATCAACGGCGGATTTCTATACGAAAGCACGGGCGAATATAAGGAATCGACGCTCAGAAAGGTCGACCTCGCGACGGGCAAGGTGCTGCAGAAACACGATGTCCCGGCAGAGTATTTTGCCGAGGGCATGACGATACTCGGCGACAAGATCTACCAGATCACGTGGCGTGAACGCACGGCATTCGTCTATAATCTCGCCGATTTCAAGCTCGAACGCGAACTCAGTTACTCCGGTGAAGGCTGGGGACTAACGAACGACGGCACCAACCTGATCATGAGCGACGGCACGCACGTTTTGCGGGTCGTCGATCCCGCGACATTCAAGACGATCAAGACGATGCCGGTCATGCGTGAGGACGGCAAGCCGTTGATGCGGATCAACGAACTCGAATGGGTCAAAGGCGAGATATGGGCAAACGTGTGGCATTCGGAGGACCCGGAGGTTCTCGGCAAACCCAACCACATCGCCCGCATCGACCCGGCGACCGGCAAGGTGCTCGGCTGGATAGACCTGTCAGGCATCTCGCCTGACGACCAGCCGAAATCGCCCGGCGACCGCTACGACGACAAAACGGAAAATGTGCTCAACGGCATCGCCTATGACGCCCAGAACGATCGTATTTTCGTGACGGGCAAAAACTGGAAAAAGCTCTACGAGATCAAGATCACGCCGCCCAAGGGATAATGAACGAACTCGACCGACAATTTATGATGCGTGCCGTCGAGCTTGCCCGCCAAGGTATGCAGTCAAATGACGGCGGCCCGTTCGGCTGCGTGGTCGTCAAGGACGGTCGCGTCATCGGCGAAGGCAGCAACGCCGTCACCTCGACCAACGACCCGACCGCACACGCTGAGGTGGTCGCGATCCGCAACGCTTGCACCAATCTCGGCACGTACCAGCTCGATGGCTGCACGCTCTATACCTCGTGCGAACCTTGCCCGATGTGTCTCGGGGCGATCTACTGGGCACGTCCGGCGGCGATATTTTACGCCGGAACGCAGGAAGACGCGGCCGCGGCCGGATTTGATG
>JAGOBH010000017.1 GCA_017983495.1 Pyrinomonadaceae bacterium | reverse complement strand
ACGCTTGTTGGCGTGCATGAGCATGAGGCGTCCGACGCGCTCTTTTGAATCTTTGATCGTGTTCGTCACATACGAACCCGAGGTGACCGTTCCCGAATAGATACGCACGAATGCGAGCTGTCCGAGGTGCTTGTCGGCCATGAGCTTGAAAACGAGGCCCGAGAACGGAGCTTTCGCATCCGGCGGACGTGTTTCCATTTCACCTGATTTCGGATTTTCGCCCTCGATCGCGGGGATATCGAGCGGGCTGGGAAGGAAATCGACAACTGCGTCGAGCAGCGTCTGAACACCTTTGTTCTTAAATGCCGAACCGGTAAACACCGGAACGATCTTCATCGCGAGCGTTCCCTTACGGAGAGCGTCGCGGATCTCCTGCTCCGAAATTTCCTCGCCTTCGAGGTATTTCATCATCAGGTCGTCATCGACGGCTGAAACTGCTTCGACCAATTTTTCGCGTTGGGCTTTTGAGATCTCGACGAGGTCAGCGGGAATATCGACGATGTCGTAATTCGCACCCTTTGCCTCGTTGCTCCAGATGAACGCCTTCATCGTGATCAGATCGACAACGCCCTGGAAATGCTCTTCGATGCCGATCGGCACCTGCATTGCGACTGCGTTTGCACCGAGGCGATCGAGGATCGACTGAAAACTGCGGTCGAACGAAGCACCTGCACGGTCAAGCTTATTGATAAAACAGATACGCGGCACACCGTACTTGTCGGCCTGACGCCAGACTGTTTCGGATTGCGGCTCGACACCGGCGACGCCGTCAAAAACGCAGACCGCACCGTCCAGAACACGAAGCGAACGCTCAACTTCCATTGTGAAGTCAACGTGTCCCGGCGTGTCGATAATGTTAATGCGATGTTCGACGTTGTTGCGGGTCCAGAAACAGGTCGTCGCAGCGGACGTGATCGTGATACCACGCTCCTGTTCCTGCTCCATCCAGTCCATCGTCGCCGTTCCCTCGTGAACTTCGCCGATCTTGTGCGAAACACCCGTGTAGTACAAAATGCGCTCCGTCGCCGTGGTCTTACCCGCGTCGATATGGGCCATGATGCCGATGTTTCTAAATTTGTCTAAGCTGATCTGTGCCATTTGTAAATCGTTGATCGTAAATTGTGAATCGTTCTTTCTATTAACGATTCACGATTCACTATTTACTAAAATCTGTAATGTGCGAACGCCTTGTTGGCCTCGGCCATACGGTGGACGTCGTCTTTCTTCTTCATCGCTCCGCCGCGTCCGTTGGTCGAATCGAGCAATTCGCCTACCAGGCGGTCGACCATCGTTTTTTCGCTGCGGTTACGGGCATTCAGCACGATCCAGCGGATCGCCAGCGTATTGCGGCGGTCACGGCTGACTTCGAGCGGAACCTGATAGGTTGCACCACCGATACGACGCGATTTGACCTCGAGGGTCGGAGCGACGCCGTCCAGTGCTTTCTTGAACACCTTGATCGGCTCTTCACCGGTCTTTTCGGCAAGCTTGTCCATTGCCGCGTAAAAGATCTGTTCGGCGACGGCTTTCTTGCCTTCCCACATCAGTCCGTTGATAAACTTGGTCACGGCGATGCTGTTATAGATCGGATCCGGTAATACTTCTCTTTTTCCTGCAACTCTACGTCTTGGCATATTGTTTAGTGGTCAGTGGCCGGTGGTCAGTGGCCGGTTCATTTTCTGAACACTGACCACTGACCACTGACAACTGCTATTTTGCTCCCTTCGGGCGTTTTGCACCGTACTTCGAACGCGACTGGTTGCGGTTCGCGACGCCTGAGGCATCCAGCGTTCCGCGGATAACGTGATAACGAACACCCGGAAGATCCTTTACACGGCCGCCGCGGATCAACACGATCGAGTGTTCCTGCAAGTTATGCCCGATACCCGGGATATATGTAGTAACTTCGATCTGGTTGGTCAGACGCACACGGGCGACCTTACGAAGAGCCGAATTAGGCTTTTTCGGGGTCGAGGTGTAAACACGTGTGCAAACACCACGCTTCTGCGGATTTGACTGCAGAGCGGGGCTGGCCGTCTTGTACTTAACGCGTTGGCGTCCTTTACGTACTAACTGGTTGATTGTCGGCATATCTTCTCTTCGCTCCCCTCCTTACGAAGGAGGGGTGGCCGCTGCGGCCGGGGTGGTTCTCTAAACGCACCCAACTAATTCCCTATTTAAAAGGCAAAACTAACGTCTTACCTGACTCTTGCCGGACGCATCCGGCAGTTAGCTCAAGCAGCATTCAGCTTGCTTAGTTAATTAAATTGCAACTAATCCTTAAGAATTGAGACTTTGCTGTAGCGTGGCATATAAGAAAAGATCAGATTCGCCGGCGGCCTAAGATGGACGCTATTACGCAACAATTCCTGTTTCAACTCTCAAATATCGGCCTCACAGGTCCCTAGGAACCGATCGGCAAACCAGACTGTAAAAGTCCGAAACTTCAGATTATCTAAATTTAGGCCTTTGTTGTCAAGCCGTGACGGTATTTTTAACTGAACGTTGTTGTCGTCCGTGGCGTGGCGATCAGCACAATTCCAATCTTGGGCTTGGAGGACTTTCTTTGTTCGTCATATTTCTTCTTTTCGGCAACATATTTCGTGAGCGATGACTCAAGCAATCCCAACTTCAGCCGGACACGGCTACGACGGGAACTGATATTCGCCAGCGAACTCGTAATGCTTGATTCGTCCGCGTCAAGTAATTCCCATGGAATTTGCACATAATCCATCAGCGGCGCCCAATCTTGAATCGGATCAAAATTTGGATTTTCACTATCGGCCTTATTGATGTACTTGACGGCTTCGCGAAACATTACCTCTGATTCCGTCGGCTGAATTTTCAGATACAACCGTGCCAAACTCAGGAAATTGCCCGCCGCGTGTTTCGGCGGCACCTCGAGAGCACTGACCTCCTTTCGGATCGCTTCCAGATTTTCAAGCATTAAGTCGCGATCCTTGGTTGGCGAGAGCCTGTAAATAAGTCGATATCTTACGTATGGTCGATTCTTCTGAGGCGTCTTACCTATTATCCGATAAACCGAAGGTATATCCGCGTTCTCAAAAGCCAGGAAAGCGGCAAGGAATGCGTACTCAACTCGCCAGTCGTCCCAACCATAGGCCATCGCTTTCAGATCATCTCCATCAAGGCTATCAAGCAAGGAGACAATATCCTCGTACTTCTTGGCCTTTTCCAGCAATAATATCGCTTTGCGAAAATACCTCACCTTCGAAGCGGGATCTCGCGAATCCTTTGCCGCTTTGATCAGATCGTCCACTGTCTGCGGATCGTCACTTCTGGCTTCCGCCGCCGTATATTCGCGAGTGTACGGGTCAGCGAACGGAATACAGGTCTGGATATTTTGTCGAATAGTCTGCGACCGCACCGGCAAATATTTGTCGATACGCGGAAGCATTTGTGGAGCAAGGAATACGATCATGCAACGGTTTTGACGTTCGGCTTCGATCAATGCCGCCCCGGAAACAAGATCGGTCACTCTTTCTAGGTACGATATGCGAATAGAGTTGGAAAATGCCCCACTTTTTCCGTCGTCGTCAAAAATATACCATCCGAGCGAACCCATAAATGCGTAATTTGCATTACTGTAGTTATCATTGGCGGCCTTGAGAGCCAGGCGATAAAGCGATTCCCCAAGTTTTGGGTCTTTTACATAAAGCACCGCGATCAAATTCGCGAGTTCCTTCGATAATCCAAACTTCAACGAGTTGAGTCCACATGTAAGTGCCGTCCCCGGATTTGAACCTACGACCTGGAGCCCGAGCGTTGCCATTAGCCCTGCCATTTCGGCATCTTCGCTATTTGCCCCAAAATCGTTACCTTCGATCGCTTTCTCAACATTTCCGATTAGCGTCTGACTCAGCTTTTCATCGAGTTCGGCGAATACCCTGAGCGTTCGTTGAACGTATTTCAGTCTTCTAGCAAGTTCGCTCCGATCGTCGGCCCGTAGTGCACTTAGCACTTTGTCCGCCGATTTTTTGAGATGCCCCCTTGCTAGCTGCTCGTCACTTTTCCACCAGATTCTCGCCAAGACTGCCAAATACAGCGCCCGCTCGCTATCAGAGACGGAAGACGACTCGCTGACGATCTCTTCGGTCAAAGTATTGACGCGATTCTGCCATTCTAGTAACTCCTTATCGTCCGGCGTTGGCTTAACGGTCTGCGATAACGCCGAAACCGCGAAGATCAGACACGACATGACCCCAGCGACAATCCAGACGAGCCCCGCCAAACGGTACGGGTCGGATATCTTTGATGATTTTCTTAGAAATGGCCGGCTTTGGATATGTTCGCCACAATGGAGGCTTTCATACTTCATCATCATGTCACCTTGCAAGCCGATAAGCTGCAGTCCTTCGACCTCGGACTAATTACTTTGACTTTTTATAGATCACCTCGTTCCGCGAACGCACCACGGCATTCGGGACATTGACCTTGACCTTTATCTTCCGCCGTTCGCCGTCCTTGCCGACAGTTCCGGGGTAGTAGCCGAGGGTATATTGCTGACCGATCTCCTTTGCTATGCTTCGAAACGTGGCGGCTAGACTGTTAATGCTCTGGATTTGATAAAATCGGCCACCAGACTTATCCGCCAGTTTTTCCATATAACTCCGAGCGGACTCGACCCGTTCTTTCCACAACTCCTTACTAATGTGTCGCGGAGGTAACGGAGAAAACGTATCAAACTGAATTGTATAAATGAGAGCCTCTCCTTCTTCGGCATCTCGAAAGTTGTCCTTTGCTGAAGAAAAGTTGTCCCCGCCCGCTCCGTCCGAAAATAGAAGAATTGCCTTCCGGCCCTTTATTTGTTTGACCTTCCTCAGTGCCAAATCAACCGCATCATAAATATACGTGCTCCGGTCATCCGCATGTTTCTTAATGACAGCTGGTTTAATGAATTCTGATGCTCGTAAAAATGGGAATACCTCCCGTACAGAACTCGCAAAACTAAACGCCGCTATTGTGTCATCTGGACGCAGTTGTTTCACAAAAATGCTTGCTGCTTCCGCCATTTCACCTAAATGAAAACTCATCGAGCCGCTCCGATCAAGTAAAACGATTACGGTGAATGGCTGATCTACCGTTCCAAAAAGGACAATTTCTTGTTCTCGGTCATCTTCGAAAAGCTGGAACGCTGCCTTTTGTAGGTCGCTAATAAATCTGCCTTGTTTATCGATAACTGAAACCGGAACAGAGACATAGTTTGTGTCAACCCTTATCGGCTCATCGTCCGGCGTTGGCTTAACGGTCTGAGATGAGGCCGAAACAGCAAGAATCAAACACGACATGACCCCAGCGACAATCCAGACGAGCCCCGCCAAACGGTACGGGTCGAATATCTTTGATGATTTTCTTAGAAATGGTTGGCTTTGGATATGTTCGCCACAATGGAGGCTTGCATACTTAATCATCATGTCACCTCGCAAGCCGCTGGGCCCCAGTCGTTCGACCTCGGACTAATTACTTCGATTTCTTATACATTGACCCGCACGTTGGCCAGACGCTTTCCCGCAAAACACCCGAAAACTCCCGAAATCACAGATATGATAAGTACGGGCAAATCTCTGTCAACGAATCGTTCCCCAAAACCACTGAACAACACCGAAAGAAACGTAAAGACGATGATCGGAGAAGCAAGGCAAATCCCCCCGGATAAAGCTCCTTTCGGCCAAAACTGACCGACAACAACACCGACGATCAGGTAAGTACACGCCGAAGTAAATGCAATGAATAAAAGTGAAAAAGTACCCGCCGTAATCGCCGACATTGAGAACCATGAAACCAACACAACCGCAATCGTCCCAAGAAAAAAGACTCCTAATAATCGCGGGATCATTTTGGTCATCATATCCACTCCTTTTAACTGAAAGGACATTTCTCCACGATTGAGGCGACAGCCCCCGGAAGAAGCCACAGACAAGTCACAGCGACCACCCAGACAAGCCCCGCCAAATAGCACCGGTCTAATATTTTTGTATTTGGACGGGTTGGCTGGTATGAGATAGACGGGAATGGCGCAGATGTAATGGTGCTCCGGTTTTCCGAATTCCGAAGCGATCGCAAACAAAGTTCGCCGCCTTCGACCATGAGAGTACTCCCGAACTGCTATTCAGTAAGCACTGCCAAAATAGCACCGATTGGTGTCTAATGCAATATTTTGTTAAAGTCTTGGTTTTGCAAATGGTGCATGAAAATGCTCCTTAATATACCGAGTGATACTACAATGACGAATCTTGAAACATACCTTTCTAAATTTAATGAGACCGATTGGCTGGCGGCGGTCGAGACGCTGCTGCCGGAGATACATGAGGTTGACCGAAACGCCGTGCAGATCTGGTTTCGCTTTTACCCGCTCGAATTGATGCGGCAGATCGCGGCGGGCGAGGACCGCGAAGAGGTGATCCGCGGATTTGCTCTGCAGGGCAATTTTGAGCTCAAAGACCAGATCGACACCTCGCATCATTTTCTATACGGACATCGCTACTGGAAAACCGTTAAAGCCGCGATCGAGGCCGAGGCCGCTGTCTTTACCGACCAGACGCCCGAACTCGCCGATGAGATCAGGGATATCGCCAAGCTCGTCGCCGAAAAGCTGTCGGTCGAACCGCAGATGATCATCGCGATGGTCGCCATCGGGCTGGCTACGCTAAATCAGGCCGGGCTCGACGCCGTCAAGGCAGCAACGGGCGAGGTCAAAAAACCGGCCGGGATCATGGCAAAATCGCCGAACGCCGTCATCGCCGAGCGTGCCGCGGACGATTCGCAAGGGCTGCTCGGTTTTCTCAAGACCATCAACAAACGGTTTTCGGTCCACTTTTCTTCAGTCAATTCGAGCGGCAAGTTTCCCATAATGCAGGCTCAGGAGATCACCGGAGCGTCGGCAAACGACCGTTCGCAGGACTGGCAGAAACAGGACGACCGCTGTTGGGAAGGGCCCGTCCCGGTCGAGTGCACCGCCGCTTCGTGCGGTACGTGCTGGGTCGGCGTACTCGGCGGCCAGGAGAAACTCTCTGAGGTCACACCGCGTGAACGCCGCCAGATGAAGGTTTTCGGCTACAATCAGGGCGACGACGCCAAACCGTTCCTGCGTCTCGCGTGCCAACCCGTCGCCGAGGGCAACGTGACCATCGTCATCCCGCCCTGGAACGGCGTCTTTGGCAAAAAGGTCTATGACAACCTCGAGCACATCGAACTCGAGCCCGCCACGACCTCAGCCAAAGTCCTCCGCGAAACCATCGCGAGCGCCGCCTCCGACGAGTAAAATCCTTAAACGCAGAGACCGCTGAGTTCGCAAAGAAAGTAAATCGAATTAACTTTGCGTTCTCGGCGTTCTCTGCGTTTAAAACACCCTTTTTTGCGGTAATATATCTCCGTGTCCGAAGACAAGAAACCAATTCCGCCGGTCGTGTTGGTGCTGATCGCCGTGCTGCTCTGGAGCACGGGCGGGATGTTCATCAAGCTCGCGACCAATCTCGATGCTTATCAGGTGACGTTCTTTCGTTCGCTGCTGGCGGGAATTACGGTACTGATCATCACGCGTCGCAACGGCCTGCGGATCAACGCGTTCGGCGTAATGTGCTCGATCATCTATGCGACGCTGCTGTTTCTATTCGTCTGGGCGACCAAACACACGACCGCCGCGAACGCGATATTTCTGCAGTACACGGCACCGGTTTACATCCTCATACTGGCACCGTTCGTCATCGGCGAAAAATTTCACCTGCGTGATCTGGTGACGGTTATCTTTTGTATCGCGGGAATGTCGCTGTTCTTTGTCGGCGACCTGACCATCGGCGACTATCAGGGCAACATCGCCGCTCTCGGTTCGGGCATATTTCTCGGCCTATATATAATGCTGCTCAAGCACCCGCGAGCAACTGGGATCAGAAGCTCCCCTCCTTACGAAGGAGGGGTGGCAGCGGCTTCCGCTGACGGGGTGGTTCTCTCTGGCAAGCGCGTCCAGCCGATAAACCCTGTCATCACGGTCATCTACGGCAACTTCCTGCTCGCCCTGCTGACGTTGCCGTCGGGCATCGCGTCGGCCTCGACTATCACGTGGCTCGATTTTGGTGCGGTCGCGTTTCTCGGCGTTTTCCAGATCGGCATTTCGTATATTCTGTTTATCAAAGGCGTCACCGGCGGCACGCGTCCGCTCGACGCGTCGATCATCGGCTTTATCGAACCGCTGCTCAATCCGGTCTGGGTCTTTTTCTTCGTTGGCGAACGCCCGTCACAATGGGCCATCCTCGGCGGCGTGATCATCATCGCGACCGTCGCGGTCCACACGTTGGTCCAGTATCGCAACCGGCCCATAACTACTTAGGACGCGGAATTCCAAGATCCTTGCAGATCTTGATGATCAAGATGTCGTTTATTTCGGAATGCCTTGGGACGGCTGAACGCCGGTTCTCTTTAGGATTGTGCCACCATGAGTGGCTGCCACCTTCTCTAAGGAGTTCGCAGCCGTAAAGGTGCAAATGGCGGATCAGGTCACGCCGCTTCATACTGCAATGAGTGCTTCTTCAAAATTTACGCCGGCCATGCTCCGGGCGTCCTGGCGATTTAACTCCAATGCTTCATCAAGCGTCACACGAAGGCTCTCGAGCAGTTCCTCTCTGGTAGCTTCCTGACAATTGACACCGGGGACCTCTTCGATCCAGCCGATCCACCAATCACCGTCCTGCTTGACGACTGCCGTGTAATTGTTTTTCATATCCAAATCATATACTTGGTACAATATCTCGCCAAGCGCAAAACGGCAGGATCCAAAAAATAGATATTCATATATATGCCCAAATACACTCTTCGCGAGAAAGTTCGTTACCACTTTGAGAACACGATGTCCGGCGGGCCGATCGCGGTCATCCAATGGCTGGCAATAGTCTCGGTCGTCTCGGTGATGGTGCTGGGCCTGATCATTGTCGCGATCGGGATCACCGGTTCGACCGACGCCGGTGCCGAGCCGCTGGGATTTATCGAAGGCACGTGGAAGAGCCTGATGGCAACGCTCGATCCCGGCACGATGGGCGGCGACGAAGGCTGGGATTTCCGCACTGTCCGGTTTATCGCCACGATGATCGGTATTTTCGTGATCTCGATCCTGATCGGTTCGATCTCGTCCGGCATCGACCAAAAGATCGAAGAACTTAAACGCGGCCGCTCGCGTGTTCTCGATGGCAACCACACGCTCATTCTCGGCTGGTCCGAAAAGATCTTTACGATCATCACCGAACTGGTCGAGGCAAATTCCAACCAAAAACGTCCGTGCATCGTGATTTTATCTGAAAAAGACAAGGTCGAGGCCGAAGAGGAGATCAAGAGTCGCGTCCCAAATACCGGCAACACCAAGATCGTCGTCCGCAGCGGCAGCACGCTCGAACCGTCAAGTGCCGAGATGGTCAATATCAATGAGGCACGGTCGATCATCGTCCTGTCGCCCGAGGACGAGAACGCCGACACATTCGTTATCAAAACGGTGCTCGGCATCACCAACGGCCGCCACCGCAAACCCGAGCCATACCACATCGTCGCCGAGATCAAGGATGAACGTAACCTAGACGCCGCCGAGCTCGTCGGCAACGGCGAGGCCGTTTACGTCATGAGCGAAGATCTCATCTCGCGGGTAATGGCGCAGACCTGCCGCCAATCGGGCCTCAGCGTGGTTTACAGCGATCTGCTCGAATTCGCCGGTGACGAAATTTACTTTGCCAAACTGCCCTATACGCTCGTCGGCCGGACGTACAAAGATGCGTTGTTCGCATACGAAACGTCATCGGTCATCGGTGTCTTCACGCCCGAAGGCGAGGCTCTGATCAATCCGCCGATGGACCGAGTTTGCCTCGCCGGCGAGAGCGTTATCGCGATCTCCGAAGACGACGACACGGTAATCGCCAATGGCCCTAAAGACATCGCCGTCGACGAATCGCTGTTCGATCACAGCGACGATGACGGTCCCGTCCAGGAACACACGCTGATCCTCGGCTGGAACGAGATCGCTCCGCTCCTTGTCGCCGAGGTCGATAATTATGTTAATTCCGATTCGATGGTGCTGATAGTTTCAAATCACCCCGAGGTCGATGCCGCCGTCACCGAATTGCAGGGCGAGGTCAAAAATCAAAAGCTCGCTTTTGTCGAGGGTGACACGGTCGAAAAGAAAACGCTCCTCGACATTAATACCGGGAGCTTTGACCACATCATCGTGCTGTCTGACCGGAGTATCGACATTCAGGTCAGCGATGCCCGGACGCTGATTACCCTGCTTCATCTGCGCAGCATTAGCGAAAGCGAAGGCGTCGATTACAGCATCGTCACCGAGATGCTCGATATGCGCAACCGCGAACTCGGCGTCGTCGCCAAAGCGGACGATTTTGTGGTCAGCGACAACCTTATCAGCCTCATGCTCAGCCAGCTCAGCGAAAACCGCGAGCTCAAAAAGGTGTACGACGTGCTGTTTCAGGCCGACGGCTCCGAGATCTATCTAAAACCCGTCAGCCGCTATGTAAAAACCGGTGTCGAACTCGACTTTTACACCGTTGTCGCCAGCGCCGCCGAACTGGGCGAATCCGCCATCGGCTACCGCTACAGCTCGCAGAGCCGCGACCCCGAAAAACTCTTCGGCGTAAACCTGAACCCACCCAAATCCGAACGCCTGAAATTCGACGAAAAAGACTACATCATCGTCCTGGCCGAGGATTAGGACTTGCTTGTTCCCTCTCCCTTTCCCCTCATCTTTCTTTCGCCCCTTTTTCTTCCCGACGCCATTTGCTCTCACACGCTAAATGAACGTATCATCAGCCAGCCTTACCCAATTTCAAACGTTTCAATTACAAAAGGAGTCACGTTAATGACATTTTTGATCATCTTATTGGTTATCGGAGCAGCCGTCGGAGCCGGAATGAATTCGCTCATGAACAACCGCGGCAATGCCCTCGGCTTTCCCTTGAGCGTCGGCATCGGCGTTGCGACAAGCGTAATAGTCGGAATAGCGTTGCTAAATTACGGCAACCTCATCGTCGGCGAAGGCCCCGAGTCTATCCTCGCCATGGTCGGCGCCCCTATCGCCGCGGTGATAATGATCGTGCTCGTCAGGTCTTTTAAGAAGTAACGCGTCAGAGCCATCATCGCGACACTCGAGCCGCCGCCCGAACGGTTCGCATCTTATCCGCGAAACAACCCCAAATAAACATAAGAGAGGCGAGCGATCACGCTGCCTCTCATTTTAGTACCTTTCGCCATTTTCGCGGTACGCTGATCTATTCCAGGCGGCGTCAGCCGCCTTTCCGCGTCCTCGCGGCAAATAGCCACGTTTGTTTACGGCGTGGTTAGATTATCCAAACGACCCCCAGCCCGTTTTAACGGGCTTACCGTTCAGAGTTACGCCTTAAGGCGTGAATCACCTCACGGCTAAAGCCGCAACTCTGAACAAAGGACGGTAAACCGCCCTTATCGGATCATTTTTCAACCTGACCACGTGCTAAACCCACGTGGCTATTTGCCCTGCGGGAAAGCCGCGCAATGGCGGCTAGGCTGATTGTGAACCCTCAGAGAAATTAACCACCGATGGACAAAGATGAACACGGATAGGATCTATTTAGATCTGATCCGCGTTGATCGGCGTTAATCTGCGGCAGATATCTTCGGTTCCCGGCCCGCTTCGGCTGCGCAATTTAATTGTTGATTTCCGTGTGCCATCTATGCGACAATATTCCGTTTACGCATGGCCTGAGATGGCATGCACTCAAGCTGTTTGAAAACCAAGAACCAAAATGGGACAAAATACGCATGTAACCGCCGTACTTGCAGCATTTACGCAAAATGCGTCTCATTTCCGCGTTCTCGCGCGAGCAAATGGGACAAAATCGGGGTTAAGTAACATGGAATCAGACGTTTACCCTGTCCCATTTTGGCGAAAAAGTGAGACAGCGAGGCGAAGTGATGAATGACGAATATCGAATAACGAATGATATGAGACTCTCTGCGGGCTCTGCGAAAAACTCTCCGGTCTCGGCGTGGAAGTGAGTTTTACCGCAAAGGTCGCGGAGGTGAACGCAAAGGCCGCAAAGAAGTGAAAGAGTGAAAATAGGGAAAAGTGAAAAAGTAGGAAGTCGGATCCGGGCCTAAGACTTGGGACTTGGGACTTGGGACGATCTTCCCACCGACCACCGACCACTGACCCTTGACCACCGACCACTGACCACCGACCACTGCCATCTCCGGCCACTAACAACCGACCGTCCCCGTTAACAATTTTGTTATCCTGTGATAACCTACTCGCATAGCATCAGGAAACGGGCCTTATTGCTCGTTTATTCACTTTAGTTAAGCATTTAAGAGAATTTTTAGTTTGGAGAACACATATTATTATGTCCAATTTGAACATACCCGCATCGATCGTTAACGAAGAGCTGATCCGATGGGTCACCGAGGCCGTTGAGTTGTGCAAACCCGACAGCGTTTATTGGTGTGACGGCTCGGACGAAGAGTACGACCGGCTTTGTCAGGAGATGGTCGACGCCGGCACATTTATCAAACTCAACGAAGAGAAACGCCCTAATTCGTTCCTTGCCCGCTCACACCCGTCCGACGTCGCTCGCGTCGAGGACCGCACATACATTTGCTCGCAGGCCAAGGGCGACGCCGGCCCGACCAATAACTGGATGGCCCCGCACGAGATGAAGTTGATCCTCAAACGCAAGTTTGACGGCTGCATGACCGGCCGCACGATGTACGTCGTGCCGTTCTGCATGGGCCCGATCGGCTCGCCGATATCGCAGTTTGGCGTCGAGATCACCGATTCGCCCTACGTTGCCGTCAACATGAAGATCATGACCCGCATGGGTACGCGTGCCCTCGACGCTCTCGGCAACGGCGAATTCACACGCTGTCTCCATTCGGTCGGTATGCCGCTCGCGGCCGGCCAGGCAGACGTTGCGTGGCCGTGCTCGCCGGATCCGAAGGACAAGTACATCGTCCATTTCCCCGAGGAAAATTCGATCGCAAGTTACGGCTCGGGCTATGGCGGCAACGCACTGCTCGGCAAAAAGTGTCTCGCACTGCGCATCGCGTCAAATCTCGGCCGCGCACAGGGTTGGCTCGCCGAACACATGCTGATCGTCGGCGTTAAATCGCCCGACGGCCGCAAGGACTATGTCTGTGCGGCGTTCCCGTCAGCCTGCGGCAAGACCAATTTTGCGATGCTCATTCCGCCCAAGCAGTTCATCGACGAAGGCTGGGAGATCACCACCGTTGGTGATGACATCGCCTGGATCAAACCGGACGAGACCGGCAAATTGCGTGCGATCAATCCGGAATTCGGATTCTTTGGCGTCGCTCCGGGCACCAACTATTCGACCAACCCCAACGCGATGGAGTCGATCAAAGAGAACACAATTTTCACCAATGTGGCTCTGACCGACGACGGCGACGTCTGGTGGGAAGGTATGGACGGAGCACCGCCGGCACACGCCATCGATTGGCAGGGCAACGATTGGACACCCGCCAGCGAGGGCAAGGCGGCACACGCCAATTCGCGTTTCACCGCCCCGATCGAACAATGCCCGGTCGCCGACCCCAATTTTGACGACCCGAAGGGCGTGCCCATCTCGGCGTTCATCTTCGGCGGCCGCCGCAATTCGGTAGTGCCGCTCGTTCAGCAGTCGTTCAACTGGGCGTTCGGCGTCTATATGGCCGCCACGATGGGCTCTGAGATGACCGCAGCCGCTTTCGGCAACATCGGCGAGGTTCGCCGCGATCCGTTCGCGATGCTTCCGTTTGCCGGTTACCACATGGGCGACTACTTTGCTCACTGGCTCGATTTCGGCCGCCAGATACCCGAGCCGCCGCGTATCTTTTCGGTCAACTGGTTCCTCAAGGACGAAGACGGCAAATTCGCCTGGCCCGGCTACGGCGAGAACATGCGTGTTCTCCAGTGGATAGTCGAACGTGCCCGCGGCAAGTCGATCGGCGTCGAAACGCCGCTCGGCTGGATGCCGCGTTATGAGGATATGGACTGGCGCGGGCTCGATTTCACCAAGGAGCAGTTCGACAAGGTGATGAACATCGACCGCGACCTGTGGCTCAAGGAGATCGCCATGCACGACGATCTGTTCTTTAAGCTGTACGATCGCCTGCCGAAGGAAATGACCTTTATCCGCGAACTGCTGGTCTCGAACCTATGGCGTTCACCGGAACTCGGCCTGGCCGTGTCCGAACCCGAATCGCTCGGGACCGTGAGGGCAGCCGCCAAGGCTGACTAAGCTTTGACGCTTGATCGATCGCATACGGGCCTTGTCTTAGGATGAGGCCCGTTTTACTGATTCGAGGACTTTTTTTTGGATATTGTCTTTTTTTGCAAACTCGAAGCACTGTACAAATAACGGACACGTCGTTCAGGTTGTCGGTCGGTGCAAGGGATTCAAGGGTAATAAATTGCACCAACAGCCAATGGCCGGCAAAAGGGTCTCTCCGCCGAGATGGCGTGTCCGTTATCCTGCCTCCATCCTGCACGAAACGTCCTACCGATCGGGCATCCGGGGGCGTTTTTCGAGCTTCGTTGTCCGATCTTGACCACACAGATAGAAAGAGGCCCCGCTTACTGAGCAGGGCCTCTTCCAACTTGACGATCGATCCGGCCGGATAGTTCCGTCTACTGAGCCTGTCGCTCAGAACCGAGATCGAGGGTAAACACGATCATCGTGCCGTCTTTACATCGAACAGACCAACAGCCGGACCGCGGTTAATGTTGGTCATATAGATGCCGCCCCAGCCGTTTTCTGAATCAGCCATCGATGCGGTGATCGCCAGCTTGTTGCCGCGGAAACCATCTCGCTCGATTCCGACTCCGATGATCGGCAAAACGCCACCCGGTATCGAAGGATCGAGAACATCGCTGTTCATGCCGGTCTCAACCAATACCTGTATCGGCGACGGAGCTAAAGCATTCCTCATATAAATGCCGTCGATCGGGCTGATATATTCACCCTGTGGAGTCTGGGCTCCGGTACGTGCCTTAAAGACCACCATACCGTCAGACGCCGCGATGAATGCGGCTGAACGCCACCTCGGCGGCTCTTCGCCATCCTCTTCTGCGACTTCTTCAGTTTCCGATCCTACTCCCGGAGGTCTGCCTGAATAGCCCCAGAACATAAAATCATTGAAATCACCATTGGTATGCGAAACCAGATATGCGTGATTTGCATAAATATCAAAGATAAATATGCCCTGATCGACGTTTACCTGCTTATCCTGATACCAACGGCCCGATTCGGCATCAAAAATGCTATTCGGGTCTACACCATTGCAATAAGCTATGATGTCCGCGTTTCCGTCCTCCGGGCAAAACAGCCGAACTGTTTTCATTTCGTAGCTCCACGCTCCCCAAAAGGCAACGTAACGGCCGTCGAACGCCAGACCTTCGCCAATGCGGGTAAGTGCATCGAACTTCGTTCCCGGCAGTGGCTCACCCACGCCAACCAGTGTTCGAAGTTTCGGACTCGGGCTGATCGGTGCGAGGTAGATACCGCCATAATTCGGATTCTCTTCATTATCGAGGCCTACGAACACTAATTGATCTCCGGACACACTTGGCGGTGCCGTCGATCCAAATGACATCAATCTATAGCTTGGCGGAGCATTCGGGATTTCCGTATCAGAACTTGCGACCATCTCGACCGAAGTCTTGCCGCCTCCCGGAGCGCTTATTAACTCGCGATAGAAAATGCCTGTTTTTCCGACACCGTCGATTGTAAAGTTGCCCTTAAACGCGATAGTGCCGTTGTCAGTGATAGCCGGTGCTCCCGGATAGACGTCAAAAGCGACCAGCGGATCGGTATTCGGTACGGCGTGATTCTCAAAGCCCGGAGCCAATCCGATCTTCGATGTGCCGTTGAATAACAGGCCTCCGTTGAACTGAACATAGATGCCGGTAGTTCCGGTTCGTGTTTCAGTGCCATCCGGCAGTAGGTACTTGTACACGGGCTTATGATTGCCGCGTGTAGCTATGTAGTCCGAATTAGCTGCGATCCTCGGAATCGCCGAAAATTCCTGAAACATAGTCTCGAGGTTGTTTGGATAAGGCACAAAAGTCGATAGGTCTGCGACCTCTCGAACCGGGCCTTTCGGAAATTGTCTTGAGTAAATGCCGGTCATTCGTTGTCCGCTTCCCGTGCTGCGGGCTCTGAATACGACCATTCCGTTTGAGTTGACGGACGGTTGACCGTAACTGCTGTACGTCCTGTCGCTATTCGGCATCGAAAAACTATTATTTACGATCGTCTGCCATGTTAAAGGAGCCAGAGCAAAACGGTCTTCAGTATATCTAACAGTGGTTCCAATGTTTGACGGTGTCAAAACAGACTCTGTGATGTCATTTGCAGTAGATCTTGGAACAAAATATGCGAGGGAAACACCAACCGCAATTAATAGGGTTGGTATTACGATGGTCTTGAATTTCATGATTCACCTCCTCGATCAAGAGTGCGCCGAGATAACCAGGTGATCGAATCAATATTGATGCGTCGTCAGCGCCTTTAGGTCACGTACCCATTTGGACGCGTTCGGCAAAACTCCGGCTTTACGCCGGGACTAAATTCAAAAAACAATTAAAGCGATTAGCAATTCAATTTGCTTCGCTTCTGCCGACGCAACTAATGTGCCGTTGACATCATGAATTTACTTTTAATTTCGACCAGAAAACTCAGCATTTGACGACACTTTCGGACACAACAGATGTTCGGAATCAAGGAGCTACGATCGATCGTGAATTTTTTCACAGTTATTTGGTCAACTGTGGAATTTTCGTCATTAGCGGGTGGATGTGTTCGATAGATCATTCACTAACCGATCGGGTTAATGACGGAAACTCGAGCATTTTAACGAGAGAAATAAATGCGTTATGGGTACGGAATTTGCGTCATTCATATAGGCAACGAACACCTTGACTCGATCGTACGGAAACTACTCCGTATCATCAAGGCTGTTCGACCATTCGAGTGAAAAGGAGGTCCTACAATGAGAATTATTAGATTTACAACTATTGCCGTGGCCCTCGCCATGATATTTGGCATAGCCATATCGGGATACGGGCAAGGAAAAGGAAAACCGGCGGGTGGCAAGGGTGACGTAACCCAACAACAGGACCGTGATAGAACGCAGGACAGGGATCAGACACCGGACAGAGACAGGGACCGCGATCAGGACCGCGATCAGGATCGAGACCGCGACCGTGACTATGTCCAGTTAAATGATGTTCAGCGTGATCAATTACGGCAGCGTACAGAAGCTACGGAGCAGATCCATCAGAGATTACGGACGATGTCCCGGGAATATGACAATGCCAATTTCGACTTGGCCCAGGGCAAGCAGAATCACGAGAGAATCCGTGAGCAGGTCCGCAATATGGAACAGGAGCATGAGCGATTTCGACTTGGTCTTAACGAAGATCAGAGACGTGGATTCGAACACCGATTCAACCATATGAATCAGTATCGTGAGCGCGTAAACAATCGCCTCCAACTCATGGAACAGGAAATGAACCAGGGTCAGTTCGATCGAATTCGCCAGCGCAACTGGGCACGCGAGATCGAGAAGGCCACAAACAAGTGGCAGGAGCAATATCGGAAGATGGAACAGGCCGCTCGTATCACGTAATTCGTTACCAGCTGACGGAGAATCCGTTCGGTCCGGAATACGTTTCCGCGCAGTTACGGCTTCTCCGTTAGATCAGGACGGAGCTTTCCGCCGATCGGAAAGCTCCGGTAATTCGCAACTACCCGCTAAAAACCTCCAAACCCGAGTTCTCCGCCTTGAAACCGTGAAAGTTGACTCCGACTCACTTTAGCTCGCAATTAGTTCGACTCACGCCCCGTTTTAGGTTCGAAAGTAGCCGTATCATTTAAGCCAATGCGCTATACTTATCAAAATTAATTGATCAGAGGAGCACACTGAATGGATGGATTTCTCAACCGGTACGCGAGTTACGTGTACGCAATTTTACGGATCGTGGCCGGATTTTTGTTCATGCTGCATGGCACGCAGAAGCTGTTCGCGTGGCCACCGTCCGAACGCGGCGGCAACGCCGAAGGGCTGATCTTCGCCGCGGCGATCATTGAGCTGGTTTGCGGAGCGTTGATAATGATCGGCTTTTTCTCGAGCTTTGCCGCATTTCTCGCAAGCGGCACGATGGCGGTCGCGTATTTTATGTCCCACCAGCCCAAAGGTGCTTTGCCGATCATGAATGGCGGCGAATTGGCCGCTGTATACGCGTTTCTCTTTTTATACATCGCCGCACGAGGATCGGGCGTTTGGAGCATCGATTCGGTCATACGCGCCGGTGGTAAATCGGGGAAAGGATAAGATAACGTACAAACAATTTCACACCGCGATAATCTAATCGCAAGGAGATTTTACATGGAAGATTTTACAAGTACATTTGGAAATTCGGCCGCGATGGCGGCTCCCGTAGAACGTGCGGCATTTATTCGCAAGACATATTTGTTCCTTGCACTGGCTATACTCGGGTTTGTCGCCGTCGAGGCGTTCCTGTTCATTTCAGGAGCGGCTGATGTGATCCTGACTGTCGTCTCGGCCGGCGGACAAATGGGCTGGCTGGCCGTCCTGGCGGGATTTATGGGCATATCATATCTGGCGAACCGCTGGGCGATGTCCGAGGCATCGTCAGCCACTCAGCTTTGGGGCCTGATCCTCTATGTCGTCGCCGAGGCGGTAATATTCGTGCCGATGATCGCAATGGCGGTCTATTACACGGGTGACCCTATGGTTCTCGTCAAATCCGGTATTGTGACGCTGGGATTGTTTCTCGGCTTATCGCTGACGGTAATGATCACACGGACGGATTTCAGCTTTCTGGGCCCGATCCTGGCGATCGGCGGCATGCTTGCACTTGGGTTTATCGTCTCGAGTGCGATCTTTGGCTTTTCGATAGGCAATATTTTTGCCTTCGTCATGGTTGCATTTGCCGCGACCGCGATCCTTTACCAGACTTCTAATGTGCTTCACCAATACAACACTAAACAGCACGTCGCAGCGTCGCTCGCGTTATTTGCAAGCATCGCATTGATGTTCTGGTACATTCTCAACATCTTTAGTTCGAGACGTTAGGAAAACTAACCTGTTATTGATGCCGCCTCTGAGTATTTCACTTATTTGGCGGCATCGCTTTTCTGAGGGGAACAAACTATGAAGAAACTGACAGTTTCAATTATCATCGGCATCGTGCTGGCGATAACGGCTTTGGGGCAGACGGCCACGGCACCGCCGCAGGCAAAGCTTAAGGTCGGCGACACCGCACCCGATTTCACACTGACGGACACCGCGGGAGTAAAGGTAAAACTCAGCGAATTTCGCGGCAAGAGCAACGTCGTACTCGCCTTTTACGTTTTCGCCTTCACCGGTGGCTGAACGAAGGAACTCCAGGCATACCAGGCTGGTATTGCCAAATTCGAAGAAGCAAACACAAAGGTCTTTGGAGTCAGCATGGATTCCCGTTTTTCAAACAAGGCTTTTGCCGAAAAGATCGGCGTCACAGGGTTTCAGTTGCTCAGCGATTGGGACCGCAAGGTGACAAGAGAGTACGGGCTGTATAACGAAGAAAAGGGCTTTGGAAGCCGCGGCACTTTCGTCGTGGATAAGGAAGGCAAGATACGCCAGATCGTACTCGATAACATGGCGATCGATCCGACGAGTACGCTCGAGACGTGCAGCCTGATGGAAAAGAAGCTGGTGGTCGCACCGCCGAAACCATAACTGCGGACGCTCCGGCTCCCGCCAGCGGACTATTCACTTTCCAACGATTCGACGCTGAGACTGCCATCAGCGTCTTTTTTCAGCACTTCGATACGTCGTTCGGCGTTCGACAGGCGTTCGCGGCATTCGCGTGACAACTTGATTCCCTTTTCAAATAGTTCAAGGCTCTCTTCGAGCGGCAAGTCGCCGTCTTCGAGTTTTGCCACGATCGCCTCAAGCTCTGTCAATGATGTCTCAAACGTGTTTTCCATATCTATTTTAAGATCTCCTCCGCCTGTCGCAAAATATCTGTCAGGCCCTTAACTCCGAGCGAATCCGCCGTCTTTCTAACGCCGCCGCCGACCGCGATCGCAACGATCTCCTGCCCGATCTTCTGCGCGATCTGCGTCGCCAGGTCTTCATCGCGGACGGCTACGATCTTCCAACGTTCACCGACGCGTTTCATCCTGAGTTCGAGCGGATGCTCGGGCAGCTTGCTCTTGACGATCGCCTGATCACCCTTGACGGTGATCGCCAGATAGCGGTCCGCACCGAGGACCATCGCCGCAAACGGCACGTTGCCAAAACGCTCGGTCCGTTCGCGTATGACACGCGGGATCTCGGCACGGGCACGATCCTTGACGGCGGGCAGCACGGGTGTGGCGATCTTTGCCATTTGCCCAAGTATTGCCGGCGGCAGGCCTCGGCCGTATAGTTCGACTGCCTTTCCCGTCACCTGCGGAACAAAATCATCCACCACCGCATCGACGTCGATCAACTCGGCGATCGCCGCGTCGTCACCGCGTTTGGCGGCATCGACTATCAGCGCGAGCGAATATTGCGGCGTGTCGCGCAGACTTCGGTAATAGAGCAGCCCGCCGGCACCGGCAATAACCAGCAGCAACAAAACAACCAGACCGGCTATTGCAAATCTACGTCTTCCCATCGTTAACTGTCGCCTGCGAGCACCTCCGCGTTCAGCGACCCGCGTTCGAGCCTGACCTTAAGCTCATCGCCGGGCTTGACCGACGCGGCGTCGCGAAGAATTCGGCCGTCCGCCGTCTGCGTGATCGAAAATCCCCGGGTCAGCACGGCCAGCGGCGAGAGGGCGTTGAGCTTTGCCATTTCGACGTTGAGCCGGTCGGCATTGACCTTGATCCCGCGATCGATGGCCGCCGCGGCTAGTTGATCGAGCATCGAAAGTTTGCTACCGACCGCCGCGGTCTTGGCCGACAGAGTTGCCGGCGACAGCCGTGTGGCAACATCAGCAAATCGCATCTTCGCACGGTGGATCGATGCCGTAAATCCGTTTTGCAGGCCCGCGACCGCATCGCGTGTCGCCTGTCCGGCCAATAGCATCATGTAACTGATCGTCGAAGTGAGCCGTGATTCGCAGTTGACCAGGCCATTGACAATATCCTCTTCGCGTCCGGCGACGATCTCAGCGGCTGCCGAAGGCGTCGGTGCCCGTCGATCGGCGATCATGTCGGCGATCGTCCAATCGATCTCGTGGCCGACGGCGGATATCACGGGTATCTCGCTCGCCCTTAGGGTGCGTGCAAGCTGTTCGTCATTAAAGGCCCACAGATCTTCCGCTGAACCGCCGCCGCGTCCGACGATCATTACGTCGATCTTGTCAGCCTCGGCGAGCGTACGGTTATAGGCGTTGGCGTCGATGACCGCCTGCCTGATGCTGTCAGCCGCGGTCTCGCCCTGAACCAGCGTCGGCACGAGCAGGATGCTGACCGATCTCGCACGCCGCGTCAGCACGTTATGAATGTCATGATACGCCGCTCCGGTCGCACTCGTAACCACCGCGACCTTTCGCGGAAAGTACGGCAGCGGACGCTTTAGTTCCTCGGCAAACAGCCCCTCGCGTTCGAGTGTCGCCCTGATCTGCTCAAACGCCGCCCGCAATGCTCCCTCGCCCGACGGTTCGAGTGATTCGACAACGACTTGCGTCTCGCCGCGTGCCGGATAAAAGCTGATCTTGCCGCGGATTCGCACCGTGATGCCGCTCTGCGGTTTGAACCTGATGCGAAAATTCGTGCCCTTCCAGCAAACACACTTGATCTGCGCCGAGCCGTCATTGAGGTTAAAGTACCAGTGGCCCGAGCTTGCAGCGACAAAGTTGACCACCTCGCCCTCGACCCAAACGCTTGCAAACTCACGCTCTAAAACTCCGCGCACGCCGGCATTCAGCTCCGACACCGTCAACGGCCGCCGCTCTCTCTCGTCAAACAATGCCTCTAACAATGAAGTCTCCAAATGCCCCGTTCCCGCCCGCAAATTTCGTATATCAATTTGACCACAATTCACCGCCCCTGTCAGCACCACAATCCAACGCGATTTCCGTAACATCGCATCGAGATCACTGCACTGCCTTCACCGAATTCACGGTCGTGAACGCGTTTTCGCGGTTTGCTTTTATTTTGAGCCGGGGTGAGGCTCCATCGGCGGTGTCGGAGCGGTATGTGATGATGTATGCGGTGCGGAGTTGGACGACGATGTCTTCGTACGCCTGCTGGATCTGGCTGATCTGCGAGATCGGGTAATAAACGCCGCCCGAAACTTTGGCGAGACGCTCACCCTCGCCGGCGGATTTGGCCGAAAGCGTCATATATTTCTTACGCAATGGGTCGATGTCGGCAAATTTGCCGTCCGCCGCCGCGATCAGCCCGGACGGCACGTAAAGCGGATAGATCAGAGCACCACTCTCTTGGATCGAACCTAGCAGCGAATCGAACGCAAGGAACGAGCGGTTGTCGTCGCCGTCCGTCAGGATGACGACTGCCGTCCGTTCGCCACGCAGAGGCCTTAGCGTGTCGGCGACGACGTACGCGAGTGCGTCGTAGTACGCCGTGCCGCCGCCGGCGTCAAACGTGTCGAGGCTCGTCGAGAGCTTGCCGCGGTCGGTCGTGAATTTGGAGAGCATCTTGACGTCGTCGTTAAAGATTATCAGAGACACGCGGTCGTTCTTATCGACCGTCTCAACAAAATTTCGCGCCGCTTTGCGGATAAAATTGACGTAATTCTCAACGCTGCCCGAAACGTCGAGCAGCAGCACTAGATTGAACGGAGCGGTCGATTGTTCGACCGAAACGATCTCACGCTTCTTGCCGCCCTCGGTAACTTCAAAATCTTCCAAGTTGAGCCCCGCGATCGCACGATTGTCGAGATTCGAAACTCGTACGAGCGCCTGTTTCAACTGAGCGGCCGGGCCATCGGCCGGATTTGACCGTACAGAAAATGCCGGCTCTCGCTTGATCGGCGGCAGGCTCCGGGCATAGTCGCCGTAGTACTTCGGAGCAGCACGGCGTATCGCCTCCATTAGCAAACTGTCACCGCTGCGGACGATCGCCTTTGCCGCGTCGGTCAGAGGCCGTTCGCGCAAGTCGCTGCCGACCTCACTCGGCGGCACGTTGATCAGGATTATCCCGCGTGCGGTCGTGAAGTTAAGATTGACGCCTTGAGGCTTTTGGTCTTTGATCTTTGGTTTTGGATCCTCGGAGTCGGGCACACTCCCTACCGGTCGTGTTTCGGCCTTTTTGTCTTCTTTTCCCCTTTTCCGCTCTTCCCCTGTTCGTCCCCTGATCTCAAACCGTCCGGCTGAACGCTCCTTTACCTCAGGAAGTTCAAAATCCGCGACAAACCGCGGCCGCGACTCGGTCCAATGGAATGCGAACGTAAGATCGTCGTCCGGTACGTCCGTCGCGATCGTGCCCGTGTCCGTTTTGACGTCGACCGCGGCGACATTTCCCGATATCTCGACCGCACCTTCGCGGGTCTCGACCTTGACCCTTGCCCGCTCGGCGATATAGATCGTCAGGTCGATACGCTTGTCCCTGACGGTAGTCGCGACCTCGACATTTGTTCGTCCGGCGGCAGACGTCATCTTGACCTCTGCGTCGGTGACGCCCTTGGGCGAACTTGCAGTTAATTTTCCGGGTTGGGGAGTTTCCGATGGTACGGCAACGATAGATACGCGGCCAAAATAATTGATGACATTGAGCGTCTCAGCATCGCCGGCTTTGATCTCGCGCACCACATCTTGCGCCGGACTGACCGCCCACAGCATCAAGACAAAGCTTATAATTTTAAGGAAATTAGTTGTCCTCAGCCGCATGTACTAAGACTTGCTCGGTATTCGACCCGATTGGATAAGGCGTTGGCGAACGCGTTCCTGCCACTTCTTTCGCGGCCGGTCGTCGTCCTCAAACCGCTCAAGGAGATCGTTCATCGATTCGCCGCCTGCGAGCCGGGTTTTCAAATAGAGCAACGCAACTATGATAGCAGAAAACGACAGTACAAATATCTGTAACGGGAGCCAGAATATCTGAATTGCGGATTCGAGCGCGGCATGCTTGACCCGCGTGCGCATATCCATGCCCTCGCCCTCGGACTTGATCCTATTGTTCCCGCCGAAAGTAATATTAACGTCAGGCTCTTTGGGTTCAGCCGTAACGACCTCGACCGGAACATTCCCGGTGTTGCCCGACGTATCCGTTTCAGTCACGACGATCGGGTCGCGGCTCTTCGGATCGAAAGCTCTGACAGTGACGTTGACGACGAAAGAGAGCGAACCGGCAAGCACGATCGGTATCAGAAACATGATCACTGCCGCCCCAAATGCCGTCATAAATGATCGCCGCGTGAGTTCACGGGAACGCCGAAATGCCTTGAACACACCAACGGTCTCCATCATCGCCACGGGGGCCACGAGCATACATTGGACGTAACCGTAAAAGAATCCGGCCAACCCGCCGACCGCGGCACCGATCAATCCGCCAAGTACCGAACTCTGGTCGCTGGCTAACGCCTGAAGCAGGATGTAACTAAACAACCAGAAAACGAGAAATCCCGCGATCGCGACGACAAATGAGTATAGAAATGGGACCGCAACGGCAATAGCTCCGCTGCCGGCGATCTTTTTCCATTTGCGGCGGGCCTCGCCAAGTGCAGGCCGAATCCTGACCGGCCGGAGCGGCACGGCCAGATACTGCGTTACGATCCAAACGATCGTACCTACCGTCAATGTCGAACAAAACGCTCCTGCTACCGTCGAAACGAGCATGATGATGCCGATAACAACCCTGCTTGTCGTCTCGGATGCGATGCCGCTAACGCTGACGAACGACATTATTATATGTGCCGCAGTCAACAGGATCACCGGCGACAGAAAAAGCGTTGTCAGAAACAGGAATTTCGGCAGATGCTCACTATAGATGACCATTGCACGGCGAAGCAGGCCCAACAGGCCCTCAGACCGCGACCGCATCACGCTGGCAAATCCCTCAGCCGTCTGCGGACGATTTTCAGGATTTTTATCGAGCGCGGCGTGAACTGCCTTACGCATCTTCCGCCGAACCCTTTTAGCCTTAAGCATCGGTGGGTCGATTGCCTTGTGCGACTCCATCACGTCTTTGAAGTCGCCCGAAAACGGCGTCTTCCCGGACAGCATCTGATAGGCAATGACGCCGAGGCTGTAAATGTCGGAACGCGGATCAAGATGCTCGCCGCGGCACTGCTCCGGCGACATATAGAGCGGTGTACCTAAAACCGCTCCGACCCGCGTCAGGTCGGCCGTGTTCGGCGCACTGAGTAGCGATTTCCCCGTGGTTCGATGGTGCTCGGCAGAACGGTCGGTGTCTGCGGACTCGACTATCATCTGCGTGCCGATGGTTTCCTGATCGACGACCTCATCGTCAAATTGCTCCGAAATTACGGTCTTATTCTCAAGATCGATCGGCTCGATGCTTACCGTCCCGCGAGCCTCGACCTTTGTTCCGTGATCGGCAGTCTGAGCAATTGTCGAAGCCTCGGAAATAAGCGTTGACGACCCATCGCCGACCATCGTGCCTTCGTTCTGCTGCCCGGCAAACGTTATCCGTCCCGTCGCCACATAGGTCGAAAGCCCCACGTGATTAACGCCGCTATGAGTATGGTCAGCATCGTGGGACTCTTCGAGCTTGGCAATTCCAAAATCCAGCACTTTGACCGTATAGCCGCCGCGTTGATTGGGTTCAAGCCAGATATTGTCCGGCTTAAGGTCGCGATGGATAATGCCCTGTTCGTGAGCCTCTTGCACGGCGGAACAAACCTGTTCCAGGATATCGAGCGTCCATGCGACGGGCAGATTGCGCTCCTCATCGAGTATTTCACCCAGCGTACAGCCATCGAGATACTCCATCACTAGGTACGCGACCCGGCCGTCTTTAGATTCGGCAAAGCCGAAATCCGTCACGTTCACCACATTCGGGTGCCGCAGCCGCCCTGCGGCACGAGCTTCGCGGCGAAACCGCTCGACAAACTCGGCCCGCTGCATAAATTGCGGTGCGATAATCTTGACCGCAACCGGCCGCTCGGTGCCGAGATGCGTCGCCAAATACACGGTCCCCATACCGCCGCGACCTAATTCGCGTTCGATCTGGTACTTTCCGTCCAGCGTTTGACCAAGATAATCTAACTGGTTCATACAGCAATGCGTTCAAAAACTCTAACCGTTTTCGCGAACCTAATGCAAGTATTTACGACCGGCGATCGAGATTAGTTTTCGAATTTAGGTAAAGGTTTGTAAATCCGTCCCGTCCGCCCGCGATCAAATGAAAATGGCCGGCCATTTTTCGCAAATGACCGGCCCGCTTAGTTTTCACCACCTGACCTTTCCAGCCAGCAGTAAGATCGCGTCTATTTCGATACTGTCACATTATGAACCGACAGCGTCGAACCGACCGAACGCTGGTATTCGGAGATCGCCTTATTGAGGTCTGTTTGCGACTGCAGTTCGCGGCTTCGTGCGATCAAAAGATCCGTCTGACGTTGGACCACAAGGTAAAACGTGGTCGTACCGCCGCGGAAAAGACGCTCCTCGCTTGCGAAAAGCTCCTCGGCAGCAACACGCGCCGCAGTTGCCGAAACGAGCCTCGCCTCGGCGGACTTGAGTGCCTGCAGGGCATTGCGAACCTCCGCCTCGATGCGTTGTTCGGCCTGTGCCCGCAGATTCCTGATCCTGTCGGCCTCGACCATCGTCTCCCCGAGATTAGCCTTCGCCACGCGGTTGCCCCACGGCAACGAGATCGAAACGCCAACGCGAAACGTCGGATAATCCTGCTGCAGCAAATTACCGAGCGAATTCAGATAACCACCGACAAGATTAGGCGGAACACGGCTCAGCCCCGTCGTTGGATTGAACGCGGCGGCGGTCTCAGTACCGGCCAACCCCGACGTCGTATAGATCCCGTACAGATCGACCTGCGGCTTTTTCTGATTGCGGTAAAACTTCTGATCGATACCGTTGATATCGGCCGTTGTCTCAAGCTGAGCGATCTCGGGCCGGTTCTTTAGTGCCTCAGTGACCGCCAGGTCGAGCGATTGACGCGGGGCCGTCAGCGTCACCGGCGTGACCGGCGTCAATGGACGCGTCCATTCCACCGACGAACGGTCCGGCAGCAATAGCGTCTTCAACGTATTTTCAGCTCTCGTTACGCCTTCCTGCGCAGCAAAGATCACCTGTTCATATGTCGATATCTGAGCGTTCGCCGCGACTATTTCGATCGGGGCGAGCACACCTTTGTCGACCAGACGTTTGTTGCTCTCAAGCTGATCGCGTGCCTGTTTGAGGTTGTCGGTTTGAACTTGTAAATTCCTCAGTGCGAATGTCAGGTCCCAGTACGCCGCCTCGACACTCGCGATAACGTCGATCGCCTTGAGCTGCAGCGATGAGTCGCTGATCAACTGATTTTTCTTAGCGATCTCGATGCCGCGGCGATTACTGTCGAATGCACGGTCGCGAAACAGCGGCTGATTGTAGTTAAAGGTGACAGACGACGGGAACTGCGGATTAAGGAACGAATTGGTGTTGCTGGTCGTCGTTCGCGATGCATTAAAGATCGCCGAATACGAACCGCCCGCGACCGGCGTGAAACCGCTGAGGCCTCCCGAGTTGAAAAACCTTGTTTGCGTAACCGCACCGTTTACCGCACCGCCGATCAGCGACGCCGTCGGCGTGGTTGCTCGTTCGTAGTAATTATCCGATGTGATCAGCGGGTCATAAACGCCCCGTGCACCGTCGAGCCGTAGGTCCGTGATCTTCGAATCGTTACGCGAGGCGTCGATGTCATTGTTGTTCCTGAGCGCCATCTCGATCGCCTGATCAAGCGTTAGCGACATCTGGTCTGCGGCATTAACGCCGATCCGCTCGGCACTCGGCATCGGTCGGACAGGCAGTGTGAAATCAGGCGAAACCGGCGGAGCTTCGTCCGGTGTCGGTGTCGGAACCTGGCCGATCGACGCCGCCGCAAATATCACGGTTGCCGTTAATAAAATAAAGATACTGCGTGTGAAGTGAAACATTTGCGTATGGTCTAGACCGTCCCCTCCGTTTCGCTTTCAGGTTTAGGTCGTCGCAAGCCGGCAAACATACCGCGAACACCGTTCGACATCGAACGCCATACGGTCGTTTCCTTTGCGTCGTCAAAAAGTGAATAAAAAACCGGCACCGCAAGCAGCGTCAGCAGCAAACACATCGATTGGCCGCCGACGACAAGAATGCCGATCGAACGATTTGTCGCCGCTCCGGCTCCGGTGCCGAGCACTAGCGGGATCATTCCCGCAACCAGTGCGATCGTCGTCATCAGGATCGGACGCAGACGGTCGCGGTTGGCCTGGATGATGGCGTCGTAGCGGTTCATGCCCGTGGCACGAAGCGTGTTCGTATGGTCGATCTGCAAGATCGCGTTCTTTTTCACGATACCGAACAGCAGCAGGATGCCCAACGCCGAAAAGATATTCAGCGTCTGTCCGGCCATCGCCGTCGAAAGCAACGCGAACGGGACGGCCAGCGGCAGCGTCAGCAAGATCGTCACCGGATGGATGAACGATTCGAACTGAGCCGCGAGGATCAGATACATAAATACGAACGAGAGCAAAAATGCGAGCAGGAACGAATTGTACGCTTTCTGCAATTCCTTTGACTGGCCACTGACGCCCGTGATGTACTCAGGCCCCATCTTAAGCTCCGAGGCAAATTTCTCAACCTTTGCAAGAGCGTCACTTTCAGACGTGTTCGGCGGCAGTCCGGCCGAAACGGTGACGACACGTTGGCGGTTCAAGCGGCTGATCGACGCGGGGCTTAGGCCTTCTTCGATCTTGACGACCTTATCAAGACCGACGATGCCGCCCTTCGAGGACGAGACCGAGAAATTCGCAAAATTGCTTCGGTCGCGGCGAAACTCCTCATCGGCCTGGATCACAACATCATACTGCTGAGATCCTTCGTTGAATGTTGAGACACGTTGCCCTGCTGATAAGATATTCAGTGCCTGTGCGACGTTTCCGGCTTCGACCCCGAGGTCGGCTGCTTTTGCCCGGTCGATCAAGACGCGAACTTCGGGCGTTCCGATATCGATCGAGTTATCCGGGTCGCGGAACATCGGCTCGGTCTTCATTTTCTCGACGAGTTGATTGGCGTACTCCGTCAGTTTGCCCATGTCCGGGCCGGAAATAAAGTAACCGATGCCCGAGCCGCCGCGTCCCAGACCGATTCCCTGAGCGATCGATGAAGACGCCGAAACTGTTACCTGATAGTCCTTGGATGAATACTTTTTAACCAATCCGCGAGCCTGATTGATCAGATCTGCCTGTGATTTCGCTCGCTTGCCGACGGGCTCGAGACTGACATTCACAAATCCGTTATTAGGTCCCGAGCCTCGGCCGAATCCAGCGAGCACGAGTGTATTTTTGACTCCCGGGAGTTGCTCGCGGACATCACGGGCAATGCGATCGAGTATAGATTGCGTCGCTGACAGCGAAGTTCCCTGCGGGCCACGCAAATTGATCTGAAACAGCGATTCGTCTTCGTCCGGTAAGAACGCCATGCCGACGTATTTATAAAGCGGCACGATCGACGCGACCGTTAGGATACATATCAGGACAACGGCCCACCGATGCCGCATCGAAAGCCGGAGCATAAACGTATATCCGGCGTCGACTTTACTGTAAAACCAGCCGGCTTTTGAATCGTGCGAATGTTCTTCCGCTACCTCGGCCTTCTGCGATGCTTCTGCTTCGGCTACGCTCTCAAAACGCAGATCTTCGTCGCCGGCCTTCTTTTTCGTCTTGACCTTTTTCTTGATCCAGCGTGCGGCCAGCATCGGCGTGATCGTAAATGAGACGATCAGACTGACCGCGATCGCCGCTGCTGCCGTAAGGCCGAACGACGACATAAACCGGCCGACGATACCCGTCATAAATCCGACCGGAATAAACACGGCGAGCAAGCTCAGCGTCGTCGCCAAAACGGCGAGGCCGATCTCTTTGGTGCCCTCGACCGCCGCCTGCATCGGGTCCATACCCTTCTCCTCTACAAACCGATAAATGTTCTCAAGCACCACGATCGCGTCGTCGATCACGATACCTACCATCAGCGTGAGTGCGAGCATCGTCATTTGGTTAAGCGAATAACCAAGGGCCGCGATCACGGCAAATGAGGCGATGATCGAGATCGGGATCGCCAGTGCGGCAATGATCGTCGAACGGAAGTTCCACAGGAACAGAAAAACTACGATCGCCGCAAACAGGCCGCCGAGCACGAGGTGTTCTTCGATCGCTGTCAGCGAGTTTTGAATAAATTCCGATTGGTCGCGGATCAGGGCGATCTTCATCTCCGGCGGCAGATTCGGGATGATCGTCTCCATTCGCGTCTTCACATTATTAATGACCGCAATTGTGTTCGCACCGGACTGCTTTCTGATACCGAGACTGACAGCCTGGGTTCCGTTCAGCGACGCCGCCATTGACGGGTCGGCACCGGCCTCTTCGACGCGGCCGATGTCCTTGATCTTGATCGGAAATCCGTTGCGGGTCGCAATAACGATCTCAGCAAACTGGTTAACATCCGTCAGCTTACTCATCGTGCGGACGCCGAGCGTTTTCGCACCTTCGACAATACTGCCGCCCGGCAATTCCTGATTTTGTGAACGAACCGCGGTCGACACCGCCGTTACCGAAAGGTCGTATGCTCTCAGGCGGTCCGGATTCACCGATATCTTGATCTGACGTTGACGTGAACCCCAAATAAAGACCTCGCCGACGCCATCGGCTGATTCGATACGTTTCTGGATCAGATTTTCGACCAGCGTCGTCAGTTCCGTGACGTTTTTCGGCGCACTGATCGAATACATCAGGATCGGCTGCGAATCGGGGTCGCTCTTTTGCACCTGAGGCGGATCAGCGTTCTCGGGCAGACGCCCGACCGCTCCGCTCAGTTTCTGCTGGATCTCCTGAAATGCCTGATCGGGATCTTTTTCGAGGTTGAATGTCAGATTGACGCTCGAGCTGTTTCGCGACGAGGTCGAACGCATTTCCTCGACGCCCGGCACCGTGTTGAGAGCTCCCTCGATGATGTCCGTCACCTCGGTCTCGATCTCCTGCGGCGCCGCACCGGTATTACGCGTCTGGACCGAGATGGTCGGCAGATCGATCTTCGGAAAACGATCGACCCCGAGCGTAAAAAAGCTGAATCCACCGACAACCGTCAGAAACAGCACGATAACGGTGGCAAACACCGGACGATGAACACAAATTTCAGCTAGCCATTGCATAAAAAACTACGTCCCAAGTCCCAATAGTCCCAAGTCCCAAGTCTGAGCGTCGACGCGACCACCACAGCTATTTGAACTTTCGACCCTTGAGTTCTGACTGTCGAAGATAATTCGAAAGCCCCGAGATCACCCGGCTATTTTCGATCGCCCGAGCCGACACAAGCTCGAATTCGCTTTCGCTTATGTAGTCCTGATCAAGTGCGACATAAAGCAACGATCGGGTCTCGCCTGCCGAGCCTTTTGCGATCGACAGAAAATTAATAGATTCCTTATCACCGTCGCGTTCGAACCCTTCGGCCACATTCGACATAACTGATACTGCTGACCGGCAGATCTGATTCCGTAGTCCAAAGTCCGTCGAAAATCCATCATTTTTCGTCAGCCGATAAATGTCCCTTGCCAACTCGCGTGAGAATTTCCATGCCTCCAGATCTTCAAATCGTTTGATTGCCGCCATAATCAGTCCTCCATATTGTTTTCATTAGATAATGCAATTATTGCCAAAGATCATCATCACGAGAAATTTGGGACTCCTGGGACTTGGGCCCTGGGACTAAAAAGTCACTTTCGCACCTTCGAAAAGCTGAGCGAGATTGCTTGTTGCTACAGTGAGATCGGCTTCGACGCCGTTGACGATCTGGTAATACTCACCTTCTTCGGCTCCAAGCTGCACGGTCCTGAGCTTGGCAATGCCATCCTGGATGACAAAAACACGGTACGACTGCGTGCTCTGGTCATTGAGCACCGCGGTCTTGGGGACGAAAACGGC
>JAGOBH010000016.1 GCA_017983495.1 Pyrinomonadaceae bacterium | reverse complement strand
AGCGTCGGTACCTTTGAGATCGCGTGACCTAGGGTTCCGTTCGCTGTGCTCACTCTACCCTAGGCTATAATGTTCGTCACCTTTGGCGACAAGAACCGACGCCGGCGGCGTCGAATGTTTATAGAATCGAATATGCGGTTAAGAGACATGCGACCCCGGCCGGGGTCGAACGTTATTCGGTGGCAACCGCTCTTCTATAAACGTGCGATCCCTCCGGGATCGAGGACAACGCCAACTCCTTGACATCGGCCCACATCGGGCAGAAGCTACACATGTTATGCCCTACGCCTCCCAGCGATATTCAGCAGACACGGTCGACTCTAACCGCGCTCTTTCGAGCGAACGGGAAATTGTCGAATTTTCGCAAATACTGAACGGCCATGTCCGGACAGATTGCAGTATTTCATGTTTGACGTCGCCCTTCGTTGGAGGAAGATAAAATGCCATTGACCTCGAACAAGAGCTTAATTCGAGTTATCGTTCTTATTACAGTCGTTCTTTGGAGTGCGACCATTGCACATTCTCAGAATGATAAGGCTTCGACTATAAAACTATCTACTCGAATCGAAGGCTCTCCGTGTCTGGGCGATACGATAAAATACATTGTGCGTCTTGATTATGTTGGGCGAAAACGTATTGCGGTGGATGCTCGCTCACTTCAACGATACCGATCCATGTTTTATTTTCCTCCAACAGGCCTAGTGAGTGCTACGAGTTACTTCGGTGATCAATTTCCAACGGAGAAAATACCTGATTCCTCTGTCAAGTTCCTATCGCGAGGTGAGAATATTGAACAGGTGGTTACGTTATCAGCAAGGGAAAACGAGTTCTTCGGACGAATTGGTCGCTACAGGATTGATATTGGGTACGGCCAATTCAACAAGCATTCGAAATCAGGCATTCGTCTTTTTACGGGGCGCGTAGTTGCAGAACCTGTTAGTTTCGAACTCGCTCCATGCACAAAATGAGAATCGGCAAACGGTGGAACCCGGGGGCGAGCGTTGTTTGTTGCGATTCGCGCCCGTGATCTTTTGGCTACGGTTATCGATAAATTTTCATCATGAATTGCAGGCCAGACCCCATCTCTTCATAGAAGGACTGTCAAAAATGACAGTTCTTTTTTATTCCAGGCGGCGATAAAGTTCATTCGTGATGGTATCCATATGAGCAAATATTCATTTCTTTGGCTGTTACTCTTCGCTTTAACGCTTTTCATGGGCCAATCGTGCGGTTCGGCGGGGCCGAACGGGAATGCGGCGAACGTCGCACCGACAGCCGGTAATACAGAAACTGTGGCCGAACAGCCGCCGGCGGAGATCGATCCGACCGTGCTTGATCGCCTGAGAACCGAGAAATGGACCGGCGATATCGATGGTATGGTCGAGCGGCGTTATATCAGGGCTCTTGTGCTGTATAGCAAGACAGGATTTTTCTACGACGGCCCGCAACCGCGCGGCGTGAGTTATGAGGGGCTTAAGGAATTTGAAAAGTTCCTCAACAAAAAGCTAAATACCGGCAACAAGCCGGTTCAGGTGGTTTTCCTGCCTGTGACCCGCGAAGAGGGCTTGAAGCGCATGTCAAACAGCCAGGCGGATATCGTGGTCGCAAATGTGCCGATCATTGCCGAAACGCAAAAGATCGCGGACTTTTCGGACCCGGTGCGTGAAAACGTAAAGCAACTCATCGTCACAGGCCCGTCCGCACCGCCGATCGCAACACTCGAAGACCTCGCCGGCAAGGAAGTGTACGTTCAAAAGTTCAGCCGCTACTGGCCTAATCTCGAGAAGCTAAATGAGCAGTTCATGCAGAGCGGCAAACCGCCGATGACTCTCAGAGAGGCTGACCCTAATCTTGGGGACGAAGATATTCTCAATATGGTCCAAGCGGGCGTCGTCGGGATAACTGTGATGGACGATCTGGTCGCGGGCCTTTGGGCCAAAGTATTTGACGGCCTTACGGTTCATAACAACCTGGCTCTCGTCAGCGATGACAAGATCGGTTGGGCGGTTCAAAAAGGAACGCCGCAATTCCTGGCTCTCGTCAACGAATTTGTAAAGGACCACAAGGAAGGCACGTCATTTGGCAACACTTTGCTGCTCAGATATCTGAAGGACGCTAAATATGCCAAAAACAACACTGCGCCGATGGAGATCGAAAAATACAAGGCGGCGGTCGGGTATTTCAAGAAGTACGCCGATCAGTACAACTTCGACTGGTTGATGATCGCCGCTCAGGCGTATCAGGAATCGACTATCGACCAATCGAAATCCAGTCCCGCCGGTGCCTACGGCGTGATGCAGATCAAACCAAGCACGGCAGAGGGCAGCCCGATCAATATACCCGATACGCAAACAAACATGGAAAACAACATCAACGCCGGTGTTAAGTACATGGATTATATCGTTAATACCAATTTTAAGGACGCCAAATTCGACAGTACAAACCGTGAGCTTTTCGCATTTGCCGCCTATAACGCCGGGCCGGGCCGGGTCGCCGGTTTGCGAAAAAAAGCTGAGGCCCAGGGACTGGATCCGAATAAGTGGTTTAACAATGTCGAGCTTGTCGCAGCCAAAGAGATAGGGGCCGAGACGGTAACATATGTGAGTAATATCTATAAGTATTACATCGCGTATAAGCTTGTTGCCGAGGATATTGCTAAAAAGAAAAAGGCGGGTGCGTAGAGCAAAGATAGGTCGTCGTTCGTGAATAGAGAATCGTAAATTGGAACCCAAGAACCTACCGCGAAACGGGCGAAAGGAACTAAAAAAGAGAGGTCGAGCAATCGCTCGCCTCTCTTTCGGTTTATTTGGCGTTGTTTCTCGGTAAAGAACAGTTCAACCGCAGTTGGTTATTGTGCTGTCTGGACCTCTTGGCCTTCGACGCGGCGGCGTTTTCGGGCTTGGCGCCAGGTTCGGATGCCTTCACCGGTGAGGCTGAGGATCGGTTTGCGATTGTCGAGCAGCAGCTTGATCCACGCCCATTTGCTCATCTGCGGGAAATAGATGCCGCGGAAGAACAGGCGAGCGACGAGGTGGCTGATGCGAACGTCGATCGGGGCACTGCGGATCGAGTTGATCGCTTCCCAATTGCGTTCGGGGCTGTAGGACCTCGACCAGGCGTCAAAGGTCTCTTCTTTGGCGTCCTCGATCGACATCTTGAGCGGGTTGTGTGCCATGACGAACGGGGCGAATTCGAGCCAGTGTTTCGGTCGGTGCAGACGGCCGGCTTCCTGCAAACGCGTGTAAAGCGGCGTGGACGGAAACGGCGTCAGCTGTCCGAATACGGGCAGGCCCGGAGCCCAGCTTTCGATCTCGTCGACCGTGCGGTTAGCGACGCCGACCGTGTCGTTGTCCATTCCGAAAATGAATGACGTGATAGCGAAGATGTTGCGGCGGGCAAGCCCGTCGAGCACGGCCTGATAGTTTGCCGGTTTGGAAAACGTCTTGTTGACGTCGGCCATATTTGCCGGGTCGATCGATTCCATTCCGATAAAGATCCACTTGCCGCCGGCATCGGCGATCAGGTCGACCAGTTCTTCGTCAGCCAGCAGATTGGCGCTGATCTGTGCGACCCACGGCAGCGTCGCACCGGCCGCGATCATGTCGCGAAGCAGGCCTTTGAGCCGCTTTTTATTGATAGCGAGGTTGTCGTCGATAAAGAAAACGGCGATCTGGCCTTTTTCCTTTTTGGCACGAGCCTTGAGCCGGAGCAGTTCCTCGATGACGCTCTCGTTGGTACGAAAACGGATCGAATCGCCAAAAAATCCGGTGACGGTACAAAATTCGCAACCGTACGGGCATCCGCGACCGGTCTCGATCGGGACGACAAAGAATTTGCCCCAGCCTTCGCCTGCCTTTGACAGAACGGGCTGTAAAAATTTCGGTACGAGCGAAAACTGGTCGAGGTCGAGCGTTTCCCAGGGGATATGCGGGTAAGGCTGCAGACTCGGCTTAAAATCGTTGCCTTTTTCGTCGACTTTGGGCTGATAGGTCTCTTTGAGCGTGCCGTTTGCGGCATCTTCGACCATCTGCGCCCAATATTCGTCAGCTTCGCCGAGTGCGACCGCGTCAGCGTGCCTCGGGCCGCCGTCTTTGCCGAGTGCCTCGTCCGGGCATTCCGTGACGTGCGGGCCGCCCATGACGACCTTAAATCCGGCTTCGCGAAGTGCGTCAGCCACGAGATATGCCCGTGCGACCATACGCGTCATCGCTCCGATACCGACCAGGCCGATGTCGTTGTCCTTGCAAAACTGCACGAGTTCGGGCCGCGTCATCGCCTTGGCGTTGCCGTCGATCAAAATGACTTCATGTTCGGGAGGCGTAAGAGACTGCAGAAGAAACATCCACAGATGCGGCATGAAATTGCGCGTAATACCGTTATCCGGATTGTATAAAAGGATCTTCATTCTTGTTTTTTCGTTGGTAAAACGAGTCCTCTGGTGCCGTTTACTTTCGGGCACTGCGAACGGGAAAGTATTCTAAACTGTTTGATTCGAAATCCAGTGATCTTAGTCACATTTTCACACATGTCGGGCAAAATAACTACCTTAAAATGACTTTTCTGATGATCGAGTAAAAGACGCTCTCCGGTAAAAAGCGTCGTAAACTGAGGATTCCCTTAGTATTTACGCCATAACGCAGGCGCTTTGTACCGTCAGTGACGGCGTCATAAATCGTCTGCGCGACGACCGATCCATCGGGTGCATCTTCGCCCGCTTTCCGCATATTTGGCATCGCACGAGCGACGATCTCGTCGTACGCGGTGAGGCCTTCTTTGGTGGTGATATCCTGCGAACGATCGTAAAAATCGGTGCGGATCGGGCCCGGTTCGATGATCTTGACGCGAATATTGTACTTTTCGAGCTCGTACTGGAGCGATTCGGAAAAGCCCTCGACCGCCCATTTTGTCGCGTGATAAAGGCTGTAGAGCGGAAACGTAATACGGCCGCCGACCGAGGCGACATTGACTATCACGCCGCGTTTTTGCTCGCGAAAATACGGCAATATCTCTCGGCAGACGTTCATCAGCCCAAAGACGTTGGTCTGAAACTGACGTTCGATCTGCTCGGGCGACGCCGCTTCGAACGCTCCGATCAGGCCGTACCCCGCGTTATTGACGACGGCGTCGATGCGGCCGAATTTCTCGATCGTAGCGTCGATCGCCGCGCGGATCGATTCGACATCGGTGACGTCCAGCCGGATACATTCGACATCGACGATCTTTTGCAGCTCGACCGCCTTTTCCGGGCTGCGCATCGTCGCCGCGACCTTCCAGTTCTTGGTCTGAAACAACTTTGCCGTATGCAGCCCGATGCCGCTCGACGCCCCGGTGATAAGCACAACTTTGTCCATCTTTAAGAATTTACCACACACGAGCCCAAAAGGAATTGAACAGGATTGACAGGATAAGCAGGATATTGCGATTCCGATGTGGCAATACTCCTATCATCTTGTATATCCTGTCCATCCTGTTTCCTTTCTCTGCCGGGACCATTCGATATGTTAAAATTGGCCCTATGAAGTTTCTGCATATCGCCGACGTGCATCTTGGGTGTACGCGGTATCAGCTTGCCGAAAGCCCGAGGGATTTTTTCGACGCGTGGGTCGACGTCCTCAAGCGGTACGCGATCGAGGAAAAGGTCGATTTCGTCATCATGTGCGGCGATTTTTTCCACAAACGCTCGGTCCCGCCCGAGACGATGAACTACGCCGTCGAAGGCCTGAAAATGGTCAAGGACGCCGGCATTCCGGTCATCTCGATCGAGGGAAATCACGACCAGAAACACACCGACAGCGAGTTCAGCTGGCTGCGTTCGCTGGCGGCCTGGGACCTGATGATTTTGCTCGAACCGGTTAGCGAAGACGGGAAGATGGTTTATTACCCGTGGGACGCGGCCTCGCGTAAGGGCGGCTATATCGACATCGGACGAGCGAGGATATTTGGTTCGGATTGGTACGGAGCGTCGGGCAACTGGGCGATACCGATGCTCACGACGGCGATCGGCGAAAGCCGCCGTGACGGTGCATTTCACCTGCTGATGCTGCACACGGACGTCGAGGGCCACCAAATGCATCCGATACCGGCACTGTCACTGAACTCGCTCAAGGAACTAAAGGCGGTGACGGAATACGTCGGGCTCGGGCATACGCACAAGCATTACGAGATCGACAACTGGGCGTTCAATCCGGGCTCGATCGAGATCACGAATATCGCTGAGTTTCGCGAGACGCGCGGGGCGTTCGTCGTCGAGGTCGGCGATGACAACTCGGTCAACGCACGCCATATCGAGGATTATCATTTCAGGCCGTTCCAGCAGCTGCAGTTTAACGTCTCGAACTACGGCGACGCCAAGGCGGTAACCGAGGACATCCTGAAAAAGGCAGACACCGAGGCACGGCGGGCCGAACCGGGCAAGCCGCAGCCGATAATCGAGATCAGTCTGCGTGGCACGCTCGGGTTTCCTAATTCGCTGCTCGAGCTGCAGAAAATACGCGACGACATCAAAGAGTTGACCGGAGCACTGCACGTGCGGATCAAGAATCACACGGTTCCGGCGGATTTTGTCGATTCGTCAGAGACCGAGGATGACATCGGCCGCGAGAAGCTCGAACGCCGCGTGATCGAGGACCTGATCATTCGCGATAACCGTTATAAAACGCGGCCGGACGAGATATCGGACGCCGTCATCGGAGCCAAGCGAATGGCCCTGAGCGATGACGAACCGCAGAAGATCGCCGATTTTATCGCGGCAAAAATGGGTTAGAAGTAAGAACATTATGTCCGAAGCACTAGACCGCGTTCGCGGTATCGAGCAGATACCGATATTTCCGCTGCCGCTCGTGATGCTGCCAAACGAGTTTTTGCCGCTCCACATCTTCGAGGATAAATACCGGCAAATGCTCGCGGACATCGGCCCCGAAGGCGGGCTGTTCGGCGTCTCGCTGTTCGAGGCCGAGGACGAATTTGCCGACCGGCCGGAGACTGGCACTGTCGGTTGTGCAGCTGAGGTCCGCGATGTTCAGACGATGGACGACGGGCGTTCGAACATCATGACACTTGGCATCGTCCGCTATCGTCTGCTCGATTATGTCCCGGGCGACAAGCCGTATCTTGTCGGCGATGTCGCTTTTTTTGAGGATGAACCGGACGACAGCCCTGAGTTGCAGCCGTTGGCCGACGAGGTTTTCGGCATCTTCGAACGTGTCGCCAAGGCCGCCTACAAGATGAGCGATAGCCGCGGCCGCTTTCCCGAGATCCTGCAGACCGATCCGCAATCGTTCTCGTTCCTCGCGACCGTCGCTTTCAATTTTGAGAACGACCTCAAGTATCAACTTCTCGCAATGACCTCGACGACCGAACGCCTCGAAAAGCTCCGCGAGATACTGCTAAAAACCGTCGACAAAATGGAAGAAAGCGCCGACATCCACGCCGTCTCGAAAACGAACGGGCACAGTAAGAAGAAACTTGATCTTTAAAGAGAAGACACTGTCTGAAAAAAACTGAGTTCGTGGAAAAGTGAATATTCTTACCGCAGATCACGCAGAAAAAGCGGATAAAAACGGATAATTCCTTTTAAGTCTGCTGGAGATCTGCGTCATCCGCGCAATCTGCGGCTAAATGTGTATCAAGATCAGATCACGTTATTGTCTCAAGACATCCCGTTTACCCTGTTCCCCTCTTCTCAATTACCGAGCGAATTTCGGAAAAAGTCGATCACGCGTCGGTCGTAGGACTCGGACTGTTCCATAGAGGCGTTGATAATGCTGAAACCTGAAGGGCTGAGGTCGGTTTTTGTCTCGATCTTGTTGCTGACGGGCAGGCACTTAGAGAGTCGTAGGGTCGATTCCTGAAAATCCGGAGCGTCTAGGCCGCCAAGCAACAGGATGTCGCGATCCTCTATCTTTCGTGCGACATCACAGCTTGCCGTTCGTTTATAGCAGCCGTCAAAGAAATACAGATAGGTGCCCAATTTTGCCATTTTTGACGTGATAACGCTGGCAAACGGAAACCGCTGAGTGGACGCGTTGCCGACCAGTCCGTCGGAGTCGGCCGGAACCGAATCGAGAGCGATAGCCTTTACATTTTTATCGACGGCAGCGAGATTGAGCGCCGCGATCGAACCAAGTTCGATGCCGTAAACGCCATATTGCTTGCCGACGAGCGTGATCTGATTGGGCGTCTTCAGGCTTTTGAGAAACTCGATGGCCGAGAGTGCGTCTTCCGATTCGCAGCCGCCGAACGACCCGTTCTTGACGTGCGGAGTGTCGCCGTGAGCCCGCAGATCGGGCATCAGGACCGTGAAATTGGTCGATTCGTTTAGCTTGACGCCAAGATTGAGAACGTACGAGCGGTCGGCTCCGTATTTGTGAAACAGGATCACGGCCGGGGCGTTTTCCGCACCACGGAGCAGCCAGCCGCGCGAAGTTGAGCCATCTTTATTGGTCCAGGTTTCATCTGTAACTTGTGCACCCCGCGAACTGAGCTGGCCGTATTTCTCGGGCGTGACGAGGTAGATGGCGGTAACCGGGCGTGCGGTTCGATAGGTCAGCCAGACGGAACCGCCGGCGACGGCCGCGACGACGAGGAGGATCACCGGAAATATCAACCTAGAAAGACTTTTGATGAGACGAGTGGTCGTTGCCATAGCTAAATTTTGAAGAAAAGATGTCGGTTAATCGGTTCGATCGAGGGAAGCGGAACGCTTTCGGCAGAAAGCTTTCGATAAGACACCTAAGATGTTACCATAACGGGCAAGTTTTAAGGAAGATTTTTTTAATGCAAAAGATAGTCAGATCAGTGTTCGCGGCGGTGTTTTTGGCAGTGTTTTCGGCGTCTATGTTTGGTCAGACGGCGTCGGCGCAATCGAGTGTCGCGGGGCCAAAGATCATGCCCCTGACAGAGGTCAAAGAGGGAGCCCGCGGCGTCGCCCGGACCGTCTTTAGCGGCACCCGATCAGAGGAATTTGGCGTCGAGATACTCGGCATCGTGCCCGGAGCGGTCGGGCCGCATCAGGATATGATCATCGGCCGTCTGAGCGGAGCCAACGCCGAGCGAACGTTTGTGTTTGCGGGCATGTCGGGTTCGCCGGTCTATGTCGACGGCAAGCTGATCGGGGCGATCGCGTACAGTTTTCCGTTTGCCAAAGAGCCGATCTGCGGCATTACGCCGATCGAGCAGATGATATCGATATTTGAACGTGCACCGCAGCCGAGGCCGGCCGCGTCGGCAAGAGCAATATCGATCGCAGATCTGCAGGCAGCATCGTGGCAGCCGAAAGTGCCGTCGGATCTTAACGTTTCCGGGCCGGTGATGTCTGGAATGCCGATGAACTCGAAAATGATGGCGGTCGCCGGACAGACGTTCGTGCCGATCGCGACGCCAGTGACGTTTACAGGCATTGCTCAAACGACGCTCGACGTTTTTGCACCTGAGCTGATGAAAGCCGGCATTCTGCCGGTCGCTTCGCTCGGCGGCGGCGGCAAGATCACGCCGCTAAAACGGGCTGAGGCGACAACGCTGCTCGGCGGTGATTCGGTCGTCGTCCAGCTTGCCCGCGGAGATATTTCGATCGCCGCGGCCGGCACCGTTACGATGCGTGACAACACCAAGATCTACGCGTTTGGCCACCCGTATTTCGGCCTCGGGTCGACAAATCTGCCGATGGCCGAATCACATGTGGTCGTAGTCGTGCCGAACGCAAATAATTCTTTTAAGATGGCGGTTGCCGATTCGGCAGTCGGTGCGATGACGCAGGACCGTGCGACCGGTATCTATGGCACGCTCGGCGAAATGCCGAAGATGATGCCCGTTCGGCTCAAGGTCACGACGAGCCGCGGCCGCAACGAAGAGATCAAATTCGAGACCGGCATCGACGATTTTCTGTCGCCGCTGGTCGTCAATGTGGGCTCGCTGAATTCGATCGCGGCGCACGAACGCGGCATCGGCGACACGACGATCACGGTCAAGGGCGAGATCGCGGTTCGCGGCGAAGATACGGTTCGGATCGAACGGCGGTTTTCGGGCCCGCAGGCTTCGGCTTTTGCCGCGTCGGCTCCGGCCGTTCCGCTCGCCGCCTTGCTCAAGAGTAATTTCGACGGCCTCGATATCACCGGCGTCGATCTCAATTTTTCGGTCGTCGAGGGCAGCAAGGTCGCGGCACTCGAACGCATCGCGGTCGACCGGACGCAGGTTCGTGCGGGCGAGACCGTGGCGGCGACGCTGTTTATCCGCACCGACACCGGACGGCTCGTTTCGCAAAACGTGAACATCGTGATCCCGGCCGACACGCCCGCCGGGGCAATGTCGCTGATGATCGGCGACGGTACGACGGTGCAAAAAGACGCGGCGATACAGCAGTTTGTACCGAAATCGACGGCCGAGCTGATCAGGACGCTCAATTCGACGAAACGCCCTGATCTGCTCTACGTTTACGCATATAAGACCACGGCCGGAGCGGTCATCGGCTCAAACGAAATGCCCAATTTGCCGCCGTCCATGCTCGCAACAATGAACAACGACCGCACCGCCGGCGGTTCAAAACCCTCGACACAAAAAACCATCATCGATCAGGTCATCCCCGCAAACGAATGGGTCATCTCCGGCTCCCAAACGATCGCGATCGAGGTTATCAGGTAGTTTCCATCGTGAGTGCTGAATTGCACTTGATAAATGTAGAAGCGACGGGTCGCATACTTCGCTGAAGCCTGGTGCGAGTTATCGAAGTTCAAATATGCGATTTTAACTTCAAGTCGACACCCCGGTCATCTTTGCACCTGCTGCTTCAGCATTTTGTGGATGACATTTTGAGCTTGGACAAGTTTCTTAGCGGCTGACAATTCGCCGTCGAAGATCGTTTGCGCATCGGTCGTGGGTATAGCCTTAAGGTAGCCAGACAGATCGAGAAAAAGTGCAGTGTTCAGGGGACAATCATTGCCTGTAACTCTGTCGTCCAGTTTCTTGACCCATTCGGCAGCTAAACGCTCTCTAAGATCGAGGTTGTATCTTGCCCGAATCGCAAAAATGCCCTCAAGAGCAGGTCTCTTCCAATTATCGTGTTGGATGAGATCAGCAGTCCGCAAAGCTTCAGCAAGCGACCTTTGAGCTCCAATTGTGTCCCCGCTCTTTGCGCTAGCTTCTGCAATTGTGACCTGGGTACTTGCCACCCAGGCCTGAGCCGAAGCGATGAGATCGGGCGTGTAGGCTTTTGAAGTATCGGCTTGAATGAGTTCAAAATTCTTTTGGGCAAAGAACAGGGTTTTTTCAGCACCGGCGATATCGCCTTTTTCGGCTTGCTCTTTAGCAATATCTGCTAGTGCGTATAACTTATACACCAAAAAACCCGCATCCTTAATACGGTCTGCAGTTTTTTGAGCATCAGCGTAATTTCCGTACTTTGCCTGATAGATTGCAATCCACTTCTGGAGGCTATTCTTTTTTTCCACGTCTTTTACCAGATCAACGGTCATCTGTAGGTCGGATAGCGTTTTGAAAGCGCCCGCAACATCACTGATACCTGCTTGTGCGGAAGCAATATAGAATTGGATGTTCGCCTTTTCATTTGGATCTTGAACTCGGCTCATCAGTTCAATTGCCTTGAGAATATTTTCCCGAGCTCCTGCAACATCTCCTTTTTTTCCCTTATATTCTGCAACGTAACAGTTTGCTCTTGCCTTAGAATCTTTGTCTTCATCTTTAATGAGATCGATGGTTTTTTGAGCTCCTTTCATGTCCCCTGTTTTTGCTTGTTCATAAGCAATGTATGCAATGGAAATTCCAAGCTGCCCCTTGATATATGGATTCTCAAGGAGCAGATTGACGGTCTTAAGTGCCCCATCAAGGTCACCGCTCCGTGCCTGCGCAAACGCAACCCGATCTAATTTTGAAGCCCTTTGAGAGTCGTCCTTCTCAATGCCAGCGGACTTTAGTGCAGAAATTAAAGCCCTTCGTGCTCCTTCGAAATCCGCAGCTGTGATTAGTGCTTTAGCAATAGCCATCTGTGCCCACCACCTACTGTCGTACGCTTTGTCCGGCACCAAATCGGCAATCTTAAGCGACGCCATCAACGTCATTTTTGCACCGGCAAGATCCCCTGCCTCTATTTGGGCCGTAGCGATAAATGTCAGCGCACGGGTTTTAAGTCCTGCATCCTGAATAAGATCAGAAGTACTAAGGGCCGTTGCAAAATCTCCAGTTTGGGCCAATAACTCGGCGACACTATTCAGGTTCTTCCCTGTATCCCGCAACGACGTTATCAATCGTGAAACGTTGCTCTGGTTCTTTATGTAAAGAACTGTGATCTGTTCCCGCACCGCCGCCGCATTTTTGGCCGTTGGGTTAGCTGCTAGATATGCACCAAACCAGGCGATGGCACGGAGTTCGCGGCCGGGAATTTTCGATTCGGCGAGGCCGAGGTTGAGGTAGATGATCGGGGCGTCGGGTGCGATCTTGCGAGCCTCCTCGAAGTATCGGATCGCCAACAGATAATCCGGCACCTTCGCCGCGATGACGCCCTTATTTACCGCTTCTTGAGCTGCGGGCGGCAGTGGGGCAGGAACGACGGGTTGGGCAACTACAGATATTGACAGAGCAAAGAGTAAGAAGCCTAAGCCTAACATAGGGCGGCCCCGAAAAATCTCGCGTATCTGAGTTATGGTGTTGTTCATGGATTTATGGCCTGCTGCTTCAGCATTTGGCTTAATAGGTGGTGGGCATTAATTGTACCCAGAAATGTCTCGGCAAGGAGTTGAAAAACTTCATTTCCGCCTTTGGATTGCGGAAGGGATTTTAGGTAGCCGGTCAAGTCTAGGAATGGTTTTGTCGACAGTGCGACGTAATGTCCCTTGTCGGCGTCGTCCAGTATTCTTAGCCAATCGGAAACGGTAATACCTGTCTTCAAATGCAGGTCTTCGATGTCTCTTGCACAACCTGTGATATGTGCCATTCGCTGATCTAGATCTGCCGTCTGTCGAGCCAGTTCAAGAGTCTTCTTTGCTCCAGCAATATCACCGCTTAACAATTGGGCCTTTGCAATATCCCGTTGAGCCTCGCATTTCACATAACGCTTTTCAATCAAATCGGCGGTTTTCAGCGCCCGGACAAAAATGCCGCTCCTCGCCATAGCGATAGCGATTGGTTCTAGTGCTAGATACTTCCAAGCCGGATCGACCAAATCAACAGTTTTTAGCGCGGAATCAATCGTTTTCTGAGAGCCACTAAGATCATTGTTCTTGGCTTGAGATACAGCAATTTCGGATTGTGCATCAATTTTCAGCAGTGGGCTCAGGATAAGATCGACGGTCTCTAACGCGGCCGCAATATCGCCCGCCTTCGCTTGAGCTTCCGCAATGGCCTGCCGAGCACGATCCCTCCAGGACTCGTTCTGAATCAGTTCGGAGCTCTTTAATGCACCAGCAGTATCGCCGGTCTTAGCTTGAACACCGACAATGGTGCTCTGTGCCATTAAGATCACGCCCTGTGTCCTGTTAAAATCAACCCCATACCGAATTGGCTCGGTAATCTTCATTGCGGATTTCAGGGTTTTTTGAGCTCCCGCGAGATCACCACTCATTGCTTGCGCTGCCGCTATGAAGGATTGCACGTTGGCTTTCCTGTCCGATTCCGAAACTCGATCGGCGATCTTTAGCGCGGATTCGAGGGTCTTTCGAGCACCCGCAAGATCACCGGTCTTGGTCTGTGCATTCGCGACCATGCTTTGAGTATAGCTTTTCCAATACAGGTCCTGAATTAGGGAAGCCGTCCTACTTGACCCGTCAATATCACCGCTCGCAGCTTGGATCTCGGCGATATCGCGATATGCCACTGGAATTTTGAATGAATCGGCGCTCTGGACCGCTCCCGCAATATCACCTTGCTTAGCTTGTGCTCTAATGATTTCGAAAATAGCCTCACTTTTTGAACTCAAATAAGAATTCCAATCTAGCCGAGCGTCGTCTGGAATCAGAGCCGCCGCATCTCGCACGGCCTTTAATAAACTCGACAGATTACTTTGGCTTTTCACTTCAAGAACTGTGATCTGTTCCCGCACCGCCGCCGCATTTTGGGCAGTCGGGCTGGCGGTCAGATACGCTCCGAACCATGCGATGGCTCGGAGTTCGCGGCCGGGGATCTTTGATTCGGCGAGGCCGAGGTTGAGGTAGATGATCGGGGCGTCGGGAGCGATCTTGCGAGCCTCCTCGAAGTAGCGGATCGCCAACAAATAATCCGGCACCTTCGCCGCGATGACGCCTTTATTGACTGCTTCCTGAGCGGCTGGAGGCAACGGAGCGGGAATGGCGGGTTGAGCAAAGACCGGGAACGTTAAGACCAGGTAAGCCGAGACGATCAGGATGCCGAATCTAAGGCTTTTTGAGGGTTGAGTATATGAACGTTTCATTGCTTCGGGGCCTGCTGTTTGAGTAACTGCTGGACGACAATTTGAGCTTTGACTAATTTCTCCGCAGTATGGAGTTGCGATTCGAAAACACTCTTGGGGTCGCTGGAGGTCGGCAGAGATTTCAGATAACCGGTCAGGTCCCGAAAGGGGCCTGTGTTCAATGGGCAATAGTTGGTCGTGTCGTCGTCATCCAACAAGTCAAGCCAGTCAGAAACCGTGATACTGTTATTTGTTTCAGCTTTGGCGATCAATCTCAGGGTATCTCTTTTCGATTTCGGCGTCCCTCGAGGAAAGTTGACGGACTTACGGGCTTCGGCAAAAGTATTTTGAGCGCCAAGAGTATCCCCACTCGTGGCTTGAATTTTGCCAATATTCGTCAGGGCTATGACTCTATAGTAAGGTGCATCTTGGAGAAGTAGATCGGCAATCTTCAGCGCTCCGGCAAAATCGCCGGACTTTGCCTGCACTTCAGCAATGTCCCGAAGCAGAATTAATTTCCATTGTTTGTCTGAAACGAGATCTGTGGTCTTTAGAGAAGATGCCAAAGTTTCAGTCGCGGCCACTTTATCGCCGGCTCTTATTTGGGCGTCGGCAATTTCAAACTGCCGCCAAGCTTTGTGGGGAGCTTCTTTGATCAACTCGGCGGTCTTTTGCGCTTCGACAAACGTCGCCCGGGCACCGACAATGTCACCGCTCTTTGCTTGTGCCAGAGCCAGATCTGCCAGTGCCGGGGTTTTGTCGAAGGGGTTCTCAATTAGACCGGCTGTCTTTAGTGCGATCGCCAAGGTTCTTTGCCCCCCGGCAATATCTCCAGTTCTTATTTGCCCTTCAGCAAAATCTTTTAATGCTGAGCTTTTGATTTCCGCTTGTTGAATTAGATCAATGTTTCGCTGAGCACCGGCGAAATCTCCAGCATCAACCTGAGCTTCGGCAATGGCCAACCGCGCTCGGCTCATATAATACTTGTCGTACTCAATAAGATCGGCGGTCTTTTGGGCAGCCGTAATATCGCGGAGCTCAACCTGAGATACAACGATGTCATTCAGAAGCGATTTTCTGTCTAATGAAATGTGATTCTGATCGGAGACAATCATCTTAAGGGCTGCCGCATTGTCACCTGTTTTCCACCAGAGTCTCGCGATCTCGCCCAGGTCACGGTAGGGCAATTGTTTCGCCGCCTCCTGTGCAAGCATGATCAGGCGTGAAACGTTACTCTGGTTTTTTACATCAAGAACAGTGATCTGTTCCCGGACCGCCGCCGCATTTTGGGCAGTCGGGTTGGCGGTCAGGTACGCTCCGAACCACGCGATGGCTCGGAGTTCACGGCCGGGGATCTTTGATTCGGCGAGACCTAGGTTGAGGTAAATTATCGGTGCGTCGGGAGCGATCTTGCGAGCCTCCTCGAAATAGCGGATCGCCAACAAATAATCGGGCACCTTCGCCGCGATCACACCCTTATTGACCGCTTCTTGAGCCGCGGGTGGCAAAACCGAGGACTGGGCCGTGACCGCAATCGGGAAAATCAACCATAAGAGCACCAACAGGTTCAATTTTCCAATGAACAATGCTTCAGGATTCTTCATACGATTCAGTATAGAAGTTATGGCTTCTGCAGTGGCAAAGCACTTCGAACGTACGTTTGTTTCCAGAGTACATAATCGTCGTGGTTCTTCGAAAGGTGTGGCTCGCCATCGTTTCCTATCACGAACGGCCCCTCCGGGAGTAAGACAAGCCCATTGTCGTCAAAAGGATAAATGCTCAAATGCCCTTCGCCAATTGTTACAAAGATCAACGGGACATTAACTTTTTTCCATAAGGCATAGGCAACATCCACAATATTCTGAGACTCACGGTAGGGGGCATCATTGAAAAGCGCATCCATGTCGGCTTGCGTCGGCATTTCAAGTTGTTCAGACTTATTTTTGGGATCAAATAGAAGTGCGGCGTCCGCCTTTTGTGGTATTTGGATTTTACCAGACTGCCCAGTTGGTATTTGAATGATTTTCGGCGGCGACTGGCCATCGGGGTTACCGACGATCTCCACGAATTTCCTGAGTCCTCTGTTGTTGGGATCCTGATTGAGGGCATCTTGAAAATATGCGTTGGCGAGCTTCCAGTCATGCGACATCACGGCCTGAAATCCACGGCGTACGCGCTGAACGACCTCGGGTGAGGAAGTGCGGTAAACCGAGTTGATCGAATCCTCCACGGCCTTCGGGATGCCGGACGGAACACTGGGGTCGACAACGACATTTGTATCGCCGGTCGTAAAGTCCAGCCCATTGCCATTACTGCCGCTCTTCGGAGTAGCCGACGACGATCCGCCGTCGAAATCCAAACCGCCGGAAGAAGGAGCTGCGCTGAGCGTTTTGGCAAAGTCCTGTATGGATCTTTGCATATTATCCGCGGCTGCCTTGTCTCTAAGCTTTGCTTGCTCGTTTTCCCTATCGTACTTCTCCTTCGCCGCCTTTGCGGCCATGGCGTCGCGGGTATTCTGGAGGTTTTGCTTTATAACCGGATCGCTCGGATCTTTTTTCAGAGCCTGTTCAAAATACGAAAGGGCGGCAGCGAGTTCGCCGTTGTTGAACGCCTCTACGCCTTTTTGGTTCAGATCGTAAGCATCCTGCTTGCGGGTATCGGTCTTTTTAGGGCATCCAAAACCGCCGATCGTTTTGCAAAGTAACCAGCCGACCGCACCGCCTCCCGAACCGCCGGATGTTGTGCCGCCTCCTGAGCCGCCGCCTGTTGGACATGGGACCACGCGGCCTTGGTATTCGCACCACCCGCGGCCCGTATCTTTGCCCTCGGGTACTACCTGGCCGTGGTAAGTCATTACGAAGACCCCGAGGATTACAAATGCTAATACAGTGGTTTTTGAAATCAGATTTCTAAATGCATTCATCGCGGCCTCCTTGGATCCAGGAAGTTCAATTTGAATTATGGCGCCGATATTACCCTACACAGATACTCCTAACCAGAGTCAATGTCAAGATAAATTTGGGGTGGTGAGAACGGATGTGGTTCTGTAGAAGATACCGATAAAGGATGGTATATGCGGATTAGACCTGAGCGTTTTCGGCGCAATCGGTTTTAATTGACCTTTCGTATTTTATCTGGCAATCTGAAATGTGAATAACCTAAATAAAACGCTGCAGGCGGCCCGTTTTGCGGCTGAAAAACATACCGGGCATTTTCGTAAGGGCTCCAGACGCGAACCCTATATCAACCATCCCATCGAGGTAGCAAATCTGATCGCGAACGTCGCGATGGTCGACGATGAGGACATCCTGTCGGCGGCGTTGCTGCACGACACGGTCGAAGATTGTGACGTCTCGCCTGAAGAGATCACAGAAAAGTTCGGCGAGACCGTCTGCGGTTATGTAATGGAGGTGACCGACGACAAGGGGCTGCCGAAACACGAACGCAAACTGCTCCAGATCGAGCATGCACCGCATCTCTCGTATGGTGCCAAGGTGATCAAGCTCGCCGACAAGATCAGCAACGTCCGCGACGTCATCGCCAGCCCTGCCGAGGACTGGGACAAGCAGCGGCGCGTCGAGTACGTCCAATGGGCGGTAAATGTCGTTGAGGGTTTGCGCGGAGCGAGCGATCAGCTCGACGAACTCTTTGACGAGGTCGTTGCGTTGGCAAATGAAAAGCTTGACGAGGTTGATTAATTGGGTTGGGTATCGCCCTCTACCCAGGTCTCTCCGCCTCGGTAAACTTCCTTTTTCCAGATCGGTACGGTGCGTTTAAGCTCTTTGATGAGCCATTCGCAGGCGGCAAATGCGGCGCGGCGGTGCGGTGACGCGACCGAGATGACGACGCTCGTCTCGCCGATCTCGAGTCGGCCGAGGCGGTGGACGATACCGACATTTGAGATCTCAAACTCCGCTTTGACGCGGACGATCAGCTTTTCCATCTCTTTCAGAGCCATCGGCTCATAGGCTTCGTACTCAAGATACTCGGTCTCGCGAACCTCGCCGGTGGCCTTGTCTTTGGTAAACCGACGGGCATAACCATCCAAAGTCACCGTCGCCCCGCATTCCGGCGGAACGACACGCCGGGCGATCTCGCCGATATCGAGCGTTGAGGTTGTAAGTTCGACAAAGTCTTGTGCAGACATAAATTTTTTACAGGATGGGCAGGATACCCAGGATATTAAGAATTACTCTCATAAGTTCCGACGGGCTCTGATCCTGCATATCCTGTTCATCCTGTTAGAATCAACCGCCGGAGACCGCGGTGAAGATCGCCAGTTCGTCGCCGTCTCTTATCGTTTCGTCGCCTGAGGCAAATTCCTGATTGACCGACAAATGCAGCCGATGAGCCTTGAGCCCAGGGTGATCGTCGATGATCTTTTCCAAGACATCGACCGCTTTCGAATCAGCCGGCAGACCGACCTCGACCCGTCGCTTGCCGGCGATGTCAGCGGTGGCTCCGAAGAAGAGAACTTGAACGATCATAATGCGGCACACTCCCTACCGGTCGTGTTTCTGCCTCTATTTTATCGCACCAGCGATCGGGCTCGAGGCGGAGGCGTACAGGCGTTTCGGCATTCGGCCGGCGAGATAGCTCAGGCGGCCGGCACGGACGGCGTAGTTCATGGCGGTTGCCATGGCGGCGGCGTCGCGGGCTTCGGCGATGGCGGTGTTCATGAGTATCGCGTCGGCACCGAGTTCCATGGCGATGGCGGCGTCGCTGGGAACGCCGACACCGGCGTCGACGATGATGATGGCATCGGGCAATTGCTCACGCATTATTCGTAAATTCGACGGATTTTGAACACCCATTCCTGAGCCGATCGGGGCGGCGAGCGGCATGACGGCCGGGCACCCCGCGGCAAGCAGCTTTTTAGCCATGATCAGGTCGTCGGTGAAATACGGCAGAACGATAAAGCCCTCCGCGATGAGCACTTTGGCAGCCGCCAGCGTTTGTTCGTTGTCAGGAAGCAGCGTTACCGGGTCGCCGATGACCTCAAGTTTGATCCAATCGGTATTGAGTGCCTCGCGGGCGAGCCGTGCAGTGCGGATGGCGTGATCGGCGTCATAACATCCGGCCGTATTGGGCAGGATCTTCATCTGCGGGTCGAGATGATCGAGAAATGATTCGCTCGAACCGTCGAGCGGCACACGGTTGACCGCGACCGTCACCATCTCCGCTCCCGATGCCGTATGAGCCGCCTTCATCTCATCGTAAGAGCGATATTTGCCTGTGCCGATTATGAGGCGTGAATTGAATGTTGTTCCTGCAAGTTGAAAGTTATCCGACATAAGTAGGAATTTACCACAGAGAGCACAGAGGTGACAGAGGATGATGGGGCTTGGCCGCAGATCGCACGGTTATTCCGGATAAAAATGAATTAGATCACCCTCCCCGATATCCGCGTGATCTGCGAAAATCTGCGGCAAAAACTCTTTTCCCTCCGTGATCTCCTTGCCTCTGTGGTGAATGGTCCTTGCTCTTTATCCGCCGCCGACGAAGTGGACGACCTCGAGTTTGTCGCCGTCGCGAACCTCGGTCGTCGGCCAATCGGTTCGGCGGACCACGGCGTGGTTCAGTTCGATGGCGACGCGCTGTTTGGGCAATGAAAAAAGCTCCAGCAGATGGTCGAGGTCGACCTCTGCGGGAACTTCGCGGGTTTCGCCGTTCAATGTGATGTTTATCGGGGCCATAACGGTAATATTCCGCTTTGGCGTGGGCAAATTCAAATCTGTCGCTCGAAAATCGGTGTTATCGAGTTTCACAGATCAGCCCGGCGTGACGATACGCCGCAGTTCGATCTCTTCGCCGCCGTGGATCGCACGGAGCAGCATAGCGGCGCGGCCGGCCGTGAAATGCGGCAGCTGCAGGTGAACTTTCGCCAGCCCGTTGTTGTCCGATTTGGCGTGAAATATCACCGGGCGAAAGCTCGAACCGAGCACCTTGACCATTATCTGTGCTTCGGGAACGACCTTACGGTCGGTTCCACGGCAGATCATGATATTGACAGTGACGCGGTCACCGCCCTTAAATTTGGTATCGCCGAGTAGTTCGATCCCGAGCTTGGTATTTGACGGGCGTTCCTTGCCCGAAAGTTCGCTGACGACCTCGACCGCCTCGGCCGGAAGTATGTCGAGCTCGTCGATGATCTCGACGTCCTCGAACATCGGCAGGTCGAAAAACTCGTCCGCCGTAAATTCTTCTGTGACGACCGTGATGGGAATACTGGGCATCTCGATCTCGACCGACCGCACATACGCTGTTGGCGGCGGCTCGGGCGGAATGATGCTGATCACTTTCTGAGTCTCGACTTGGGCGACCGGCACCGCGGTCGTGACCAACGCCGGCTCGGCGGCCGGTGCGGCTTCGTGCAAGGCGGCACGGGCGGCGGCACTCGCTTTGGAGGTCATCTCTTTAAGATCATTGATACGGCCGGCGCGGATCGCGGCACATATCAGCCCGTGCTGTTTCTGGACACGCCCGGCCAGCACCGATTCGTCAAAACCGGCTTCGACGAGGTCGTCGTAGGTCGTCCGTTTGCTCGCCAAAATGGTCCCGCCGTCATAGACGAGCGAGATGATCTTGCGGGTGGACACACCCTTATCTTCGGTTTGTACGTGATACACGACACCGTCGAATTCTATATCTGTGTTAAAGCCTGAGATCACAACGTAAAATTATCCGGATGACTAGCGGGAAAACAGCGGATTTGTGGCACGGTCTGCCATACTTGAAGTTAGCATACGGGCTCAATTAAGGTCAACGAATTATTTGACTTAGAGGCATCCGAGATTCGCCTGAAACGGGCGTCTGACTGCCTTGACACTAATAGAGGCTTAACTTACGATTGAGTTTGTGCCAAAAGTCTCAAACTGATTTGTTAGAGCGGGATCAACACCCGCGATGTTCGCATTTTTCTCAACAGGTAGGTTCAGGGGTCTAAATGTCAGAATTCAGCCTAATGGATTACGCTCCGATCGCGGTGATGTTCCTAGTCGCCGCCGGATTCGCGGCCAGCCAGTTGCTGGTCACCCAGTTGATCGGCCCGAAAAAACGGACCGCCACCAAACTGATGCCGTACGAATGCGGCAAGGACCCGGTCGGGTCGGCTCACGACAAATACTCGGTCAAGTTTTACACGGTCGCGGTCATTTTCCTCTTGTTCGACATCGAAGTCCTGTTCATGGTCCCGTTTGCCGTCGCCTTCAAGTCGCTGCTAATGGAAGAGAAGATCAGCGGCGTCGCCTTCGGGATGATCGCGTTCATCGAAATGCTTGTGTTTATCTCGACCTTGGTGATCGGCTACATATACGTTTGGAAGAAGGGAACTTTTGACTGGGGAATCCAGGCTAAGGCCGAGGCTCGTGCCGAAGCAAAGGAAATGGCACGGCAGAACCGCGAACTGAAACGGGCGGCATAACCTAAACATGGGACTTGAAAATACACTATTTGAATCGCTGCCGGACGTCGTCACCGTCAACATCGACGCTGTCATCAACTGGTCGCGAAAGAACAGCATATGGCCGGCAACGTTCGGTCTGGCGTGCTGTGCCATCGAAATGATGGGCACGGCATCGTCGCGTCAGGACATCTCGCGTTTTGGCGCTGAGACGTTTCGTGCCAGCCCGCGACAAGCCGATTGCATGATCGTCTCGGGCCGCGTGTCGCGAAAGATGGCACCTGTACTGAGACGCATCTACGATCAGATGCCCGAACCGAAATGGGTCATCTCGATGGGAGCCTGTGCGACGTCGGGCGGCGTATTTGATAACTACGCGATCGTCCAGGGCGTCGATAAGATCGTCCCCGTCGACATCTATATCCCGGGCTGCCCGCCGCGTCCCGAGATGCTGGTCCATGCGATCACGATGCTTCAGGACAAGATCATGAAGGAATCGATCAAGGATCGCCGCGACACGTTTGAGGCCGAATCACGCCAGTCGCTGGTCCCGGGAACGCTGCCTGTGACCGAGGGCACTGCGCTCGAACGCGAAATGCAGGCCGACGTCGCCGCGGGCGAAACGTCACGGCCGTACACCGTGCCGTCCAAGCACGAACGGCGTCGAAGTTCGTAAAGGGGTTTACCGCAGAGTTAAAGTTTTGTTATGACTGAGAAACTTCACGGATACGTGGAAAAGCTGAAAGCAAAGAACGCCGAATGGGTGGCGGACGTCAAGGACGCGCTCGGCGAGGTGACGGTCATCGTCCCCCGTGAGTGGATCTATGAAACGTGCGAATTTTTGCGCGACGACCAGGGCTTCGACATGCTCGCCGACCTGTGCGGAGCGGACCGCGGGCCTGAGGAAGATCCGCGGTTTGAGGTGAATTACCACCTGCTCGGCACCAAGCACCACGATCGTCTGCGGCTAAAGGTCGTGCTTAGCGACGACGACCCAAAGGTCGAGACGGTGACACCCGTCTGGCGAACCGCCGATTGGCACGAACGCGAGACATACGATCTGTTGGGTATCGTATTTACGGGCCACCCTGATCTGAGACGTATTCTTCTGCCGTCGGATTTTGACGGGCATGCACTGAGAAAGGATTATCCGCTGCGCGGCTACGAGCCGTACAGCATGAACTAGTACGCGATCAATATGAGCGTTGCAGCAGAAAATATTCCGAGCCAGTTCGAGGTCATGGACAGTGCCCTCGAATCGCAGATGACCCTGTCGATGGGCCCGCAGCACCCTAGTACACACGGCGTGCTACGGCTCGACCTGCGGCTGGACGGCGAACTCGTCATCAAGGCTATCCCCGACATCGGCTATCTCCATACCGGTATGGAGAAGCTCTTTGAATACAAGAAATATCAACAGGGCATCGTCATCACCGACCGAATGGATTATCTCAATCCGCTCGGCAATAACCTTGCGTATGTGATGGCCGCCGAAAAGCTGCTGCAGATCGAGATCCCGGAAAGGGCACAGGTCATACGCGTCCTGATGTGCGAACTGCAGCGTATCGCGTCGCACATGGTCTGGCTGGGAACACACTGTCTCGACATCGGTGCGATGTCGGTGTTCTTTTACTGTTTCCGCCAGCGTGAAAAGATACTTAACCTGATCGAATCAGCCTCGGGCGGACGTATGACGCCGAGCTATTTCCGTATCGGCGGCCTGATGATGGACCTGCCGGCGGGATTTGAATTCAAGTGCAATCAGTTTATGGCTGATTTCCCCGAGGCGATGGATACGTTCGACACGCTCGTCACGGGAAACACCATCTGGCAGAGCCGCACCAAGGGCATCGGCATAATTTCCGCCGAAGAGGCGATCAGCTGGGGCGTGACCGGCCCGAGCCTTCGCGGCAGCGGCGTCGATCTCGACCTGCGGCGCGATAACCCGTATTCGGGTTACGAAACATACGATTTTGACATTCCGGTCGAACAGGACGGCGACGTTTGGGCGAGATTCAAGGTCCGCATGCGTGAGTGTCTCGAATCGTACAAGATCTGCCGTCAGGCGCTCGACCGACTCAAGCCCGGGCCGATCAAGGCCGACGCCCCGAAGGTGGTATTGCCCGATCGCGACGATATGCGTAAGCATATGGATTCGCTCATCCACCACTTCCTGATCGTCGCCGAGGGCTTCAACGTACCGGAAGGCGAGGTTTACCACGCGATCGAGGCGTCCAAGGGCGAACTCGGCGTTTATATGAAATCGAACGGCGGGCCGAAGCCGGAACGAGTGCATTTCCGCGGGCCGAGCTTTGTAAACCTCTCGGCACTGCCCGTCATGGCCGAAGGCGAGATGATCGCCGACGTCGTCGCCATCATCGGTAGTTTGGATATTGTGCTTGGGGAGATCGATAGATAATCATGGCAGCAGCAACTCCAACAAGTTATACGGACAAGATAGTCGTTTCGGACGAAGTCGCCGAGTTTTCGCCGGCCGTCGTCGACGAGATGAAGTCGCATTTGGCTAAGTATCCGGCTGACCGTACGCGGTCGGCGCTGATTCCGCTGTTGTTCGTCATTCAGCGCGAACGCGGCTGGGTCGATAATCCGGGCGTCAATTTTCTGGCCAGGTTCTTGAACCTCGAGGTGACGGACGTCTGGGAAACCGCGACGTTCTATTCGATGTTCAACCTGCGGCCCATCGGACGCCACCACATCCAGATCTGCAAGACGTTGTCGTGCAAGATCATGGGTGAGCCGGATATTACCGGCCACGTATGCTCAAAACTCGGCATTCACCCGGGTGAAACGACCGAAGACGGCAAATTTACGGTCTCGCTCGTCGAGTGCCTGGGAAGCTGCGGCACCGCACCGATGATGCAGATCGGGTTTGATTACCACGAAGATCTGACGATCGATAAGGTGGACAAGATCCTAGACGAGTGCAAATAAATTATGACCAACGGCGAGATCATTAAAGGTTTATACGACGATTTTGCGACGGGGAATGTGCCGGGAGTTTTGGGTGCGTTTGACGCGAATATCGCGTGGACCGAGGCCGAAGGGTTTATGTACGGCGGTACGCACAACGGCCCCGAAGGTGTGCTGGCGGGCGTTTTTATGCGGATCGGGACCGAATGGGAAGGCTTTGCGGCCGTTCCGGCAAAGATCGTCGACGGCGGTGACGGCAATGTCGCTGCATTTGGCACCTACTCGGGCAAATTTTTGAAAACGGGAAAGAGCGTCTCGGTACCTTTTGCTCACGAGTGGGAACTTCGTGACGGCAAGGTCGTCAAATTTAACCAGCATACCGATACGCTGGTCATTGCGAGAGACCTGGGACTTTGATCTTTTTACGGAGCGCAGGCTGCCAGTCTGCGAGTCCCGATTTGAGCGAGTTTTTTAGAAAACACGCAGGCTGGCAGCCTGCGTTCCGGCTAATATGGAAATCAAGGCAATTGGCTGTGAGCCATTACAACTTAAGCGAATGCACATCAAAGATGGGCATACGCTAAAGGTCTATCGTGAAACCGGCGGCTATAAGTCACTTGAAAAGGCGCTCAAGATGGCACCGGCCGACATTATCGAGGAAGTCAAAAAGTCGGCCCTTCGCGGCCGCGGTGGTGCGGGATTTCCGACCGGAATGAAATGGTCGTTCGTGCCCAAGGACAGCCCAAAGACCAAATTCGTCGTCTGTAACGCCGACGAATCGGAGCCCGGCACGTTCAAAGACCGCTATCTGATGGAACGCGACCCGCACGCCTTGATCGAAGGCATGATCATCGCCGGCGTCGCACTCGGTTCGACCACCGGGTTCATCTACACCCGCGGCGAATACAAATATCTGATCGACATCATGGATGTTGCCCTCGCCGAAGCCCGCGAAGCCGGCCTGCTGGGTGACAACATCATGGGCTCGGGCTTTAAGATGGACATCCACACCCACACGGGTGCCGGTGCCTACATCTGCGGCGAAGAGACGGCATTGCTCAGTTCGCTCGAGGGCTTTCGCGGCCACCCGCGTATGAAGCCGCCGTTTCCCGCGGTCGAGGGCGTTTACGCCAGCCCGACGGTCGTCAATAACGTCGAAACGCTGACTGCCGTTCCGCAGATAATCGAAATGGGCGGCGACGCATGGCGTGCCCTCGGTACCGAGAAATCGGGCGGCACCAAGCTCTGGTCGGTCAGCGGACACGTCAATAAACCCGGCGTTTACGAGCTGCCGATGGGCTATGCCGACATGGAAAAGTTCATCATGGAAGATTGCGGCGGCATCCGCGGCGGCAACCGGCTCAAGGCAGTAATTCCAGGCGGCTCAAGCGTTTACATCATGAATGCCGGCCAGGTCATCGGCAAAAATGTGCTGATGGACTATGAGGGCCTGGTCGCGGCGAGCTCATCCGTCGGCTCGGGCGGATTTATCGTCATGGACGAAACGGTCGACATCGTGGAATCGACCAAGAACCTGACCGAGTTTTACAAGCACGAGTCGTGCGGTTGGTGTACGCCGTGCCGCGAAGGTACCGACTGGCTCGTAAAAATATTTAACCGTATCGCCGACGGCGGCGGTCGGCCGGAAGACGCTAAGTTGATGCTCGATATCTGTGACAACATCGAGGGCAAATCGTTTTGTCCGCTCGGTGACGCCGCAGCGTGGCCGATACAGTCGGCGATCAAGCAGTTTCCGGAAGATTTCAAGAAATGGCTTGATAACAAAACCAGCGGAACGGATGTGACGGCAAACGTCTAAATGCTTAAACGCGGCCAAAAATCCAGTCTGATATCGCTACTCGCCATCGCTCTGCTGATGGGGGTGACCGTACTGACTGTCGCCGCACAGGACAAGACGCCGGTGATCATCATTCCCGGCCTGACGGGTTCGGAACTGGTCAACAGCAAAACGAACGAGGTGGTGTGGTTCAAGGCCCCACGGTCAAAGGACGACGATCTGAGGCTGCCGATCTCGGCAAACATGTCACGAAATCGTGACAGCCTCGTTCCGGGCGACGTACTTCGGAGCATCAAGGTCGGGATATTCCCGCGGCTCGATGTTTACGGCGGGCTGATCGAAGCATTTAAGACCAGAGCTGGTTATCACGAAGAGAACTGGGAAAGCCCGACAGCCGCGGCAGCAAGTAGTTCGATCTTTGTTTATCCGTTCGACTGGCGGCTCGACAATGTAGAGAACGCAAGGCTTTTGATCAGAAAGATCGAGAAGCTGAAGCTCCGGCTCAAGCAGCCGAACCTGAAGTTCAACATTATTGCCCATTCGATGGGCGGGATCATCTCGCGGTACGCGGCGATGTACGGCGACGCTGATCTCCCGACGGGTGTCCGAAAGGCTCAACCGACGTGGGCAGGGGCGAAACATTTTGAAAAGATAGTGCTGCTGGGAACCCCAAGCGAAGGGTCGGCATTGGCACTGTCATCGTTGGTCGACGGATTTGCGATCGGTGGGATCAATATCAATCTGCCGTGGGTCCAGAATCTGGATAGATTTGACCTGTTTACGATACCGTCTGCTTATCAGCTACTGCCGGCACCGGGAACACTGAGAGTTCTTGACGAGAATTTCGAGCCGATCGACATCGATCTTTACAGCCCGAAGGCGTGGTCAAAGTACGGTTGGAACGCGATCGACGACAAGCGGTTTCCGTCGCAATTCAAACTGGCGGAGCGGCGGACCGCGACGGCTTTTTTTGCGGCAATGCTCGACCGTGCCAAGCGTCTGCACGAAGCTCTCGCGGCAGGTAGCGGAGCACCAAAGGTGTCGTACAACATCGTCGGTGCTCAATGTAACGACGCATTGGACACGCTCGTCATGTACCGCGATAAGAAATCGGGTTCCTTGAAGACGATGTTCAAACCGTCAGGTTTTACAAAAACGTCGGGTGATAAGGTAACCGCCGATGAATTGAAAGAATTGATGTTGGCGGACGGTGACGGTGTCGTTACGACACGTTCGCTTGAGTCCAACACGCAGTCGCGATTTGCCGGTGTGCCTTCGATACTGGAACCGACGACCAACAAGTTTGTTTGTGAGGAACACAATAAGCTGGCCGCGAACGACGCGATCCAGAATTATTTGATGGAACTGTTTGGAAACGTTCCGGTGCTTGTAAAGACGGGCAAATAGCGATCATAGATTTTAACGTCAGAGACGAATTGAGGAGTTAATTATGGGAAAGGGAGACAAGCGTTCACGCAGAGGCAAGATCTTTGCCGGTAGTTTTGGTAAATCACGCCCGAAGCGAAAGGGTAATGTGAAGCCGACCGCAGCGGTCGAAGAAAAGCCGGCGAAGAAAGGTAAGTAGCCGCCGCGAAACGGTCAGATGAAATTTCAGGAGTCATTAAGCTCCGGCCCGCACAGCAATCTTGCGAAATTTGCAGGCGAGTGGGCAGGAACCACGAAAACGTGGTTTGAGCCGGACGTGGTCGCCGACGAATCGCCAATGTCGGGCAAGATCACGCCGATCCTCGGCGGACGGTTTCTGTTGCACGAATATTCGGGCAGTTTGCAGGGAAAGCCTTTTGACGGTGTCGCAATATTTGGTTTTGATATCGCGACAAACAAATTTCAGATGGCGTGGGTCGATAGTTTTCACATGTCTACGGGAATCATGTTTTCCGAAGGCGAGGCGGCTGACAAGTTTTCAGCTTTCGGCACGTACTACACAGGCCCTGATACACCGCGATGGGGTTGGCGGACCGAACTCGAACAGATAGACGATGACAATATCGTGATCACGGCCTATAACGTCGAGCCCGAGAGCGACGATCAAAAAGCGACCGAGACGCGATATACGCGAAAAGTTTAATGTCAACAGAACTTATTAAAGTCACGATCAACGAACAGGAATACGAGGTCGATAAAGGTGCCCGTCTGATAGACGTGTGCCGCGAGAACGGCCACGGGGTTCCATCGTTTTGCTATTATCAGGACCTCGCCGTTCAGGCCTCTTGCCGTATGTGCCTGGTCCGCATCGACAAAATGCCTAAGCTCCAGACGTCGTGCACGATCTCGTGCTCGGACGGCATGGTCGTTACGACCCAGAGCGAAGAGGTCGAAAAGGCACAGCGTTCGATGGGTGAATTCCTGCTGGCAAACCACCCGCTCGATTGCCCGGTCTGCGACCGCGGCGGCGAATGCGAACTGCAGGAGGTCATCTTCGATTGGGGTGACGTCGAGCAGCGGTTTACCGAAAATAAGAGTCCCGACCCCGAGAAATATCTCTCGCCGATCGTCGCCAATGACCCGCAGCGGTGCATTTTGTGCAAACGCTGCACCCGCGTCTGCGACGAGTGGATGGGCGAGGACGCGATCGAGGCCGGCAACCGCGGTGCAAACACGGTTATCGGTACGTATGGCGGTTGGCTGAATTGCTCGCAATGCGGCAACTGTATCGAAGTTTGCCCGACCGGCACACTGCTCGACGGTGTTTACCGACACGAAACGCGTCCGTGGGAACTCGAACAGACAGTTTCGACCGATGTTTACGGTTCGGACGGAATGCAGATCAGCATCGGCTCACGCGGCGGCAAGGTCCACCGTGTAGTCGCCCGCGACCGCTACGTTAACGGCCTGAACGGCGAGTTTCTCGACGTCAAGGCTCGTTTCGCACACGGTTTTATCGATCACGCCGACCGCATCAAGACGCCGATGATCCGCTACACCAAGGGCGGCAAGCTTATCCCGGCAACGTGGGATGACGCGGTAAAGTTTGCGGCGGACAAGTTCAAAGAGGCCGGTAAGTCGGTCGGCGTGGTCGCGAGCCCGCGTCTGACGAACGAATCGGTCTTTACGCTCAAGCGTTTTGCGGCGGAGGCCGCCGGCAGCGACAATTTTGCCGTCGCCGAGAGCCACGACCTGCGTGCGGTGTTCGACAATCTGAGCACCGAGCTTTGCACACACAAGGAAATTCGCCACGCCAAGACGATCGTCCTGATCGGCGGCGAGCCCGAAGAAGAGCAGAGCTACACCGCCAAACAGATCAGACAGGCCGTGCGTAACGGCGGAGCTAAGTTCATCTGTGTCAACGATACGCCGATCAATCTTTCGCGGCGTGCGACGCAGTTCATCCACATCAAAGCCGGTTCGACCGACGCATTTGCACTCGCATTTGCCGACGCCGCAAGCGACGCGATGGCGGCAGGAAAACTCGGCATAGATAAACAAGAGATCGAAAAAGCGAGGGCGACGGTCAGCGAAACCAGCGGCGACGTGATCATCATGTTCGGCAGCGAACTTTCGTCCGCGGCTCAGGCGGCACTAGCTGGTACGGCGGCAAAATTTGCCGGCGAAGGCCGCCGTGTTACGATCCATCCGCTCGCGAAATACAACAATTCAGTCGGTGCTAACGATATGATGGCGGGTCGCAAACCGGTCGCTGACGTCGTCAAGAACGCCAAAGCGGTTCTTGTCGGTGGCAGTCTGCAGGACGCGGGAATGCTGGCGGGCAAGGATTTTGTCGCCGTTCAGGAGCTTTTCCTGACCGAGACGTGCGAATATGCCGATGTCGTCTTCCCGGCAGCGAGTTTTGCCGAGGTTGACGGTACCTTTACCAATAACGCCGGCAACGTTCAGCGTGTCCGCAAGGCGATCGAGCCGCTGCATCGTTCGAAACCGGACTGGATGATCACATCGCTGATCGCACGCGAAATGGGCGTCGATTTTGGCTACGATTTTTCGGCGTCGCTGGTGTTCAAATCGCTTGCCGACAGCGTTTCGGCATACGAAGGCCTGCGTTATCCGGCACTTAAGGACGAATCGAACCCGGTTCAGGTCAAGTACGCGATCAGCGGCGGCAACTCGGATGCCGCGATCGGCGAACTCAAGAAACAGGTCGAAGCGATGAGCGACGATGCGGCGATGAACACCGAAACGCCGCGTGTCGGACATAAGTTGCACCGTCTGACGACGATGACGAGCAAGACCGAGCAGTTTCATCTGCTCGCACACGGCAACCCGAAACCGGGCAATCTGCTCGTGTCGCCGCTCGCTCAATTCGCGCTCGACGGCAAACCGCTTGACGAAGAAATGGCAGGAGCCGCCGCAGTTGGCGTGGCTGACCGGTCACTGGTCGGTAAATAGTTTTTGTTATGGAATCTGTTCTAAAAACTGCATTTCCGTTCATCGTTTCGCTTGCCGCCATCGGTGTGGCGTTTGGCGGGGTGATGATGGTCGTTGCCTACACCGTGCTTGCGGAACGCAAGGTTTTGGGCTGGATCCAGGGCCGCATCGGGCCAAACCGGGCCGGGCCGTGGGGACTGTTCCAACCGTTCGCCGACCTACTGAAATTTGTCTTCAAAGAAGATCTGACGCCTGATAAATCGACGAAATTCGTCTATTTTCTGGCCCCGCTCATCGCCTTGACGTGTGCTCTGATGCCGATGGTGGTGTATCCGTTCGGCCCGCGTATCGCCGACCCGCTCAGCTGGCTCGTGCCGTACGTCGCCGGGATTGCGTACGTCGGTGACGCAACCGTCTGGATCGCAGAACAGGCAAAGAATATGCCGCTAACGATCGCTCAGATCGATGTCGGCGTGCTCTTCGTGCTCGGTATCACGTCGGTCGGCGTTTATGGCATCGCTCTTGCGGGCTGGTCGTCGAACAACAAATACAGCTTAATGGGCGGCCTGCGTTCGTCGGCACAGATGATCTCGTACGAACTCGCGATGGGAGCATCTGTCATCGGTGTCGTCATACTCGCCGGCACGCTCGACCTGAACGGCATTATTTATGCTCAGATCCGTTCGCCGTTCAAATGGTTCATCATTCCGCAGTTCATCGGTTTCATCGTGTTCCTGATCTCGGCTTTTGCCGAGACGAACCGTGTGCCGTTCGATCTGCCCGAAGCTGAGACCGAGCTGGTCGCCGGATTTCACACGGAATACTCGGCACTCAAATTCGCGTTGTTCTTCATGGCCGAGTACGTCAACATGTTCACCGTTTCGGTGATGTGTACCGTGTTGTTTCTGGGCGGCTGGTACGTTCCGGGCCTCGGGCATCTGTTCGAACCGGGTTCGATACCGTACGCTCTGATCAGCATGTTCGCGTTTGTCGCGAAGATCTGCGGATTTTTGTTCCTTTATATCTGGATACGCGGCACGCTGCCGCGATTTCGTTTCGATCAGCTGATGAATTTCGGCTGGAAGTTTTTGCTGCCGGTCGCTCTGGGTAATGTCATCCTGACGATCGTCATTGTGTTCTTTTTGAATCGTTAGGAGTTTTAACGCAGAGATCGCAGAGGACGCAGAGTAAGACCTGCAGTTCCATTGCTTTCATAAATTGCTCTCTCTGCGTTCTCAGCGGCCTCTGCGTTGAAATAAGGTTCTTATGGTGGGAACGGTATTATTTTTTATCTTTGCGGGCCTCGCCATCGCCTGTGCGATCTCGATGGTCTATCACCGAAATCCGCTTTATAGTGCGATGTCACTGGTTGGCGTTTTTATTTCGCTGTCGTGCATATACGTCACGCTGGCCGCCCCGTTCATCGCGGCGGTGCAGATATTGATCTATGCCGGTGCGATCATGGTCCTGGTCATCTTCGTCATCATGCTGCTCAATCTTGACGAGGTGCAGACGGCAAACCGGCTCAAATATCTGTGGGCGCTTGGCGGAGGCCTCGGCGTTCTGCTGCTGGCCCAGACATTTTTCATTTTTTACGCTGTCATGCGTGCCCCGAGCGTCGCCGCCGATCAGGCAAAGACGGCCGGAGAGACGCTGAGCATCGGACAGGCGATGTACACCGAGTATCTTCTGCCGGTAGAGATCGTCGGAATTTCGCTACTGATGGCGATCATCGGTTCGGTTATCCTGGTCAGGCGAATGAGCCAGGCGAAACTCGAACTGGTCATTGCTAAGGAGCTTGAATTGAGGCACGAAGAAAAGCCTCTGGTCTAAACATCATGGAACCAAGTTTAGCCAGTTACCTGGCACTTTCAGGAATTTTGTTCACGATCGGAGCGGTCGGCGTTGTTTTCAAACGCAACGCGATCGGGATGTTCATGTGTATCGAGCTGATGCTCAATTCCGTAAATCTCACGTTCGTGGCGTTTTCGAGGCATTACGGCGATGTGACCGGACAGCTGTTCGTCTTTATGGTCATGTCGATCGCCGCCGCCGAAGCCGCCGTCGGCCTTGGCATCATAATCGCGTTCTTCCGAAACAAAGAGTCGGTCGACGTCGATGACGCGAGTTTGATGAGGAACTAGATAGTTCGGTAATTTACGCGGGCATTCAGATGAGCCCCGGAGGTACGATGGGTCGAATTGCAGGACATTTTTTGATGGCCATCACGGCGATCACGTTGCTGTTCGGAGGCTCGTCCGGACAGGGTTCGGCCACGAACAGCGCGGCGGCAAAGGCACCGGTTTATGAATGCGTTACGCGATTTGAAACCGAGGACTGGCAGTTGCTGACGGCCGACTTAAAGGCAGCGAGTCCCGATAGCTTTAAGAAGTTGAATTCGGATCCGGAGTTCAGATCCAACCAAGTTGAGAGTCTTAGGGAACTATTCGCATATGCCTGTCAGGCGGTAAAGGACGGTGCACTAAACGACCCCGTGAACATCGGCGAGCTTGAGAGTATTCGAAACGAAGTCGTCGCCATCGAATTTGAAGAGTTGATCAATAAGCCGCTCAAGAAAGAGCTGCTTACGTCGGTCAGCAACGTGCGTGTTGAGAGTTTTTATAAGGAGCCCGAAAACGAGGCTAGATTTGAAGACTTTTTGAAGATCAAGCTCGAATTGCGTCGTCGTAATGGCGGTGCCGAATCGATGAAGGCGACCGATGAAGAGAGATCACTGGCAAGGACGATGTTTGCCAAGTTCTCGCTACTTGTGGCTGACAGTAAACTCAGGGCAACTAAGCTCGAACCGGGTTTCTTTACGCGGGTCGGATTAAAGGTAAAGCTGCAGCAAGCGCAGTTTCTGGCCAAAATTGCGGCCGAAAAAAATGCTGCGGCGGTGATGGTTTCGGATGACGAGGTAAGCGATTACATTCGAAAACACCCGGAGTTTGGGACCGAGAAGAAAAAAGCCGAGGCGGAGGCTTTACTTGCACGGGCAATAGCGGGTGAGGATTTTGCTAAGTTGGCTGATGAATTTAGCGACGATTCCGGCAACGTTGCAGAAGACGGGACAAAGAGCGGCGGGCTCTACCGAGACGTTCCCGAGGGAAGAATGCTTTCGGCGTTTGAAAAGGCGGCCCTGGCATTACGGCCCGGAACGATCTCGCCCCAACTGACCGAGACCGATTTTGGCTATCACGTTATCAAGCTTGAGAAAAAGTCCGGAAGAGCCGGAAGCGACGGCCCGGATAAGCTGGCATATGATGTCCGGCATATATTGATCTCGACCGGAGTAAAGGATCCGGCGGACCCGGACGGACGCGAGGTTCCGCCGAGACAGTTTGTCCGCACCAAGCTGGAAAACGAGAAGGAAGAGGTGCTCAAGAGCAAGATACTCAGGGAAAACCCGGTCGTGATGGCTGACATTCCGGTCCCGCCGGCAGCCCCGGCGAAACCAAGACCGGGAAC
>JAGOBH010000019.1 GCA_017983495.1 Pyrinomonadaceae bacterium | reverse complement strand
TCAACTCGATAGTCGCGAATCTTCTCCAACGAAATCCAACCACCTTTGAACTTTCAAATGTGAAATTTCAAATTGCTGAGAAAGTACTTGATCTATCCCACCGTTTTTTCACAAGAACCAGTGAAACCGAGTTCATTTATTCCGAAAAACTTGGCACCGCAAACGAACTCTTCATCATCGGCGGCGGGCACTGTGCACTGGCGTTGAGCGAAATGATGTCGAAATTGGATTTTCGAATCAGCGTGTTTGATGACCGGCCTGAGCTAAATACAATACGTAAGAACCAGTTTGTCGACGAGATCACCATTATTGAAGGTTACGAAAAGATCGGCGATCACATTCCAAATGGCGATGATATTTACGTTGTGGTGATGACGCTCGGGTACAAGTTTGACGAGATCGTAATACGCTCGCTTTTTGATCACGATATCGGTTATTTCGGCGTTCTTGGCAGCCGAGCAAAGATGAAAACGCTGATGACAGCTCTTGAAAACGAAGGATTTGACCGCGAACGCCTCGCCCGAATCCGCACGCCTATCGGCATTCCCATCAATAGCCATTCGCCCGAAGAGATCGCCGTCTCGATCGCGGCAGAGATCATTTCTGTGAAAAACGCGAAGTGAACTGAACGCTTCGTGATTCGGCCGCAGGCCGTGTTAGAATCTCTATTCGTTCTGAATTCACTGCTTTACAATGAACACCCTCAACGTCGCTAAACCACAGAAACGCAGCTATTTACGCAGTCTCGCGGGGCGTGAATACTACATCGCAAAGCGTCGTTTGAAATGGATGGTAAATTCGTCGATTTACGCCCGTCCGGTCGCGAATTCAGGCATCGACCATTCGATCTTCCGCCACAAAACAATGATGCTGCGGCCGCTCCGCGACGTCGAGATGTACCTGCAGCACAACAAGATCACCAATCTACGGCTCGCGATCGCACCCGTCAACGGCGTGGTCATCAAGCCCGGACAGACGTTTTCGCTCTGGCGGCTGGTCGGACGCCCGACGGCGTCACGCGGTTTTCTTGAGGGCCTCGTTCTGCATAACGGCAAGATCGAAAAAGGCATCGGCGGCGGCCTTTGCCAACTCGGCAATCTGCTCTACTGGATGGCGTTGCACTCGCCGTTGACGGTTTCGGAACGCTGGCGGCACGGCTTTGACGTGTTCCCTGACATCAACCGCAAGATCCCGTTCGCCTGTGGTGCGACGCTCTCATACAATTACGTCGATATTCAGTTGACCAACAATACGGATCAGAATTTCCGTATCGACCTCTGGATCGATGACGAATACCTGAACGGCGAACTTCTCTCCGACCGCGAACCCGAATTTAAGTACGAGGTCTATGAGACCGACCACCTCATCAAGATGCAGCCGTGGGGCGGCTACACCCGTCATAACCGCATCTGGAAACGCTCGACCAGCCTCATCGACGGCATGCTGAGCGAAGAGCTCGTGACCGAAAATCATGCCATCATGATGTACAATCCGCTCCTTTCCGCCTGACTGCACATTTATTTTTCCGCCGCCCGGGAACCTTTTCCTCTGGCCGGTGTCTAAGTTAGCCAGGAAGTCGAATTCGTCGATCTCCTGAACAAAAACCGTAGGCACCGGAAAGGAGGAATATATGTTTGATAGATTGATCGAATCAGAACCCGAAACTGCAGATTTCAAAAACAGAAGCAGTTATTTTATGGTTTCGTCCGTTGTCGTCGGTATCGTATTTCTGGCCGCCGTCGTGGCAAGTATCTACGCTCAGGATTTTGGCCTCGGTAACGGCTCGCTTGAGATGTCCGAGCTGATCGCCCCGGTCGAAATGGCCGCGACCATGCCCGAACCGGTCACGCCGCGGCAACAGACGGCTCCGGTCCGCGACAACAGCGTGCTTCCCGAACGCAAGGAAAATATGGCAACGGTCAACGAACCGACCATCGCTCCGACCACCACATCAACAGTCGCCAACACCGTGGCCGCACGGCCCGAGGGAGCATTTACATTGGGCAAAAATGACATCGACCCGATCGGCAGCGGTCGCCCGACTGACCAGAACGGCCCGACCGGACCGACGGGGATCGTGACCAATGTTGTTCCTAAAGAAGAGGTCGAAGATGTGCCCCCGCCCAAGAAAGATCTGGTCGTGGTTCGCCAGGGCCCGCCCAGATCTATCGGCGTGGTCAACGGACGTGCGACGCATTTGCCCAAGCCAAATTACTCGGCCGCCGCGATCGCCATCAATGCTCAAGGCAAGGTCGAGGTTCAGGTGACCATTGACGAAACCGGCAGGGTGATCTCAGCCAATGCCGTCGGCGGCCACCCGGTGCTCCGCGGCCCGGCCGAACAGGCGGCCCGAAACGCACGATTTTCGCCGACGCTGCTTTCAAATGTACCGGTCAAGGTGACAGGCGTGATCGTTTACAACTTTCAGCGAAACTGACGTTGTTCCTCCCACTCCTTCTGATGCGGCGGGCTGAGATGCCCGCCGTTTTTTTTAATTGGTAAGCAGGTCGATGAGGCCGTCGATATCGACGTCGTAAACCGGAACGGGAAACCGGCTCTTTAGGTCGTCGTACGTCATACCGTCGAGAAAGATGGGTTCGTCGGATTTGATCGTGATCTTTGGGATGACCGCAAAATCGCCGCTGATCTGCTCACTAACAGCGAGAAAATCCTTGCCCGTAAGCAATCCCGCGACCGAAACGTCACCGCCAAAATAGGTATTCGGCACGGCCAGCACTTCGTGCTTGGATCCTGTCAGCGAGTTGTACCGGTCGATCTGCTCACGCAGGATCGGGGCGAACATCTCGCCGGTCAGAAACGTGCCTTTGAGCTGCCCGATCCGCGGATGCAGACGCGCCGGAGCGGTCGCAACCGTCATCTCGGGAACGCGCGCCTCGGGGTGCGTTCTGACGTCCTTGAAAAACTTGCGTGCAAGTGCAACGGCCTCCGAGCGTTTGGGCTCGGCCGCGACGCGGTCAAACACTGTCTCGATCGCGTTCAGGAACGAACGGATCATCCCGACGCCGTCCTCGATCTGGGGATAGTTGCCGTAGTGCCGCCGCGTTGGAATTTCGACGCCGCCTTTCAGATATATTTCGTCGCCCAAAAATGCGAAGGTGACGCCCAGCGTCTTGCGAAATTCCTTTTGCAGCTTTTCGACCTCTTTGATCGTTCGACGGCAAAATTCGGGCGTGACGCGGGTCAGACGCGTGTCCGTATTGTAACGAGTGAGCGCGACGGGAACGACGGCGGTCGAGACTACCTTAGGGTAATGAGCGGCAAGGTCCCTCAGCGTCTTTTCGAGGATAGCTCCGTCATTGATCTCAGGGCAAAGCACGACCTGAGCATGCAATTCGATATCGGCGGCTAGCAGGCGTTCGAGCTTATCCGAGATATCGGCACGAGATTCGTCAACGCCGAGCAGATACGCACGCGTTTTGAGGTCGGTCGCATGCACCGAAACGTACTGCGGCGACAGACGCTGCTCGATGATGCGTTTCATCTCGTCCTCAGTTATGGACGAGAGCGTGGTGTAATTGCCGTATAGAAATGAGAGTCGGATGTCCTCGTCGCGGACAAACAGCGACGGCCGTGCGTCCTCGGGGTTGCCCTTGCAAAAGCAAAACAGGCATTCGTTAGCACATTGCCGCGGCACGATCTGTTCGAATTCGAGCCCGAAATCCTCACCTTCTTCGCGTTCGAGTTCGATGTCCCAGGTCTCACCATTAACCTTTTTGACCTGAAACGTCAGCTCGGTCTCGCCCGCCGTCTGAAAGCGAAAATCGAGATAATCGCGCACAGGCCGACCGTTGACCCGAACGATCCGGTCGTTTGGGGCAAGATCGAGTTCCTCAGCCAGGCTCTCGGCCGCGACATCAGTGATGATCACGCCCGGACGGCGAAGCTGAGTAACAGCTGGTGTAACGGCAAATTCGTACATAAAAACAGTGGCCAGTTGTCGGTGGCCAGTGGCCAGATCCAATCAACTGACCACTGACCACTGGTCACTGGCCACCAATTAGGCCGATGCCGATTTGAGGTCTAGCAACGTGTCGAGCGGCGTATATTCGAGGCCCTGCGATGTCGCCACCGCCTCATACGTCAGCTTCCCTGCGTAGGTATTGACACCTTCGTATAGGCCGGCGTCCTCGGCGATCGCACGCTCAAATCCCTTGTTGGCAAGGTCGAGTGCGTATGGCAGCGTAGCGTTGGTCAACGCAAAGGTCGACGTACGCGGCACGGCTCCCGGCATGTTGGCTACGCAATAGTGCAGAACGCCTTCTTCGTAATAGGTCGGGTTCGAGTGCGTCGTTGCGTGCGTCGTTTCAAAACATCCACCCTGATCGACGGCAACGTCGACGAGCACCGAGCCATGCGGCAGCAGATGCAGCATGTCGCGTGTGACGAGTTTCGGGGCCGCAGCACCGACAACCAGCACGGCACCGATAACGAGATCGGCGTGCGAGATAGCTTCTTCGATCTGGTATCGCGACGAAGCGAGCGTCTGAACTTTCGACAGGAAAATGTCGTCGAGTTGACGCAGACGGTCGAGGTCGCGGTCAATGATCGTGACCTTTGCTCCCAGGCCGACGGCCATTTTGGCAGCCTCGGTACCGACAATGCCGCCGCCGATGATAACGACGTTTGCGGCCGGAACTCCGGGAACGCCGCCAAGAAGAATACCCTTGCCACCGTTCATTTTCTCGAGATAGGTCGCACCGACCTGCACGGACATACGTCCGGCAACTTCGGACATCGGAATGAGCAACGGCAAACGGCGGCCGCTCGTGATCGTTTCGTACGCTACGCCCGTGACCTTGCGTTCGAGCATCTGCTTGGTCAATTCGAACTCCGGTGCGAGGTGCAGGTAAGTGAAAAGAACCTGATCCTCACGCATTCGCGGATATTCGGGTGCGACCGGCTCCTTGACCTTAACGATCATGTCGCCGGTTGCCCAAACCTCGTCCGCGGTGTCGAGCATATTTCCGCCCGCTTTGACGTACTGTTCGTCCTTAAATCCGGACCCTTCGCCGGCCGTTTTCTGAACGTAAACCGTATGCCCTGCGTGCGTTAATGCCTGAACGCCTGCCGGCGTCAATCCCACGCGATATTCGTTGTCTTTTATTTCCTTTGGTAAGCCGATCTTCATCAGTATTTTCTCCAAATATTTATAATTCTATAAGCAATTACTATGATGATTCTACGTGTTTTTTTCGTATTTGTTAATGCATCAGCGATAGTTAGTGTATTTTCGGACGTCACCGGGAGTCGCTGACTTGATGCTGACCGCTGCTCCGCCACCGGCAGCAAGCCGCATTTTTAGCACCGTGTCCTTATTCACAATGTAATTTTCGATCGTATATGCCGCCGGGTTCTTTTCCCAATCAGCGTCCTGAGCATCGGCGTAAACCGTCGCGAGATATTGGCGGCCCGGACTCAGGAATTGGAAAGCGGCCGTCGCCGTTCGTGAATTTTCGTCAGTGATCGCTCCAACGAACCACTCATTTTTGCCCTTGGCCTTTCGGGCGATGGTAAGATAATCGCCGGGTTCGGCCTCTAATACATAGGTCTCGTCCCAGTCGACGGCGACGTCACTGATAAACTGAAAAGCATCGAGGTGCTTTTCGTAATTTTGCGGCAGATCTGCTGCCATCTGCAGCGGGCTGTACATCGTCACGTAAAGCGCGAGTTGCTTGGCCAGTGTCGTGTGAACCTGCTCCTTTTTGCCCGCTTGATAGACGTCGAGCTTGATCTGAAATATTCCGGGCGTGTAATCCATCGGGCCGCCGACCAATCGGGTGAACGGTAGTATCGTTTCGTGCTCCGGCGGATTGCCGACGCTCCACGCGTTGAATTCGTTACCGCGAGCAGCCTCCGACGCCATCCAGTTCGGGTACGTTCGCTGTAAGCCGGTCGGGCGAACCGGTTCGTGTGCGTCGATCATTATCTTGCTCCGAGCCGCACGATCGGCGACGTGGTTGTAATGATTGACCATCCATTGACCGTCATGATACTCGCCCCGCGGAATGATGCGGCCGACATAACCTGTTTTGACCGTGTCATAACCGTGCTGTTTCATGAATCGAAATGCGTCGTCCATCCGCCGTTCATAATTGGTCACCGAGGCCGAGGTCTCGTGGTGCATTATCAGTTTGACGCCTTTCGTTTTGGCGTATTGCTGGAGTTCGTCAACGTTAAAGTCCGGATACGGCGTCGCGAAATCGAATACCTCTTCTTTCCAGTTGCCGTACCAGTCTTCCCATCCGACGTTCCACCCCTCGACGAGCACGCCGTCGATCTTGTTTTTGGCAGCAAAATCGATGTAACGCTTGACGTTAGCGGTGTTCGCCCCGTGTTTGCCATTCGGCTTTAGCGAACTCCAGTCAGTCTCACCAAGCTTGACGCTGGTTCCGTCGGCATAGTTCCACGTCGCGGTGCCGATGTGCATCTCCCACCAAACGCCGACAAATTTCTGCGGTTTGATCCAGGATGTATCCGCCAGCCGGGTCGGTTCATTTAGATTGAGCACGATCCGTGACATCAGTATGTCCGCCGCCTTATCGCTGACGATGATCGTCCTCCAGGGCGTCTTTGCGGGCGTTTGAAGAAATGCTTTACTGCCGACCGCGTTGGGTGCTAGACGCGTGGACATTCCAAATGTCTGTGGATCGACGGCAAGGTACATTGCCGGGTAGTTGACGAGTGCGGCCTCGTGAATGTTGATGTAGAGCCCGTCGGCGGACTTCATCATCAACGGAGTTTGGACTACATTGTCGCCGGCCGGAACACGTGTCCCGATCTCGTCGCGTTTACTGGCCTCAAGAGCGTGAATTTGGCTGAGCGGAGTGGTCGAGTAACGATACTCGTTCGTATCGTAATCGCCGGGTATCCAAAACGCCTTGTGATCGCCGGTCAGGTTGATCTCAGTTCGCTCCTCTTTGACGGTAAAATAACCGAGCCCGTCTTGTTTAGGAAACTCGTATCTAAAGCCGACGCCGTCGTTGAAAACGCGAAACCGGATGACGATCGTCCTTGCCGGTGGCTTTTCATCCAATTTTTGCTCAAGTGTGACGACAAGCTGACGGTGATTGTCCCGGATTTCGCGCTCCTCGCCCCAAACCGGGTTCCAGGTCGTATCCGATCGCGTGATCTCGGTACTGATCACACGGAAATTTGAGATCATATCGGGTTGGCCGGCGATCTCAAACCCAAGGTTTGACTCCCTAACGACTGTCTTATCCTTGAATTTGACCGTGTAAACCGGCTCGCCGTTACTCGTCAATTTGAATTCGACGCCAACGCGGCCATCAGGGGACGAAACCAATTGTCCGTACGATCCCGTTGCAAAAACCAGGATCAGAAATAAAAGATGTACCAGTTTCATATCATCACCAGCCTGCCGCAGCTATTACAGCCCGGATCTCTCCGTAGCTATAGTCCTCACCCAAATACTCTTTGATCGGCGACAATGCTTCGCTATCGGCAAATTTATCTATCGCTCGTCTGATCGTTTCTGCCCTTTTGGGCGGCACGACTCGGTCGAGGCTTATCTCACCGGTCGCGATAAATTTTGCAAGGTGTCCCTCGACAGTAGTTACCGTCAAACCTCTTTTCCGGGCGATCTCGGCCGCCGACATTCCGTCGCGAAACATATTTAGTGTTGTGCGATACGTGTCATTGCCTCCCGCGTCCCTTTTTGTGCGGGTTTTGCGTTCACGTTTCTGCACTTTCAGATCGATTCGTGAGACAAGGCTGTTTTTCCGGCAATGATCGCGGATCTCAGCTAGAAAATCGGCACCGTATTTATCAAATTTCAGGTCGCCGACGCCGGAAATACGCCGCATTTCCCAATCGTTCTGCGGTAAATATGTCGCCATCTCGACCAACGTCACGTCCGAAAACACGACATACGGCGGCACGTTCTCATCGCGGGCAAATGCCGCACGCAGCCGCCTGAGGCTGTCGAAAAGCTCGGGAATATACGGATGCGTGACGCCGGATACGAGCGACGGCCGCTTCTCCTCTTTCGCCTTGACCTTGATCAACTGCACCGGAGTATCGCCCCGAAGAACGCCCGGACTTGCGTCTGTTAGGACGATCACGGGATATTGGCCCGCTGTTTGAGCCAGAAAACCCTGAGCGATGAGGTCCTTGAAATAGGCAAACCACTCGTCTTTTGAGATGTCGGCCCCGATGCCGTATGTTTTCAGATTTTTATGCTCATCGCGGATCGTGCGTGCCTGCGAACCTCGTAGAAAATCGATCAGATAGCTCATCCCGAACCGCTGCTCGGTCCGATAGACCGCGCTCAATGCCTTTTGAGCGATCACCGTTCCGTCGATCCGTTCGAATACCGTGTTGCAGTTGTCGCAGTTGCCGCAATCTTCCTTGAGCTCCTCGGAAAAATAATTGAGCAGAAATCGGCGTCGGCAGGTGTTGATCTCGCCAAATTCGCCCATAATGTTGAGCTTTTTCAGCATTATCTCGGACTGAGCCTGGTTTCCCTCGACCTCGGCAAAGCCCTTTAGCTTGACGACATCCGCCCAGCTGAAAAACAACAAAGCGTCGCTCTGCAGCCCGTCTCGTCCGGCACGGCCCGTTTCCTGATAATAGCTCTCTACGTTTTTCGGCAAATCCATATGGACGACAAACCGCACATTCGACTTATCGATGCCCATACCGAAAGCAATGGTCGCGACAACTATCTTGGTCTCATCCTTGAGGAACGATTCCTGATGCCGCTCGCGTGTTTCCTTATCGAGCCCGGCGTGATAGGCAAGTGCACTATAGCCCTCGTCCCGCAGGTCGGCCGCGAGCGAATCGACCGAGTTGCGGCTCAGACAGTAAATGATGCCGCTCTCGTCATTTCGCTTTTGGAGATAATTCAGAAGCTGGTCGTACGACCCTCGCTTAGGCTCAACGGCATAATAAATGTTGGGACGGTTAAAACTTGAGACAAATAATTTCGCGTGAGAGATGTTCAGGCGGTCGACGATGTCCTGACGAACGAGCTTATCGGCGGTGGCGGTCAGGGCGATCAGCGGTACTTTGGGAAATTCACGCTTAAGTGTCGCAAGCCGTAAATACTCCGGCCGAAAATCGTGTCCCCAACTCGAAATACAATGTGCCTCGTCGATGGCGAACAGCGAGACGTTGAGTCCCCGCAGAAAGTCCAAAAACTGGTCGCCGCTCTGCAAAAGACGTTCGGGAGCAACGTAGAGCAGCTTGAGCTTTCCGCTGCGAACGTCGCGGATCACCGAGGCCTGTTCGGCTGCCGATTGCGTCGAATTGAGAAAAGCCGCCTCGACACCATTACTCCGCAGCGAATCGACCTGGTCCTTCATGAGCGCGATCAGCGGCGAAATAACCACAGTCAAGCCGTCCAGCATCAGCGCCGGTATCTGATAACACAACGATTTACCTCCACCCGTCGGCATCAGCACGACCGCGTCCTGACCCGCCAAAACCGCCTCGATCGCCGATTCCTGATTCATCCGGAATTCGTCGTAACCGAAGCGGTGCTTGAGTATATCTCTGGCATTTTCGATCGTCATGGGTTGTGGGTTCGTATCAGTTTTCTTCCCGTGTATAT
>JAGOBH010000004.1 GCA_017983495.1 Pyrinomonadaceae bacterium | reverse complement strand
AAACGCCGTTGCCGGGGTCATTCGTTGAATTGACAGTAAAGATATTCGGCACCGTCACGATCAGAGTCCAGCCGCCCGAGATCGAGCCCGTGTCCTGCGTGGCGTCATCAACCACATACAGCTTCCATTGGCCGTTAGGGTTTGTGCCGTTAAAGACGCTCAGATCCGCTGGTGCGTCGGTCAATGTATTTGGAGCCGGAAACGGAGCGGGAAATGTGTCGGTAAAAACGCTTGTTGTGTTGCCATAATTCACCGCCCGGAAGGTTCCGGCGGTGAGCGTCGCTTCGTCGGGTAAAACAGCCGAAAGTGCCGCCGTCGAATCAAAGATCATCTGGAGATTGGTGATATCGCCGCCGCCGCCCGCATCGGACATGATCATCGCCTTCTGGCCCTGCGGCCCCTCAAGGATGACATCGACATCGTCGGGAAACGTATGAGTAAAGTTATTCAACTGAACGCGGACCCGCGTGATCGACGGATTGACACCGCTGACTGTCGCCACCGAGGGATAAAGCGATGCGGTCGTATTATCATTGATCGTGATCGGCGCGAGGTTGCCCGAGATCACGGTCGTAGATTCCGGGCTGTCGTCAAGGCTCGCGGGCGTAGCTGTTTCAGGTGTGGGGAGTGTCCGGAGCTGAGTTCTGACAGGAACCTTATCCTGAGCCGCAACCCGCTCCGAATGCCAGAATGAACTGCCTGTTACTACGCCAAGAATCAAAGCAAAGCCGAGCAGTGCTCGCAAATGCGTCTTAATCATTCCCGTTGTCCGCTTCGCTGTCTTCCTACCTTTCATATTCCGCGTCTCCTGACAAAACCAAAACAAAAATTTGCCGGTCAATTAAGCAAAATGCCATCGTAGCCGCAAACCAATGGAGGCAAAATGGTCGTATCTAAATCAGAGTGTTGGGCTATATTAACACCGTTTCTTCACAAAACAAGCATCTTTTCGAGATCATTTCGCGACTAGTTTACTGTCGCACAAACGCGTTTGGCACGGGCACGTCGCCGGTGGCTCCGAATTGCTGGATGAGGATACCGGCGGTTGAGCGTTGGGCGAACCACGTCGAGTTTGACGGGCGGAATATGGCCGCGTCGACACGACCGTCGCCGTCGTAGTCGCCTGGGACGGGGAGATCGCCGTTCGTGCCAAACGGGAAGGCGAAGTAGCTGTTGTTTAGGCTGCGTAATATGAACCACTCGCCGGTTGAGGGCCGCCAGACGGCGATGTCGGCGAGGGCGTCGCCGGTGTAGTCGGCGGGCACGGCCTTGTCGCTGCCGAGGCCGAATTGGGTGACCTGGACCTGGCCCGAAAGGCTCTTTTGGACCCACCACTGAGCGCCGCCCGGCGCCGCTCCGCGATAGATGGCGAGATCGGCACGCCGGTCGCCGTCGAAATCTGCCGGCACCGGAATGTCGCCCGAGCTGCCCCATTGGGCGACGCGCGATTGGCCGTTCGAGCTTTGCTGGATCAAGTATCTTGCCGGTTCGCTGATAAAATCGGTCAGCCGCCAAACGGCAAGATCGGCCTTGCCGTCGCCGTCATAATCGGCCGGTACCGGCGTGTCAAAGAGTATCGCCTGCTCGATGTTCGACGCACCCCACTGGGCCACACGAACGGTGCTGCTTGCGCTATTAAGTATGTACCAGGTGCTGTTTTCGCCCTTGCGAAAAACGGCCAGATCGGTCTTGCCGTCGTTGTCATAGTCGGCCGGCACGAGTTTGTCGGTCGCGATGCCCCAATTCAGTGCGGCAAAGCCCTGCGTGCTGCGCTGCAGATACCAGTTGCCTTCGGACGGGCGATAGACCGAGATGTCCGTGCGGCCGTCACCGTCAAAATCGAACGGCGAACGCAACGCACCCGGCGCAAAATCGAACGCCTCGGTGACCGATGCCGGCGTGGTCGTCTGGATCGACGCGCTAAATCCCATACCGCGTCGGCGAAATCCTTCGCGAACAAGCACGACATCGCCCGCGTCAATTGCCGCGGCGGCTGTGATCACCGCGTCACGAGCCTGCAGAAAATTCGGGTTGAGCGGCGCCAGCTTCATCGCGTCGGTCACATACTGCAGGACGCGGCGGTTACCCTCGACCGCACCGTGAATATCGATCAGGCGACCGCGGACTTCCCACAGGGCCGAGGACCAGATCTCGCCGGCATTATGCACCTGATCGCAGGTCGCCGAGCCGAGCATTCCACGCGGAAATGCCGCGTCAAATGTCGCGCAGCTGCCGGCATTCAGATTGCGAAACGTCAGCGGGTTGAACGGCAGGCCATTCGCGCCCAAACAGCCGATGCGTGCCAAGGGAAAACGACGCAGTCCGTAATAGCTGTTCGCATATCCGGCCGTAAAATTGTGGCTGATATAGCCGCCGACGGCGTAGACACCGCACGCTGCGTCGGCGGGTTCGGACAGCAGTGCCGCCGCGTAAAAATCCGACCAGCCTTCGCCCATTCCGCGTGCCATGTTGGTACTCAAACCCGTCGTGTTGCCGTGTAGACGGTTTGACGTGCCGTGGGTCAGTTCGTGGACGACGACCGTGCTGTCGAGCGTCCCGTCGCGGCCGGGCGTCGCCAGCGTCCAGCGAAAATTCTGCATCAAGCCGCGTCCGCCGTCCGCCGGTGTCGAGAAATTGGCACCGTTCGTGCCCGACCCGTCCTGCACCTCAAACGATATGCGGTCGCCCTCGCTGCCGCCTCGGCCAAAATTGAAATGCTGAAAATTGCCGGCCTGTTCGTTAAAACCAAGCTTGTACATCTCGTCGTGCCAACGGTTTAGCAAATAAAAACCGTGAGCCGTGACACCCTGTTGAAACGGCGTCGGCGGATACGTCTGCGGATTTGGCGGCGTCGGATCGTCGCCCGGCGGCGGAATGCCCGGAGCCGGATTGTACACGTAACTAAATACACGATTAGGGTTACCGACCGCGTGGCCCTGCGGGTCGACGCCCTGCGTGCCGTCGCGGTCGATGCCTGCTTCGCCGTTATTGCCGTCGGTGATGTTCGCGTTTGCCGGCGTACGCACCGGCAGGCCGCCGTCCGGTATCCAGCCGAGATTATTGAATGCGAGCGGCCCTTCGTTGCCGATCAGCGTGAAACCGGTTCGCGGGATCGCTACCGGCTGTACGCAATTTGTCGGGTCGGGGCAACCGGGCGTGTATGGTGCCGGACTGTCGGCCGTCTTCATCGGGCTCGTCGCGTTGCCGTAGACGTCGTAGGTCGCCGACGCCGTTTGGTCTTCGCTAATGTTCTTTCGCCAGAGCAGGGTGCCGCTCGCCGCGTCAACGACAACATAATACGGTGCATCCGCCGCCCAGATCAGCACCCGCCACGCTGGCACGGCAACGCCAGGCTCGATCGCGAAGTACATCGGCTCAGCGGTCGTCTTTCGCAGATCGGCTGGCTGCAAATTGTGGCCGAGGTGACCCGCCGCCGCATGGACCGCACTCGCCGCATCGCCAAAATCGGCAGACACTTGCACATCGCCGAGACCCGGAGCGAGGTTGTTGACGATGCGAACGATCCGCCCGTCTTTCGCAAAACCCGCCGTTAGTTCGCCGCCAAAGACCGGCACGCCGACGATCGTCTGCTCGAGCCGCACGAACGAAAGCCCGCCGCCGGGGTTGGTATAGTCCGCGGCAGTTTTCAATCCGTCCGCAGATCCGTCGATGCCAAAGAGGTCGCGATTCTCGCTTATAAACCCACGCAGCAACTCGGCACGCGGCTGCGTCGAAGGCGGCGTCAGAGCGGCGATCTCACTCGCCCAAACGTCTGACCCGATCACCTCCGGCACGCCAAGATCCGGGTGGTATTCAACGCGGAGATCGGCGACCTGCGTACGCAGTTTCGCCTCGCCCGCCGCAAAACGCTCACGCTGATCATTGATATCCGCGGAGCTTCGACCGACGCGTTGACGAGCAGTTTCGCGATATATGTCCGCCGCCGAACTGAGGTCGGAGCGTATGTCGTAGTTGGCCAGGCGAGTACCGTCAGCCCTCACTCCGCTCGCCGCCGCTCGCCCGTCAAACCCGCCATTCGCAGCCATAAACACCGCCGACAACACAACGATGATCCCAACTATCAACCCGCGTCTGCCAATCCTGCGCCGTGATCTCATCGACAAGCCTCCAAGTCTATCGGAAACACCAACCGAATTTTTAAGTGTTTTCTGCCCAATATCATATACAAACCCGGGCGAGGATACAATGATCTTTATTCTGACCGCCGAGGCCCCAACCTGAGCGCGGGAAACAAAAATGGGAGGCCGCGTAAGCAGCCTCCCAAGTCCAAATTGACACAACTTGTGCCGTCTCGCCTAACGGACGTAGGCACTCGGTATCGCAATGTCACCGGCGGCGCCGAACGGTTGGATCAACACGCCAGCACCTCCGGTTCGATTGATATACCACGTGTTTGACGACGGCCTGAAAACCGCGGCATCATTCTTGCCGTCACCGTCATAGTCGCCCGGTGCAGGTGTGTCGGTATTGTTGCCGAACGGGAACGCGTAGAATGACGAGTCCTCGCTCCTCAGCACGTACCAGAAACCGGTACTTGGACGGAAGAACGCAACGTCGGCTTTGCCGTCGCCGGTGTAGTCGCCAGCGACCGTCTTATCACCGGCAGCTCCAAACTGGAAGGCGATAAGGCCTGCCGTACTACGTTGGATCCACCATTGCGGGTTGCCTGCGTTCGGACGGTAAATGGCGATGTCGTTCTTGCCGTCGCCGTCGTAGTCGTTATTGATAGGCACGTCACCGGCAGCTCCGAAGGCCGTGATGGTCGTTCCTCCGCTCGACTTGCTGATAAACCAGGTCGAGTTCGACGGCCGGAAAACCGCTGCGTCGACCTTGTTGTCACCATCGTAGTCGCCCGGTGCAGGCGTGTCGCCGTTTGTGCCGAACGGGAATGCAAAGAACGTCAGATCTTCACTCCTCAGGATGAACCAGTTACCGTTCGAGGGCCTGAAGAACGCAACGTCCGCCTTGCCGTCACCGGTGTAGTCGGCCGGCGTCATTACGTCGCCTGCCGCACCAAACTGAGTGGCAAAGTTGCCGCCCGTGCTCTTAAGGACCCACCACTGCGGGCTGCCCGCGTTCGGACGGAATACCGAAATATCCGTCTTGCCGTCGCCGTCAAAGTCAAACGGCTTCTTGCTCGTAGGTGTGACCGGCTGACAGGTAAAGCTGCTGACGACCTGAACATCGTCGATGTTCACGCCGGTCGCGGCAAGCGAGCTGTCAGACGCCATTCTCCAGCGGAACGAAACGCTCTGGCCGTTAGCCGCGGGGGGCAGGTTTCCGACCGTATCGATGTAACCGCCTGCAGACGTCCCTGTCCAAGCCTGACGGCCTGCGATCGGGCTGCCAAAGCTGGCACTGATCGGTGCATTATATCCACCCGAAACCCATGAACCGCCGGCAGTGATGAAGTCCGCATAGGCACCGGCTCCGATCTTGATCTCAAGGACCATGCCGTCAAAACCGGATTCGGTAACGTACTTGTTCTTGAACTTGATCTGAGCTGCTGCCGATGTGATCGGTATCACCGGTGACTCGAGCGACGACATATTGACCGTTGCCGGATCGTTGGCAAACGCCGAGTTCGGAGCCGAGCTCGGACCGGTTGCGGTCGTTGTCCATGTAATTGCCGTACCGCTGTCCTGCGTTGTCGTCCAACCGGCGGGAAGAGCCGGAGCCGTCACGCCGTCAAAGTTCTGTACGACACCGCTCGGCGTTCCGAGCGCAAAGCTGCGGACCTGCGGGGTTTGGGCCCCGGCCGCACTACTGATGTTGATCGTCACCGATACCGTGCTGCCGCACGGGGCGGCGGCCGATACCGTGTAGGGGATCAGGTTGGTCACCGTCGCACCGTCCGCCACGTTGCCGTAGCTGACGTTTGCGCCGCCATCAACGTTGACGACAACGCTGTTTACCGTTGCACCTGTCGTGTTTGTCACGGCGACGCTGAGTCGCACGTTTTCACCCGGCTCGGGGACACCATTGTTGTTGCCCGTCGAATCGTTGACCGAGAACGGATTGGTCATCACTACGTTCGGCGTGTCGAATGCTTCGACGACGATCGTATTGTCTGCACCCGTTCCGGCATTGGTAACTGCCGAGCTAAATCCGGCACCGCGAACGCGGAAACCTTCGCGGACGTCCGCAACATCAAGAGATGCTTCGGGGGCAAGCGGAAGAGCCGCTGCTGCTGCGATGATCGCATCGCGTTCCTGAATGATCGTAGGACCGATCGGCGCGAGTTTCATTCCGTCTGTAACGACTTGCAGAACTCTCGTCGTGCCCGCTGTATGCCCGAGACGCGTGACCATGCGGTTACGCACTTCCCAAAGCATACTGCTCCAGATCTCGCCGATATTATGGACCTGATCGCAGGTCGTTACGCCGATCGGACCACGCGGAAATGCGCTGTTCGGCGGTGGATTTGAGGTCGTTGTTCCGATCAAGGTGTTGCAACCGGCGTTAATGTACTTGAATGTGAACGGATTATGCGGTTTGCCGTTTGCTCCCAAAAATGTGATCGGGGCACGCGGAAAACGGCGAATACCGTAATAGTAGTTTCCTGTAAATCCGGCAGCGACCAGAAAGGTGGCATAGCCGCCCGTCGTGTAGATCCCGTTGATCGGGTCGGTCGGCTCGGAAAGCATCGCTTCCGCATAAAAGTCTGACCAACCTTCGCCCATACCGCGAGCCATATTGGTAGACAAACCCGACGCGTTTCCATGCAAACGGTTTGATGTGCCGTGCGTGACTTCGTGAAGGATCACCTCGGCATCGGCTGTTCCGTCATAATCGGGCGTCGGGCCCGTCCAGACAAACATTTGCATACGTCCGCGACCGCCGTCTGCCGGCGTCGAGAAGTTTGCATTGTTCGTGCCCGACGAATCCTGACCTTCGGACGAAACACGGTCGACACCTAGGCCTCCACGGCCGAAGTTGTCGGCCTGGAAGTTAAATGCCTGTTCGGTAAATCCGCGCTGATACATCGAATCGTGATAGCGGTTCATCACGTAAAACATTTGGATGACCGCACCGCGTTGAGCCTGGGCCGTCAACGGATCGTCGCCGGGTGCAGGGCTTCCCGGTGGTGGATTCCATGTAGAAGTAAATGTGCGGTTCGGTGCGCCGACTTGCGGAGCATCAACTCCATTGGTACCGTCGCGATCGATACCGGCTTCGTTGGCGTTGCCATCAGTGGTATTGCCGCCGTCGGTGATCCAACCATTATTGTTAAAGGAAAGCGGTCCCTCGTTACCGATCAACGTGACGTTGGTTCTGGTTCCGAGCGGAGCCTGTGTGCCTAATGTCGGGTCGAGCGGTCCCGGCGACAGTGCGGCCGGGCTGTCCGCAGCCCTCATAAACGCGTTGACATTGTTATAGACATTGTATGTAGCCGATTGTGTTTGGTCTTCGGTAATGTTCTTGCGCCACAGCATCGTGCCTGTGCTGGCGTCGACGATCACGTAATATGCGTTGACCGGTTCCCAGATCAGGACGCGCCACGACGGCACGGCCACGCCGGGCTCGGTCGGAAAATACATTTTTTCAGCTGTGGTCGCCCAGTCACCCTGGCCAAAGACCACCTTCAGATCATTTGATGCTGCGTCGTTGCGGGCAACATTAGACGGACGGATGTCGTGGTTGATATAGCCGGCAGCTGAGCGAACGGCGTTCGCCGGATCGCCAAACTCGGTCGAGAGCGAACCGTAGTCCATGCCCGGAGCGAGGTTGTTGATGACGCGGATAATGCGGCCGTCTTTCGTGAATCCGGCCTTGACCTCGCCGCGGAAAACGGGGACGCCGTTGATACGCTGTTCGAGGTGTGCAAACGACATGTTGCCGTCCGGATTGGTGTAGTCGGCCGTTACGATCAGGCCGTCTGCCTGTTGATCGTTAACGCCGATGAGGTCGTTATTATCTTTCACAAAACTTCGGAGAATGTCCGCGCGTTTGTCGCCCGACGGGCTCGAAAGCCACTCGACCTTCGATTTCCAGACGTCCGGGGTGATCACCTCGGGAATTCGAATATCTTCGTTGTATTCGAATTTGACCTGCGGTAGTTTCGACCTTAGGGCATCTTCGCCGCGAACAAATCCGTCACGGATATCAGCAACCGAGACAGCGCTTTTGCCAACGGAGTTTCTCGCCGCATCAAAAAAAGCAGGGGCCTTTTCGTCCTTGGCGGTGCGAATGTCGAAGTTTGGCAATCCGGGGTCGTGGCTTTCCGTTCTGGTGAACAGGCCATTCTGGCCGGCCGCGGCTGTGCTGAATTTGAATGGCAGCACCACTATTGCGGTTATTAAACCTAATACAAATAAACATGCGAAAACACTCCAACGAGTTTCCGCAGTAAAACGCTTGAACATCTTTTAAGCCTCCTGAACGCTGATTAAGTGGATTCGTTCTAAAACGAACAATTCAGTGAATGACCGACCAACAGAATATGTTGAAACTCGCCGCAATGGTGAATAGGTGGTAAAACGTCGATCCGTAAGATTACTTTAATGATTTCTATCTGGAAAAGAATACGCGAAAGGTGAAAATTTTACAAGACTTTTTGTTATCGCCCCGCATAGCGTTTAACATTATTCCAAGTGAAGATACTCATCGTAAAACTGAGCGCGATCGGCGACCTGGTTCACGCGTTGCCGGCGGTGGCGGCGATACGGCGTCATTTGCCTGAGGCTCATATCTCGTGGGTGGTCGAACAGCGTTCGGCTGAGATACTGCGCGGGTGCGATGTGATCGACGATCTGATCGAGATCGACACGCGTTCGATGCGGGGCGGGCGTGTGATCGAGGACATTTTGATCGACATGTCCAAGCAGGCGAGGCTCGTCCGGCAGAATAAATACGACGTCGCCATCGACATGCAGGGGCTGATCAAATCGGCCGTGATCGGCAAGATCGCGGGTGCCAAACGGCGTTGGGGCTTTTCGCGTTCGGGCTTACGTGAACCGGCAGGCCGGTTTTTGCTCACCGACACGGTCAAGACGCCGCCGGAAATGCACGTTATTCGCAAAAATCTGCACCTCGCGGCAGTGGCGTTCGGGTTTGAGTACGACGACACGCGGCTCGATTTTCCGATAACGGCGTACGCCGGGCACGCGGCCGAGGCGGACGCGATCATCGAACGCTCAGGCGACAAATTCGCGATCCTCAATCCGGGCGGCGGTTGGGTAACAAAGCTCTGGCACGCCGAAAAATTCGGCCAGCTCGCCGACCGCATCTATGAGGCGACCGGCATGACGTCGGTCGTCGCGACCGGGCCGAATGAGGCGGAACTCGCCGGGCGTGCCGCCGCCGCGAGCAAATCGGGCAAGCTGATATTGACCGAGCCGAGCCTCAAAGGCTTTTACGAACTCGCCAAACGTGCCGCAGTCTATATCGGCGGCGACACCGGGCCGACGCATATCGCGGTCGCCGCGGCGGCACCGGTCGTCGGCATTTTCGGCCCGACCGAATGGTGGCGAAACGGCAGCCTCGCCGACGGTGACATCTGCGTCGAACGCACTGACATCGGTTGCCGCGTCGATTGCCACCGGCGGACGTGCGACAAATGGATATGTATGGATATCTCGGTCGATGAGGTTTTCGCCGCCGTTATGCGCAGGATCGGGTAGACGGGAGCGCAAACGCATTGCGGTTTTCGTGCATCCAACTCTCGATCGATCGCGTCGAACCCCTCGCCGAGAACGTTCGGCGTGAGATCGTGAATTCGGTTATACTATTTAGACGTTGTAAATACTTTGTCGAAAGCGATGCGTACCTTTTTTAAAACCTTTCTTTTGACGGCGATCGTGGCCGTTGCGGCGGTTGCCGCGTCGGCTCAGTTGGCCGGCCCGGGCTCGCGTCCGTTCGAAGTTGGCGAAGTGCTGACATACGAAGGCAAGGTCAGTAAGATCATCCAGGGTATTTCTGTCGCCGATCTTAAGTTCGCGGTCGAAAAGGCTGCGGATTCGGATAACTTCCTGATCAAGACCGAAGCGGTGTCGAAGGGCACGCTGCTCAAGCTATTTCGGTTCAGCTTTCTGCAGCAGTACGAATCGCTTATCGACCGCGAAGCGTTTCGAATTCTGAAAACGACCAAACACGACGTGCAGAAAGAACGTGTACGCAACGGGATTGCCGCTTTTGATTACGAAGACAAACGCGTCAATTACACCGAGACCGACCCGAAGGACCCCAATCGGCCGCCGCGTCGCATCGCCTCGGCTCTCGAGGGTCCGGTTCATGACATGATCTCGGGCATCTACGCGATCCGTTCGATGCCGCTCGCTGTCGGCCGATCGTTCGAAATGAGAATCAGCGATTCCGGCCTGGTCTACACGATCCCGGTTCGCGTCACGGCCCGCGAACAGCAAAAATCGGCGATCGGCCGACGCTGGTGCTATCGCGTCGAACCGCTCATCTTCGGCCACGACCGCCTGATCGAACAAAAGGGTGGAATGATCATCTGGTTTACCGACGATGAACGCCGCATCCCTGTCCGCTCACGCATCGATACCGAGTTCGGCCGCATCGAGGTCCGCCTCCGCAGCGTCTCGCCCGCGTTATAGCCTTAAGGCATTAAAATCAATAAAACTTGTAAGTTTTGACGAAAGACCGCATACTTGAGTATTGCGGTTTTTTGTTATGGAGACTACAGTTACATCGAAAAAGCGGGCGGCTAAGAAGGCTCCCGTAGAAAATAAAGTGATCGAGACCGAACCGTTCGCGGCAATTGCCGAAGACGCTCCGGCGAAGAAGCCTGCCGTCAAAAGGACGGTAAAGGCAGCCAAGGCAGAGAATAAGCCGGTCGCGGCGGTTGCCAAACCGGTCAAAGCCAAGGCCAAAGAGATCGTCGCTGACCCCTTCGCCGAGATCGCCGAGGCCGTTTCGCCGGTCAAAAAGAGCGTTGCGAAGACGGCTAAACCGGCGAAAACGGTAAAGGCCGTCAAAGCTGAAAAGCCTGTTAAAGCCGTCAAGGCCGCAGCAGCAAAACCAGCCCGCAAGACAGTGAAAAAGGCCGTCAAAACGACGACGCTTGACGCCACGCCCGAGATCGCCGCCGCCGAACCGGCCGTCGAGCTTTCGCCCGTATTCAAGGCTCTCGCCGACGTCACGCTGCCCGAACTGAAGTGCGAAAATCGTGCCCGTCTGCAGATGCAGACGCCGACGCGGCTTTATCTCTACTGGTCGCTGCGTGAAAATCCGTGGGCGACGCTCCGCAATGTTTTTGGCGACGACCTCGGCAGCTACACGCTCGTGGTCAAGCTGATCGACAAAAAGAACGGCCGCGAGGACATCCAGCAATGCGAGGCCGAGGGCAACTGGTGGTTTAACGTCGCCCCCGAGGGCGAATATCAGGCAGAGATCGGATTTTACGCACCGAACCGTCCGTATTTCCGCGTGCTCTATTCAAACTCCGTCACAACGCCGCGCCGCAGCCCGTCGACGCGTGCCGCGACGGAATCGGACTGGACCGTCTCGGCGGCAAAGTTTGCCGAGGTGCTCGACGTCGCTGGATTTACGCGTGACGCCTTTGACGTCGCGGTCGCCGGTGACGACCAGCGAGCGTCGGAAAATGCGACGCATATCGCCTTTTCACGATTTATGGGCACGATCGATGATCAAACGCAAGGCATTGCCGCCGAGGACATTCGATTTGCGATGATGGCGCTCGCCTCTGGCCTGACGCTCGAGGAGATCCGCTGGAAGGTCAGCCCCGAGCTGTTCGCTATACTTCAGGCAAACGCCGCCGCCCTTGAACCGGGCAAGGCGATGAACGCCCTGACACAGTATTTCGACATCGACGAGGCCGAGTTTACCGAAGAACATTTCGGCTCAGCCGTCTTTGGCGCAAGCCTCGTAAATTTTCCGAAAACGCTCAAAACGCGAACCATCACCCCAAAATACGCCCCGCGCTATAACCCGGTGAGTTCGCACTCATTGCGTTAGTTTGTGTTTGATTCAAACAGGATTTACAGGATGAACAGGATTTTGAAAAGTCATCCTGTAAATCCTGTCCATCCTGTTTTAATATACCCCTAATGCCAACAGGTTATTTCAGCCTCATTCTGCATGCGCACCTGCCGTTTGTGCGTCACCCCGAATATCCCGAATTTCTTGAGGAAGATTGGCTCTACGAGGCGATAACCGAGGTCTATCTACCGTTAATATTCATATTTCAGAGCCTGCACGAGGGCGGGATGAAGCCGCGTTTGGCAATGAACGTCTCGCCGCCGCTGTGCGAGATGCTCGCCGACCCGCTGCTGCAGGAACGCTACACACGCCATCTCGAAAATCTGCTTGAGCTTGCCCGCAAGGAACTCGAACGCACATCAGCCGAGTCGCCCGACTTTTACGACGTCGCCAAAATGTACGTCGACAACCTCTCGTCGTCGCTGCACCTCTGGAACGACCGTTACGGCCGCAACCTGATCAACGCCTTTCGCGAACTCCAGGACGAGGGCGTCATCGAGATCATCACGTGCTGCGCGACGCACGGCTTTATGCCGCTCATTTCGACGATCGAATCGCGGCGTGCACAGGTCCAGATCGCAGTCGCAAATTACAAAAAACACTTTCACCGTCAGCCCCGCGGCATCTGGCTCGCCGAGTGTGCATACGAACCGGGCGTCGAGATGCTGCTCAAGGATGCTGGCATCGAGTATTTCATAAGTGACACCCACGCAATACTTTACGGCGACCCGCGGCCGCGTTACGGCGTTCACGCTCCGGTCGTCTGCCCGAACGGCACCGCTGTTTTCGCACGCGACGTCGATACCAGCCAGCAGGTCTGGTCGGCCGAGATCGGCTATCCGGGCAACGACCTCTACCGCGAATTTTACCGCGACATCGGCTGGGACGCGCCGCTCGATTATCTCGCTCCGCACCTGCACGCCGACGGCACGAGGCGCCATCTTGGCCTGAAATATCACCGCATCACCGGCCGCGACGTGCCGCAGGATAAAAAGAGGCCGTACCTTCCCGCACTCGCACGCGACAAGGCCGCCGAGAACGCGTCGCACTTTATCGGCGAGCGTATCAAGCAGGCAAAGCTGCTCCGCGAAACCTTCGAGGGCCATCCGCCGCTGGTCGTAAGTCCATACGACGCAGAGCTTTACGGCCACTGGTGGTTTGAGGGGCCGCAGTTTATCGACTTTTTCTTTAAGAAGATACACTTCGACCAAAACGAGATCGAATGCATCACCCCCGGCGATTTTCTCGATTCCGGCCTGCCCATCCAGGTCCAGCAACCGACCGCCTCAAGCTGGGGCGAAAACGGCTATTACAAGGTCTGGATCAACGAAGGCAACTCGTGGATGTACCCGTACCAGCACGACGCCGAACGCCGCATGACCGAGTACGCGAACCGTTTTGCCGGGAACACAGGCGCCCTCGCCTGCACGGACGCCGCTTCGGTGGCCGGACTGAACGTGGATGATCAGCCGCATCTCGCCGGAGGAACCGGCGATGCAGGCGAGGGCGCCCGCGTTCCGGCCGAACGGATCTTAAACCAGATGGCCCGCGAGCTACTCCTCGCCCAATCCTCCGACTGGGCGTTTCAGATCTATCAGGGCACGACGGTCGAATACTCGTCCCGCCGCTTCCAGTCGCACATCCAACGCTTCAACATGCTCGCCGAGATGCTGACTGGAACGCAAGCGGCCCGCTTGCCCGACGACCAACTCGCACTCCTAACCGAGATCGAATCCCGCGACAACATCTTCGCCGAGATCGATTTTCGAGTGTATTGCAGCTAAAAAAACTCTTTCTGCCGTCTCGGTAATTGTGCTAACATTCGCCGTATGGACTCTGTAAAATTAGTTATCGAAAGACATTCCGATGGTTTTGTTTCGTATCCTCTAGGATTAAAGGGCGTCGTAATCGGCCAGGGTGACACCTACGAAGAAGCCCTCGCCGATGTACGTTCCGCGATCGATTTCCACATTGAGACGTTCGGTCGAGAGGCTTAGTAGTTGCCGCTTTGGGTGTCGGGGTGGTTCATTCTACCGACCAAATCGCCCTCCTCACCGCGATCGAATCCCGCGATAATATTTTCCAAGAAATCGACTATACATTTTATAGGAGTTAGATCTTGAACTCGATCACTAGAAAGCCGACGTATTATTTCTTCTACATAATGATTGCGTTAGTTTGCGCAGTTAGCTCTTGTGCACAAAAAATCCCAGTGTCGAACGACAAAAAGGAAGCTGACGGGAAAAAGATGGAACAAACATACTTGATCTTTGACCGCTTGAAGGCTCAAGGCGTCGAAACCGATAAGCCTTTGCTTTACGGATATTTCTTTTTCGACAAAGATAAGTCAAAGCTCGAACTCCTCGCTGCGGATCTTACCCAACAGAAATATTCACTGGTCCGTTTGGAACAGAACGAAGACGGCGTTTTTGTGCTCCATGTTGAAAAGGTAGAAGTTCACTCCGCAGATTCACTGCTTCAACGAGAAGAGGAGCTTCGGTCGTTAGCAACCCGATTTTCGGTGACGACGTATGATGGATGGGACGTTGGCAATACAGATCCAACAAAACCTTTGGTCTCAAATGACTCATTCCGTAGATTCATGGATTCTAAGAAAGGTAACGATCTCTTTGATCTCGGAATACGGCTCTACGACCTGGACGTGAATGATCGGGCGGCAGAGGTGTTTACCGAGTGCCTAAAACAGAAAGTAAAGCCAGACGTTTCTTCCTACAAACTTGCCGGCACTCTGTTTGAACTTGGAAAGCCGGACGAAGCTCTTTCCAACCTGGAACAAGCCGTAAAACTCAACCCGAAGTATGTCGATGCCTTTTTCAATCTCGGAGCAACATATTACGATCTAGGAAAGTACCAAAAGTCACTTGATAACTACCAGAGTGCCGATAAGCTTAGTCCGAATGACGATAAGATCACTTACGGAATCGCTGCGAACCAGTATGCCCTCGGTAAATTTACACTTTCCCTTGAGAGTTGCAAAAGAGCACTGAAAATTAACCCTCAAAACGAAGATGCCAAAGCACTGCTTGAGATGTTGAGCAACAAGAAGTAACGGCAATTAACGCACGTACGAATTAGGCAGCGGCAGGTCGCCGGTGGTGCCGAACTGTCTGATCAGGGTTCCGGCGGTCGAGCGTTGGACGAACCATGTCGCGTTCGACGGGCGGAATACGCCCGCGTCGAATTTGCCGTCGCCGTCGTAGTCGCCAGCCACGGGCAGGTCGCCGGCCGCACCGAATGGGAATGAGTAGAACGAGAGATCTTCGCTCCGCAGGATGAACCAATTGCCGCTGGCCGGCCGCCAAAAAGCCACATCCGCCTTGCCGTCGCCGGTGAAATCGCCCTGGACCGGCTTGTCTCCCGATACACCGAATGCCAGTGCGTAGACCGAGCCGTTCGAGCTGCGGCGGATCCACCATTCGGTGCCAGATGCACCGTTGGGGCGGAAGATCGCGATATCCGCTTTTCCGTCGCCGTCGTAATCAGCCGGAACGGTCTTATCGCCGGTGCCGCCAAACGCGACGATGTCGGTGCCGCCCGTCGAACGCTGGATGTACCAGGTGTTTGTCGCCGGCCGGAACACCGCGGCGTCCGCTTTGCCGTCGCCGTCGTAATCTGCCGGCACGGTCACGTCCGAGCTCGAGCCGAACGGAAATGCGTAAAACGACATGTCCTCACTCCGCAGCACGAACCACGTGCCGGTCGAGGGCCGCCAAAACGCGATGTCCACACGGCCGTCGCCCGTATGATCGGCCGCGACCGTCGTGTCGGTCGAGCTGCCGAACTGGGCCGCAAAATTGCCGCCGTTCGACGAACGCTCGTACCACCATTCGCCGACCGCCGGGCGATATATCGACAGGTCGGTCTTGCCGTCGCCGTCAAAATCGAACGGAGCACGGCCGCCGCCGCCGCCAAATATCGTAAATGTGATCAGCCGCGACACCGAAAATCCGTTCGCCGCCCCGGCGTCGGTGACGTACCAACGGCCGTAAAATGTCCGTCCGACGAGCGAAGGGTTATTAGGGATCGACAGCACTGCGGTGCCGTACCCGTTCTCAACGCCGCCGCCCGAGAGAGTCGTCTGCACACGAGCGAACGATCCGCCGGACGGTATCGTCGTCCCGACGCCCGGATCGGCCGAGTCGATCACAAGCACGGCGGATGCTCCGCCGACGGTCTGCGAAACCGCGATAGCAAAACTAGGGTTGCCGGAGATCGGCGGCTCAAGAGCGATGGCGTTCGGAGCAACGCCCGCCGTGCCGACGCGTCCCGTTCCCGTTACGGTCGGCACGAAATTCGATTCAGTAAACAGCTTTGGCCGGTCGAACGGCGGCAATTCCTGTGCGACACGCTGGTCGGTCAGCGGCCGCTTGAGAAAAGCGACGAGCGATGCACGCTGTGCGACCGACAGGTTGAGCGGGCGAACGCGGGTATCGACGTTCGGAGCAGGGAAATCGCCGCCGCGGTTATAAAATTCGACGACCGCCTCAACCGTTGGGGTTACCCCGTTATGAAAGTAATTGCCCTTTAGCTCGAGATTTCTGAGCGGCGGCGTTTTGAATCGCCCGATGTCCGCCGGGACACCTGTGAGGGCTCCGCGGCCCGGATCGTCGGTCACCGGACGCACGCCGACATTCTGATACGAAGTGTTGCTCAGCAGAGCTCCGCCGTGGCAAAATGTGCATTGCTGGGCGATAAATATCGTGCGGCCTTGCTCCTCCTGCGTGGTCAGCGGCTCGAGCTGGGCCGACCAGCGGTCGAGCGGCGTTTGATCCGAAAATAGAGTTCGTTCGTGCGTCGCTATCGCCATCGCAATGCGGGCCGGTGTGACGCCGGGCGTGCCGAACGCCTCTTCGAAAAGCTGCGAATACGTACGGCCCGATAGCCAATTAGCGAGACCCGAGGGGACGTCGTGAGCCAGTGCAAGCGGCTTTGAGTTGCTGATCCGATCGACGATCGCGGGCCAGTCGCGGCCGACATGCCCCATTTCTGCGGTCGACATCGGCGGAAAAACGGACTGGCTCTCGAGCCCTCCAAAACTCGACAACAGTACCGAGTTCGTTATCGGGTCGCGAAACGTGTCGAACGCACGGCCATCCCAAAATATACCGTCGGTCGTGTATCCGGCGTTCAGATACGAGGGCGATTTGCGGTTGGTCACCTGCAGCCCCATGCCGAAATACGACACCGGCGAATAGGCCCCGGCGGCGCTATTGTTTATAACGCCCGGCGAGCCAAAAATATCGTCGGCCGTATTGAACGCATTGTCCGGCCCCGGATGCCGCGTCGCCGTTCCGGTTCGCGGGTCCGAACCGCCCGCCGCCGGCCGGTGACAGGTGCCGCACGAGACGGTCTTGGTCGACGAAAGCTGCTCGTCCCAGAAAAGCGTCTTGCCAAGATATGCCTTTGCCGCCGTGATCGGGTTTCCGCCGGGAACTATCGGCGGCTCGAGCGGCGGAAACGGTGCTCCCGGCGAATTGTTGCCGACCGCCCTCATTCCCGCGTCCGATGAACTCAGCGGGCTGACCGTCTCTGCGTTCTCCGCACGGACCCAATAGTAATACTGCTGTGCGGCGGTCGCGGCCGCGTCGAAATAGTAGTTTGCCGGCGTCGTGCCGACCGAGGTGGCCGTCTGCGGGTCGTTCGTCGTCGCTCTGAAAATGCGATAGACGGTCGCATAAGGCACGGGCTCCCAGTGCAGCCCGACCTTTGTCGCGTAGACCGAATCGGTTGCCGTCAGTTCAGTCGGCGACGCCAGATCGACGAAGCTGTTCCGGCCGCTGACCCGCTCGGACGCGGGCTCGACAAAAATAGCAACCAGTCCCAGCAGCAGAGCCACCGCCAGCACGCAAACTTTTACTCGATACAAATTAACAAACTCCCGACCAAATATTCCGCCAAGCCAAGACCGAGCCAAACGATCAACGCCCTATATACTAACACCGTACCTTTTCGCCAATCAATCGAATCGCTCCTCCAACCTACTCGAAAATACAGCTCTGCGACCTCAGCGGTCTCAGCGGTCTCTGCGTTAAGATTTGATCTTAACGCAGAGGCCGCCGAGGACGCTGGGTAATATAGAAATAGAAGATAGAAGTTACCGAACAAACGCCGATGGTAAAGGTGTGTCGCCGGCGGTGCCGAATTGGGTGATCGTGGTGCCGCCGCCGGAATTGGACACGAACCACTGGCTGCCGGGCTGGCGAAATACGGCCGCGTCGATTTTACCGTCGCCGTCGAAATCGCCGGGTGACGGCACATCGCCGTTTGACCCGAACGGGAAGGCGTAAAACGACGAATCCTCGCTCCTGAGCACGTACCAAAAGCCGTTCGACGGACGCCAGAACGCAATGTCGGCCTTGCCGTCGCCGGTCCAGTCGCCCGGCACGGTCAGGTCGGTTGACGTACCGAATGTCGCCGCGTATGTTCCGCCGGTCGATCTTGAGATCCACCATTCGGCTCCGGCGGCTCCGGCGGGGCGAAAGATGGCGATGTCCGCCCTGCCGTCACCGTCATAATCCGCCGCGACGGGCCGGTCGCCGGTCGTGCCGAATTGCGTGATCGATATTTGGGCGTCAGACGAGCGTTGCACGTACCACGTCGAGCCCGCCGGCCGGAAAACGGCCGCGTCGGTCTTGCCGTCCGCGTCAAAATCCGCTGGCATCGGCACGTCGCCGTTTGAGCCGAAGGGAAACGCGTAATACGTCAGATCCTCGCTCCTGAGCACATACCAGGTCCCGTTTGACGGCCGCCATAGTGCGACGTCGGTCTTGCCGTCACCGGTAAAGTCGGCCGGGGCGATCCGGTCGCCGGTCGAACCAAACTGAGCGGCAAATACTCCCGAACCGCCGCTTCTGGATATCCACCATTCACTTGAACCGGGTCGAAATACCGAAAGGTCGGTCTTTCCGTCACCGTCGAAATCGAACGGAGCTCTCATCCTCAAAACCGATGGAGCGGTCTGATTGAAAAACAGCTTGACGTATCCGGCGGTCGATGTGGTGAATCCCGCGACGATATCGGTCTTTTGGTCGCTGTCAAAATCGACGGTCGTCAGGGTCGTGGCATCGACGCCGGCGGTCCACATCCGCTCCTGTCCGAGCCCGCCGAATCCGTTATTCAGCAACGTCACGATCGTGTTGCTGCCGGCGATAACGCCGACGTCAGGGACGCCGTCCTGATTCCAGTCGCCGGTGGCGACGCGGAGTGCCGAGACCTGCGTTATGGTGGAGGTTTGGCCGCTGCCGAACGTCCCGTTGCCGTTTCCACGCAGAAACGTGACGCCGGAGCCTCTGGCCGCGATTATGTCTTTGATATCGTCGCGGTTCATATCGGCGCAAGCGATATCGAGCAGCCCCGAGCCCGGCGAGACCGTCGGTGACGCCGTAAATGAGCCCGAACCGTTGTTTAGCAATATCGAGACCGTGCCTGCGTTGTAATTGAGTATCGCCAGGTCGCGATGCGTGTCGTTATTAAGGTCGGTAACGACGATTCGGCTGCTGGCGACTCCCGGCAGATACGCGGTCGGCGGCAGAAATGTCCCGTTACCGACGCCGAGCGACACCAGCACGCCGCCCGCTCCGGTGGTGATCATGTCGGGTTTTCCGTCACCGCTTACGTCCGCGGCGATGGCGTCGTAAATGTCGCCTGTCCCAAACTGCAGCAGCGTCGTCATAAACGTATTATTGCCAAGGTTTCGGAGCAGCATCGCGTTCTCGGCCGCTCCTAATGCCCCATGGCCGACGACGATAATGTCGGTTCGCCCGTCCGATGTGAAATCTCCAGTGGCCGCCGCATAACCGTCAACGCCCGGATCGACGAGGTCCTTTTCCTCACGAATGATCTCGGCCGGGGTGAATTTCGGCTCGCCGCCGATAGCTCCGGCCGCCTGGCCCTGTACCAGTATGTAGATCGGGCCGGCAGCGCCGCCGCTGCCGCGATTTACGATCACGAGGTCGGGCAGCGTGTCGGCGTTGAGATGAGCGGCCTCGATGTCCTTGGTGCCGCTCAGAAACTTAAATGCCGGTGCGGAATTAAATGTGCCGTTCCCCCGGTTGATCAGGACCGTAAAACTGCCCGATCCGACGACCGCGAATTCGATCGATTGGTTAGCGACAATGTCCGGAAAACCGTCGTTGTTCAGGTCCCTGACAAACGCGTCACCGCCGCCGCCGTCGGTATAGACGGCCTGGGCGGCAAATGTTCCGTCACCGATGCCGCGATGGACGAGCGTGCGGTTGACTGATGAGAAAACGAGGTCTCGTTTACCGTCGAGATCAAGATCCGCGACCGCCGTCAAAAACGCGCGCTCGCTTGTATTCAGCGTGATATTAGGTGCCTGCGTAAACGCAAATCCGCCCGCCCCGAGCCAGACCGACGCCACCGGCGAAGTAGTCGTTGCCTGCGAGGCTATCAGGTCGGGCTTGCCGTCATTATTTAGGTCTGCGGCCCGAACGGATGAATAACCGAATGTGATTGTTCCGATCGTCTGCGGCGAGCCGTACGAACCTCCGCCGAGATTGCGGACCGCACGCAGTTCTTGCGATGTGCCGTAAGCCAGATCGATCAGCCCGTCATTATCGAGGTCGACGGGGGCGACCGAAACCGCGGCGGCACCTGCATTTGCCTGAGCCAAAACGACAAATGTGCCTGACAGGTCGCCCTTGTAGGTCACGATCAGATTATTGCCCGCCGGGCCGACCAGGTCGAGCTTTCCATCCTGATCCATATCGACCGCTTTCAGATCGGTCGGCATCGGCGTCGGGCTGCTGAAAACAGGAGCGCTGAACGTCCGGTTAGCGTTGCCAAAATAGACCGCGATCGCCATTTGCGATGTCTGCGGATCATTACGGAAAAATGCCAGATCCGACCGCCCGTCGGAGTTAAAGTCGGCGGCCAACGGAAAAACGTTGGTGTTGCTGTTGTACGAATAGACCGTCAGCGGAGCCGATTCATATTTGCCGGAGCCGTTGCCAAAAAACACGTAGAGCTTGTCGTAACTCGCCGTGACAACGTCCGATTTCCCATCCCCGTCAAAGTCGCCGGCACTCGTCGCGTAGAACATCGCGTTGTTCCCGCCAAACGACCGTGCGGCAAAAAGATCGACGCCCTGAGCATCTACCGCCTGAATTGTGAAAAGAGAAATAACGACAAGCGCAAAAAGCGGCAGCCATCGAAAAGCGTGAGAAGATCTGTGCATGCCCTATAGTAGGTCGATTACCCCACATATTCCAAACTTTTTCTCACGGCCACCGTCAAACGTCCGTTTTCACACGTCCCCATTTTCCCTTTTCTCTGGCGTCGTCGCAGCGTTGGATGATAAAAATTGATTGACAGGTCCCGATGGTCTGATAAACAATAGCGATTATGTCGATAGTTGAACAGATTTTGCAGCTTACTCAAAAACTGACTCCGCTCGAGCGAACCGCTTTGTTGGAACAATTGAGCAGTTCAAACAGCGATGCAGGATTGGCCAACCCGGCACACTTACGAGGTTCGTGGAAGTCTCTTCTGCCCGTATCTATTGACCTTGACAGCGAACTGTCCAAGATTCGCTCCGAGTGGCTCTCCGAGCTCGAACTAGAACCATGATGGACTTCGTGGTCGACACCCATGCGCTTTTTTGGTACCTTACCGACGATTCCCGCCTTGGCAGCGAAGCAAGTTCAGTCTTTGAGCAAGCAGAAAGCGGCTCGGCTTTCATTCACATTCCTTCGATCGTAATTGCGGAACTCTACTTTATTGTCCGAAAATTCAATGCAGCCATCGATTTTGGCCCGCAGTTTGTAATATTAGAATCTGCGTCTCAGTTCATACTTACACCGTTTGATGCTGAGGATGTTCTTGATTTTGACCGTGATTCCGTGATCAACGAAATGCACGACCGCATTATTGTTGGTGTCGCCCGCAGATTGGACGCTCCATTACTAACGCGAGACCGGAACATAGTTGAATCGAACCTTGTAAAAGTAGTTTGGTGATTTTTCCTCGCCCTTGCCGTAAAAATCATAAATCTCACCAATCCCGTAAATCCCGTAAAAATCGTAAACCGTAAACGACGTTTGTTCGGTTAGGCTCGTGAGGTATGGGTGTCAAAGTGGCACAACGGAAGATCGAAGATTGCCGCGGGTTGTATGTGCGGTACGGGGGCGGTGAGCATGACCGGATCGCGGCGGAGATGCGGGCCCTTGGTTGGAGCGATTTTACGAAGCGGAACTTGTACGCGAGGACACGCGGCGGGCGGGTCACGCCGGGCTGGCCGGAGCGGTTTGGCTGGGACGGGAGTTTGCCCGCGAAAGTGCACGAAAAGACGCGAAACAGGAAAGCACGCCGACGGGGCATCGCATACGCCAAACGACGCAACAGCACTTCTTCCACGCGATTCAAGAACTCCGTGCCCAAACCGCCGCGCACATTCGCAAACCACAGAGAACCGCACGCAACATCCCAAAAACACATCGGCCGCGGCCACAACCGCCAGAAGGCAAGGCGTTTGCTGTCAGAACCGCCTGCGTCAGCGGGCGGCACATACGTCGCCACAGAAAACGCACGGCCCGGTGCGGGCCTGCTTCCATACACCCAACGCCAGAGCCCGCACTCCCCCGACTCAACAGACTCGATAGAACCGACAGACTCAAAAGACTCGACAGACTCAAAAGACTCGATAGACCCGACAGACCCGACAGACTCCCCCGACTCCTCATTCCATTCCTGGCTCAAGACGCAACCCGGCCTGTGGAACTGGGACCTGCGGCATCAGCGGATCATCTACGATCGTCTGCAAGCGATCACAGACGGTAAGAACAAGCGGCTGATGATCTTCATGCCGCCGCGTCACGGCAAGTCCGAACTCGTCACCGTACGCTACTCCGCCTGGCGTATCCGCCGCAACACAAAGCTCCGCGTCATCCTCGGCAGCTACAGCCAGCACCTCGCCGACAACTTCTCCCGCAAGATCAGGCGCGTGCTGGCGGATGACGCGGCCGGTCAATTGCGGAATGCGGATCGCGGATCGCGGATTGATGGGAATCACGCGAATCAGCCAAACCCCGCATCGAAAAGCATTCAGCATGGCAGAACCCAAAAGCGCCCAGCCGACACAAATCCACAATCCGCAATCCGCATTCCGCAATCGATGTTTCCCTTCGCCAATCGGCCGATCAACCGTGTATCGGAATGGGAGACGAGCGATGGCGGCGGGCTCAAGGCGGTCGGTGTCGGCGGCGGCGTGACCGGGTTTGGTGCCGACCTGATCATCATCGACGACCCCGTCAAAAGCCGTGCCGAGGCGGACAGCAAGGTCTTTCGCGAACGCGTCTGGAACTGGTTCAACGACGACCTCTACACACGCCTTGAGCCAAACGGTGCGATCATCCTCATCCAGACACGCTGGCACGAAGACGACCTCGCCGGCCGCCTCCTCAACGAAATGAACAACGGCGGCGAGCATTGGGAAGTGGTCAACCTGCCGGCGATCGCTGAGCGGAGCGGGGACACTCTTGTCCCCACGGACGCCGCCGCGGCGTTCGGACGTGCGTCGAACACCTCAAACCCGGATGACAACAACGGCCGTCACGCCGGAGGAACCGGCGTTGGGGACAAGAGTGTCCCCGCTCCCCTCGACGCTCTCGGCCGCAAACCCGGCGAGGCACTGTGGCCGGAGCGGTTCGATCTGGCGGCGATCGAGGCGTTTCGGAGCAAGATGGACGAATACTCGTTCTCGGCACTCTATCAGCAGCGTCCGGTGCCGGCGGAGGGCGGTGTCTTTAAGCGAAAGTGGTTTGAGACGATCGTCGACCACGCACCCAAGGGCCTCAAGTGGAAACGCGGCTACGATCTGGCCATCTCGACCAAGCAGACGGCCGATTACACGGCGTCGTTCCGCGTCGCCTTTGACGCCGAGGGCAATATGTACATCGACGGCGGCTACAGACGACGCATCGGCTTTCCCGAACAGCGGCGGTACATGCTCGAACGACTCAAGCTAGAACGCGACACCGAACACGGCGTCGAAACGGCGGTTCACGGCCAGGCGGTGCTCGATTCGCTCAGAAAGGACGCCGCCGCCATCGGCCGCTCGTTCAAAGGCATCGCCGTCCAGGGCGACAAACACTCGCGTGCATTACGCTGGATAAGCATCGCCTCAGAAGGACGCATCCGCCTGGTCCGCGGCCCTTGGAACAAACCCTTCGTCGAAGAAGCCTGCACCTTCCCACACGGCAAACACGACGACCAAATAGACGCCGTCTCCATCGCCACCCACATGTTCGACCGGAAAGGCTCGAGGCTGTACGCGTTCAACTGAGGAGAAGTATGAATATCGAATATCGAATGTCGAATATAGAATTATGAAGGAAGAAAAGCGTGCAAGATCAAACATTCGATATTCAATATTCGAAATTCGATATTGATCGTTTCATCTTTTTCACTTTTCCACGTTTTCACATTGGACCTTTTCACTTTTTACGCTTTTCACTTATTCTTTTAGTAGTGTATTTCGGAGAAAATTATGATCGAAAAAGGTGTAGAAGTTGCTCCTGCTGAGGGGAAACTTGGGATATTGTTGGTTGGGCTTGGTGCGGTCAGCACGACGCTGGTTGCGGGTGTCGAGGCCGTCAAACGCGGCATTTCGCAGCCGGTCGGCAGCCTGACGCAGTTGGGGACGATCCGTTTGGGCAAACGTACGGACAATCGCAGCCCGATGATCAAGGATTTTGTGCCGCTCGCGGGGCTTGACGATGTCGTCTTTGGCGCGTGGGACATTTTTCACGACTCGGCGTACGACGCCGCGATGAACGCCGGCGTGCTCGACAAGGATCTGATCAATCAGCTTTCCGAGCCGCTCTCGTCGCTCAAGCCGATGCCTGCCGTCTTTGAGCAAAATTACGTCAAACGCATCACCGGCGAAAACGTCAAGACCGGCAAGAACAAGATGGACCTTGCCGAACAGCTCATCGCCGACATTGCTAAGTTTAAGGCTGACAACAATTGCAGCCGCCTCGTGATGGTCTGGTGTGCGTCGACCGAGATCTATATCGAAGAATCGGCGATCCACGCCACGGTCGAGTCGTTTGAAAAGGCGATGTACGACAACGACCCGATGATCGCACCGTCGATGATCTACGCCTACGCCGCGATCAAATCCGGTGTGCCGTTTGCCAACGGAGCACCAAATCTGACGGTCGAGATCCCGGCTCTGACCACGCTTGCCGAACAGAACCGCGTCGCCATCTGCGGTAAGGATTTCAAGACCGGCCAGACGCTGATGAAGACGATTCTCGCTCCGGGCCTGAAATCGCGTATGCTCGGGCTCGACGGTTGGTATTCGACCAACATCCTCGGCAACCGCGACGGCGAGGTGCTCGACGATCCGGAAAATTTCAAGTCGAAAGAGGTCTCAAAGCTGTCGGTGCTCGAACACATCTTTCAGCCCGAGGTTTACCCCGACCTCTACGGCGATTTTACGCACGTCGTCAAGATCAACTATTATCCGCCCCGCGGCGATAACAAAGAGGGCTGGGACAACATCGATATTTTCGGCTGGCTCGGCTACAAGATGCAGATCAAGGTCAACTTCCTCTGCCGCGACTCGATCCTGGCGGCGCCGCTGGCTCTGGATCTCGCGTTATTTATGGATCTTGCCCAGCGTGCGGGCATGCGCGGTGTTCAGGAATGGCTGTCATTCTATTTCAAAGCGCCGCAGACCGCTCCGGGCTTGTACCCCGAGCATGACATTTTCATCCAGCTGATGAAGCTGAAAAACACGCTTCGCCATATGATGGGCGAAGAGCTGATAACACACCTTGGGCTCGAATATTATGACTAGAACGGCAAGATCGTGCTTGGGGTTCGTCTCCCGTTTATAACGGAGCGATAAATTCGTTCCGCACATCAAAAAAGTGAGGACGAGATCATGAGTGCAAGATGGGGATCCGATAGTCGCGGAAGATCACATTACCTGCTGCATCAGGAGATGAGTCAATCATGCGGGCCGGCATGCGTGGCGATGGCCGAGAGCTTTTACATGCTGGCCTGCATTGAAAACCCCGAGGGCCGGGCACGCCAGCTCTCGCAAAATTATCCGGGCCGTTTCGACGCGGCCAAAGGCACCTACGCCGAAAATCTCGCATATGTGCTCAACGCCGAAGGCGTGCCCTCATACGCGTCGACCGCGGTCGGGCCAGCCAAGATATTTGATTATTGCTGGTACTACATCGGCGAACGTACCAAGATCATCGCGCATATCAGGTGGTCGAGCGGCGGCGGACATTTTACGCTGCTCAAACAGATCGATGCGGACCACCGTTTGATCTTTCTCGATCCGTGGTACGACGTGGTCGAGGTGCCGAGGGCGAGCCTGCCGAACTACAATGCGGGCGGTGCCTCGGGGACGCTGAGCGGCTGGCTGACGATCGTCCACAAGTGAGGCCGATAAGACGAATGTGAGATGGTTTCCAAAAAAATATTTATTTTGGTTGCGTGAGGAGTTATAACTGTGTTAATTCTTGAATTCAGGCGGGCCTTCATACTCGCTGTAGATCCTACTGGACACGCTCCTCCAGATTCTAAAGTCCAGCCAACGATTAATCTTTTGAAATCATCATTATTGACGACAAGTTTGCCGTCCGAATATCGGCAAATTTCGACGCCAGATTCGTTCTAAAGGTATACGGAGTTCACCAGGCACCGTTGGGAGATAAGCAGATGAAGCAGGACACGACAAAGAAAAAGGAAAACACGGAACGGGGCATCTTGCTCGACCCCGAGCGAAAGAGCCCGCGGGCGGCCGAATTCGAAGATAAATTGTCGGCCCAGATCGTCGGCCAGGAACGTGCGGTTCGCCGCATGAGCGGGCTGTTTCAGATCTATCTGGCCGGCATGAATAATCCGTCGCGTCCGATCGGGACGATGCTTTTCCTCGGGCCGACCGGCTCAGGTAAAACGCGTGTCGTCGAGGCCGCGTCCGAGGTGCTGTTTAACGAACCGCACACTGTCGTCAAGATCGACTGTGCCGAATTTCAGCATTCGCACGAGATCGCCAAGCTCATCGGCTCGCCTCCGGGATATCTCGGACACCGCGAAACCTCGCCGATGCTGACGCAGGAAAATCTCGACAAGGCTCATACCGACGAGACGAAACTGACGTTCGTGCTCTTTGACGAGATCGAAAAAGCGTCCGACAGCCTGTGGCAGCTGCTGCTCGGCATTTTGGACAAGGCGACACTGACGCTAGGCGACAACCGCCGCGTTGATTTTTCGCGGACCGTCGTCATCATGACGTCCAATCTCGGAGCCCGCGAAATGTCGGATATGATCTCGGGCGGCATCGGCTTTGCCCCGACCAAGACCGACCAGGCAAAGGCCGACAACGAGATCGACACCAAGATCTATCGCACCGCACTCGAGGCCGCAAAACGTAAATTCTCACCCGAATTTATGAACCGCATCGACAAGGTCGTGGTTTTCCGCAGCCTTAAGGAACATCACTTGCGGCAGATACTCGACATCGAACTGCGTGCCGTTCAGGACCGCATCACCGAGTCGGCCGGCACGAAATTTGTCTTTGAATGTACGGACGAGGCCAAGGAATATTTGCTCAGCGAGGGCATTGATCTGAAATACGGTGCTCGTCACCTGAAACGCTCGATCGAGCGGTTTCTGGTCTATCCGCTGTCAAATCTCGTCGCCACCGAACAGGTCGCGACCGGCGATCTCGTCATCGTCGATTACGACGCCGAGACGGCGATGCTCTATTTTACCAAGCAGGCGGGCAAGCTGATCGTCGCCGACGCGGCAAATGAGTCCGAGGCCGACGCACCGCTCGTCAGTGCTGACGGTATCGGCCTGCCGCTGCCGTCGGTCGCCGCCGCTCCGCAAATGAGCAAGTCGAAAGGCGAGAGCGACGAAGTTTAGTCTGGATATTTGACGATTCGGGAACCGCGAACCGGTTCCCGAAATTTACGATTCCCAATGCAACGCACGTGCTACAGCCTCGTCCCAACGTTGCATCAAGCGGATCGCCTCGGCGTGAGGCATCTGCGGCTCGAACCGGCGGTCAGCCTGCCAGTGATGGGCCACATCGCTCTTTGACAACCAAAACCCGACCGCGAGCCCGGCAAGGTACGCGGCACCGAGAGCCGTTGTCTCGGCCGTTTTCGAGCGGACGACAGGTATTTGCAGGATGTCGGCCTGAAACTGGAGCAGAGCGTTATTCGCCGTCGCACCGCCATCGACTCGCAGTTCAGCCAGCGTCGAGTGGGAATCGGCGTTCATCGCCGTAAGCAGATCGGCGGTCTGAAATGCGATCGATTCGACCGCCGCACGGGCGATGTGCTCTTTGCCCGTACCGCGGGTCAGCCCGATGATCATCCCGCGTGCCGTTTGGTCCCAATGCGGCGTGCCGAGCCCGGCAAAGGCTGGCACGAAGTAGACGCCGCCATTATCGGGAAGCGCACCGGCAAGCTGTTCGACGTCGGATGAACGCTCGATGATCCCGAGCGAATCGCGAAGCCACTGGATGACCGCTCCGCCGATAAAAACGCTGCCTTCGAGAGCGTATTCGACCGTGTCGCCGATCTGCCAGCCGATGGTCGAGAGCAGACGATTTTCGGACACGGCCGGCCGCGTGCCGACATTCTGCAGCATAAAGCAGCCCGTGCCGTAGGTGTTCTTGGCCGAGCCGGTCTCAAAACAAGCCTGGCCGAAAAGGGCCGCCTGCTGATCACCGGCGATGCCCGCGATCTTGATGCCGCGAAGCTCGGCCGGCGATTCGACCTCGCCGTAAACCTCGGACGACGAACGCACCTCGGGCAATATCGCCCGCGGCACGTCGAATATCGCGAGCAGTTCGTCGTCCCAGTCGAGCTTGGAGATATCGTAGAGCATCGTCCGTGAGGCGTTCGACACGTCGGTGATATGCAGACGGCCGGCGGTCAGACGCCAGACGAGCCATGAGTCGATAGTGCCAAAGGCGAGTTCGCCCGCTTCGGCACGGGAGCGTGCACCGTCGACATTGTCGAGCAGCCATTTGATCTTGCTCGCACTAAAATAGGCGTCCGGTTCGAGGCCTGTCCGCTGGCGGATCAGATTGCCGTGGTCACGGCGTGCGGCATCGCAGATATCGGCCGTCCGGCGGTCCTGCCAGACGATAGCGTTGTGGATCGGCACACCGGTCACGCGGTCCCAGATGACGGTCGTCTCTCGCTGATTGGTGATGCCGACGGCGGCGATATCCGCGGCGGCAAGGCCCGCTTTGGCAAGAGCCTCGACCGCGGTCTCGATCTGCGAAGTCCAGATCTCCTCGGGGTCGTGCTCGACCCAGCCGCTTTGCGGATAGATCTGTGTATATTCACGCTGGCCGACCGAGATGGCGTTGCCGCCGTGATCGAAAACGATCGCCCGGCTGCTGGTCGTGCCCTGGTCGAGTGCAAGTATGTAGGACATTGTGTTTTATATTCGTGAACGCGTATATATGCCGATCAGATTTGGTCAAGTGCCTGTTCGATATCGGCGATCAGATCTTTGACATCCTCGATACCGACCGACAGACGGATCATGCCGTCGGTGATCCCGGCCCGCAGACGGTCTTCGCGCGGAATTGTCGAGTGCGTCATCGACGCCGAATGCTGCAGTATCGTTTCGACACCGCCGAGCGAGGTCGCTAGGGTACAAAGCCGAACGCCGTTGGCAAACGCCTTGCCCGCCTCAACGCTGCCGACGTCGAGCCCGACCATGCCGCCGAAACCGCCGGTCATCTGCCGCCGTGCGACATCGTGATTGCGGTGTGACGCGAGCCCCGGATAGTGAACGGCCGCGACCCGCGGGTGACGCTCAAGCATCTCGGCGATGGCCATGGCGTTGGAATTGTGACGTTCCATCCGCAGGGCGAGCGTCTTGATGCCGCGTGAGACGAGCCACGAGACCTGCGGTGCGATATTGCCGCCGTAATATTTGTTGGCACCCTGCCGGGCTGCCGTGACAAAATCGCCGCGGCCGACGAGAACGCCCGCCGTCAGGTCGCTGTGGCCGCCGAGATACTTGGTCGCACTGTGGATACAGGCGTCGGCACCGAGTTCGCACGGCCGCTGATTAAACGGCGTGGCAAACGTATTGTCGACCACCGTGATGATGCCGTTTTCCTTTGCGATCGCGGTTACAGCAGCAATATCGGTCACGCGTACGAGCGGATTCGACGGCGTCTCGACCCAGAGGAGTTTGGTGTTCGGCCGTATCGCCGCCCCGTAGCTCTCGGCGTCTTCGGCGTCGACAAATGTCGTCTCGATGCCAAAGCGTTCGGCTACGTGGTGCAGAAAGTTGGTCGTCGTCGAATAGCCCGATTGCGGAGCAACGATATGCTCGCCCGAACGGACCGCCGTAAAGACCGCAGCCGACACCGCGGCCATGCCGGACGCCAAAGCGAGAGCGGCGTCGGTATTTTCAAGCTCGGCAACGGTTTGCTCGAGTGCCCGCTGCGTCGGATTGCCGAGCCGGCCGTAATAGTAACCGTCCTTGACCTCGTTATGGATCGCCGCAGCTTCGTCAGCGTCAGGAAAGGCAAAGACCGACGCCGGATAGATCGGCACCGACAGTGCACCGTGGTGTTCAGAATGGTCGTCACCGGCATGGACGGCCCGGGTAAAAAATGACGTGTCGCTCATATAACGGATATCGTAAACGGATTAGTGTAAGAGAGCAAAAGCTGGGGAAAAGTAGATAATCGCGAGAACGTTGATTTACATATATGTCTAAAGTAATATGTATCGTGTCCACAAGGCGAACATTATGAACGAAAGACTTTTTTCAGATCTCGAAAAGCTGTTTTTGGCACTCTCCGACCAGACGCGTCTGCGGCTCGTCGCTCTGATGGCCGGCGGTGAAGTATCAGTCGGCTATCTGGCCGACGCTCTCGGTGAAAGCCAGCCGAAAATATCGCGGCACCTCGCCTATCTTCGCGGCACCGGCCTCGTCTCGACGCGGCGTGACGGGAAATGGGTCTATTACGGCATCGACCAGACAATGGACGCGGATGTAAAGCGGGTGCTTGATACTACGCTCAGGTCGATACTCGACGGACGCTCGAACGGGCAGCAGGCGTTGGCAACATACGAGCCGGTTTATGATGATTGGTCGCCGGCGGAATTGCCGATCTATCTACTTTAGCTTGCGGCCGTTCTCGAACGGGCAATGCCTGCAGCCGTTACCGCAGCATTTTCCGCGAGCCAGGAGATAACGGCCCGTAAGCACCATCATGCCGTCTTCGAAGTAGTAATCGACGCCTTCGACAATGGTCTCGTACTCATCCGGCTTTTTGATGTCGTCATCGGGTTCGTTCATAGAGTGAGAGAAATTCCTTGTTGCCCTCGGCTCCGAGGATCGGCGATTCGATAGTTTTCAGGCTGACGAGGCCGCACGACGCGGCAAAATCGTTGACCTCGCGAACAACACGCTCGTGCTTTTCCGGATCTTTGACAATTCCACCCTTGCCGACTTCGCCGCGTCCGACCTCGAATTGGGGTTTGATGAGGACGATGATCCGGCCGTTTGCCGCGAGCAGCGGAACCAGTACGCCGATGATCTTGGTTGCCGAGATGAATGAGACGTCCATCACAATAAGGTCGAACGGAGCGTCGAAATCCGAAGGTTTTAGTTCGCGTGCATTGGTATTTTCTCGGACGTCGACGCGTTCGTCGGTCCGCAGGCTCCAGACGATCTGATTGGTCCCGGCATCGACCGCCACAACGCGTGCGGCACCGTGACGAAGCAGGCAGTCGGTAAATCCGCCGGTTGACGAACCAACGTCGAGGCAGCAAAAACCGCTCGGGTCGAGAGCAAACTCGGCCAACGCTCGTTCAAGCTTCAGGCCACCGCGGCCGACATAACGTGTCTCGGGCGTGTCGCCCTTGATGCGGATCGCGGCATCTGGCCCGAACGTTTCCGATGGCTTTTCGACACGCTTTTCGCCGACGAGAACGACGCCGGCCATGATCAAAGCCTGAGCCTTGGTCCGGGTCTCGGCAAACCCGCGTGTGACGAGCAATTTGTCGATGCGTTCTTTGGCGGTCACAACTCGATCCTCATTCCGCGTTCGGCAATGCGAAATCCATTGCGTTTGACCTCGGCGGTGCTTTTTCGGTCACGCTGAACGAGCGGGTTGCTGTGATTGAAGTGGGTAAATAATACTTTCGCTCGTTCCGATCTATTCAGCCCCGCGAGCAGCTTCATCGTTTCCTGAACAAACGGATGCGGAACTTCACTCATCGGCCGATTGATCTCACCATCGGCATAGAACGTGCCGTCGAGCAGCAAATGATCTGCCGAGCGTACAAGGTCGGCCAGCGGCGTCTGCCACTTTTCCCATTTGTCGATATCGGGAATAAAGATCAGCGAGCGTGTTCCCGCGACGATCCGAAAACCTACTGTTTCCGAAAATTCGTCACGATGCGGGACAAGGAACGGTTCGACCGAGATGCGTTCGTTGAGTTTGGCCAGGGCCTTATCGGCGAGGGCGTTGAGCTTGATATTATTTAGCGAAACGAGCTGCGACCACGGAGCATTCTGCTCAAGCATCAGCTTCATTCGCGGCATTGCGTAGACGTTGACGTTTTTCGTATTCATCGACTCGCGGCCGAGATACATCAGGCCGGTATAGTGGCCGATATGCGCGTGGGTCAAAAAAATGCCGTCAAGCCGATTGCTGTTGTCGCCCGAAGTTGTTTTGAGTAATTGAAATTGCCGCGGCAGATCAGGCGTCGCGTCAAAGATCCATCGGCTGCCGCTCTCAGGGTCGATCAGTGCGATAGACGATACCGGTTCAGCCAGTGCGGCGTCATTCCAGGCCCTTCGGCAGAACGGACTGTCGCAGCCCATCTGAGGAACGCCTGCGTCCTGGCACGTTCCGAGCACGAGCACGTAAGGCTGTGCTGCCGCGGTGACAATGGCCAGAGTCAGTAAAATTGAAATGGCGGCGAAACAGCGCTTCATTTTTCCCAGTGTGTAAAAGTGATATTCTAAGCAAAATGGGACAGGAAACAAAACTAGATCGGTTTGCAAAATACGCGTGGTTCGCACTCGCCTGGAATATCGTCGTCATCGTCTGGGGCGTTTTCCTTCGGGCGTCTAAATCCGGCGACGGCTGCGGCGAGCACTGGCTGACCTGTAACGGCGAGCTTATACCGTCAGCTCCGCAGTTCAAGACGGTCATCGAATTTTCGCACCGCATGACCACCGCGGTCGACGGGATCGTAATGCTCATTCTCGTCGTATGGGCTGTGCGGATCTGGATGAGCTCTCGTGACCGGCGGAACCGCAATATCTTGATCGCTGCTATCGGTTCGTTATTTTTCGTGATCACTGAGGCGGCGGTTGGTGCCGGACTGGTGCTGACCGGCAATACCGCCGAAGCCGTAACCGACGCGCGGCCGTTCTGGGCGATGGGCCATTTGATCAACACCTTTATTTTGCTAACCTTTCTGACGGTGACAGCCTGGCTGGCGAGCGGTGAGCGTCGGGTCGTGAAATGGCCCGAGACAAAGGTTCTGCTGTTGATCGGTCTCGGATTCGTGCTGCTGTTTCTCGTCGGAATGAGCGGAACGCTGGCCGCTCTGAGCAATATGCTCTTTCCGTCGACCTCGATCGCTGAGGGTATCGCTAAAGACTTTTCAGCGACCTCGAACGTTATTCTGCGGTTGCGTCTGAGCCATCCGATCTTGTCGATCCTGACGGCGGTCTACCTCGTTTTTCTTGCAGGATGGCTCAAGGCCCGTGCGGGCGATGCCGCGGATGTCAGGTGGTGGTCGGGAACACTCTCGCTGCTGGTGATCGTGCAAGTAGCTTTCGGAGCTGTCACTCTGCTGACGCTCGGGCCGATCGTGATGCAATTGGGGCATCTGTTTCTGGCTGACGCGGTCTGGATCGCAAAGGTCATGATGACGGCATATTACTTTGTCGTTGAGCCGCGGGAAGATTCAGCGTGAAGCGAGGTCGTCGAGGACGGCCTGAAGTTCGGCAAGCTTCGCACTGTCGGACGCTGCGTCTCCATCGGCGGGGACATAGATCGGTTCGCCAAAATAAACGCGGGCACTGGTGAAAGGATATGGTATCTGCATTTTGTCCCAACTACCGAGTTTTCTGTGGCGGCGGGCTGTTGCCATATAGGGAATTATCGGATTCCCGGTTTTTTTGGCCAGCGAGATCGGGCCGAATTTAGCAATGTGTCGCGGTCCTCGCGGGCCATCGACGGTGAAGGCCATTTTGATGCCGTCACGCATCAGGCGCACCATTTGTGCTAGAGCAGTTGCCCCGCCGCGGCTTGATGAGCCTCGGATCGCTCCATAGCCAAATCGTTTTGAGCATCGCGCTATATATTCGCCGTCGAAGCTTTGAGATGTGAGAACTGCGATGTCTCGGCCACGGAGAAAATAAATGCCAAGAAAGATCCGGTCGTGCCATGTACAGAAGATCGGCATTTCGCCGGCAGCCTCTACGGCCTCGAAGTGCTCACTGCCTTCCGTCTTGAAACGGACAGTAGCAGAGACGGCCGCGATCGTGAGATACAGAGCCAAGCCAACCGCTCGGATCGCGATACGTTGCTTGAGCGAATATTGGTTGAGCTTTGCGAAACTAAAGATGCTGTCGGTATTATCGGCCACTGTTAGAAAAGTAGTACCAAGTTGGGGTATTATTTGCAACATCGGTCAATTACAAATCGTAAATCCGGATAGCTTCCTGACCACGCATTTATGCAGCGACGAATATTAATCATCGACGACCACGACGACCTTGCTTCCTCATTAGAAGAGGTGTTTTCCCACGTCGGCCATTTCGTGACAGTCACAGACAGCCGTGCCCATGCGATCGAGCTCGGCAATGTCGAATCGTACGACATGGTGATCTCAGACCTTGATGTAGCAGGCGCCGCCACGGCCGACGAAAACGCTCCGGTGTGCCTGCCCAATGCTCCGGCTGGAAGCGCTGGCCGCCACGTTAAGGCCTTTAAGATCTGTGCCGCTAATTATCGCCGTGAGGATTTTGACGAGGAAGAGTTAAAGCATCTGGTCGCAACGGTACTTGATTATAAGATCCGTTATGTCGACAAGGTCGATGTCGTGGCGGAAATGTTGGAAAACATCGAGTTTGAACTCCCAAGCGCGATCTCATTGATGAGCATAGTGCTTGATTATTTGATGAAGCGTGTTGAAAAACTTGGAGTGATCAAACCGGAGCGGTCAAACCTTTTTGTCGCACTCGATGAGGCATTTGTAAATGCGGTAAAACACGGAAATAAATTTGACGCTGCCAAACTCGTCCGTATTTCCGCAGAAGTTTCGAAACAAGAGGCTCGTTTTACCGTCGAGGATGAGGGTGACGGTTTTGACGTCGCGAGCATTCCGGACCCGCTCGATCCGCAGAATCTATTTAAGACTTCGGGCCGCGGCGTGTTGTTCATTTACAACATCATGGACGAGGTAGCCTATAACGACCGTGGAAATCGTCTGACGATGGTCAAACGAAGCGATGACCCCGCAGAATATTGACCTCCTTATGAAAGTCACGATCGCACAGATCAATACGACCAACGGCGACCTCGCCGGAAATACCGCCAAGATCATTGCCGCAATTGAAAAGGCCAAGAGCGACGGTTCGGACATGGTGGTCTTCCCTGAAGTTGTAACGCACGGTTACACGTCGCAGGATTGGTTTCAGGATCACGACATCATCGAACATGCCCTCGACCCACTCGAAAGCATCATTCCGGCAACCGTCGGCATTACGGCGATCGTAGGTACCATTCGGCAAAACGATTCACCCAATGGCCGTCGGTTGTATAACTCGGCAGCGGTGCTTTCGGACGGCACTCTTCTGGGCTTTGCCGACAAGACGCTTTTGCCAGAGTACGACGTTTTTGATGACCCGCGATACTTCGAACCGTCTGACCATCGCCGTATCTTTGATATCAACGGTGTTCGCGTGGGTGTGGTCGTCTGTGAGGATTTTTGGAATGACAAGACGTTTTGGAAAGAACGTCTTTACTCTAGCGACCCTACCGATGAGGTGATCGCGATGGGTGCTGACGTCATCGTCTCGGTCAATGCTTCGCCGTACAATAAGGGCAAGATCAAACTGCGATGCGATATGGTTGCCCACCGTGCCAAACTGCAGAAAAAGCCGATCGTATTTGTAAATTTGGTTGGCGGTAATGACGGTATCATATTTGACGGGGCGAGCCTGATCGCGGATGAGCAAGGCGATATTATTTTGCAGGCCGCCGCGTTCGAGGAATTTGTAGAAACCGTGGAACTCGATGTTCGCAAGCCCGATGCTCGCGGCATCACCGGCGGCGAATTCGGGGCGATCCATCGGGCACTTGTGCTCGGGATTCGCGATTATGCCCAAAAGAACGGGTTTAAGAAGGCCGTACTCGGGCTTTCCGGCGGGATCGATTCGACGCTTGTAGCCGCACTTGCCGCTGAGGCTCTCGGCCCGGAAAATTTGCTCTGCGTGATGATGCCTTCACCGTTTTCGTCAGAGGGCAGTGTCACTGACTCTCAAGAATTGATCGACAATCTTGGTTGTCACGGCCGGATCGAGTCGATCTCCGCAACATTCGAGGTGTTGCTCCGGCAAATGAACTTGCATAAACCCACAAAAGGCGGTGAGAGCCTCGCGGCAGAAAATATGCAGTCGCGTCTGCGTGGCTTGATCCTGATGGCGATCTCAAACGCTGAGGGCCATTTGCTGCTGACGACAGGCAACAAGAGTGAACTGGCAGTTGGCTATTGCACACTCTACGGCGATACGAACGGCGGCCTAGCCGTGCTGGGTGATGTTCTAAAAACCGAGGTATGGCAGATCGCGCGTCAGATCAACAAGAATGCCGGCCGCGAGATCATTCCGGAAAAGATCATCGAGAAGAAACCGTCTGCCGAACTCGCCCCGAATCAGTTTGATCAGGACAGCCTGCCTGCATACGAAATAATGGATCCGATCCTGAAAATGTACTTCGAGCAAAAAGCATCGCCGGCCGAGATCATTGCGGCAGGGCATGATGTCGAGATCGTTTACTGGATACTCAATAAAGTCGAACATCCGGCGAATGAGTTTAAGCGTCAACAGTTACCGCCGACGTTGATCATTTCCAAAAACGCGATCGGCGTCGGTCGCCGACGCCCGATCACGCATAAATACCGCAGGATCTTAAATTCCTGATAACGGGGATGCAAGAATGGAGTTGGACTTCGTTCAATACTGCAGCAGCGAAAGGCTGAGTATTATTTTACGGAGTTCAATATGGCGAAATTCGATAGCCCTCTAAACAATATTAAGATCGCAAGCCCCTGTTCGGCGGACTGGGACATGATGTATGGCGATGAACGCAAACGGTTTTGCGGAGACTGTAAGCTAAATGTTTATAACCTTTCGGGAATGTCCAAAGATGAGGCTGAGGGCCTGATCACGAATTTCGAAGGGCGTCTGTGCGTCCGTTTTCATCAGCGAGCAGACGGCACTGTAATTACCAAGGATTGCCCGGTCGGATGGGCAAAGATAAAGCAGCGAACACGCCTATATGCGACCGCGGCACTTTCTCTGATAATGGCTCTTTTTAGCGGTGTGTTTTTTGTATCGCTTTTTTCAAAGCCTAAGAACATGGTCGGTAAGTTGGTCCCCTTTGCCACCCCAACCCCAATGCCGCTAATGGGGGCGGTCGCTGCTCCGCCCAAAGCGAATTCGAATTCAAATGCCGACCAGAAAGTCGATAAAGGAACCGTGATGGGGAATTACGTAACGCCTGTGAAAAAGGAGACCACCAAGCCGAGGGAAGTTAAAGGAGAGATCGAGTCGGGTCAGGACGAGAACATTTGATCACTAGTTCTTGACGAAATAGCCTTGTCGAGCCCTAATGCGGCGCCCTGTTGAGTTCTGTAAGCCGACTTCGAGCTTGACGAACTTATTGACCGGGAAATCTGATTCGGAATAATACTGGATAAGATATTGTGAACGAAGTTCATTGCCCAACTGTCGGAAAATACGCTCGAGAGTCTCGGTGTTCTTTCTCTCGTTGTTACCGTTTTGATATTCGTCCTTGGTATCGATCGGCTGAAACTTCGGAAGAAATGCTGTTCCGCCCGTATCGTCTGCGAACTTCTGCATGTTCTCCTGGCCAAACACGCTCATCTTATTCAACTGAAATGAACTGCCGGCGGGGTTGATCGAATAGAACACAGTATCCGCATTCTGCAGGAGACGAAGCACGCGGGCACGTTCCTGGATACTCGCCTGATTACGGTTATTGACGGTAAGCTGATAAAGGGCTTTATTGTCGATCGAATTTATCTTCTCTCCAACCTTTCTATAGCCGTCCTGTATGGCTTTGGCGATCCGGACGCTGTTTGTATCCTCACCGTCGGAGATGACCAGAATGACGCGGCGGGTGCCTTCGGGTGAGTTTTTCCCGAGATACTCCGCGGCGGATCCTACGGAGTCATAGAAGGCCGTCCATTCTTTAGTAGGAACTATTGAGCGGACCGCAGCAATTGACCGTTCCACGTTGTCGCGTCCCTGGATCAATACAGGTTTTGCTCCAATCGTAAAAATGGTCGCCCGATCATTCGGACGCAAAACTTCCTGCAAAAATTTCGCGGCAGTTTCCTGCTGAAACTTAAACATAGGGCTGGTCGTTGCCGAGATATCAAACAGCAGAGCGATCTCAAGCGGCACATTTTCTGCGGTACTGACTCTGTCGATCGTCTGACCGCTGTTTTCTTCCAATAGTCTGAAATCAGCTGTAGTCAGGCCTAATACAGGGAGGCCATTGGTATCAGTAACTGATGCAGGCACGACGATCAACCGTGATTCCACCTTGATCACATCATCATCATCCGGCGTTGGTGTTGGTTTGGCTGGATTCGTCTGAGAAAACACGGACCCAAATGTTGCCATCAGGGCGGTGAAAACGAAGATAAGTCTGGACAAGGTGACTTTGGACATTAGAAAAACACCCTAAATACAGAAAAGGAGCGTTCCGCATTGACCATCAGTTTCGATGGTTCGTTCGAAACGCTCCTAGATAGAAAAAACTACTGATCGTTTGAATTAGCAGGCTGAGCTTTGACCTCAACATTCTGGTTGATGCCGCGGCTGACAAGCAGCTTTACCTCAACACGTCTGTTCTGTTCACGGCCCTCGCGGGTCGAATTATCGGCTACGGCCTGAAGTTCTCCAAATCCGTACGACGTACTCATTCTGCGAAGCGGAATGTTATGGGTCTCGATTAGATAGTCCTTGACTGCCTGAGCCCGACGTTCGCTAAGAGCTTTGTTCTTTCTCGAGTCACCCTCGGCCGAAGCAAACCCGGTGACTTCGATTACGTAGCCTTTGAGCGTTGTAGCGCTTGCCGCAACCTGATCGAGTGCCGCTTTGCCTTCGGCTGACAGCACCGAGCTATTTACCTTAAAATTGACCGTCGCTGTCGACTGGACAACATAATCATCGAGATCCGTGATCCGCTTGTTGGTCGCGTTCACGCCGGCAACAGCCGCATCGGCCGTATCCTGAGCCGCTTTAGCTCCACCCTTGGCGGCATTCGAAATAGCCATCAATTCGTCGATCTGTCCGGAGACACGCTGGGCATTCTGCTCTGCTGCTGTCAATCGTTCTTCCGCAGGAGCAACGCGGGCATCGATCGACTGTGCAACCGCAAGATTGCTTTTATCGAAACGTACTTTGCTTGCAGCAAGGCTGCCTGACGAATCGCCAACACCCTCAGCTTCGAGATTGAGACCGCGGACAATTGCGGTAACGGGGAATCGATCGCCTCCGAAAAGGCTGTTGTTTTTAATGCTTGCGTTTGTCGACACAACGATCTTGGTGTCAACACCAACCGTGTCGCGAACAATAAAGGTACTGTCGTTTTCTTTTGAAACGACAACACCTTTGATCTTGTACTTCTGACCGGCCGTCAGTGTACGCAACTGGGCTCCCTGGGCGAATAGGCTGACTGCCCCGATGGTCATGACGATTGCGAATACTGAAATTTTCTTTAACATAATTTACTCCTCCAAATGCAGGCCGCTGAATTAACTGGATAACGGTGGTTAAGACGCAAACCGCCGCCAACAGGTTGTAACAATTCGACGAGGGTCGGTCTGGGCGACTTTCACTGCTCCCCGATTACGGCAAAGAAATGCGAACGTCGTATTAGTGATAAGTCCGTCGAACGATCAATTTGATACACTTTTGCCAAATTAATTTCCAGTAACTGTAACTATGAAACTCAACCGAAAGAGACGGAGAGAAATGCGATAGAGACCATTATACAACAATGGTAAACCCGAAATCCACATCCATTTTTTACGCAAAAGCCCCTGTTTCTAGGGGTTCGCTAGTAGGTGAACTCCGCGTTCTCAAGATATTTCTTCAAATATGCGAGGAACCTTTCGGCATCTGCACCGTCCACGATCCGATGATCATAGGTCAGCGCGAAGTAAGCCATTTGCCTTATAGCAATGTAATCGTCACCATCCGGGGAAGTAAGTACCTTGGCTCTTTTCTCGATCGTTCCAACACATAGGATCGCTACTTGCGGTTGATTGATAATGGGGGTGCCGTAAAGACCGCCGAACACTCCCGGGTTAGTGATCGTAAAAGTTCCGCCTTGCACTTCGTCCGGCTTGAGCTTTTTCGTTCGTGCCCGATCAGCCAGGTCGTTAGCAGCGATCGCGAGTTCTGATAAAGTCAGGGTATCAGCCTGTCTGATCACCGGAACGATCAATCCCCAATCGAGAGCAACGGCCATCCCGAGATTGATATCGCCTTTGTATATTATCTGGTCGCCATCCACTTGCGAGTTTACAATGCGAAATTCACGAATGGCCGCCGTTACTGCCTGGAAAATAAACGGCATGAACGTCAACTTGGTACCGAATCGAGTCTGAAAATCCGCCTGATGAGCCTTGCGGAACTTAGCGACATTAGTCATGTCGATCTCGTAGACGCTGGTCACGTGAGCCGACGTCTGCTTCGACGAAGTCATGTGCTCAGCGATCTTTTTCCGCATCACTGACATTTTCTCGATGCGATCGCCCATGGCGACGAAGGTTTGTTGGGGTGTGAATGTGGCGACTGCAGGGGTCGGCGTTGCCGGGGGCGTTGGCAAAGTCGCACCCTTGACCAAAAGATCTTGTGGGCGAAGGGCTGCTCCACTTTCGATAAACGATAATATATCCTCTTTGGTAACACGTCCGCTGATTCCTGATCCAGGAATGCGCGTGATATCAACGCCATGTTCCCGTGCAATATTGCGTACCAAAGGACTCGATTTTATGCGGAGCAGTTCGTCGAGCGAAGATCCGGTGCTTGGGCTGGCTGCGGCAGTCGCCGCTCTTGCAATTATAGGGGCTTCAACCGCTTTGGGCGCGGCAACTTGCTCAACTGAAGGTTCAGGTTTCGGCGTTGGCGTCACAGTGCCGCCCGCAGTTCCAACAAGAGCCAAAACTGCCCCGACTTCAACCGTTTCGCCCTCTTTCACGTGGATCGCCAAAATAGTGCCGGCGGTCGGAGACGGAACCTCAGCATCTACTTTATCGGTCGATATCTCAAGAAGTGCCTCGTCCTTTTCGATCGTGTCGCCCACAGATTTTAACCACTTTGACACCGTGCCCTCTGTTATCGACTCGCCCATCTGAGGCATTACAACCTCGGCGGCATCGGCAGATGATGATTCGGCCGGAGCTTCGGTCGGAATGGCCTCAATGATCGTGGCTTCCGGCGCACTGGTTTCGACTGAGGGTTCGGTGCCATCGGTATCAGATGTCGCAATTATTGTCGGAGCTTCACCAGTAGGAGCCGGACTTTCGGATGCAACTCCGACCTCAGATCCGATCACCGCTACCACGGTGCCGACCTCAACCGTCTCGCCTTCCTGATGACGGATCTCCAGCAAAATACCGGCCCCGGGGCTCGGGACTTCCGCATCGACCTTATCCGTGGAGATCTCCAGCACCGGCTCGTCCTTTTCGACGCGTTCGCCGACCTGTTTTAACCACTTGGAAACCGTTCCTTCGGTTATCGATTCGCCCATCTGGGGCATGACGACTTCAATGCTCATAAAATCTCCGTGATCTTGACACCCGCCTCAGGGCGGAATCTTAATTAGATAGAATACAAGAAAATTGAGCGCAATAAAAAGTGCAACGGTCCGAAGTCGGGCCTTCAATTATTCGGGCGGCCGTAGCGTATTGTGGAAATGAACTATTTGCCTACTTCTAACTTGCGGCGAAGAATTGCCTCGATCTCATCAATTCCGTTGATCGAGGATGGAACGGCAACCTGTTTGCGGTCTTTTGAGGTGACGATAAGGCCGCCGTTCTTTTCGGTAGATCGCTGGATCGACGCAAGTTCAGCCCAGGAGCAAGCGAATTTTCGGTATTCAAATCCGAGTTCCGATAACTTTACCACGTTTCGACGCTGCATCACCCACGAGAATAGGGTTGCTAAATAGACCAGCAGAAAAGCGGTCGATAGAAGAAAATATCCAAAATGCTGACGAAGATAGAACGCGAACATCATTCCCAAAAAGAAAATGAACGACAATACGGCGACAAAGACTGCTCGTTGCATGTAAGCAGGATGAATGCCATATATTTTGATCAGTCGCCCATACGAGCCCGTCGCATTAGTCATCGCTTTGCAATAGGTTTCATGAAGAAAAGTGAAATGATATCAAACCTGAGCATACAAAATGCAATTCTCTGCGTATATGCTATAGAATAAGTTCAAATTCTCGCTAGCCGTACACATCGGCTCTAATACAACTCAAAAGGACCTTTACCTCGAATGAAAAAGTTCAATATCGCAATTGTCGCTGTTCTGGTTGCGTTCTCGACCGTGGGATTTGCTCAATCTCCGGCAATGACCGCGGATGATTATGCTCGGGCAGAAAAAATGCTGTCCTATAACACGGGCCCGTTGGTCGACCGGGCGGGGGTTCGACCGACATTTCTCCCCGACGGGCGATTCTGGTATCAAGTTCTAACGGCAACCGGCCGGGAATTTGTTATGATCGATCCCGCAAATGGCTCGCGTAAGACGGCCGCAACCCTCGCTGAGCTTGGCGTAACGGCTCCTGCCGGAGCGGGCGGTCCTGGACGATTCGGCGGGGGACTTGACGTAAAATCGCCCGATGGCAAACGTTCGGTGTTCATCAAGGATTGGAATCTGTGGGTCAAGGATATTGCGACTGGAAAGGAAACCCAACTTACAACGGATGGCGTGAAAGATTTCGGCTACGCTACAGATAACGCCGGTTGGAAGCATAGCGACCGAGCGATCGTTCTATGGTCGCCGGACTCGAAAAAGGTTGCTACTTTTCAGCAGGACCAGCGTCATATCAACGATATGTACCTGGTAACCACAAATGTCGGTGCACCAAAGCTTGAGGCTTGGAAATACCCATTGCCGACCGACAAAGAGATCATCAAGATCCACCGCGTCATTATCGACGTGGAAAACGGAAAGATGACTCGTCTCAAGATGGCTCCGGATGACCGCCGCGGCACACTATGCGACGACATCGCGTGTGACGGCGAATTTGGTGATAACGAGTGGAGCCCTGATGGAACGACACTGGCCTTCGTTTCGAGTTCACGAGATCACAAACAGGCTAAGTTTCGCATTGCAAATGTCGCCACAGGCGATGTCCGTGACGTGTTTGAGGAAGTTGTGCCGACTCAGTATGAGTCCGGACAGGGAAGTGCTAACTGGAAGTACTTTCCCGCGACCAACGAGGCGATCTGGTATTCGGAGCGTGACGACTGGGGTCACTTATACCTTTACGATCTGAAGACGGGCAAGGTCAAAAATCAGATCACCAAAGGAAATTTTGTAGTAACACGCGTTCTCCAGGTCGATGAATCCGCTCGGACGATCTTCTTCGAGGCAAACGGCCGCGAGGCAGGCCGTGACCCTTATTTCAGCCATTTTTATCGTATCGATTTCGACGGCAAGAATCTCAAACTTCTTACTCCTGAAGACGGTAATCATCAGATAACTCTTTCGACCGACGGAAAGTACTTTGTTGATAATTATTCGAAACCTGATGTTCCGCCTGTGGCAGTGTTGAGAGACATGTCTGGAAATCAGGTTGCCGAATTGGAAAAGGCCGATATCACGCGGCTAAAGGCCGCCGGCTGGAAGCCGGTAACACCTATTACCGTAAAATCGCGTGACGGCAAGTGGGACCTATACGGCGTGATGATCACACCGACCAATCTCGACCCGTCGAAGAAGTACCCGGTCATTAACTATATTTATCCCGGCCCGCAGGGCGGCGGCGTTGGCGGCCGTTCGTTCACCGCTTCACGCGGCGATCATCAGGCACTAGCGGAACTTGGCTTCGTTGTTGTGATCATCGACGGCACCTGCAATCCTGACCGGTCAAAATCATTCCACGACGTCTGTTACGGCAATATGGCCGATAACACCCTAGAAGATCAGATCGAGGGACTGAAGCAACTAGCGGCTAAATTCCCGTATTTGGATCTTAGCCGTGTCGGTATGTGGGGCCACTCAGGCGGCGGCTTTGCAACTGCGGCAGCAATGTTCCGTTTTCCGGATTTTTACAAGGTTGGCATATCGGAATCGGGAAACCATGATAACCGCAACTACGAGGACGATTGGGGCGAAAGGTACATTGGCCTCTTGTCAGGCGACAATTACGAAAAACAGGCTAATCAGGTCTACGCCAAGAATCTGAAAGGTAAGCTGATGCTGGCTCACGGCAATATGGACGACAACGTTCCGCCGTACAATACCTGGTTGGTAGTCGACGCATTGATCAAGGCAAACAAGGACTTTGACCTTGTCATATTTCCTAACGCCCGTCATGGTTATGGAGCGGACAGTTTCTACATGATGCGCCGACGTTGGGATTATTTTGTAAAGCACCTGAAAGGTGCCGAACCGCCGAAAGAATACAAACTGACCCCGAAGCAGGATCCGAGAATGGCTCCTGCACGGTAAGCTCAGGGTTATCTGGGATCGGTTAGACGAAGGTGTTGGAGGTTCGAGTTTTTCGTACCTCCAACACCTTTATACCTTTGACTATTCCTTTGACCCGTTGGGCGGAAGACGTTTGGTATCTATCTCGGACGAATCGGGAAAAACGCTGACCGGCGTGCGTTCGGCAAAGGATGCAGCAGTTTGAGTATCAATATCAGCCTGGAGCTTAACGACCGCCGCTTTTGCCCGTTCAAAGTCATCTGACTGGAGTTTCAAGATCAACTTACCGTCTTTGCAAGGCAGATCGCCTAACGCTGCAAGCGAAGTGGCACGGATCTCGATCTTCGCGCCCCTCTTGAAAAGGCCCTTTTTGAATTTAACGTCGAGAATGTCTCCCAAAGCCAAACGGGATTCTTTAACACCCTCGGTTATCAACCCCAGGATCTTCGCCTCAAACTCAAGCACGATGCCGGCACTCGAAAACTTGGCAACACCGTTTACGGTCGTAAGTCCGTGAGTGCTCTCCGTCTTAAATGGTACGCTTGTGAAATTCTGCATATCAAAGACTACCTGCGATCATTCCTTCGACGCGGCGAAATATTTGCCAATTCCGAACAGACTGATGACCAGCCAAAAAAACTCGACGATAAACGAGGGCAGATTAAAGCTATAGTAAAGCGAAATAAGTATCAATAATGCCCCGGCCGCGTTCAGTAGCGAGTACGACAGCTGCTCGCTTTTTATGTTGCCTATTTGAAGCAGAACATATGTCAGGATAATTACCGCTACGCCGATTGTGCCGATGATGTCGTACCAATCGAAACTCATTTCAATCTGACGACAAGTCCCTTTGGCCCGACTGCCCAAGTGGCATTGTTCTTGGATTGAACCGCATTGAGGTCTTCGGTTCCCAGCACCCGCCACCTCTCGCCGCCGTTTCGTGAGATGTCGGAGCCATTTGTGCCGACCGCAACAATAGTGGAGGCGTTGATAAAGGCAACGCCCGAGCGATAGCCACTCAATCCGCTAGCGGCCTGCCACGTTTTTCCGCCATCATTGGTGAATGCCAGACTGCTCGTGTTATCCATCGGCTTTTCGTAATTGCCGCCGACTATCATGCCTTTCTTTGCGTCAATCATCGCGATCGAAAAAATGCCGCTGCCTGACGTTCCGCTGACGATCGGAGACTTAGCAGCCGACCAGCTTTTGCCTCTGTCTGCCGAGCGAAAGACGCGTGCGTCCTTACCGCCGGAGACGATGAATGCCGTGTTCTTTCCCTGCGTGATCAGGCATGTTCCGCTAGCGGCAAAAGCAGCTTCGCCATCCACGGTCGCCGGCAATTTGTTGCTGGTAATCGTCTCCCACTTATTTCCGCCGTCCTTTGTCGAAATAAGCAGATAATGGCCGTCGACCGGATCGCTCATCGCAATGCAGTTCTTTTTGTCCCAGCACGCGATCGCGTCGAAGAACGCTTTTTCATTTGTGTTCTTAAATTGCAGATTCCAGGTTGCTCCGCCATCGGTGGTTTTGTAGATCCGCGAAGACTCGCCGTTGCCGATGCTAAGGATGTAAGCGGTATTTGCGTCAAATGCCTCGATGTCGCGAAAATCCAGCTTTTCCACTCCCGGCACTGTCATTACATTCCACGATTTTCCACCGTCGGTCGTCCGAATGACCGTCCCACCGGTACCGCTCGCCCAGACAATGTTCTCATCGACAACTGACAACCCGCGGAATCCGGCCGTTGTTTTGACATCCTGCTTTACCCACTGGGCAAAAGCCGCGGTGACAAATAAAAGAACAACTCCGCAAATTCGCAAAGTCGCTGAGATTGCGGAATTGTCGATTCTTAATTTCTGCATATTGATCTCTTATCCGTTACTATCTTTGGCCAACTGTGGCACAAGATTCCTAGTAGACCATTCGAGCCTTGACCGTTCCATTAATGTCCTTGAGTATCGCAAATGCTTCGGCGGACAGATTAGAGTCGATATCCAAGATCACATAGCCGATCTTCTCGTTGGTCTTGAGGTACTGTCCCGTGATGTTTATACCGCGATCGGATAGTTTTGAGTTTATTTCGCCGAGTACGCCCGGAATATTTTTATGAATATGCAGGATCCGGTGGGTGCCAGCCTGCGGCGGCAGACTGACAGCCGGGACGGTGTGCGATCCCTCGCTTGTACCGAAATCAAGATATTTGATCAGCTTGTTAGTTACGTCAAGCCCGATATTTGCCTGAGCCTCCTCGGTCGAGCCGCCGATATGCGGCGTAAGGATCACGTTTGGGAGGCCCTGCAGAACTGTAGTAAACCTGTCACCATTCTTTTCAGGCTCATCGGGAAATACGTCGACTGCGGTTCCTGACACCTTTCCGGTTTCCAGAGCGTATCGTAAAGCATCCAGATCGACCACGTCTCCACGGCTATAATTGAGCAATATGCTTCCGTCCTTAAGACTGGCCAGTGTCTTAGCGTTTATCATGTTCCGGGTAGTAGCATCGGACGGAACATGGAGTGTTACTATGTCCGAGATGTGGAGTACATCCTGCAATGTTCTGAGCGGTTTCGCGTTACCGTGCGGCAGCTTGGTTGCAATGTCGTAATAAACCACCTGCATGCCCATTGATTCGGCCATATTCGACACCTGCGAGCCAATATTACCGTAACCGATAATGCCGAGTGTCTTGCCGCGCAGCTCGAAGCAACCTTTCGACTCTTTCAGCCACTCGCCTCGATGTGCTGCCGTGTTCTTGTCCGTGATCTTGCGGATCAACATAACGCACAGCCCAATCACGAGCTCGGCCACCGAGCGGGTGTTTGCGTGAGGAGCGTTAAATACTGCGACGCCGTTCTCTGTTGCTGCATCCAGATCAACCTGGTTTACTCCGATGCAGAACGCGCCGATCGCGAGCAGTTTATCCGCAGACTCGATAACCTTTTTCGTTATCTGCGTTTTCGAGCGTATGCCAAGCAGATGAACGCCCTTAACCGTTCCGCACAGCTCGGCCTCGCTGAGGGCTCCATTGATCCTTTCGACATCCGCATAGCCACCGGCACGTAATTCCTCGACGGCCGAATCCGAGATGTTTTCGAGTAATAGAATCTTGATCTTCGTACGCGGGTACGAGGTGTTTTTCGTCGCCATAAAAGTAAAGATTATAGCAAAAATCGGCGAGCGAGGTATCCGAGCGATGTTGGGGGTTACCCGAAGCGAGCAACGAATATTACCTGATCGACCACGAGAGAAACTATAAGCGAAAAGGCTACCGCTTCCGACGAAATTGCGCCTGGCTTCCGGAACGAACGGTACGACTTAAAATCGACGAATATTGAGAGAATAAAACCCTTTTGCGAGAACTTTTTCTTTTGAGTCTTTCTGAGTCTGGGTATGGCCCCAACTTTTGTAGTTAGCACGTTTTCGCATTGGTTGACGCATCTGCCAATTGAATATATTATGCCCATGAATCAACTATATTTCCGGTCGTCCAAAGTACTGCCGGGATCAATATCAAATATTACTATTAGGATGCTGCGGCCCCGATTTACCGGCTGACAGTTGAATTGAGCAGAATACCTATGAAAAAGATAATTAATATTTGCTTGGTAACAATGTTTGTTCTGGTCGGAGCTTCATCAGTTTTCGCTGATCCTCTGGCCGGTACAAAATGGCAATGGACAATGGCAAAAACGCCTGCGGGGACGACATCGGTTGATAAACCGGCTAATTATACGCTCGACTTTCAGTCCGGTGGTAAGGTATCAGTCAAAGCGGACTGCAACAACGGCAATGGCTCGTACAAAGTGAAAGGCCGTAGTTTGATATTCGGGCCCATAGGAACCACGAGGATGTTATGCCCCGAAGGATCGCTTGACGGTAAGTTTCTTTTGGGACTTGAAGCGGCGCGATTTTACCGTGTAGTTGGGAATTTGATGACCATCCAATTGGCTTCTGGCGGCGGATTTTTGACGTTCACTCGAGCTAGCAGCAATCCACTTCCTGGAACGAAATGGCAATGGAATTACACGCAGACCCCTAAGGAGACGTTCACTCCGAATGCACCATCGAGCTACACGCTTGAATTTAAGGTTGGCACGGTTACTGTGCAAGCCGACTGTAATACCGGAAGCGGCAAATACACTGTTAAACGGAACAGCATTCAGCTTGGTCCAATTGCGATGTCGATGAGGGCATGTGCTGGCGAAACATTGGATTCGAGGTTCTTGCAACAGCTTTCTGCAGCCAGACTTTTTGAGATCGATGGCGATAAAATGCGTATCGACCTTTTTGCAGATAGCGGCAACATGCACTTCTCAAAAGCCGGTGCATCCTCGGCTAATCCTCTGAAGGGAACTTCGTGGAACTGGGTTAACACAAAGACGGGAAGCTCTACAGTAACTGTGGCGGAACCGAAAAACTATAACTTGACCTTCACGAATGAAAACACTGTAACTGCCCAGTTAGACTGTAATAGAGGAAACGGTGGCTACACGGTCGATGGGAACAAACTAACTTTGGAACCAATGGCGACAACAATGATGGCATGTCCAGAGGGGTCGAACGGCTCAACATTCGGGTTTCAACTCGCAAAGGCCAAGACCTTTAAGATAACCGGCGATCGATTAACTATTGAACTTGCAGATGGAGCCGGAACGATGAATTTCGTGCGAGCGTTAACGTGGAAGGTCGGTTGAAGATAGCTTGCTCCCAAGCTATACATCTAAAAATGGGTAAGTTTACACTTGGGCCGAAGTTTACCCAACCGTCACAGATATTAGAATCAAACTTGACTTTCACATTTAAGATTCTGTGGTAAGCTTGTCTCGAATAAGCTGTAAACATTGTAAGTCTGGTTTTCGGGAGGAAACATGGCAATTGAGGTAACTGAGGAAATTGGCTTCTCAAAGATGGCTGTTGTTGTTTGGGGTGTGTTGTCGATAGTAGTGGGCTTTTTTCTCATCACACATCCTGCTGCGACGGCATTATTTATGGTCGAGGTACTGGCTATGTTTTGGGTCATCGGCGGAATAATTGATGTGATACGCTCGATCGCTCAACGCGGTAATATGTGGGGGCTGAGGCTTATATTTGCAATTATCAGCATCATTGCCGGAGCCTACATTCTCAGCAACCCGATCCTAGGGAAGATATTTATTGTTAAGTTCGCGTTCATATTCCTCGGGGTCTCGGCGATTATGAGCGGTATTTTCAATATTATTGCCGGATCCCAAAATAAAGGCGGAACACGTTGGGCCGCCGTGATCGTTGGGGCCATACAGATCTTTGTCGGTTTTTGGCTCTTCGGATTCCGCTCTGACGCAGCAGATGCGGTAGTGCCGGTAATAGGTACGGTCCTGTTGGTGCCTATTTTGGGCGCTTTTATGCTCGCCGGCGGCGTTATCTCGATCATCGCTTCGTTCTCGGGCAATTCGCCGTCCAAACCAGCGGCGTAGTATTGCATTGTTTGAGAGTGTGAAGGTTCCGCGAACTTATCACCCGTTCGACACTCCGAAAAGGTTTACGTGTAGAACCACCTGTGTGAGCGGGTGGTTCTACATTTTCGTTCACTCCATCCTCCGCAGCAATAGCTAACTTAAGCAGATTACTACTCTAATCCCAACCTCTTTCATGACTTTTCGGACAAGAAAATCGAAATCTCAATACATACACTTTACGTGTTTTTTGTCTTCAGGTAGCCGTAATTCTCCAACATAATTTGGTCTTTTCTACATATGTATCGTCAGATCATGTACGCCTTCCGCCGCTTCCATAACTGCTTCGGAGACGGTTGGGTGAGCGTGGATGACGCGGCCGAGTTCGTCGGCGGTTGTTTCGAGCGCCATGGCGACGCAGGCTTCGGCCAGCAGCTCGGTTGCGTGCGGGCCGATGATGTGGACGCCGAGGACCTCGTCGTATTTCTTTTCGGACACAATTTTAACAAAGCCGTCCGTTTCGCCCAGAATGCGCGCCTTGCCCGATGCCGAGAACGGAAACTTGCCGACCTTAACATCATATCCGGCTTCCACGGCCTTTGCCTCGGTTAGCCCAACACTGGCGACCTCGGGGTCGCAATAAGTGCAGTTTGGGACGAGGTTTTGTTTGATCGGCTCAACCTTTTTGCCCGCGATCTTTTCGACTACGAGAATGCCTTCCTTCGAGGCAAGGTGAGCGAGCCAAGCCGTATCGATGACGTCGCCGATCGCATAGACATTCGGTTCGTCGGTCTCGCAAAATTCGTTTACCTTCAGGGTGCCTCGTGGATTAACCACAACTTTTGTGTTCTCAAGGCCAAGGTTTTCGATGAACGGCATTCGGCCGACCGCGACCAAAAGCATTTCAGCCTCGAACGTGACGTCGTCGCCTTTGGCGTTCTTGCCGGATACCTTGATGCCCTTCTTGTCTTTCACGAGCTTGTCGAGCTTGATCCCTGTCTCGCATTTGATGCCCTGCTTTTTGAATGCTCTCGCAAGTTCCTTTGAGACGTCGGCATCCTCGATCGGGACAATTCGGCCCATCAATTCCACGACGGTTGTTTCACAGCCGAAGCGATGGTAGACGCTGGCAAATTCAACCCCCACAGCCCCCGACCCCATAACGATCATCGATTTCGGTACGCGGTCGAGTTCGAGAATGTGGTCGGAATTAACAACCTGCTTGCCGTCAGTCTCGAACCCCGGGATTGGGCGAACGACTGAGCCGGTTGCGATGATGATGTTCTTAGTTTCGATCGATTCTTTCTTGCCGTCAGCGAGTGCAACCTCAACCTTGCCCTTTCCGGCGATCTTACCAAAACCGTTGAAAACGGTCACCTTGTTCTTTTTCATCAGATAGGTCACGCCCGCGGAGTTTTTGGCGACAACGTCTGATTTGTATTTCTGCACTCCGGTCCAGTCAAAGCTTAGTCCCGAGACCTTGAGACCGAAATTCTCAAAATGGCCGGCCTTTTCATAAAGATGGGCCGAGTTCAGCAAGGCCTTGGTGGGAATACATCCACGCAGGCCGCAGGTGCCGCCGAGACGAGCATCTTTCTCTTTTTCGATGATCGCGACTTTGAGTCCAAGCTGTGACGCCCGGATCGCTGCTACGTATCCACCGGGCCCCGAACCGATAATTGTTATGTCAAATTGTTCAGCCAATGTAGTTAACCTCTTAAAAATTAGTAAATATTGCCAAGCGAACATTATAAGCGCTTAGGTGCCGGCAAGCTAGTGAATCCGTCGCCGTTCGCGATAGACTGAAAATACTATGGATCATTCACGTGAGTTTTTGGAGTTGGTCGCGGCGGCGATGGGAAACGTACGCGAGGTCACAGTCGACGAAACGCAAAGGCGTGTTAATGATGGCGCAATTCTGATCGACGTTCGTGAGGACAATGAGTTTGAATCCGGACACGCGGCCGGAGCCGAGCACATGGGCCGCGGAATTATCGAACGCGATATCGTGCAAACATTTCCCGATAAAGCAACGGAATTGGTCCTGTACTGCGGCGGCGGATATCGTTCAGCACTGGCCGCCGACAATTTACAGAAAATGGGCTATACAAATGTCTGGTCAATGGCCGGCGGCTGGCACGCATGGAAAGAGAATGGAGCTCCGGTCGAGGTCCCGATTCCGTTTTAATAGTAAATATGGACGAAACCGAATTTGATCCGCGGGCTCGTACTCGCGAAATACAGGCCGAGTTTGCCGCGCGTGGTGATTCGCTCGGATGGTTTGAGGCGCTTTATCTGGAATCCGACGGAAAAACCGAATTGATCCCGTGGGCCGACCTTGTTCCAAACCGGTATTTTCAGACTTGGGCTGAAGATACTGGCTTACGAGGTGAGGGCCGGACGGCATTGGTGGTCGGCTGCGGGCTTGGTGATGACGCGCGTTATCTGCACGATCTCGGATTCAAGGTGACGGCGTTCGACATTTCGCCAACTGCGATCGGATGGGCCAAACGTCTTCATGCAGACACCGATATCGTATTCGAGACGTGCGACTTGTTTGAACCTTTTCGAGGTTGGCTCGGAGCGTTCGATTTCGTTCTCGAAATTTATACGATCCAACCCTTGCCGTTATCAATGCGCCCTCAGGTCATCGATGCGATCTCGGCTTTTGTTGTCACAGAAGGAAAGCTGGTGGTTGTTACGCGTGGGCGTGAGGATGACGTTGAACCGGATGTTTTGCCGTGGCCAATGTCTCGCCGAGATCTCAGCCGATTTGAGCAAAACGGCTTTATTCAGACAGATTTCGTTGAGATGCCGGGCGAAGAGGACGAGCCGCCGCGGTTCGTTGTCGAGTATGTACGAACTGCCTGATCGCGACCTTACATGAGCAAATCGTCATTTGTGAACGGCCATCCCTCCCGCCGTTCGACGGCACATTGTTTGCGTCAATTCTCGATAGTTCTCGCGTTTGTTGGAGGTTACGTGACCGTTTGTGTAAAAGTACGCGGTTTCTTGCCGAAACTGGTAAAATGTACACATATTTTGGAGAACTTTTTGTATGCAATTCAAGCAATTTTATCTCGGATGTCTTTCACACGCGTCGTATTACTTGGGCTCGTCCGATGAGGCTGCGATCATTGATCCGCAACGTGATGTCCAGCAGTATTTGGACGAGGCCGCCGCTCACGATCAGACGATCAAGTACATTATCGAGACCCACTCGCACGCCGACTTTGTCAGCGGACACGTCGAGCTTGCAGCGAAGACCGGTGCGCAGATCATTTATGGTCAAAGAGCAAATACCCAGTTTCCGACATTAAAAGTTAAGGACGGAGACGAGCTTACGGTAGGCAAGGTGTCTCTCCGGTTTCTCGAAACGCCCGGCCATACGCCAGAGGGCATTACCATCGTTGCGGAAGATGCTGAGTATCCGGATGAACCGGCCAAAATGTTTACCGGCGACACACTTTTCATCGGTGATGTGGGCCGTCCCGATCTAATTGGATCAAAGGGCTTCACAGCAGAACAGATGGGCGAGATGCTTTACGATTCACTTCACGACAAGATACTTAAGTTCGCGGACGAGACGGAAGTATACCCGGCCCACGGAGCAGGTTCGTTGTGCGGAAAGTCTCTGTCGAAAGAGACGTGGTCGACATTGGGGAATCAAAGGCAGTTTAACTACGCACTTCAACCGATGACGAAAGCGGAATTTGTGAAGATCGTTGCCGCTGACCAGCCTGAAGTCCCGATGTATTTTCCGAAGAGTGCCGCCCGCAACCTGGAAGGTTCGCCGTCACTAGACCAGATCGCCAAGCCGGGTGAATTGGCTGTCGACGAGATCCTGAATTTTGACGGCGTCACGATCGATATTCGCTCGAACGATGAGTACGGGAGCGGCCATGTTCCCAATTCGATCAACCTTGGCCTTGGGGGGCAGTTTGCCTCATGGGCAGGAACGCTCATCCCGATCGGGACGCGTCTAGCGGTCATCGCAGATACTACGGATCAGGTTGACGAGGCGATCGTAAGACTTGCACGGGTTGGGCACGAAACGGTAGTGGGCTACCTGCTGCTCGAAAACTACGGGGGTACGCGAAAATCCGTGGACCAAGTCTCTGTGGAGTATGCGAGTAAGGTAACTGCGGACGGGAACATTCAATTCGTCGACGTTCGGCGATCCCCGGAATATGCGGCGGGCCATGCGCCAGGTGCGGTGAATATGCCCCTTGATAAGCTCGCATCGGAATTCGAACGGCTTGACCCGGAAGTGCCGACATACGTTATATGCCAAGGGGGATATCGTTCGAGTATCGGCACGAGCATTTTGGAAAACGCGGGTTTTAATTCGCTTTTTAATGTCACAGGCGGTACGGCCGCTTGGATCACCGCGGGTCTGGAGATCGAGTCGTCGGTCACCACATGTGCTGCGACAAAACACACTTAATTATGAGATCGATCTTAGTTTTTGCATTAATTTCGTTGACACTTAGCGGGTGTCAAAACACAGTCAAGAGAACTACCGATTCCGGCGTCCAGACGACATCTACGTCGATCAAAGAGGCGTCACCGGCGGAGACGCAGGCTGCGGTCTCGAAACCCTATTCGCAATTCATCGATGTCCGTACCCCAGAGGAATATTTGGGCGGGCATGCCTCGCGTGCGATCAACATTCCGCTCGATACGCTGATGAGCAGCCTCGATCGGCTCGAAAAAAATGAGCCTGTTTACCTGATATGTCAAACCGGTCGAAGATCAGGCCAGGCTGCGGAAATGCTCAAGGGTGCCGGCTTTAGCAATGTTATAAACGTCACCGGCGGGACGACGGCGTGGCAAGGGGCGAATTTGCCCATGGAAACGAAACCGCCGCATACGGTACCCGAAAAGTAATAGGTTTCTGCAATTATAAATATGGAGAGTTTAATTATAGTCGCTGCTGCTTTCGGCCTTTGGCTATTGCTGCAACTAGTTATTTTGCCGAGACTCGGCTTCAATACCTGAATGCGCGGTGCATGTGACGTCGAGTCTCGACGTGAAATACCAAAAACGGAGTTGAATGTAAATGGTAACAAAAAGGAAGAAAAATAATGGCCAATGAAGGATATCACGAGTCGATCAGCGATTTGACAGATGAAACGCGAGACATGCACAGGGCTATCACTTCGTTAATGGAAGAATTCGAAGCAGTAGATTGGTACAACCAGCGCGTTGACGCTTGTAAGGATCAGGAGTTGAAGTCAATTCTCGAGCACAATCGCGACGAGGAAAAGGAGCACGCAGCAATGGTTTTGGAGTGGATTCGGCGTAAGGATCCAAAGCTTGATAGGGAATTGCGGAAATTTCTCTTTACCGAAGATTCGATTACTCACGAAGAAGTAATTTAGGATACTACTGAACGCTACCTTGACGGTTGGCGCTTTGTTTGCGATATAGAAGGAGTGTGTACATATGGATAAATCAGCGGTTTTTTGTAAGACGTATGAAATGGCAGATGAATCTGAGTTCTGGCGATATCCATCGCACCGGGTTCTTGGTGTTTTCGACGATCCTGACCAGGTTGCTAACGCGATCTTGTCCCTTACGAAATCTGATTTCGCTGAAGACGCCATTGAAGTTCTGTGTGGTGCCGAAGGTGAAAAGCAGGCGGATTTTACTGGTGAAAAGCACGGATGGTGGGGGACGTTTGTGAGATCGCTCCAGAACCTCAGCACGGAGAGACTTTTTCTCGAATATTATCAAAAGGAATTGCATTCAGGTCATTATTTATTGGAAGTGAAAGTTGCAAATTCCGACGAGAAAAAGGCGGCTGCGAACATATTGAACGAAAATTCTGCGAAACGCGTAACGTATTTTGGGAATTGGTTTATCGAAGGAATTGGGTCGAAACAACACAAGATTGAGGAGAGCAGTTACGGTTATAGCCGAACATTGAATCTATCATTTACGGAAACTCTCGAACGGGCTAAGGGAACCCTAAAGGATGAGGGCTTTGGTATTTTGACCGAGATCGACCTCAAGGAGAAATTCAAGGAAAAGCTCGATATAGATTACACAAGTTATATGATCCTAGGTGCTTGCAATCCTTCGTTGGCATTCCAAGCACTTCAGGAGGAGATCGAACTCGGCCTTTTATTGCCGTGCAATGTCATCGTATACGAAACAGACCGTGGCACGGTAGTATCGGCAGTTGATGCCAAAAAGATGCTCACGGTTACCGAAAATCTTAAACTTATGAACTTTGCCGAGTTAGTAAATGAAAAACTGCGGCGTGCGATCGACCGTGTTTGAATTGGAGTATTGACGAATGCCAGGCGGTTCGCAAATCTTGCTCTGGATTGTTGCTAGCGGGATTCTGATGAGTCTTATCGCAGTCGTAGGCGGTGCTACGTTTTTTGTTTTGGGCGATCGGATGGAACGGTTTTTATTGCCGCTTGTTGCTTTTTCGGCTGGAGCATTAATTGGAGGAGCGTTCTTTCATTTAATTCCGGCAAGTCTACAGAAAACGGGGATCAGTCTGACTTTATTTGTCTGGGTGCTGATCGGGTTTTCTTTGTTTTTTGCTCTGGAACAATTTCTGCATTGGCATCATTGCCGCAAAGCCGAAGCAACGTGTAAGAAACCGCTAACTTACCTGATCTTGTTTGGCGACGGGTTACATAATTTCATAGGCGGTATGGCGATTGCCGGAACGTTCTTGCTGGATATTCGTTTGGGCATAGCCGCATGGTTAGCTGCCGCGGCACACGAGATTCCACAAGAGCTAGGCGATATGGGCGTACTGCTATACGGAGGTTGGTCAAAGAATCAAGCATTAGTTTTTAATTTTCTTTCATCTTTGACATTCTTAGCAGGAGGCTTGGTCGTTTATTTTGTTTCGTATCAATTCGACATTTCGTTTTTGATACCGTTTGCAGCTGGGAACTTCATTTATATCGGTGCGACTGATCTGATACCGGAGGTCAACAAGCATGGAAGTCTTTCCGTCAATGTAAAGCATTTTCTTTCTTTTATTATTGGTCTTGGCTTCATGTTGATTGTCACGGTGATGTTTGAATAAGCAACTCAGGGGATCTAAACGTGGCCGAATACAAGGCGTACTTGCAGGCATTCATGCAAAATTATTTAAGTACCGAAAGTTCGTTGGTCGCGATAACCTATGCGCATCAGTGGATAAGACACAGTTGTCAATACTTTTTCAATAATATGAACACAAATCACAGACTAAATGCGATTTACGCGGTTGTTTTTTTTGCAAGTATCGTGTCCCAAGCTTGCGGACAAGTCGCCAATACGAACCAGATGGCAACTGTAAATTCGGTCGGTGATGGTTATTTGATAACTATTGAGCCAGTAATAGTCGAGGGATTTACAGGACTCCAGTCATTTGCTGCCGCTCAACACGAAGGGAAATGGCTCCTGATAGGTGGACGGACCGACGGTTTGCACCGCCGACAGCCGTTTGCCTCTTTTAACCCGAGCGGCAACAACACAAATATAATAGTTATCGATCCTGAAACGAAGCAGAGCTGGAGTTCGTCGATCCTTATGCTTCCAGCAGCATTGAATGAACAATTACAGTCCACCAATATGCAGTTCATTCAACGCGGACGAACTTTGTATTTGATCGGTGGATATGGATACAGCAAAACGGCGGGCAATCACATTACTTATAACAAGCTGACTGCGGTGGGGGTTGATTGTTTGGTTGCAGCAGTCCTCAAAGGCAGTCCGATCGCACCGTGTTTTAGGCAGATCTCGGATCCTGTATTTGCATTGACCGGAGGACAGATCGGCAGATTAGGTGACACGTATTATCTCGTTGGCGGCCAGAAATTTGATGGGCGATATAATCCAATGGGACCGAACCATGGCCCCGGGTTTAGTCAGCAATACAGCGAACAAATTAGAAAATTTCGAATCAATGACGACGGAAAGTCGTTGAGCATTGATAACGCGATCACGGTGGAGGACCGGGCGAACCTACATAGGCGTGACTTTAATATGCTCCCGCAGATATTTCCAAATAACGTTCCAGGCTTCACGGTGTTTTCGGGAGTCTTTCAGGTCGCTGCAGATGTCCCTTTCACCAACACGGTCGACATATATGGTGGACGGCACAGTGTTAACAACGCATTTACGCAATATCTTAACCATTATCATAGTGCGAAGGTCGCAATATTCGATTCTGGAACTCAGCGAATGGAGAATGTCTTTTTTGGCGGTATCAGCCAATATGAAGAAAATGGCGGTAAGCTGACGAAGAATGACGATGTACCATTCACCAAGGTGATAAGTAAGGTGACGCGCGAAAAAGACGGCAGGATGACTGAAACTAAGCTCGGTGAAATGCCCGGATTCCTTGGTGCAAGTGCCGAGTTTCTGGTTAATCCAAAATTGCCTGCATTTGAAAATGAGATAGTTAAGATCGATGAGATCAAAGGGGAAAAGGTATTGCTTGGCCACATCGTTGGCGGTATTGCCAGTACACAAAATAGCATCTTTTTTAGCAATACAGGTGCCGAAAGTACTGCAAACAAGACGGTTTTCCGGGTTTGGCTTACGAAACAGCACAAATAGGCCATTTATTTTAGAATGCGGATAATGTGTCCTCTACTGGATCGAGCGATCCAAGGATTCCGCTGAAGGAGAACAATATGAGCTCAAAATTTGATCCCAGTACTGCAATTCAAGATTTCTTGGTCTTTGGCGAATTTGGGGACGTAAATCCGTCGATAACCGATTCGTCCACCTACACGTTTATGAGCCCCGACAGAATGGAGGAGCTTTTTGATCATGAGATCGAGGGCTGTTATCTCTATTCGCGTCATTGGAACCCGACAAACAAGTTTCTTTCAGATGCCCTGGCTCGAATGGAAGGCAGCGAATCCGCCCAGGCTAAGGCTTCTGGCATGGCGGCAATTAGTTCGACGATCATTCAGCTTTGCGGCAGCGGCGACGAGATTATTTCGGCACGCACGGTCTATGGCGGCACTTATGCGCTCTTCAAGAACTTTCTGCCAAGATTTGGCATCAAGGTTCACTTTGTAGATATGCAGGACCTGGCTGCGGTTCGCGGTTTGATCAACGACCGAACAAAGGTCATCTATTGCGAATCGATCAGCAATCCACTGCTCGATGTTTCTGACATCCCGATGCTTTCCGCAATTAGCAAAGCACACGGCATCAAACTCGTCGTCGATAATACGTTTAGTCCGATGATGGTTTCGCCGATACGGCTCGGGGCTGATATTGTGGTGCACAGTCTCACGAAATATATCAACGGAACCAGCGACTGTGTGGCCGGTTGTGTTTGTGCAAGCGACGAGTTTATTCACCAACTGACGGACATCAACTCAGGAGCCTCTATGCTGTTTGGGGCAGTACTGGACAGCACCCGGGCTGCAAGCATCCTTAAAAACCTACATTCGCTTCACCTTAGAATGCGGCAACATAGTAAAAACGCTCAGTTTCTTGCTGAAAAGCTGCAAGAGCTTGGACTAAATGTCTTTTATCCGGGGTTGCCGAGCCATCCGCAGCATGAATTACTTAAGGATCTGATGAACGAAGGTTACGGCTTTGGAGGAATGCTCGCTCTGGACGTTGGCGAGGCGGCCACCGCGAACAGATTGATGACGCGGATGCAGGAAGAAAAGGTTGGTTATCTAGCCGTTAGTCTCGGCTATTTTAAGACGCTTTTCAGTTCGCCAGGTCACAGCACATCTTCCGAGATCCCTCTTGAGGAACGCCAGGCGATGGGTCTTAGTGAAGGTCTGGTTAGATTCTCGGTAGGCCTCGATAACGACATGGAACTCTCGTTCGAACGAATTAAGAAATGTTTGGCTGAGGTTGGCGTAATCCGGTCAATGGCTGCATAGCCGTTCTTAACACGCTTCTTTTTTGAGCGTCGCGATTTGTGTAAGATCTTAGTTCGGCGAATCGCCGAAAAATATAAATATGTCTGAAATAACAGGGTTATCAACGGAAACGCGAACTGAAACGGATTCGATGGGCGGCATTGAAGTGCCGATTTCTGCCTATTGGGGAGCACAGACACAGCGTTCGTTGCTGCATTTCAATATTGGCTTTGACGTGATGCCGCGTGAGATCATTCGGGCTCTCGGGATCCTCAAAAAGGCTGCCGCCATCGTCAATTGCGATCTGGGTAAGTTGCCTGAGGATAAGATGAAGCTCATCGTTCAGGCTGCCGACGAGGTCATTGACGGTAAACTGGACGCCCATTTTCCACTTCGTGTCTGGCAGACCGGTTCGGGCACTCAGACCAACATGAACGCCAACGAGGTGATCTCGAACCGTGCGATCGAGATCGCTGGCGGCGTGATGGGCTCTAAAACGCCGATCCATCCGAATGATGATGTTAACAAATCGCAATCATCCAACGACACTTTTCCCACTGCGATGTATATCGCCGCTGCAGAGCGTCTGACCGCGTTGATACCGGAGGTTCAAAAGGTCCACGATTCTATCGATGCTAAAGCAAAAGAGTTCTCGGACGTTGTAAAGATCGGCCGAACGCATTTGCAAGATGCAACACCGATCACCGTGGGGCAGGAATTCGGTGGCTGGGCGAACCTTGTAAAGCGTGACATCGATCGCCTGCAAATGGTCTTGCCCGGTCTAATGGATCTTGCAATCGGCGGAACTGCGGTCGGAACCGGCCTAAATGCACATCCCGAGTTTGCCGAACGTGCAGCCGCCAAGATCGCGGAACTTACAGGATTGCCGTTCAAGTCGCACCCTGATAAGTTTGCTGCACTTTCCGCTCACGATGAAGTTGTCTTTGCTTCCGGCGGCCTCAAAACGCTGGCCGCAAGCCTGATGAAAATCGCAAATGACATTCGCTGGCTCGCATCTGGGCCGCGATGCGGCATTGGCGAGATATCCTTGCCGGAAAACGAACCAGGAAGTTCGATCATGCCAGGAAAGGTCAATCCTACACAGTCTGAAGCGATGACGATGGTGGCGGTGCAAGTTTTCGGCAATGATGCCGCCATTGGTTTTGCGGGATCGCAAGGAAACTTCGAGCTGAACGTTTTCAAGCCCGTAATGATCCACAATTTTCTGCATTCTGTCCGGCTCATCCATGACGCATGTCACGGCTTTGTCGACTATTGTATTGCCGGGATCGAACTGAACAGAGAACAGATCGACCAATATCTAAACGATTCGCTAATGCTGGTGACAGCGCTCAATCAGCATATTGGCTACGACAATGCGTCAAAGATAGCCAAGAACGCACATAAGAAGGGTATCTCACTGAAGGAATCAGCGGTACAGCTTGAATTATTGTCGGCCGAGCGGTTCGACGAACTGGTCATCGCCGAAGATATGACACATCCGTAGGACTACATTACCGTTTCGATCTCATCGAATCCAGGTCGCACGAAATCGCGCGCTGTTGGGAATTTTGTTTCTATTAGCGACCGAATTTTCTCGAGCCGCTCGATCTGCGGACGCACGACGTTAATGTTGTCTGTCGAAAGCAGATACGTCCAGGCCAAGATCGACCGCTCGATCGCGATCAGCCCAACTTTGATCGAACCGTTGGCGTCGCTTTGGCTGTCGAGCAACTCCTCGATTTCCTCGGTACCATCGAGATTGGCGATGCCGTGGTATCCGCGATGAACCTTCGCTGCGATAAAAAACACATACCAGTCAAGGATCTCGAGCATTTCGGCAGCAATTGGATCATTCTCGCCCCTGTTCCATTCGAGACTAGTTTTCAAAACACTCCTAGCTTCAAGTGCATAACTCTTGGCCAGTCTTACTACATCATTGTCATCGGCGGCGGCTCGACGCCGCTCTATATTGTCGGCCAATTCAGGGTCGCCGATCATGGATTCGAGGTCGACACCCATTTCCTCCGCCTTTTCAAGCAGCATTCGCTTTGCGTCGGCAAGAGCGATTGCTACAGCTCTTACGCCGTCCCTGATCGGATCGTCGGAGTGTTCTAAATCGTGCCTTGATTCAGCCACGAAAACAACACAGCGCTCAGTAAACTCACACCGTTCACACCAGCGGTCGCAGTAATTGTGGATCCCTGATATAAGTTCTTTTTTGTTGATCACTTATTGACGCATCGGCTGCGGCGGCGAATTGCGAAACTTAAAGAAAGGCGGTGGGGGATCCTTATAGACCACTCCTAAAGTGTCCGTACAAAAACGCTCGGCTGCCCGATAATCCTCATCGCGATTGATATTGTTTGGATATAGCACCGGCTGATCCGGAAAATTGTAAAGCAATGCATCCAGAACATTCAGGCGCACCGACTTTTCGCTTTTGCCGGGCATATGTCCCGAGATTTCGATTGTAAGCGGCGAGCGTAGCCGTTCGGCAATCACTTTTAGGCTCCGAGGTGTTCCCATTAGAGCCAGCGGGCTGAGTGCTTTCGCAAGTGCTTCTCCCGTAGTCGCGGCGGCTGCGACCGCAAGGAATCTATCTTCGTCTTCCTTCGACCCGAGAGCTCCACGAGCAATAAAAGCAGCTTCGTTATTCTGCCATTTTGGGAGTTTTATCAGTCTTTCTAGTAGATCAGACGCCTTTCTTGCCTTTGCCTTTGCTACTAGAAGAAAACCCTCGGTGGTGGGTTCATCTGCCAACGCGTTTGTGAAAGCGCCGTCAAATCGGGCTAGGTCTGGTGCGGTGGCGAGTTTTCGCAAGGCTTCAATCGCGGCTTCGCGACCAAGATCAGGCTTGGCCAGTCCGGGTCCGGCAAGTATTTCAAGGATTCGGGGATGTCTCAACACGTCGGCACCCTTTGGAGTAAGCGAATCCGAAGTACGGCCCATGTCCACCAGCAGCTTAACGATGTTCTCCCGGACACGGGGGTCACCCTCCGGCAATTCTCTTTCGAGTAACTTTAAAGCGGACTCGTCAGGTTGACCGTTAATAAACACACCTTTCGAAGGCGGGACGAAAGCCTCGCCTCGCTTAAATGCGGCAATATAATCCTGAGCACTTGTTGACATAGTGTTCCTCGTGGTCTTTTCGCAACCAGCCTCCTGTGCAAGAAGTACTGGGAGAAGCATCAAAAGTAATGCGATCCTTAACATAAGTTCTCTTTATCAAGTTCGCGGAATCGTATCCCACTGATTTTCGGTATCAGCTGTACCAGCAGGATAATTTTTGGTTCGCGGACAATAGCGCAAACGGTAATCGGTCCATGATTGAGAGAAATGCATGAAATCCGTCCGGTCAATAATATCGCTAAGACTGAGGGCAGCATGTCCAACTTCATGGAGGACGGTCCATTTTGTGACATCCAAAGACGCACTGCCTTCAATAATCAGGATCGGATCACTGCTCCATCCGGCAGCGGGAAATTCGATCGTATCCCCAGCAGCGTGAGCCTTCGTCAATGGAGCACAGGTTATCGTATTTCCTGCAAGTGCGGTAATTGTTAGAGTTTCCTGGTTTGCCCCGGTCCCAATTGGCGGTGTGTTGCCGACTTGAAAAAACGTTGAACCGTCCGTGACGGTAACAGACGTCGCACCAATGGCTGTATCAGCACTTAAATAGTAGACTGATTTCATATCGCGGATAATTGCCACCCTGGTCTTTGTACCTGTTCCTGTCATCGCTGTAGCGATAGCAGTAAGGTCTGCTCCGCCACCGGCAGCTATGTCATAAGTTACGGTCGCGGCACCACCGGCAAGGGCAACCGGAGTTACTGCATTTGCAGGGTCATAGTTGGTTATTTCGTATTTGACCACTGCTTCTTTCAACTTGTCATTAGCCGGTGTTGCATGGGCCGCATAATCTGCGGTAGGGAAACGGAGATTGTTTCCGGCTGCCGTAGCGTCGATCTTTGCGACAACTACCTCGACGACTTTCTCTTTGTAAACATGAACTTGGATCTGGGTAAACGATTCGGCGGACGGGCATTTTGATTTTGCATGCAGTGTCGTTTCAGCCTTATCGTGTGCTCCGGCGTTTAACGTCAGATCGAATGATGCAGTCGGGCCCGGAACACTCGGCAGACATATTGCCGGATCGTCACAGACAAAATCAAAGTCCCCGCCGTTGGCTCCGCCCTCGATCTCAACATGCAATTCAGTCCGGTCCGATCTTTTTACACATACATGATCGTCCAACGTGTTGGCCGGTGTGTCGAAATTGTCATAACCGAATTTGTTCTTATCGCCGGCAGCAGCAGAAAACGTGACTTTTGCAACCGTAACCTTAGCGGTTTTTGTGACCGGCGAACAACCTGCAGCGGTTCGGGTAACCGTTATGACCTCAGCCTCACGGCTTGCACTTGGATTAGCTAGTGCCTCAACCGTTACGGTCGAGGAATTCGGATTTGTAAGCCTGATCTTCGTACTCGAGGATGTCCATTCGTATGTACCGGCGGAAAAACCGTCAAGTTCGGATGCCGATATCTGTAGCGAGCCGCCAACCTTCACGATCCGGCACGGGGTCAAAACGAAATCAGTTGGACAACAAGCGGCTCCGCCGCTACCTCCGGCAGGGGACCCGCCGTTACCGGAACTCGGAGGCGTTGGTGCTGTGGGTTTACTCATATCTGTTCCTCACCAAGTGAACCTTTTAGCACATGATCGAGCCATGTGACCGATTTTTTTTCTAAACGCTCAGCCCTCGCCGCCGGAGTCATGATCTTATCATCTCTCAGCGTCCGACCGATCCAGGGATATAACCCGTCATTTGCACAGCCGTGTCCGAAGGCGAATTTCAAAACGATCATCAACGTTTCGCCGCTTGTCACTGGAAACTCGTAGCTCTTAGCTTCCTTCCGACCGTCACGGATGAGCTTACGCAAATTGTCGAGTCCAATATATTCCACCTTCTGTGGAAAAACTCGATAGATCTCACGCCGGATAGATTCATCAAAATCGACGGGAGAAAGATCCAGCGGATTACGGCCGATAATCTGCAAGCCTTCAAGTGCCTTTCGTGTATTTTCCCCGTTAGGGCCGGAGACCTTCTCCTGAAAGTCAGTTATCTTCTCGCAAAGTAATTCCGCACGCTGCATCTCGGGCATCGAGTGCCGATCGATCAGGATCTCTCTTGCCCATGGATATTGGGGGTCTGTATCGAAATGACTGCCGAAAAGCAACATCATTTCGAGATACAACCGAATCGGGCCACGCAATTTGAAACCATATCTTTCCGACTGCGCTATGCCGAATCGAACCGCCTCGCGAAGTTGATCATCCTTGATAACCTTATACAGAGGTGGCGAGAATTCAGCGAGATGAGCGACCATCTCATCTTCGAAGGCACGGAGAGCCCCTGCACCAAGCTGTTCAATTTGTTCTTTTCGAATTACCAACATCGCATTTGCATTCTCCGGACAATCTACCCGCCAATAATAACCGTCGACTCACCCTTTGTGATCTTGTTCGGGGGGCCGAGTGGTTCGAGAATTGTGTCGCCCATGCGGCAAGCTGGCATGTTGTTTATCAAAACGGTCGCCGAACCGTCTATGACGACACCCGGGCCATGCGGCGGGACCGGCGATGGCGTTACGCACGCGTGAATATCCGACATTCCTGCCATTCCGCTCACCATCGAGCTTAGCGATGCCAGGGCCGCAGCTTTCGCGGCCTGCTCTGCAGCATACGCGGCCGGTGCTCCCGGCGTGCCGGCAGCAGCGGTCGTGGCTGCCTGGGCGGTTTGAATTGCGATGTCCGAAGCCTGCTTTGCAGCCTGCAATGCGGCAGCGGCAGCAGCCGGAATTCCTCGCCACGCCGGCAAAAAACCGATCAAGACGTTTGAACTCCCGGGACCTGGCGTCAATACGGGTGGTAATGGGTGCATTACATTATCTGTAATGCGGGCTGCGGGTCCTGTCGGCATATTTCCTCATTTCTCTCCGAGTTCAAACTGTCCCAGAGTTCCATTCTCAATCGTAAATCTCGACATCTTCTTACCATCTGGCGATTCGGAAAAAAATGCGTCAACCTTTCCGAAAAACGCCTTTAGCTCATCTGGCTCACAGGTAGGCAGGTATTGGCTTAATACCCTGGGATCGTAGAATCTGAATATCATCGCCTTGCCTTCTTCGTCATGCACCTTAACCAATGCCCGAAAGTGCTTGCGCATTTCCGTGATCGATTGCCTGGATAGAGCAAAGATGCCCCAATGTTTGCCAAAATGACCCTTGAATAGCCATTCAGAAAACTGAGAACCGGCCACCAGTCCTACCAAATAAGGGGCCGTTTCAGCTACGTCAGGTGAAAGCTCGCCACGGAACAAGCAATAATTTGGCGGCTGCATTTCGTACAGTTTCGTCAACAGGCCGTCGATCGACGCCCCATCGAGTATCGCAAATACATGCGTACGGCCAGTGAAAAGCTGATTCTGAAAGTCTGCTTTATTCATTTTACTTTACAAGTTTGGCCACACGGGCCAAAAAATCACGTTGGTCATATATCGCAGAACGGAGCACCACTGTGGGCCGCATTCTTCAGTGCCTTGGCCATCGCACCGTAATTCTTCGGTTTGACCGGTGGCGAAGGTTGCGGCGGGGTGACCCTCTGGCCCGGAACGGCCGTGTCAGCTTCCTTTGGATCTTTCGGAGCGTCGGGACTAGATCCTGAGCCGGAACCAGCGGCACCACCACTATTGATGAGTACCATCGTGCCCTTTATCGTTACGCCCGCTGGGCTGATATCGACAAAGTTCCCGCCGACCTTTAGCGTCAATTGCGTGCCGGCCTCGATCACGGCCTTCATCCCGGCTTTGATATGCACCTCAGTGCCGGCGTCGAGGGCATAGTTCTGCGAAACTTTCTCCTGCAGGTCGCTGCCAACGTTGAGCGACATCGTTCCGCCGATCTTTTCGTTATGATCGCCGGTAACCTGTAAGTGCTTATCTTTTTTGACCTTTTCGTATTGATCATTTTCGATGATCAAGTGCCGGTCATGTTTGATCAGCTCCTTTAGGTCGTTTTTGACTCGAACGTCTTTATCCTTCTCAGCGTGAATAAAGATCTGCTCCGAGCCCTTTTTGTCCTCGAATCGCAGCTCGTTAAATCCGTTGCCGCCCTTGCTCGAATCCGTCTTGATCGTCGATTTGGTCTTTTCGTCGGGCAGAGTGTAAGGCGGCATTGTCTCCGCGTTATAAACGCAGCCGGTAATGATCGGCTGATCCGGATCTCCCTCTAAGAAATCAACGACGACCTCCATTCCGATTCGCGGAATGAACATCGTGCCCCATTTCTTGCCGGCCCATGTCTGGACGACGCGGATCCAGCACGACGAACTGGCGTTAGCCTGACCTTCTCGGTCCCATCTGAACTGAACCTTTACGCGGCCGTACTTGTCGGTAAATATCTCTTCGCCAGATGGTCCAACGACAGTCGCGGTTTGGCTGCCCTGCACAATCGGTTTTTCAGCCCGTCGCATCGGACGAAACGGTGCCTGGCCCTCACCTTGCGGGAGGCATGAAAACGTTACGTTATAGGAATTCGAGATCGTGTCGTCCGAGATGTAACCCGGCGACTGGACCGCCTCAGTCTCTACTGAGACCAGGATATGGTTCCGATTATTGTCGGAAGTTGGGTGAGCCGTTAGCTCAAAGCGATAGCCGGCGGTCAATGCGCAGCAATTCGAAGTGCCGTAACTGCTTTTGTACGCAACATCCAACTCTTGCTGGCGGATAGTAACGGTGCGCTGTCGATCATCAAATATTTTCTGTAGTTCGCTTGCTTGCTCACCACCGCCTGAATCGATCCCGTCAAAACGTTTCGCAAATTCGCCAGGGTAATCGTAGATCTCAAGATTCTGATTGCCCCCAATATTGAATCGGCTCAACTGCTCAGTTTCTTGATTGTTAGTAGGTAACTCGAAATTGTGGTCGCGTAACGAAAATTTGCCAGCCCTAAGCCGATTTGCGGACCGCCATGTGAAAATACTACCGGCCCACTCATCAGCTTCGACCGAAATGTCGCGTATGAAAGGGATCGAGGCTTTGCTGGGACACTCACGATGCGAACTTGTGCTGTTCGCAATTATCATCTTGTGCGACGTCGAAGTGTGTTCGAAATAGAAGAAAATGCCTTCTTCTTCCATTAAGCGTGAGGCAAAATTCCAGTCCGTCTCGCGATATTGAACGCAGTAATTACGAGGCTGGAACGTGCCCTGAACCTCGATTGCAAATTCGAACCCGTCGAAAACCTTTCGAAGAATGTCAGGAACTGACAGATTCTGAAATATTCGGCTTTGCGATACCTGTGTCAAGAGCCATACTTTTGGAACAAGTGACGCCTGGTATTTGGAAAAACGAGTATTGCGATTACCTTGCGTGAAATCAACGCAGATCCCGTTAAAGTACCGCTCGGCGCCATCAACCTGGCTAGCGACGACCGTCATCGATTGACCGAGAATCGCCTGAGGGTCAACCAGTGTTGCCTCAGTGCCTTCCTCTTCTTCTTCGTGAAGCAGTTCGAGGTCGAAGCGGAAAAGCTGCGACAATGCCTCGCGGGAACGGATCCGCTTGATCAGCAGAAAATCCTCTGCAAGCGGTGTCGCAACCTTTAATAATCTTCCTTCCTGGGTCGTCGGCATAATGTCCTCAGCGGTCCTCAGTGTGGTGGACGCATAAGTAGACGTATGGTTTCACAAACTTTTGCGGTCAGTGTGGCCGCGGTTCAAGCCTCGGGTCATGCACGTCACCATCGGTGTCGTACCACACGCTGGGGTTCTGAAACTCGGTAATGATGTTACCGTCTCTGCCGTAAACCACGACAGGTCCTTCCCATTCGCCGTATTCGATCGGCGACTCGTCGCAAAAGATCAAGGTACAGCGTTCGAGACGAGAATAAGTTTGCACCTCTCGTGCCGCTGTTACCTCCGCGTGTGCATTCATGGCGATATGTCTACAAAGTTCATCACCGTCACCGTGTCGGGTCATAGATGTCTCGGCAGTGTGACAGGCAAACAATACAATTCGGTCGACCTTATCCCTCAATTGCTGGAAAAGATGGACGTTCCGAAAACTGATCAATTCATGACAAAACAATATCGCTGTTGTGTCAATATCAAGTACTGTCACGCCGTGGGCCATCATATACAGCACACCAATGCCACCGTTCTCGTCCGCGATTCGAACCAACCGCTCGAAAAACTCGCTGATCGGAGTGTCGTCACCGACCTCGAACGCTATGGTTGCTGCGGTCGATACTGGTGTGCGGCCCTCGAGCCGTGTGTCATGGACTAGAACATTAACCGGCATAGATGCTAAGTGATGTCATAAACAAACTTCTCTTCACCGCTGACTGAAACATGAACTCGCTTGATCCCTTCGCCGGCAGCCATTCGCGAGAGCACCTCGCCGCTCATTTCAGGCAGCAACGTTCCGGTCAGAATGTTATATACGTTACGTGCGCCGCTGTCCACATCCGTACAGCGTTTGGCGACCGTATCTATGACGGAATCATCATAAGAAAATTGCGCACCATGATTATCCGCAATACGCTTTTTGATCTTACCGAGCTGCAGTTTGATGATCAGTCGCATGATCTCGTCAGATATCGGGTAGAACGGCACCGTGACCATACGTCCAAGCAGGGCCGGTTTGAACGCCTTGTTCATTTCCGGTTTGATCGCCTCTACCAGGCCTTCGGGCGACGGCGTCGTGTCCGGATCAGCGCAGAGTTTCATTATCGTGTCAGTTCCGACATTTGACGTCAGAATGATAATGCAGTTCTTAAAGTCGATCTCTCGGCCTTCGCCGTCCTCGAGCACACCCTTATCGAAAACTTGGAAGAAGAGTTCCATCACATCGGGATGAGCCTTTTCGACCTCGTCGAGTAGAACGACCGAGTATGGTTTGCGCCTTACGGCCTCAGTCAAAACGCCGCCTTCGCCGTAGCCAACATATCCCGGAGGTGAGCCCTTTAGACTGGAGACAGTGTGGGCTTCCTGATACTCGCTCATATTGATCGAGATGAGATTTCGTTCACCGCCGTAAAGCGTGTCGGCGAGTGCCAGTGCCGTTTCGGTCTTACCAACACCCGATGTTCCGACAAGCATGAATACACCGATCGGTCGTTTCGGGTCTGTCAGGCCTGCCCGCGACGTCCTGATGCGTTGAGAAATTGCCTCAAGGGCGTGGTTTTGGCCAAGTACTCGTTCCTGCAGCGTGGCGGCCAGATTCAGCACGGCCTTGATCTCGTCGGCAACCATCTTTCCGATAGGTATTCCGGTCCAGCCAGAGATGACCTCGGCAACGGTCTGTCCGTTAACGACTGGCTGCATCAGCGGATTGTCCCCCTGGACCTGTTTGAGCTCGTCGTTAAATCGCTTCAACTCAGCTTTCAGGAATTCTGTGTCAATGGCTTCAGCCGGTGCCGATTCCGCACCATCGGTGTCAGCAACCGGGGCGTCGAGCCGTGACATCTCAAGCTTAGTACGAACATTTCGGATCTTTTCGGTGAGGTCCTTTTCCTTCTCCCATTGTGCCGTTAGGTTGGCTAGTGCTGCCTCCGATGCTGAACGTCGCTCGGTAAGTTCTGCCAGGCGGGTCGAATGGTCGGCACCGGTTACCTGTTCACGCTCGAGAGCTTCTATCTCAGAACTCAAATTCTGTATTCGTCGCGTCTCGTCCTCGACCGAGGCAGGCGTTGCACCCTGACCGATCGCCACCTTTGCACATGCGGTATCCAGCACCGAGACACTCTTGTCAGGCAGCTGGCGGCCCGTTATGTAACGGGATGAGAGCTTTACGCATTCGACGATAGCTTCGTCGAGAATTCGAACATTGTGATGCTCTTCCATCTTGCCCGTGAGCCCACGCATCATCGCGACTGCCTTTTCTTCATCCGGTTCATCGATCTTTACGACCTGGAAACGTCGGGCAAGAGCCGCGTCTTTTTCAAAATACTTTTTATACTCTGCCCACGTCGTTGCGGCTATCGTTCTCAGCTCGCCACGAGCCAGAGCAGGCTTGAGCAGATTCGCTGCGTCGTTCTGACCGGCTTGGCCGCCAGCACCGATCATCGTGTGGGCTTCGTCAATAAACATGATTATCGGCTGAGGCGAGGATTTGACCTCGTCGATCACCGATTTCAAACGATTTTCAAACTCACCTTTGACGCCCGCACCAGCCTGCAGCAGGCCAAGGTCTAAAGATCGGACGATCACGTTTTTGAGCGGATCGGGAACATCACCGGCCGCGATACGAGCCGCAAAACCCTCGACAACCGCCGTCTTACCGACGCCTGCTTCACCCGTCAAGATCGGGTTGTTCTGACGGCGGCGCGTGAGGATGTCGATGATCTGGCGGATCTCGCCCTCGCGGCCTAGGATCGGATCGATCTTGCCTGCGGCTGCCTTGGCCGTCAGGTCCTCTGTGTACTGGTCAAGAGCTTTTGTCTTGCCGGGAACGCCACTCGCAACCGGCGAACCATCCGACGAACCGCCGGATTCACCGAGCGAAACAGCACTTCTCTCTTCGTCTGAGTCCGCGGTGATGTCAAGCAACTTCGCCTGCAGAGATTCGGCGGATATGTGATTGAATTCGCGTGAGATCTCTCGAGCTATACGGGCAAAGCTCTCATTTGTCACGAGAGCAAGCACCAAATGGCCGCTGCGAACACGGGCCGCCCCAAAATCAATCGAGGCCAGTAGCCATGCGTCCTGTATCCAATGCGGCAGCCGATCGCTGAGGCCGGGCGTCCGCGTATTTCCCGTTTTAAGCCGCCCAAGAGCGTCATTTACGTCCTTCGCAAGCCGGTCGATGCTCACTTCATAGTGACTGCATATCTTGTGCAGATCGGTGTTGTCCTGTTCGAGCAATTTCGCGAGTATGTGCTCGATCTCGACGTCATAATTTGTTCTCGATAGACATAGGCCGGCGGCACCTTCGAGAGCTTCGCGGCAGTTGTCGTTCAACATACCGATAAGGGATTTCAAATTTACATTCATCGCTGATTTCTCCTATACTACCGCCGCCTGTTCGGCGGTCTGCAACACCATTTGTTCGTCGTCGTTATCAAAAGGCTTTGTCTTTAACCAACTTGTCCAACCGAGTGCAGGCTTTCGAAGTGCCTTGGTCGTAAGTATTGTGCTCGGTACCTGCTTGGCAGCCAGGATGAGCTGAACATCAAAATCAAACTCATAGCCGGCCATGAACTTTATGATCGAACGCAGTGACTTATGGCCCGATCCGTTCGGCAAAAATGCCTGATACTGTTTGTAACTCACCGGTCCGATCCTTACCCTGATCTTTGACTGCTGGTCCCAGATACGCGACCCGATTATCGCACTCTGGCCGAGCTGAGAATTGTCGCGGCCCAATTTTGTCAGATCTTCTTCTCCAAGTCGTAACCATTGACCGAAAAACTGCACGACTTTTGCTTTGACGCCATAATGGTCGCTGATAATATTCTCGATCGCGATCGTCGAATGAGGCCGCTGCGAGATCATTCCGGCGTAAGGTAATAACGCCTCGTCGTCGAGCGACATCCGCCCGCGCAGCCCGTCTGTACCAAGACCGGCGAAATCAAAAATATTTGACGTAAAATCTCTATCTCCGCGTTCATACGTGACCGGAAAACGGTATTTTGCCCACGCACGATAAAACAGCGAAACTGCCCGATGAGTAAAGATGTCAAGAAACGACCAAAGCGTCGTGTCACGATGCCGAATTCGGTCGAGTACCAACTCCGTGTAGTGCGTGGGCAGAACTCCGCTTACTCCGGCCATGCCCATAAAATTGACGATCATCTCGACACGCACTTCTTCGGTATTGCCGACGGGCATTTCGCGGATTTCCTGGATCTCACTCGCCGGAAAATCCATCGCGATCCGCGAACGAAATCTAACGATTTCATCGTTCGGCAATGCGTCCTTGCCTACGGGCTTTCGCTCGCGAAAGATCTTTTCGAGCAACCGCACTGCCTGAAAGAACTCAAACGAATACGGTTCTTCAAAAAGTTTTTGATTTAATGGTTTTCGATCCACAATTACAACAATTCCTGCTCGCCTGCTCGCGGCGGAAACCGCCTTACGATCTCTTCTCGCTGTTCGGTTCGTATTGCCAACTGGTTAAATGAATTAAGCGATGCGTATAGTCCGAGAAACCTCTCCAGCACGCTAGCAAATAGAAACAGTCCGCTGCCGACATACTGCTCCTCGTCAAAGGTGATCGTCGTTTCAAGACCACGCACAAACCCCGCTCCTATTCGTCCACCGATCTGACGGACGACCTTTCGCGATTCGATGCCGGTAATTCCAAGTATCTGTTTTCGTGTTACCGAAGAATCGTTGAAATTGTATAGATGAAGCATTTCCTGCAATGCTTCCGGCGTTCCGTTCTCGCTGTTCACAAGCGACAGATAGTTTAGATTGAGGTGCGAGATCAACCGCCACTGTGCCGAACGGCGCTGCGGCGGTCGGATCGTCTCCGTCGGTTTTGTCAGGCAACGTACGCGCGACAGTAATGCCGTTCCTTCGACCTCAAAATCGCCTTCTTTGCCGCCGAACGGTAATTTGGCCGGCAAGTCACGGTTGGTGCAAGTAGTTCTAACGTTCAATACTTCGACGGCCGGGACCAACGGGTCGAAGTTCATATCGACCAGCGACATAAATATCTCCGTTCCCTCATCGTCAGTTCGTTGCGATGGCCTTCGAACCGCGTACCAAAATGTTTTCTCCACCTGATCGCCGTAGGCATGACGCATCGAGTAAAACGGGGCAAACTCACGCGATCTATTGGAACGCGGATCGGTGGTGATCACATCATTGACCGAATATACCTCGGTCGTCGCCTGCCGATGAACGTCCGGTATGATCTGATACTCATATCGCTGCTGCGAGAGGTAGATCGGATCGGACAATTTTGAAAACAGATTTATGATCGGCGAACAGCCCATCCGAAACGTCTCTTTTGAGATCGGAGCGATCGGCGGTGTGATGTCGCGGACATGGATCAGAATGTCGAAGTGGCTGCCAAATTTCTTGTTTATCGCCTCGTCGATGCCGTGCAGGTCGAAAAAGAGAAATTTGTACGGGAATGCAAAGTATTCGGTCAAAAGACGATAGCCGGCAAATGACCGTTTGGTGTACGGCAACATCGCCTCTGTCTCATCGAATCCCACAGCCTTGATGACGTCGCGAGCCGGCCTGATGATCGGTTCGGGTGGTTTCACCTGAACATTCATCATCGTCTTCATCGATTTGTCATTTAGCGGAGTGTCCTTAGCCCGAAATTCGACAGAGACGGCACTGTTGAGGATTATTTCGTATAGCGGGAAAACAAGCTGAGGTTCGCCATCGATATAAAATCTCAGTTTCTCTGGCGGCTTTCCGGTGTCGCCGACACGCAGTTCGCTGAGATTAGAATTTCCAAAGCATCGCATGCTTAATCGGATGGCCCCTTCATTCATCCTTCCGCGGGCATCGGTCGGAGCTGCTGATTCGAGGGCGGCCGATTCGATCTCGAGCGGCATGAGGTCAACGTCGTATGTGGTTTGAAAACGGCATGGTGTGCCGTCGACCGGTCGTGAATTCAGTTTAGTCCCGCGTTCAAGTCGCTGACCCGCCGTCAGCTTGTCATTCGGCGAACCGTACGAGAACTGAACGACCGCCATCGATGGTATCGGTGCGAGATAGTGCGGATAAAGGACGTTTAAGAACGCCTCGGTAATTTCGGGAAGTTCATCGTCAAGCTTATGACCGATTCGGGCCGTCAGGTACGCGAACGCCTCTATCATCCGTTCGACGTGCGGATCCTCGACCTTGTCCTCGTCGAGAAGTAGACGGGCAGCTATCTTGGGGTACTTTTGAGCAAACTCAGAGCCCATTCGGCGCAAGAACACCAACTCTCGCTCATAGTATCCAAGAAGTTCATCACGCATAAATACGGTTCAATTTACGACCTTCGAATCGCAGCCCGATTTGGCTAAGTAATGGAGAACTCGCCGCTTCCCATTTCAAGCACTGTGTCAAAAACGATGGGTTCAGGTGCCGGCTCAATATCGAGACTTGCTTCGATCCTAAATTTCAAATGACGATCAATATTTGCTGCCGGATCCATCGAGATCTTGAGATTCTTGAATCGAGGCTCGAATGTCCGAATCGCAGTTTCGAGAGATCTCGTTAAACGCTGCTGTTCGGCACTGCTCTTGGCGTTCATTCCCATGATGTCGGGCAGGCCATAAAACGCGAGCGAATGACGAGTTTCTTCCAGTTCGCCATCTTCCGCCTTTGCGTGACAGCGTGTGTTCAGCAGGCATTCAAGATCGCGGCGGACCGCCATCTTGAGCTCTTGCAGACATACAGAACGGGACTTTGGAGCTTCGCGAGTTTCCTGTGGATCGTAGTCTAAAAGACGATCAAGCACGGACGGGGTAACTCGGATCTCAGATTCGGTGCGTGCCATTGATAGTTAAAAAACGAACTTGCAGGGCTTCACCGTTTAACGGTTAAGCCCTGCCGGTTTTGTGTGCGGCCAATTGAGTTGGACCGTTACTGCCAGGAGACGAGGTTAGACTTTCTTATTAGCCTTGACGTCGTATCCGGCCTTGATCGCACCGCCGAGCGAACCATCGGGCTTCTGCTCTTTGTACTCGATCTCGATCTTCGCGAAATTGAGCGAGATCTGGTCGGTCGAGGTGTCGCCGCCATGGGCTGAACCGCCTGTCTGGTATGACGAGACCAATACATCGGACATCGTGACCTTCAAATACTCCTGCTGTTCGGTACCGGCCTTGCGGCAGATCAAAACTGCCTTCTTGATGTGTTCACCGGTTGCACAAGTTAGCATCAATTTCGGCGATGCCTTGCTGGTACCCATAACAAAATGAAAATCCTGCATCGATACCTTGCCTGAACCGCCGCCGCCGCCCTGAGAAAACGAACCGGAATTGCTCGCACCAAACGACCATGACTGGAGGTCGATCTCGCCTTTGTGTTTGTGATCGTGACTTTCGCCATCGACGCCGTCAAGTTTCAGAAAATAATCTACTGCCATTGTAATTTGCTCCTTTTTATTTATTCGAACCGCTTGATCGCAAGTCCTCAACTAGCTACATGAATAAGACGACCGGGCCAAATGTTTTTGCCGATATGGACAAATTATTTTTGCCGGGGCATTGCAAATGGGTAATTCGCAATGCCCCGACCGGTCAAACGTCCTATCCCTTAGCCGGTGCCGGCAGATCCGCGACCAGGCGAAGCGAAACCGACAGTTCGTCAAGTTGGAAGTGCGGACGCATAAATGCGACAGCACGATAGCAGCCGGGTTTACCAGGGATCTCGGCGACCTCTACCCGGGCTTCGCGAAGCGGATACTGAGCTTTTGTCGCCGCTGACGCAGTATCGTCCTCGGTGACATAGTTCATTATCCATTTGTTCAGGAACATCTCTGCCTCTGTTCTCGACATAAAACTGCCGATCTTGTCGCGCATCATCGATTTCAGATAATGAGCAAATCTGGACACAGCAAAAATGTACTGAAGTTGGGTCGAAAGCCGAGCGTTCGCGTTTGCAGCGTCCGAATCGTACTTTTTCGCCTTGTTGGCCGATTGCGTGCCAAAAAATGCCGCGTAATCGGTGCCTTTGCAGTGAACCAGCGGAATAAATCCGTTGTCTGCAAATTCTTTTTCGCGACGATCGGTGATAGCGACCTCGGTCGGGCACTTCATGGCGATCTCGCCCTCATCGGTTTCGAACGTATGTGTCGGCAGGCCCTGAACAAGGCCGCCGCCTTCGACGCCGCGGATGGCCACACACCAGCCGTACATCGAAAACGCCTCGGTCAGACGCGTGCCGAGAGCATATGCGGCGTTGCCCCACAAATATTTCTTATGGTCCTTGCCGTCAACGTCCTCCTCAAAGCGGAACGTCTCGGTCGGTTTTGTGGCCGCACCATAAGGTTCGCGCATTAAAACATGGGGCAGCGTAAGGCCGACATAACGCGAATCTTCCGACTCGCGGAAGCTGCGCCATTTCATATACTCGGTACGGTCAAAGATCTTCGCGACATCGCGGACCTCGGACATTTCGCCGTACGTATCCCATCCGAACATCCCCGACCCCGCCGCGCTTAAAAACGGTGCATGAGCTGCCGCAGCTACCTGCGATATATTTTCGAGCAGAGCCATATCCTGCGGATGATTGCCAAACTCGTAATCGCCGATAAGAGCGCCGAACGGGGCTCCGCCAAACGTACCGTACTCTTCCTCGTAAACCTTTTTGAAGAGAGCAGATTGGTCGAATTCGAGTGCTCGTTCGAAATCCTTCAACAGATCGTTCTTGGTCACGCTCATAACTTTGATCTTGAGCTGCGTGCCCGTCAGCGAATTCTTTAGCAAATGGTGAAGACCGCGCCACGACCCTTCAAGTTTCTGAAAGTCCTCGTGGTGCATGATCTCGTTCATCTGTGCCGAAAGAAGTCGGTCGATCTCGGCAATGCGCGAGTTGATAGCGACGTCCATATTCTTGGACATCGTCAGTTCGCCGCTCATGACCTGATTGACGAATTCGCCGATCATGTCCTTTGCACGTTCCTTTTGAAAGTCGTCCCGGGCCATCCGGCCCTCGGTCAATATCTTATCGAGGAGGCCTCCGCCTGCCTCGGTCTCGACCGTTTGAACGGCAGCATCTTGCTCTTTTGTTTTAGCCATTTTCCTTAGTCCTCCTTCGCGTCGATCCCAAGCTGTGCGCTCAGTTCTTTCTGCTTGTCGACATTCGCGATGATATCCTCAAGCATAGTTTCAAGTTTCTCGTTGCCGTCCATCTTCGAACGAAGGTCGGCCAACTTTTGCCGTGCCTCGACCAGCTTCCTGAGCGGCTCGACCTGCTGTACGACACGATCGGGCTCAAAATCCTCAATGCTGGTAAAGTTCAGTTCGACGCCCATCTTGCTGCCATCGTCCTGTAACTTATTATCGACGGTGTAAGCCAATCGCGGAGCCATTCCGGCGAGTACCTGATTGAAGTTATCAGGATCGATCTCAACGAATTTACGATTTTTGAACGCCGGCAGCGGTTCCTCCGGTTTTCCGACAAAATCACCCATTACGCCGAGCACGAACGGCAGTTCCTTAAGCTCGATCGCTCCGCCGACTTCGACATCGTACGTGATCTGAACTCGGGGCGGGCGAACCCGGTCGATCTTATGCTGTAAACTTTCTTTCTTTGGCATTTCTCTGGTCTCCTTAGGCTTTATCTATTTAACTAAACAATTATTACAAACATACGTCTTCGGTAACTTCGCCTTTTCGGGTGGTACCAAACGTCACTACAATCTACCAGTCGTCGCTCGACTCGTTTGTGGTCTCGGCTGCAGGGCTTTCCTCATACGACTCGTCCCACGAACTGCTTGCGGACGCCTGCCCGATCCCGAGCATTTCGTTAAGCTGGCCGAGCACGGTCTGATCTTTTATCACCTCTTGCAGCCAGCTGTCGAGCGGCATACTACCCCATTTAACTGCGCGCTGAACAAGATAGGCCACCGGACTGTGCGGCTCGGTCCGCTGAAAGAACGTTGCGATCTCTGACAGACGCTTTAGAGCCTCAGGCCGGCTCTTTACCGGGCCGCCCGAACCACCCGAGGTCGCAAACTCAGCGGAATCCCCACTGCTCCCGGATTCTGATTCAGTCTCGGTCCATTCATCGGGAGCCGCAGCATCAGGTTCCTCAAGACGTTTTTTCTCGACCAATTTCTTGACCTGGCCATGTACGTCCTCGATCGATTTCTTAAGGTTGCTAAGCCCGGGCATCTGATTGCGGTCGTACTTCTCTTCGATCACGCGATCCAAATCCGAAAGGGCAGCCCAGCATTCGTCGATCGTGACGGCCGTAGTTTCGACCTGTGCACGGCGCGTTTTAGCGATCGCGACCTTCCACAGGTCGCCAGTGACCCGGCCTTCGCTTTCAGCTTGTGCACGGAGAGCATTGAATTTCTGCTGGCTTTCCGGGTCTAATGAATCAAAATTGGCGGGAATGTCAAAGGTCTTTGCATCCAGCCAATCGTTATATGAGTAGCCCGCACCGCCGGTGAATGGACACGTTTTGATCGCCGCGGCACACTGTACGTCCAGCCATGAAATGGCGTTGGCTCTGCCTTCCATATCGTTGTCTTCAACGATTGGGTGTGCCGTGTCCCAAAACTGCTCCTGAAGACCGGCGACGAGCTTTAGACCGTCGCGCAGGCCGGCAAAGCCATGATTCTTGATCAGAGATTCCGAAAGCCAGGCTGCGATCTGCAGATCCTTGGACTGCGAAGTTAGGGCAGGAACAGCCAGATCTATGACTTTGCGGTAATCAGCCGTCTTTAATTCGGTCTGCCACTCACCTTGATTAAGATTATCGTCCGACCGCCTAGCCTCGACGATCTCGTCGTAGAGACCGGAATAACGCAGGTTCTCACCGGACGGAGAGTCGTCCGAAACCGGCTGCAGCATAGCGTCCAGATCGATAACCGGCGGGGTTGACAGTTCTTCGCTCATCAAAAATAGCTCCTTGCTACAAAAGACAAAGACGGGTGAATCTCAAAATTTTGCCGAAAGCGAAACCATTCTATCCGAAAAAGCTTTAGAAAGCACCAAAAAAATTACACTGAGTCAACTTCATGCTCAAACTCGATGGTTTCGATATCGAGTATTGACCGATCTTTACCGTCCATCCAAAACAACTTAAGGCCTTCGCCGGCGAAAAGGTCGTCGCCCAGGTCTCGCCAGTCAGTCATTCGGCCCAGGCGAACAAGGTCATTATCACTCGCCGAGGAGCCGGAATAGAGCGACGGAAAGAACATTTCTCCGTTAGTCCCATCGACCAATTCGACCTGCGCCTGTATCCAATACAGATCGCGGAGCGTCTTGGGCTTGAAGAACTCGATCTTGGTAACTTGTTCGATCGGCAGCCAAACATACGAGTCCTTAAAGATCACCTCAAAGATGCACATCGTTGAATCGTTATAATCTCGAAAATCGCTGTACTCGGCACCATTTATACGTGCTTTGAACGCCGGGCGCTCCTCCTCGATCGCGTCCAGCATCGCACGGGCCTCAGCAAGGTTTCCCTCGCGAAGGCGATTATTCGCCTGTAGCAGGTCTTCGACATAAGTCGGCGGCGGGGCAATGATCCCCGGTTTAAGTCCGTCGGAAAAATACCGGGCACGGTCACGCTCAACCTTAAAATTCTGACGATATATCAGCGACCCGATCATCGCGTTCGCATCCTGATGACCGATGACATCAAGCTGCTTTTCAGCCCGATCCCAATCGCCCGAAAAGCACGAAAGTTCGAACAGGAAAATACGGGCCGGAATATCGGTCGGGTTGTTGCGAACAAAATTTAGAACCGAATCGATCGCCCCTTTAAGGTCGCCGGCTTCAAGCAAAATTTTAGCGTCTTCCATTGTTTCCTCCGTTTTCCGGTTATTTGAGCAGGTTTTGCGGTGCCTTGACCTGCCGGAAAATGCTCTTGTCGAACAGATCGCCCCCGTTCGGCTTAATTGTCGCCGCGACGCTTTTTCCGCCGACGGTGTAGCTGAGTGTGTATTCACCGCTCGCCTGTTTCTGCGGCTTGCCGGCTTCAACAAATCTGAACAATCCCCAGCTGCCGGGGAATTTCAACGTTCCGTCGCTGCCGCTCGTCGGCGCGGTCGTTGATGATGAATTCGAATTTGCAGCAGGCGTCGCTGCCGGTGCGGGTCCCGTTCCGGACGAACCTGTGCTGACGATCACGCCGGTCTCGACTGATTGAGCCGCGGGGAATGAGCCGTTGATCGACGCCGTGCCCTCAGACGTTACCTTTTGACCGTCTATTGTGACTTCGATGAGCGAGTCCTTGCCGGTCTTGAGTGCGAACGCATATTCAAATTTCGGCGTTGCTCCCGCACCGTATAGAGCCTTTCTCAGTGCAAACGCACGATTTAGATACGCGATAAACTCGTCGCTGAATTTGACCTCAGCAGTCTCTTTCAACTTCAGCTCGCCGTTTGCTTCCTCAAAGTACTTCTTCAAACGGTCATCGTAGAATTTAGATAGCTTGCCGTCGACCGGATTGAGGAATGCTGTCAATTTCGTTAGGTCAGATTCGCCCTGGCCGTCTTCGAACGGGAATCCTTTTTCGATCTCCTTAGCGGCCGGCAGGATCTGATCTGTCCACGCTTTCTTGAGCTGATCCTGTGCTCCCTGGCCGAGCAGATTTTTCAGATTGCCGAGCGGTGCTTGCAACAGTGTCGAAAGCTCCTGTGTCGACGAAGTCGTAAAGCTCTGGATGAGCCCGACGATCAGGCGTTCGTTAGAAACTAGCTTGAGGCTGTCGTCCTTTTCATTCGCAAGATCGTCCGCTACCTGTTTAAGCTTTTCCGGCGAGATGCCGTTCAGATTTTTATAAACGCTCTGGATCGACTGGCCGTAACTGTCAACCGGAGCCCGCTCCTTCTGGCCCTTCTTGCCGACGAAATCGAACAGCGGCTGAAACTCCTTCTCAGGCGGCGTGCCGCCGGCGGTTGCACTGTCGGCGGAAACAAAAAAGCTCTTTATCCATTCCCACCAGCCCACCACCTCGGGCGGAGCAGAGAGATTTGTGTTTCGGCTGATCTCGATCAGCAGCACCTTCATCGGCGAATTTTCGAGTGAGAAGGACTGTAATGCCGCTGCGGCGTCTTCTTTGTTTTTGTACGGTTTGACCGTCACACCCTTTACGAAAGCACGCCATTCGTCCGCGTAATCACGGTAATATCGATCTTCGAGCTTTTTCGAATCGGTGGTCTGAGCGATCTTTGTCTTTCCGATCTCGCCCATCACCCAGTCGTCTTCGCTAAGCTTTTCATCAGCTTCGGCGATCGCCTTTTTCATCAGCTCAAGTCCCGGCCGCGTGTATACGCTTCGCACCGGATAACTGCCCTCGAGATATCTCGCGTCGGCTCCGTTTCGAGCAAGGATCGCGTCAAGCGATGTCGGTCCGACCTTGTCATCGACGGTACGCGAGATCTCGCTTACCTTTCGTTTGTAATATCTGAAGACCGCCGGGAACGCCTGCAGTTTGTTTCGAACATCGCCGACGAGCTTGTCATCAGCCAAAATGCGTGGAAAGCGGTAATCTTCGTCATCACGGTCGACCTGTTTTGCCCAAAACTCAAGTTGCTGTCCGGCCACCGATTTAAGATCGGCCGGAATTTTCGCTTCTGTCGCCCATTGTTCCCTGATCGCGGTGGCGATGTGTTTGGGATCCGCCTTTTCCTTGAACGGGCCCGTCAGCATCAGATAAGCCTTGAGCAGGTCGTAGTTTTTCTCAAGCAGTTGCTCCTCGGCGTCGGTCAACTGTGTCGAATTTACGACCGGATTTGATGTCGAGAATTTCTTAAGATCCCCTTGGATCTTTGCGATCGTCGCCGTCTTGTACCTGTGCTCGATCACATCCATGTAGATCTTGAGCAGGTGCTGCTTATATACGCGGTTGCCCGAATAGAGCCCGAAACGCATGTACCACGGCGCTCCGTTTCGTTCGTAGTCGTCCAGACGGGCGAGCAATTCGCGAAGCTTTTCCGTGGTTTCGATCTCTGCACGTGTGGCCTTTTCGTCAGCCTTGGCTGGGTTTTTGTACGCCTCGGTCTTGGTGATCGCGATCAGCTTTTCGCCGCGTTCACGGGCGTCATCGAGCATCAACTTGTTGTTGTATAGTGAAACGCCCGAAAGTACCAGCAGAGCGGTCAACACAAATGCTGATAGCAGCGTCAGCGCCCAGCCGAAGATCGGAGCACCCTGCCGCTGAGCTTGAAATACCTGAACAAGATCCTTGTCACGAAGTATCACGTCGCGAAACAGCCTTTCAGAAAAATATGCTGTGCTGACTGTCTGCGGAGCGTTCGGATTCGATTTGGCGGCCGGTGAAGCCGTGAAATAAAAGCCTCGCAGGAACGGATTTTCGCTGAACGGGTTCGGCCTGAAAACGTTCGACATAAACGCCCCGATCTTGCGGCGGGCCGAGCCGAAATGCAGCGGGAAATTGAAGATCCTGAGTTGCCGAACAGGCGGAAATGGTGCCGAAAGCCGCAGAAGGCGCCGCTTCATCGACGACTGATGCAGCAGTTCGTATTCGGGGTCGAAAAGCGATTGCGAATTCTCGCTCTTATCAAGGGGAAATGTCGATCCCCAAACCAGCGATCTCGCGTCGTCCTTTGAAACTGAAAATGAGTCGCGAAATCCCTCGATGCCGTCAGCGTGCGTAAATACCACGTAGACCGGAAATCGCACTTTCAGCCGCTGTATCGCCTCATCGAGCCGCATCCTGATCGCCTTGCCGCTTGCTTCAGATTGCCGATCGTCAGAACTCAGTACTTTTTCGACATCGACTGCCAAAATAAGTCCGTCGATCGGCCTGCCTGAGCGGTGCTTTTTGATCGTCTCGAGCAAAGCATTCCATTCGTCCGCGTTCGAGCCTTCGGTCAGATATCGCCCGGCGGTATCGATAAATACCGCTTCGTTGGTCACACGCCATTCGACGCTGCTCGTCGGGCGGACAAATTTCTGTTCTGACTGGCGCTGACTGGGCAGCGTTTGAAAATCGAGATTCGAACCGATCACCAGTGAGGTTTTGCCGCTTCGCGGGCCACCGGCGACGATGTACCAGGGCAGCGAATAAAGAGCGTCCTTGCCGCCTGCTCCAAGATTCGAAGACTTAAGGAACTGGACCGCCTCATCAATGCCGGTTTCGAGCTCGCCATAGCTACCCGTCGGAGTCGTCAGTTTCGCCGGTGCGACTTCGGCGGCTCCTGTTTCGGCTGCGGTCGCTTCGGCTGCCTCGGCTAATTCTCGTTTCTTTCTTCTTCGCGAAGAAATGAACATGAAAAGCAGGGCGAAGGGCAGCGTCAGCAGCACAAGCGCAACGATCACTATCTTTTCGGTATATCCGGCAGTGCTCGGCGGCAGCATGTACACGATGACGCCGACGATGCCGTAAAAGGACATCATCCCGCCGATACCGAAGGCATAAGACAATTGGCTTGTGTGCCAGCTACTCATAACTTACTAAGAAATAACTGCCGTTTACATCTGCAGCCGGTCGACCGCATCCCGAAGGTAATTGGACGACATCAAAAACATGATCAGATAGGCGATGACCGCAACGCCAAGGCCGGCAAATGCCGTGACCTTCGCCCACGTGGGCATTCCGCGTTTCTTTGGCGGTTCCGGCTGGTCGTTTGCGAACCAATTCGGCGACAGTTCGACGGGCTTGATCCTTCCGGCTTTCACGAGTGCATCAGCCGTCGAACGCATTATCGCCAGCAGCTTATCCTGCTCGTATACGCCGTATCGCCCCTTAAACCCGAGCAGCATGCAATAGTAATAGATCTCGACAGCGTCCTGTGTCACGTCGATCTGTTTGAGCATCGATTCGAGCTTCTCGAAAAACTTATTGCCGGCTAGCTGTTCGCCAAAATACTCAAGCTGCAGCGGATTGCGTTCCCATTCCGACCGCAGCGGAAAATTGTTGGTCAGGATCGTCTCGTCGACGAATGACGCCAGTGCAAATTTGGAAACGGTGACGATCTTGTGATTGAACTTGTAACGCTCGGCACGTTTTTCGAAATCCTCGAGCAGTCCGGCGACCTTGGGCCGCAGATCGTTCGACGGGGCGACGATGCTCGCCTTTAAGCGCAGCACCAGATCGAATATCGGCCCTGCAAAGGTGACCAGATCGTTTTTGCTCGAAACCTCAGACATAAACAACCAAATTACGGTTTGACCGCGTACATTTCCAACTTAACATCGGTGATCTCGTCAGGAACGTAGACCGATATCACCTTAGAACCCTTGATGCCGTCCCAATACGGGCCGATGCCATCGAGATGAAAGTACTTAAATCCAACACGTGCCGGTATCGGGGCAGGCGGCGGATTGGCGTGGGTTAGCACGACGCCAGGCAACGCCGAACCGATGACCGAATCGATGACATCGCGCGACGCGATCTTGACCACCCGCGGCACGCCTTCGATAAGTTTGGCCTCGGACATTTGCGAGCGAACCGCCAGATAAAATGCGGCGTCCTTGAGCAGCCGTTCGTCCTCGACACGGCCGACGTACAGTGTTTCGCGTGTTTTCTCGAGCGGGATCGGAACACACCGGCTCGGGATGACCGTTTCCAGAAGGTCACGAAGCTGCTGCGACAAATTATAGAACGTGAAATAGAGGTCGTCGTGGTCGTATTTGACGATGTCCCGCGGATGAAAATCCGTCGAAAACGTCATCAGCTTTCCGACCAGGCCAGCCATTTCCAAATATAGTTTCTCAGGATGAAGCAATGGCGAACGAAAAAAGTGCGACATCGCCGGTATTGACGAATTGATCGTGTGGAGCAGCCAGAAAACACCTGTATCCGAGGTCGTGAAATCAGCTAGTCCGGCCTGTCGTTGCCGCCGTTGTTCGCCAAGACTACCGCTCTTGGTTATCAGTATCTCGACAAATTGCCGCAGCATACTGCCGAGCCAAACCGAGCTCGCAACTCGCAGCGTCGGCGGAATGTACTCCTCTGAAATCTTGAGCTGTCCGGTCGGCGTGCGTTCGAGTTCGGCGATCTTGATCGAAGTAAAACCGTCACGCAACTCGTCGTCAAAAATGATGCGAAGATTATTTTTTGCGTATGCCAGCGGCTGTTCGTTCGAGCCGCTGGTTTCGTCTTTGACGAGAGCACCTTCCTGCAGATATCGCAGAGTCGAACTCGCCTTCGCTCCGTTTGCCTGAAAATTGGCCTCGCCGGTTTTCATCGCCGGTATTGCGAGGTGGACGCCAAGTTTGTCGGCCTCGGCATGAAAATGGTCGCCGACCGGCCGCAGATCAGGCACGGATTCGGTGTCGGGCACGCTCACAACCAGACCATCGGGCATGACCGCACGGCAATTAGTGATCTGGAAATTGGCGTTAGCGATCGCTTCGATATTGATCTGCAGATCGAGAACGCCGTAGCCGAATGGCATCATCGCCGAGGTCCGCGAATGCAGCAGTCCTTCGTGGTAATTATCCCACTGCTGAAAGTGATGCGGCGTGAGCAGCATCCCTTCATTCCAAACGATCTTTCGGTATTTGCTCATATGCCAAATTAAGATTAGAGGTAAATAGTAAACCGACTTCGAGAATTAGTAAATGGTAAATGGCACGTTACGCTTTTCGCACTTATCTCTCGCAGATACAGCGTTTTACGAGGTCATCGATTCTTGGTCATATCCGCATTCGGCGGTATCTCGGTGTTTGCTAACTGGCCGAAGAAATCCGCCGCCCAACGTTCGCCCGTTTTTTCCTCAAACTCGTCCGAATGCCGCTCTACAAAATCCAGAGCTTCGATCATCATTAGCGACGAGAGCCCCTCGAAATTTCGTGTCTGTCCGACCTTCAACATCGCTTTTGACGACTTTAGAACGATCGGAACTCGCTTAATAGTCTCCTGCGTCGGGCTGGCGCAATTTTCTGCGGGTGAGGTCACAAGATATTCGCGGCAGACAAGCGGCCGCTCAGGGTGGATCGAACACGATTCGTCCTCAAGAAAAGGGCATGCGATGCCCTGACGCATGTACTTGGTGATAGTCTCGGTAAATGCAGCGGGCGAAAAACCTGGTGTTCCCTCGTACGCCATGTCCTTCAGGTCCGTCAGTTCGTCAAACCACCGGATCGAAACAAAATGCGCCAGTGCTTCGGCAAACCGCTTTTTGATCAAGCTGCGCCGAGGTTCGGGCATTGCGTCGACCAGTTCGGCGATCTGATACGCCTCAACCTCCGAGATCGGCACGGCCTGGCGGCAGCAGGCACCGCAGCCCGCTTTGCACGAGATCGTGTCACCGTCAGATTCGATCGTATCCACGCTCATCTTCACGACGGCGTTCGTCATCTGCTGAAAGATCGGCAGCATGCGCTGAGGCTTTATCGGGTTTGCCGGAACGGTCAATTCCATCTCGACGGGCTGGCCGCTGATCGTGAGTTTGATATTTCCTGTGACCCATTCCTGATTTTCCAATTTGTATCTCCTAAAGAGCTAAGGGCTCAATGTTGACGCCAAAATCCTTGGGATTTTGCGTTATCGCACCCGTGGCCAAAAATCTGAGAGCCATATCATACTCGGCATCAGTTATTTTATCGTATTTTTTCAGATACCAAATGGTCCTGATGCCGCGGACATTGTCAGGCATTTTTGTCGCCAGCGACTGAAGCGTATTTCGCAGCTTCATAAAATCACCGGCCGCGCCCTGGTTGTATGCGGCCATCATCAATACACAGTCGTCGCCGCTTTCGTTGCCAACCTGCGTGCTTAGCTTGTCCAAAGTCTCCGCCATCGACTGAGCGGTCGCCAGCACGTCACCGCTCGAAGAACCGAGTTTGGTGATCGCCGCAACTGCCAAAAGATCGGGCTTGAGGTTTTTTGAGACCGCAAGGGCTTTGATCTGGGCGGCATTTTTTCGTGCCGAATTGATATTGCTAGCTAGAGCGGGCGAGCTGCTGAGGCTCTTGATCTTGGCGTTAATGATCTTTGCCTGTTCACCGGTTACGAACGCACGCGGATCGTTCTGAGCGATCTTCTTTAGGAACGCAGACGCGTTGTTCTCTGTTTTGGTCAATTCCGGCGTGTTCGTCGACACACTCGGCACGGGAACCGCTCCGTTCCCCGACGGTGTTGCATTGACAGGCAGATCCTCGGACTTCACGTTGTTCGATCCGCCGGGCGTGTCAGGGTCTTTCTTTTTCGTGCGGTTCCTCGGCTCGTATGGCTCGTCATTAAATGGTACGTTCCGGTCCTCGGCGACCGTACGTCCGCTCGAAAAATATATCAATACACCGGCGAGGATCAGGACCAATAGACCGAAAAGCGGAGCGATCACGAAAAAGCTCGTCGGTATGCCGCCCGGCGGAGCGGGTTTCGGTGCTGCGATAGGGGTCGGAGCACTTGGCGGTGGAACGACGATCTCCGCAGGCGTCGGTTCCGACTCTTTCACCGTGTCGAGATCCAACTCCACGTCGAATCCACCAAGGCTGAGGCGGTCACCATTATTCAAAGCCCTCGGCTCGGTCAGCGGTTCGCCATTGAGCGTCGTGCCGTTGCTCGAACCGCGGTCATTTACAACGAACACATCTCCAAACCGTTCGATGACGGCGTGTTCACGCGAAAGCCGGCTGTCGGCAATAGTCAGATCGTTCTCGGAATGGCGTCCAATAGTGAATCTGTCGCGGTCGACGGAGACACGGCAAGATTTGCCATCGATACCAACATATTTGATCAACAGTTCGGCCATTACTATTTCGAATAGGTCGAGATCGGTTCGAGGTCGAGCCCGAAATCACGCGGATTTTCGCCGATTATCGCTGCCGCGAAAAACTTCGGTACGTACTTAAAATTCTCGGCCTGAAATTGTTTTGACAGCAGATCGCCTTGTGCGATAAGCGTCCAAAAATCACGCGGTAATCCCGAATTTGCGTCGAGTGCCTTTTGCAAATTAGAGCTGAGGCCGCCCTCGCCGCTGTTATAACTTCCGATTGCCAACGGAACGCTCGCCGGGCCCGTTCCGTAGCGGCCGGTCAACGCCTTCATGTACGAAGCGGCAGCACGTGCGGCCGGTTCAGGTTCGCAGCGTTCGTCGGGATTCGACGGAGACGCACCCGAAATGACCCGCAATCCATGTATTTCAGCCGTCGCCTTGGTGAACTGGAACATTCCCAACGGCCCGGTCGGGCTCTGCAGGCAAACGCAGTGTTCTGATTCGATCATTGCCAGATAAAGTCCGATACGCGGGTCGACACCCTTTTCATTAAAGGCCCGGACGACGAATGGTGCATTCTTGCTCGCCCGGGCAAAGGTCGCCTGCAGATTGTCACCAAACCTGCACCCGCCGAGCGGTTTGACCTTTACACGGCTCGCATAACCGTCAACAAACGACTTGATCTTATCGACCGCCGCCGCCGGTATCGCATCGCTGCTGCGATTGCCGATGACCTGAGCGATACGCATCGCCTTGGCCTCGAGATATTGCCGCTTTTCCGCGTCCGACATTTCCTGATATTTCTTTCCGCTGGGAAGATTTACAGTCGGGCCGCTGCTCGAATTGACCGGCAGCTCGTCCGCATTCGAATTGGTCGTTGGCGTTGTCGCAGAGTTTGACGGTGTCGTCGAGCGAGTTGGCTTCGGCGTTGGTTCGGTTACGTCAATGTCCTGGTCAGCGTTGTTGTTTGCGGCGATCTCGGCCCCGCCGCCGAGCAGGGCAAACGCCGCAAGAACGAGCGAAATACTGATAACAAAAACAGCCGCCGCGATCACGATGAGCGGGACATAGCTTGTACTCGCGGGAGTTGACGCGACGGACGTCGACGCGGGTGTTGCAGCGGCCGGGACGGGAACGTTTACGTGCTCTTCCTCAAAATGCACCGTCAGAAATGTCTCATGACCGATCTTGATACGGTCGCCGTTTCTCAGCGGTGTTCCGGCCGGAGCGGTCGGTTCGCCGTTCACAAAGGTGCCGTTGGTCGAATTTTCGTCAACGACCCAGACCTTGTCACCGTCGCGATATACAACCGCATGCAGCCGCGAGAGCCCTTCGTCGGCAAAGCGATGATCGGCTTCGCTGCCGCGTCCGAACGTCGTCCTGCTGCCGTCGAGTGCGATCGACTGCGAGCCTTCGGGCGTCGAATATGTAAGCTTGATCTTTGCCATTATTACATCGTAACGCGGTAAAGCTCCGACAGCGGACGGTCCTTTGCAAGCCCAAATGCCTGCGGATTGTCGCCGACGATTCCAGCCGCAAAAAAACGGACCAATTGCTCGCGTTCGGGTGCGGTCTTGATCGAATTCCAAACGTCGGACCGATTTTGCGGCAAGGTCGCCTTCCAGGCGGCTGCGTCTTGCGTCGTCTTGCCAAACGCAGCGGCGCTATACACGAGATCTCCGTCAAATACACCGTAGACGATAGCTTTCATATAGAGTGCCGTCGAACGCGCGGCACAATTTTGTGACGGGTCCGACAGCGTCTCGGTTCCGCACATACCATTGTATTTATTGTCGGATACGAATGCAGAGTTCATTCGCCACAGACCTTCGTCAGTGCCCGTCTTGTCGGGGACAAACTTGCTGCGGCTCATCGCCAAAATAAAGCCAAACGGAGCGTCAATATTCTGCTCACGCATAAAAGCGACATTTATCGTGTCGCGATAGGCGGCCGCCCGTTGCGAAAACCCTTCCTGAGCGTACTCGGCGGTGCGTTTTTGGACCTCCTGCAAAAACTGCTTATTCGAGATGTTGTAAGCCGCATTGCCCGAAAACTGTTTGATCAAACGCAACGACATTTCATTGATCTGCACCAGCGAAGGCTGGCCGCGGCCGGATGTTTTCGGTGCCTCGGTGTTCACTTGGGTGACGACCGGTGTGCCCGCGGGCTTGGTGACTGCACGCGTTTCAAATGCAAGCATCACTGACCCCGATTGTGGGATCTTTACGCCATTTTCGTCGATCAGTGCCACCTCGAGATTGTGGTCGACACCATCCGCGTACTCGGGAATGCTTTTTGGGTCGAGCGTTGCGGTGAATTGCGGTGCCTCACCGACCGCGACCTCGCGGCCGTCGATGGTAAATACCGCACTCTGCACACATGCCGAATTTTCGACCTTCAATTCGATCTCGGTCGAAGCCGAGATCGTATCGCCGGGCTCCGGCTTGACGATCCGTGCCGTTGCGTCACACGATGACGAACCGCGGGTCATGTAGATCGCACCGGCCGCGATGGCGCAAACGACGGCAACTCCGACGACCGCACCTGCGATCAGGACGGTCGAGCCGCCAGATGCTGCCGGTGCGGCGGAACTGCCCGCTGCGGCACCATGTACTGCGTCGAGAGCGGCATACTGAGCGTCGCTCGCGGCCCGGTTGCCAAGCGACCCGACAGCGTTTTGGGCCTCGTAAACGCCCGGAACGTCCGACATCGGATTATCCGGATCAGGCCCCGTAACCGGGCTTGCCGACGCCGCTTCGTCCGCAGCTTCTGAGATCGTGAATTCCGCCTCGCTCGATCCGCCAAAGACGATCTTGTCGCCGGGGCTGAGACGAATGTCCCCGGTTACTTTGTTACCGTTGACGGTCGTCCCGTTGCTGCTGTTAAGGTCGATCAGGTAATGATCACCATAGCGGTTTTCGATCTCGGCATGATAGCGCGACACATTGGAATCGCCCGGAAACGACACCATATTGTCCGACGTACGGCCGATCGTGGTAATGTCCCGATCGATCGCGACCTCGCCTCCGTCGAATTTTAGCTTTGCGCTATGCATACCTCTTACGACGATATCGTATCAGACAATTTGCGGTTTGCGTTTATGTTTTGAGGCTGGCTCTGATCAGAATCCGCCGGTATCAGGACGTGATGCGAAAAACAGGAAATAGATCAGCACGACAAAGCCGATCGCGATGCCGACCAGAGCGATGGCGCCGACTGCGACCAGTGCCGGGCTCGAGCCTTTTTTCGGCTTGGATTTCGCTGCGGTCACGACTATCCGTTCGGCTGTAAATTCTTCTGAAATTAATGGCTGGGGTTCGACCGCGACCGCAGGAGCGGGCATTTCAGGTTCCTGAGCGAGCGTTGGCGGAACTTCGGCTTCGACATGGCCCGCCGGCGGAGCGTAGAGCTTCGCGAGCGGGTCATCGGGCAGCTCGAGCACATCTTCTTCGTACGACGCCGGTTCGAGCGTATCAGGCTCGGGGTCGACGGGGAAAATATCCGACGGTTGGACCAATTCGCCCGTGGAACGGCGAAAGGTCGGCTCCGGCATCACCCATTTATCCGATTTTTCCTGGCTCATCGTGTATCAGCGGCCGCCTAGTGCGGCAGATCCAAAACATCCGATCGAGTAATGATGCCGGTGATCCGCTTGAATTCCTCGATAAGGACGGCCGGCGATTTGGTCAACTTATTTTTAATGTTTGCGATGCTTTCGTCAACATCAACAACAGGAAAACTCTTATCCATGATGTCGCTGACCTTGCCGTTGAGCAGGTCGCGGTCCTTGAGCAGGTTCGTCAGGATATGGCTTTCGCGAAGACTGCCGACCGAAATGTAGCCGTCGATGACCGGGATCTGCGTTACGCCGTTTTCCGTCATCAGCGTTAGTGCGGCGTCGACAGTTTCATCCGGGCCGACCGAAATGAGCTTCGGCGGCGCACCTGCATTCTTCGTTTCGGCGATCAGGCTGGCGGTGATACGCTGCGGTTCGAGCATCAGCTTTTCCTTCATCCATTCGTCCGAATAGAACTTAGAAAGGTAATGTTCACCCGTATCGCAGACAATAAATACGACAACGGCGTCCTCGTCCAGGTCCTTGGCGATCTTTAATGCCGCTGCAAAGATCGTACCTGCCGAGCCGCCGCTAAAGATGCCCTCGCGGCGAGCCATCTGACGGGCCGAGTCGAACGAATCGCGGTCGGTGATATTGATGATCTCGTCGATGATGCTCAGGTCGGCGTTTCCGACCGGCAGATTCTGGCCGATGCCTTCGACCAGATACGGCGTCGCCTCGGGGATAAAGCCCGACTCTTTGTAGGTCTTAAATATCGATCCGTACGGGTCGGCTCCGATGACCTTGATGTTCGGGTTCATCTCCTTCAGATATCGGCTCGTGCCGCTGATCGTGCCGCCGGTACCGATGCTTGCGACAAAGTGCGTGATCTTGCCTTCGGTGTCTTTCCAGATCTCAGGCCCGGTCGTGCGGTAATGTGCCGCCGGATTCTCGGGGTGATTGTACTGGTCGGGATAGAACGAATTCGGCGTTTCCTCAGAGATGCGTTTTGCCGTCGCGACGTAATGATCGGGCGTTCCCGGTTTTGCCGCCGCGGGACAAACGACGATGTCAGCTCCCAGCCCTTTTAGATACCGAACCTTTTCCGTCGATGCCTTTTCCGTCAGGACAAAGATACAGCGATAGCCTCGAACCGCCGCGACCAACGCGAGCCCGATGCCAGTATTGCCGGAGGTTGCCTCGATGATCGTTCCGCCTTTTTTCAGAACGCCCTCGCGTTCTGCCCAGTCGATCATCGAAATGCCGATGCGATCCTTGACCGAATACCCCGGATTAAGGCTCTCCATCTTGGCGTAAACCTGAGCCTTGATCTTTAGCTCTTTAGTAATGTTGTTGATCCGGACGAGCGGTGTATTGCCGATCAGGCCGAGGATGTCGTTATAGAATTTCATTGATCAGATATTAGAGCGGCTATTGCGAACGCGAATAGCTGTATAAGATTTTGTTCTCTACAGAGTTTATGCCCAAAGCCGTCCTGAGGCAAGAAACGCGAGCTCGAAACAATTGACCACCCCAAGCGGGCATCTTTTCTGTTGCTAAAAGAGTTCAAATGATGTGCTAGCTACAGTTGGAACAATTTTCGTTGACATGCCATACGCATCGGGGTAAAGTGCGCATTAACCGAGGCGCAGCCTAGTAAGCTTGGTCGGTATAATCCGATGAGTTCAGACTGCCGCGATGACCGACGTCGAACCCCTAACGGCTTTATCGCTCGCACCAACTGAATGGAGGATCTCATGCATAGAATCTTCAATTTTATCCTGCTTGTTGGCTTATTTCTTCTTTGTTTCGTCATTCATATTGACGGACAAGAGAGAAGAAGGACGATTAACGACATTTATTTGCCAAAGGATGCACCTGTTCAAATAGTTGACCGTGAGTTGGGAGGTAGGAAGTTCGAAGATAGCAAGCTTAACAACAGGATCAGTGGCATCGCTAATTCTGACTGGGTGAAACATCTCACCTTTGTTGTCAAGAATATATCGAAAAAGAATATCTCTTATGTAGAAATCAGCCTGCTCGTCCCAATGCAGAATCAAATGCCTGGACCAGTAATGTTGTATGCCATATTTGGAAGTCAAGATGGTGGAGATATCAATGGATTAATTAGACCGGAAGAAACGGTTAAGATAAAAGTACACGAAAGCGAGTATTTAGCTTGCGAAAAAACGCTTAAGGGCTGGGGCGTCGTGGATTTTGATAATGTTCTCTTACAACTCCGAGCAGTGTATTTTGATGACGGTACCGGTTGGTCAACCGGCCGCGATTTAGTTCAGAATCCGCTTAATCCCAAAAAGTGGGATTATGTTGATAAAGTAAAAACTAATTCCCATACCTTGATAAGTTTCTTTGGGTGTTCGTTGCAATTTACCCGGCTAGATGCCGGATTTTTTGTGACTTCGATGAGTCCCGAGATTGTGGTCTGCGGATGAGGATCGGACGCATCAATTCCTCGCAAAAGGACTGGGGTCAAAGGTGCAAAATTGCAATCTGTATCGGCCTGCCCTTCAGTCTTATCTTCGATCCCGGAGGGATCATTTGTTTATAGAAGAGCGGTCACCACCCGATAAGGTTCGACCCCGGCTGGGGTCGTATGTTCTCTTTATCCTGCACGCATCCTATAAACATTCGACGCCGCCGGCGTCGGGTCTTGTCGCCACAGTTGACACCGATGATATAATAGTTGTTACAGAATGTGATCTTTGACAACCGAATGCGGAAAGGCAAAAAACTGGAGATATAAAAGGCCCATTTCCGGATTTGGGCGGGTTCCGCTCGCGACATGTGGGAACTTGTTGGGACAACGGGACAGAATCGTGGAATTGCTCTAACCGCAGTTATAACAACAGTTAGCGTAATGGTGCGGTAGGAAAGATTCCCACTATTTCCGACTAAGTAGGAAATATTATGAATTTTTAATAAGACGGCTTCGACGGAATGCCCTGTCAGAACCGCCTCCGTCAGGGGGCGGCATCCGAGACGGGGATGAGATCAGTGCGGTTTGAAATTCAAACGTGCATATCTAACCCGGCAATTCGTGTTGAACGCTGTGCCAAACTCCAACACCAAAGCCGCCCGCTTACGCAGGCGGTTCTGACATGCCGGGCCAACTGCGGGCTCCGCGAAAGACTCTCCGGCCTCTGCGTGGAGCCCGATCTTTAACGCTGAGTTCGCGGAGGTCGGAGAGATAAGAGAAGTGATCGACTATCCAGACTCCCGAGGATTTTGATTTTGGGTTTGAGCAAATAAAATGAGCTTTGATATAGTTGCCAATTACACAAAACCTCAGGAGTTTGCAGATAGATGAAAAGACTAGTTTCCGTAGCCGCATTGTTTACTTTATTGAGCGTATTTGCGATAACCGCAATCGCTCAAAAACCAAAATCAAGAGATGAACTGATCAAAGAGATCGTAACGCTTTCGAACACGAAAAAGCCTGAAGACAGCGAAAAGGCATACCAACTCGGTAAGGAGTTCCTGACCAGGTTTGGTAGTGAGAAGAACGATAAGGGCGAAGTAATTGGAAAGATCAGAGACTTCGTCAACCGGTATCGTGAAGGCCAGTTTTTCACCAAATTGGATGCCAAGGATTATTCCGGGGCGTTCCCGATCGGGAAAGAGATCCTCGCGGAACAGCCGGATAATGTCGAGATCACGATGAATTTGGCCTACGGCGGCTATATGGCCCTGGCTGCGGGCACGGACAAATCCCTCTCCGACGATGCGGTTACATATGCACGCAAGACACTTCAGCTGATGGAGGCCGGGTCCGTGCCGAAGAACTTTGCTCCGTTCAAGGACAAAGACGACGCGAGGGCGTGGATGTACTACATCGACGGCAGCATCACGGCCCCTAAAGACATGAAGTCGGCCGCTTCTACCTTTTATAAAGCCACTACCTTTGAAAACTCGATCAAGAACAGTTCGCAGCCCTACATCGTGATCGCCTATTACTTTGAGGATGTTTACGAAAAGCTCGCCGCGGATTACAAGGTGAAGGCGGCCTCCAAGACGCTGACCGCCGAAGCGCTAAAGGTCGAAAACGACAGAATGGATAAGGCTATGGACCTTATGATGGACGCTTACGCACGTGCGTTGAAGTATGGCGAGGCGGAGAACAATCCCAGCAAGGGTCAGTGGAAAGACCGTTTGACGGTGATCTACAAGTTCCGGAAAAAGACCGAGGCCGGGCTGCCGGAATATATCAACTCTGTAAGCACCACGCCGATAGCGGACCCGGGCAAGTTTTAGGACTCAAGGCCGGAACCCGCCCGAAAAAAGGGAACGGCCGAAACCGTTCCCTTCATCGATGTCAACACCATTTTTAGGGGTGAAGAGCTTATTTAACAGATACATCGTCAACACGAAATGTTGACGTGATCGAGCTGTCCATGGTCGAACGGAACTGGATGCGTACCGTTTGTCCCTTATACGCGGCGACATTCAACGATTTTTGCGAATAGTTACCCTGCGTGGTCTTGTTCAGGTTGCTATAGGTCGCAAGTGTCGATAGGAGCGTGCCGGCAGTGTTTCTGACCTCGACAAAGAGTTTGTCGTACTGCGTGGTCGTGGTCGTTTCGCTCGATGTGACGTTCAGCCAGAATGTCATCGTCCCTGTCGCCGTCGACGGGATCGTGACGGTCTGATACGACTGGCCGGTGACACTGTTGTTAACGCCAAAGTAGATGTAACCGGTGCCGCCATGCGGTGAATTGCCCGCCGCGGTGTAAAAGTAGCCCGAGCCTGAGCCCACCCACGGGCTGGCACTGGCCTCAAAACCGCCGTTGACGATCAGTTCGTTTCCGCTCGGCGTTGGAGTCGGAGTTGGGGTTGGGGTCGAACCGCCGGGGCATGTTCCGACACCGACCGCACACCACGTGGTCGCGATCGTATTGTACTGAGCACTCGATGCACCAAACAGATCGGTTGCGGCATTGAGCATTGCGGTACGGGCGGCTGCAAAGTTTGTGCCCGATGTCATATAGACGGTCAAGGCACGGTACCAGATCTTTGCCGCATCGGTCGTACCGATACCGGTAACGGTCACCCCGCTAAGGTGGTGCGTGCCTCCGGCTGCTGCCAGATAGTACGCGTGGTTGGGGATGCCCGAGTTGATATGGACACCGCCGCTGTCCGCCGTTCCGGTGTAACGCTCCGTATAGTGGTCGGGGTCGTCATTCGACGTATAGCCGCCGTTGCCGGCAAGATGCGGATTGTCCATGTAGCGAAGTGCATCACCCGATGTGGCCGGCGTGTAAGACTGTTCGCCGATCTTCCAGGTGTCGCCCGTGACCGTACCGCCGCGTGAGTAAAGCTCGGTCATTGCGCCGAAAACGTCCGACATCGATTCGTTCAGGGCACCTGATTCGTTCGAATAGGTGAGATTTGCGGAATACTGGGTGACACCGTGCGTCATTTCGTGGCCCGCAATATCGACGGTCGTCAGCGGTGAAAACGTAGTGCCGTTGCCGTCGCCGTAGGTCATCTTGTTCTGATACCAGAACGCGTTGTTGTAATTGCTGCCAAAATGAACACGCGAGGTTATCAGGCTGACCGCACTATTAGCGGCCGCAGCCGTTGTTCCCGGGCCGCCGCTGCCGTTGATACCGTTGCGGCCGTGGACATTAAGGAAATAGTCGTACGTCCAGCGGGCTCCCCAGTGAGCATCTACGCCGGCACGTTCATTGGTAGCACTCCAGATATCGTCGGTGCCCGAATATCGTGATTGTGTGCCGCCGGTGCCGGTGCTCGTGCTGCCGGTATTATTCATATTGAAGGTTCCCATTTTTCGAGTGAGGTCCTCCATGTAATATGTTGTTCCGACATTGCTGGTGTCGATCGTCACTGTTCCGCTGTAAAGCGAAGACCCCGAGCCGGTCTGGAGATTGTCATATTCGAATACGACATCACCTGTTTGCGCATCGATGAATTTGACCGGAGCGGATGTTGCCGGAGAACCGTCAAGGCGAGGAGTTTCTACTCGATAGACAAGGTGGTCGCGTTCGCCGCCGCGATAAATGAACATCTCGATCTGCGGCGAATCAGTGATCTTCGCCTTACCGGAATACGCCGATGTGGCAAAGCGAAGAGCTTCTTTTTCGGAGAAATTGGGCGTCGTATTTACAGAGACGGCTTCCTTCAGCGAGTCGGTGATCGTTGATAGCGTGCCGTCAGATTTGAGGTGAACGATCGCTTCGCCTTCCCAAACGGGAATGCCGCCGACGGTCTGACGAACGCGTGTATGAGCCATACGCAGCTCGTCGATCTCGACCTTTTGGATCTGATATTCGTCCGGATTGCCGATCGCACTTCGCGATGCACGGTCACGGAGTATGTCAAGACTGATCTGCTTGGCGAGATCGATGTCGTCCTGCGAACCATTTGAAAATACGGTCTTGTTGGCATCGGCGCGTTTGGAAACGATGCCGAAGACAACCAAAGCGACGACTACGACAGTTAATAGTCCTAGTAGTTTTTTCATGCTCAAAATTCTCCTTGGGTTTTGATTGAAATGTGCGTTTCCTTATCGACCGATTAAGCTCCGCGTACCTAGTGAGGAAATTCTGCAACGTCAATGTACGGTTGACCGTTCAACTAAGTTTATGCGAAAAACGTTTGTCTGAATTTAGGAAAGCGGTGCGATTTTATCATCAAAAATATTTGAGTCAAGTATGAACGACACTGATAGGGGAACAGATGGTGATTTTTTGGCGGCGTGCGGTATTGGTGCAGTATTGTCATGGAACGAAGTCGGTAAGGTACATCGTTCGCGAAACGGCATTTATCAGAGCCATGGCCGTCTTACATCGCTTCTGACCGATTTTGGAATTATCAATCCGTGCTATCCCGATTTTCATGGTGATACAAACGATGTCATACATTATACGGGTTCCGGACGGCGGGGAAACCAGAAACTCGACAGCTCCAATCAGGCATTGCTTGACGCCGGCGACGCGGGCATTGCGGTTCCGTTATTTAACAAACTCGGCGTTAATCGCTGGGAATACCTTGGCCGATGGCAGGTGGCCGATGGCATTTACGTTTTCGATGAGAACCAGAGTAGAATGGTCTGGAAATTCACACTCAAAAGATCTATAAACTAGTTCCGTAAGATTAGAGCAACTCAGAATTGGAGGTTCCAAGCATGAAGTCTGTACTTTTAGTCGTTATCGTATTCGTAGTTACTTTCAGCGGTTCATTTGCGCAGACACCTGCCGGGGTCTGGTCGCCGGAGATGCAGCTGCGGGTAAAGGCTTTGGCAAGCCCGCGCGTCTCGCCCGATGGCGTCAGCGTTGTATATACCGTGTCGAATGATGTCCTGACCGCTGACAGGAGCGAATACGTGTCGCAGATCTGGCTGGGGACTACGGACGGAAAGGAAAACCGGCAGTTGACGTTTGCCGACAAATCCTCGACGAATCCGAAATGGTCGCCTGACGGCAAGTGGATCGCTTTCACGTCCACGCGAAAAGACAACAAGAGCAACATATTTGTGATCCGCGTGAGCGGCGGCGAGGCCGAAATGATCACAGACGTAAAAAGCGGTGTCACAGACTTCGATTGGTCGCCTGACGGCAGGTGGATCGCTTTCACGATGACAGATCCCAAGTCAGATGACGAGGAAAAGAACGATAAGGCTAAGAACGACTTTAGATGGGTCGATGAAAATATAAAGATGTCGCGGTTGTACGTGATGCCCGTCGCCAAGGACGCCAGCGGAAAACGCGAGCTACGCAAACTGACCACGATGAACCGCAACGTCACCGGATTTGACTGGTCGCCCGACGGTACTAAGATCGCATTTAGCCATGTCAGCGATCCAAAGGTCGATTATTGGCCCACATCGGACGTGTCCATTGTAGATGTAGCGAGCGGGAACATCGCTGCACTCGCTGCGACCAACGCTGCGGAATCGGGCCCGGCCTATTCAAACGACGGCAAATGGATCGCTATCTCGGCCAGCGACGGCCCGCCGCGTTGGGCACAGAGCAACCGCATCAATATCTATCCTGCCGCCGGCGGTTCGCCTAAAGTAATGGCGATGTCGTACGACGGCCAGCCGGCGAGCGTCGGATGGACAGCGGACGACAGCAAGATATTGTTCTTCGAAGCCAGCGGTACAGGAACTGGTATCTATGAGCTGAATGTCTCCGCAAACACGATCGTCGAACGTCAAAAGATCGGCGGCGTTGTGTCCGGCATCTCGATGAACCGTGCCGGTGACATGGCCATGGCCGTGCAGACGGCGACCCGTCCGCCGGAGGTATTCGTTGCACGGGTCGACGACCAGACGCCGAAGCAGGTCTCGAATGCAAACGCCGAGATAGCCAAGATCCCCGTCGCTAAGACTGAGATCCTGCGGTGGAAGAGCAAGGACGGCCGCGAGATCGAAGGCTTGCTGACCTATCCGAATAACTATGTTGCGGGAACAAAGGTTCCGTTGATATTGAACATCCATGGCGGCCCGGCTGGGGTATTCAATCAGAGTTTCGTCGGCGGCAGGGGAGTTTATCCGATCGCGACCTTCGCATCCCGTGGGTTTGCGATCCTGAGGCCGAACCCGCGCGGTTCGAGCGGTTACGGGACCGAGTTTCGCCGTGCAAACTTCAAGGACTGGGGCGGCATGGACTACGAGGACATAATGTCGGGCGTCGACAAGGTGATCGAGATCGGCGTCGCCGACCCAAACAAGCTTGGCGTTATGGGCTGGAGCTACGGCGGTTATATGACCTCGACGATCATTACTAAGACCAAACGCTTCAAAGCCGCGTCGGCCGGAGCCCCCGTTACAAATCTGATGAGTTTCAACGGAACGGCTGATATCCCGGCATTCATCCCTGATTATTTTGGCGGGCAGTCGTGGGAAATACCGGAAGTTTATGCCAAGCACTCGGCGATGTTCAACATCAAGGGAGTTTCGACACCGACACTCATCCAGCACGGCGACGCTGACATTCGCGTTCCGATCTCGCAAGGCTACGAACTCTACAACGCTTTGAAGCTGCAAGGAGTCCCGACGCGAATGATCGTATTGCCGCGGCAGCCGCACGGCCCGACCGAGCCTAAAATGCAGCTCGCCGCAATGCAGAGCAATCTGGATTGGTTTGAGAAGTACTTAAAGTAGATCAACTCATCGATCATAAAAAAAAGCGAGGGATCGACCGGCACGTTTTAATGGTCGAGCTTGGCTTCAGTAGATCATGGCGTTTGGCAAAGGTACATCGGATGAGACGCCCCAGCGAAAACCGGTAAATCCGCCGGTCGAACGCAACAGGTACCAAGTACCGTCCGATGGGCGATAAACGGCGACATCGGCCTTGCCGTCGCCGTCATAGTCGGCGGGTACGGGCTTGTCACCGAACAGGCCGAAAGGAAAGATCGTAAACGCTCCGTTAGTGCTGTTGATGATGTACCAAACACCTGTCGAAGGCCGAAATATTGCGAAGTCAGTTTTGCCGTCGCCATCAAAATCAGCGGGAGCCGGAACGTCCTCAGCGATTCCCCAACGGGTGGCACGCTGGACTCCGTCGGTGCTACTAAGCCACCACCAATTACCGTCCGATGGTCGGTAGATGGCCGGATCGGCCTTGCCGTCGCCGTCAAAGTCGCCAATTACAGGCTTATCTCCGACGGCACCAAACCAAATGTCGGAAAAAATGCCGGTCGCGCTGCTGATACGGTACCAATGACCATTTGCCGGGCGGAAAACAACATAATCTGCTCGCCCGTCAGCGTCGATATCGGACGGTATGGGAATATCACCGGATTGACCGAGATGAGCGTTTACCTGTTGGCCGTTGAAAGAGCTGAGCGACCAAAAATCATTGTTTGACGGCCGGTAAATCGCTATGTCCGTGATCGCATCACCGTCAAAATCCGAGGGCACCGGCAGATCGCCGGAAAGAGCGAACGAGCGTTGAGTTAGCCCCAGATCCGAACTTCGGAGAATGTACCAAATGCCGTCGCTAGGACGAAAGACCGCAACATCTGCACGTCCGTCGCCATCGAAATCAAAACGTGAAGGCCGTACGGCCGGAGCCAGCGGCTGCCAATCGACGTGATGGCCATTCTGTAGAATTAATGCTCCACTTCCGCCGCCAACCGGAATCGATGAGATGCTGTATGTCCCAACACCGGAGAGCCATGAGTAGATCACCCGCGTTCCGTCCGGCGAGAACGAAGGCTTATAAACGAAACCCGAAACTCCGCTTATCGGAGCCGCATTAGTGCCATCGGGATTAGCGATATAGAACTGTGAGGTGAACGGGCCGCTGTCGTATCGCCAAAAGAGCAGTTTAGTGCCGTCAGGTGAAAATGTCGGCGTAAAATCATAAAGAAAGCCCGGTGATGTTATCTGCACGGCATTCGAGCCATTTGAGTTCATTGTGAATATGGCGGTCCGGCCGGAGGGCGTGCCGTCGTGCGGCCTGGTGAATGCGATCTTGGTTCCATCGGGTGAGAACGAAGGTTCCTTGTCAGGTATCGTGTTGTTGGTCAAACGTTGTTGGTTCGAGCCATCGGCGTTCATCGAGTAGACTTCGACGTTGCCGTCGCGGTCACTGGTGAAAACGATCTTCGATCCATCAGGTGAATAGACCGGAAACTCATCGGAACCTGCGGCGGTCGTTAGTCTCACCAGACCGCCACCACCTGCATTGATCCGGTAGATCTCATAATTGCCGGGAGCATTGCTTCGGAACGCGATCGTACTGCCGTCCGGTGAATATGCCGGATCTTCACAAATTCCCATTCCTCCGTTTGTCAGGTTTACTACACCGGTGCCGTCAGCCGCTGCTGTATAGATATCAGTGCCGCGAACGAACACTATTCGGCCATTTACGCGGCAATTCGGAGTGCCACAGATCTGTCCGCCAACAAAATCCGCGATCTCGTTCTTAGCGGGATCAGCGAAAATTCGTCTAACCGGTGTGAAAACATGATTCGCAAGAACAGGCGTGACCGTGTATAAGCCGATCTTGGGAAGGTTTTCAAAACGATATTCCCCCAGCGAGTTCGTCGTACGGCTGCTTGTCGTCGAACCTGTCAGATTAACTGTCACACCAATCAGGCTCTCGCCGTTTCGCGTAAGTCTTCCGCTAATGACAACCGTATTTGGCGTCAGCGATACGGGCTGCCAGGCAGGATCGTCCGTTTCACTGCGGCCGGGCTGATTCGGAACGTCAGCTACGATCCGAAGCTGATTTCCGCCATTGGCATCCATCGTATAAATGCCGTTCGATGTTGTTCCGCGTCTTACGAACGCGATCTTTGTCCCGTCATTCGACCACGAAGGCTTACCATCCGGAGGATTACTGGTGAGCATAACTTCGTTCGAACCATCGAGATCTATCACGGCAATACCACTGCCGCCTTTTCCAAAAATGACCTTCGTGCCATCCGGCGACCACGACGGATCAGTATCAGGTACAGAGTTGTTTGTTATGCGACGCTCGCCGGAACCGTCGGCGTTTATGACCCAAATGTCATCAGCCGAGGTAAACGCGAGCTTTGTACCGTCCGGAGACCAGGCCGGGGCCTCGGGAAAAGATTGTGTTATTGACGTGAACGGCGTTTGGTTGGATCCGTCGGCGTTCATTGTCCAGATATGGCCATCACGTTCGTACGCGATCTTTCCACCGGATGACCATGTTGGATCATTTTCGGTTATACCTATGGTATTTGTGAGATTTAGTTTAGAGCTACCGTCGGCATTCATGGACCAAAGTTCACCATCGCTGTAGTAGACGATCTTAATGCCGTCGGGAGACCAAGCGGGGGCACCGTTGATCACCGGCGGAATAGTCGCAACTGCAATGGTTGCCTCGCCGGTACCGTCAGAATTTATGGTATGCAGTGGAGATGCGAGAAGTCCGCTGGTAAATATGTTCAGGCGGCTGAATGCCAACCTGCCGATCGCACCCGGTTGAGAAACCGCGTCTTTCGACTCAGTTAGGTGCGGCCTCAAACCAGATACCGTCAGAATCGCCAACACCGAAACGGTCAGCAAAAAATATCGCCCGATAGCAAACTTCGTCCGCATTATAACTCTCATCTAATGTCCGACCTGAATTTGACGTTTCAATAAATTGTCGCACAGATCGGCGATGGACCACTACTTTTTACGACCGAGTTCGACGGCACGTTTGTAGGCACCGTAGACGGCCTTGGAGAGCACGGTTCGCAAGCTGCCTTTCTCCATTTGATAGATCGCTTCGGCTGAGGTGCCGCCTGGCGACGTGACCATGTTTCGGAGTTCGGCCGGGTGTTTGTGCGATTCTATGGCGAATTTGACCGATCCGAGCATCGTCTCCTGGACGAGTTCCTTGGCCATGTCGCGGGAAAAACCCAGGTGAACACCGGCATCGGTCAGAGCTTCCATGACCATAAAGATATACGTCGGGCCGGTTGCTGAAAGGGAAGTCGCCATGTCGATCATGTTCTCGGTCTCGACGAAAAGCTCTTTGCCGAGGGCCGCGAGCATTTCGCGAACGTGGCCACGTTCGGCCTCAGCAACCGCTTCGGTGCAGGTCCATGCAGTAATGCCCGCACCGATCTGTGACGGCGTATTGGGCATTGCTCGAACGACCTTATCCGTGCCGAGTGCGGTCGCGAGATGCTCGATCGTTGCACCGGCCACGATCGAAACGACAAGCTGATCGACGGAAAGTACGCCGTCAAGATCGTTCAGGACGCGGGCAAGCCGCTGCGGCTTGATGCATAACACAACAGCAGAATTGGCTTGGTTGGCTGCCTGTTTTGCCGCTAATGCGTTGTCATCAAAGACCGTTATGCCGTACTTTTCCGCAAGTTCGGCACGCCGATACGAGCGCGGGTGGCTAGCGGAAATATTTGCAGGCTCGACGATGTTCTTTCGCACTAATCCGGCGATCATCGATTCGCCCATTACGCCGCAGCCGACAAAAGCAAGGTGCAGATCTTTGAGTTCGTTTGCCATAAATAGATCGCCGCAATCATCACTTTCTTTGCGCACTTCGCAGTTTTGCCTGAAAATGCTGGAGGCGTTTAATGAGTTTTACGCAAAGTTGCAAAGAACGCAAAGGTATAAGATATGGTCGAGATCCGAAAAGCCGAAGACCGTGATAAACCTGCCATTTGGCAGATCATAAAAGCCGTGATCGCCGGCGGCGATACGTACGTCTTTGCTCCTGATACATCCGAAGTTGAGATGATGGCGTACTGGTTCACGTCGGATAAACACAACTATGTTGGTGTTTTGGACGGCGGAGTTGTTGCTACATTTTGGCTGCGTGCCAATCAGCTCGGGCTGGGAGCACACGTAGCAAATGCGGCGTATATGGTCTCGCCCAACGCTCAAGGAAAAGGTATCGGCAAGCAAATCGCCCTTTGGTCGCTCGGCGAAGCCAACCGTCTGGGCTTCACGGCGATGCAGTTCAACTTCGTGGTCAAAAGTAACGAATTCGCCGTCCGTCTCTGGCAAAAGCTCGGCTTTGAGATCGTCGGCGAGATTCCGGATGTCTTCAAGCACTCAAAAAACGGCTTGACGAATGCGTACATTATGTACCGTAAGTTATAATTGCCGTTTTACCATGACCATTAACGAACAACTCGAATTCCTGAAAAAAGGCACGGTCGATGTTATCCGCGAGGAAGATTTGCGCAAAAAGCTTGAGCGTAGCGAGAAAACGGGCAAGCCTCTGCGGGTAAAGCTCGGGCTCGACCCGACGGCTCCGGACATTCACGTCGGGCACACTGTGGTGATCCGGAAACTCAAAGCGTTTCAGGAACTCGGGCATACAGTGATCTTTTTGATCGGCGATTTTACCGGGATGATCGGCGACCCGTCGGGCAAGAACGTGACTCGGCCGCCGCTCTCACGCGAAGAGGTCAATGCCAACGCCGAGACTTACAAGCGTCAGATGTTCAAGCTGCTCGATCCGGAAAAGACCGAACTCAGGTTCAATGGCGAATGGATGGACAAATTCAACGCCGCGGATTTCGTCAAGCTGTGTGCGAAAACGACCGTCAAGCAGATCCTTGAACGTGACGATTTTACCAAGCGAATGGCCGACGAAAAGCCGATCTCGCTGCATGAGCTCCTCTATCCGCTGGTGCAAGGCTATGATTCCGTTGCACTTAACGCCGACGTCGAGCTCGGCGGCACCGATCAGCGGTTCAATCTTCTGATGGGTCGCAATCTGCAGCGTGAGTTCGGGCAGGAACCCCAGGTGATCCTGACGACACCGTTGCTTGAGGGCCTCGACGGCGTCAATAAGATGTCGAAATCTCTCAATAACTACATCGGTATCGACGAGCCGGCGGGCGAGATGTTTGGCAAGGTGATGTCGATCTCAGACGAACTGATGTGGCGATATTACGAGCTGCTGACCGACCTTGGACCGGCCGAGATCGCTGCAATGAGATCAAATTGCGAGAGCGGAGCCGAAAACCCACGCAACGCCAAGGTCAATCTCGCCAAGCTGATCATAAGCGATTTTCACACCGCTGATGACGCGAACGCTGCGGAAGAGGAGTTTGTCAAAAGGTTCGTGCAAAAGGAAGTTCCTGACGAGATCGAGGAAAAGGCAGTTCCTGAGGGCTCGTATCCGCTGGCCCAGTTGATCGCCGATACCGGCCTTGCCGGCTCAAAAGGCGAGGCCCGCCGGCTGATCGAGCAGGGTGGCGTGAAGGTTAACGGCGAAAAGGCGACCGCTGCAAATGCAGATATCCTTGTTGGGGGCGAAGGCATCTTACTCCAGGTCGGAAAGAGAAAATTCCTAAAGGTCCTGGCAAAATGACCTCGTTGTAATTTGTTCCCACGCCATATATACTTTCGACACTGTAAATGAGTGCTGTTATACCAAAGCGGGTCAAGTTATCGGAGCGGATCAACGCCTATGTTGCCTCCGAGGCTCCGCTTCGCGCAATTGCCGGCAATTGGTCAAAAAAGGCAAAGACAGCAATGGACGAGGCAAATAGCTTGTCGCTCGAGCGCGTGACGATCGAGTTGAAACGATTGCCGAAACGGCTCGACGGCTTAAAGATAATTCACCTTTCCGATATCCATCACAGCCCGTTCACCGATCTTGCACATATTGAACGCACCGTGAAGATCGCCAATCGTCTTCGACCGGATATGTTTGTTTTGACCGGCGATTATGTCTCGCACGAAAGCGAGTATATTGCTCCTGTTGCCGCGGCCTTGGGAAAGCTCAAATCCCGATACGGTACGTTCGCATGTCTCGGGAATCATGACCATTGGACAGATGCCGATCTTGTCACTCATCTTTTCCGTGGCGAAGGTATCAAGGTGCTTGTTAACGAGGGGATTAGGATAGAAGCACGCGGATCATCATTCTGGCTCGCCGGCGTCGACGACTACATGGTAGGAAAGACCGATGTTGCCGCCGCGATGAAAGGCTCTTATCCGGACGAGCTGAAACTACTGCTCGCCCACAATCCGATCATTTTCAGGCAATCGGTTCGAGCGAAGATCGACCTTACGCTCAGCGGCCACACACACGGCGGACAGATCAAATTGCGTGATGAAGAAAAGCGCTTGATCCGTCGACGCAAACTGTCGAGCGGTTTGCACCGCCGTGTCGATTCGCAGATCTACATTACACGCGGTATCGGAACCGTGGTCCTGCCGGTTCGTTATCAGTGTCCGCCAGAGATCTCACTATTGGAGTTGCGAACAGCGGAATGACCGAACCGAACGTCTCCACCAGGATACTGACCATCCCCAACCTCCTCACATTCTTGAGGATGGCTCTGATACCTGTTTTTGCAAGCTTTTTGTACTATGGCAAGGTCGAGATAGCACTTGCGGTGTTTGTGGTCGCAGGCGTGTCGGATGGTATTGACGGATTTGTCGCACGCCGGTTCAAACAAGAGTCTGAACTCGGGACTATCATTGATCCGATCGCCGACAAGTTGCTGATGACCGTAGCGTTTATTGTGCTTACGATGCCAAACGTACTTCCCACAACGCGTCACCTGCCGATCCCATTTTGGGTTACCGCTGCTGTGATCGGACGGGATGTTCTCATCGTAACGGTGGCAGCTGCGATCAACGTCATGACAGGATTTCGCGGGTTTAAGCCGTCCTGGCTAGGGAAGGCGAGCACATTTGTACAGGTTGTCGCTGTAACGCTGGTAATGGCTGCGGCTGTTACAGGTATTCACATTCACCTGCCGACAACGTACTTCATCGTTGCATTTTTTGCTGTTGTCTCCGGTGGACACTATATCTTTCACGTGGCGCGCCTCATGCGTGAGGAAGGCGATCAGTGACGATCAAAGTGTCGTTTGCTGGCAACTAACGAACGTACGCGCTCTGAAGAGGCAAGTCGCCGGATTGTCCAAACTGCTGAATCAGAGTTCCTGCTGTGGAACGAGATGCATACCAAGTTGAACTGTTGGGTCTGAACACCGCCGCATCTGAACGTCCATCGCCATCGTAGTCACCGGCAACCGGGATATCTCCGGCCGATCCGAACGGGAATGAGTAAAAGCTACCGTCTTCGCTCCTCAAAACATACCAATTTCCATTCGATGGTCGCCAAAGTGCAATATCCGATTTACCGTCGCCGGTAAAATCTCCCTGGACCGCCTTGTCAGTTGCCGAACCGAATCGAGCTGCAAAAACTTCTTGATCAGAGCTTCGTTTGATCCACCATTCGCCAATGCCTCCGTTATTGCGGAAAACCGCGATATCGGCCTTGCCGTCGCCATCATAGTCGCCGGCAACCGGTTTGTCACTGGGCGAGCCGAAATTCACGATCTCCGTGCCGCCGCTCGAGCGGTTTATAAACCACGTGCTGCTCGATGCCCGAAAGACTGCGGCATCCACACTGCCGTCCGCGTCAAAATCCGCCGGCGTCGGGATATCGCCGTTAGTTCCAAATGGAAATGCGTAGAACGAGAAGTCGTCACTTCGAAGGATGTACCAGAAGCCCGTGTGCGGCCGGAAAAAGGCAATATCGGTTTTCCCGTCGCCCGTATAGTCGGCAGGCGTCAACGTATCTGTTGACAACCCAAATTGTGCAGCACCGGTCGACCCGTCGAGGCTTCGCTGGAACCACCATTCCCCACCGAATGCTCCATTAGGCCGGAAGATGCCGAGATCGGCCTTGCCGTCACCGTCCATGTCGTTCGGGCATCGGACGCCTGGTGTGATGCAGGAACCGTTACCGCTCAGAAATCCGTCAACCTCGTCACGCGATGCCTGGCAAAACGAGAGCGGCGTCGCCCCCGAAAGCTGCGAGACCATCAGCGTGTTCGAACAGTTTGACATAGTGTCGGCGTGATTGGCTCCGACGTTATGTCCAAGTTCGTGTGCGGTTAACAGGTATTTTCCAGGTGCCCAACTGACATAGCCGCTAATTCCGTAGGAGCTGGCCGCGTCCCGGCAGATCACCCCGATAAACGCCCAACCCTGCGACTGAACATTCGACTTGCCCGAAAATAGATGGGCCGCATCACGCGGGTATGCCATTGTCGGGAAATTCGTATTCCAATACGCCTGAAAATTTCGGGCAGTCTGCTCGGTGTTTACTCCTGCAAACGAGTCGACCGTGGTCCATGTGTGTTGAAACGTCACACTGAATGCAAGGCCCAGTTCGTCAGCGTACATTCCTTCGATCGTGTTCAGAATCCCCAGGATCTCCTGATTTGCCTGAGTAACACCGCCAAGCACGGTGACATATTCATGATCGGCATCCGTGGCGATCTCGATCCGTCGAGCATTTGGAAACTGCTGAGCGGTAGCCCCCTCGACCATTGATTTGCCGCGGTCGATCTTCTCTACCATGCTTGACCCGCAGGCAAAACTTTGTTCGGTCAGAGCGTCCTCCGCACGATAGATGACCAATTCATCACTGGCCCACGCAGAGTATTTTGCCGCGGGTTCGACAAAGACCGTTTCGCCCCGTGACTTTATGAAGCCCTCGAGGCGGCCGTTGATCATATTGAGGCGTACTTCTGAGGCCGAGTCACCATCCACCCGGCCGCGAAACGTTGTGACCGCAGCTCGCTCCACCGTGGTCTCACCGTCAAAGCCTGCGTTTTGAGCTTTGAAGCCGGCGGACCTCATGTCATGCGGCATCAGCGTGATCTCCAAATTTCGGCTCCCCGTAAAGCGGATCTTCCGGTTGGTCGTCGATCTCCCGACCAATTGGTCGCCGGCTACACTGACGACTTCAAACCGTGAAAAAGCCCGCCCAAGATCCGCTCGGAATTCGGCTGTTTGACTAAAAATCGTCACCGCTGATAATAATATCGCGGCAAGACCGAAGAATGACGTAATGCCTGTTTTCTTCATCGAAGGGCCCCTAAAACTTGTTTGCTGTTATCATTGACCAGAGAAATGAACAGAGTGGAAAAACTGCTCTATTGTTAATACATGTTTAACGATGTTTATATTCCAATTATGGGAGATTGCCCGAAGAGATAAAAGTTGATCAAATCTGCGGGAAAAATTTGGAGGGCTATGCCGCCATGGATGCGTACGCGTTTGACGCGGCTTATTCATAGCACGTTCACGGTATCCGTCGCGGCCATTATTATTAATAAGAACGGCGAAGTCTTGCTGCTGAACCACGTACTTAGGCCGGCCTCCGGCTGGGGAATTCCCGGTGGTTTTATCAATACGGGCGAGCAGCCGGAAGTTGCCGTCCGGCGTGAGATATCTGAAGAAACCGGGTTGCAGCTCAACGATGTACGACTCTATCGTGTCAGGACTGTCAAACGCCACGTTGAGGTGCTGTACCTGGCAACATCCGACTCAATAGCTGAGGTAAGGAGTAGGGAGATCACGGAATTGGGTTGGTTCGATGCTGACGCTTTACCCTCCGAAATGAATCTGGAACAACAATTTCTGATCCGCAAAGTTTTGCGGCCGGAAGTTTGATTAAACCGCTTGGCGTGGCTAAAATCGGTAATTTGGACATTCTATTCAAGCTAGCAATACTTAGGAGAAATATATGGTTGATCTGATCCCGCCGCCCGAGTCCGTCATGAAGATCCTGACCGATACCGGAGCTTACCAACGCGGTCATTTTGTTTATCCGAACGGGAAGCACGCATCGCATTATTTTCAGATGCCGCTCGCGTTCCGCTATTACGACAACGCCCGGATCCTGTCCGTTGCACTTAGCCGCATGTTCCGCATGGAAAAAGGCGTTTCAAGCCGTCTGCCGGAAATATCGGTCATCAGCCCGAGCCCCGGCGGCATTATGGTGGCTTTCGGCGTTCGTGAGGCCCTCGGCGCTCACCAGATCTACTGGGCTGAGATGGAGTCCGGCAAACGTCAGTTCCGGCAGTTTATTACTCAAGGTGATGTTTATCCGGCGATCATCGTCGATGACATTCTCCGGTCAGGGCGTGCTATGCGAGAGACGATCTCTCTGGTTCAGGAAATGGGGGCCGAGGTTATCGGCTGCGGTACTATCGCTAAATTCGAAGGTGCTCCGACTGATTTTGACGGCATCCCCGTAAAGAGTTTGTTGACGTTTGACGTTAACTTTTACGACACCGAGGACGAATGGAGAAAGTCCAAGAGTGCGTCTGACGCTGAAGAATTGAAAGTCAGATTCTAGTATCTTAGGCAGATAGAATTTTGGTGGTTTGAGCTCGTCTCAGGCCACCTTTTCTATTTGCAGCAGGGCACAACCTGCTACATGTCGTGACGGTTGGTAAGGGCCTTGTCCATCGTGACTTCGTCAACAAACTCAAGATCGGCACCGACCGGCATTCCCATTGCGATCCTGGTCACACGCACCCCGAGCGGTTTGAGCAGACGGGCAATGTAATTTGCTGTTGCTTCGCCCTCGGTGGTCGGATTTGTGGCGACGATTATCTCGGCGATCTCGACTCCTTCGTTATTCTCAGGCCGGAGCCGCGGAAGCAGATTTGCCAACATCAGTTCGTCCGGGCCTATTCCGCGTAGCGGTGACAGTGAGCCGTGAATGATGTGATACAGCCCGCGAAAAGAACGTGTTTTTTCGACTGCGACGAGGTTATACGGCTCCTCGACGATACAGATGATCGATCGGTCACGTTTTGGGTTGGAGCAATAAAGACAAGGGTTTACGTCCGTAAGGTTATTGCAGACCGAGCAAAATACGATCTTCGCCTTGACCTCGCGCAGAGCGTCGGCAAAATGCTCGACTTCCGCGAGCGGGCGCCTAAGTATGTAAAAAGCCAGCCGTTGAGCTGACTTTTGTCCTACACCCGGCAGCCGCTTAAATTCATCGATCAACTTCGCGACCGGTTCCGAATAATCCAGCATCTGGCTACATCAACCCCGGCGGCAACATACCGCCTAGCTTTCCTTTCAGCGACTCTTCGACCTTGCGACGTGCTTCGTTGAGAGCCGCGACGGTCAGGTCCTGAAGCATCTCGACGTCACCATCTTTTACCAGATCCGGTGAAATGGTCACAGAAATGACTTCAAAATCACCACGCATCTTGACGCTCACCGCGCCGCCGCCGGCTGCCGCCTCGACGACCATCTGCTTCATTTCTGCGCCCATTTTCGCTTGCATTTCCTGGGCCTGTCGCATCATCGAACCCAGATCCATCCCACCCGGTAATTTCATTGCATTTACTCCCTTTCAGTGCGAACTATCAACTCCCAATCGTAACTTTCCGCCAACCGTTTTGCAAACTGTAAATTGTTTCGGTAAATAGCCCTTCCGCCCCTCAAATGCCCTTTCCAATTGAGTTATTAAGAGTATGATGAAATTAGATCTACGTATCCTTTTTGGAGGTGTGAGATGAATGGAGAAAGAAACACTCATTGGTTCAATTCGGGCGTCGCGCTGGCGATCGGACTGGTGCTTTCGTCACTGATCTTTGGCTGGTTTTACTCGACGGCAAAGCGTGGCGACGAGGCGATCACGGTTACCGGATCAGCAAAACGGCGAATTACGTCTGACCTTGTGATCTGGAACGCCGGCATTGCGGTCCAGGCACCGCAGCTGACCGAAGCGTACCGCGGCCTTTCCGAAAACGTTCCGAAACTTAAGCAGTATCTCGTGACCAAAGGCATACCCGAAGAGCAGCTGACCGTTTCGTCGATCACGACGACGACGATGAAACGTCAGGACGCGAACGGTAATGAGACGTCCGAGATCACCGGATACACGCTTTCGCAGCAGATCGAGGTGAGGTCGTTCGAGGTGCAAAAGATATCGCAGATCGCCCGCGAGGCGACAGAGCTTATTAACCAGGGCATCCTGATCGAATCGAAAGCTCCGCAGTATTATTACACCAAGATCGGAGACCTCAAGATCGAAATGCTGGGCGAGGCTTCAAAAGACGCCAAGGAGCGAGCAGAACGCATCGCCTCAAGCACGGGCAACTCGATCGGGTCAGTCAGGTCCGCAAAGATGGGCGTGCTGCAGATCACGGCGGCCGACTCGACCGATGTTTCCGATTACGGTACATACGACACGTCGACGATCGAAAAGGACATGACGGCGGTCGTGAACATAAGTTTTGCCGTGCGATAAGAAGGCTTTAGAAAACCCGAACGTACCCGGCGATCGAGCGGATCTGTGCCGCTGTTAGCTTTTTGCCCATTCCGGGCATATCGCCTTTTCCGTCTGTAATGATGCGGATCAGTTTCGCCGTGTTCATGTTCTGAACCTTCGAGGTCGTCAGGTCGTCGGCATCCAACTCGCGGCCCTTGGCGGTGTCCGCTCTCCCGTCCGAACCATGACATTTCGCACAATTCTGCACATACAGCGAACGCGGGCTTAACACCATTTCGCCGGCCGCTTTTCCGGGCTGTGAGCGATCCATCATAAACGTCCACGACGCGAGAATCGCAAAGGCTGTCGTGATCGTGCCCCGAACAATATATTTAGTGCTCATATTCAATTTCATCGCCTTAAATGTCCTAACATTATGACGATAAACTCAAATATCATCAAATTTACCAACCGTGTCCGGTCTCAGAATGGGCAGGCCGCACACTTAATGCCTCACCCTGCTTCTGATGCACGGCATGGCGTGCTATAAATGAAACTGTGGCACGATACGTAATCAAACGAGATAAAAACGCATTACCCGAACGGCTTGCTCGATATCGCAGCGAGCTGAACGAAGAGCAGTTTCGCGTCGTGACGGCTAAGCCGCAGGCTGCCTTGGTCGTCGCGGGTGCCGGTACGGGCAAAACCCGTGCGATCACGTATCGCGTCGCCTACCTGATCGAACAAGGTGTTTCACCGCAGAGCATATTGCTCGCGACCTTTACCAACAGGGCCGCGCGTGAAATGCTCCGTCGTGTCGAATCGCTGACCGGTTCGCAAAACGTCCATCGCGTCTGGGGCGGCACGTTTCACCGGATCGCCAACCTCATTCTCAGGCGTCACGCAGTAAGTATCGGCTACGACAGTAACTATTCGATCCTCGACAGCGAGGATGCACGCGAGATGATCAACGTCTGTGTCGATGAGTCCGCGATCGACACGACAAAAAAGCGCGTTCCGAAGGCCGAGGTCGTGCAGGGAATAATCTCCTATGCGAACAACACCGACATGCCGATCGAGGACGTCGTGGCGTACAAATATCCGTATTTCGAGCCGCTGACACATCAGATAAAACGCGTCGACCGGCTCTATCAGGAACGAAAGCAGGAGCGTAATGTGATGGATTACGACGACCTGCTGATGAACGTGAAACGCCTGTTGATCGAAAAGCCTGAGATCGGCGGCATATATGCAGAGCAGTTTCAGCATATTTTGGTCGACGAGTATCAGGACACCAATCGTCTGCAGGCCGAGGTGATCGATCTGCTGGCGGCCAGGCACCGCAACGTCATGGTCGTCGGCGATGACGCCCAATCGATCTTTGCGTGGCGTGGGGCTGAATTTTCAAACATCTATGAGTTTCCCAAGCGTTACCCCGAGGCGGCGCTGTACAAACTCGAAACAAACTACCGATCGACGCCGGAAATACTAGGGCTTGCCAACACCTCGATAGCCAACAACCGCAAGCAGTTTCCAAAAATGCTGACCGCGGTTCGACGGTCGCGGGATTTCAAGCCGGCGATGGTGCCGTGTTCTGATGTCGAACAGCAATCGGCATTTGTCGCCTCGCGAATACTCGAGCTTCGCGACGAAGGGACCGGGCTCGAGGACATCGCGGTAATGTACCGTTCGCATTACCATTCGATCGAGCTGCAGCTCGAGCTGTCGAGGCGAAACATACCATATCGCGTTCAGTCGGGCATCCGTTTTTTCGAGCAGGCACATATCAAGGACGTCATCTCGTATCTCCGGATCATCATCAATCCGCGTGACGAACTCGCCTGGAAACGCATCCTGAAAATGATCCCCGGCGTAGGCAATAAGACAGCGAATCGCGTCTTCGAGCAGATCATGTCAGAACCGCCTGCGTTAGCGGGCGGCTCGGTGCTCACGGCGTTGACCGCTCCGGATAGAGCGAATACTCCCTCGGTACGGTCCGATCGCCTGCGTTCCAGCCAGCCTTGGCTCGATTTCGTCCGCCTGCTCGAAATGCTCGTCGCGGACGAAAACCGCAATAACCCGACGAAGCAGATCGAGATAATTCTCGCCAACGGATACGAACAGTATCTGCAGGAGAATTTCGAGAATGCCGACGCCCGCATCGAAGATCTACGCGGGCTGGCGTCCTACTCCAACCGATACACGTCGACCGAAGAGTTTCTGTCCGAGCTCGCGTTGATCTCTACCGAGCGTTTCAAAGAGCCGCAGCCGCTGGTCGGCGAAGAGGTCATCGAGGGCGGCGAGGACGACGAACTGCTGACGCTGACATCGGTCCATCAGGCAAAGGGCCTCGAGTGGAAGGCGGTCTTTATCATTTGGGCGGCCGAGGGTAAATTTCCTTCACCAAAATCGCTTCGTGAGATCGACAGCGAGGAGGAAGAGCGTCGCCTTTGGTATGTCGCCATGACCCGGGCCAAGGACGAACTCTATCTCACCTATCCGTTGCTCCTGACCGACTACAACCGCCAGACGGTGCTGCAAAAGCCATCGCGATTTATCACCGAATGCCCGGCGGCTCTCTACGAGATATGGAATCTTGAAGAAGAAGCTCCGGCGTTTGCAGACCCGATGCAGATTGGCGGTGACCCAAGAGAATTTATTAACTAGTTCGTCAGCAAAAAGCGTAGAATATCGCCGTCCCCTTTTTTTGATCAACAATGGAGGTGTTGTAATGGGCGTAAAAGAAAAAATGATCGAGATCCTGCGGAGCGATGAGGCAAGCCGCATAAATTTCAGCTTTCGCGGATCGTCGGGAGCGACGATCTCGGTTAGCGGGTCCAGTTTCCGTCGAGTGGCAACGGCGCTTGCCAATGGCAGTATCAATGTCGTCGAAGGCCGATTTACCACCGACATAGCCATGTACAGTTCCCGTGCGGACTCGGCGACCAACGCGGCGGCAAACACATTCTACCTAGGGGCCAATCCACGCTATTCGCGCCTATTTAATGCCCTGATCGTTCACGAATCTGTTCACGCATCGTTCGACCTGACGAGCACTTCGATCCCGTGGCTGGATAACGAGGCCGCCGCATATATCGCCCAGGCTTATTATGCTCGAAACTCCGGGTTGCCAAGGACGGCATTCGAATACGGCTCACAGGCGATCATTGCTTATTCGATCGTTCAAAATATGCGTGCTAACAGCGCCAGCGACGTCGATTTCTTTCTGTCCGCACTTCGCGATTCGCTGAACGGGGATCCACAGTATCATGGCTATATTCGCGGCACTTTCACCGGCGATGGTTAGAGCGGAGCGCCATGCGGAATTCTGAAAAATAGCCGGGTGGCAATAGCCGTTCGGTTATTTTTCTGTGTGGTTTTCGTGATAATATTTGGTCAAGATTTCAAAAGCCTCGGACGGCCCGATCCATTATGAAAATTTGCCCGATCTGTGACGCCACATTCGACGAAGAGATTATCCGGTTTTGCACCAAAGACGGTACACCGCTGATCGAAAGCGAAGAGCCGAATTTTGCCGAATTGCCGAGCGAGAGTATCAACGCTCCCGCAGAGGCCGACTTTGGCGAAGACGACGATATCGGCGAAATCACCGTTATTCGCCGCAAGGACGTTCCGGCACCGCCGCCGTCCATTGACGAACTCAATGCCGAATTACGTTCGCCGGCATCGTCCGAACGCATCGTCATCCCGACGGCTCCGGTTGACCCGGTGCAGAATGTCCGTACGCGGACCGCGGCGGCGTATTATCCGCCGGTCGAGAAACCGAATACGCTCAAGGTCGTGGTCCTGACCGTGATCGGCACGATCTCGCTGCTCGGGCTCGGGGCACTGCTTTTCTGGTTCCTGCAAAAGGAAACGCCGGCAATTACCAACGCAAACCTCAATACAAATCTTGGCAGCTTTAACGGCAACCTCAATTCGAATGTAAATACGGCGATCGACTCGAATTTCAACTTCAATATGAACTCGAATTTCAACTCGAACTACAACCTGAATTCGAATTTCAACACAAATACCAACGCGAACGTTAAGACACCGACGCCGACGCCAAAACCAAGCCCAAGTCCGTCGCCATCGCCGTCACCTGATGCGTCTGCGACACCGACGCCGACCCGTACACCTGCTCCGGCAAATACCAACCGCCCGGCACCGTCACCGACCCCGCGAATGGGCCCGCGTCCGACCCCAAACCCGGTACGCACTCCGGGAACTTAAGTTCGACGCACCGGATGATCGACACTGATCTGAACCCGCGGGTGTCTCCGCATGTCAGAACCGCCTGCGTAAGCGGGCGGCTTTGGCGTCGGAGTTTGGTACAGCGTTCATCACAAATAGCCGGATTAGATATGCACGTTTGAATTTCAAACCGTACTGATCTGATTCCCGCCTCGGATGCCGCCCCCCTGACGGAGGCGGTTCTGACAAGACAGTCCGGCGAAGTCGTCTTATTAAAGATTCCCACTATTTCCTACTTAGTCGGAAATAGTAGGAATCTTTCCTACCGCCCTTTTACGCTAACTGTTGTTATCACTGTGGTTAGAGCAATTTCACGTTTCCGTCCCGTTGTCCCAACAAGTTCCCGCATATCGCGGGCGGAACACGCCTAAAACCGGAAATAGGCCTTTCACATTTCGAGTTTTTTACTTTTTCCCTTTCGGTTGTCAAAGATCAAACTCTGTAACAACTATTGTATCAGACGTGTCAACTATGACGATGTATATCGTAGATAAGATGCAATTGAATGCTGGAGTCTTTTTCGTACATCAACGTACAAACGCACTAGGGACCGGGACATCGCCGGTTGAGCCGAACTGCTGTATCAGCAATCCGGCCGTGGATCGGTTTGCATACCAGGTCGAATTCGAAGGCCGGAACACCGCTGCGTCCGTTTTGCCGTCGCCGTCGTAATCACCCGGCGAGGGGATATCCGTCGATGAGCCAAACGGGAACGCAAAATATGAAAGATCCTCGCTCCTCAAGATGAACCAATTCCCGTTCGATGGGGTCCAGAACGCGATGTCCGCCTTACCATCGCCGGTGTAGTCGGCCGGAACGGCTTTGTCCGTCGGCGATCCAAACTGCGTCGCAAATACTGTCGAATTCGAACTCCGGCGGACCCACCACTCGGCGCCGTTGGCTCCGTTGGGCCTGAACACCGCAATGTCGGCCTTACCGTCTCCGTCGTAATCGGCATTCACCGGTTTGTCGCCGGCCGAGCCAAACCCAACAATGTCCGTCCCGCCCGACGACTTGCTGATATACCACGTCAACGAACTCTCCCTAAACACCGCAGCATCCGCCTTTCCGTCCCCATCATAATCCGCCGGCACCGGCACATCCCCGGTCGCCCCAAACGGAAACGCATAAAACGAAAAATCCTCCGACCTAAGCACAAACCACTGCCCGGTCGCAGGCCGCCAAAACGCCACATCCGTCTTGCCGTCGCCAGTATAATCCGCAGACGCAACATTGTCCGTTGAGATACCGAATTGCACGGCACCAGTGTCGCCATTTGATGACTTCAGCCACCACCATTCTCCGGCCGACGGCCTGTACACCGAAGGATCGGTCTTTCCGTCGCCGTCAAAATCGAAAACTGAATTGTTTTGACGCGTTGTGTTGTAGATAACCCCACGTGCGTTGTCACCGAGGTACCCGATATCGGGTTTGCGGTCCGAGTTGAAATCTGTCGCAACCAGCATCCCGCCCCAGGTTCGATATGCGGGACCCACGCCATAAAAAATAGGTTGTTTCCAAGAAGGAGTGCCGCCGCCGCCGTCATACTGCATTATGATCAAATTCCCGTTGTAGTTATCCGCCATAAGGATAGCGACATCGTCACGACCATCGAGGTCAAAGTCGGCGCTGACAACGCTCGAAGCTAAATTTATCGAATACGTTCCTTCTATCGGTCGATAAAAACCGGCGCTGAATCCTCCGCTGCCATCACCGAGAGATCCCCTTATACCGTCATTCGCCATTCCTGCTAGGTCGAGCTTTCCGTCGCCGTTAAAGTCGCCTGGCACAAGGCGGCCCAACGGCGGAATCGTGGCGGGAGCTTGCTCGAATCGGCCCGCTCCGTCACCTAGCCATAATTTTACGTTGTTATTCTGATATAAAATGAGGTCGATCTTATGATCATTGTTAAAATCCCCCGACTGCAGTTCAGGGATCCCACCTCCGTCGGAAGGCACTGACATCGGAGAACCAGGAGCGGCCGTAAATGTGCCGTTCCCGTTACTCAGCATCGAATGTCCTTGCGGTAGATCATCTACAAGAAAGACATCATCGTTTCCATCAGAATTAAAATCGCCGACGATGATATTCACCAGCGGGCGCGCAAACTGCGTGATCACAGGCTCCGCAATCGAGCCGTTACCATTGCCTGAATAAGTAGCCAATTTGTCTCTATGAATCGAAAAGGCGTCCGATTTGCCGTCGCCGTTGAAGTCGCCGGTTTTCATTCCGTTCAACCATGCCGGAGAAGGATGATGCACCTCGGGAAGAAGCCCGCCCGCTCTGTCGTTAATCAAAATATCAACGCCCGAGGTGGTAAAATTGGTCGCCCAGGAGGAAACCAGATCCTTGTAACCGTCGCTATTAAAATCTCCCGCATCTATAAAATTGGGACCCCAGAGCGTGGCCAACGGCGCCCTAAACCGCTGAAAATTGTCGTTAAATAGAATGCTTACTGTGTTTCCGTCCTCGGTGTAGTCGGTTTGATCCAGAAAACTCGAAGCCGTCAAAATATCGATCTTGCCGTCGCGATCGATATCTGTCGAATAAATGGATGACGACGGTGAAGTCGCGTAGTAGCCTTGTTCGACAAATGTTCCATCACCGATGCCGTTCATTACTAATACCATTAACCCATTGGCATATACCGAGCCAATTAGTGCGCCAATATCGCGCTTGCCGTCGTTATTGAAATCATCGGTGGTAATATCAGTGGGCGGAAACGGATATTCGAGAAAGATTTTAGGTAAGGCGGTAAAAGACGCGCTTCCGTTGTTTCGGAAAACTTGCAGGGAATGGCGGGTCGGTGTGGTTACGTCCAAAAAAGCTACGCTCAAGTCCCGGTCGCCGTCGTTGTCTAAATCCTCGATGCTGATACCCACTGCCTTATCCGCAACGTCCCAGCCGTATGTCATCGACAAAGTTCCCCCTGAGGGCTGACCGAAGACAAAGCAAATTGTTCTAGCTCCGAAGGGACCGCCGCCGGCGAAAACAATGTCGGGACGATAATCGCCATTAACGTCGCCGACAGCCATTTTTCGCTCGTAGCTGGTTTCATTTCCGATTTGGTCTAGAGTAGCAAACACGGTGAGCAAGCCTTGCCCGCTAAAATGGAAGAATCTTAGTCGCTGATTTGTCTGATCCTGCAGTGCTACAACGTCATTGTTCCCGTCACCGTCAAAATCCGCAATTGCCAGATCAAGAAACTCGCCAACACCGGTATTTGGATTTCCGCCATACGGCGGATCTGGAGGCGCCGAAAACCATGGAGCGGCAAACTGTCTGTTGCCCAGATTTAGGAAGACTGCGAGTCTATTGTGATAAAAGCTTCCGATTACCAAATCTGGCCGCCCGTCACCATTCAAGTCTCCCGCGTCGATCGTCTGTCCGATCGTATACGATGGAAGGACAAGCGGCGATCCGAACTCACCGCCGCTCGTTCCAAAGCGTACGGTGATCGTCGGACTCGGATTCTCTTGACCGCCGTTAACTACCGCAATGTCGAGAAAACTGTCACCATCCAGATCCTTGTAAACAATATCGGTGGTGTTGAGGCCTATCTTATGCCTCGGAGCAAGATAAAACTTCAGACCGGCGTGCTCCGTACTTTGCGCTTCAACGGCAAACCCGAAAGCGCAGCTGACGAAAGCCCAAACAGCAAATGTCCCCCGAAACCATCTTTGTAGAATGGTCATACAGCTTTCTCCTACAAGAAGGGCATCATTATATCACTTCCATACCTTCAAGCTTTCGCCATGTGAGTTCCGCAATCTAGCCATTGCAAAAACACAAAACTCTGGGGAACTCCCACAAGCCCCGAGGATGTGTCGCACCAAAGTATAAGATCGAGACGGTCGCGGTGATGCGGGCGGCATCGCAAAATCGGTTGCGGTGGCGGCGGTTGAGGCGGCGGAAAACATGGGGAGGCGGATGCGGCTGGGAGCGGAAATTCGGGGTCATTGCGACTATATGACCAATTTCGGGCGGATTTGACCTTACAAATAGCGGCGGCACCACTTTTTCGCTCCCAACCATCAGATTCATTGAAACGACACAGCCCGTTCGACGGCTTTTCTTGCGTCGATGACGCCCCAGCCCTGGCGGTCTACTTCGTATTGGGGCAGGCGTTCGGCGGTGGATATTAGGAGGCGTTTGATGGCTCCGGGCGTGAGGTCGGGGTTGGCCTCGAGCATCTGGGCGACGACGGACGAGACGATCGGGGCGGCGAAGGACGTGCCGTCGACGTATTTATAATGCTGTGTGATGACCATCTCGCGGCGGATCTTGAGTGTGATGAGCTGCCGGATGCTGTGAAATTCGCGGTCGGCCGCGGCGTCAAGCTCGGGGTCGATGCCGGCGTTAGCGTCGATGATCGGGTGGAGTTCGTCGTCGGTAGCTTTGTCTAGCCGTGCCAGCAACCCGGCCTGCTGGGCGGTCGGCGTATTCGGCAGGATCGGTGCCGGGACCCAGATCGACGAAGCGATGACCTCGGGTTTTTGCAGGCCGTCGATCGTCGGGCCGTATGACGAACGGTACATGCCGCGGCGTGCACGATTGATCGAATTATTATCGTCGAGCCCGCCGACAGCAATGCATGACGGAGAGCTTGCGGGCGGCACGACGGGGTGATTGGGTAAATGTCCGGCGTTGCCGACGGCGCAAACGACCGTGATGCCGGCGGCGGAACATGCCTCGACGGCCTGTGACAGCGGATCGCTCAGATAGCTGGCCTCTTCGTCGCCGCCGGCCGAGATGTTGACGACGCGAATGCCGTAACGCTCGCGGTTCTCAAGCACCCATTCGAGGCCGTCCTGGATGTTGCCGTCCGTGATGCGGCCGGTGCGTGCGAGCTTGACCAAAACGACGTCGGCGTCCGAAGCGATGCCGCGGTAGAAACCATTTGAGAGCGTGCCGTTGCCGGCGGCGACGACCGAGGTCATCATGCCGTGCCAACTTGCGACATCGGGCTGAAAGAGCGACGACAGGTCGCCGTCCTGGTGGAGCATATTGCGGTACGCCACGATGCGGTTGCGGGGCGAGGTCAGATCGACGTGCGGGTAAAAACCAGAGTCGAGAAACGCGATCGTCACGCCTTTACCTGTGTAGCGTTCGTCCGCGTCGAGCCTGAGCGGCGTCGAAAGCACGTGCGAACCGTCCTTTTGCATAGCCGCGTCGGCGATGATGTTCTCTTTCGCCCGTTCAAATAGCCTCAAGCAGCGTGCACAGACCGCCTTAAACTCCTGCGTGTCGGGTGCATTTGCACGGATCAGCCTCGCCAGATCGTCAGCAAGCGACAGCATCGGGACGTATTCGTCCTGTGTGTCCCGCGAGCAGACCGGACACGACTTTTCACCCGCCGCGATGTCCGCAACGGTGCTCTCCCGTGCAAAGGTCATTGATTGTTGAGGGCTCATGGTTAGAGATTTAAGTTTTTCATAACCAACAGGTAAAATCAATCGGGAGATACTTGCCCGCGAAGTACACGTAAGATGCAAAGATCTATGAGGGATTTTTGCCCGCGAATAACGCGAATATCCGCGAATCAAGAATTTTTGTTTGCTTATTCGCGTTCATTTGCGTGATTCGCGGGCCAAAGTCCTCACTTTTAGTATTTTCCGCATATTTCGCGGTTAAAACGCTTTATGTCAAAGAAGATCGGTTTAGCACTTTCGGGCGGCGGGGCACGCGGGTTTACTCACGTCGGCGTTCTCAAGGTGCTGGCCGAGCACGGCATACGGTTCGACATGATCGCCGGTACGTCGGCCGGGTCGGTCGTCGGTGCCGCTCTTGCCTCCGGAATGTCGCCCGCCGAGATCGAGACGATGGCACGAAGGGTCGGTTGGCTGAACACGATGCGGCCGTCGTTTGGCCTGAGCGGCATGCTCTCGACCGTTCCGATGGGCAAGTTTCTCACACGCGAACTGCACGCCACGCGATTCGAAGATCTAAAAACGCCATTTGCAGCCGTCGCCTATGACCTTGCAGCCGGCGAAGAGGTGGTTTTCAAAGACACCGGCGACCTGATCTCTGCGGTCCGTGCGAGTTGTGCGGTGCCGGGCGTCTTTACGCCGATCCGCGACAAGGCGGGACGCGTGCTGGTGGACGGCGGTGTTTCGTCCGTGATGCCGACCGACGCGGTCTGGGCGATGGGCGCGGATGTCGTCATCGCCGTCGATCTGCTCAAATGCGGCGGCACGTTTCGGCATTCGCCGCGGACCGCACTAAGTATAGCTGTGCGCTCGGCCTTGACGCTGATCCGCTCAACATCAAACAACCAAACTAGGCCGGCGGATCTCGTCATCGAACCGCAGATCGCCCACCTGCGTCCCGATCAAATAGGAAAGATCGACGAATTTATCCCGCTCGGCGAGGCGGCCGCCCGCTCGCGTATCGACGAGATCCTGGCACTTATCTATTGATTTGCTAACAAAAAGCCAAGTGCCGCTTGCAACCCCTTGGCGAACCGTGCATCATAAACAACGTTAATCCTGCTCTCGCGCATCAACGGTGATGCGCCCCGATACTACATAAAGTTTTGTTCGAAGGCGTTTAGGATAGTTCGAGGGTTGGTCGTTTTAAGGTAATAGAAGTGGCTCAACCACGAGCGATCGAGGCGCGATTCTTTAGGGGGCGGACCGTAACCCCAAAGCTAAGAAAAATCGATATCGACACTTCTAGTGGGTTTCTCACCTAGGGAAAGGTAAATTTTGTCATGTCAATGAAACTGTATGTAGGTAATCTCTCGTTCCAGACCTCAAGCTTTGATCTGGAAGAATTGTTCGCAAGCGTCGGCACCGTCGAGTCAGCTTCGGTTGTCGAAGACCGCGAAACCGGCCGCTCACGCGGATTCGGCTTCGTCGAAATGTCTTCGCAGGAAGAAGGCGAACGCGCAATTGCCGAATTTAACGGCAAGGAAGTCAGCGGTCGCGAGATCAAGGTCAACGAAGCGAAACCCCGCGAAGATCGCGGCGGACGCGGCGGGTACGGCGGCGGCGGCGGTGGTGGACATCGCGGCGGCGGTGGCGGCTATGGCGGCGGAAACCGTGGCGGTGGCGGTGGAAGCCGCGGCGGCGGCTACGGCGGCGGATCGGACCGCTGGTAGTTCGTAACCAGAGCTTTTGAAAGCAAATATGGCTGCCGGGTTTCGATCGGGCAGCCATTTTTTGTGAGCAACGGGAACTAGTCGATTGACTTGTTTGGCTGCAGCAGATCGTCGGTCACCTGCATGAACGTGACGGGAAACGATTCGGCGATGCTGTCGCGAAACCGGACCCGGGCGGCCTCGTCAGCGTCGGGGATGTTTCGGGCTGCGTCGTACGTTGCCCGGTCTGGCCATTGGGCATAGGCGATCCACGTGCCGTCTTCCGCACGATGCAGACGCGACCCGAGACTGCCGCAATCGCGGTAGATCTCCTCGGTCAAAACACGCCAGCCGTCCTGAAATTCCTGTTCGGACCCGTCCTTAACACTCCAGTGATATAGTGCGATAAACATAAGTGATCTTTGCCGAACGGCTTGGATAAGTCAGCCGAATATCGAAAACGTAGCATTATAACTCCACCTTCGCAATAAAACAGCCCCGCCGTCGGGCGAGGCCGTAGATCGTAGTAGTGTTGAGAGGCAAACGCTATTTAACGAAAGTTATGCAGCCGTTTTTGATCTCGATCTTTGCATTATCGCTGATCTCGACATCGCCGCATTTGGTGCTGACGATGGCTTTGGTGCCGCTGCCGCCGATGGTCGCTGCTCCGCTGGTCGAGCCGTTGAACGTCACCTCTTTGTTTTGGCCGTCCATCTTTACCTTAAATGTCCAAACCTGCGAATCCTTGTTGTAATACCTGATGTAAACTGACGCAAACGCGTTCATTCCGAACAGCGAGACCAGCCCTAATGCCAAAATTGTCTTCTTCATAAAATTCTCCCGTTAGTTGTTTATTCCAAGCCAGATCGTGTCTTGTTGTTGGAAGAACGTCGAGAATTTACTTATCTTGCATTCCAAACGGCAACTAGTTCTTTTTAGGGCGAGGTGCGGGTTTCGGCTTCGTTGCGGCTTTCGGCTGAAAGTAGGCGGCACCGTCGGGGCTGCCCGAGGCGGGGCGAATGTCAAACGTCAGGTCTTTGGCAAGCTTGCCGTCGAGATAGATCTCGACCTTGTACTTGCCGGCGTTCCATTTATCGAAGGGTTTTCCGGTGAAGTTGACACGGCTCTGGCCCTCTTTTGTCGTGTAGCTGGTTGTGACGACCTTGGAGTCGGGTTTGACGCCGGCGACCGCGACCGCGACGAAATTCATCTTGACCGTCACCGGCTTGTCCGAATCGAGCTGGACGATGCAATAGATCGGGACGTCGGTCGTGAAAAAGCTCGAGACCACATCGCCGGCCTTCCCGTTGCCGTCATCCTTGGCAAGGAAAAGCTCTTCGACGCCGGCGCCGGCGGTTTGAGAATATGCCAGCATCGGGCAAAGCAATAATATCAGCAATAAAAATGACGCTTTCACGGCCAAACCTCCGAAAGAGAAACCAAATTAACTAACCATTAGAGCCGACAACCCTGCAATAAGTTGCTTGAGCGGCGGCATTTACTTAAAGCGTTTGGCGAAGCGGTGCTATAATCGCATCGACCTATGGGATTCGTCTTCTCACGCAGATTCTACGTGCTGCTGGCTCTCGGCATCGTGCCGCTGGCACTGTCGTGGAAACAGCCCGAACTCCGCACCGCCGTATTTATCCTCGATTTTTTGCTTATCGCCGCCGCCGTGGCCGACTATTGGCTCAGCCGCACGCTGCCTGAAGAATTTACGATCCGCCGCGAGTTTGGTTCGCGATTTGCGATCGGCGACCCGGTGCGGGTCAGCCTGATCGTTGAAAACGCGTCGCCGCGTGACGTTTATATTCGAATCAAGGACGAATTTCCGCCCGAGATGAAGCTCGACGAGACGCGCGAGGCGGCATTTAATGTCGCGGCACAAACGAACGCGGAATTTTACTATCACGTCACGTCGCCGAAACGCGGACGATACGAATTTGGCAAAACGGCGGTGCGATATGCCTCAAGGCTCGGACTCGTCTGGTGTCAGGCTGAGCTCGGCGAACCGCAGGGCGTAAAGGTCTATCCGAACATGCGGCGGGCACGCGAGATGGAACTGAAAGCTCTCGGAGCCCGTTCATTTTTGGCGATACAGCGGCGTGCCGTCAGACGGGGCGAGGGTCGAGAATTCGAGTCGATGCGGGATTACGTTCGCGGCGACGAACTCAGGCATATTTCCTGGACGGCGACGGCGAGGCGTTCGAAGCTGACGACGCGGCAATATCAGATCGAACGTGACCAGACGGTGATGATCGCCATCGACGCCGGCCGTCTGATGACGGGACGCATCGACGACGAGACCAAATTCGACACGGCCATCCATGCCAGTCTCGCGCTGATGTCGGCGTGCTCGCGGGCCGGGGACAATTGCGGCCTGGTCGTATTCGGCCGAAAGGTGCGTAAATTCCTGCCGCCAAAACGCGGGCTCGAACACATCGACGCCGTGCTCGAGGCACTTCACGACCTCGAACCCGAGCTGATCGAACCGTCGTACGCACGGGCATTTCAGTTCATGGCGTCGAACCTGAAAAAGCGTGCATTTGTCGTCATCCTGACCGACGTCGTCGACAAGGACAGCTCGCAGGACCTGATCCGCTCGCTCAAGCTGCTGAGGCCGCGGCATCTGCCGCTGGTCGCCACCATCGGCGACCGCGATCTCGGAGCCTTGATCGGCCGCAAGCCCGAGGACATCAAAGAAGTATTTAAGCAGTCCGCCGCCGAGGAGATCATCCACCAACGCGAAACCGCCCTGCGAATGGTCGAGACCATCGGCGGCCTGGCCCTCGACGTAACCACACAGACCCTCGCTCCGAAGCTGCTCGAAAACTACCTTCGGGTCAAAGAACGCGGGATGCTGTAGAGCGGATACGAACCAACGTTTTTGAACAGCGGCCTAAAGTAATCGCAAATCTTGTATTGCACCGGTGATTTCTATAAACTTTCAACCACAATGAAAAAGCGGTTTAGCCTAGTTTTGATCAAGCCATCTCACTACGATGACAACGGGTATGTCATCCAGTGGTATCGCTCGGCTATACCGTCGAATTCGCTGGCGGCACTGTACGGGCTGTCGCTCGAGTGTGCGGCGGACAAGGTGCTCGGCGAGGATGTCGAGTTTGATATTCACGCGTTTGACGAGACGAACACGGTCATCGACGTTGCCAAAATGGCGTCGCTCGTCCGGGCAGGCGACGACGGGATGGTGATGCTTGTCGGCGTCCAGTCCAATCAGTTTCCGCGTGCTCTGGATATCGCCAAACCGCTGCGTGCACAGGGCATCAAGGTCGGCATCGGCGGATTTCACGTTTCCGGCACGATGGCGATGCTGAAGGAACGCGATCCGTTCGTTCAAAAGGCCCTAGACATGGGCGTTTCGCTCTTTGCCGGCGAGGCTGAGGGGCGTCTCGGCCAGGTTTTGCTCGACGCCTTCAACGGTCGGCTCGAACCTGTTTACAATTTCATGGACGACCTGCCCAATATCGAGGGCGTCGCTTCGCCGCTACTGCCGGCCGAACGTGTCCATCTGACGGCGGGTGCGACGACGAGCTTTGACGCGGGCCGCGGGTGTCCGTTCGCGTGTTCGTTTTGCACGATCATCAATGTCCAGGGCCGCAAATCGCGTCGGCGTTCGCCCGACGATATCGAACGCATCGTTCGAGCCAACGTCGCTCAGGGGCTGCACTCATTCTTTATAACGGACGACAATTTTGCACGGAACAAGGACTGGGAGATCATTCTCGACAAGCTGATCGATCTGCGTGAGGTCGAGCAGCTCAAGATCAGCTTTATCATCCAGGTCGATACGCTCTGCCATAAGCTGCCGAATTTTATCGAAAAATGTAAGCGTGCCGGCGTCAAGCGTGTCTTTATCGGGCTTGAGAATATCAATCCCGACAGCCTGCTCGGTGCAAAAAAGAGGCAGAACAAGATCACCGATTACCGGGAGATGCTGCTCGCGTGGAAGCACGCCGGCATCGTCACCTATTGCGGTTACATCCTCGGGTTTCCAAACGACACGCCCGAATCGATCATCAGCGACATCGAGATCATCAAACGTGAATTGCCGGTCGATCTGCTCGAATTTTTCTACCTGACGCCATTGCCGGGTTCCGAGGATCACAAAAAGCTGCACGAAGCAGGCATCGCGATGGATGTTGACCTCAATAAATACGACCTCAACCACGACGTCACCGATCACCCGATAATGTCGCGGACCGAGTGGCGTTCGACCTATCGAAAAGCGTGGGAGACATACTACACGGACCAGCACGTTGAGACCGTTTTGAAACGATGCATCGCGACCGGAACGAGCCCGGGAAAGACGATGTTCTTTATCGTATGGTTTAAGGGTTGCATCGGCATCGAGGGAATTCACCCGCTCGAAGGCGGATTTCTGCGGATCAAGGCGCGAAAGAACCGGCGTTCTGATCTGCCGCAGGAAAGCCCGCTAGTGTTTTATCCTAAGTACCTTGCCGAAACGCTCCGAAAGCAGTTTCAGTGGGCGTCGCTATACGTCCGTATGCGTCTTATCTATATGCGGGTCCGCAAAGATCCGGAAAGGCTCAACTATATGGACACCGCACTCGAGCCCGTGACCGATCACGAAGAAGAGCGAGAGATGTTTCAGTCCGACGCTGCTAAGGTCTATCTGGACAAGGTCCACCGCAACGAACGCCTCAGCCGCGGCGAGGTTGTGTAGGTGCCCGGTGTGCACTACAAAATATTGGTCATAAGATCGAAAAGTATATAAAATGTCGGAGTGAGGTTTTGGGTATGATCGACGTCGCAGCATTAGAAAGGCAAGCGTTGAGTCTGGATTTTAAGGAACGCGGCCGGCTGGCAGCTTTGCTGCTGCGAAGTCTGGACGAGCCGGAAAATGAACTCACGCCCGAAGAATGGGAGCGGCTTTGGGCGAAGGAATGTCAGCGTCGAGTAGCCGAAATGGAATCCGGCGAAGTTAAAGCAATTCCGGGGGAAGCGGTATTTGAACGCCTGCGTCAGCGAGCAGAGGAGCGTCGCTAGTGCGTTTGGATGTCGAGTTCTATCCGGAAGCGGAAAATGAGCTTGCCGAGGGTGCGGAATACTATTTTGGGGTAGAACCGCGTTTTGAGGGCGAGTTTCTTGATGAAGCATTTCGGGCGATATCGCATATCCGCGAAAATCCGGCATCGTGCCCGTTGGTCGTTGATTCCATTAGGCGAAAGGTTCTCGGTAAGTATCCATACAGCATTTTTTATATTGAGACGAACGATCTGATTCGCGTAATTGCGGTCGCCCACCATAAACGCCGTCCGCTATACTGGCTCAACCGATTACAATAATATTCACATTGGTCTTGTAGTATTTTCTTTACAATATGTCCCTTCAATCGACGATCTTGATCGTCTACACAACCAAATACCGTCTCGGCGGACACCAGTTTCCGGTGGTCGCGAACACGCTGGCTGACGAGAAAAGAGCTGCAGGATTTGAAGGTGAGATCGTCGCCCGGGCAGTCGAGAGCAAACGCGACGTGCTGCACGCGATCGACGAGATCAAACAGGCGGGCAGGAAAATAAGCGAATTTCACTTTGTCGGCCATTCCGGAATGTACGGGCCGATGTTCGGCACGGTTGCGTTTCCCGAACAGTTTTCGCCGTACGAATGGGAACAGATGGAGATACCGTTTGCCGAAAATGCGTCGGCGTACTTTTTCTGCTGCCGTTCGGCACGTTGGTTCGCACCGTTTTTTGCGCGCACATTTAATGTTACTGCGTACGGTTTCTTTTGGTACACGACTTTTTCGCGAAGCAAGGAAAAATACGTCTCCGCTGGCGATAAGGCGGACGGAAAGCTATACACCATCGGCTGTAAAGGCCGCAAATCTCACGGTTTCACCGCTTCGGCGCAAAAGCGTCTGGGCTTTATGCCGGCCGAGGAGATGAAACGATTTGAGCCGCGGCCGCCGGACGGCGACACGTCGTACGACCACGTAGCCGAGCTTTACGATGCGGCGTTTGTCGATATTCGCGTACGTAAGGACGAGTGGCGTTGGCTGAATGAGCATCTGCCGGCCGGCAAGCTCAAAATGCTCGACATCGGCTGCGGCAACGGTGCGTTGCTCAACGCACTCGCCGACCGGGTCGAATCCGGCACCGGCGTTGACGAGTCGGCCGGCATCATCGAGCGTGCCAAGTTGAAAAACGCCGATCACGATCACCTCAGTTTTCAAAAGATCAACGGGCCGGTGCTGCCGTTTCCCGATGCGTCGTTCGATGTGGTGACTTCGCTGATGTCGTTCAGATATCTCGATTGGGACCCGCTGCTCGCCGAGATCAAACGCGTGACCAAACCGGGCGGCAAGTTCCTGATCATCGATATGGTCACCGTGCCGGTTGCCATCGGCGAATATCCGCGGCTGCTCAAGGACAAACTGCGGACGATGAAGGATCAGAAGTCGAACGCCGCGTTCAACGCCGCTTTGCACAAGCTGGTCTCGCATCCGGACTGGAAAAAGATGCTCGAGTACAACCCGATCCGCTCGGAACACGAGATGAAATGGTATCTCGAAAGCCGTTTTGCCGGGCAGAAAATGGAAACCCTGAACATGGCGTGGAACTCGCGAATCGTCGCCTTCGACAGCGGCCCGGTCGAAAAGGGGATCGAGGTAAAACTCTCGTATCCGTAAGAGTTGGCCCACGAAAGGCACGAAATACACAAAACGTGCCCGTTCTCATTTTAGTAACTTTCGTGCTTTTCGTGGGCGATCTTCTGATCTTATGCTTGGGATAATCGATTGGGGCATCGGCGGTATCAGCGTCTATAAGCTGTTGAAAGAACGGCTCGGGGACGTGCCGGTTGTCTATTTTTCCGATACCGGCGTGACGCCGTACGGCAAGATGGCGAAGGCCGAACTCGCGACCAGGCTCGATGCGGTGATCGAATATCTGATCTCGCGTGGAGCGACGTCGATCGCGATCGGCTGCAATGCCGCCAGCACCGCGATCGGCGATCTGGCAGATCACGGCATCGCGGTCGAAGGCGTCATCCAGCCCGCAGTCGAATTGACGGCACGGCTTAAGCCCAAACGCCTTGGCCTGATCGGCGGCCGTCGCACAGTGGTTTCGGGCGTTTATCGCGAGGCGTTCGCGAAACGCAGCATCGCCGTAAAACAACGCATTGCCCAGCCGCTGTCCGCGCTGATCGAAAGCGGTGACATCTCGTCCGAACATCTGCGAGCCGCGGCGAAACAGATCATCGGCCCGCTCCGCAACTGCTCGCACATTTTGCTCGCCTGCACCCATTACCCGGCGATCACGCACGTTTTGAGGGAACTTGTTTCCCCCACGACCGAGTTTATCGATCCGGCCGCCGAACTCGTCCGCCGAGTCGAAAAACTCAATATCAACGGAAGCGCCGAAGACATCTTTTTGACCACCGGCGACGCGGCCGCTATGAAAACCGCAGCACTTAAAGCGTTCGGCGTCTCGATACCTCGCGTCGAACGCGTCACGATCTGAATTTCTGCAAGCACATCACCTCACAAACGTTCTTTCTTGTGGAAAGGCGATATTTCGCCTGTGAGGAAAGTACATGAAGTCAATAATCAAAATATCGCTCTTATTTGTTTTTGCACTCGCGACATTTTCGGCCGTTTCCGCCAAAACGCTGCCCGAGGGCAAGTGGGAGATGGTCTCGTACAATTTTAAGCAGAAGATCGCGTATCCGTTAGACGATGCGACCGTCACGCTCAACATCAGTGCCGACGGAAAGATCGGCGGTAGCTCGGGCTGCAACACTTACGGCGGCAGCTATGCATTCGAAAAAGGCAAGCTGAAGATCAGCGACATATTTTCAACGATGATGGCGTGCGATGAGATGACGATGAGTTTTGAGCGGACGTTCCACGATACGCTTATGGCGGCGGGCGAGTACAAGCTCGAGGCCGGCCTGCTAACCATCACGGACGCAAAAACCAAGAGCTTTATCCGGTTTATGCGAGTCAAGGCAATGGACGAGATCCCGCCGCACAAGTGCTGATGCAGCAGCGAACATCAATAAATACGGGCGGCGGCGGGCTTTCGGGCTCGCCGCCGTTTTTTGTATTTTGAGGTTCAACTTTCACGCTAAAATATAGTTGACAATGACACACTCAACCTTTATACTCACTTCAGGCTCAAGTTATAGTTTGTTTTTATTTTGAGCAGGGCAATTTTATATAAGTGGAGATTTAGAAAATGAGCAAAATCATAGGTATCGATCTGGGAACGACCAATTCGGTAGTTGCCGTGATGGAAGGCGGCGAGCCGATCGTCATCACCAATTCCGAAGGCGGCCGCACGACCCCGTCGGTCGTTGCATTTGGCAAGGACGGCAATCGTCTCGTCGGCCAGGTGGCAAAACGTCAGGCGGTAACAAATCCTGAGAACACGCTGTACTCGATCAAACGGTTCATGGGACGTCAGTTTGGCGAGGTTGGCGAAGAGATCAAGCAGGTTCCGTACAAGGTCGATAAGGCCGGAAACGGAGATGTCAGCATCAACGTCGAAGGCAAGCATTACAGCCCGCCGGAGATCGCGGCAATGGTGCTGCAGAAATTGAAGCAATCGGCCGAAGATTATCTTGGGTCGAAGGTCGAAAAGGCAGTGATCACCGTGCCTGCGTACTTTAACGACGCACAGCGTCAGGCGACCAAGGACGCCGGCAAGATCGCGGGCCTCGAGGTTTTGCGTATCGTCAACGAGCCGACCGCGGCCGCACTGGCATACGGTTTGGATAAGAAAAAGGACGAGATCATCGCCGTATTCGACTTTGGCGGCGGTACGTTCGACATCTCGGTTCTCGAAGTTGGCGAAGGCGTTGTCGAGGTCAAATCGACCAACGGCGATACGCACCTCGGCGGCGACGACGTTGACGAAGTGCTCGTCGGCTGGATCATCGAAGAGTTCATGAAGGATCAGGGCATCGACCTGCACAACGACAAGATGGCGCTTCAGCGTCTGAAAGAGTCGGCCGAAAAGGCGAAGGTCGAGCTCTCATCGGCTATGGAAACCGAGATCAACCTGCCGTTCATCACGGCGGACGCATCGGGCCCGAAGCACCTTGTGATGAAGCTGACGCGTTCGAAATTCGAACAGCTCGTCGAGCCGATCCTCAAGCGTCTGATGCCGCCGGTCGAACAGGCGATCAAAGATGCCGGGCTGACGCCGAAAGACATCGAAGAGATCGTACTGGTCGGCGGTTCGACCCGTATCCCGAAGGTTCAGGAGATGGTCAAGGACTTTTTTGGCAAAGAACCGAACAAATCGGTTAATCCCGATGAGGTCGTTGCCCTCGGAGCTGCGGTTCAGGCCGGAGTTTTGGGCGGTGAGAAGACCGACATTCTGCTCCTCGACGTTACTCCGCTGAGCCTCGGTATCGAGACTCTGGGCGGTGTTTCGACGCCGATGATCCAGAAGAATACGACCATTCCGACGCGTAAGTCTGAGATCTTTTCGACGGCATCTGACAATCAGACGTCGGTCGAGGTTCACGTCATCCAGGGCGAACGCCCGATGGCGGCGGACAATAAGACGCTCGGTAAATTCCATCTCGTGGGCATTCCGCCAGCACCCCGCGGCGTTCCGCAGGTCGAGGTTACGTTCGACATCGATGCTAACGGCATCGTGAACGTTTCGGCCAAGGACGTCGGCACGGGCCGCGAGCAAAAGATCACGATCACGTCGTCGTCGGGCCTCTCGAAAGAAGAGATCGACAAGATGATGAAGGACGCCGAGAGCCACGCCGGCGAGGACGAAAAGAAGAAAGCGGCCATCGAGGCACGCAATCGTCTGGACGGTCTCGTCTACAGCGTCGAAAAAACGCTTGGCGAAAACAAGGACAAGGTCGATGCCGCTGCGGTCACCGAGATCGAAGCAGCTATCGCCGAGTCCAAGACGGCTCTCGGAACCGAGGACACTGCGGCGATGGACAACGCGTTCGAACGTCTGCAGACCGCTTCGCACAAGTTGGCTGAGGCACTCTACAGCCAGACGGCCGCGGGCGGCGACGCACCGGCCGAGGAGCAGGCTTCGTCGGCAACGGCCGGAGCTGACGGCGACGGCGGCACGGCGGCAAGCGATGATAACGTCATCGACGCCGAGTATGTCGATGTCGAAGACGAAGAAAAGAAGTAAATAAGTAGGGACGTGATGAGGGACGAGAGACGAGCGGTACGACGAGTTGCCTCTCGTCTCTTGTCCCTTTACACTTGTCCCTGACGTAAAATGGCGAAAAAAGATTACTACCATATCCTGGGTGTCAAAAAGGACGCAAAGGCCGACGAGATCAAGAAGGCTTATCGACGCCTTGCGCGTAAGCACCACCCGGACGTAAATCCGAACGATAAGGCGTCCGAAGATAAGTTCAAGGAGGTTCAAGAGGCTTACGACATTCTTTCCGATGAGAAAAAACGTAAGGTCTTTGACCGATTTGGATACTACGCCGACAATCTCGACGCCGATTCGCCATTTGGTGCCGGAGCGGCCAGCGGCGGTCCGGGCGGATTCGACTTTTCAGGATTTGATTTCTCGACCGGCTCGACGACGGGTGGCGGTGGTGGCGGATCGAGCTTTCGCGATATTTTCTCCGATCTGTTTGGCGGCAGCGGCGGCGGTGCCGGCGCACGGCCGCAGCCGGAACCGCCGCGGGCCTTGCCAAAAAAAGGCCGCGACATCGAGATACCGCTGGCTCTCAGTTTCGAAGAGGCATTCTCAGGCCTGACAACAAATATTACGGTCAACCGATCGGAGCAATGTTCACGATGCCAGGGTGCCGGCGACACGGGCGGGCCGGTCGTCCAGTGTCCGACATGTAAGGGCACCGGCCAGGTGATGAGAACGGGCGGACGGCTGCAGTTTTCGCAGGGCTGTACGGATTGTGAGGGCACCGGGCGTCGTCGTCAGCCGTGTTCGCTCTGTAACGGCAAGGGCGTGACGCCAAAGACCGAGCAGGTCAAGATCAAGATACCGGCGGGCGTGGATACCGGTTCGCGTGTGAGGATACCGAAAAAGGGCCACGGCGGCCGGCTGGGTGCCGAGCCCGGCGATCTGTTCATATTGACCAACGTCGGCAAACACAAGTTTCTCGAACGAAAGGGCGATAACGTCTATATCGTCGTGCCGATCACGGTCCCCGAGGCTGCTCTCGGCACCAAGATCGAAGTGCCGACAGTCGAGGGCAAGGCCCAGCTCAAGATCCCGTCGGGAACCGAGTCAGGGCAGAAATTCAGGTTGCGAGAGCGCGGTTTCCCGAGTTTGAGAAACCCGAGCCTTCGCGGTGACCAGTTCGTCGAGGTCAAGATCATGCTCCCGAGGGTCATTTCGGAAGAGACCAAGGAAGCGTTGCGGCAATTTGAAAAGCTAAATCCGGAAAACCCGCGTCGGGTGATCGGGTTGGAATAGTTCGAACCGCATAGCGGCTGAGTCGCAGAGAAGAAGTTAACAGGATCAACAGGATGGACATGATATTTTTCTCAGCCGAAATTGCGACTCTTATATCCTGAAAATCTTGTCCATTCTGTAAAATTTCGTGTCTTTGGGTTGAACTACTGTGAAGAAGCGAGTCAAAACATACACTATCAGTGCGGTGGCGGATTTGTATGACATCCACCCGCAGACCCTTCGGCTCTATGAGCGCGAAGGGCTGCTGCTGCCGTCGCGATCCGTTGGCAATACACGGCTTTACGAAGACTCAGACCTCGAGCGCCTTGAGGTAATACTTTCGCTCACGCGCGAACTTGGCGTCAATCTGGCGGGCGTCGAGATCATACTCAATATGCGTGCCAAGATGGACGAAATGCGACGCGAGTTTGAACGCTTTTTCGAATATCTTAAGGATCACGCAAACGAGTTTTCCGCCCAGCATAGTTCATTCTCCTCAAGCGAGGCTCTCATTCCTGTCTCACGTTCGAGGATGATCCGTGTCCGCGAAGAGCGGATCGTGGACGAGTAAATACCCGCACTGACTATCCTTTTACATTTGTGCTAGCCTTATAGCAACGGCAACGATGCGATATTGTTGCGTTGCCATCACGCCTTTTTTCCGCTACGATTGCAAGAATCCAGTTTCAAGCAAGATTAGGAGTTAATAATGTTACGAGGTATTACGTCTTTTATTTTTTGGCTCAGTTTGGTCTTGGTCATGTGTCCGTTTTTTCTCACGGCACAGGACCTCGATGATGTGACGATCAGCGGCCGGATCACCGATTCCAACGGCCTTGCGGTCGTTGGTGCGACCGTTACCGCGACCGAGGTCGCAACCGGCATCGCACGGACGATCGTGACCGACGACGATGGTCAATACCGGTTTTTGAAACTCAAGCCCGGTACTTATAAGGTCAAGGCGACGGCGGACGGATTCGGTACGCAGGAAACGCCCGCGATACCGACCATTTCTGCCCAAAACGTAGCAAAAAACTTTACTCTCGCACCAGCCGATGTACGTGCCGAACAGACCGTCACGGTCACCAGCGACAGCGGTCCGCCGGTCGACACGAGCCGGACGATCGTCGGCGGCACGATCGCCGAACGCGAGATCGAAGAGATCCCGAACAGCACACGTAATCCGCTCGACCTCGTTCTAACGCTCGGCGGCACTTCGGAAGAGCAGTTGTCGACCAGCGGCCTCGCTGAGGACCGCGGAGCTAATCCGAGTTCGGCACCGCTCGAACAGGGCAACTTTTCGATCTCAGGCGGCACGGCTTATTCGAATAACATCACGATTGACGGTCTCGACAATAACGACGACCGCTCATCACGGGACCGCTTTCAGCCTTCGCTTGAGGCGATCGCCGAGGTCCAGGTCATCGCTAATCAGTTTTCGGCTGAGTACGGGCGTGCCTCGGGCGGCCGCGTAAATATCAGAACACGTGCGGGCGGCAATCGTTTTCGCGGACGTGCATTTATGTTCTTTCGCGACGATTCGATGAACGCGAACAGCTGGTATAACAACAGCCGTGCAATACCGCGTCCGGACCTGCGTGAGATCAATCCTGGCTTTTCATTCAGCGGTCCGATCACGATCCCCAAGATCTACAACGGCAAGAACCGATCGTTCTTTGCAGTGACCTACGAGTACAACAAACTTGACGATACGACGCTGATCGATACCTACATCCCCGTTGTCGGAAACCCGCGTTACACGCTGCCGGCACCGACGGGCACGACGCAGTTTTGTGACAGTTCAAACCCGTTAAATTGCCCGGCAACAGCCGGTTTCATCCAGCAGTACTCGGCGCTTTATGCGACGCCAAACCAGAACCACGTTTTGAGTGCCCGCGTCGATCACAAGCTTTTCAAGAACAACGAACTGACGGTCGGTTTCCAGTTCGCCGATCGTGCAAACCGCCGAACGAACGGCAACAGTACGACGCGTCTCGAAGATGCTTTTCAGGAAAAGAACAACAATACGGTCGCTTATAACCTGACGGACAATCACGTTTTTGGTGCCAAAGCGGTCAACCAGTTTCGTGCACAGTGGTCGAAGTTCAAACCGAGCTTCCAGACGGCCAGCCCGCTCGATCCGGTCGTTCTCGTCGGATTTCGCAGCCCGGTGACCAACTCGGTCCAGACGCTGATCGCCGGAAATTCGACCACCAGCACGTCGCAAAATTTTTCGGATTCGCGTACTGAGACGCGTTGGCAGTTTCAGGATTCGTTAACTTATCTTTGGAAACAGCACACGTTCAAATTCGGTGCGGATGTGCAGGACGTCAAGTCCGAGGTGCTCGGCCTCGGTGATGCGACCGGAACATTCAATTTCGGGAGCGTGCTCCAGTACTCGAACAATCAGGTCACGCGATATCGTCAGAATTTCGGAACAGCCCAAACAGTTACCAATCGATATTACGGCGTGTTTTTTAATGACGAGTTCAAGCCCTGGTCGAACGTAACGGTCAGTGCCGGACTTAGGTACGAGCGTGAGACCGCGGTTTCGGATAATAACAATTGGGGCCCACGACTTGGAATTGCGTGGGATCCTTTCAATAAGGGCAAAGGCGTTATCCGCTTTGGTGCCGGTATCTTCTATAACCGTGTACTGCTCCGAACGGTCGGCGATTCGATCCAGAACAGCGGTGGCACGTTGGTCGCGTTTGACTCTAATACGATCGGAACGAGTGCCGCCGATGTGCGTCGTATCCCGATCCTTACGGCGATCTCAAACGCTTTCCCGAACAGCTACGCTTCGACGACGCAGCTACGAGCCCTCGTGACCGCGGCCTGTGCCAGCATCGTGACGACCCTAACATGTAACTCGAATACAGGATTCTCGGTCGGCAATCTTTCGACGCAGGGAAATCCGCTTCGGTCGGTGGATGCCGATCTGAAGATCCCCGAGAGTTATCAGTTCAACATCGGTTTTGAGCGTGAATTGTTCAAGGGCTGGGTATTTGAGGCAAACTACACGTGGAACAAGACCGCCAATCTGTGGCGCGATTCGAACCCGAACGCACCGCGTTTGCCCGCCGGTTTTACCGACTGGACACAATGGCTGCTGGGGAACACTCTGGTCGTCACAAATCAAAACGGTACGACGACGAGAACATATAGTTTCGTGCTCGGAGCTACGAACGACCCGTCAGGCGTCAGCGGCACCTGCAGCTTTACGGCGACCAGCAACTGCATCGTCAATCTCAATTCGATTAGCACGTCGACGACGGCTCCGGCAGCGGCCGTTACCAATGAGAACGGTAACGCTACCGGCGGCCCGATCGGTATCGCACTCGCGGCGATCGCCCGTTTCCGTCCCGACCAGTCCGCCGAAGAGACATCGCGGATCGGTTCACGCGGCAATGCGTTCTATCACGGCGTGATCGCGGAGCTCAGAAGCAACTACCGCAAACTCGGCAAGGGATTTGGGGCATCGTTCCGTTGGGTTTACACGCTTTCCAGCACCAAGGACGACGGCCTGAACAACACGTCGAACGCTGAGATCAACGGCGATTTTAGCCGTGAGTGGGCACGCAGTCTGCAGGATCGCCGGCATCGCATCGCGTTTTCGGGCTCGTTCGATACGCCGTGGTGGTTTGGCAAGCTCAAGTTTTCGCCGCTGATGCGTTGGGGCAGCTCGGCTCCGTTCAATCTCGGTGCCGGCGGTACTGACCGAAATCTTGATGACGTCAGTACGGATCGTTTGAACTATACCGGCAGCCTCAAGGATATCAAGTATCGTGAGCCCGGTTCGCCGGTTCCCGAGGCGTTGCTCGCTCAGTTTTCGCTGCAGCCGATCGGCTCAAACAGCGGCAATCTGCGTCGTAACGCCGGAACGGGCCCGAGTCTGTTCACATTCGACCTCAACATAACCCGCGAATGGAAATTTGGCGAGCGGATAAGGCTGCGTCCGGTGATAGAGTTTAACAACATCTTCAACGCGTCGGTCTTTAGCTATGGTGCTGAGTTCATCAACTTCCAGGCACTTAGCTCGACGCCGTCGGCGACGCAGCAGCTTGCTCGTCAGAACTTCCTGGTTCCGACGCGAACTTACAAACAGCGTGAGATACGTCTCGGTTTCCGATTCGATTTCTAGTTGGTTGTTTAGTCTAAGAAAAAGGGATCGTCGCAAGGCGGTCCCTTTTTTGTGTAGATGCCCCACGCTCGTTGATGCCAAGCCTGGTCGTCACCGGTTGTGCCATTGCATCTATGCAAGATAAAGCCATTATTGACACGCATGGTAAAATTTAGTTTGAGGGATCTTAACAGGTTTCTGCCGACCCGGTTCTTTGACAACTCAAATTAAGGCCGCAGAAATTCCGACCGGTATCGTTAAGATCTTTTTTCGAAAGTGTGGTTTTTCAGGGCAGAGGTGCCGCCCGCGCATGTGGGAACTTGTTGGGACAACGGGACACGGGGACAAAACCGTGTAATACGTCTAATCCATTGATTCTTAATGACTTACCGTCGTTGGGCGGTAGGAAATAGTCGGAAATAGTGTGAAATAGTAGGAATTAGTCGGAAATAGTAGGACAGTTTCGGGCGATGTAATACATTGTATTACATCTATTCCGGTACTGCGGAGGCGGTTCTGAGACGGCTTAAACCACTGGATCGCTGCCAAGAATTATGGTGACTCAGGCATCTGAATTATGGTAATTTAGAGTGTTGAACATTTTTGTTCACGCTTTGATCCTATGAATGAGATCGCCGAAAATACTGCCGCACCATTTACCGAAACTTCGATCGAATCCGTCCTGCTGGACGCTGATCTTTTTGTAAAATACAGCTCGCCCGAAAAGGCGTTCGAACTTCTCCGGAGTTCGCTCGAGCGGAGTCCCCGGTCGATATCCTTGCGCGAAAAGATGCGCGACATCTGCGTAAAGCAGAAAAATCTTAACGAGGCCGCACGTCAGTGTCTTGCTCTCGTCAGCCTGTACATCGCCCGCGAGGATTTTGACGTCGCCTACGACCGCCTGCAAGAGGCGAAGTTGCTTGATCCGAGGATCTCTGTCGCACCCGGTCTGGAGGCGATCCGTCGTGCACGCCGGCCGGAGTTTACCGCCGGACGCGACAAAACACCTCAGCACGTGCGGACCGACGTCACCTTTGCCGGAAACCTGGCGTATGTCGGAGTTTTTGACGCGGTTCAGGTGATCGAAAGTTCCAAGATGACCGGTCTGCTGGTCATAAAATCGGACATGCATCTCGCTAACGTCGCATTTAACGAGGGCAAGATAGTCGATGCCGAATGTAACGGCAAGAACGGCATCGCGGGTTTTCGCGAGATCATCGAGATCAACGGCGGAACGTTTGAATTTTCGACCGCTGAGACACATTTCCCGGTCGTCATCGTCGTCAGCAGCAACACCAATTTCCTCCTTGACGTACTAACCGAACTCGATAACGAACGGGCGGAAAAGCAGGGTTTGCGGAACGTCGCAGATGAGATTATTTAGTTTGACTTCCCCGGTCAAATACAACAAAATATAGTGCTTCACCAGTATCAGAGCACTATAGGATGTTTAAGCTTCAGCGTCTAGAAATTTCCGGCTTTAAATCATTTGCCGACCACACCGAGATCGTTTTCACCGGCAGCGGAATAACCGCGGTCGTTGGACCGAACGGTTGCGGCAAATCGAACGTGTCTGACGCGATGTCCTGGGTGCTCGGCGAGCAGCGGGCTAAATCACTGCGCGGCGGCGAGATGAAAGACGTTGTCTTTCAAGGTTCGAAAAACCGCAAACCCGGCGGCATGGCTGAGGTCGTGCTCCACATGGTTCGCGATGAGACGTTCTTCGACATCGAAGAGAGTGAACTCGAGGATATTGACGAAGCTCTTAGCGGGATAGACGAAGCCGCGGTCGACATGGACGCCATCGAGGGCATCGAACTCGACGAAGCGGTCGAAGGCGAAACGTTCGATGCGGTTTCCGGACTCGTCATCGACGAGATCGGCGATCAGACCGATGACGCGGAGGTCGAGACGGTTCAGGCGGCACAGGTCGGCTCGGTCCGAACGGTCGAGACCAAGGTCAGGTCAAAACGTCATTGGCGTCCGCGTTCGTTCGCACTGGATTTTGCTCCGGGCGAGGCCGTTTCGGTCACGCGCCGTCTGTATCTGTCAGGCGAGAGCGAATATCAGCTGAACGGCAAGACCTGCCGCCTGCGTGACATTACTGACCTATTCGCTGGTACTGGTCTCTCGGGTGCCCATTACGCAATTATCGAGCAGGGCAGGATCGGACAGATACTGTCCGCCAAGCCCGCCGACCGCCGAAATCTGATCGAAGAGGCCGCCGGCATCTCGAAGTTTCGTGCCCGCCAGCGTGCCGCCGAATCCCGGCTCGACTCGGCCCGTTCGAATCTCGGACGTATCTCAGACATCGTTTCCGAGATCGACAAGCAGGTCAATTCGCTCCGGCGGCAGGCGGCGAAGACGCGTCGGTTCAAGATCTTGCAGGAAGAATTTCGCGTGCTCCTGCGTCAGCTGTTTGCGGCTGAGGGCAAGTATCTTTCCGACCTTTCGGAATCGCTGAAGATAGATCTGGCTGCTGCGATCGCTACGGAAGCCGATCTGGCCGGCCAGGTCACAGCCAAAGAGGCCGCCGCTCGCGAGGCAACACAAAAGGCACGCACGGCGGAAGAAAGCCTTGCCGAGTTGAGAAAGATCCACTCGGACAATGCTCTCGAACGCGACCGTGCGGAGCGGGAACATATTTATAAGTCGGAGCAGGTCGTCAGCCTCAATAACCGCACCGAAGCTTTGCGGGTCGAGATCGCGGCTTCGACGCAGCGGCTCGAAATGCTCGGTGCCGAGCTCGATCGTCTGCAGAAAGAAGAGCAAGCCGAAGTCGTCGCCAACAGTGCCGCCGAGGGCGAACTGCGAACGGCCGAAGAAGAGCACGCTCGCGAAGCCCAAGTGCTTCGCGGACTGGAATCGTCAATGGAAACGCTCCGTGCCGGCCTGATGCAGCACACCGCGGCGGTCGAACGGTTTGATGAGATCGGGCGGCAGATCGAGATCAATCTCGAAAAGCTGCACATGCGTGCCGACGGACTTAAGAGCGAAGGCGAACGTGCCGCCCAGAGCTTTACAGAGCACGAAACGCAGGCGGCCGAACTTACGCGATCGCTCGCCGACGAAGAGGCAAAGCTGGTCGGTTTGAACTTGGAAAAAGAAGGCTTGCTTGCCCTGACCGCCGATGCACGGGCCGAACTTCGGAGCGGCGAAAGCGAGCTCGAAGCTCTGTCGGATGAATATTCGGCGAAAAAGCACCGTTTGGCGACTCTCAGCGAACTCGAGGAAAAGCGTGCCGTTTACACGCCGCAGGTGCAGAAAATATTTGCCGAACAGGAATCGATCGGCGTCAAACTCGGCGGCGTTCTGGCCGACCGTTTGAACGTCGATGAGCGTGCCGAATCTGCCGTCGAGACGTTGTTTGGGTCGTACCTTGAGGCGGTTCTGGTCGATTCGCTTGAGGACGCAAAACGCATTTCGGCGTGGCTCAAGGCAAATGACATCGGCCGCACGGCGATGCTGATCATGCCGAACGCCGACGCCAAGGCCAAGCGAAAACCGGCGGCAGCTGATGCCTCGACCATCGCTGATTATTTGGGCGTTTCGCCGGAGCTGACCGACATTCTGCGTGAGGTTTTTCCGCGGGAAATGGCGGCTCGGCTTGTCGATGACCTTGAGAGCGTTAAGTCCGGGTCAGGTGAAATGCTGATCAACGCCGATTCCGACGTTTTGCTCGGCGGAAGGCTGTTCGTCGGCGGCAACGGGCGGAGCGAGGGCAAGAACGAATCGCTGCTGGCATTTAAGCGTGAACTCCACGAACTCGAATCGGCCGGCGAGGACCTTTCGCGTCAGATCGAGAAAATACGTGCGACGGTCGAAGTTTCGCGGCAAAAACTGATCGATCTCGAGAGTAAGACGGTCGATCTTCAGTCATTGATAATCAAGGTGGACCGCGGCATACACGGGCTGCAGATCCAGGTCCGATCGGCCCGCGAAGAGATCGAACGTGCCGAACGGCATCGCCGCGTCGTCGCCGACGAGGCCGGGCAGGCTGCGGCCGAGATAGCTGATCTTGAACAGCGGCTTGCCGACGCGACAACCAATAAGACCGCGGCCGGGATTGCAAAGACAGAGTCCGAAGAAAGTCTTGACGGCATTTCGACTGAGCTTCAAACGGCACGCGGAAAGGTCGAAGCGGCCAACCTTGTCCTTAACGACAAGCGAATGGCGGCCGCGACATCGGGCGAGCGTCGGCGATCGGTCCAGTCGGCCCTGCGGCGTGTCGAGAACGAGATCAAGGAACTCCAGTCGCGGTTGGGCCAGCAAAACATTGAGATCACAGAGGCCGAATCGCGGATCAAAGATCTGCATACGGCGATTACCGACATTACCGACCGGATCGCCTCGGCGTCGACCGATATTGAGAATGAGAGCGGGGAACTGACGGCCGCGATAACTGCTTTGGCGGCGGCGCGCGACCTGTCGGACGTGATGAGCGAGGAGCTTGCCGACCTCAACCGGCGAGCGTCCGAGGCTCTCAATAAGCGGGCCGAGATCGAGGTTCGTCAGGCCGAGGCGGTCACCGAGCTGAAGAACGTGACGGAAAACTGCGAGCACGAACTCAATCTGCCGCTGCACGAGCTGGTCGAATCGACCGAACTCGCTGAGGATTTTGAGCTGACGTCCGCACGGTCCGAGACAGAATCGCTCCGTCAGCGGCTTGAGAGTTTTGGTGCGATCAACATGCTTGCCCTTGAGGAACTCGGCGAGGCTGAGGAGCGACTGCTCTTCCTGACCACACAACGGCAGGACATCATCGATAGCATCGCGACGACCGAAGAGGCTTTACGTGAGATCAAACAGCGATCGCGAGAGAAGTTTCGATCCGCGTTCGAGGCGATCAACGAGAATTTTGTCGAGTTTTTTCACGAGCTTTTTGGCGGCGGCCGCGGCGAGATGACACTGCTCGAATCCGAAGATATTCTCGAAGCCGGCATCGAGGTCGTTGCTCAGCCGCCCGGCAAACGGCTGCAGAACATCCTGTTGCTCTCCGGCGGCGAAAAGGCAATGACCGCCATCGCACTGGTCATGGCGATCTTTAAATACCGACCGTCGCCGTTCTGTTTGCTAGACGAGGTCGATGCTCCGCTTGACGACGCGAACGTTGGCAGATTCGTCAATAAGATCGCGGAAATGTCTGAAAAGACACAGTTTATCGTCATTACGCACAACAAGCGTACGATGGAAGCCGCTCGTGCCCTGTATGGCGTAACGATGCAGGAAGCCGGTGTATCAAAGGTGGTTTCGGTCAAATTCGAATAGCCGTTCCAACCGAAAACGGATAACCTACATCAAAATCAGAGCACTTCCGGAATAGTGACGACAAAGATGCGTTCAATCAGGATCTTAATTTTGATGTTGGTCTGTGTTGCGGCGATCGCAATGCCGCTAAGTGCTCAGGTCAAAAAGACCCAACGGCCGGCAAAGCCGACGGCGGCCCCAGCGGTCAGCCCGACTCCCGAACCGACGCCCGAAAAGCAAAAAAAGAACGAACGTCCTGGCAATGGTAGCAACGCGACGAGCCAGACAGCCACATACGTGCCGACACATTTTTACGAATTTGAGCGGCCGGGCTTTCTGACCTCGCGGATACTGATCGAACACGATGACAACGGCAAGGGCAAGATCTCGTTTTTGAAGAAGGACTTTGACGAGCTGATGTCCGATCCGCTGCAGCTTTCGGCGGCAACGGTCGAGGGAATCGAAAAGGCGTTCGAACGGCTCACATTTCTCGATTCCACGGAAGATTATCAGTACGAAAAGGATTATTCGCACCTCGGCATATCGACTATCAAGCTTCGCCGCGGCGGCCGCGAGCGTTCGATCAAGATCAGCTGGACAACGAATGCCGACGCCAAGTTCCTGATGGACGAATACCGCCGGATCAGTAACGAATATGTTTGGAAATTCGATATGGTCGTTACGCGTGAGAATCAGCCGCTCGAATCTCCGCGAATGATCGAAGGCCTCGATTCCTACTTTCGCCGCGGCGAGATATCGGATCCTCCGCACATGCTGCCATTTCTACAAGAGTTGAGCGAAGACGAACGGCTACCGCTGATCGCCCGCAACCACGTAAAACGGTTGATCAAGCAGATCGAGAAATCAAAGAAATAGCTCCCGGCGGCGTTTATTTTTCTCTCGAACCCAGACGCATCGAGTTTCCGATCACACTCAGGCTGGACGCGAGCATCGCTCCGGCGGCCATTATCGGATTGAGCACGCCGGTAACGGCAAGCGTCATGCCGAGCGTGTTGTAGAAGAATGCCCAAAAGAGGTTTTGCCGGACGATACGCCAGGTCTTTTTCGACAGGTCAAAAACGGTCAGCAGTTTTTGCAGTGAGTTTCCGACAAGTACGATGTCAGCTGCCTTCATCGCGATATCGGTCCCGGAACCCATCGCGATCCCGAGGTCAGCCTGAGCGAGGGCCGGAGCGTCGTTAATGCCGTCACCGATCATCGCGACCCGCAGGCCTTGGTCTTGCAATCCGGCGATGACGTCCGTTTTGTCTGATGGCAATGCCCCGGCGTGGAAATCGTCCGCTCCGATCCGTTCGGCGACAAACTGGGTTGTGGCGGCAGAATCGCCGGAAAGTACAACGGTTTTGATACCGCGTTGTTTTAGCTGACCGATTATCGCCGCAGCCTCAGGCTTGATCGAATCGCCAAACGCGAGAACACCTTTGATCTCGTCATCGATTCCGAAATACGCCAGAGTATTGCCACCGGCTTCCCACTCGGCGGCCCGTGCCGTCACGAAGTCATCGACGCTCAATTTGCGTGCCGCTACAAGACGATGATTGCCGATAAAGACATGTTTGCCGTCGACATCACCCGCGATCCCAAGCCCTTTGTTGATCTCAATGTTTTTCGCCGCAGACAGCTGCAGATCAAGGCTTTCGGCATAGCGGACAAGCCCGCTACCGATCGGGTGTTCCGAGTATTTCTCGAGCGAGGCGATAAGCGGCAAGAACATGCGTTCAAAGATTTTGTCGCCGAAGCTCGAATCACCAGGGCTGTTTCCAATTGTTTCGCCGGCCCCAGCGACGGCTGTGTTTGCCAATTCCGTTTCGTCCGACATCGCGACGCCGACGAATTCAAAACGTCCCTCGGTGACCGTTCCGGTTTTATCGAATACAACGACGTCGAGATCGCGGATCTTTTCGAGCACGCTGCTATCGCTCACCAGAATACCGTTTCGCGACGCGGCACCGACTGCGGCAGTAATGGCGAGCGGCGTGGCGAGCCCTAGAGCACATGGACAGGCTATGACAAGGATCGTGATCGCACGCATCATTGCCTCATCAAACGGTGTAAACCCGAATCCATAACACACGGCGAATACAATGACCGCAACAACGATTACGGCGGGCACGAACATCCGCGAGACGGCATCGACGGTTCGTTCGATGTTGGAACGGCTGCCGATCGCGTTTTCGACGAGGCCAATTATCTGCGACAGTGTCGTGTCGCCGCCGACCCTGGTCGCCCGGACGTGAATGACATTTGTGATGTTGAGGCTGCCCGACACAACGCCGCTGCCGGGCTCCTTGGCGATCGGGGTCGATTCGCCGGTAAGCAGTGATTCGTCCGAATGCGAAGAACCCTCGACGATAATGCCGTCCGCCGGTATCCGTTCGCCGGCTTTTACGACGAATATGTCGCCTTCATTCAAAGCATCGATCGCGACAAATCGCTCAGTATTATCAACAAAGAGGCGTACCTTTTTTGGCATCAGCCGATAGAGCATCGAGATAGCTCGCGTCGTACGCTCTTTTGCACCTTTCTCCATCAATTTGCCTAGCAGGACGAGCGTGACGATCGCGGCGGCAGTGTCGAAATAGACCACGGTCTGGCCGCGAAATGCCTGAATCGAACTGTGAAAAAACGCTGCGAGAATGCCGGTCGCGAGCAGCGTCTCCATTCGAATGGTCTTATTCAGCAATCCGGTCCATGCGAGGTGCAATATCGGACGGGCAGAATAAAAGATAACCGGGGCCGCAAGCGCCATCAGTATGAACGGAAATAGAAAGCTGACGCTCGGCGAGATCTCCTGAAAATATCCGACGTACAGCGGCACGCTGAGCGTCATGATGTTGAGCCAGAGAAATCCGGCAACACCTATCCGGAGGACAAGATCACGCTTCTCTGCGGCCGATCGTTCGTTGTCCGGATCAAATTCGCTCGCCGTGTAGCCAAGCTGGCTGATTCGTTTTGTGATCCGCTCTGGCGGAAGATATTGCGGGCAATATTTGATCTTAACGAGATCCGACGCGAAGAATGCCTCAGCCGAAACAACACCTGGTTCCTTTCTCAGCGTGTGTTCGATCAGCCATGAGCATGCCGAGCACCACATGCCAGAGACATGTAGGAGTGTCTCTTTGGTTGGAGCGTCGGATGGGATCTCGATCTGCGGTTCGATTGCATCGGGGTTTGAGATCAGACCGAGAGCGAGACTCTGTTTGAATATCTCACTGTCGCGAAGATCCTGTCCGCTGGCGACAACGCCGCTTTCGGTCAGGATCGTATACACGTTCATACAGCCGAGACAGCAAAATTGCTTTTCGTCTCCACCGTAGCTCTGTGCGAATGGGTTCTTGCCGACGCCTAGCCCGCAAAGGTCGCATTTGGATGCCGCTGATCCGGATCGTGTCATCAATAACTTCTGGTATCGGTCTGAGAGCCGACGGGCTTTCCGCTTTCGTCAAGAAAGATCGGGTTTGCACTTTTGGCAACTACATATGTGGTGATCAGAATGCCGATAAACAACACTATTACCATGCCCAGAATGATCTGTAAAATCAGGCCCTGATGGGCCGAAAAAAAGTCAGTGACTGTTCTTCTCATTTATTTTCCTTCTCCAGCGGCATAATAAAAGTCTGGTCGAATGTGTCGGTGGTGCCGTCGGGTGACACATTGCTTACGATGTTGAAGTGGTTGACCTCAAGCGGCAAAGCTCCAGCCGGAACCGATATCTCAAATTCCTGTTGGACGGATTCGCCGGCTTTCAGCGGAATCTCATTCGACGGAAGCGTGGTCGTGACGCCCGGCAGGTCGTTGAAGGAAAGCAACACGGTCGCATCCTTTTGTCCGCGATTTGCGAGCGTCATTCTGAACGTGTTGTAAACACGCTTGTCGTCGCCGATACGATAGAGCGTCGCCCGGTTTGGGGCAACACGAACGAGCACGCTGTGACGCATCGAAAATGCGATCGCGAGGCTCGAACCGTAAACGAGAATGATCGCGAATACGGCGATACGTTTTGCGTCGCGAAGCCCGATACGGCGAAACCAGTTTGGTTTCTTGTCGCCAAGCAGTTCGCCCTTTTCACCCCATGCGTAATGGATAAGCGTGTCTTTGCCAAACTTGCCCATGATGAGCTTGCAGGCATCGACGCACTCGCCGCAGTGGATGCACTCGATCTGATATGGCGACGTGCGAATATCGATTCCCATGTGGCAAACGCGGATGCACTTTTTGCATTCAACGCAGATCTGTTCGGGGTCACGGTAATGTACGACCAACGTATTGTCGTCGCCGAGTATGCCCTGTAGATAGCCGTACGGACAAACGGTGGTGCAAAAACGCTGGCGAAGAAAGGCGAAATCAACGAACGTGACCAATGTGACGGCCGCTCCGGCAATGCCGCCGGCGGTGACGATGTCGAATGAAATAAGCCGGCCAAACAAATCGCCCGGCTGAACGAAATACGAGATAAAGACGAATGCGAGGAATACAGATGCAATCCACAGCACCGAATATACGCCGACGCGGTTCATCCAAAGTCGTGTCGTTTGGCTCTGTTTCGCAAAGTGCTTGTTGATAAAGGTCTTGACCTTTTCCTCAAGATTTATCGATGCTTCGCTAAATATCATCTGCGGGCAAAGATAACCGCAGTAGATCCGGCCGTATAGCATCGATGCTGCAGTAATGATGAACAGCAGGAACATCAGGGAGAAAAATATTATTGCAAACTCGTTGATCCAAAGTTCGTAGCCGGCAAAGTAAAATCGCTCACGCGGAATATCGAACCGAATGACGTTCAGAAACGGGAGCGAAACAAAAATTAGAAAACAGATGAGGTGAATGATCCGCCTAAGACGATGCCAGTTGTTTTTCTCGAGTTGAAAGTCCTTATTGACGACCGGAAGCTTCTTTCTCACCCGCGGTTTTGCCTCGCCGGGCTGTGCCGCGGACGTGTGATCCGGTATTTCCTGAGTCTCGACTTCGCCGTACATTATGCCGTTATTCCTCTTTTCCGAAAATCTACTGTGCGTGACACGAAGGCACCGTGTTGTCCTTTTGGTCACTCGCCCTGACCATCGGCATTACACCTCGCGATACCATAAAGATGCCGAGGAGAAGCACGCTGACGGCGGCAAGCCGACTGCCCCAGCGGCTCAGCTTTACGTTGAACGCCGACGAGAATATGCCGATCGCCAAAAGTGATGCCGCGGTTCCGAGACCAAAGGCCGTCATAGTTAATGCACCTGCAAATGCCGTGCCTGTAGACATTGATTTGAGAAGCGCGGCGTAGATCAAACCGCAAGGCAAAAAGCCGAGCATTAGGCCGAGCGAGAATTTACTTCCCAATGAGGTTGAGGAAAAGCGGCTGCCGAGGGGCCTTAGGAATCGTGAGGTATAGAGCAGCGGGTTGAACTTCTGCAGGCGTTTGCTCGGAAGAAGATCGAGCATTAGAAAGCCGGCGATGACCATCAAAACTCCGGCGACTATCGCGGCTACATTCGCAAAACCAGCAAGTTCGCCAATAAAACCGACTGTATTTCCAAACAGACCGGCAACAGCACCAAGAAGTGCATAGGTCAGAATGCGCCCGATGTTATAGAAAACGTGAGCTGCCGCCTGTTCTGAGAATTTTCTCGATCCGAGGGGCAGACTATAAGACAGTACGATCGGTCCACACATTGATACGCAGTGCAGACTGCTGAACAGCCCCAAGGCAAATATTACGTAAAACTCCCAGGCGTTCATCGTTTTGCTCCGCGAAAAATCTCGTGATCAAAGTAAAACCGCTAAAAAGTACACGGCAAAATCATGCCGCAGCGTGATACTTGATCTTCGGATTGCGTGCGTGGATGGTGACGCATTCCCGCGAGAACTGAAACTCTTTCATCAGGATCGCGTTCGTCGGACACCGTGTAGAACACATTGCACAGCGAATGCAGGTCGATTCGTCCTTGAGCATCAGACCGCCTAGGTCGCGAAGTGCTTCGTCGCTGTAACCAACCAGATCGTCATCGGAAATTCCGAGCGTGTCCGATGCGATCTGCATCAAACCGGCGTCAGATCGAACCTGGTCGAGACCGACGAGTTTGATCAGGTTTTCAGGACACACATCGACGCAGCCGTTGCATGCGATACAGATGGATGTGTCAAAAACCGTATTTACGTTGCACCGCAGACACCGAGCTGCCTGTTTCCGTGCTTCGCTTTCGCTGTAGTTTATTTCGACGATGTCGTTCGAAGATGCACGCCTCTCGCTTTCGAGTGCCGGCGGCAGTTTGCGACGCATCTGATCCCAGCCGGCGACCATCGTGTAATCGGCAGGCAGCCATCGTTTCTTGACGACCACATCGGTGCGTGTGCCCCGAAGATAGTCGTGCATCGAACGGGCGGCGATCTGTGCCGACGCTATGGCATGAATGAACAACCTCGGGCCGTGGGCCACGTCGCCGCACGCGAATACGTCCGGTGCTGTGGTTTGATACGTATCGGGGTCGACCTTGATCAGGCCGTTCGCTTCTTCGACGCCGTCTTCCGGGGACAGGAATGAAAGATCGGACTGCTGGCCGATGGCAAACATGATCGTGTCGGCAGGGATGTCATCCACCGCATCTTCGTCATATTTCGGGCTGAATCTTCCGTTCTCATCAAAAACGGAAAGGCACTTTACCGTTCGCAGTCCGGTTACGTAGCCTTCGTCATTGAGGATCAAACGCGGACCGCGGCCATCGTGGAGTCTGATGCCTTCTTCTTCACCCTCGACGATCTCGATCTCGTCGGCGGGCATTTCACTTCGTTTTTCAAGGCAGACGATATGCACTTCTTTGTCTCCACTCAGACGAAGTGCGGAGCGGGCAACGTCATAGGCGATCCGCTCAGTGCGTTCCATGTCGGATGCTGCATCGGCCATAGCGACCTTAGCCGGACGGACAGCCGAACGAGCAACATCAAAGGCGACATTGCCGCCGCCGATAACGACGATACGGCGGCCGAGTTCCATCGGCTTGCCTTCGTTGAAAGCACGAAGAAAGTCCAGTCCGTCAAAAACTTGCGGCAGATCCGCTCCCTCGATCGGTATTTTGCGGCCTTTCTGCAGGCCAATGCCCAAGAAGATCGACTTGTAACCTTCTTTTCGTAGTGAGGCGATAGTGAAATCTTTACCCAGACGCATGTTGCATTTGAGTTCGACACCCATCGAAAGGATCGCATCGATCTCAGCTTTGACAAGTTCGCGCGGCAGGCGATAGATCGGTACCCCGGCGGTAAGCATGCCGCCGGGTTCGTCATAGGCTTCGAAAACCGTGACTTTGTAACCCATCTGAACCAAATCGTGTGCGACGGTCAGACCCGCGACGCCCGCACCGACTACGGCGATCTTCTCTCCTTCACCTTGTTCCGGCGGCAGCATTTTTGTGTTGCAGCCTTCGCGGTAGTAAGTAAAATCACCCGACTCGGGGCCATACTTCTCGTTAACAAAGCGCTTTAACGCTCTGATGGTGATCGGGGTGTCAAGCGAGCCGCGGCGGCAATTAGCCTCGCACGGTGCACCGCAGACACGACCGCAGATCGACGCGAAAGGGTTGGTCGCACGAGCGATCTTGTAGGCGTCGAGGTCGCGTCCCTCGGCGATCGCCGTCACATAGCCGCATGCATTGGTATGAACCGGGCACGCGTCCTGACATTTGACCATTTTCATCCAATAGTCAGCGTCTTTGTGATCGACAGTTTCAAATTTTAGATTTTCTTCGCTCATCGCTACCTGCCTAGTCACGGAACTTCTTGAACGCGAACAAAACGAGAATAATGATATAGATCGCTATTAGTCCTCCGACGAAATACATGAAACCGTCGGCCGTGCCTGTTACCTTGTTAAATGCCTGAACCAGAACGCCTCGATCAGCGTGGCCGGTCTCGCCGTTCATGTAGACGATCAAATAGGTCAGGCAACTCAGCGAAATGACGGCAAATGCCACCTTGAGAAACATCGGTGCGTCTGTACCGCGTCGCTCTGTCATCCAGCCGCCGGCATATTCCTTCAGATCTTCTTTGTCTTTATTTTCGTCCATAGTTGCCTCCGTTATCATCGTCCTCAAGCATTCGATATTTAACTTCTTCGCTGTCTTTGCCCCAATATCCGTCGCGGCGCGTCTTAAAGAAAAAGTAAAGAGCACCGGCAGCGACAATGAGAAAAAAGAAATACGCGAAATATACGCTTGGATATGTATAGTCGGTCATATTGTTTCTGCCGCCCCCGATCGACGGCTATTTCTCGTAATCGTTATCCGGACGCCAGTTCTTTGATCGGCCGAGCGTCTGCATATATGCGACCAGCGCCGAAAGCTCCTGCGGATTATTTGCTATCCACGGGAACGGCGGCATTATTGAGCCCGGCACGAGTTCGGCGGGATTACGGAAATGAGCCGTGTGCCACTGAGTGTTGTATTTGCCGCCGACACGAGAAAGGTCGGGTCCTGTCCGTTTTGTGCCAAACAGATGCGGATTGTCGTAAACGAACTCATCCGGTGTTGAAATAGGGGCATCGACACCGCGCCAGCCGGAGCGTTTTGTGTCGGCGAGCAGCGTACGTGTCTGCTGTGTATGACAATACCAACAGCCTTCGCGTACGTAGATCGCCCGGCCTTGCAGTTCCTGATCGGTCAGCTTTACGAGTTTGCCCGTCGGGCCGGCATTCGGGTCCGCGTTCTCAAATGGTTTGGACCAACTTTGATCGATCATCGGCGGTACAACTGTGGTCAGTAGGCCGCCCGTAAAGAACAATGCCAGTGCGGCGGCGACGAAAAATGCGGCGTTGTAATCAGCTTTTTGTAACATAATTTCCTCCGTCTGCGTTGACGTGCGTTGGCGTTATGCCGCTGCTGCCGCAGGTTGTGCGTCGACCTCCTTTTTGCCCGAACCGACGATCGTTGCGAGTACGTTGTAAGCAAAGGCGACGATGCCGGCGAACATTAAGACGCCGGATGCCAGTCGCGTATGCCAGATAGGCTTGAGTGCCACCACAGTATCGATAAACGGTATGGACGGATTGTTCCATTGCCAGCCCTGCCAGAAACCGCCGAGCCAAAGGGTTACAAAAAAGCCAAGACCGCCGACCAATAGCAGCCAAAAGCTCCAGTTTGCCAACGAATTAGAATAAAGCTCAGTTCGGAAGACCCTCGGAACCATGTAGTAAGCCCCGGCGATCGCAAAGAATGAAAACGCGCCGAGGACGGCCATATGAGCGTGTCCAGGTATCCAGTCGGTTTTCGAGACGATCGCATTGACGGCTCGAAGGCTATGCATCGGTCCCTGAAAACAAGTCAAAAGATAAAACACCACACCTGACATCAGGAACTTGAGCGAGACATTATCCCTAAGCTGATGCCACTGGCCCTTCATGGTTGCGAAGAAGTTGTAAACAGCCGCCCAGACAGGGATCAGCAGCATGACCGAAAAGACGATGGTGATCGTCTGCAGCCATTGCGAGATCGGTCCGTGCAACATGTGATGGGCCCCGGTCCATACGTAAACGAATGCAAGTGACCAGAAACCGATCATCGACAGTTTATGGCTGTAAAGCGGAGTGTTCGAAGTCTTTGGAATGAAATAGTACGCAATGGCCAATCCAACCGGGGTGAATATCAGGCCGACGGCATTATGGACGTACATCCAATTGAGGTTCGCCTGGTTGACGCCGGTAGTAAAGAGGGTGGCAAAGTTGCCCGTGAGGTACACAAATGCCGTCCACAGGATCGTGCCCATCGAGTACCAAAGCGAAACATACATTGCCTTGTATTTACGGTTGGCGATCGTCAGGAAGAGGTTTGCTCCGAACATCACCCAGGCGATGACGACACCGACATCAAGTGCCATTGGCAGTTCAGCGTATTCCCAACCCTGATTCCAGCCCATCAAGAACGAGACCACCGCACTGAGGATAATGACGTTCCAAAGTGCAGCGGTTGCGAGTCCCAACTTTTCGCTCCAAAGCTTCACGCCGCAAAGTCGCGGAACGATGTAGTACATCAGCGCCATGTCACACGCCAGAAGCCAACCGAACAGCATGCCATTGACATGCAGCGGCCGGAGACGGCCGTAGGTTAGCTGTGGCACCGTACCGAGCAGCGACGGCATTACAAATTTGGCCGCAATGATCAGTGCGATCAGACCAACGATGACAAAGTAGACGATCGAACTGATTAGGAAAAGCTTCGCGGTTTTGTCCTCGTGTATCGCATCGGTAACGACGGTCGATTCGGCAACGGGAATTTCCCCTGCGTCAATATTTATTTGCTCATTCTGCATAAAGTCTCCGTTTCCCTCCTAGTGGCAGAGTGCGACCAGATCGAGAGCCGCCAATTGTTGTTTGTTCTGATTCAGGCTGCGAATGTAGTTGACCAAGTCACCAACATCGTCTTTAGTTAGTCCGTAATCGATCCAAGGCGGCATTGCCGAACCTTGGACCCCGTACAGGATCGATTCGAACATCCGTCTGTCTGACGTTGTCCTCACGAACCCTGCGTTTAGCAGGTTTCGCGGACGCGGAACGATGTCCAACGAATTTGGGCCTTTACCGTCCGCCTTTCGTCCATGGCAACCGGTGCATCGCATCAGGTAGGTTGCCTCACCGCGAGCTATCGATTCGGTCGACATCGGTACCGGATTCTGATCCGGAACGTCCCGTTGTTTGATCTCGCGGCGTGGTTCTTTCGTGAAATTCTGATTAATATAATCGAGAACGCCTTTGATCTGCTGGTCGTTAAGAACCCTGCTCCAAGCAGGCATTGACGTGCCTTCGACGCCATTTTTGACCGATGCGGTAAGGCGTTCGTCGGTTTTGCTGTTCATGAAGCCGGCGTCTGTAAAGTTTCGCGGATACGGGTCGAGGTAGGTCGATATCAACCCCTTACCATCGCCGTTTTCGCCATGACACCGCATGCACAGATTTTGATAGACCTCCTGCGAACTGTTCAGGCTTGGGGCTTTATTGAGGGTCATTAGATAACCTGACATTGCGACATAATCGGCCTCGGCAAAGCCAAATGTCGGCATGATCGAATCCGGGACCAAAGCACGCGGATCCTTAAAGTGGGCGATCATCCATTTGTCGTCCTTCAGCAGGCCTTGGAAGGAAAGGTCTGGTGCGATGCCGCCGTCCTTGTCGCCGATCTTGTGACAGGCAACGCACGCCCGTTCAGCAATTAGTTGCTCGCCCCGTTTGACCGTATCCGTCTGAGGAATAGCAGGTGTCGTCTGTCCCGCAGTCACGGCGGTCGGCGGTGCTACTTGACCCTTATTAAGCGTCGCACGGTAACGATCCAGCGTAGTCTCGGCATAGTTAAAACCTCTTCGGCTCTTGAGAAAAACAACGAGGGCTCGTGTCTCGTCCTCCGTCAGATTGAATTTGGGCATAAAGGACGTCGCGATGTTCGCTCGGGGGTCGACGACCGACTCCCATAGATAATCAACCTTCCATCTTTTGCCGACATCTGTCAGGTCCGGGCCGAGGGTTCCGTTTGCGATGCCTTCGATACGGTGACAGCCGTAGCAATTCTTTTGCATAAAAAGCTCGCGTCCCTTATTTACAACCGGGGTACCCTTAAATTCTTTCTCGGTGTGGCACTGGGCACAGTTTGCCTGAATATAGTCCTTTCCTATTAGATTGCCTTTGAATTCGGCCCGCCATGTTTCCTGCGTTACGTAGCCGAGCATCGGTTCGTTCCAGTAATGGTCTTCGCCGTGGGCAAAATACTCTTCGAGACCGCGGCCCTGTCCCTCGTGACACACTGTGCAGCCCATATCAGCGAATTTGTGTCGTCTCTCCCATTTGCCGTCAACCTGTTTGTCGCCCATCTCTTCCGAGAACGGATGCGATCTGTAGGGATGAGGCGAATCTTTGAAACGCGGGTCGTCTGAGGCGATGTGACAGGTCGTGCATCGGTCAACGCGGTCGGTTCCAAATTGGGTGACGATGATCTGTTCAATTTTCGGCTTTCGGTTAGCAAGAGCTTCGCGCTCAGTATCCGTCTTTGCCAACGTCCGTGCCTGGTCGAAATACGATGTCTGATAGGTTTCCCACTTATGGAAAAACTGCTGGTAAAAGACAAAGCCGTGTACGATCAATATTGCGATACTCGCAATTGCCAGTAATAATCGCGTCTTCATACAATCAATCCTCTAGCCGCACTAAAATGGTGAGGCAAACTCCCAGTTCTGACCTCGGAAGAACGTTCCAACGATGATCAGGATGATATTTACGACCACGAAGGTCATGAACAGCGTGTTGGCAAGCAGTCGCTCGCGGGCAAACCATTGGCCCACGCCTTTGGTACCACGGTCGAAATACGGCACGATGAGCAGTATCAGGACCTGAAGTGCGGGTATACCGACACCGCCCCAGAATGCCGAATAGCTGACCATCTCCTGCAGCCCGAGGAAATACCACGGAGCCTTTGCCGGGTTTGGCGGATGCATTATGTTGACCGGTTCCTCCAGCGGTGCGTTGAAAAAGAACGAAACAGTAATGACGCCCAGTATGGTCAGGATGAACACGAAAAGCTCGGCAAGCAGCAGATTCGGATAACTGTAGACCGAATTGTCCGGTACATTTCCAACCTTGGTAAACGGCCCGCGAACCAGTCCCTGTACCCCATAACGTTTCTTTTCGATAATGTTGATGCCGGCGGCACCGGCAGACGCCACCTTACCGGCCGGGACATCGGCAACGGCAGGTTCGACTATGTCGGCGTCCTCAGGACGCGAGAGGCCGCCGTCCTTGCGGATACGCCAGAAATGAATGGCGATAAGGAGGGTAGTAACCAGAGGCAATACCGCGACATGGAGCACATAGAATCGCAGCAGAGCCTCCTGGCCCACGGTTGTATCGCCAAGCAGAAGGAATCGGATCTCTTCGCCAAACACGGGAGCGTAACCCGCGATCGCGGTGCCAACGGTGATGGCCCAAAATGCAAGCTGATCCCATGGAAGCAGATAGCCCGTAAAACTGAGAAACAGGGTCAGCAAAAATAGCATGACGCCGATCACCCAGTTAAATTCACGCGGCTTTTTATACGATCCTGTAAAAAAGACACGGCACATATGCAGGAACACGGCGGCGACCATTCCATGGGCCGACCACCGATGCATATTACGCAGAAAGACGCCAAACGCAACCGAACCGCGAAGGTCGAGCATGCGGTCGTAGGCTTGAGTCGTCGACGGTACGTAATAGAACATCAGAAGCACGCCCGTAATTGTGAGTATCAGGAAAAGGAACAGGCTGATAAGCCCCAGTCCCATCGTGAACCACGGTCGCAGAGTGTTCTTATGAACCTTGACCGGATGTATGTGCAGAAAGAAGTTCGTAAAACTTGTCTGCGAACGTCCAAGATCCGTGTGGGGCAGATCATGTCGAAAGACGGACGACCAAATGGCTGATGGCATGCCCTTGATTACGCCCATTATGCTTTTTGATTGGCTAGTTTCGCTCATACTTTAAACCATTTGCCCGCAGCGATCTCTTTGCCCTTGTCCACTTCCAATTCGCCATTGGGGGCGAGTGTCAGTTCGAACCAAGGCAATGGCTTGGGTGCCGGCCCTCCGGTAACATTTCCATCCTGATCGAATCGAGATCCGTGACACGGACAAGCAAAGCCCGTGTCGGCGACGCCGACGATACATCCGAGATGTGTGCAAGTGATCGAGATTGCTGCCATCTTGTCGCCCTCGCGAATAATGGCTACCTTTTGCGTGCCGAGAGCGATGCGCGTCCCGGGCGGAAATTCATCCGGCGTCCCGATGCTGAATCTCGTCGGTGCACCATAGGTCGCACGCGGCTTGATAAACACAAGATTTGAGAAGATGCTGACGATGCCCGAGCCTAAAATGCCCATGCTTGTCAGCCATGCCAAAACCTTTCGCCGCGAGATCGGCTCGCTGCTCTCGGTCGAATTCTGAGCGTCGTTCTTATCGCTCATTTATTTGTCCTCCTCGACGTGTTTCACCTGTTCTTCAAAATCGGACCAAAATACCTGGTATTTGGCGTCTTCAATATCTCGAAAGTAGTCCTTCTTTACGGCGTAAATAAATATAAGTGCGGCGCCGGCACCCATGAGAAGACTTGCAATTATTGCGATCCAGGTAAGGGTCATTGGTCTGATGTTTTCACCGGAAACTTTGCAAAGTCCGCTATGGTCTTGCTTTTAAGGTGAACTACGAGATCTTCGCCGATGCGTTTCCATTCGCTGCAGAACGGACATGACGGATCGTCATCTCGTGAATTGCAGAGAACGCATTCGTCCAGATAGGGGTCCTGATCGAGGACACTGAAAACATCCCATAGTGTGATGTTTTCAGGAGATCGAGCCAGCAGGTATCCACCGTGTATACCCTTGATCGATCGCACCAGGCGATGACGCCTTAATTCTGCAAGCAGTTTTCTCAAATATTCCGATGGTATCCGCTCGCTCGCGGCGATCTCATGAACTCCGCACTGGCGATGTTCAGATTGGCGTGCCAAATATGACAACGCTCTTATGCCGTAACCTGTGCCTTTTGAAAAGACCATCAGTTTCTGGTTGTAATGCGGATAACTTTGTCCGTTTTCAATATTTGCCTTTTATCGACGACCGAACAATAATGGTTTCGCATCATTTTTTTGATGAATTTGACCAATGAGATTAGTCGAGATCAAAAAACTCGTTGCTGGAACGGCAGACCCTGCGTTTGCCCTTGATGCGACTGGTATTGTTGCCGCGTGGAACTCTGCGGCTGAGGGACTTTTTGGATTTGGGGAACCTGATGCCGTCGGCAAAACCTGTAGTGAGGTTGTTGGAGGAATTGATGAATGCGGCCGCGAATGCAGCAGGGATTGCACCGTTCAGCATAAGGTGAGGGTCCGTCAGCCACTAAAAAGTTACGATATTCAGATTCGTGGGAATGGCCGCCCTCAATGGGTCAATGTCTCGGTAATGATCGTTGAGGGGACGCGTTCGACCGATGGATATTCGATCCATATCGTGCGACCAGCCGATATGCATAAGCGATTTGAGCTGCTCGTTCGCGATTTTGTCTTGAACGAAACAGATCTGCCTGAAGTTCACGTGAATCAGCTAATGGCCGCGAAGCGGACGCCGACCAATTATACGGAACTTTCAAAGCGAGAGACTGAGATACTTCGGCATTTGGCAAGGGGCGAAAATTCGACCCGGATCGCCGAAAACCTCTTTATCAGCAGAACCACCGTCAACAATCACGTTCAGCACATCCTTAAAAAACTTGGTGCCCACAATCGCCTCGAAGCCGTCCGTCGTGCAGAACAAGCAGGTTTGGTCTAGGCATCTGATCTTACAGAGAAAAGTCAGGCACCGAAGATCGCTTCGGTGCCCTTTTCATTCGCCAAAATACCCTTTTGTGCTCTGGTAGGGTTTAGGGATCAGGGCGAAGAAACAAAGTCGGCGTCTGTAACGTCCGATTTGACCGAGATGATCTGCGTCGGGTTAGTGAATTGAAACCGCTTGCTTTGTGCCGCAATGATGTAAGTCTGGCCCGCCTCGACGTTTTCAAAACGATAATAGCCAAACGCATTGGTCAATACGATCCGGGCATTCCCACTCTGGTCGGTCAACGTGACGACCGTTTTCCCGATACCGTTCCCGGCCGCAGTGATCACGCGTCCGCCGACAGAAACATTTGCTGCGGTTGGACTTAGTTCGGCCAGGGTCCAATCCGAGAAGCCCGTGACGTTTGGTGAATTAACCGTGTTTGAGAAAGTGTTGACGATACTCGTGAGCCCGCTTGCGATTCCACCTGAGATGCGATACGCACCATAATTGCCTTCGGTGCCGGACACATCGCTATCGAGGTAGCCGAGAAACAGATTCGCATTGGTCACGCCACCGCCTGGATTCTCGATCTGCCACCAACGCCCCAAACGGTTCGCCGGCAAATACATCGCCGGACCGGAATACGCACCCTGATTTGCCTTGACCGAAACATTGCCGGTGCCGGTGATGTTCTCGATCGTGATCGGTGAATAGCCATTCGCCGTACCAACAGGAAAGTTATATGTAGTGGTGCCGTCAACACACCGAACGAGCGATGTGCGGATGTAAGCGGTGTCATTGCTGTGCATTATTCCGTCGCTTTTGCACCGCGTAATTACCACCGTGCCATCGCCGGTTATTGATCCGCCGTCGAGGCGGAGTACGCCGTTTATGGTCAATGTTCTGCCTGCTGCGATTTTTAGTGTTCCGCCATTGATCAGCAGATCACCGAGAACAACGTCGCTCGACGAGATATTCAATGTGCCCGAATTTACGGGAATGACGACGTTACTATTTGTTGCCGGAACGGCATTCGTCGTCCAGTTAGCGGGATTGAACCAGTCGGTAGTCGGAGCCAACACGCTCCATTGCTGATTATAAACGCGGGTGAAAAATCTCGAAACATGCCGGCCATAGCTATGGAACTCGCCCGCCATATATCGATCGGTTCCAACATCGACCAAAGCGTTAATCCGCTTGGCATTGTCAAACGATTCTGTATCCGTAACCACAGGACTCCAACTATCACCGGTTGGGCTGTAGGTGCCAAAACCGTTAAGTAATATCGTATTGTCCTTGGTCCGCGTAAACTGTCCGCTTACGTAAATTACCGTTCCATCAAACCAGATCCGGTCGACACCGGCATTTGTGCCGCTATTCGAAACCTCAGTGTAGATTCCCGTGAGAGTGTCGAGCTTTGTAAACCCGAAAACAGAATAAAGCATATCGAATGTCCGCGTAAATTCGCCGCCGAGGTAGAGGTCGTTGCCTACGAACAGGAGCGAATTGACGTCGGCATTCATGCCACTTTCCGGCACAGCCGACCAAGTGTTTGTTGGAATGTTGTATTGGGCCAGATAATTGAGGTTAGTTACGGCACTGTCGAACGTTCGCGAAAATCTGCCGCCGACCCATAGATCATTTCCTTTCACTGCAAAAGAAAGAACGGTGAGATTCAGCCCATTGTTACCGACCGGATGCCACGTATTTGTGATCAGATCATAGCGAGCGATGCGGTTGAGATTCGTCACAGTGCCATCGGCAGTTGCGGTAAAAAAACCTCCCACGTACATCGAGTTGCCGACTACGATCAGAGCCTCAACATCGCCATTTAGGCCGTTTCCGGGGAGCGAAGACCACTCGTTTATCGCAGGGTCCCAACGGGCGATGCGATTTAGCGTTTGTGTGCCCGAAGCGGTTTTCCTGAAATATCCGCCCGCATAAACCTTGCCGGTTTGGTCAGCCGCCAGTGCTCGAATGTTCTGATCGAGAGCCTTTCCTTCATGGAGCCCTGCCTTAGAAAAGTTGCTGGTGATCGTAGAGCCAGATGGTTGGAGGGCCGGATCAATTGAAAATGAGAAGTTGGTTATACCGCCAAGCGCAAACGATGAGGTGTTCGTGCCGGTGAATGAGCCTCCGACGATCAAGCTGAAACCGGTTTCATTTTGACCTCGAATGTACGAAGAATCTACTTCGAACGCACGGACGATGCCGTTTAACCCGTTCCCAGCGAGTGCTCTCCAAGAGTTATCTGCGAGAATACCAATATGCGCCATACCTGGCGCCTGCTCGTCGCCGGATGATGTAAAACTCCCGCCAACGCCTATCAGGCCAGGTTCACATGCCACCGCGTAAACGGTATTGTTTACGCCATTATTGGGAAGCTCGCTCCAGTTTGAATTTAAAAATGAATAGATTTTCGCCTTTCTCGTAAAATCTCCGCCAACGAGGAAAGCGCTGTCTGGATCACAAGATTCAATGGCCCTGACTGTGCCGTCAAGCCCGGTTCCGATGGCGCTCCAGCCGGGAACGGCGGGGTCGTAAAGCGCGATCCGACTTAGACCGGGCGGGCTCGCGATAGTTGTCTGTGTAAACTCGCCGCCAACGAGAACGGTTCCGCCACTCGAGGGGCGGCAGGAGATAGCATGGACGCTTCCGTTCAAACCATCGTTGAGCAACGGGGACATTGACGAATTCGAGGGATCATAGACGGCGATCCTCTTCAATGAAATAACAGGTAGAACTGTTGACGAAGTGAAGTCGCCTCCAAAATACAACTTGTTCCCGCACGACTCGATAGCTCGAACCGTGCCGTTGACGCCGGTTGGAAGAGGCTGCCACGTCTTTGACGGCATGTGATATCTGATGACATTTGCGATTCCTGTGACGGGGCCATCGACGGTTTGCGAGAATTCTCCTCCGACGTACAGATATTCGCCCTGGACCTTCAACGCATCCACATGAGAAAAGTCAAAGAAAAGGCTGCTGCCGCGGAGTCCGCCTTCTGTTAAGGCCGCCCATTCCTTAGTAGTTTTGTTGAATACAGCTATGTTCTTTGCGGCCACTCCAGCGACCGACTCGAATTGTCCCCCAACATAGACAAGATTTCCGGCTTTAACTCCAATCGGTTCCGTCGCGTAAGGCTGTTCGTTCTCGATAGCATATATATTAACGGGAAGATAGCTTGCGCCCTGGCTCGCACCATCCTCAAAAAACCTTGGGTCAAATGCGTTCTCGATACGGTCTCTACAGCCTGAGAACAAGCCTGTGGCGAATAAGACCGTTAGAAGCATCACCACATGGCCGAATCGATGTTGTCCGGAAAAAATTAGAATCCTGATGAAGCGATGTGACATATTTGATTGGTCTCCTAGAGATAATTGCGTTGATTGCTAGTTATTTACCGTCGATCTCAAAATTCCGGCACGAAACGCTCGTAGGCGCTTCGCACCGGATGCAACGAAGAAAGCACTGGTGAAGGCTCGCTTCGCAACCTGATCTGATGGGTTTTGAGACAAATGGCTTGCGTGTGCGGCGAACCTACGACAGTTTTTCGCCGCGGTTTTAGCGATCGATGATAATGTTGGTGATATTTCGCCTGTTGATACGCCGGACGACAGCCTTGTTGGGCCGTGGGCGGAGTAAGGGGCAATCACCAGTAGTTTTGAGACGACGGCAGCGTTTGCGGTCACCAGTTCATCGTTCATAACCCTGCACCTCGGTAAATCGATCTTTCAATTCGTGCCGTTTGAACGAAATTAACTTGACCTGACATTAAAAATCCTCAAAACTAGTCTCAAAACTTCTCAAATTTGTGCGAGAGCTATGCAGAAGCTTACAGAATCAAGGGTTTATGAGTTTGGCGATTTTCGGCTGGATGCGAAAAATCATCGGCTCTACCTGCGCGATTCGGGTAAACTGATCCACTTGACGCCGAAAGCGGCAGAGCTTTTGATAGTGCTGGTGCAGGGAAAGGGGAGGCTGTTGACCAAAGATGAGTTGCTCGACACGGTCTGGGCCGGTTCGATCGTCGAAGAAGCAAATCTGTCGCAAACGATCTTTGTGCTCAGAAAGGCGCTTGGGGATGGCACCAAAGAGCCCAAGTACATTCTCACCATACCGGGCCGCGGATACCAATTTGTCGGCGACGTAGATGAGACAAACTCAGAAGACAGCATTCTCGAAGAGATATTTCTATCCGACCCGCCTGCGATGTCTACGGAGACGGCAAGCCCGAGAAGAAAGCTGTATCGCTATCGATGGACATTTGCGGCCGTCCCGTTGCTACTTCTGGTGCTATTCGGGGTCTATCGGCTCTATCCACCCGCCAACGCTTCCGGCCGTGAGATCAGGACGATCGCGGTTCTGCCGTTCGAAGATCTGAGTATCGATCAGACCGATAAATATCTCGGCGTGAGCTTTACGGATGCATTGATCAACAAATTTGGGGGCCTCAGACAGATCGTTGTTCGTCCGACGAGTTCGGTTTTGAAATATGCGGGATATGGAAATGACCATGTCGCCGCCGGGCGTGAGTTAATGGTCGATGCGGTCATCGACGGGCGAATTCAGCGGGTCGGCGAAAGAGTTCGGGTCAATGTTCAGCTCATTCGTGTCGCCGACAGCGCGGCGATCTGGACGGGGAGTTTTGACGAGAGTTTTACCGACTTTCTTGCAGTACAGGATTCGATCAGCAGAAAGGTTGTCGAATCTCTGGCGTTGCAGATCGACAAACGGGATCGTGGCCGATTTGACCGACGAGGCACGGAGAACGCTCCTGCGTATCAGGAGTATTTGCTCGGTCGCTTTTTTTGGAATAAGCGCACAGCCGAGGACCTTGATCGAGCCATCGAGCATTACGGCCGTGCCATCGAGCTCGATCCAAATTTTGCGAAAGCGTATGTGGGTCTTGCCGAGGTTCACGCGATCTATCCGAATTTCACGTCAGTCCGGTCGGGCGAGTCCCTGCCGAAGGCCCGGTCTGCAGCGACACGAGCGTTAGAGCTTGATGGTGAACTCGCCGAGGCAATTACGGTGCTCGCTTACGTTCAGGCACAGTATGACCGCAACTGGGGCGAGGCCGAGGCATCGTATCTTCGATCGCTCGAACTCAATCCGAACAATGCCAATACTCGCCAATGGTACGGCGAATTCCTAGCGTTTCAGAATCGTATCGACGAGAGCCTTTCCCAGTTAAATCGGGCGATCGAGCTCGACCCGACATCGCTCTCGACCAATACTGCCCCGGCATTGCCGTATCTGATATCAGGTCAATTTGAAAAGGTCATCAAAACGACGGATCGCGTATTGCAGATGGATGCTAACTTTCTCTTTGCTAAGCATTACAAGGCACGAGCACTTGTCCGGATGGGTCGAAAGGATGAAGGTTTCGAACTGTATCAAAAAGTGGTTGCGACGTCTAAGGGCAGTCTCTTTTTCAAGTCCGACCTGGCATGCCTTTATGGAAAGGCCGGAAATACGACTGAGGCCCGCCGGGTGCTTTTAGAAATGACCGCGGCGGCGAAGGAGCGACCGGTATCGCCGTACCATCTTGGAATTGTTCATCTCGGACTTGGTGAGAACGAGATCGCGTTCGATCTGCTTCGAAAAGCTGTTGCTGAGCACGACAACAACGTGATCGTATTGAAGGTCGGAGCAAACTTTGATTCTGTCCGAAATGATCCTCGATTTGTTGAGATCCTCCGCAGTGCAAACTTCTGATATGTACGGTTGATCTACTGATCCGTCGGGCACTTAGCTGACTGTTTTTGCCCCTTCCCAACGTACTTGCGGAAAAGCCACGAATTCATCCCCGTCGATACAATACGCTTACATCTTGTTGTAAAATGATGAGTTAGTGGAATTTCTTTTCAACAGTACTTGTGAAAAAAATCGGCGAAAAGATCAGGAAGACACTTGAACCAAAGGTACTTCAATTGGAGAGTGCGACGGAATTTGTGTGCTTAAACTGCGGCCATCAGTTGGTCGGTAATTTTTGTAGCCTGTGTGGACAGGCGGCCGATGTCGAGCGATATGCTTTTGGCAGTTTTTCACGGGAGCTTTATCACGGTCTGCGAAAGGTCGACATTTCGGCGACCTTTGTTACCATAATCGAACTTCTTAAACGACCGAGTGAGTTTTTACGTGGCTATCTCGCCGGCCGCCGCGTTGGATACGCCGGCCCGATAAAGTTCTTCTTTTACGCGTTGATCGCCGACATCCTCATTCGACAGTTACTACAATGGATAACGGGAGACCTGTCTTACGCAGCCAGCACCACTGCCGACAGCAAGATGCAGGTATCGGCGTTGGTCGCAACGGTAATTTGGAGTTTGTTCTGGCGGTTGCTTTATCGCCGCACGGAGCTCACTATGGCTGAACTTGCGATATGTGCAATATTCTTTGAGTCTGAGATCAATTTTTTATCGACCTTCGCCCTCGTTTTGTTAGTCCCATTCCGAAATTGGATACATACCGATGTCGAATCGATATTTATGATCGATATCACAATAACTATTATTTACAGCATCTATTTTGCCCGTAATTTATTTAATGAGTCCTGGTGGAAGCTCGCCATAAAGCAGTCGCTGCTACTTGTGCTTTACATGCTTGTTATCGTATTTGCGCTGTTTGGAAACCTCCTTTTAGATTCGCTAATTCAATAGCTTTCCTGGAGATTTCGATAAGGTGCCGATCCCAGCACCCGTATTAAGCAAGATGCTTGCCCCAAGGCTACGCGGTCACGGCGTCAAACGCCTCGATCTTCCACTGACCGTTTTCGTTGGCCCAGAGCAACCTTAGAATCCCACCCTTTCCGTTTTCGAGGATGAACTGAAACTTGGTCACGTAATGCTTGCCGTAGAGCCGAGCCCGATTATCGGTGTTTTTAGCGTTGATCTCTGAGTCTCTGGATGAGCATACAAAATGATCGTAGTCGCCGTCGGTAATGACAGCCAGAGTGTAAGTGGTCTTCTGAAAGTGATCGACCGCTTTGATCCATGGGTCGACCGGGGCAACGGCACGGATCGCGTTCTCGAGCGACCGCACTTTCTTTAGCTCTTTGTTTGCTGCCTTTAGCGTCTCAAGGAATAAGGCCTTTTTCCGTGTTTCTAGCAGACGTTTCTCGGGTGACTCTTTCATATCGGAGCAAAATGTCAGACGCTCCCGCAAAAACGTCATTGCTCCAGTCGTATTTTTATCTAAAAACCAAGTCTTGAAAAAGAGATCAGCCGTCGCGGTAACTGAGGCCGCCTCGGGTGCGTTCGCATCTCCCTTTGCCGGCAACAACTCCCTCGGGACGGACGTTTGTCCCATCTTGGAGAATTCTGCAACGAGGTCGGGAAAATCGGTCTCCCACCAATCAACGAGTCCCGGCCACCGTCTGAGATGGGTCGGATAATTTCCCTGAGCACGCACGTCCGAATTTGATGCGCTGAGATGGCCGTTAAATAGGGCAGCCGGAAATCCGCTTGAACGATAGTCGACATCAATGTCCGCCCGTACTTCGTCGGTTGCTATCGAATATTGCATCGTCGGCGGTGCACCGGCCTGACGATAGTTGATCGGGTAGCCTTTATGAAAGACAGTGTTGTTCTTTCCATGCTGAAACTCACGGCTAAGTTCGAGTTTTTCACGAGCACCAGGCTTAAGTTTGACATAAAGCCGAAATTGCTCGTCGCTTCCTTTCCCTGGCTCCTGGCCCGAGATCTCCTCGACCTCCGCGACAAGGTCGATGGCAAATCCGATCGGTCGGCCAGCCGAGTCGGTAAGCTTCGTATAAAGCAGGGCGTTGGTAGCCGCAGCGAATGTCGAACGCCGGGAGACCGGCATCGCCTCAAAACGCTCACGGGGAGTGATGGTTCTGCCCTCACCCATATTCTGGGCGATCGCCCAGTTGTCGAATAATCGCTTTGGCTCAGGCTTCATCTGGCCATATTGCGTTGCCCGCTGTTGGCCGATCATCTGAGTCGGCATCGAAAATAGAACAAAAAGGGCCGTCGCCAGGGCAGCGGCAAATGATATATTTCGTTTCGATCTCATATCCAAAATTATTCTCCGATTTAAGAAGATCGGCCCGAAATGGAGTATTTCAACTCAATTCGGGCCTCATGTTGAACAGTAATTCTAGTTTTCGGGCATCGTGTCGCCACGCTTCAGACCGGAGTACTTATTCCCTGGAGTAAATGCCGGCATTTTGTCAGCCTGAGCGATACGGTATCCGAGGATTCCCATCATATCCGCGACGGTCTTGGCTCCCGGCCAATACCAGGTCTTGTAAACGTCATCCGTCGGTTGATGATATTTTGTCTCTTCGAACTCATTAAATCGCTTGATGAACCCTTCTTTGGTTGACTCAGGCGAACCGACCAGCATCAGAGCCGGCACCCCCCGAAGTACAAACGGATAGTGATCCGACCGGCCGAAGATGCCTTGCTCCGGAAGCGGGTCTTCCATCGACGTGATGTTATAGGACTTCGCGACCTCATTGAACATCGGCCCCAGCGTCGAATAGTCAGCACCAAATGCGATCATGTCTTTGATCGGCCCCATGATCTCGGTACCGATGCCGTCGAGGTTAAGGTCAGCTGCGATCTTCGTAATGTCCCAGGTCGGGTTGGCCGCATAGTACTTTCCGCCAATAAGTCCGTACTCTTCTGAGGTTGTCGAAAGGAATATCAGCGAACGCCTTGGCTTGACCTTCATTTTTGAGAATGCCTCCGCCACGGCGAGCATTTCGCCGTTTCCGATAGCGTTGTCGGCTGCACCGTTATAGATCTTGCCATTCAGCAGACCAAAGCCGTCGTAATGTGCGGTAAAGATTATAGCTTCGCTTTTTAGCACTGGGTCGGAGCCCTCGATGTATCCGACCACGTTATGAGCATTTGCCGTCGTCTGTTTGGACTTAAAGTCGCCTTCGAATTTGGCGGGCAGGTCGATCGGACGAAAATCCTTTCCATCGGCGGCGTCCATCGCAGCCTTTGCGGTCATACCTGATCCGGCAAAAAGCTTTTCGGCCGCTGCATCGCCAAGAAACAGAATTGGGAGCGGAAGCCGAACCTTTGCTCCTTCAACCGTGGCAATATTTCGTCGTCCAGTTTGATCCACAATGAAATCGTGCTTATAAAGTTCCCGGCCATTTCCGATGACCAAAACTCCAACGGCTCCTTTCGAGATAAGCAGCGGAACTGTCGGAGCTTTATCATTGAACTCTTTCCACTTGGCCGCGGTGTAGTCTTTTGGCGGCCCCTCGAGCCAAACGGCGATCTTGCCCTTTAGGTCGGCATCTTTGAGATCGTTTCGACCGATCTCGTCCGACAGAACACCGTGTCCGACGAAGACCAACGGGCGATTGACAACCATGTCCGTCATCAACGCGGCGGCACTCCAGTCCTTAGCGTAAATGAGCTTTTCGCCGTTTACTTTGACTGTCGTTTGATCGGTGACCACCGTCTCGACGAGCGGCATTGATTGCAAATAGGTGCCATTATCACCGAGCGGTTTGAGCCCCATTGCCTTCATCTGATCCGCGATCCAGTTTGCAGCCATATCGCCGCCACGTTGCAGCGTGCCGCGGCCCTCTAAACGATCTGAGGAAAGTTCAGATGTGATCCGTTTTATCGTTTTTTCTTTGATATTTTTTGTTAATTTGATCTCGTCCTTGGATAAGTTTGCCTGTGCTAAGGTGCTTATCGAGACAAAAACGATCAACATGAAAGCTACTAGCGGCCTTGTAGCGGTTCTAATTCTCTTCGAAAGGTTCTTCATAAATTCTCCTATTAAACAACTTCTTCCGGCTCGAGTTTCCCAACACCGCGTAGAAGCCATATCGCATACAAAAAATTTGGGACAACAAAAAGTATCGGCATTACGATCATCACCAGACTCGAACTTTCATCGCTGCTAGTTGAGTCATTCTTGGTCGAACTGGCGAAGATGCTCAGATCCCAAAGAAAGTGAATGATCATTCCTGGAATAAGCGAGCCAGTCCTGATCAAGATCGCAATAAACAAGAAACCGGATAGCATAGCCGAGACCGCTTGCACGCTCGACTTAACAAAATCGCCGGTGCCCATGCCGTTGAGCACGTGTATGGCTCCAAAGATGAAGCAGGTGAATACGATCGCTCCCCAGGTTTTGAACTGAGAACGGGCCCCGGTAAAAAGGACACCTCGAAAGGCGAGTTCCTCGCCAATCCCGATTGCGATCGTATTGATGGCCGCATAGAACATCGCAGGCCCACTCTTGAATCCCAGAAACAAGCCAAGAGAGAAAAACAGCACGATAAGAGTTAGCGGCAGCCACAAGATGAGCCAATTTGTTCCCGGTCGCGGCATTTTAAGGCCAGACTCGCGTCGCCACCCGGACAACAGCGTGAACGCAAGAAGAAATGCAACTGCCGCGTAGTGTGCGATCGAAATACTCGAGCTGGCGAAATCCGACTGCGACTGCTGAACTTGAGGAGCGTAAAGCTTTGGCATGAATAGGATCATGAATATATACACGACCCAAACCGCCAAAGAAATTATCAATTTTTTGCTCATGTTACGGAGACTCCATTATTTGGTCCGCTTGAAACGGGTGCTTCTGCTCTATAAAAACTCTGGGAGCACAATTATTGCTGGTATTCAATTAATTGTGCTCCCAAATAACTGCCAATTTATCGGCAGCTGTAGTCGTTAGTGGAAATGATATCCGAGTACCGGCCGTCGCGGGTCGTTACTCGAATGCACTGACTCACATTGCCATTCCACCAGATGGTGTAGCTGTTGCCTGAGCTCTTATATCCACGGGTGTTTCGGAAGCCACGATTCTGGAGTTCTGATTCGCCAGATGAGGCTCTGGTGCCGATCAGGTCGTTAACATTTACATATCCACCACCGTTATTTCCGCTGCCCCAGCTATTTTTTGAATAGCTGATACGTTCTCCGTTGTCAGTCCTCGTCGTGGTGATCCCACTTCCGTTCCGGGTGACTGAAGACGTAGCACCGCCGAGATTGAGGTAATTTCCGCGGGTGAATGAACCATAGCTTGGGCTGCCGTTGACGCTGGCGGTCACGCTGCCGTTGTTGCTGATCGTCAGCGTTATCTGTTCGCCGCCCGGGCCGGTTCCGTAAAACGTACCGCGGGCCCAGCTGGGAGGTGAGATCTGTCCGCCGCTGTTATTGCCGTTGTTCCAGTTGCCGCCATTGTTTCCGTTGTTCCAGCTGTTCTTGGAATAGCTGATACGTTCGCCATTATCCGTGCGGGTAGTAGTGATGCCGCTGCCGTTGCGTGTAACAGACGATGTAGCACCGCCGAGGTTAAGATAGTTTCCACGAGCAAAGGAGCCATAGCTCATGCTGCCATTGACGCTGGCGGTCACGCTTCCGTTATTGTTGATCGTCAGCGTGATCTGCTCGCCACCCGGGCCAGTTCCGTAAAACGTGCCGCGTGCCCAGCTCGGTGGGCTTACCTGGTCACCGTTGTTACCACCCCAGTTTCCACCGTTGTTGCCGCCGGAATATTGGTTACAGTCAGCCGAGACGACCGAAACAATCGTGTCGTAGCGGCCATTGAACGTCCTCACCGAGATGCAAGTTTTGGTGTTTGATCTCCACCAGTTTGAGTAAGAACTGTCTCCGCCCTTTTCAGTTTTGACAAACCGATAACCTCGGCTACGCAGTTCAGATTCACCGCTCGATGCTTTGATCCCAACGAGATCGGACACATCCGCAGGAGTGTTCTGTGCTATTGCTGCAAACGACATCACAAAGGTGACGGCACATGCGATAAGTAGTTTCTTCATAATTTATTTCTCCAATTTTCAATTGATCCAGATCGAGTCGACAGCCCTTATCGCTTGCCGATCTTAAATTCTGGTTTGCGAAGTTTTTGTGCTCCACGTCAAGGTGGTTTATGACACTGGGTCAACCGGCACCGTGTTCCCGGATTAATAAAGAAGGTCCTCTTTATCTGTTTTGCTGACGCCGCGCAGGAGCCACACACCATAGATAAAGAGCGGAGTGACAAAAAGCAGCGGTCCGACGATCTTAAAGACCACTCCCGGTTCAGCGGATGCTCCTACTTCGCCGACAGCATCTGCCGACGCGGTCATCAGGAAAATTCCGTAATCCCATAAAAAATGAACGATCATTCCCGGAATGATCGAACCGGTGCGGATCAAGATCGCAATGAACCACAACCCGGACATTCCGGCGGCAACTGCCTGAACCGAAGAACCAAGGAAATCGCCAGTCAGAAAGCCATTAAGTGCGTGAACCGAGCCAAACACGACGGTTGTAAAGACGATCGCTCCGAGCACGCTGAATTTTGAAAGTGCTCCGCTAAACAAAACGCCGCGAAAACCCAGCTCCTCACCTATTCCGACCATCAACGTGTTGATGCCAACAAACAGGATCGCGGTTAACGGAGGAAATCCCTTGATCGCTCCCAGAGCAAAAAAGCCAATGATGAACAGGGCAGGCGGCCATAGAATGATCAAGCTTCGAGTTGATTTAAGTTTCTTGAGCCCGACACTTAAACCCCAACGGAAGTGAACTACTGCTGCGAATAGAAAAAACATCGCCACAGCCAGCGATACAACAAATTGTCGGCTTGTGAGTTCGGACAAGCTCATCGGATCATTTCCGAACTGAAGCTTGGGCCCGATCATGACAATGACTATATAAACGAGCCAGACCAATATTGATATTACGAATCTATTTTGCATTTATGTCCTATTCACAAACCTTACATCGTATAAGTCATGAGAAAGCTACAGTCGGTTCAACCGCTGTACCATGCTTTCTGTAGACTCAACGAGGTCGAATATTCGCTCTTGTTTCTCCGAATTGCACACTGGCGGATCGGAGTCAACGGACTCCGATCCGCAGATTGAACTTTACCGGTGTCTTATTCCTTCTCGCTTCTGCCCGCACCAAAAATACTCTGACGATATACGTGCCGTCTTCCGGCAGTTCGCCCGACCAGTTAACTGCATCGCGAGCGTCATCGGCGATAGCTTCCGGATTTGCCGGATCCCGAATGATCAAAAAATAGAGGAACTTGTTCGCTGACGTGAGTTTTGCCGACATTTCCTGCCCACCTTTTGCAGTAACGTAAAAATCCGCACTACCATAGCCAGAAACAGTATTTGAGAAAGTTCCGCTGGTCGTCCCTTTGCGAAATTTGACGTTGATCCGCTTCGTTTGGGCAAACGTGGCCGAGACGCCAACTAGAACAATGACCACAAAGCTTAAAAGTAATTTTCCAGTAACTGACCTCATAAATTCTTCTCCTTTACCTTTGAAATTAATGCCGCCTAGAAATTAACGACTTTGTCGGCATAAAGGACCCAACCGGCTTCACCGGCCTTCAGTTTGTACTGTATCTGCCGCATTCCGCCGGTTGGCTTTGCATTGCTGTCTCCCGGTTTATAGACCGGAAAGCGGCGGACCAATGTTCCTTCGACGACAGCAAACTCGTCGTGACCCATAAAACCAATTGACTCCTTTGAGCCTGCGGCGATCTCCGGCAGAAATATATCGCTTAGACTTTTGTTCTTGTTCGAACCAAAAGCGACGAGGCTGCCGTAGCTTCCGCTGCCAGCACTTGTGGCATAAATGTAAAGTTCCGGAAAGCCATCGACGTTTAGGTCGGCCACCTCGGCTCCGGTTATGCGGCCGTCAACCTCACGAACGAGAGTCGCGTTTCGTGTAAGGCCGCGGGTTGTGATCGTAACTTTGTTGTCAGTGCTCTTATTTGGTGATTTGACGATGAATGTCACACCGCGAAGCTTCAGCGTTTTCGCGAATGCTTTTGTCTGAGCATTTGCCGACAACACGGTGCCAAATACGATGGCGACAGCTAAAATAATGATGTTAGTTTTACGAGTCATAATGATACTCACGACAAAAGAGAGGCAGTTCCCGCCTGAGGGAACTGCCTCACGGCCAATTAGAGTTTGTCCTTCCATTCCGTGTCATCAAACCAGTAACTTCGTTCTTTTTTGAGCCAGCCGGTTTGTTCATAATATCGGATCCACGTATTCAAAAAATTAAGGAAATCGACGTCTCCCTTGCGAATCGCAAATGATTCGCCAAGTCGTCCAAGTGGATTGCCAAACGGACGATAAACCTTTTTGTCCGAGTGCTTTGCCATGAATTCCGAAGTTGGCGACGAAACGATCGCTGCAGATATCTTGCCTTCGGTCAGTGCCGACAGAAGAGCGGGTTCGTCATCGAACAACTGTAACTTTGACTTCGAAAAATGAATGTCGTGAAATCCGGCGTACGCAGTACCCTTAACTACGCCAAAGGTAACTTCGGCTTTGTTAAAGTCCTCCATATCATCCTCACCCTTCATCACGTCGCGGCTGGCAATAACCTCGATCCTGGATTCCGAATAGGGTTCAGAGAAATTAACCGTAAGGGCACGGCCCGGAGTCGCGTAAAGCCCTGTGGCGACAATGTCGAATCGTTTGGTTGTCAGATCGGCTAGCGATTCGACAAAACCAACCGGATGAAGCTTTAGATCGACGCCGATATCTTCAGCAAGCTTCTTGGCGACTTCAACTTCGAAGCCCATAAGATTGCCGTCTTTGTCGTTCATCGTCCATGGCAGGAATAACGACACGCCAACATCCAGACGGCCCTTGCGGCGGATCATCGTCAGCGTATCCTCGTTATTAAGAATGGCCGATGGCATAACTGCCGGCTTCTGGGCCGGCCGGGCCGGTGTTTTGCGTTGAGCATCGGCCGGGACGGCAAGGCCGATCAATATTGTTCCAACTGCCAGCACTGAAAGTGCGGTGTACTTGATTAATAGATTCTTGTTCATTAGTTCCTCCTTTTCCTGCGGCAGCCTACCGTATCCGCGAGTAAAAAACCGAAGCTGCACGGTTGTTTGGGTCGACGGCTGTAAAGCCATTGCCTTCACGCTTCAGGCGAAATGTTCCCCAACCAAATGTCGCTGCACCATCGCGATAGTATCCGTTACTCTTGTCGCCATTTTGTCCCTGGATACGAATGCTGCCGTCCGAGTAGATGGTGATATCGGTCCAGGTCTGGTTCGCAGGCGTGTATCCGCGAAACGTGCCGATGAAATAATTCGGAACCGAACTGTAACCGCCGCCCGAATAACCCCAGCTATTTTGATTGTCGCGATAGCCGGCATCATATCCACGCTGGAAGTCGTTCTCGTTGTTCCAATTGTATTGATTGCGATATCTGCGATAGTCGCTAAATAGATTGGATCGAGCATCTTGCGAACCGCGGGAAAAGCCGTTGCTATATGCGTTGCCGCTATTCGAACTTCCGCCTTTGGCGTTATTCGCGGCGGTATAGCCGGCATTGTATCCATTGCGGAAATCCGTGCGGTATTTCGAATCGTATTCGTAGCGGTGCGAATCAGGGTTGTTGATGCGATTTGCCCACGAATCTGCCTGGCCATCTTTGAAGCCAAGGTTGTAGACCTCGGTATTCGAATAGTGTGTCGAAGAGCTATCCTTATTTCGGCTGGCAAGTGCACCAGCAAGTACAAGTCCGCCGATGATCGCACCCGCAGTTATCGCTCCAGTTGAGGACGAACCTCCGTAGGCGAACTCTGCACGGCATCCGCGGTCAACCCAGATCCCCCGTTTGTCATAACCCCAACTCGAACCATATACACAATCCGAGATAGAGAGCTTTCGCTCCAAGCGAACCCGATTGTCCGTATCAACGCGGCAATAGTTATAGTTACCGCCCGTGCTCCCGCAGGTAAGCATCTTGTTTTGAGCGGCGACGTGCTGGACGCCGGCCGGGCCAATGACCGTCAAAACAAGCACGGCCATAATGAATATCGTGTGTATTTGTTTCATAATTTCTCCTGAGTAGTCATTTACTCTCCCCATTTATTGTCCTTAGTATTTGCATCCATAAAGATGCCACCGTCGAGAACGACGGATTCAATGCTCATCTTCGGAGCAAAGGTAACTTTGGCTTGCTTAATGTTTGACTGCCAGATCGCCGGTGATTGGTGAATTGTCTGAAGCGAGCCATCCTCATACTTAACGATCATGTCCACCGGAGCAGGATAGCCGCCGATGTTGTTGATCGTCACGTCGGCCTCGGAACCTCGACGCGTCACACCGCCGACGGCAAGGTCTATGTAGCCATGGCTAAAGAACCACGCATTCCAGAACCAGTTAAGGTCTTTACCTGTATGAGTATTGAATGAATAGAACATGTCCCACGGTATCGGGTGCTTTCCGTTCCAATCGTTCATAAAACCATGCAGGCCTTTTCGGAAATCGGCATCACCGAGCAAGTCCTTGAGTGCAAGGTAACCTAGTGCGGCTTTACCGTATTTGTTATCGCCGTACACCGAATAGAGCCCTGAAATGACGTGCTCGGGTGTCATGATCGGCAGATCGGTTGCCGTATCCGTGCCGTTGATCCAACCGTTTACGCGGTATTTGATGAATAACGGGTCCGTGAATTCCTTGCCAAACCGTTTCAAGTTGAAGCCGTACTCGAACGCCGTCGTCCAGCCTTCTTCCATAAACGAGTACTTGCGCTCGTTTATGCCCATATAGAATGGGAAATAAGTATGCAGGATCTCGTGGGCGGCGATAAAATGCTGCATCTTTGGATCGGCCTGCGAGCTGTCGTTGGCCATCATCGGCGCTTCCATGTCGGCTGTGCCGCGGAAGATGGTCATCTTCGGATACGGATAAGGAATGCCCGGCCAATCGTTTGACGCATAGTCCAGAGCTGACTTGATGTACGTCACCATGTTGGCGAAATTCTTTGACGGCTCGTCATATGCGGCCTGAGTGCTGGCTCGCCGGCCAGTCTTTTTATCGACCACTATGCTGCCCGCGTCCCAGATGTAATGGTCGCTAAGTCCGTAAACAACGTCCGATACATTCTCAGATCTCCATTTCCAGGTGACAGTCGGCGTTTGAGCGGTCACCGTTCCGGACTTTACCTCGGCAAGCGACGCGACATTGATCACTTCGTCGCTGGTAAACGAACGCTTTAGGCGTTCTGCGTGCTTTGGCTGCAGCACCTCGTCGATGTTAGTGAGGTTTCCGGTTCCCCATACGATGAAATTCCTAGGCACCGTGACCTCCACGTTGTAGTCGTTGAAATCGCCGTAAAACTCGTGGCCGCCGAGCAAGTGGGCATCGGTATCCCAAGTATTCACGTTGTCAATGACCGCAATGCGCGGGTAAAAGTACGCTATATAAAATGATGTCGCGTCGATCGCTCCGTCACGGTCCGGTTTGGCTGCAAGGTCGTAATGCCACTTGAAGCCAAGGGTGATTGATTCACCGGGAGCAAGTGGTTTTTCGAGGTTCTGAGCATTGATCGTCATTCCCTTGAATTTAATGAGCGGATCGTACTGCCGGACCTTGCCGTTCTCAGAGTATTCGTCGATCACGACATCGGCGGTGAGCTGCTCGGTCTCAACCTGCTTTTCCCTCGTAGCCTCCGGGGCATGGGCGTTCATCTCGAGTCTCAAGATCAGCCGGTCAAGCGGAAATGGAGTATTGTTTTTATAGACGATCTGCTGAGTGCCCGTCACCCTTCGGCTAGGCGGGGCGACAGAGATCTTGATGTTGTGCGTCGACTTGTTCTGAAAGTACTTAGCCGTTGGCTTTCCATCCATCGAACGTAGGCCCGCTTTGTAAGCGGCCTTCACATTTCGCGGCATGTAAAGCTCCTGCGCATATGTGTTGATAATCCCAAAAACCAACAAAAGAACGATCGAATATTTGACTTTCATAAATCTCCACAAAAACTGAAAGGACATTTTTCGGACACTGTCCGACCCTAATGTTTGCGCCATTTAAGATGTGAACTATCGCCAAGAGGGTTCGACAGTGAAGAATGCAGTCCGGCGGGTTGTACCGACTCTGTCAGGAGCATCTGCGTTCGATTTCCGTCAAATATCAAGCCCTCTTCTTGTTAGATTCCCATCTATGAGTAGTCAGCGGGTGAAACTTACTACTAACAGAAACCGCGCCGAGATCTTCCTAAAGGTTTGATTTTAAAATAAGGGAAATTGAATTGAAATACGCAGATATACTGAAAAAGCATACGTAAGTCTACGTATTTTCAGGCAAGTGAGTTGATCTCATGCTTGTGCTGAATTGCAAACTTAAAGAGGGCGTTCGGGCCATTCAGTTCCAGCTTGGTGCAGATATTGTATCGGTGCGTTTCGACGGTTCTGACCGTAACGAATAGAGCTTCGGCGATCTCTCGGCTCGTCTTGGACTCGGTCACGAGTTTCAGCACATTACGTTCGGCTTGTGAAAGTGTACCTATCAGTGGAGTTATCTCAGTTCGTTTTGGCTCTTCAGCATTTTCGAGAATCAGATCGTTTAACGCCGGGCTCAGATAGGTATCCCCAGCGGCAACGCGAATTATACAATTGCCGATCTCGTTCAGTGCCGAATCCTTCAAGACGTACCCTTTTACACCTAGCGATCTGAGTGAACGCAATATTGAGTTGTCCTTGTGCATTGTAAGAAAGACAACCTTGGCCGACAGCCCGGATGCCTTTAGTTCGCGTGCGGCCTCAATACCGTCCATTACGGGCATATCGATATCCAATATTATGACGTCCGGTCGAAGGCTCCGCGCAAACTCGACGGCCAACGCGCCATTATCTGCCTCGCCGACCACCTTGATATTTTTGTTTTTTTCAATGGTGATGGATAATCCCTGCCGAAAAATTGGATGGTCGTCGGCAATCAGTACATTAATTAATTTCGACATATTATGCCCTAAGTCTAATACGTATCTTTGTTCCTTCGTGCTCTCTCGAGTCGATATTTATCTCGCCACCCAGCAATTTCACTCGCTGCATAACACTCTGCACGCCGAACCCGCGAGTTGGGCCATCTGACTCAAAATATTGCTTTGTCGCAAAACCCTTGCCATAGTCGGCGATTACGATAGAAACGGTATCGTCTAGCCGTATTATCGTTACTCTGCCTCTGGGGCTCTCGGAATGTTTGATCACGTTGTTAAGACACTCCTGAACGATTCGAAAAATGCTCAATTCTGCTTCTTCAGGAAAAAGTCCATCGATACTCTCGATCTTCCGCTCAAACAGAACGCCGGTCGCATTTTCGATCTGATCGATCATATTCATGATCGCTTCTGTCAAGCCAAATCGCTTGAGATTTTGCGGCGAAAGATTTCTTACGATCGTTCGAGTCTCATCCAATGCATGTGCGGCGGTTTCCGAAATCTGCTGCAAATGCTCTTGAACTTCAGCCGGGTCATCGGAGGCATCAATCCCAAGTTGAGCCCAATTCTTAATGATCAGTAGGTTTTGGCCAAGTCCGTCATGAAGCTCGGTTGCGATGCGACCGCGTTCGCTTTCGTGTGCATTCAGAAGCTGTTTTGAAAACTCGACTTGCTTTAGCCGGCGAGTTTCAAGCTGACGCATTCGTAGCCTATAACCCACTATTGCGACGATAGCCAAGGCGAAAAGGATGAACAGGATAAACCATGATGTTTGCCAAAAGTACTTGTCTACTACGACAGCGAGAACCGCCGTATTATCACTCATTACCCCGTTGGCGTTTACCGCCCGGACCTGAAACGTGTAGTTTCCCGGAGGCAGATACGGATAGATCGCCGAGCGCCGTGTACCCGCATCTGTCCAGTCATCGTCAAGGCCTACGAGCTTATAATAAAATCGGATCTTTTCGGGCTTGGTAAAACTAAGGCCCGTAAATCGTATCTCAAGATCTCTCTGGCCCGTTGGTATAAAAAGGGAGCTGAATTCGGTCAGTATGGTCGTCTCTGATTGTGATCCGGCATCGTCGGATCGGGTCGAGGCACTCTCAATAGCGACTCGCGGCGGCGACCTATCAGTGTTTGCGGGATCTATAATAACGACATCTTTGATCATCGGGAACCAAAGTCGACCGTCACGCGTTTTGATCCCGGCGTATTGATGGCCGCCGCTTGCTTCGCTGCTCTTCATGCCGTCGGAGACGCCAAATACCGAGCCGATCATCTTGTTCTTACTATGATCCGCAACAGCATTTAACTCGTCGCGGCTAACCGAGAATATTCCGAGATTTCCCAAAATCCAAAACTTGTTTGAATCATCAACAAGGATTCTGGACACAAAATTGTCATGGAGGCCCTGGACGGTCGTAATGGCCTCCAACGTTCCATCACGCAAACGATTAATTCCACCGCCGTAGGTGCCGATCCAAATCGTGCCGTCAATATCCTCAAGAATCTCGCGAACATAGTTGCCCGAGAGCCCATTTTCAGGTGTTAAATTTTCAAATCTACCATTCACAAACTTACTGACGCCGCCGATGGTACCGACCCAGATCGCATCGTCCTTGGTTTGCGTAATGAAATGAACGCTATTTCCGACGAGTCCGTTGTCCGTCGAGTAGTGCTCGATCTGACCATTGTTATATTTCCATAGCCCATTCCCGCTCCCTATCCAAAGGTTATTTTTCCTGTCAAAGAACAAGGATTTGATCGAATCCGCACCGAACTTTGGAATAGGTTCAAGTCTGCCACCGCGGACAACGTACAAATTGGTCATTTCCCCGACCCATAAAACATTGTTACCATCGATCGCGAGTGATTTTAGCAATTTCGTTCCGGCGACATTTCCCGGGATCGGGATGCTCTCGACACTGCCATCCTTTACTTTTAGCAGATCATAGCCAGCTATCCATACTGCTCCTTCAGAGTCTTGCGCAAGTGCATATCTTCCCCAGACATTGAGATCGGTCAGGTCGCCGACCAGCCCGATCTTTCGCCTAGTAAGTCGCACAAGGCCATCACTCTCTGTCGCTAGCCAAAGGTTTTCTTCTTTATCGAAAAACATCGCCCGGGACCCTGCTGTTACATATTCCCCAATGTTATAGTCTTCACGTCTGCCATCCCGAAAAACAAATAGTTCCGCTCCTTTCTGAAACCAGAGGTCGCCATACCTGAAAGCTGTGGCGTAACCCCCGAAATTGCCTCCGTCCACTTCCAATAGCGGTTTGTCGAACTTCCCATTGTCCATCCAACCGAGTGAGTTGATGGTTCCAACCATCATCCTTCCGTGATCGGAAAAATCGATTTTGAGGATGTTCTTGGGCAGCACTTGGCCTACCGATTCAGCCCGCACCAATTCATCATCTTTTACAAAGGACGCCCTTCCGTTTGACGTCCAAATGGTATTACCCGGCCCCTTTGCAAGTTTGAAGCACCTTTGCCTGGATATTATTTTTACCGACTCCGGTATGAGCGAGCCATCCTCCAGAAAGTCTAGACGCTCCAGCCCAGAGTCGGATGCAATATAAAACCTTCCATTGTCATCCTCAATAAACTCCCATACGGTCGTTCGCTTGAACGCCGGATCTGATTTATGTTCAACAAATCTCCCGTCGACGAGCGTATAGATCTCGCCCGTCTCGGTTCCGACCCAAAGCCTCTTCCAGCGATCTTCGTAAAGCGACAGGACACGATTGCTTGTTAAACCCGGGGCGTTCGTGGAGTCGAAAATCGTGAATTTGATGCCGTCAAATCTGGCAAGTCCGCCGAACGTACCAAGCCATAAGTAACCGTCATTGGTTTGCAGTATCGAGGTCACCGTATTTTGCGGCAGACCTTCTTCAGTTGTCCATTTCTTGATCAGAAACTGATCGGGCGGAGCGATCTTTTGGCTTGCCGCCAATCCGAACGCACAAAAGAACGCAATGATCAAAAACCCAAGCGTAAGTCTGCGTAGTGACAGGGCCATATTCTAGCTCGCACGCGTTTTGGATGAAAAAAATCTGCAGCGAAAATCGGCCGCACGCACGAGGTTTAAGTGATTATTACTGTTACTCATTCGACGGTCAACCTGGAAGTGTGTAGGAAAAGGGCCCGTTCATATCGAACGAGCCCATTGTCCTGTAAACACAGAGATCGATGTTTATTTTGCGGTGATGGTACCGTCGTCGGCGATCCTTGGGGCATTGACACCGAAATCAGTAGTCGAGAGATTACGCACCGTGCGGATAGACGTGCCGCTTGGGTCGAGGGTCGGGATGCCTCTGCCCTCGAGCGTGGCGGCGTTGATCTTGCCGCCTACAAACTTGCCGTCAGCGTCGAGCTTGACCTCGAGAACCATTGTTAAAGCAGTCTCGCCGGCAAGCCGGAACCAACCGTAAGTCGCAAAATTTCCAAGCGAATAGGCGATCAGGCGATCTTTGTAGACCTCCATGCCGCGCATGACGTGCGGGCCGTGACCGAGCACGAGGTCGGCACCGGCGTCGATAACCGTGTGAGCGAAGGCGGGTAAGTTGCCGCGGTTTTCGCCGAGAAATAGCTCGCTGCGGTTCGGCACGTTTTGCCGATCCGTTCCCTCAGCTCCGCCATGAAATGATACAACTACAATGTCCGCCTTTTTCTTGGTCTCAAGCACGAGCTGTCGGGCACCGGCAAGATCGTTGATGCTCGGCATACCATTGTTATGGCCAAAACCGATGACGGCAACGCGTTTCCCTTTGACCTCCAGGATCGTGGTCGATAAAGTCGTCCGATCGCTACCGGCATGCTTGATGCCGACGCTGTCGAGTGCAGACCGAGTATCGCTGCGACCTTTTTCACCGAAGTCACCGGCGTGATTGTTGGCAAGGCTCATCACGTCAAACCCTGCCGCCTTGAAGTGTTTAGCGTAGCGTGTGGGCATTCGGAATGCATAGCACCGCGTCGAGCCTGCCGAACACTTTGCCGAAACACCGCTGTCGGTCATCGGCCCTTCGAGATTACCGAAGGCAAGATCTGCCGCGGAAAGTACCGGAGTGACGTCCTTAAACAGGTCGACGCCGTCATTTGGCGGCATCCGTGTGTCATCTGGATAAGGTGACCCGATCATCATGTCACCGACAGCCGCGATCGTGATCGGCTCTTTGATAAGAGGCGGCGTCGGTGCCGGTTGTGCAGCAGCCACTTTCGAAGGCTCCTCGCTCATAACTGCCTTAGGCTGACAAGCAAGAACGAGCAGCACACCAAGTGCTGTGATAAAAACCGCGACGGCGGGCAGAACTTTACCGCGATGGATCATAATCTTCTCTTCTACTGTTTTTGAGACTAAACCGCTGCCGAACTTCCCGTTTCAGATATATCCAGCGATTCCTGCACAAGTTTTGCCTGTTCCAAATTATGGATCGCGTACGAACCGGTTGCGGGTGAGGCAGACGCGGTTCGGCCGATGTATTTGAATCCGGATCCCGCCGGAAGGATGTCCCGCATTCGCGGCTCTACAAATGTCCAACCGCCCATATTTTGCGGCTCTTCCTGTGTCCAAACGATCTCTTGGGCATTCGGATAAGTTGCAAATACTTCGGAAAGTCCGGCGGCTGGGAACGGGTAAAATTGCTCCAGGCGGACGATCGCGACATCGCCGTTGTCGGTCGTTTCGCGAGCGGATTCGAGATCGTAGTAGACCTTACCGCTACAAACCACGATTCGCTTGACCTTTGAACGTTCGCTGATATGAGCGTCGTCGATGACCGGCCGGAATCCGCCGGTCTCAAGCTCATCGATTGCTGAACTCGCGGCCGGCAGCCTCAATAGGCTCTTAGGCGTCATAACGATCAGCGGACGGACGATCTCCTGTTTGACCTGACGGCGAAGCAAATGGAAATACTGTGCCGGCGATGTCGGGTAACAGACCTGCAGATTGTTTTCGGCGCAGAGCTGAAGGTAGCGTTCGAGCCTCGCCGATGAATGCTCCGGCCCTTGGCCTTCGTAACCGTGTGGCAGCAGCATCACGAGGCGGCATTTTTGCTGCCATTTATCTTCAGACGCAGCAATGTACTGATCGATGACGATCTGAGCACCGTTCGAAAAATCGCCAAACTGAGCTTCCCATGCAACGAGTTGGTTTTGCGAAACGACGGAATAGCCATATTCGAAACCGAGTACGCCATACTCAGAAAGCGAACTGTCAAAAATGTAGGCTCGGGCATTCGGATTAGAATCATCTCGAAGTTCGTTGAGCGGAGCCCAGCGGTCGCCGGTCATGGTGTCGTACATCGACGCGTGCCGCTGTGAGAATGTACCGCGGCCTGAATCCTGACCGCTGAAACGAACAGGGAAGCCTTCGAGCACAAGCGAACCGATCGCCATTGCCTCGCCAAACGCCCAGTCCATAGGAACTTCGCCGTCACCCATCTTCGCACGACGTGCAAGCTGGCCGACCATTTTCGGGTTGATATTGAATTCGGTCGGAACAAGCGAGATCTTTTCGGCAACTTGCTTCAAGACAGCAGATGTTATGCCAGTCTCGAGTATGGCGGAACCGTCCTCATCAACCGCGTGTGCGGCGAGCGAGGCCTTGGCCGGTTTCTCGGCCGCGATCTGTTTGGCACGTGACAGTATGCCCTCGTATTTCTCAACGACCTTATCGGTCATTGCTGTCAGATCCTCCTCGGTTATGACGCCTTCGCGGAGCAGTAGCTCGGCATAAAGGTGTCGTGTTCCGGGGTGAGCCTTTACGCGAGCATACATTACGGGCTGAGTGTAGCTCGGTTCGTCGCCTTCGTTATGGCCGAGGCGGCGGAAACCGACGAGGTCGAGGACGACATCCTTGTTGTATTCTCGTCGATAATCCAATGCGATCTGGATAACGCGATACGCGGCCTCAGGGTCGTCGCCATTAATGTGAAAAATCGGCGTCTGCGTGATCTGTGCGGCATCGGTGGAGTAGATCGAGCTGCGGCTCAGGCCTGGCGACGTCGTAAAACCGATCTGATTATTGATGACCAGATGTATGGTGCCGCCCGTCCGATAGCCGGGAAGTCCGGCAAGCTGCAGCGTTTCCATGACAACGCCCTGCCCGGCGAAGGCGGCGTCGCCGTGCAGGAGTAGCGGCATAACGTGTGAGTAGGTTTCTTCGCGCGATTTACCTTGTCCGTCACGGAGTTCGTCCTGACGGGCACGAGCCATGCCCTCGACGACCGGATTAACGGTTTCGAGATGGCTCGGGTTACACGAAAGCTGGATCTTTAGCTCGCGTCCGGCCTTGGTCTTTTTAACGCCGATGGCACCTTGGTGATACTTGACATCACCCTCGTCGGCCGGAAAATCGGGGTGCGAGGTGCCCTCGAAAACGGTGAAGATACGCTCGGCCATATCACCGGTCTCGGGGTCGCCGATAATATTCGAGAGTACATTTAAGCGGCCGCGATGGGCCATGCCCATATAGACCTCATCGACGCCGCGTGCCGAAGCACCCTCAACGAGTTGGTCAAGCATCGGGATAACCGTCTCGCAGCCCTCGAGCGAAAAGCGTTTTTGGCCAAGATATTTCTTGTGCAGGAACTGTTCGAACTGTTCTGCCTCAATGAGTTTTTGCAACAGTTCTTTTTTGATCTCGGGCGAGAGCGGTATGATATCGACAAACTGCTGCCGCACCTGTCGGCGGATCCACTCTTTTTCGTCTTTGTCCTGAATGTGGCGGTACTCGATACCGACCTTGCCACAATACGCCTTTCGCAAAATATCGAGAATTCGACGAAGTGTCGCCGTTTTCTCGCCATGGAGCCCGCCGGTGATGAATTCTCGGTCGAGATCCCAGATCGTTAGGCCAAAATTCTCGAGGTCGAGTTCGGCCGCAATGTGCGACGTCATTTTGAGCGGGTCGATGTCTGCCAGTAGATGGCCGCGTATCCGATACTCGTTGATGAGCTGTAAGACGTTTGCCTGTTTCTCGATCTGTTCGCTGATGCGGTCGCCGCCGAACAGCGACGGGTTAAAGTCCTCAGCCCAACGGTGGGGCGGATACAAGATCTCGAGATCGGCGAAAATGTCGTCGTAAAATCCATGCTGGCCGATCAGACATTCATGAATGCGGGCCAGGAACATGCCGCTCTCGGCACCCTGAATGACGCGGTGGTCGTAGGTGCTGGTGACCGTTACCGTCTTGCTGATACCGATCTGCGACAGAGCCGCGGCGGTCATCGCTTGATACTCAGCCGGATATTCGATCGCACCGGTCGCGATGATCGCACTCTGGCCAGCCATCAGACGCGGATTCGACGCGACGGTGCCGATCGTGCCGGGATTGGTCAGTGAGATCGTGGTTCCCTGAAAGTCGGGGATCTCCAGCTTGCCCTCGCGTGCTTTTTTGACCTGTTCATTGTATGCCGCGAAAAATCCGGCAAATGTCATGTCGCCTGCACCCTTGATATTGGGAACGAGCAGACTTCGCGAACCATCCTTTTTCTCAATGTCGATCGCTATACCAAGATTGATGGATGAATGCAGAAGCCGCGACGGAGCACCGTTCACAATGCCAAATCCGTGATTAAGATTCGGGATCGCTTTCACCGCTTTAACGATCGCCCAGGCGATAAGATGGGTAAATGATACCTTGCCGCGGCCCGATGCCTGCAGATGTTCGTTGATCAGGCGGCGATTTTCTTCGAGTACTTTGACCGGGATATTGCGAAAGCTGGTAGCAGTCGGAACGGTTAGGCTCTGCTCCATGTTGTCGACGATCTTTTTCGCCGGGCCGGTCAGTGCCTTGGCGTCGACGTCGTGGCCGACCGATGTTTCGGTGTTCACCTGAGCGGGCTGGACCTTTTCAGGCGACGGAACTGCCGCGGGTGCAGTGGCCTTTTGCTCCGCCGGTGTCGTAGGCTCGCCTGTCAGCAACTCGCTAAAATATACCTGCCACGACTCGTCGACCAGCATCGGATCGGATTTATACCGCTCCAAAAGACCCTCGACATACGTCGCATTGGTACCAAAACTCTCTTTAATAAACGCCGATAAATTGCTATTTAATTCGCTCACTTTATTTCCAGTTACCTCGACCAAACTTTGATTTTATCGCAATCAGGCGAAAAATCGTAGTTAGTTTTTCTGGCTGAACGTGGATTTGACCGGATTGGGTATCGTGAGATGGACATTGACGGGGACGACACGCTTGAAACTCATGCCGTATTTGTTGAATCGTCCAAATACGAGGGCCGTGCCACTGATCGCCCACTCATCTTTGGTTTCGATAATTTCCTTGAACGCCGCCTTTGCAAGACTCGATGTGCGTACAAGAGCTTGAGCGGGCCGTGGAAGTGAAGTGCCGACTCCGCGTTTGAACGCGAACGAATGACGGTATTCCTGAACGTCGACGGGCACGCCGTTAATGGTGAAATCGCGAAATGTGATGAAATCGACTCGGCCGCTTTGCTGGATCGCCGACAGTGAGCCATTAATTTCTATGGTCACGCCGTTCCAGCCAAGATCTACGATCGATGGCGGACTGATCAGTACCGAGGCGTCCTGCCCTTTCGTGCCGACTGATGTTGTGCTGCCGATCGTGATATCTGCTTGATATACCTTGTATCCGAGGATCTTTTTCGGAAGGGCCTGGCCAAATGCAGTGGATGCAGATGCCAAGAGAACGAGAAAGATAATGATGGTCGATCCGCGTTTTGATCGCATTAAGTAGCGGTGGTAGTTGTGCTTACCTGCTCGGAATCGTTGGTGGACTCAGCCATCTCCGCAACAGCAGATCTATCTGCCGAGGTGCCATCGAGGTCCTGTCGGATGCCGTCAAGAACACCGTTTATAAATTGGGTTGCCTCGTACGTAGAAAAACGACGGGCTATTTCCAAAGCCTCGTTTATGATCACCGTTGCCGGCGTTTCCTGGAATAAAAACTCATAGACCGCCAGCCGCAAAACGTTGCGGTCAACTATCGCCATTCGTTCGATCCGCCAGTGTTCGGCACGAGTTCGGATGCGGTCGTCGATGGTGTTTATTTCTTTGAGCGTGCCGGTGACCAGAGCGTTGGCAAATTCACGGGTCTTCTCGTCCATTGCCTGGTCGCCAAGTTCGGGCCAATAGTTTTGTGTGACTACGTCGCTATCGGCCTGGGCCATGTCGGACGCAAATAGCATCTGCAGGGCACATTCGCGGGCCTTGTGCCGTGTTCCCGTATTTTTTTCTGATTTTTCAAACGACATGCGGAAACACCTTTCCTTCGGCCGTGTTTCCGATCTCACGGAGAACGGCGACCATTTCGACAGCTGAAATTGCTGCCTCGTAACCCTTATTATCTTCTTTTTCGCCGGATCGGGCGACTGCTTGATCGTGGGTGTCGGCGGTAATGACGCCGAACATCACGGGAACACCTGTCGACAGAGAAACCTGCGTAACACCGCTTGCGGCCTGGCCCGCGACATAATCGAAATGCGGCGTATCGCCGCGGATGACTACGCCAAGAGCAATAACTGCGTCAAATCGACCGCTCTTTGCAGCCCTGAGGCACGCAAGCGGCAATTCAAAAGCTCCCGGAATCCAAAATGTTTCAATCGATTCGGCGTCAGCACCAGCGCCTGTGAGTGCCCCGGCCGCACCGTCGGCGAGCCGTGAGGTCAATGCGTGATTCCATCGGCTAACGACGATAGCGAATCGCTGGCCGGCCGCGGAAATCTCTCCTCTGTGAAGTTCTGTTTTCAATGCTAAGTTTCTGACAACCCTCTAGTCTGCAATCTAGAGTATAGAGAACGCCGGCAAAGATTGACAAGATGAAAGGCGAGTTTTGCAATTCTCGCCCTTTAACCGAATAATAACGGTTAAAATGGCCCGTCACATAATCGAAACCGAAGAGACACTGATAATCGAGACGCCCGAGCGTGTGCCGCTCGAATTTGCGTTAGCGTCCATCGGTAACCGGTTTCTCGCGGTCGCCATCGATCATTTCATTCAGTACATGTCGATCTTTATCGTCGCCTGGATCGCGCTAAGCATGGCCGGAATGGGGACTGCTTCTTTGTCTGATGCAGCCGATAACATGTTCAGTGAAATGCCGAAATGGACGGTTGCCCTGATGATACTAGCGATCTTTTTTATCTTTTCAGGGTATTTTATTTTGTTCGAATGGCTTTGGAACGGGCAGACGCCCGGCAAACGGCTGCTCAAATTGCGGGTCATCCGCGAGGATGGCCGGCCTATCACGCTGTGGGAAGCCGTTACGCGTAATTTGCTCCGGATCGGCGACGCGGTGCCGGGATTTGTGATTCCGGTATATTCGGTTGGGCTGATCGCGATCTTTTTGAGCAATCGTGACCAACGGCTCGGCGACATTTTCGCCGGTACGGTCGTCATCCGGGAGCGAGCAGATGAGGCTCCGACATTTGCCGAAACGTTCTCCAATCCGGTTAGCGATACGGCGTTTAGCCGCGTACAGAAACGCATCGAGTTTCGAGCCGATACTAATCAGTTGACGGAGAGCGAGATCGAGGTTGTTGAGAGTTTTCTTAGGCGCCGTTGGGATCTGACCGAAAAGCAACGTACGTGGATGGCGTGGCGAATCGCACTGCCGCTGATGTACAAACTTAAGCCGAATTACGACATGGCCGACTTTTCGTACGAGGGTTTTCTTGAAGAGATCTTGCACCGTTTCCACGCCCGCCGAAAATTCTTGAATTAGGTCTTTGTGATTTCCGGTGTTTTGGTGATAATTTTGCACATTGATTTTGCGACAGTCTTCCCGCCGCCGGATCTAAATTAAAAGAAGTGAAACGAAATATATTGATCACCGGCGGGGCCGGTTTTATTGGTTCGCACTTGGTTGACCGCTTGCTGGGCGAGGGTGTGTGGAACATTACCGTAGTTGACGATCTCAACGATTTTTACGACCCGTCGATCAAACGTGCGAATATCGTTGGACATCTAGCCAGTCCTGAATACGCGTTTGTCGAAGCAGATATACGTGACGCCGCGGCGATGTCGCGTGTATTTGCCGAATCCCGGTTTGAATGTATCGTCCACCTGGCCGCCCGAGCCGGGGTGCGACCGTCGCTTGCCGAGCCCAAACTGTACGCCGAAACCAATATTAACGGTACGATCAATCTGCTAGAACTTGCTCGTGAGAATGGCGTTAAGCAATTTGTATTTGCATCGTCCTCGAGCGTTTACGGCATTAATTGTGATGTGCCGTTTTCCGAAGAGCACCGCATTCACCAGCCTATTTCGCCATATGCTGCGACTAAGGCGGCAGGTGAACTGATCTGTCACACTTATTCGCATCTGCATGATATCCGAACGGTGTGCCTGCGGTTCTTTACCGTGTACGGTGCCCGACAGCGGCCCGATCTGGCGATACATAAATTTTCAAAGCTGATATCGGACGGCACGCCGATACCGATGTTCGGCGAGGGAAATACACGTCGGGATTACACATATATCGACGATGTTATCCAGGGTGTGCGTGCCTCGATCGACTATGAGGGATCGATGCACGAGGTTTTTAACCTGGGCGAATCGGACACGACTGAACTGAGCCGTCTGATCGAATTGCTTGAAGAAAGTCTCGGCAAAAAGGCCATCATCGATAGACAGCCAATGCAGCCCGGCGATGTTCCCATCACCTACGCCGACATCTCAAAAGCCAGACGACTGCTCGGCTATTCGCCAACGACCAAGGTCGAACAGGGAATTCCGAAGTTTGTTGAGTGGTTTCAGTCGAAACGATAGCATCGTAACGGCAACAGCTAGCTCCAGCCAAAGACCCGTTTCATCAACGGCAGCAAACGATGGCCGGCGACGACGGTGCGGAAAAACTCTTCGTGCTCGACTTCGACTCGGGCCATGTCGATGAGATCGGCGACACAATCTTCCATACCAAGTTCGCGGGCAAAGACGGCGGCGTCCTCGTATTCGACCGAGTTCTTGCTTTCAAGCCGGCCGGCAAAATACATCGGCATAAACCAACCAGACAAAAAACAAGTTACCCCGAGAGTTCGCCCGATCGTCCAGAAGATCTTCTCTCGCAAAGGCCGGGGCCGTGCGTCAAGCTTTGCCAACAAATTGCCTACACGTCGACGATGATCCCACTCCTCAGCTTCGATCTCTTTGATCCGTAATTTTTCAGGAGAATCTCCGAGAGATCTCCAATGTCCGCGATATGCGTACGCGGCAGCCACCTCGCCGGCGTGAGCGTTCTGTAAAATGGTGATCAGCCCTATTCGAGGTTCCCGATTCATTTCGGATCCGCGAGCAATAATTTCATGAGCTCTTCCGCGCCGACCCGACCCTTTTTCTCAATAAAATCGCGGGATGTGTTGTCGCCGATCTCGAAAACGATCGCCTCCATCCGATGAGCCTTCATAAAATAATTGCGAGAAACAATGGTCGGCTCGAGTTTGTCGTTCGGGCGAATATTCGGCTCATATTTCGGTATCGACCTTTTAATGGCGTCGAGCCAATTCCATGTTAGCCCTGGCATATTGCTGTCGATAAACTTCTTCTCCATCGGATAGTAAATGTCGTCCCATGTCGAATGGAAATCGATGCCGAAATAGAACTTGCCACCGGATTCGGCCTCGCGGCGTTTTAGAAATTCACGAACGGCAGTAGTTTCGGGTTGGTTAAACGCAGACCAATCACGGTTGAGGTCGACGCCGCCCATGTTGTGCCGCCAGTGACCGTTATCTACGCCGTCCGGGTTCATCAGAGGCACGACGTACATTACCCAGTCCTTGCGAAACTCCTTGGACGGTTTTGATTTGAATGCGATGCGTTCGACAAATGCCTGCATTGCAAAATAGCCTGTGACCTCGGGCGGATGCTGCCGCGAGATGACGAGGATCATCTTCTTCGCTTTCGGATTGCCTATTGTCAGCATCCTTAACGGGCGGCCTTCGGTGCTCTTGCCGATGTCTTCGATCTTAAGCCCTTTTTTTCGGGCAAGTTTGTTCATCCAGGCGAAAACCTGTGTGGAATTCTGCAGTTCCTGAGCCGATATCCAAATTGGTTTCATGCCCGTCGAAAGTCTCATCTTGATGCTCTTTGGGCGGGCCGTTGCACTCTTATCGTTCGGGTCGTTGCCGATCTCCTCGATGCGGTCGCTCTCAAGCGGTTTCCACTTCTGTCCGTCCTTGCTGATCTGTGGCGAATACCGGTGTCGGGCAAACTCGGGATACTCAAGAGTAACGAAAATGTCCTTTTTGTTTTGCGACCGGACCTTGAATGCATACCACGGACTCATGTTTATCGGTGCATTCTCAGGCGTGATGGTGATCGTATACGCGTTCTCGGCGGTTCTCACGACCTCGGTCAAACGAGCTCCGTCAAATTGATTAGAAAAATAGACCTGATCGGCCTCAAACGAAAACTCTCGCTTTTCCTGTCTCGCTACAGGTCGCGATGCCGTGTCGACCTGGACCGAAGGTGACCCCTGAAAGACCGGCCGCGGATCCTGCGAAAGTACAAACTGGAAAGACCCGGCTAATAGCAGAGTCAGAAACAAGAGCGATGTGCCGAGCTTTTTTACGGGTCGAATCATATGGATCAAATTGCACTAACTGCAGATGGAGTTCCTTAGGCCTTGATCATTATCAAGAGCATCTTGAACGGCGTGACGGCCTTAACAGCATGCGGCACGCCGGCCGGCAGCTTAAGAAGGTCGCCAGTAACAAGCTTATGAGGAACACCGGCGATCGAGATCTCCGCCTCGCCTTCCAGGTTCATTACCAATGCATCGAATGGCGCCGTATGTTCGCTCAGGCCCTCGCCGGAGTCGAACGCAAACGCCGTGACCGTTCCTGCCGTCTTTTTTACGATCGTCCTACTGATGACCGATCCGGTTTGAAACTCGACAAGGCCGGCAGCACTGACTACTCCATTCAATTCTGATCTATCTTCTGGTTCTTTTGACATAATTTACACCTTAGAAGAACCATACACCATAACGTCGCCCAAGGCTGGAGAAAACCGAGCTAACCTAAACCACAATCATTCTAGGTCTATTACCGGTGAACGACACGGGTAATTGCGAGAACGTGGCGATCCGTTTGCTAATCGCCTTATTTTAGACCCTTAGTGATCCACGAAATGCTCTGGCGGCGTAGTACGATTCGGCGCCGTTGTGGTAAATGAAAACGTGGCCGTAACGCCAGTCGCCGAAAATCGCTCCGCCGAGCGCGCGGATATCCGTTGGAGTTTCGATCCAACTGGATGTTTTGGTGTCGAATTTGCCGAGCGTTTGCAGATGTCTATATTCGTCTTCGCTCAAAATCTTGATGCCCATCGCTGCCGCGACGTCTAGGGCACTGCTTTCCGGTTTGTGCTCTTTCCTCGATTCCCAGGCCGCACGATCATAGCAAAGGCTCCGGCGGCCTTTGGGGCTTTCCGGCGAGCAATCGTAAAAAATAAACTCGCCCGTCTTTTTATCAAATCCGACAACATCCGGCTCGCCGCCGGTTCGCTCCATTTCGCTAAGCGAGCAGAGTTTCGCTGGGTCGGCCTCAAGTTTAGAGAGTACGTTGACCCATTTAAGGCCCTCGTGGCGATGCATGTTCCCTTCGAAACGCGTCTTTAACTCGCTTAGAAGATCCTCGCGGTCTACCGGTATTAGTTCAATATTCATAATATTCAGGCGCCGCTACGCGACCGTTTCCGCAAGTACCGCCTCGAGCCGGTCGAGGTTTTCGTTGTTGGCCGTTGTGAGAAAATCATGCATCTTCGTAGCGAAAACATCGTTTTCAAACTCCTGTCGCCATGTCAGATGGGTTTTATCGCCACGATTTTCTAGCGTGATGGTCAGCGTGTAAAGCGGCAGTACGACGTGCTCGATGACGATTCGGGTTTCGGGCTCGATCTCGCGAAAGACGCATTCGTTCGGGTAGTCGCGGCCGTCCGGGCCGTGCATGACGTACACCCAATGACCGCCGGGTTCGAACTCGCACCGCTCAAATGTGTTCGTAAATCCCGCCGGACCCCACCAACGGGCAAGTCTTTCCGGATCCTCAAACGCCGCGAATATCTCCCGCGGGCCGGCAGATAATGTTCGCTCGATACAGATGGCGGCGTCTGGGTTCTTCGTTATGGAATCGTTCATGTTCAAGACCGTCGCCGATGAATTGAGCTACTTGAGTTCACTGGCACGACGTTCATCGGCTTCGGCAAGATCGATTTTTTTCATTTCCCGGTACACCATTGCTCTCGCTCGGTAACCATCGGGCCATTTTGGCTGAAATTCGATGACCCTCGTAAACGCATCGACCGCTCTTTGCGGATTACCCGTATAAAATTGAGCGATGCCCAGATTCATATATCCGTCAGAGAGATAGACCGGATCGCTTATTAGGGAAACATATTTCTCATAATCAGGTATTGCTTTGGCAAACTCTTTCTTACCGGAGTAAATTGTGCCGCGATTATAATATGGCTCCGCGTACGTTGGACTAACTTCGATAGACTTTGCGAAATCACGCATTGCGTCATCAACGCGACCTTGATTCGCGTATAGAAGCCCTCGTTGCGCGTAGGCTTGACCGTATGCCGGATCCACCTTTATTGCTTGCGCGTAATCTGTCATTGAGAGGTCAACCTTTTTCATGTCCACGGACGCATTAGCCCTGTTAACTAAATACTCAGGCTTTTTCGGATTTAGTTCTATAGCTTTCGTGTAATCCGCGTAGGCCAAATCAGGCTTCTTTAGCGCTCTTTGCGATATTCCACGGTTGTTATACCCGTCGGCGACGAATTCTGGTTTTAGACCCGGGATCATGATGTACATGCTAAACGACTCGACAGCCTGGGCATGTGCCCCGCTACGCTGAAATACAATTCCAAGATTGTAATAATTCTCAGGGTCCTTGGGGTCGGCCTGCAACGCTTTCATTCGACTATCAAGCTGACACTTAAAATCACGTTCGCCACAGCCCCAGGTTTGAGCTTGAGTGCTCAACGCCCCAATGCTTACGATGCAAATTGCCAAACCTAAATAACGTCTCATTTCTATTATTCTCTCCTAAATCGTTTCAAACGTCATTTATCGTCGATTGCGACGACGCTCACCAACGCCCTACGAGCTGCGCAGGATATTTTCCATCTTTCGGCCCTTTGCCAGTTCGTCGACTAGCTTATCCAGGTACCGGACTTTTTGAGTCAACGGATCGGCGATCTCCTCGACGCGGTAGCCGCAGATCGAGCCGGTGATCAGGTGTGCGTTGGGGTTGAGCCGCGCGTCTTGGAAGAACGTTTCGAAAGTTACCTTTTGGTTTATCAGTTCCTGCAGACGCTTGGCGTCAAAGCCCGTCAGCCACTCGATGACCTGATGCAACTCTTCCTTGCTGCGGCCTTTCTTCTCGACTTTTGCAAGATAATGAGGATAGACCGACCCAAAGGTCATTTTTGCAATACGCTGATCGGATGTGTTGGAATTGTTCATACCCTTTCATCTACTTCGCTCCAGCCTGTTTGCGAACGAGATCCGCTAATCCCAATCCTTCTTGAGCAGCAGCTCTTCGATGCGGTAGGCGTGGAGCATCTCGTGGTTTAGCAGATGCCGGAACATTATAAACACTGAATAATGATCGAACGCCTCGTGCACGGCGGTTTTATGCCATTCGTCGGGCGAAAGCTGTTTCAATCTCTCGACAAGAGCCTCACGTTCGCGAACGTAGCGGTCGAGGCTCGCGTCGAGATCGACCTCAAGCATTGCACCCGCCTCGTCCTCGGCCGAATTCTCTATCACTTCGATAAGTGGCTCGGGCGTGGACAATATAAGGTCAAGTCTAGCCCGAAACGCGACGTCAGATTGCGACAGATGAACGGCGTGCTCGTAAGCCGACCACTTCGCCGGAGCCGGACGACGCTTCAGTATCTGCGGCGGCACCTCGCGGATCAGCGGAATGATCACGCCGGGAGCGGTCGCGAGTGCTGAGGTCAATGTCGTTGTGTCGCTCATGATGTTCTTATGATCACATGTAATGATGAACAAGCTCCCAAGCCCGTTCAAGCGTGATACCGTTGTGCTGATCGATTGCAAGTGGATGATCGGTAGGTTCAACTTCGATAAATGGTCGCTGGCCGTCGCTCCTAAAGTGAGCCATCGTCTTTAGACAAGTCGTGTCCTCGTCATAACAAACTAAGCGATTTGAGAGCCACCCAAAGAATGGCCCGATCTCGTCGGTTTCAAAATTATCTTGATAGGTCTGGAAATTCTCTTTCTTTTGAGAAACCCAAACACCAAACCCAAAGGGGTGGTCTTCTCCATGGACATGAATTTCGATTACGCCCCGAATAAAAAAGTCTTCGTCATCGATACTGCAAAGATCTGAAGTGAGAAAAACCCGTTGATCGCGTTCCTCCTCAGGTATATCGAAATACGGGTCTGGGTAATCACACCCAATGTGCGGCAATCCCTCGTGCGTATCGTCGCAGGTATGGCATTTGAAACTCATATCTATCCCTCGATTCTAACCCCTCCGGACGGCTTCCATAGCTGCGACGTCTGTTTGCTCATATATTAATTAATTGTCTGTGACTTGATAGCTGCTTTCTCTTGCTCAGAAATGCCACGCCAGTGAACGGAATCAAGCATTGCCAGTCTAACTCCCACGGCTTGACGAACAATTTCAACCATATGCACGAACCATTGCGAAGGAGTCCATTCTTTCAATTCGGTCGATTTGAACCCCTTGAGTGTCGGGTCCCAGTAGACGCCGGCTGCCTCGCGATAAACATATTGATAGTCTGTATTCCCGTTGCTGTCAATTCCGATGAAAAGCTCACCCGTATCCAGAAGTCCGACTCGGTTTATGTACTCGGTCTCGTACCAATTCATTTTCTTCGTTCTGCTATTGCTCAAATACTTCTTTCAACCACATCGTGCCGCTTCGATCGCGGCTACGTCGATCTTTTTCATCTTCATCATGGCGTCGAAGACGCGTTTGGCGACTTCGGTATTTTCCATGTGTCTTGGATCGCGTAGCGATCAATTGAATGTAGCCGTGGGTTGACGGCCTTTAGCACTGGCCGATCCTTGAGGCCAGAAACCCACGGCTACGATCAGGTTGCCGCTACGCGGCGTAAAACCTCGCCGCCTCAGCCCCGCCAGTGTACCAAAGACAAATAGGATTTTTGGTTTGCCGCATAATGTCCGTTCTCCTGGCTTTGAGTATCCAGACGGTAGTCTAGCGCATTTTGCGGGTTACATTGATCATCAATATCTCCGGCCCGAGTATTGGTCGACGGGGCGGCGGGCGGCTGAGGCTAGCTGTTGCCGTTCGGCCGCGGCCTGCTGCTGTGCACGCAGCGTGTGTCTCTGGTCGTGGCGGATCAGTTCGCGAAAGTACTCGCTGATCGATGCGTAGGCATCACCGGATGTGCGGTTTTTGACGTGCCGGTACATCGATTCCGGTATCGAAATGGTCATTATTTTAGAAGTCATATCTTTAAACTCTCCTTATTAGATCTTATTAAGGATTAATAGGCTTTATTAAGCCTTACTAAACCTTAATAGCGTTTTTCAGCCTAAAAACGGCTGTAAATTGCTGACAGTGTTGAGGTTAGATGCTGATGCACAGCTCTTTACCTTGTCCCGTTGTCCCAGCGTTTTCCCACATGTCCCGCTCACAAAAAAAGCCCGTTCCAAGACGGTCTTGAAACTCAGAATTTGAAACTCAATACACTCTCAAAGATCGCGGACGCACCGATGCAACCAGAACAGGCAGCACGGTGTAACATGTGCAATAGTGTTGCACAGATACGACAAAGCGTCAATGATTTTTAGTTTTGACTATGTGGTCCGACAGTTGAGCGTGGCGGGAGTTCTGTTAGCGCTTCACGGACGTTCTCAGGGTTTCGTGAATGCCGTCTAGTGCTTCGTGTCGAACTTTCATGGCTTCGGCTGCGATTTCGGGACGGTTGGCGGAGCGGATGTTGATGGAAGGTCGAATTTGATACTTTTCCCGTGTTTGCGTGGCTTATCCGCGTTGGCCCCGTACTTAAATCGAAACCACCGTACCTCGTATGGCGGGTCGTCGCCTTTCCGAAGGTCGACAACTACGCCCCACGTAAAACTCGCGTTTCGGTAATATTCCGCATACCATGCGGTCATATTGGTCACGGCTGAAATTGTGTTCACCGATTGCACTATTTTTCCAAGGTCCTTTATATTTTTCAGCTTGGTTGATAATTCGATAAATTCGGCTCGCGAGAGATTTGCAAAATCGTCAGGTTCAGCCCAGTCCGGGTGATCGTCTTCAAAATAATATTTCGGCTCAAGTGCCAACTCGATGAGCTTCTTCCGGTTGTCAAATTTGGGCCGGATAACGTGAAATCGATCAAATTCAAACAGAATGATCTTCGCATCGGTGACTCGTTGATAGCTTTCACCGAGCAGACGAAGTACTCGATCACGCTCGGTAGATTGTCCCTGAACGCTGCTAACGACCCCAAGCAGAACCGCTAATACCATTAATCGAGCGAACATTCTCACTGTTGAATTCATGTCACCTCTTTCCCCAAACGGCTGTAGACGGTGTCGCGTTCGACGGACTCGAAGCCGGAGCGTTGGATCATTTCGATGATCAAGGCCTATTTTCTAATGATCGCATCGCGACCAACTCGTTAGGATTCGTGAGCGAATTGCAGTGCTTCGGCTTCGATTCCTGGGTATGCGAGGAATCTAGGAAGCAACTAGCGGGCACCTGCTCGTTCCAATAACGCCACTATTTCGGGATGTTGCCCCTCGCGAGCTGTTCGCAGTGCCGTATAACCGTCGCTCTCTAGATTTACGTCGGCTCCACGCGAGAGAAGTAATTCCACAGTTTCCGAATTCCCTTTGTAGGCTGCGTGGCCCAACGGAAATCCATGAATTGGATGCCAATAGTTTACGTTGGCACCGTTGTCCAAAAGGATTTTCGCGGCTTCAGTTTGGCCATTTGCGGCGGCTGCGTCGAGCGGATGATAGTGGTCCCCTGCCTGTGAATTCGCATTAGCTCCGTCTGCCAACAAAGATCTGACTGTCGTAATATCGCCAGCGTAAGCGGCCTCAGAAAGCCTGACTTGTAGATCAAAACACCTAACGTCGCGGATACCGTCACCGTCTCCCAGTCCGTAATAGATTGGTTGACATTGCTTTCCTCCGTTCTCGGCACTTGGGGCGAATGTAACCGGCCGTTCCACTGGAAAATTACGTATCCCTTCAGTCGATACCGCGTGACAGGCCGCGAGCGCTGACGCTACAACTAAGACCGCAAGATATCGCATAAGACCTCTCGAGACTCCCAATTCATAAATCAGGATTGCAAAACCCACACTTCACTCAACTCAAAACCGGACGACAAACTTACACGGCCGCGATGCGGAGCGTCCAATTACCCCGAATTCGGGGTAATTAAAATCCTTTTGCCATTTTCTAAGCCGCGACCTTCTCCACGCGGTTGTAGACGGTGTCTCTTTCCACGGCTTCGAAGCCGGCACGCTGGATCATTTCGATGATCTTTTGTTTGGTCATTGTTACTTCTTCGCCGTCGGTGATGGTGACGCTACATTGCGAATTCATACACCGGCGTTTCTATGATTCGTTTCGGCCTTTCGTGTCCCCAAACGGTCTGCTGCAAACGTTCGACGGTCTCAGGGGAAAAGAACTGCTCGCCTGTTTCCTCAGATACCCGAGCCGGGACGTTCTCGATGATGATGAATTTGTCGTCCATCTCCAGCGTGTAAGTTACTTTTGTTTCTTTCATCGATTCAACCTGCATTTTGTTGCTTCCTCACTCTATGATCCGTCCACAAATTTTCATCCGGCTCGTAAAGCGTTACGATTTTGATGAGCGGACGCGACGGATAGCTGCATTGTAGATGCAATGGCCTTTTTTCCGGTGTCATCCCGAAGATCAAACAGCTCGGGCCGTACTTATCATCCGGGTAATCTTCAATGATCTCGCCCGACTGAATTGCATCGCGCAATTCTTGAACGCTGATGCCTCGTAAAATGCTCTGGTCAACCGCATGTTTTGAAAACTCGAAAGACCCAGCGGCAATTTTTTCGCGAATCTCGTCAATCATATTTTAGGCCGCAATTAATCTACTATTATAGCGCTTTTCTCTCGGGGCTTCGTGAGGCACTATCAGGGCTTCGTAAAGAACTCGCGCACCTTCGTAAGAAACGTACGCGGCTTTGCGAATGATTATTCAGGGTCAGGAGCGTCGATCATCCACGGCACCAGAGTTGTGAACTCTAATTGGACAATCGGCTGGTCATTGAACGGTTCCTCCACGAGTGCAGCGTCACCTCGGAAGCCGTACTCGAAGTAGTCTCCGACGCGTTCGAGATGAAACGTGCCGACGTTGCCGTCATATTGCACCGCCTCCGCACCACTTTTCAGATTGCCAACGAAGTGAAAGAAGCCGCCATAACTATGGAGATTCGAGTCAACTCGATTCCACTCCCAGGTTTCGGCTTCCTTGCGGTAGTCGATGCCAAGCATTCCTAATAGCTCACGAGCTTCTGGCGGGTATGCGTGATCGCGTGCAACGACCAGATTTTTGCAGTAGTCGCACTCGCAGCCTTCAGGCGAACCGAGCGGTATTTTCGCGAACGCCGACTCCGTCGCTTCGCGATCGACTTCAAGCGTCCACCGACCGATATTCACAGTTTCAAGCATCGTGAAATTCTAGACCGCAGCCTTTTCCATGCGGTTATAAACCGTATCTCTTTCTACGGACTCGAAGCCGGCGTTTTCGATCATTTTGATGAGATCGTCCTTGGACATTTTTGCTTCGTCGCCGGATTCAGCGGCGGGTTTGTCACGCATCAGTTTGGATTTACTCCGAGGCTTTGCAGAGCTTTTTGTGCCTGCTGATTGTTTGGATCGAGCTTTAACATGTTGCGAAACTCAGTGGCCGCATCGACTTTCTTGCCTAATTCGACAAACATCATTCCGCGAACGAAATAGATCGCGACTTCTTTGGGATTCAGTTTGACGGCAGCGGCGTGGTCGGCGTTTGCCAAAGTCATATCTCCTTTCATCCCGTAGGCGTAACCCCGAAAAGCGAAACAGGCGGCGGCGTCCGGCATTAACCGCACGCATTCGGATAGAGCCTTTATCCCGGCATCATAATTTTTACCGAAGATCTGCCGCCTGCCTTCTGCGGCAAATTCCTCGGCCGTCGGACCGGTTTTTGTTACGGGTGTCGGGACTGGCGTTGCCGACGGCGGTGTGGGTGAGATGCCCATCTGAGAGAACTTCTCCTTAAGCCATCCATTATTCGGATCGATAGCAAACGCCGCCCGATAATCATCGACGGCCTTCGCTCTGTCGAACTTGTCCTCATAAAGGCTTCCGCGCGAGATATACGTAGACGCTGTCGGCGGTTCGACTTTGAGGTATAGGGTGTAATCGGCGACGGCGGCGTCGTAGCTGGCTTGTGATCTGTCGCCAAACTTAAAATTCAGACCATGTGTTGTGGCTCGCATTAATAACGCCGCCGAGTAGTCCGGCTTGATCTGGAGGGCCGTGGTGTAGTCGGCGACCGCGAGATCAGATCGCCGATCGAGACCGTATGCGTGGCCCCGTTCATAATAGGCCGATGCAAGCGCCACGGGGTCTTTGCCACCGGTGAGCAGCTCGATGGCCTTATTGAACTCAGGCATTAAAGCAAGATAACCGCTGCCCATTGACTCCCGTTTCATCACAGCTCTACGCAGATATGATTCGCCTTTCTTAGGATCCTTTTCGATGGCTTTATCAAAATCGGCCATTGCCAACGGAAAACTCTCTTTTTTGGGGTATTCCTTCTTGTATTTGGCCCAGTACGTCATCGCCCGCCAGTGATAGGCGTCGGCACTCTTTGCATCGAGTTCTATCGCCTTGCCGAGATCGGCGAGTGCTAGATCAAATTCCCCTTTGCTCGTACGGACTTTTGCTCGAGCGAAAAGGGCATCGATCGACTTTGGGGCCTTGCGTACGCACTCATTTGCTTTCACAAGAGCCTGCGAATAATCCTTAGTCTTTTCGGCTGCCGCCGTTGCCTGCTCGACCTCGGCGACACATTGGGGCTTGTTCTGCGCCGTTGTGACAAAAGCAGCAAGGAAAACAATCCCACATAGAACCCAAATCTTGATTTTGGTAATACTGAAAAGAGTCATATCTAAACCCCAACCCCCTCAACTTCATTATAAACGGTGTCCCTTTCCACGGCCTCGAAGCTGGCGTTTTCGATCATTTTGATGAGCTCGTCGTTAACCATCTTCACCGCTTCGTGAGGCACCTTCAAAGCTTCGTGAGCGACTTGCAGTGCTTCGCGTCGATTTTTCTGCCCTTCGGAGGACGATTGGGAGAACTTAGCCGTCAGCTTTTCGGCTCAATGTCGTTCGACGATTGCTTAGCCTTCGAGGCAAATACACGACGAAAGGCTAATCCAAGTAGCCACCATTGAAGCGACGCGCAAACAATGAATAGAGCAACCTGTAGCCAAAGCGTTGTTTCATTCGCATGAAGGCCAAACACATTCAAGACAACCGGAATAACAAGCATTCCAGCGAATAACATCGCAGGAAAATTCACGATTATTAGAATTTGAACCATCATCGGCTGATTAATCGGATGCAATCCGCCCCCATGGTACTCGACTTGGCACAACGCGATTAATATCAACACCAGATGCACTGCGACCAAGATGATCGGCAAGTGTCGTACTCGACCTTTCGTTAGATTATTCTTGAGCATTCTCGCCATCGTCGCACCCACACTTCACTCAACGCGGAACTGGACAACAAACTTACACTGCGGCGACGCGGTTGTAGACGGTGTCGCGTTCGACGGCCTCGAAGCCAGCGTTTTCGATCATTTTGATGAGCTCGTCTTTGGACATTTTTACTTCGCCGTTTTCGACGGAGTAGGCTTCGGTCAGTTCGCCGCCGTCGGTGATGGTGCCGTCGAGGTCGTTGGCGCCGTAGTGGAGTGCGGTCTGGGCGAGCTGTTTGCCGAGCATGACCCAATAGGCTTTGATGTGGTCAAAGTTGTCGAGCATCAGGCGTGAGACGGCGATCATTTTGAGGCTGTCGACGCCGCTCGGGCCGGGGAGCGATTCGAGTGCGGATCCCGGCGGATAGAACGCGAGCGGGATAAAGCACTGGAAACCGCCCGAGATGTCCTGCTGTTCACGAAGCCGGACGAGATGATCGACGCGGTCTTGCGTAGTCTCGATGTGGCCGTAAAGGATGGTCGCGTTGGTCTTGAGGCCGGCGGCGTGGACCTTGCCGGCGAGTTCGAGCCAACGTTCCGCTCCGCATTTGTGATCGCAGATGATCGAACGCGTCGGTTCGGCAAAGATCTCGGCACCGCCGCCCGGGCACGAGTCCATTCCCGCGGCGTGCAATTGGTCGATGACGTCCTCGTCCGACATCTTGTAAAAGCGTGCGAAGAAATCAAGCTCGACCATCGTCAGAGCCTTGATGTGCAGGGCAGGGAACTCACGCTTGAGCGACGAGAACAGGTCGGTGTAATACGAGAACGGCAGTTTGCTGTTGAGCCCGCCGACGATGTGGAGTTCGGTCGCACCTTCGGCAACTGCGGTGCGGGCGATATCGATGCCTTCTTCGATCGAGTGCGTATAGGCGTCGTCCTGGCGTGCACGGCGGTAAAAGCCGCAAAATTTACAATCGGCGACGCAGATGTTCGTGTGGTTGAAATGGCGGTTGACGTTGTAATACGTCGTTTTTCCATGCCTGCGTCGGCGGACGGTGTCCGCGAGTTTGCCGAGAGCGTTGAGGTCGTCGGTCGCAAACAATGCCATGCCCTCGTCAAAGCTCAGGCGTTCGCCGTCCTCGACCTTGTCGGCGATCTCGAGTAATTGTCGGTCAAATGAAAACTGCATATATCTCCCCTTGCGTTCGCCACGGGCGGACGACAGGTTTGGCGGCCAAAAATAAATACTATCAAAAGCGATACATAAAGTCGTATGATGCCTTATCAACGTAATTCGAAAAATTCTGAGTTTATGATTCAAATCATTTTTGGATCCCAACCCGCCATTTAGGCTCAGAACAGGAATTAATCACTCGCCGCGTCTTGCGGCTACAAAAAGAGGCAAATCTTATGAAACGGCTTTGGATCATTTTAGGTGCGGTTTTCGTGCTTTCCTTTGCGGTGCTCGGTTATATCGGGACCGAGATATTTCGGCAGGCTCCGCCAATACCGAAAGAGGTGGTGACGACCGACGGAAAGGTGCTGATCGCCCCTGAACAGGTTTTGAACGGCCAGAACGTCTGGCAGGCAATGGGCGGAATGCAGGTCGGTTCGATCTGGGGACACGGTTCGTACGTCGCGCCGGACTGGACCGCGGATTATCTGCATCGCGAGTCGGTCTTTATTCTCAACACCTGGGCACAGGCGGAATCAGGCCGCACTTACGACGCTCTGGCCAGCGAACAGCAAGCGATGCTGAGGCAGCGTTTGCAGGACATGATGCGGAAAAACACCTACGACGAGGCGACCGGGCGGATCACTCTTGATTCCGTTCGGGCCGCGGCATTCGAGGATAATCTGAAACACTACTCGGACGTTTTCGCCAACGGTAACAAGGACTACGCAATTCAGAAAAACGCGCAGTCCGATCCGGTCAAGCTGCGTGAGCTGACGTCGTTCTTTTTCTGGACGTCGTGGGCGTCGGCGGCAAACCGCCCGAACAACAACATCTCGTACACCAGTAATTTTCCGTCCGAACCGCTCGTCGGCAACGTGCCGACCAGTTCGACCATTGTCTGGACAGGCGTAAGCGTTATCATGCTGATCGCCGGTATCGGAGCGATGGTGTGGTTTTACGCGGGTTGGCGAAACGAGACCGAAGACAGCAACACGCCGGACAGCGATCCGCTGATCGGTGAGACGCTGACACCTTCGCAAAAAGCGACGGTCAAGTACTTTCTCGTGGTCTCGCTGCTCTTTTTGCTGCAGATCGTGATGGGCATCATCACGGCTCACTACGGTGTCGAAGGCGGCGGATTTTACGGCATTCCGCTCGCGGATTATCTGCCCTACGTGGTCACCCGAACGTGGCACACACAACTTGGTATTTTCTGGATCGCGACCGCATGGCTCGCGGCCGGACTGTTTATCGCTCCGTATATCTGCGGTAAGGAACCGAAATTTCAAAAACTCGGCGTTGACGCTCTGTTTGGCGCACTGCTGATCGTCGTGCTCGGTTCGATGGCCGGACAGTGGATGAGCGTCATGCACAAACTCGGCAGCGGCGACATGTGGTTCTGGTTTGGACACCAGGGCTATGAATACGTCGATCTCGGCCGTGTCTGGCAGGCGGCATTGTTCGTCGGCCTGTTGTTATGGCTGTTCCTGATCGGCCGTACGGCGATACCGGCGTTAAGGCGTGAGGGTTCGAACAAATCGCTGATCATGCTCTTCCTCGGTACGACCGCAGGTATCGCGTTGTTTTACGCACCGGGCCTGTTTTGGGGAATGCGTTCGCACCTGACGGTTGTCGAATATTGGCGCTGGTGGGTCGTTCACCTGTGGGTCGAAGGCTTTTTCGAGGTCTTTGCGACCGTCGTCATCGCTTATCTTTTTGCACGGCTCAAGGTCATCGACGCCGAGCATGCCGCCAAGGCATCGCTCATGTCGGGTGCCATTTACCTCAGCGGCGGTATTATCGGCACGCTCCATCATCTGTATTTTGCGGGTACGCCGACGATCGCTTTGGCGTTCGGGTCGGTCTTTAGCGCACTCGAGATCGTGCCCCTGGTATTTGTCGGCTATGAGGCGTTCGACAACATTCGCCATTCAAGATCACGCCCGTGGCTGGCTCAATACAAATGGGTCGTGTATTTCTTCGTCGCGGTGGCGTTCTGGAATCTGGTCGGTGCCGGCATCTTCGGCTTTATGATCAATCCGCCGATCGCACTCTATTATATGCAGGGCCTCAATACGACCGCGGTCCACGCTCACGGAGCTCTCTACGGCGTTTACGGCACGCTCGGCCTTGGCCTGCTGCTGTTCTGTATGCGGGCAATGCAGCCGGAACGAAAGTGGAACACCAAGCTCATCGGCTTTGCGTTCTGGGCGATCAACATCGGTATGCTGATGGAGATGCTGCTCAGCCTGCTGCCGATCGGGTTGTTGCAAACTTATCAGTCTGTGTCAGTCGGTTACTGGTCGGCACGCAGTCCGGAATTTATGCAGACCGATCTGATGCAGTTTCTCAGATGGGGCAGGCTATTCGGTGACACGATCTTTGCCATCGGAGCGGTCGCGTTCGTATGGTTTGCGATCAAACTGATGGTCACAAAGGGCGAGAATGAGCCGGCACCGATCGTGGAACCGGCCGAAATGCAGTAGCAGCGACAAACAGAGGACCGGGCAGATCGAACTTGATCGATCTGCCCGGTTCGTGTTCTAAATTGAAAAGAATCTATGCGGCCTGAGCAACTACAAGACATCGAAAACCGAGCCGACATCGACCTGCTGATGCAGCGGTTCTATTCAGCGGCGATGGCGGATGATGTTATCGGATACATTTTTAATGATATCGCGAAACTTGACCTCGAACACCACCTGCCGGTGATCGGTGATTTTTGGGAGACCATCGTTTTTCAGACCGGTGCATACGCCCGGCACGGCAGGAATCCACTTGAGGTTCACGGCCATCTGAACGAGAAAACGCCGCTGCTGCCCGAACATTTCGGGCGTTGGCTGGAGATATTTAATGGCACGACTGACAGTTTGTTTAGTGGTGAACGGGCTGATTTTATCAAGCTGCGTGCTGAGGCGATCGCCGGTCGGATGCGGCAGTTTGTCGGTGCTATTCAGGGCGGCGAGATCAGCTTTCCACGTGGCGTTTGAGCTTTGAAATGTCGTCGATGAAGATCTTGCCGTGGTCGATCCTGACCATGCGGAGTTCGGCCAGACGGCGAATTACGCGGATTGTCGTCTCGGTCGTCAGGCCTGCCATTTTTGCGATATCCTCGCGTCGAAGTGTGATCTTGACCGGGCTGTCGTCGGTATTCCCACTTGCGAGTTTTATAAGCACATTGCCGATACGGTGATCGGGCGAAGCGGTTGCGAGATTTTGAATAGTCGCCGTTTTTTCCCGCAGCATCGCACATGTCCATTCGATGACAGCAAAGGCAAGCTCGCTCGACCGGCGGATGAGGTCGAGAAAATCCGAACGAGCGATCATCAGCAGATCAGTGCGTTCCATCGCGATCGCGGTCGCCGGATAGCGTCCGCCGTCAAAGACCGGCGGTATCGCAAACATTTCGCCCTTGCCAAAGATCCCGATGATGACCTCTTTGCCCGGTTCGAGGAAGTTGATCATCTTGACCTTGCCAGACAGCACGACAGGCAGAAAATCGGCGTTGTCGCCGCCCGCAAAGATCTCTTCGTTCTCATTGAACTTGTGCGTTCGTCCGAATTTTCGAAGTTCGGTGATCAGATCCTGATTGATACTGTCGAGCAGCGGGGTCATTATTTTTCAGTTGAATAGTGATGAATCTTAACAGATATCCCGTAAGATGTGCGACATCGGTGACGACTTTGACGTGGGCAGGCGATTGACATTGGAGCCGTTCGCTACTACTCTGACAGGCAGAATTCGGTTGTCGCTGGAAACGGCTTATGACGATCGGAAACTAACTGCACCATTAAAATATAATTTAGCGAGGGATAATCTATGCTCCGAGTGATTCTTGGCGTGATCGCCGGCTTTATTGCGTGGTCGATCTTGTGGGTTGGCAGCGATCAGGTAATGATGAGCGCGATCGGTTGGTATGGTGAGCATCAGCGTGCATTTGAAAAGGCGATGACAAACGGTGACGCCTTTACCGCTGACACGACGATCCTGGCGATGCATATCATACGCAGCGTCGTGATATCGATAATGTCGGGCTTTCTTGCGGCGATCATTGCCAATGAAAATCGACGCAGCACACTTATACTCGGCATAATCTTGTTTTTATTTGGCGCGGGTGTCGAGGCCGTCGCATGGAAATATCTTCCGATCTGGTATCACCTCGTTTTTCTCGTGCTGCTCATCCCGATGACGATCCTGGGCGGAAAGCTAAGGAAATCGGCTTAGGATATAGCGACGGGCAGCGGCAGCCACGGCTGAGGTTGTCCGTAAGTGCGTTCGTTCAGGCGTGCAACCGCAGCTTCGGCGGCGGATTGCAGAGCGTCGGGCGGCAGATCGGCGGCATTTTCGTAACAGGCGTGTTGGATACAGGGCAGCGGTTTGGCCTCGTCATGAACGAGGCAGCCGGTGCCCTTTTCGTATAAGGGACAGGCGTAGGTCCGCGAAAATGTGTCTCCATCGCGGTCGAGCCCAAATCGCGACACCGTGTCTGTTATCCTCCGACTTACCTGGTTTCGACGTTCGTCGGGCAAATTTTCGATCACGTTCCGGATCGCGACCGCCTCAAGCGGCGTAATGTGAACGTTCACAAAATGGGCGTCCAGACAGCATGCTCCGGGCGTGTCGCAAGTAACACAGCTCTTCGCAGCGTGCTCGTAATTTGTGCGGATATCGGCCGCGAATTCGTCGCGGATCACGGCTAGCATCTTCAGAGCTTTTTTTTCCGCTAGTATTTTCATTGCGTTCAGTTACCAAATCTATAGCCCGTATCCCGCCAGCGTCAAACGCCGGGCAGGATCTTTTCGATTAACAGTCCGTTTCTAAAATGATAGAATCACGGTTTTTGCGGCGTTTTGTATCTCCAAAGTGGAAATTTAGACCTGACCTTCGATCCGATGAACAAGAAGATCCCCTTACTGCTGTCTTTAGCGCTGATAATCACAGCGTCGCTGAGCGTTTCGGCGCATGAAATATTGCTCAAAAACGGTGACCGTCTGTCGGGGATCGTGATCTCGCGTGACCGCGACAGCGTTGTACTCGAAACACAGTACGCCGGGCGGATAAAGATCGCGATGGAGTACATCGAGTCGATCGATCTCGAACGGCCGTTGACCAACGTATCCGCTGCAGGAGAGCGAACCGAGGCACCGGCGACGAAACCGAAGGAGCCGGAAAAGCCGGCAGAGCCGACCGCCAACAAGCCCGCACCACCAAAGAACAACACTGAAACGAAACCGGCGACACCGGTTGTTGCAAAAACTCCGGCTCGACTATTCGGCGGGGAGCGTTATTTCGGATTGATCGACGGATGGGAAGGGAATGCGAATATCGGATTTAGCTACACGGCGGGCAACAGCCGAACATCGACGATGGCTACCGGCATTCGCGCCTCAAAGGCCGGAGTGAAAGACAGACTGACCGTTTACGCCCGTAGCCTGTGGAACAGCAACCGCCGTGCGGCACTGCAAACGACCCAGAATGCGGTGTGGGGCGGATTTCGCTACGACCGTGATTTCAACGCAAAACTGTTTACCTTTGCTTCGTGGGATTTCGAGCGTGACCGGCCAAAGCGGCTGAATTTTCGTTCAGTGATCGGCGGCGGATTGGGCCATCACACGATCAAGAATGACCGAACTGAATTAGATCTACTGGTCGGTCTTGCGTGGAACCGAGCATGGCAGGTCGGCGCAAATACGGATACGCCCGAGGCACTCGGTGCCGCGGTATTCAAACATAAATTCAATGACCGTCTGAAGGTCCAAAAGACGTTCACCGCATATCAGGATCTGACACACATCAGCAAGTACCGGTTTATTTTCGACGCATCGCTGTCGGCGGACATAACCAAGCGTATCGGATGGTTCATCACGGTCGGAGACCGATTTAATAACCGCCCCAACGGGCTTGCCGAGAAGAACGATTTTCTGCTGACAACGGGTATCAAGTGGAATTTTGGCAGGCGTAAGTAGCTTGCATTCGGCAGTTGTATCGGGCAAGATTAGAGAATTCGAATTTTCAAGGGGCGTGAATTTATCTGATGTTAAATGAGGGAGATAAGGCGCCGGATTTCGCCGCCAAAGACCAGGACGGGAACGACGTGAAGCTTTCGGATTTTGCCGGTAAGCGGGTCGTTTTGTACTTTTATCCGAAAGACGATACGCCCGGATGCACCAAAGAGGCGTGTTCGTTTCGTGATGCTGACGACGTATTTAACGCAAAGGGCATTAAGGTGCTCGGCGTTTCGACCGACAGCGAGAAATCGCATCAGAAATTTATCTCGAAGTATCAATTGCCGTTCGACCTGCTTGCCGACACCGAAAAACAGATCGTCGAAGCCTATGGCGTCTGGGGCGAAAAGAGCATGTACGGCAAAAAGTATATGGGAACGATGCGAAAGACCTTTTTGATCGACGACGGCAAGATCGTTAAGATCTTTGACAAGGTAAACGTCGCCGAGCACGCGGACGAGGTGCTGGCCGCGTTTGGTGAAAAATAATGATCACAAATATTACTCGCACATTGACGATGTTGGCTGCGGGCGTAGTGTTTTTTGCGGCGTGCCAAAAGGCTGTCGAATTCAAGAAATTTGAAAGCGATGCTGACGTACCGCGAATCGCTCTAGCCGATGCCAAAAAGGACTTTGACGCCGGAAAGGTCGTGTTCATTGACAGCCGTGCCGAACCTGCATTCAAGTCGGAGCACATTGCTGGTGCATTGAACGTGGCGTTTGGAAACGAGGAGCCAAAGGTCGATGCGATCCCGATAGGGAAAAAGATAATCGTCTATTGTTCCTGACCGAACGAACACACGAGTGCCGGTCTGGCATTCCAACTAAATCAAAAAGGTATTGCGGATGTTCACGCCCTGGTCGGCGGAACCCAGGCATGGAAATCGGCCGGCTATCCGATGGGTAAAGCAAAATAGTCCCAAACGGTCGCACACAACGACGATCTCAAAATGTTAAGCCGATGCTCAAACTTAAACGTTGAGCGTCGGTTTAACGATCCAAAAGCTAGATCGAATAATAACTTGCAATGACAAACACGAAGGAAAACGTTGTTTGGATCACAGGGGCGTCTTCTGGGATCGGCAAAGCTATGGCCTGTGAGTGGGCAAGATTAGGCTATAAGGTTGTGCTTTCTGCCCGACGTAAAGAGATATTAGAAGAGATCGCACTTGAAATTGAGGCTTCGGGTGGTGACGCATTGGTCGTTCCGGTGGATATTCTGGACGAAGCGTCGATAGAAAATGCTGTTTAGCACATCATAAACACTTGGGGGCGTTTAGATATTGCCGTTGCCAATGCCGGTTTTGGTGTTTTTGGAAGTATTGATGAGCTGACTGCAAAAGATTGGAACAGGCAATTGCAAGGCAATGTCACCGGATTAGCCTTGACGGTAAAATACAGCCTGCCATATTTGAAGCAGAACCAGGGTCGTATTGGTTTGGTCGGCAGTGTGGGGGCTTATCTTCCTAATCCACATGTCGGAGCCTATGGCGCTTCAAAGGCTGCTGTAAATTCGATCGGTATGACATTGCAGGTTGAATTAATGGGCACAGGAGTGAGTTGCACTACTCTGCATCCCGGATTTGTAGAATCGGAGATCGCAAGGACCGATAATGACGGCGTTTGGCATCCTGAACGCTCAGATCCACGTCCATCGAATTTAATGTGGCCGACGGACAAAGCTGCCAAAGTTATGGTGAAGGCCATAATTAAGCGAAGAAGAAATTACGTTTTCACAACCCACGGGAAAGTAATAGTTTGGTTGCAGAGGTGGTTTCCCGGCTTGGTGAGAACGATCGTTTCTAAAGGTCCAAAACCAGAATGACATATACGAAATGATCCAATTGTGTTCGATGTAAAAAAGCCCAAGCCACAACAGCCGTTCGGCTAAGAGACAGGGCTTTCTTCCACGAAGTCAGATCTCTAAATACCTACCTTTCAGATCATTTGCTCAGTCTGATCAAAACCTCATTTCGGCGAAGATTTCCGGGCGTGTATGGCGGGTCGTAGCCGGCGCTTAACATTTCGCCTTTGGTGACAAGCTCTTTGGCTTTTATCCAGTCGGTTAGTTTTTGCTTGGCTTCTTTGATCTTTTCCGGATTGGAATAGCCGCTGTAACGATAGGCGGCAAAAGGGCCACCTTCCATCGGTTCGATCGTTACCTTATCGTCAGTCGGTACGGGAGCTCCCTTCTCGGCGACGTCTTTTGGGATAAGAAAACTCATCGTGTACGCCTCGGAATCATTTGAAGAAAAAACCGGAGACGTCATCGAGATCTTTTGACCATCTTTGTTCGAACCTGAAATATAGCCGAAAAGACGTTGGAACGCCGAGTTGTTTCGCAGTTCCGCACCCTTCATAGTGGTCGAAACGAGCATCATCGGCTTGTATTCTCGGATCTCAAAATCTCCATCTTTCGAGATCACCTGATAATCGGCCGACTCAAAACTAGCTCTTGTCGCCATATAAACCGTCGTGCAAAGTGCTAAGGTCGCAATCGAGAATAAGATTAATCTGGTCATGCTTATCTTTTCGTGTCAGAGCTGAGTCTAGATTCGTTAGAAACCTCGAAAGCCTCTTTTGACAGGACATCGCAGATCCTCGCCGCAGATTTGCCGTCCCAGAGCGGCGGAACTTTCACCTCAGAAGTGCGTTCATTCGCGAGCGCCTCATTAGCCGCAGCTCTGATCTTTTCCGGATCGGTACCGACAAGGACATTCGTTCCCATCGTGATCGTGACCGGACGCTCGGTGTTTTCGCGAAGTGTGAGACACGGAATTCCGAGAACCGTCGTTTCCTCTTGCAGGCCGCCTGAATCTGTTAGAACGAGCCTTGCTCCTGAATACAGCCGCATAAAATCGATGTAGCCGAGCGGTTCGATCAACCGAATTTTCGATTCTGCGATCTTGTGAGCCAAGCCAAATTCGTCTATCTTCGCACGCGTTCGCGGATGCACCGGGAAGATGATCGGCAGCTGTTTCGACACATCGACCAAGGCATCGATAATGCCCGTAAACGTCGGTTCGTCATCGACATTAGACGGCCGATGCAGCGTGCAGACGGCGTATTCGCCTTCGACGACGCCGACGGTTTCGCGGATGGTCGATGTCGCGGCAACTTTGAGATGCTCAAGCAGCGAATCGATCATCACGTTGCCGACAAAGCGTATTTTGTCCGCAGGAATTCCTTCTGCAGCAAGATTCACGTCTGCGTCTTGCGAGGTCGTCAGCAGCAGGTCCGATATCGAATCCGTAAGAATTCGATTGATCTCCTCCGGCATCGTGCGGTCACGCGAACGCAGGCCCGCTTCGACGTGAGCGACCTTGACCCCAAGCTTTTTCGCGACCAATGTACAGGCAATTGTCGAATTGACATCACCGACTACCAACACCCAATCGGGCCGTTCGCGGAGAATGACCGGTTCAAACTCGGTCATCACCTTAGCCGTCTGCACCGCGTGCGAACCCGATCCGACGCCTAAATACACGTCCGGTTTTGGCATGCCCAGATCGTCAAAAAACGAATCCGACATCGCCGCATCGTAATGCTGTCCGGTATGCACGATCATCGGATCGAACTCCGCCGGACGCCGCTTCATCTCGGCATAGATCGGCGCAACCTTCATAAAGTTTGGCCGGGCGCCGACGATGTTCAGTACCTTGATCATTTTCTCAGGAACCCGGTACTTACAGTCGCACAACTCTAGCCTTGCTGCCGTTTCTAATGTCCGCGGACAGTGCGTTGCGGGTGTCGACTATAAGGTTAGCGAGTTCGCAAACCCTTCCATAATCCACGGGCGAATGTTCGGTGCAGATGATGACGCAGTCGGATTCGCGTATCAGATCGTCGGTAAGCTCTTTGTTATAGAGCGGGTCGCCGTCGCCGATCGTGTACGCGTGGTCAAATGTGACCTCTTCGACAAACGGATCGTGGTAGTAAACATCTGCTCCGTCGGCACGCAGCAAATCGATTATCGACAGTGCCGGCGATTCGCGCATGTCGTCGATGTCCTTTTTGTATGCTACGCCGAGGATCAGCACTTTCGAGCCGTTTACTGATTTCTTGACGTCATTGAGTGCCGTAGTTGCAAGTTCGACGACGTAATTCGGCATCGTCGAATTGACCTGTTCTGCTAGCGAGATGAACTGCGAATCAAATCCGTGCTGACGTGCCTTCCATGACAAATAATGCGGGTCGAGCGGTATGCAGTGGCCGCCGATGCCGGGGCCCGGATAGAACGGCATAAAGCCGAACGGCTTGGTCGCCGCGGCGCTGACCACTTCCCAGGTGTCGATGCCAAGGGCATTGCAGAGCTTGGCCATTTCGTTCGCCATACCGATGTTGATGGCGCGAAAGGTGTTTTCCCAGAGCTTTGCCGCCTCGGCTACCCGGGCGGATGAGACAGGGTGCACGTTATCTACGATCTGCCCATAGAGCAATGCCGCCACGGTGGTCGAATCGGCCGAACATCCACCGACGACCTTAGGTATATTGTGGGTCTGAAATTGCGGATTGCCCGGATCGACACGCTCCGGCGAGAAAGCCAACAGGAAATCGGCATCCAGCTTAAAGCCTTTCTCCTCAAACATCGGCTGCAGGATCTCGTCCGTCGTCCCCGGATAGGTCGTCGATTCCAAAATGATGAGCTGGCCGCGTCGGAGAGTCTTCTGTATCTCGCCGCCTGCGGTCAGGATGTACGACATGTCCGGATCCTTCGTCTTTCTGAGCGGCGTCGGGACGCAGATGATGATCACGTCACAGTCACCTAAGAGCCCAAAATCCGTGGTTGCGGCCAGTTTGCCGTTATTGACGCAGTTGGCGACGTTCTCGCTCGTCACGTCAACGATATACGAACGGCCGGCGTTTATCTCGTCCGCCTTTTTCTTGTCGACCTCAAAACCGACCGAATCAAACCCTTTGAGGGCAAATTCGACGATCAGCGGCAGGCCGACATAGCCTAGTCCTATAACGCCGATGCGGGCGCGTTTATCGGATATCAGTTGTTCTAATTCGTCTTTGATCATTATCTATAACTTCAAAATTTTATATTTAGACGCGGGCGCCGAGTGAATCGGATCAAGCATAAGTCAATCCGAAGCTTTAAACTATGTTAAGCAGTGTGGTTAGTCAAATTTATGGCAGTTTGTGGTAACATTGACTTGGCTCTAAAGCGCTTCGCCTCCTTGTTTTTCAATACAGCCAATAGACCTAAATCTCCGACTTATTATGAGTTCAGGGATCTTTTCGAGCAATCCAGTAGTCAAAGCCGTAGTCGAGGGTACCGCACCTCGCCCTGCTCAGGTTGCTGCGTCACGCGGCATTTTGCCTCTACCGCAGGCCGATCTGCTAGAGATACTCGTTACATTTTCGGAAGGAAATGACCCGGAACTTCGCGAAAACGCCCGACTTACGCTCGGAACCCAGAGTTCTTCGGCGTTGGAGACCACACTTGAGGCGGTTGATGTCTCACCGGCCGTACTTTCATATTTTTCGGTTCAAGAGCACCTTCCGACTTCGGTCTATCAGGCGATCTTACATAATCCGCAGACGCCGACCACGTCTGTTGCCGCATTTGCGCGCAAGACCACCAGCGGCGAGTTGCTCGAACTGATCTCGCTAAACCAACAGTTGCTCATTCGCGATTCGACCATCATCGACGCGATCATCGGCAATTCGCACCGCACGTCCGAGGCTGAGCGGCGTGCTGCGGAAACAAAACGCGAGTTTTTTGAAAAAGAGCGCGGAGCCCAGCAGATCGCGAACGAATTGCGGGCGCAGGGAAAAGAGGCGGCAGCGGAGTTTATCGAACAGGCCGAATTTGCCGAAGATCTCGACGCGGCCGGGCTAAGTGTTGAGGACGCACTATTTCTCGCTCAGCATATCGAGGTGCTCGACCGTGAAACCGATGATTCCTGGCTCGGCCTCGAGTATATCGAGGAAATTTATGAGGAATCCGAAGCCGAGCGTCAGGCGACACTCGATAAGATCCTTGGCGAACTCAGGAACGAAGAAGAGGATATCCCGGGCGAACGCATTTCGATGATCAATCGCATCATGCGAATGGGCGTAAAAGACCGCGTCAAGCTCGGCATGAAAGGTGACCGCGAGGCCCGCAATATCCTCATTCGCGACCCGAACCGCCTTGTTTCGAGCGCTGTTGTTAATAATCCGCGCATTAGCGAGCAGGAGATCGAGAATATTGCGTCCATGCGTTCGATCTCAGAAGACATTCTTCGGCAGATCGCATCAAGCCGCCAGTGGTCACGTAGCTACAGCGTGATGCACAGCCTCGCCCGAAACCCCAGGACGCCGATCGCTAATGCTCTGACGATCATGTCGCGGCTGCAGTTGCGCGATCTGACTGCTCTCTCGAAAAATCGAAACGTGTCGGATGCCGTCAGGCGGCATGCGACAAGATTACTGTCGGCACGGACCGGCGGGCGTCGTTAGAAGAACTTTTCGCGGCGTCCGGTTTTTATAAATGTCCCGGCCATGTCGGTAAAGGTATGACTCGCCGCTCCGAGCCACAATCCCAGAAAGGTAAAAAGTAGAAAATTCTCGCCGAAATATTTCCTGACAAAATTGCCGACGGTTTGCCATGCCGCAAGAAAATCGGCTGCGTCGGGCGTGCTGTCGCCTGCGATCGCGTTCCATACAAATGCCGTCAGATAAGCCAGAATGGTGGCAACACCGAGAAAATAGATGACGCGGAATAGGGCACCGAAAACGAGTCCGTGCGAGAAGCGTGAACGATGCTTGAAAAAGCTGCGATAGGGAATCCAAAGCTTTTTGAAGATCCACCACCGCGAGTACTGTCGTGAGACCGTGTCGAGATCCGGCCCGAACATCAATCCACCGAATGTGAACGCCGCTCCGACAACCAATGAACTGACCGGGCGCTGCGTGAGCATATAAGTTGCCGCGGCCGCCGGAAATGCGAGTAAGAATGTAATTGCGTCGTGCGTGGTACCGCTTGGCATCAAATTATTCTACCGTGTGGCGTGCGCAAAACGGTATTGTGCTAATATTTTTCGTTTGGGCCGGACGCGTTTTTGTGCATGTTGATGTCCCGCGTCAGTACGATCATATTGAGTAGCTTTTTCGAAAAACTAAAGATCACGCTGGCGATGATCAAGTTCGAGCACACGCTGTTCGCCTTGCCGTTCGCCTTTCTGGGAGCTGTCCTGGCGGCGGAAGGTCTGCCCAACTGGCGACAAATACTTTGGATCACCATTGCAATGGTCGGGGCACGTTCGGCGGCAATGACGTTCAATCGAATAGTTGACCGTGATATCGACGCAAAAAACCCTCGAACCGCCGGACGTGAAATACCGTCCGGAAAACTCTCGGTCGGATTCGCCTGGATATTTCTATACGTCTCGATCGGCATTTTTCTTCTTGCTTCATATTCACTCAACTGGCTGACGTTCGCCCTTTCGCCCGTCGCTTTGATCACGGTGTTGGGTTATTCGTATGCGAAGCGATTTACGGCGTTCGCCCATCTGGTGCTCGGGCTTGCGTTGGCTATTTCGCCATCAGCGGCTTGGATCGCGGTTCGCGGTTCGCTCGACTCCGAGGTGCCCGTGCTGCTGTCGCTGCTCGTATTGATGTGGACCGCAGGGTTTGATGTGATGTATGCGTGTCAGGACTATGAATTCGACCGTCGTTCGGGCCTGCGTTCGATACCGGCACGGTTCGGCGTTAAAAACTCACTTTGGATCGCCCGTCTGTTTCACTTTCAGGCATTTATCGTCCTCGTCCTGCTATATTTCGCGACCGGACTAGGTTGGCTCGCCCTGGCCGGCGTCGCCGCCGTTGGCGGCTTGCTGCTTTACCAACACACATTGGTCAAAGCGACTGACCTCAGCAAGATGAATGCTGCATTCTTCACAACCAACGCGTTTGTCAGCGTAATACTGCTCCTCACCTTTGGCGGAGCGGTATTTATGCAACCCCCTCACTAACCCACCTGAGATATCTGTCGCTAAGGATTCAGCAAAACTAAAAGGCGGTCTGCCCAGTCAGAACGTGCGTTTCGGAGTATTTCGAATTGGACCTGAGCCATGTCGCGATTTCCGTTCTTAATGTAGGCTCGGCCAAGGTTAAAACGGGCTTTCTCAAAGTCGGGATCATAGCCGAGAGCACTATTCAGAGCTTCGATACACTCTTCGGTTTTGCCGACCTCGAAATAGCTTTCGCCAAGATAATTATAGGTTTTGGCATCGGGGCGGTAGATCTTGAGCTGCTCAAACGCACCGACCGCGTCGCCGTATCGCTTGGCCTTAAAATACGCCAGTCCGAGCCGCTCGATCGCGTTGACGTGGTCCATCTTAAGGGCGACAGCACGTTTGTAGGCAAGCAATTCTTCATCGCTGCGGTTCATTTTGCCAAAGGTCAGGCCTAACGCGTATTGCGTTTCGGCATTGTCTTCGTCAAATCGTATCGCCTGCCGATATGCTTCGACCGCGTCTTTGTACTGACCGAGAGCGTAGCTCGACGCGCCGATATTCACATACGTTTCGGACCATTCGGGCCGGAGCTTTGCCGCTTGGCGCGAAGCCCGCAGAGCCTCAGTATGACGGCCCAGGACGCCATAACAATATCCCGACTGATACCACGCCTCGGCATAATTCGGGTCAGTTTCGACGGCCTTCTCAAAGTAGGGAACGGCACGGGCAAAATCATCCCTCGATAGCATCGCCAAGCCCTGCGAATAAAGCCGTTCGGCCGACGAACGCTTATTCTTCTGAGTTTCGGCCGAGAGAGACGAAAAGGATTGGACCTCCGCGATCTTGAGTTGGAGAATGCGTTCGGCGGGCACGGCAAAATTAAGATTTTGACCCTCGGCCGCCTGTAGCGTAGCAACGCCGATCACTTGTCCGGCCATATTCACGACCGGCGAACCGGACGAGCCCGGCGAGATCGAAGCAGTGATCTGGATGATCTTACCGTAGCCCGAGATCTCACGTACGGCCGAGACGATCCCATTGGAAACGCTGCCCTCGAGCCCGAACGGATTGCCGATGACGACGATCGTTTCGCCCTCTTGCGGCACGGCTCGTATGATCGGCAGCGGCACGGCGAGTCCTCGCGGAACGTCAACCTGCAGCAACGCAAGGTCGCCTTCGCCGTCGACCGCAAGCACACCGCGGACCGGAAATTTCTTGCCGTCGAGCAGATGAATTTCCGCCCGCGTCGAACGTTCGATAACGTGGCGGTTGGTTATCACCCGGTCGGCCGCAGTAAAGAAACCGCTGCCTCGGGCAAGCGTCGCTCCTTTAGCGTCAAACGTCTCGATCGCGACGGCCGATGGTTTGATCCGTTTGACGAGTTCCGGCAGGAAATCCTGCGCGGCAGAGGTGCCCACGCCCATCACGATGAGTACCGAAAGAAGCAGAAGTTGTTTGATCGCAGAACCGGACATTAATATAGATCGGACGAACTGGCGTAATTATATGAACTTTATCACGCTCCAACAAACTTTTTAGACAAAAAAAAGACGCGGGAGCTGAGACACCCGCGTCCTTTACCTGTCCGTTGGACGTATTATTTGATAATGCCGTTGCCGTCCAAAGCTGTATAAACGTCAGTCGCGTACAGTCCGAGCCACTTATCTGAACTCGGTGTCTTGAAGACGTCGGTGTAAACACGAGTGTTGAAGGATTCGACATCAACTCCACGGTCTCTATTTAACCATTCATATAGTTTCGTATGGTATAGAAAGTCGTTTCGGGTGGTGTCGAGAGCGATAAAACTGTCGAGTTTCGTAAACAGCCCGCCGAACTCCTGTTCGCTCAGGCCCGTGGATGCATTTTGCCGCCGAATGAACGCAACGCTGTTCTCATCGAGCTTTGGCGAAGGTGAATACAGCCTGGCAAGCTTGCCCCAATCGGCAAAATCGATCTTGGCTTCGAATTTGGCAAAGTCATCATAGACACGCAGCAGCGAGATCTCGTCAACCACCATCATTTTTGCAGTCGCGATCGGGGCGGCAAGAATTGCGGTGGTTCCGTCAGCGGTTTCGGTAAGCTTGACGCCGGCAAATGACACGGCTTTGTCCCGCTTTTCTCGGATCTGATCGAAGCTCATTTTGCGGTATTTCATCAGAGCTTTTTCTTTATTCGCCTGCGGCAGACCGTCCACGATCTTATTGATCTGGCTGCCCTGAGTCAGGTATTTGAGAAATGCCTTGGGGCTGTAAAGCCCTGGAAGTGCGTCGATGATGACACCATTTTCGTCTAAGATATAATGGATCGAGTTGCCTGTTATCGTGCGTTCGATCTTGCGTCCATCTCCAAAATCGATCGTGATTCGCGGTGCCGGACGGACCGATTTCCAATGCAGGATGTAGTTATCGCGAAGGAACTTAGAGACTTCGGCGTTTGGGTAAAGCACGGCACGGAACAGGCGGCTGTTGGCACAAGAGAACTCTTCGCTGAGGTTGCCAAGCAACCGTAGACTGAGGATCGGCTTATTTTTGGCATCTGCGGCCGCCTTGGCAGCCTCGAGGTCGGTGTACCAGTAGAGCTGAGACGCATACGCGTCTTTTTGCATTGCGACCGCGTCGAGAGCCGCGGAGATCTGCTTCCATTTGTCGTCCGCTACACCGTTCGACCTAAACGACGCGATCTCGGCCGCGTACTTTACAAACAGGGCGTCGAGGCCGGTCCTGCCCATCGAGCGCAGCTCGTTTATCGAGGCTCTGGCAAGGTCATTGTCACCGTCGATGGCCCGTGCGGCCAGTTCGTCCGCGGTGTTGCCGGCCGCAAATGCGGTCGACGTAATGGCAAGCAATGCCGCGATCATTATGGTCAGGGTTTTAATTTTCATCGCAATTCTCCTGTAGTGGCTCTATTCTTGAACGGTTCTACTTGGAGATTTTGCAGTTCGCTCACGTTGCCCGGTTGAAAAATTTTGAACTGGGCCCGGAAAACGATAAACTTATTCGAAAGGCAGGGGAAAACATATGAAGATCGCAATTGCGGCTGACCATGCGGGTTTTGAGGGAAAGGAGCTTATCAAGCATACTCTCGACGAGATTGGTGTGGATTATGACGATATGGGGCCCCACTCGGCAGACTCGGTCGATTATCCTGACTACGCACGTAAGGTTGCCGAGGCCGTAGCCCGAGGTGATTTTGAGCAGGGAATCCTAGTGTGCGGTTCGGGAACGGGCATGGCAATTTCGGCGAATAAGGTAAAGGGCATTCGTGCCGCGGTCGCCTGGAACGAGGAAACTGCAAGTCTCGCACGACGTCATAATAATGCGAATGTACTGGCGATCGGTGCCAGGACATCACCCGTCGGGACGATTCCGGACATCGTTAAGGCTTGGTTTGCCGCCGATTTCGAAGGCGGCAGACATGCAAGCCGGGTTGACAAGATCTCACAGATCGAAACGGAAGACCTCTGCTAAATATATGACGAAGATCCTGGCCGTTGCTGGCAGCTATCGCGAACATTCGTATAACAAACGCGCATTGAACATTGCCGCAAACGGTGCCCGCAATGCCGGTGCAGAAGTGACTGTGATCGACCTGCGCGATTTCCCTCTACCTATTTTCAACGCGGATGAGGTCGAGTCCGGCGGGTTTGATGAAAACGCTCTGCGGTTGCAGGACATATTCAGCGATCACGACGGTTTTTTGATCTCATCGCCTGAATATAATGGCGGCATTCCGGGCGGATTCAAAAACGCTATCGACTGGCTTTCGCGTTCAAATGATAAATACAAGATGTACGAGCCGGTCAAAGGCAAGACCGCAGCCTTCATTACCGCGTCGCCGGGCCAGTTTGGCGGTATCCGCTGCCTAGCTCACCTTCGTGGAGTGTTTACGATCATGGGCGTAAACGTTTTACCAACTGAGATTGCGGTCCCGTTTGTCGGGCAAAAGTTCGACGGCGATGCCATTGAAATGACGGACGAGAAAACCAAATTTCACCTCGAAAATCTTGGTGCTTCGCTTGCTGGTGTGTTAAAACACTAGAACCCGCTCGGTCGGGCGCCCGTATCGGATGATCTATCAACTCCATATTCCCGGGTTTCCGCTTGATCAGTTTGTCGGGTCAATAGTTTATTTCAGTGATGTGAACTTTGCTCACAATTTCGACCGCTTTCTTCCAAACGGCGATACCGAGATCCTGATCGACTTTCAAGACTCGCCTCAATTCATTTACGACAATACGAGCCTGAAAGAGATCCAAGCGTGCCATCGCCTATGGGCATCGGGTCTGCGGACCGAACCGATCACGATCCCCGCCGGAAACAAGTCCGAAATGATGGTAATCTCCTTCAAAAAAGGCATGGCTGCTTCGTTTTTTCCGTTTCCAATGAACGAGATCGCCGACAGCGTGGTAGATGCCGATCTGGTATGGGGAACGGATTTTGGCTCTCTTCGCGAAAGGCTGCTCGCCACCAGTAATATCTCCTTTCGCTTTCAGATCGTGGAGGATTTCTTGATCAAGGAGTTTCGTTCACAGTTGGTGGTCAACCCATGTGTCGGATACGCGATCGGCGAAATGGCCGAGCGGCCGGATGAGGTCAACATCGCACGGATGAACGACAAGATCGGTTATTCTAGGAAACACTTTGCCGAGATGTTTCGCCGACAAGTCGGCGTTACACCCAAATCCTACCTGAAAATTATGCGATTTCAGAAGGCTGTAAAAACTATTGACTCCGCGATAGATATCGATTGGCGACAGATCTCCCTCGAATGTGGATTTTACGATCAATCGCACTTCATCAATGATTTCAAACATTTCTCTGGCTTCACGCCTGAGCAGTACGCTAAGATCCACACGAACTATCAGAATTACATTCCAGTCGGATAGGTAAATTTTTTCCAATACATCGGCGTTCGTCGCTCGTAAAATGAATCAGTAACGGAGGAAATCGTTTTAGGTCAAGTAAAAGGTAAATTAAACGAAATGGCACAGAAAACATCAGGTGAGTTTGAGAAAGAGTTTATGGACGGCCTCGAAGGTCTGACCGGCAAAAGCCTGTCAACGTGGCTTGGGATCGTCGATGGTATTGGCACAAAGAAGCGGAACGAAGTGATCGAGCGACTTAAGGCCGATCACGGGTTCAATCATATGCAGGCGTCTCTGCTCGCTGGCATTCACGCCAATGGAGGCAAACCTGTTTATCAAAGCGCCGACGGTTTGCTCGATGCTCAGTTTGGTAAGAATGAAGATATACGGCCGCTTTATGATGAGTTCGCTGCTTTCATAGCAACGAACTTTCCAAATGCGACCCTTCTGCCAAAAAAGACGTATATTTCGGTTCTGGAGAATCGCGAGTTCGGCGCTGTGAATATAAAGAAAGGCGAGCTTCGGATAGGACTTGACCTAGGTGACAGGCCGTTTGATGAAGACGTTCAAAAAGCAAAACTCATTGGTCCGATGCCGCGGATATCGCATATGATCGTCGCGACGGATTCGAGAATTTTCGACAATTCGCTCGTCCAGCTGTTGAGACAGTCGCACGGACGTTGCCACAAATAGGCGCTGAATATGAAAACGACACTCCTAGCCGCCACGATCTTTCTGTCTATATTTTCAGCGTTTAAGGCAGAGACAATTGCACAAAGCGATGTTGAGTATCGATCGTATCTTGCTCACATAGCCGCAGCCTCAAGTGCCATTCGACTAAATGAGACCGGCGAGGCAAGACGCTGGATCGAATCAGCGCCGACGAAACATCGCGGTTGGGAATGGAATTATCTTGATGCCCAAACTAGACAACACGATAGCTCGCGTATCATTCACGACGGATCGGTCAATGCGATCAAAGTCAGTGCGGATGGCAAGTTTCTAGCGAGTGCGTCGTCAGATCGTAAGATAAAGGTCACCGACGCATCAACTGGGATCGAGGTCTTCTCATTTGCCGACCCGAAGCTCTCGCCGCAATCGGTGGGATTCAGTCCAGACGGTAAACTACTGGCAGCGGCGTTTTCACGACATTTGATCATCGTTTGGGACATCACCTCAAAAAGCGAGGTTCGGCGATTTCAAGGTCAGGGCAAGGGCATAACCGCAGCGGCATTTAGTCCCGACGGAACGATTGTCGCTTCTTGCTCGTGGAATGTTTCGCAGGCACGCGGCGTTTGGGGAATTGTCGAGGTTTGGGACGCGGCAACCGGAGCGTCCATTCAACAGCTCGAATACGGCATCAAACCGCTCGTCGCCATAGCGTTCAGCCCGGACGGCAGACAGCTTGCCGTCGCCTCGTGGGAAGTCGACAAGATCGCCGCCGTTTGGGATACAACAAAATGGGGCGAGCCTAAGGTTATGCAAACCGAAGGCGATGAGGTTTATAAGGCGGGCCAAGCTATAGCGTTCAGCCCGGACGGCAAATGGCTGGCGGCAGGAGGAAAGGACAATGCCATCAGGATCTGGGATCCTGCGACAGGGAAAATGGCACGAAAGCTAGGCGGAGCCGGGACGGGCCATGCTAAATGGGTAAATGGCGTTGCGTTCACACCGGACAATAAGAATATTGTGTCGGCTTCGACTGATCAAAGCTTGAAAGTCTGGGACGTGATTTCCGGTGTAGAACTTGCCACGCTTCATGGTCATACAAAAAGCGTCAATGCCATTACCGTCGGTCCTGACGGAAAGACATTCTATACAGCCTCGGGTGACGCCACAATCAAGAACTGGGTCTTTTCGACCTCCGACGCGAAGCGCCGAGCTTGGTCACACGATGGTAGTACCTATGGTTTTGCCATCAGCCCCGACGGAAAAACTGCGGCGACTGCCGCTTGGCTTGGGAAACTGCGGCTTTGGGACATCTCAACCGGAAACGAGGTAGCCGTATGGCAAGCTCACGGTCAGTCGGCAAATGCGGTCGCGTTCAGCCCCGACGGAAAAAGATTGGCGAGCGTCGGGAATGATAACAAGGTCAAATTGTGGGACATAGCAACTCGAGCAGAACTTCGGACATTTGAAGAAGCAAAAGGCAATCAGCTGATCTCGGTCGGCTTTAGCCCCGACGGTAAACGTGTTCTAGCGACGTCTTCGACCGACAGTGCCAAGATCTGGGACGCCGACTCAGGCAAACTCGTTCGCGACCTGAACCACAAGAACGGAACGACATATATTACATCTACCCGCGACGGAAAGACTCTCGCGACCGGCGGCACTGATGGGTCTGTCATGCTTTGGGATTCCGTATCCGGTAGATCTCTAGCGACTGTCTTTTCCGGAACCGGCCGCGTATTATCTATAGCGTTCAGCCCAGACGGCAAACAGTTTGCGGTCGCATCCGGCCGAACCGCCAAATTCTTTGACACAATATCGCACAAGGAGATCTTCGCGATCAGTCATGACGAAGGCATCCACGGCGTTTCGTTTAGCCCGGACGGAAAACGCATTGTTACGTCATCATCAGATCAAACTGTGAAGCTCTGGGACGCTAAAACAGGATCGGAGGTTCTGAGCATGCCGTTTGCCGAATCGATCTACGGAGCACATTTCGGCAATGACGGTAAACGGCTCTATGTTCTGCCGATAGGCAAAGAGGTGCGAATATTCGATTCGGTTCAGAATTGAGTGATCAAGCACTAGCCACCATGTTCAGCGGCCGCTCGTTCCTGCAACTCGTCGGGCGTTAGGTCTTCTTTGTGCGTCGCAAATCCCCATAGATGGCCGAATGGGTCTTTGAAATGGCCTGAACGGTCACCGTAGAATTGGTCAGAAACAGGTTTGAGAACTTCGAGCCCCTCTGCAATGGCTTTATCGGTAAATTCATCGACGTTTTCGACGTAAACGTACAAACTCACAGGTGAACCACCAACCGTTTCCGGGCCGACCGCCATCGGCGGAAATTCGTCAGCAAGCATAAATATTGCTTTGCCGATCTTCATCTCAGCATGGCCGACCATATCAGGGCCGCCGATCCGGTACAGTTCGACCGCGCCGAAGGCCCTCTTGTAAAAATCCATCGCCGCGGTCGCATTGCGGCAAATAAGGTACGGCGTGATGCCTTCGTAGCCGTCAGGAATAGCTTTTACGCTCATAATTGTGCCTCCAAGTTCGTATTTTGATATTATACCTCTGCCGTCAAGCAGAGTTTTATAATGATCGATCTTCGTAGCGATACCGTCACAAAACCATCCGAGAAAATGCGCTCCGCGATGGCGGCGGCCGATGTCGGTGACGACGTTTATGGTGAGGATCCGACGATCAACCGGCTGCAGGAAAGAGCGTCGGAGGTCTTTGAAAAGGAAGCGGCATTATTTGTCCCGAGCGGGACGATGGGAAATCAGATCGCTGTCAAGGTCCACACGAAACCGGGGCAAGAGATCGTGATCGAGGAACGCGGCCACATCCTTAATTACGAGCTCGGAGCGTCCGCCATCTTTGCCGGTGTGACGATCAGAGCGGTCAAAAGTGGTGATGGGTCGGGCATGCTGACGTGGGCTGAGATCGCTCCCGTTCTGAGTACAGACAGCATTTACGACCACACGCAAACTGGGTTGCTTTGCCTTGAAAATACGCATAACCTCGCCGGTGGCCGCGTAATGTCGGCCGACGCTTGTGCCGAATTGACCGCCCAAGCTCATAATGCCGGATTGCCGGTTCATATGGACGGCGCCCGCATCTTTAACGCCGCGGTTGCCCTAAATGACAGCGTCGCAAATCTTACGCGAGGTTGTGATTCGGTGCAGTTCTGCCTGTCCAAAGGTCTCGGGGCTCCGGTCGGTTCGGTACTGCTCGGCTCCAGAGAATTTATTAACGAGGCACGCATCTGGCGAAAACGCCTCGGCGGCGGAATGCGGCAGGCCGGAATACTCGCCGCCGCTGGCCTCATCGCTCTCGAAGAATCGCCGAAACGCCTGCACGAAGATCACGAAAACGCCCGCAGTCTCGCCGAGGGCATCGCCGAATTGCCCGGCGTTGCGATCGACGTGGCGAGTGTCGAGACGAACATCGTAATATTCGACATCACATACACCGGCCGATCGTCCGCTGAGATCGTCGCGGACCTCAAAAAAGCAGGGGTCTACTCAATAGGGTTTGGCAGCAAGATCCGTTTTGTGACGCACTGCGATGTGTTGGCCGAAGATATTACAACGACGGTCGCCGCGCTGGCGTCTGTTGTCTGAGGTATGGGTCAAGGCTGAGTTGATCCTCGACCAGCTCCCGAATTGTTGCCTGACGACGAGCTAATGGCACTAGTCCGCAGGTCATGCCAACTGGTTTTTGATAAACTACTTTCCAAGGTCAAAAAAGACAATTTCCTGACAAGATGATCATTGCTATCGACGGGCCCAGCGGAGCGGGCAAATCTACTCTTGGCAAAATGCTTGCCAAACAACTCGGGCTTCTGTATCTGGATACAGGAGCGATGTATCGGGCTGTGGCCCTTGCGGTAAAGCGTGCGGCCATTCCATTCCGTGACGTTGACCGGATTGCTGATATTGCTGAAGATTCGAAGATCGAACTGGTTGGCGAACCTGACGCGATGAAGGTGTTTTTGGACGGCGACGATGTGTCGGTTGACATACGCACGCTCGAGGCGGCTCAGGCCGCATCGGTCGTCTCGACCATTTCTGAAGTTCGCCGCATCATGGTCGAGCATCAACGGGCGATCGGCAATGCTGCCCCGAACGGTTGCGTGCTTGAGGGCCGCGACATAGGCAGCGTAGTTTTCCCGCATGCCGATATAAAGTTTTTCCTCACTGCAAAGCCCGAAGCGAGGGCACGCCGGCGGCACACGGAAGATCAGGCAAAAGGACGGCTGTCGACTTATGATCAAACGCTTGCGGAGATCAATGAACGGGATGAGCGGGATGTTTCACGTGAAGATTCGCCGTTGACGATAGCCGCCGACGCAGTTGTCATAGATACCAGCGAGTTAGATCTGCACGAGGTTTTTGAGCAGATGGTCGGAAAGATCGCGGAGTTGAAGCAGTCAGCCGGGAAAAGTTGACTTGTTTACCTGCAATCGTTAAGATTGGAAGTTGCTTTTTGATATGCTCCCGTAGCTCAGTTGGATAGAGCAACAGCCTTCTAAGCTGTGGGTCGCACGTTCAAGTCGTGCCGGGGGTAAAAATTTTGACAACTCTGATCTCAGTTGCGAGATCGATAAATGGCGGCTATAGTTCAGCGGTTAGAGCGCCTGATTGTGGTTCAGGATGTCGTGGGTTCGAATCCCACTAGCCGCCCCATTTATATTTCCAGGTTCACCCCTCCAAATAATTCAGTTTTTCTTTGCAAAAAGCGTATACTCGCTGTATTAATTTCCATTTGTTCCACACTGTAATATATGTATCGTAGTTCTAAATCGATGCTTGCCCTGTTCATAATGTTTGTTGCGACAATCTCAGCAAACGAGGTATTGGGGCAGAAGTTTAAGGCTGATTCATACGTTTCGGGAGAGGTTTTGGTGAAGTTCGAAAACGGACCCTTCTCAGAAGTAGCCAGGGCGGCTCACCGTGCGGTGGGAGGCTCGGTGGTTGAATCGCTCGGTGATACCGGATGGCAGCGGGTAAAGCTCACTTCGAGCACTGACGTTGAGGCCGCGATCAAGGAATACGGTTCTCTCGCCGGCGTAGTTGGCGTTCAGCCCAATTTTTATTACAAATTGCTCGTAACGCCGAATGATCCGCAATTCACTAATGCGGGGATGTACGGCTTGACGAAGATATCGGCACCGACGGCCTGGGATCTAACTACCGGTAGCTCAGCCGTTGTGGTTGCGGACATTGATACCGGGTTGCGGTACACACACGACGATATTGCCGGGAATGCGTGGGTGAATACTGCGGAAACAGCCGGAAACGGAATTGACGACGACGGGAACGGTTTTATTGACGATGTTTTCGGAGCAGATTTCTTTTTCAACGATGGAAATCCTTTGGATGAGCACGGACACGGTACGCATACCGCAGGGACGATTGGAGCGGTTGGAAATAATTTGATCGGCGTGACCGGGGTAAATTGGAGTGTCAAGATAATGACGATCAAGATCTACGACTCCACCCCGACCGATACGACTTCGGCAATGTTGATCAACGCTTATAATTACGTTCGGATGATGAAGCTGCGAGGCGTTAATATCCGAGTTACGAACAATTCTTATGGTGGATGCGACGAAGCTTGCGGCTATGATCAGGCTACGAAAGATGGCATCGACGCAATGGGTGAAGTTGGCATTCTCAATGTCTTTGCCGCAGGAAACGATGCCCGAAACACGGATACTCTTCCGGCTTATCCGGCAAGTTATACTTCGCCCAGTATTATTTCCGTGGCAAATTCAACCTCAACCGATACTCGTAACGGGTCTTCTAACGTGGGTCTCGTCACTGTCGATCTGGCGGCTCCGGGTACGGGGATCTTGAGTACGACCTTTGGCAGCAATACAACTTATGGAACAATGTCAGGCACGTCGATGGCTTCGCCACACGTTGCTGGGGCGGCAGCGTTACTTTCCGCTCTCAATCCTAGCCTGACACCTGAATCACTAAAGGCCACATTGCTGAATACTGTTGATCCACTCGCAATTTGGGCCCCGCTTGTAAAAACCGGCGGACGTCTCAACGTTGATCGTGCCCTGAGAAACCAAACGGTATGCAACTTTACAGTTGGGAGTGGGTCGATGAACGTCGGCACAAAAGGCGGGATATTTACGGTGAACGTCACCCCGGGAACCAATTGCGATTACTCGGTCAAGAGTAACGCGAGCTGGATCAAACTAACATCTCCTAATACTTTGAGCGGGAACGCTACAGTCACTTTTAGGGTGTCTGTTAATCCGACGATCTCGAGAACCGGCACGCTGTCAATAGGCGGACAGAATTTTGCGATCGTCCAAAAGCGGAATTGAGGGAGAATTTTATTGAGCCGCATTCCAACTTTACGTGGAGTAGAAGCGTCTAATGAGAGAAAGGCACAGATTTGCTTGAAAAATTGGGAGTTTTCAAGCAGTGGAAATTCAATGTTTTTCTTGCAGTAACAGTCCCGAAAGTAGTATATTTAAGGTTCTTGCTCATTTCAGAGAACTGTCCTGAGCCTCAGTAACATTTTTAGATAGGTAATCAACAATGAACAGATTTTTTGCTGCGAGCCGCAAGATCGCTACCCTTACCGCAATAGCGACACTTTTAGCCGTAACCGCGTTTTCTCAGGCCAGCCTTCGAAAGGCTCTCGATACCGATGCTGATGGAAAAGCTGATTTTTCGGTATTTCGCCCTGCCAATAATGTTTGGTACGTGAGTAAGAGCGCCGGAGGCTTTACCATTCAGCAGTTTGGTCTGGCGAACGAGGATTATACCGCTCCCGGCGATTTCGACGGCGATGGCAAAGGCGATATCTCGGTTTGGCGCGACACGACCGGCATCTGGTATCGTCTGAACAGTTCGAACGGCACCTTCGTTGCGACGGCATTTGGATTGACAGGTGACGAGCCGATCGCTCGCGATTACGATGGTGACGGCAAGACCGATGTCGCTGTCACGCGACGCACAAACGGTGCCATGATATGGTACATTCTCAGAACCTCGGATGGTGGTTTTCAGGCAACGCAGTTCGGCGTTTCGACCGACTACACCGCTCCGGGCGACTATGATGGTGATGGCAAATTCGATCTGGCCGTACAGCGTCCGGGTGCGACCGCGGCGAGCCAGGCGACGTTTTACATTCAACGCAGTAGCGACGCAGGTTACACGATCGCCAACTGGGGCCTGAGCAACGATCTTGTTGTTCCGGGTGACTATGATGGCGACGGTAAGACCGATCTTGCAGTGCTTCGCGAGGGAGCAACGCCGACAACAAACTTGATCTGGTATGTTTTGCGTAGCTCGAATGGATCACTCCTTGCAACGAGCTTTGGCCTGACCGGGTCCGATCTTAGTGCTCAGAATGACTACGATGGCGACGGTAAGTGCGATGTTGCGATCTGGCGGGATACAACGGGAACGTTTTATGTCCTGACCAGCTCGAGTAATTTCCAGAATGCGACCCAGTCGCAGTGGGGAGCTAGCAACGACTTTCCGGTTGCCAGCTACGACACTCACTAATTCAACTTGTATTTTATTTGCTAAATGGTTGAAGGCTCACTGCCTTCAACCATTTTTGTTTATGGCATCGATTTGCCATAATCTTGACTGACATAATGGCTGATATTTCTGAGACAATAGTAAACGTTTTTCGGCAGAAGACCGTCGCTATCATAGGCGATCTGGTCGCAGATCAGTATCTGAACGGGACGATATCACGTGTTTCGCGGGAAGCTCCGGTGTTCATTCTCCGCCATGATGAAACAACGACACTTCCCGGTGCTGCAGCTAACGCCGCCGCCAATGTTGCGTCGTTGGGCGGAAACACAGTTGTTGTAGGTCTGGTCGGCGATGATGCAAACGGCAGATTACTGCTCAGCCGGCTAAAAGACGCAGGGATCGACTGCAGCAAGATCGTACAAGACAAACACGTCACTACGACTACGAAGGTTCGAATACTCGCCGGACAGCAACACGCATCCCGGCAGCAGGTTATCAGGGTCGACTATGAAAACACGTCAAGTGCGAGCCCGGCCACGAAAGACGCGATCAGGTCCGCCGCTGCTGCCGCTGCCCGGTCGGCAGACGCGGTGATCATCTCCGATTATAATTATGGAGTTGCCGAAGATGATATTTTCCACGAGGTACGTTCGATCACCAACCAACGTGGGATACCTTTGCTTGTGGATTCCAGATTTAGGCTCGCGAAATTTCATGGTGCAAGTGCGGCAACCCCAAATCAAGAGGAAGCTGAGCAATTGCTGGATCCAAACTTTCAAGACGCCGATTGTGAGCGACTTCGCTCCGAACTCGGGCTCGAAGCTCTACTCGTAACAAACGGCAATAAGGGCATGCTGCTTGTTGAGCAAGGCCGCCCGATTCGTCAGATCGATGCCGTTGGTTCGGATCAGGCGGTCGACGTTACGGGAGCCGGCGATGCGGTGATCGCAGCATTTGCCCTCGCACTTGCTTCAGGGCTGAGCTATTTTGAATCGGCAACCATTGCAAATCACGCCGGCGGCATTGTGGTAATGAAAAAAGGGACCGCCGTGGTGACCACCAATGAATTGCTGATGTCGCTTAAAGCTCATCCGTCAGAGAGTAAGGCATTGTCGGGCGACTGATCTATGATCAACTCACAATCACAAGCGGCGATACTAGGGCGTGACGAGTTAATGGAACTCGTGGAGCGGATGCGGGCCGACGGAGCTTCGATTGTGCTCGCAAACGGTTGCTTCGATCTATTTCATGTCGGGCATGTTCGCTATTTATGTGGGGCTAAAAGCCTCGGAAACTTGCTGGTAGTGGGAGTAAACTCGGACAGGCAAACGAGGTCTTTGAAAGGGGCTGGACGTCCTTTCATTCCGGAGAACGAACGAGCGGAGATAGTCGCTTCGCTCAGGTGCGTTGATGCAGTCACGATATTTGATGAACCGACAGTTACCGAATTGATCAGGGCGATCAGGCCGGATATCCACGCCAAAGGGACCGACTATACGGAAGATAATGTGCCGGAAAGGGCGATCGTTCGCGAGTACGGCGGCCGTGTCGCGATCGTCGGTGACCCGAAGGACCACTCATCAACGGAGCTGATCTCTCTTGTGAATTCCGCGAGTGAAATTGACGGCTAAAAATCTGTTAAAGACCGATCCTTGAGACGAAATGTGGCAGGCGCGAACAAAGACCGATCTGATCATCGAGGTATGGGAAAAACTCGATTGTGAGAATGTCGGAGCGGCCGAAATTGAGGCGATCGAAACCGTGATTGTTGCTGAATATGGCGAGCAGGCCCGGGATTCGCCGATGGTCATCGCTCGGCTCCTTGCGGATGAAGGAGCGGAACTTCGACATTCGGAAATAATGATGCTCTTTGTCGAACGACAATCGGATCGTCCGTATGATTCATCCTTTCGAAATATCCTAAGATTGTCCGATCTTAGGAGTGCTCTAACGACAATCAAGAATCTGGATAATCTCCGGCGAAAATTCAAGTCCGAGGGTGACGCCGCCGGGCTGCGTTTGGCACGCGAGACCGCTCTTCGCGGAAAGCAGACGGTCAACGAGATCGCGATGAGTCCTAAGTCAGACTCCCTCGAGAAACAAATGAGCATCGAAATATCGGAATGGTTTTCAGTATGGCTCCAAACTCCGGATATATTCGATGATTGGGTCACGCTAAGGCAAATGTCGCCGAGCTTTGTGGAGAAATTTGGGCGTGTCCGTGTGGATTGACGGTTGAGAAATGAGACGATTTTATTCATCCAGAGACGGTTTTGACGGATCCATTGTTACGCTGGACCTCGACGAAACACACCATCTTCGAGACGTTCTGCGAATGAAGGTCGGGGACGAAGCAGCGGTTTTTGATGGTGAAGGCGTGGAATTCAGTTGCCGAATTGAGGAGATCGGTAGACAGGCGGCGCGATTATCGATCATAAGCGAGGTCAAGCCGACGTCGCCGGAATCGAATTTTGAAATAACAATTGCAGCATCACTACTAAAATCGGACAAGTTCGATCTGGTCATTCAGAAGGCCGTTGAACTAGGGGTTACTCACTTCATTCCTATTGAGACGGTGCGAAGCGAAGCGAAAGCCAAATACTCGGAGAAGAAAGTGGTTAGATGGAGACGAATCGCCATTGATGCCGCAAAACAATGTGGGCGTGCGCGATTGATGACTATCGGGGATATCGTTTCGTTTGACTCGATCTTGAACTCTGCCAAAACCGGAGGTCTCCGTGTTCTGTTTTCAGAGCGAAGCGGCAAAGCACTTTCATCGCTAAGGGAAAGCCCGGATATTACAGCGATCATCGGCCCTGAGGGCGGTTGGGATGATGCCGAGATAGACCTGGCCGCGTCACGCGGCGTAGAGATAATTACGCTGGGCGGACGGATACTGAGGGCTGAAACAGCGGCGATCGCTATCACCGCCATCCTTCAGCATAGGTTCGGTGACCTTAGTTAGGATCAGACTTTTTGACTGCTTTCGGGCGATAATAGGCCTCACCGCGTTGAGATAGCTGAGCTTTTTCGGCAAGTGTCTGCAAAACGGAATCGAGCAGAGCCTTGTCCTCCAACTTAAAATTCACCGCACCTTTTGCATCAATGTCCAGATCTTCATATTGAATGATCAAATATCGCCTTTTTTCCTTAATAAATCCGGCAAGGGAGGCACCGGGCAACGGGATCTGGCTGATGACATTGCCGGCAGTCGAGGTGACGGATTGTGACTGTGGATAGATCACCAGAAGCGATCCATACGGGATCGCGAAGATCTCTTTCTGCTCTTTACCGAAAAAGATCAAACGATCATTCGCGTCGTCAAACTTAAGCGTTCCGGCCTCTTTATCGTTGAAGCCAAACATGCCGCCTTCGTACTTTGCCGCGAAACTCTCAGGTGCGGGCTTGGCCTTTTCGCCGGATCTCGAGTTGTCGACAGGACGGGGCTGCCCAAATGCCAGGGCAGCAAAACACAATGTGATTAAAGCGACCAACAAGATTGTTTTCATCAGATACCAAGCCTCATATTGACTAACTCAATCCAAAATTCTTGAACTATTATCTATAGACGCGCCGGATGCCCGGATGGTTGTTATTTGGAAGCGGACATTTTCTGGTTCTCACGATAAATGTCTAGCCGCTCTTCGGCAAGAGCTACATAGTCTGCGGAAATCTCGGAGCCGATCCAGGCCCGATCGTTAAGCATTGCCACTTTTGCGGTCGTGCCGCTGCCCATAAAGCAGTCATAGACGAGATCGCCCGGATCGGTCCAGGTCTTGATCTGATCCTCGACCAACTTTTCGGGGAAGATAGCCGGATGGCCAAATGCGATCTTGTCCTGCGAACTCGACGTTCCGACATTGTAGAAGAAAATGTTATTGACCTTTCGTTCCTTCGGGGCTACATGGTCGTGAGCAAGGTCGTTTCGTCCGACCTTGGTGATCCGGAACGACTTAAATGCCTTTTCCTGCTTGATCGGCTGTATTATCGGATTGAATTTGGCTGGCTGCCCCTTGCTGAAACAGAAAATGTACTCAAATGCCTGCCGGTACCGCTTTCCGCAGTCACTGGGGATAGGATTGTTCTTCGCGTAGATCATCGTGTCATGGACACGAAAGCCCGCCTCCTGAAACGTCAGTGCGTGCCTGAAGCTGCTTAGAGTTTCGTTGCCGTTAACAGTCCTGTCGCCGACAACCCAGACGACGACGCCACCCGGTTTGGTGGCCCTGAATAGTCCCGCCGCGATCTCCTCGACCGGGAAATGATATCCGTTATATTCACGCAGATCATCGTACGGAGGGCTCGTAACGGTCATGTCCAACAGGTCGTCGGGCATTCGCGAAAGTGTCTCGGTGCAGTTTTCGTGATAGATCTTGCCCGTTTCGATGGTCATAGAGGCCACTTTTCCAAAAAATCGGTGACAAACTGTTTCTCAGGCTTTTCGATCTCGCTTTCGAGAAACTCGCGGAACTGCTCAAGCTCCATGAAATACTCTTCTTCGCTCAACTTGCCGGCAAAGTAAACGACTCTGAGCCAGACAAGATAGGTGTTCAGCGTGTCGATCTGGTTGTACTCGACGATCTTTGTCAGATCTCGGGCCAACCAAAGATCGGTTACCTGATCGCCCTTGACATCGATCTTTCCGGGAAACCCGCATAACTTTGCAAATTCATCCAACCGCGGGGTCATCGCACCGCCGGAAAATCGTTTGAGCAGATCGAGATGGGCTTCGCTGTTGCGACCGTCAAAATAATCTTCGCCCTCCCAAGGCTTGTTCGGCCGCTGATTGAACGCAGGTGCGGTGATTTCGTTAACGATGCCTCGCTGGATCAGAACCTGGAGGTCTGATTCGATCGAGTTGTATCCGACGAGTTGCGGTCGCCGTTCGCCTAAAATATAAAGGAATCGCTCGATGATCGCAGCTTCGTCGACATCATCTGACTCGATCGGCAGCTTCGGCAGAGAATTGAGCGAAAATTCTACCGTCTTTTCGCCATCGCGGTAAACTGCCTTTCTGGAGAGAAAGGCAATTGAGACGACCCGCGAAAACATGTATTTCAAGAACGGCCGCGGCATTTTCTCAGCGTCGTACTGCGGCGAGTGTTCCCAAAGCCGCTGCATCGCGTCAATCTCAGGTGTGTCGTCCGGAAGGTCAAAAAGCCGCCTTGCTCCGGCTGCGTCGGGCACCCACTCGAGATCGAAAAACAGAGACAGGTCGTGTATCGGAGATTTCAGCATTGGGCAATTTGGGCGAAGATGCGCCCGAAAAACGGTAATGTTTGCTTGCTCTTACGTCAATTGAACAACGCAATTCTAACACACGTAAAAGACATCGTGAAAACACTTGCCCATGCTACCGAACAGATCGATGATAGGTAGCAAGCCGCGATCAGTGTTAAGAATATAGGGCAAGCCGCTGCTCATACGCATTCCTAACTATTCGAACATCTTCTAGAAACGGCGATAGTTCCTCCAGCCGTAAAGCCTGGGGGCCGTCGACGATTGCCTTGCTCGGGTCGGGATGAAAATCAACGAGGATCATGTTCGCTCCGGCGATGACGCCCTGGGCCGTTATATGCATGATATCCAGAATATTGTCCGAGCTGCGAAAACGTCCGCCGACCGAATGTGACGGGTCGACGCAGACCGGCATCCTGGTCAGACTCTTTACCACCGGAACGTGTGCGAAATCTACGAGATTGCGATGCGGATCGCCAATGTTGGTCTTCATGCCGCGCAGCCCGAAGATGACCTTTTGGTTGCCTTCGCTGGCCAGATACTCAGCGGCGTGGAGCGACTCGTCCAGGGTGATGCCAAAGCCTCGTTTGAGAAGAACAGGAAATTCCTGCTGGCGGCCGACACTCTTGAGCAGTTCGAAATTTTGCGTATTTCGTGTCCCGATCTGAAGCATGACACCGGTCGGGCTGCCGGTCGCGTTAAGTGCCTCGCTGATCTCGTCCACGTGCGACTCGTGAGTGACCTCCATCGCAATGACCTTAATGCCATATTTTCCGGCGAGTTCAAAAACGTACGGCAGACAGTTCTTTCCATGGCCCTGGAATGAATACGGGCTTGTGCGAGGCTTATAAGCTCCCATCCTGGTACAAGTTTGACCATTTTCCTGCAGGGCTTTCATCATTGCCCCGACACTTTCTGGCGAGTCGACCGCACAGAGCCCGGCGAAGACATTGAGGTTTTCCTGACTGAACGTGACGCCATTGTATGCGAAACCATTTGGCCGGGTGTCATGCTTGTGACGGCCAAGGATCCGGTATTCCTCCGACACGCGGACGACATGGTCAACACCCGGAAAGCTCTTCATCTCGTCGACCGAGAGAGCAGACGTTGGTCCGATGAGGTAGATCTCGGTCAGAGTCTGAGAGGCACCTTCCACCTTATGAACTCTATACGAGATATTAGTGAGATTTTCGAGATGGCTTGCCAGCCGCTGGTACTCGCGGCTGCCTTCATCAATATATGGTTTGAGGATCAATATCATGACAATAAGAAACAACTGATCGGGAATATTGCTAGATGTCGCTCTTCAGATCAACGGTCGAATATCGACCGAGATATCTGACCTCGACGGCATAGTCTCGAAGTTCATCGAGAGCTCCATCTAATTCGACAAGATTCCCCGGAGTCTGGACATCCAAATAGAAATTAAACTCACCCGGCGTTTCGCGGATCGGAAGACTCTCGATCTTCGACAAGTCCAAACCGCGTCGAACAAATGGCCTTAAGGCATTGTGAAGGGCGCCAGGTTGGTTCTTTAACCGAACAACCAGTGACACCTTGTTACCTGACAGTTTTGATTCAGGCTGAGCCGAGAGCAGTGCGAAACGCGTATAATTTTCGCTATTATCTTCGAGATGCTCGCGAAGTATCTTGCCTCCGTAAAGCTCGGCCGTACGTTTGCTGCCAATGCCGGCCCGCGTTATGTCGCCGCTCTCGATCGCCCGTCGAACACTCCCGGCCGTATCGTCTCCGGCGACCTTCTTAATATATGGGTAAGCCGAAAAGAAACGCGTGCATTGTCCAAGTGCCGCCGGGTGCGATTCGACCGACTTTATTGAATCGATCGTGGCCCCTTCGCATGCGATCAGACAATGTGATACCGGCAAAATCACCTCAGCGATAATATGCAGTGAACTCTCAAGCAGCAGGTCGACACACCGGTGAACCGAACCGATCAGACTGTTTTCGAGCGGAGCAAGCACGTAATCCGCCTGACCATTTTCAATCGCCGCAAAAAGTGTCTCAAACGTAGGCATGGATATCGTTTGACAGTCATCGCCCAAAACGCCAAGCGCAGCTTCTTCGCTGAACGAACCCCTCTCGCCGAGGAACGCAACCCTTGACCGGTCTTCGAGTTTCGGGGTTCGGGCTGTTCCGGCATCGTGCGGCTTGTGAAAGGTTCTCTGCTGCAACGACAGCGACTCGTCGATGATCCGCTGAAAAATGCTGTCAATACTCCGATCGTCGAAAGGGCCGGGATTTTCACGCTTCAATCTGGCCAGAACCTCGCGTTCTCGTGCCGGGTCGCAGAGCGATGCGTCGACGCTGGTCTTAGCGGCACCGACGCGTAAAGCGATATCTGCCCGCTTATTCAAAAGCCGCAGCAGTTCACCGTCGACCGCATCGATCTCGGCCCGTGGATTTTCGATCTTGCCCTCACTCATTAAACAGATGATACACCGCCTGAAGCGCCGTCGTTAAACGCCGATCAAAGTCCGGTCGGCATTTCGCCGATCAAATAGATCACCGGCTCATCGCCTATCACCCTTGCAGAGTGATAAGTTCCTGACGGCATGATGTCCCGGTCACCCGGTTCAAGGACGAATGTTCCATGCCGTTCGACGGTTAGCTCTAGTTGACCCTTGACGATCCAGTGGGATTGAGCGGTATCATGCATATGCATCGCGTAAACGGCACCCGGTTGGTCGCTCCATTGCATGACGGAATAACCCTCCATGGCGAGGATGTGTCTCAGCATCGCCGGGTTTGGGGGATACATCTCTCGCCACTTTTCAACCCTATATATCATCGTGTGGTTTCGGGCGACCGTTTTGCTCACAGGAGAGCCGTTTCGACCGGCAAGTGTGGCCTGGATTCCTTTTTTCCGCGCACCATAACGTGCCTTTTCGAACGAAATCGTTCGGGTAAAAATGTTCAGAGTTCCGGCAAGTGGCCGTAAACTATTGAAAACACATAGCCTGCGTCAAGTGGCACACTGGTTGCGAAACAACATTCCAGTGAGGGCGATCATCCCTCGATCTTGAACAAAGGGAGATGCAAATTATGAAGAAGCTAATTTCAACTATTCTAATGGCAACAGTTCTTTCGGTAATGGTACCGGTATTCGCCAGTTCGGCGTCCGCTCAGACGCGTTATTACGGTAATGAGCGCCGTACTTCGACCAGATACAAAAAGCCGAGCATCTATCGTCGTCATCGTAATCTTATCAATATCGCGATCGGCACGGGCGCCGGAGCTCTGCTTGGCGGCCTGATCGGCGGAAAACGCGGTGCCGGCTACGGTGCACTCGCAGGAGCCGGCGGTTCAGCACTCTACACGTACAAGATCAAACCGAAGCAACGCCAATACAATTCGCAGTATTACAGGCGTTATTGATCAAACCAGTAATTGAACCCGAAAGTCGTGCTGAGCAGTAATGCTCAGCACGACTTTTCTAATTTTCAATGACCGATCAATAAACGTATGTGTTCGCCTGGATCATCGTATCTGCGATCCGCTGGCGGGCAGCGATAGTGTTGATCGGCGAATTGTTCTTGGTAAACCGCTTGAGGGCCACCAGGAGCGTTCTGCCTTCGTCACCCTCAGCAATGGCCGCGATCGTGTTTCGAGCACTTGCCTCGATACGCTGGATGGCGTCATTACAGTACACACCGGCCATATCGATGTACCGCCCGGCAGCTTCTTCGCCGTTCTTTTCAGCATACTTTTTGGCACGCAGAATGGCGGTCTCCATCTGATACGCGTTCATGATAATGTCGGCACAATTTACCAGAACCTCCTGCTGTTCGCTGAGGCCCATCATATATTTCTGAGCCGCAGTGCCGAGTACCATCAGTGCGATCTTTTTGGCGTTCTGTGCAAGTTTGGTCTCGGCGGCGAGAAGGCTGGTGTCCTCGTCAAACGACATCTGCGGATTGAGGATCTCGTCCTGCAGAGCCTTTGCTGCCTGTAAAAGTCCCAGTTTGCCCTTCATCGCACGTTTCATCAACTGGCCCGGGATGAGCATGCGGTTGATCTCGTTCGTGCCCTCAAAGATGCGGTTGATGCGCGAATCGCGATACGCCCTTTCCGCCGGATAATCCGCCGAATAGCCGTAACCGCCGTAGATCTGGACCATTTCGTCAACTACGTAATCGAGCGACTCGGAGCAGGCGACCTTGTTGATCGATGACTCGACCGCGTATTCCTCGATCGACTGGAGCTTGGTCGCGTTGTCGGCACCGTCGCCGATGAGGTGATCGATCATGCCGACCGTGCGATAGGTGATCGACTCTGAAACCCACGTGCGGATGGCCATCTCGGCGAGTTTGTGCTTGATGGCACCAAACGACGAGATCGGCTTATTGAACTGATGACGCTCGTTGGCGTAACGCACGGCCTCGTGAATGGCGAGCTTGGCGCCGCCCGTGACCGACGCTCCTAGTTTGAAGCGGCCCACGTTGAGCACGTTAAAGGCGATCTTGGCACCGTCGCCGACATCGCCAATGATGTTGCCGACCGGGATCTTGCAGTCGGACAGGATGACGGCGGTCGTCGAGGACGATTTGATGCCGAGTTTGTGTTCCTCGCCGCCGGGACGGCAGTTTTCGCTGCGGGGAACGAGGAAGCACGAGAATTTGTCTTTTTCACCGTCGACCTTGGCGAAAACGAGATAGACATCGGCGAAGCCGCCGTTGGTGATCCACATCTTCTCGCCGTTGAGCGTCCAGGTCTGGCCGTCATCGGAGAGCTTGGCGACGCACTTGGCGCCGAGAGCGTCAGAGCCGGAGCTGGATTCGGTCAGGCAGTATGCCGAAACGATCTCGCCGGAAACTATGCCGGGTATCCATTGCTGTTTGAGTTCTTCGCTGCCCCAATAAAGAATTGGAAGCAATCCGATCGAGGTTTGTGCACCGTAAGTCGAGCCGAAACCGCTGCCGCGGCCGACCATTTCGGCGATGATCACACCGGACGTCTGGTCGAGCTCCATACCGCCGTATTCCTCAGGAATGGTCGCCCCCATAAGACCGAGATCGCCGGCTTTTTTGAGCAAGTCGCGGGCAATTTCCCAGGCGTGGCCCTCGAGAGCCTCGAGATTTGGCACAACCTCGTTGTCGATATACTCGCGGCAAGTCTCGCCGATCATCCGGTGCTCGTCGGTAAAATCCTCCGGCGTAAACATCTCGGCCGTTGTCGAATCAGCGATCAAAAACTCGCCGCCTTTTACATATTCTCTTTCCATTTGTGCTTCCATAGTCTTTCTCCGTTTTATTCACCACAGAGACACAGAGATCACAGAGTTATTTGAAAGTACTTTAATCAATCTTATCTGCGTCATCTGCGTTTATCTGCGGCTAATATTTCTTACTCCGTGTCCTCTGTGTCTCTGTGATGAATCTCTTAGTCCAATCTTTCAAAGATCCCTGCTGCTCCCATGCCGCCGCCGACGCACATGGTGACCATGCCGTAGCGTTTGCCGGTTCGCTTGAGTTCCTGCAAAACCGTCGCGGTCAGCTTGGCTCCGGTGCATCCAAGCGGATGGCCGAGTGCGACGGCACCGCCATTGACGTTTACCTTCGACGGATCCATTTCGAGGACCTTCATTACCGACAGGCCTTGAGCGGCGAATGCTTCGTTTAGCTCGATGACATCGATCTGATCGAGCGTCAGGCCGGCAAGCTTGAGAGCCTTCGGGATCGCGTAGACCGGGCCGATGCCCATTTCCTCAGGCAGGCAGCCGGCGGTGGCAAATGAGACAAAGCGTGCGAGCGGCTTGAGGCCAAGCTCATTTGCCTTATCCATCGACATGACAACGCTCGCGGCGGCTCCGTCGGACATCTGCGAAGAGTTGCCCGCGGTGACGGTTCCGTTGACGTGAAAAACGGCCCGCAGCTTTGCCAAACTTTCAACAGAGGTATCGGCTCGAGGGCCTTCGTCCTGAGCGAATACGATCTCCTTGCGGCGTACCCGGCCCTTTTCATCAAATTCGTCAACAAACACGTTCACCGGTACGATCTCGTCCTTAAAACGGCCTTCGGCAATCGCAGCGACCGCTTTGCGATGAGAGTTGTACGAGAATTCGTCAGCCTGTTCGCGGGTGATATCGTATTTGCGAGCAAGATTTTCAGCCGTCAGGCCCATGTTCAGGTAATAGTCGGGATAGTTTTCGACTATCGTCGGGTTTGGCCGGACGACATTGCCGCCCATCGGGATCATCGACATCGTCTCAAGCCCGCCGGCGACGATGACGTCGGCGCCGCCGGTGCGAATGCGGTCAGCGGCGAGTGCGATGGTCTGCAAACCCGAGGAGCAATAACGGTTGACCGTCATTGCCGACGTCTCGACCGGCAGGCCGGCCTCGATCATCGCTGCACGGGCGACGTTCATGCCCTGTTCCGCCTCGGGGAACGCACAGCCCATGATGACATCGTCGATCAGTGACGCATCGACACCGGACCGCGTTACCGCCTCCTTTATCGCCGTCGCCCCGAGATCATCGGGCCGCGTGTTCTTAAGTGTGCCCTTCGGTGCCTTACCCACAGCCGTACGCACGGCCGATACTATTACTGCTTCTTTCATAAATTTACTCACCAACAAATGACCCATCTGGTGCGACTATAAAATCGCTGGAGAAAGGTGAAATGCTTGTCCAAAAACTATTGGAAATAATAGCTGTTACCCGAATATTCTTTTCCTCCGCATCGTCATAAAAGAAATCCACTTCCACAGAATATTTGTTTCCATCTTCTGTTTCTCGCTCAAAACACTCTTGAGTGTCTAATTTCGTAGCAATGGCCTCATATCGTAGGGATCGATAAGACTCAAGCTCAGTCTCTGCGAGTTGTTCTGCTTCGTTTTTGTCCATTAAAGATTTCCAACCAAAACTTCCTTAACCTGTAAAATATCTATTAGCAACCTTGGATCAATTTCTACCAAAAACCCCCGTTTACCTCCGTTGATATAGATCTTGTCCAGATCGAATATCGTTTTCTCGACATAAACCGGCATCGCTGTTCTCGTGCCGAAAGGCGATGTGCCGCCGAACTGGTAGCCTGTCCACTTTGATGCACGGGCGGCGTCCGCGGGTTCCACGCTCTTGACGCTGATATGGCGTGCGAGGTTTTTGGTGGAAACCTGGCGGTCGCCGTGCATTAGCACAATAAGCGGCTTTTTCTCGTTCGTTTCAAATATCAAGGTCTTAATGACCGCGTGCTCGTCCACACCAAGCTGTTTTGCCGATTCGCCCGTGCCGCCCTTTTCGACATACTCGTAAAGATGTGGCACAAAGGCGACCTTTTTCTCTCTCAAAAACCTGACGGCTGGCGTTACAGGATAGTCCATTCTACTTACCGGCAAACAGGTGTAACGCAATCGCCACGATCAGGACCGCGACGGCTCCGATATCAAACAGAGCAACCCTTCCGATCTCGGCATTTGCTCCACTCGATGAGTAAACAAGGAACAAAAACGCCGCCTTTCCTATTAACGCGGCGATGATCACCGGGACAAGAAACTCTTTTCGAAACGCCCCGTAGATAAGAGCTGCTCCGAGTAGGCCCAGCAAAATAGCCCGATGCCGCATCACGATGCCCAGATTAGGCTCGGAAATATCGATCGCATACAGCGAAAGGCTGCGTTCCGGGGCGAAAAAAACTATTGCCGGTGCCAAATTCAGCACTCCGACCAGAAGCATCAATCCTGTAACGATCCACTGCGTCATCCTATCTCTTTATAACGAAAACACGTCACCAGATGGTCGTTCACCATTCCGGTAGCCTGCATAAATGCGTACATAATGGTCGATCCGACGAAGTTAAATCCGCGCTTTTTCAGGTCCTTGGACAACGCATCCGACACTTCGGTCCTGGCCGGAACCCGTCCCATTTCGGTCCAACCGTTGTCTATGGGCTTGCCGCCGACGAATGACCAAATGTACTTATCAAATGTGCCGAACTCAGCCTTGACCGCGAGAAAAGCCTTGGCGTTCCCGACCGCGGACTTTATCTTCAGACGGTTGCGGATGATGCCTTCGTTGAGAAGCAGTTCGGCACATTTCTCATCCGAGTACCGTGCGACCTTTTCAGCGTCAAAATCGTCGAATGCCACACGATAATTTTCACGCTTTCTGAGTATCGTGTCCCAGGACAAACCCGCCTGGGCACCTTCGAGGATCAGAAACTCAAAGAGCAAACGATCATCGTGAACCGGTACGCCCCACTCGGTATCGTGGTAGGGAATGTTGAGTTCATTTTTTGACCACGAGCATCTTTCCATAGGTAACAAACGGGTGGCCTACTGTGCCTTTTCGATCTTTTTGACGACGATGTAGCAGGCCGCTGATTTCGGATCGCCTACTTTTGACGCCTCATCAAAAACGTTGACCTCGGCGACGATCTTGACCTTTTGCGTGCGTTCGATAAATTCGCCCTTGTCGTCCTTGATCTTTAGGCCCTTGCCTTTTTCGTATTCATCGATCGAGCTGTTTCCGGTGCCCTTATCGATGTCAGCGTTGATGCCGGTTTCAGACGTAAGATCAGACTTAAAGCTGATCGGGCAACGCATTGGCTTGCCGTAGCCGCTCGAACACATCGCACCGCCCTTATTGTCGAGAAAGCCAACGACCTCGACATTTTTGTCGTCATTTGCCTTGTCACAGATACCGGCGTATTCGACGGGAGTGCCGGTCGTGCTGCACCCGGCGGCAAAACCTGCGAGCACGATCATGGCCAAAAGTAAGTAGTTTTTCATTGTTCAATTCTCCTTGCGTTTTGAAATATATATGGTCTTTTCTATGAACGCATGTACTACTCCGTTCTTGTCCTTTAATTCCAAATGATAGACCCGGTCGATCGACTTTTCCGTTTCAGCAAGCCGTTTGATCTCCGCAATTTCCTCCGGCGACAGATGAAAATCGACAAAGAGCGTCTCTTTTCCCGGCCGCTTAAAGCGTATCTTTGCCGCCTTATCCCAGACGACATATTCGCCGCCGAGTATCTTCACCAACATCAGCACATAGATCGGGTCGACCGCTCCGTAGATGCTGCCGCCGTAGATCGTGCCGTAATAGTTTCGCGTCCGCCACGAGAGCGGAACCTTAACGCTGACACGGTGCCAATCGTGCTCAATGTGCGTCACTCGGCCGCCGGAGCCGCGGTAAGCCGGAAACAGGTTAAATCCCCAGCGATAACCTCGGCTCTTAAAACTCTCGGGCATTAGTTCCTAAGCGGCTTACCCGTCTTTAGCATTCCCGCGATGCGTTCCTGTGTCTTTCGCTCGCCGCATAGCGAGACAAAAGCTTCGCGTTCGAGATCGAGAAGATAGCGTTCGGATACATACGCTTTGTGGTTAATGTTGCCGCCGGTCAGAACATTAGCCAATTTTTTGCCGATCAGAACGTCGTGATCCGAGACATAGCCGCCCTGTTTCATTGTGTGCAGAGCAAGCTTGATCGCCGCCTGTGCCGATTCGCCCAGGACCATGATATCCGTTCGCTCGACCGGAGCGACAAACCCCGCGGAGTCGAGATTGAGCACTTCCTGCTTAGCGTCCTGGATGAGGCGGTCGCCGTTCATCGAGATGGCGTCCGAGTCGCGAAGGAAACCCCACGCACGAGCCTCGGGGCCCGACGTTGCGACCTTGCCCATGCCGATCATCTCAAATGTCTTCTTGAGGAAAGCGAGCGGGTCGGCGTCCGGTGCCTTGGCCGCGGCGTCCATCGCACGCATTGTCATTTCCTTAGTACCGCAACCGGCCGGGATGACGCCGACGCCGACCTCGACAAGGCCGATGTAGGTTTCCGCCGCCGCACGCGTTTTGTTGCCGTGCAGGGCGATCTCGCAGCCGCCGCCGAGCGTCAGACCGTAAGGTGCGGTGACGACCGGCTTGGACGAATAACGCAGACGCATGACCGCGTTTTGAAGGGCACGGACCATCATATTGATGTCGTCCCACTCCTCTTCCTGAGCGGCGAGCAGGAGCATCATGATGTTTGCTCCGGCCGAGAAGTTGCCGCCCTGATTGCCGACGACGAGCCCCTTAAAGTTCTTTTCGACTTCGTCGAGGGCAAAGTTCATCATGGCGACTGTGTCGCCGCCGATCGAGTTCATCTTGGAGTGAAATTCGAGACATGCAACTCCGTCGCCGATATCGATGAGTGACGCTCCGGGATTGGTCTTGATCACGCCGGTGCGTTCTTTGATATCTTTCAGAACGAGGACGCCCGGACGAGCGGGCATCGGTTTGTATTCGCCCGCGACGAGATCGTAGAACGAATGATTGCCTCCATCGTTCTTATAAAAGGTAGTAGCACCTGAGGCGAGCATCTTCTCGACATTTGCCGGAATCGCCTGGCCCTCGGCACGCATACGCTCGACCGACTCGGTCACGCCGATCGCGTCCCATGCCTCGAACACGCCGACCTCCCAGCCAAAGCCCCATTTGATCGCGTTGTCGATCTCGACGATCGTGTCGGCGATCTCGGGGATGCGGTTAGCGGCGTAACGCGAGACACGCGAGGTCGTTTTCCAAAGGAATTCGCCGACGCGGTCGCTGCCCCAAACGAGAGTTTTCACACGTTTTGCTTTGTCCTCTATTGCCTTGGCCGCGTCGAGCGACGGGAACTTGGTCTTGACCTGCGGCTTGTACTCAAAAGTTGCGAGGTCGAGCTCGAGGATCTGGCGTTTGCCATCGGCGTCCTTGGATTTCTTGAAAAATCCGCCTTTTGTTTTGTCGCCAAGCAGCTTTTTATCAAGCAGGGTCTGGATCAATTCCGGCAGCACGAAAACGTCGCGGTCCTCGTCATCCGGCACGGCCGGATATAGGTTATTGGTGACGTGAGCCGTTACGTCGAGGCCGACGAGGTCCGACGTGCGAAACGTCGCCGACGAAGCATGGCCGATGGCCTTGCCGGTCATCTGGTCGACCTCGGTCGGTGTAAAGCCCATGGCGATCATCTCGTGGATCGTCGCCATCATTCCGAAAACGCCGATGCGATTGGCGATAAAATTCGGACGATCTTTTGCCGGCACGACGCCTTTACCAAGACGCTGGTCAAGGAAACCCGAAACCGCACATGCGATCTCGCCGCTTGTTTTCGAACCGGGAATGACCTCAACAAGCTTCATGTAACGCGGCGGATTGAAGAAGTGAATGCCGACGAAATGTGCCTTGAAATCGTCCGAAAACGGCTCTGCGATCGAATCGATCGGGATGCCGCTGGTGTTCGAAGCGATGACGGCACCGGGCTTTCGGTATTTTTCAACGTCGGCAAAGAGTTTGTGCTTGATATCGAGATTTTCGACTACGGCCTCGATGACGAAATCACAGTCCTTGAGTTTGACCAGATCATCGGTGAAATTGCCGGTCGTGATCAACTTTGCATTGTCACCAAGCATGAACGGTGCCGGCCGGAGTTTTTTGGCGGCCTCAAAAAGGGAATTGACGATGCGGTTGCGTACCTGCGGCGATTCGAGCGTCAGGCCCTTTTTCTCTTCGTCGGGCGTCAGTTCACGCGGAGCGATATCGAGCAGCAGCGTCGGGATACCCGCATTCGAGAGATGTGCGGCGATGCCCGCACCCATTGTTCCTGCCCCTAATACGGCGGCTTTGGCGATATTCATAATTACCTCGGATGATGATCAGATAAAGACTAATGTGGGCAAAAGTATAACTGAATGAACATTCATTCAGCAAGTCTTTTTTTGTAATTTGGACGGATAATGTAACGCGAACCGTCCGTGAACGCCCATTAAACAGGAGTCCACCTTTGAAAATCGGCTATTTTTTGTTACTGCTATTGTATCTCTTTGTGACAAATGTCAACCAAATTGTTCGACACGGCATCTATAGACTGGAACAAAACTAAGATGAGAATTAAGAACCGTATAATTTCATTGCTGTTGGTACTGATGTTGAGCGTTGCCGCAACGGCGAATGCACAGGAAGTGGGCGTAACCAAAAAGCCGCTATCGGATGCCGAAATCGCATCGATCATCAAGAAATTTTCCGAAAACGAATCGGCTTTTCGCGAGGCTCTAAAAGATTACGTATTTAATCGTCGGGCAGCGGTCAGTACGATCGGGATGGGCGGGCAGGTGACAGGGACGTATCGACGCGATTCTTTCATGACGTTTAACGCCGATGGCGGGCGATTTGAAAAAGTTCTCTTTTCGCCGATTTCGACGCTGACCGAAATTGGCGTAACGCCGGAGGATCTCGAGGACCTCGGCGGCGTCAACGCCTTTGCCCTCGAACCGTATCTGATACCGCAATACAGCATTTCGTATGTCGGCGTTCAGAAGATCGACGACCTCAACCTATATGTTTTTGACGTCAAGCCAAAGGTAATGCCCGACCCTAAGAAATCGAAGCTTCGACTCTTTATCGGCCGCGTTTGGGTGGATACGGACGATCTGATGATCGTCAAATCGAAGGGCAAAGCGGTGCCGGAGACAAAGCAGAACAAATTCCCGATAGTCGAATCGACGCGTGATCAGATCGACGGTAAATATTGGTTTCCGGTCGACGCAAGATCGGACGATGAGATCGTTTTTGATAACGGCCTGGTAGTAAAGCTAAGAATGCGGGTCAAATATTCCGATTACAAGGTCGGCCGCAGCGATGTGCGAATTCTAGATGATGTCGTCGATCCAAAACCGAGCCCGACTCCGTCGCCGACTCCGCCGAAACCATAGTTTTGTTGATCTTGTTAAGTGGTGGAGAGTCGTTTTTCGGCTCTCCATTTTTCGTGCTGTATATCAGTTCATGATCTGCCGAGTTCCTCAGCGATCGCCTCGCGAACTTTCAACATCAGCGGAATCAGGTCGGTTTGTTCGTCGAGGTCGGCGGTCTCGATCGGCGGCAGCAAGACCATTTCGATCTCGCCGGCGTAAGCGACGCCCGTTCGTTTTCCCATCATCCAGTCAGTTTCCTTGATCGCGACAGGAATGATCGGTGCCCCGGTCTGCATCGCGAGATGAAATGCACCCTTCTTGAAAGGCAATAGCTCGCCCGGCAATGCCCGCGTGCCTTCGACAAAAACGCCGAACGAATAGCCGTCGTCCATTACCTCGCGTGCCTTTTTCATTGAACGTAATGCGCGTTCGGGATTCGTGCGGTCGATGGCGATGATGTTTACAAAACTCATGCCCTGGCCGAAAATAGGGACTTTTGATAATTCATTTTTGGCGACGAGCCCCATTTTTGGTCCGGCGTAGAAAAAGAGCGTGGCAGTATCGAGATAAGAACGGTGGTTTGCCGCAAAGACGTATGAGACCGACGGGTCTACGTTTTCGCGGCCGCTAACCTTGACCCTAGCCCCGCAGGCGTTGAGCCACGTGCGTGCCCCCCATTTGCATAGAGGATAAAGCCACATTCGCTGTCTGATCAACTGCAGAAATATCATCGACGGCGTAGCGATAAACAGCACCAGCGACCCGGCAACCAGCCAACTCCACCAGTAGCGAAGTTTGCCGGCAAAGCGGGATTTGTTAGACTGCTTGACAGGAAAAGTCAGCTTTTTATTTTCAGCGATGGCTGTTTCGGCCATAGGTTTTTTGACCGCAGATGTGCGGGCCCGCGAAGATCAGAACATTAAGATTATGAGCAATTTATCGCAGATTCGAAAATCAGTATTCATGAAAATCACCTCTCAGTGCTCCGCGACATTGCAAGTCTGCGGTCTGATGCTCTTGTGCGGCATTGCGATAGCGGCGCAAGCACCGAGTCCGCGTTCGGTGCTCGGATTTAATCCGACAGACGACAAGACGATCGCCGATTGGGGACAGATCACCGGCTATTTCGAGAAGTTGGACCGTGCGAGTGCTAAGCTCGCCGTGAGAGAGATCGGGAAGACGACCAACGGCAAGCCGATGATCGTCGCGTTCATCTCGTCGGCCGCGAATATCCGCGATCTGGAAAAGTACCGCCGGATCAACGCCAAGCTCGCCGATCCGCGGACCATCAAGAGCGAGACCGAGTTAGCTCAGCTCGTCCGGACCGGAAAGTCGATCGTCTCGATCTCGTGCTCGATCCACTCGACCGAGATCGTCGCCTCGCAGATGTCGATGAATCTGGCATATGAACTTGCGACAGCAACCGATGCCGACACGGCCGAAATACTCAACAACACGATACTGCTCCTGATCCCGTCGTCCAATCCCGACGGCATCGACATCGTTGCCGACTGGTACCGCAAAACGCTTGGGACAAAGAGCGAAGGCACGTCGCCGCCCGAGCTTTATCATCATTACGCCGGACACGACAACAACCGCGACTGGTTCATGCTCAATCTGAAAGAGACGCAGGCGATAACGAAACTCTTTTGGCAGCAGTGGTACCCGCAGTTTGTTTATGACGTGCATCAGATGGGGCAAAATGGAGCGCGGTTTGTGATCCCGCCGTTTTTTGATCCGCCAAATCCGCGGATCTCACCGTCGATCCTTCGCGAGGTCGGGCTGGTCGGTTACAAGATGGCGGCGGATCTCCAAGCTAAGGGCGTCGATGGTGTGGCGACAAATACGACATTTGATACGTGGTGGCACGGCGGATTTCGCTCGGCCCCGTATTACCACAACTCGATCGGCATTCTTTCGGAGGCTGCGAGTGCCGACCTGATGTCGCCGATCAACGTAACGCTCGAGCAATTGCAGCGGAGCCGCAGTTCGCGGGGCCTGAATTCGCCGCTTGAGACGGTGACCAATCACCCGTCAGCGTGGAAAGGTGGTGCCTGGCGTCCGGCAGATATCGCCGCCATCGAGATGACCGCAAGCCGCGGCCTGCTCTCACTGGCGGCAAAGTATCGCCCGCGATATCTGGAGAATTTCTATAACCTCGGCAAGGCGAATCTTGCCGCTAACACTAACGATCCGCAAGCATTCGTGATCCCGGCCGGGCAGCCGCGGACTGAGAATGTTGCTCGCCTGATCGACATTTTGATGTGGCAGGGCATCGAGGTCCACGAGATGACCAGCGAACTATGGTTCAAACATTCTAAGACCGAACAGTTTCACGAAATGCCGCTCGGGAGCTTTTTGGTAATGACCGACCAGCCTCAGCGTAACAACGTCTTGAGTCTCTTTGAGCGGCAGATCTATCCAAATCGCGTGAACGACAAGGGTGAGCCCGATCCGCCGTACGACGTCGCAGGCTGGACATTGCCGCTGCAAATGGGTGTCGAGGCACTTCCGGTGTGGGATATCCGTAATTTAACTGGTTCCGCAAATACGCTTAAGAGAGTTGCCAATACTGATCAGGCACGTTCGGTATTGAATCTAAAGCCGGGTGGTGCACCGTTCGCCAAGGTTCCGAATCCGCTCAAGACGAACCCGAAGATCGGCCTGTATAAGCCGTTCGTCTCGTCGATGGATGAGGGCTGGACGAGGTTTGTTTTCGACAGCCATCGAATCCCGTATTCGTCAGTTTCAAACGACGATGTTCGAAATGGCCGACTCGCATACGACACCGTCGTCTTGCCGGCAGACGGCGAACAGGCGATCGTCAACGGCCTGAGCGCCGACCGGTATCCGGCCGAATTCGCCGGCGGCATCGGTGCTGGCGGCGTCGAAAATCTGAAGAAGTTTGTCGAGAATGGCGGCAAACTGATCTGTTTTGACGATTCGTGTGAATTGGTCATCAAGCAGTTCAAGCTGCCGTTCCGAAACGTGCTCGGTTCGCTGAAAAGGAACGAATTCTATAATCCGGGCTCGATCGTAAAGCTGGACGTCGATAGTCGACAACCGCTTGCCAAAGGCACGGACGCCGAAACTGCCGCGTACTTTATCAACAGCTCGGCATTCGACGTGGCCGCTGACGCCCGCGTCTCGGTCATCGCCAGTTACGCGAAAAAGGACGCTCTGATGTCCGGCTGGATGCTAGGTGAGAATTACCTCAACGGCAAAGCCGCTCTGGTCGAAGTGCCGTACGGTAAGGGCAAGATCGTCGCATTTGCCTTCCGCCCCCAGCACCGCGGCCAGAGTTGGGGTACGTTTCCGTTCATCTTTAATGCGCTAGAGAAATGAATGTAAAGCACATCGCTTCTGTTATTATCATAAAATGAGCACCAAGGTTCTTCTGCTTTTTGTAATTACCTTTTTGGCGTTGAGTCCTGCCAGATCCGCTTTTCCGGAGCCGGAGTATTTCAGTCTCCCGTCTGAACCTCTGATAAGGATCGGGTTGTCGACAAATTCCAGTTCCGTTTCGATCACGACGGGCGACGCATCGCTGGTGGCGGTGAGCCCGGACGAACCGAGCAGGATGCTCGGGACGGCGAAGGTGACGGTCGCGGCGCGTGCTTATCGGCCGCCTGAGGTGGTTAATTACCGCATCGAATTTCAGAATCTTGCAACTCAGGCTGACGCAAACGATCTGGCCAAGGAGATCCGCGAAGCGACCGGCGAGACAGCACTAGTTAGTCTCGATCCGACGGCAAATATGTGGCGCGTGTGGGTCGGAACTGTAAAGGAGACTGCTGAGGATGCCGAGGAACTCAAGGCGACCCTTTCGGAAAAGGGATTTGACGATTCAGTCATAGTCACCGAGAAAAAGGTGATGATATCCGAGGACGCTATCGCCCTTTCGCAGCAGCTAAAGTCCGCCGGGCCCTCTGACGTTCGAAGCCTTACAAAGGCAACCGGTTCGTCCACGCCGTTGGTGGCCGGTGCTGTGGCCCCGAATCTGCGTGAGGTTATCATCAACGGGCCAAGCGAAACGGCGAAATATTCATCACTCAAATCGGTTGCGTTCGGCTCGATGAATGAGCGGGCCAATCCCGTACGGTTAAATGGCAAGGCCTATCGCGGAAAGATCGAGGTTTTTGTAAACGCCAAGGGTTCACTGACGGTCGTCAACGTAGTCCCGTTGGAGGAGTATCTGCTTGGTGTTGTCCCGAGTGAACTAGGGCTGCCGCAACTCGAAGCTCAGAAGGCACAGGCCGTCGCCGCCCGAACTTACGCAGTTGCGAATATCGGCACCTTCGGCAAACAGGGATTTGATATGGTTCCGACAGTTTCGTCGCAGGTTTATAAGGGCGTTTCGATCGAGACCAAAATGGGTACGCAGGCCGTTCAGCAAACCCGCGGTTTGGTCGCGACTTATAAGGGCAAACCGATAATGGCCTACTACACATCGACTTGCGGCGGCCGCACCGAAAGCAGCGAGAATATTTTTGACCACGCCGAGCCTTATCTCGTTGGTGTCGAATGTTCGCTCGAGGGCGGACGGCATTTTGAGCCGTTTTTGATCAAGACCACGCGGCAGCCTGCAAAATTGAGGGATGAGGGAAATCTTGAGTTGGTTCAGTTGATGTCACAGCTTGCGGGCAACGGTTTCTTTTTGTCGACGCAGAACATGGACGATGCGTGGTTCGAGGACGTGCCGACCACGAACGAACTGGCAGGATGGATAAATCAGCTTGGCCGAAACGTCGGAAAGGTGTTTGGCAATATTAACCGTGATTCGGGTAAGCCCGCCGAACTGGCAACCCTGCTGGCCGGGTTGCTCTATCCGCCGGATATGGCCGACACGTTGATGAGCGATTCGGACATAAACTATCAGCTCGCGTTCGACGATGCTGGCGAGATACCAAAAGCCCATCGGGCGGATGTTGCGATGCTGCTCCGTGACGGTTATTTTACGATCCACCCCGACCTCACGCTCAAGCCGAATCGGCCATTTTCTAGGGCGAAGTTACTCAGACTGATCCGTCAGATCTACGAAAAGAAAAAGTGGATGCCCGCGCTACAGAGCGGCTCGGCGAAGGCGAGTGTCGACGGAAAACTCGTCTTGAAGGTCGGAAAAACGGAACGTCAACTGACTGTCCGGCCGGACGTTTTTCTTTTCAGGCAGTTTGGCGAGCAGATGTTTCCGGTTCGCGAGGCGGCGCTTGTCGGCGGTGAAGAAGTTAATTTTCAAACCGATGCGACCGGCGCGGTAAGTTACCTCGAGGTCAGGCCAACTCTAACACCGACGACGGCCGAGAATATGTCTCCTTTCGTTCTGTGGAACAAAACGATGTCGCCCGGCGAAGTGCAGTCGAAACTGTCGCGATACGTACGCGGCATCGGATCGCTTTACGATTTAAAGGTGAAACAGCGAGGCTATTCGCGGCGTGCCATCGAACTCGAGATCATCGGTTCAAATGGAACCAAGTATCTGAAAGGCGGAAAGATCCGCTCAGCCCTTAGATTAAACGAGCAGCTTTTTGTCCTCAATAAGCGCTATTCGGGGACGACGGCGACAAGCTATTCCTTTACCGGACGCGGTTGGGGTCACGGTGTCGGGATGTGTCAATACGGTGCTTTTGGCCTTGCAAAAATGGGCGTTAAATTCGACGCGATCATCAAACATTACTACACCGGTGTCGACCTGACGAAAGCGTATTAGACGCCCATAAACTCCCAACTCTCTGCGAAAATATTCGTTGACTAAATCCCAGTCGACGGTGTTTAATATTGTTAGCGCATTTCTACGCGTATTCCTGCCGTTTTATCCTCCGAATCCGACCTAACTTCCGTTAATGAGATCGTCGATCAAATTTAGAATAGGCCTGTGCCTGTATATTCTCTTTGCAGCGAGCGTGGCCGCTATCGCCCAGTATCGTTTTGATACCTGGACGACTGACAATGGCCTGCCGCAAAATGGCGTGCGCCAGATAACCCAGTCAAATGAGGGATATCTCTGGTTTACGACGTTTGACGGCCTTGTGAGATTTGACGGCCTGAGGTTTGCGACATTTAGCAAAAGCAACACTAAAGGCATCATCAACAATCGGTTTACGGGAATATTTGCCGATACGGACGGTGCTCTGTACGCGACAACGATGGAAGACGGCATCCTGACCATCTTAAAGAATGGCGTTTTCAAGTCAATTGCTTCCGACCAGATCCCGGGTCATTACATCAGTCGGGTCGAGCGTGACGAACAGGACCGGTTGCGGGTGTTGGTTGAGGACGATGGCCGGACAACAAAGAGTTGGTATAGCCTAAACGACGGAAACTTTGATTTTATTGAGACCCAGGAGCCGCTCACGAACGACTTTGTTCTTAACGGCCGATATGGAACAAAGTGGACTATAACGCCGTCATCGATCACTGAGAGTCGGGAAGGCAGAAACACAGTCATTCCGATCGATCTTTCAAAGATCAATTTCCGGGTGAATGCATTCGAAGATAGCGAAGGGAACTTATGGTTTGCTCACAACAAGGTGTTCTGTTTGCGAAAAGGAGAATTGCTGACATTCGGAAAGTTAGATGGCTTGCCAGAAAATTCGATCTATCATTCGTTTTGGCAGGAAGATGACGGAAGCGTCTGGCTTGCAAGCGGCGGCGGATCGACCAATAGCGTCGGACTAATTCAGATAAAAGACGATAAGGTCTCGATCTGGGGTGTCGCAAGCGGATTTGAAGCAGCTTCCATTCAGGATGTATTTCATGATCGGGAAGGCGGCGTCTGGCTTGCCACCGACCGGGGACTGAGCAGACGGCGAAAGCAGGTAATACAGGGATTTAGCAAGAAGGACGGCATTGGCCACACCGAAGTTTACCCGCTGTATCGGGATAGTAAAGACGAGGTCTGGATCGGGACGGCAAAAGGGTTGAGCATTTATCGAAACGGAAAATTCGAGGCAATGCCCCTTAAGGCAGTTTCACCAGACTTGCCGACTGACGAAAGTTGGATCGAAGGCCGCATGTCGGTGCAGTCGATATGGGAAGACGCAAACGGCATTAAGTGGATCGGGATAAACGGCGGTTTGTTTACGGTGCAAGACGGCGTGGCAACGAGTCTCTTCAAAGGATCACATTTTTTCGCCATTAAGGGCGACAAGCATGGCAACGTCTGGGCGGCCACGAACAAGGGGTTGCTCAGATTTAACGATTATAAGGTCACCGCACAGTATTCAACCAAAGATGGGCTTCCAAATGAGTTCATGACCACGATCTTTGAAGACTCAAAGGGAGTTCTTTGGTTTGGCGGTTATGGCGGGCTGAGTAAATACATCGACGGCAGCTTCAAAAATTACACGGTTAAAGAAGGCCTTGTCGGCAACTACGTTCGGAACATCTACGAAGACAAAGAAGGCACCTTTTGGATCGGAACCTACGACGAGGGGCTGAGCCGGTTCAAAGACGACAAGTTCGTCAATTATCAGGAGAAGGACGGTCTTTACAATAGCGGCGTATTTGCGATCGAAGAGGACGAACAGGGGTTTTTCTGGATCAGCTCGAACCGCGGGATCTATCGTGTAAGAAAGCAGCAACTGAATGATTTTGCCGAGGGAAGGTTAACAAAGATCAATAGCGTCGGTTACGGTAAAGAGGATGGTATGCTCTCGACCGAATGTAACGGCGGGCGTCAACCGGCAAGTCTAAGAAACCCGGATGGAAAAATTTGGTTTCCTACCCAAGACGGAATAGTCATAGTTGACCCTCGTGCTGAACAGATAAACTCGCAGCCACCGACGGTTGTTGTAGAAAGTGTTCTGGTCGAGCGCGAACCGGTCGATTTTCACAACGGACTGTCGATCGAGCCGGGACAGCGAAACCTTGAAATTCGTTATACAGGCATTAGTCTGATCAAATCCGATCAGATACGGTTTCAGTACAAACTGGATGGGCATGACCCGGAATGGATCGACGCAGGTACGCTCCGAACGGCATTTTATTCAAATCTTGCTCCCGGAGAATACACGTTTCTCGTAAAAGCCGCGAATAGCGATGGATTCTGGGGGGAGAATATTGCTGAGCTGCGTTTTGAATTAAAGCCCTATTTCTATCAGACGAAGTGGTTTGTCCTTCTCATTGTCTTCGTCGGTGCGATCCTGTTGCTTGTCGTGTGGAAGGCAAGCGTATATCAGTTAGAAGCTCGTGAACGGCGACTCACGAGACTCGTGGCTGCCCGCACCGAAGAGTTGGCTGTGGCAAATGATATTTTGCATAAACTAGCGCATTCGGACGGACTAACTAAGATCGGAAATCGCCGCAGATTTGAGAGCTTCCTCGCGGACGAATGGCATCGTGCGGTGCGGTTTAAGACCGAGATCTCGCTGGTTATGATCGATATCGATCATTTTAAGCTGTACAACGACACCTACGGCCATCAGGCCGGTGACGACTGTTTGCAGAAAGTGGCTGAGGCGTTCGCCGAGACGATCAAACGTCCGACCGATCTGGTCGCACGATTTGGCGGTGAGGAGTTTGCACTCGTTTTGGGCGGTACGGACGCCGCAGGAGCGTTGACGATCGTCGAGCAAGCCGTTGAGAGCATAAAGAAATTGAACATCGCCCACAGCCGGTCAAAGACAAGCGCGAATTTGACCGTCAGCGTAGGCATTGCGACGACGTTCGCTCGGTTTGACAACTCCGAAGCGGATCTCGTCAACCTTGCTGACAAGGCTCTGTACAGGGCAAAAGAGAACGGCCGCGATTGCATTTTCGTCTACGACACGATCAAAGGAACGAACCTCAATGCGGACGTCCTTGAACAAGACGTCGTTTATGATTCAGATTCGCGTGTACCAGTAGGCCCAGAGAATTAGCAGTCCTTGTAAAGGCAGTCTGATCAACATCGCAATATGGGGAATGTCCGGAAAATTTTCGGGGTTCATCGCCATGTGCAGGTTCGCCGGAAAAACTGCGATCAAGAGCAGAATTAGTCCCCACGCAGCCCAACGTGATGTCCTACTAAAGAGCAATGCAGTGCCCAAAACAACCTCGGCGGCACCGCTAACTATGACAAGGAAGTAATGCCAAGGAAGATACGGCGGCATTATTCGTTCATAGAAACCCGGGTTTATAAAGTGGTTGACCCCGGCTGCAATAAACAAGACCCCAAATATTATTCGCGAAACCAGCTTTATCGATGGCATGGGTAATTTTACCACCCCACCGGCAGAGATTGCGCTTTCGAACGATATTGCCCGATAATCGCAGAACACGAAAGGGAATAAATATGCTCAGACGTTCAAATTTACTTGCCGTAATAACTGCAATACTCGGGACGATCTTGGGCGTTGCTGCCCAAACGCCGCAGACCGCCAAGGTGGAACTCGGATCAAATACCGCAAAGAACGGGTTTAAGAACGAGACCGAGATCGCCGAAAAATTCAACAATTGGAAAACAGATGAGGACGCTCGTACGTGGCTCGCGTTTATGGGCCGCAAAACCGCCGAGATCGAGAGTGTTGCCGCAAGTAAGCCACACGGCGAAAAGGCCGATATTCAGGTAAGGATCAAATCCCTTTCGGGCGAGCGTATCGAGGGCATTTCCATCAAATTGGTAAGCAGTCCTGCAGGATTTAATCAGATCGATAAAAGATGGCTATCGACTTACTCAAAAATGTGGAAGATGCCTGCTGACGTCGAGGAAGCGCTAAAGCTTTTTGTCGGCGAGACAAAACCGAATAAACAGTCGCGTTTGGCAAACCGGATGTACATCAACGAGTTTGACGCTGAGACACAGAAAAAGATCGTGGATTTCTTTACAGTAAGAAAGTCCGAGATAGTGACGGCACTATTTAAGGGCGACGGACAATTTAGTGCAGGATGGATGATGGTCGCGTTGAAATCCGAAACAACGCCGCGGTGGGTACTTCGACAAATAGATTACGTGATCAAATTTTTCGGCGATGGCCCGGTCGAGATCACCCGCAACGGCAACCTGAAGATCGGCCGGATCACGATGCAGCGAAAAGGCGGCGACGGCGGCCGCGATACGGCCAAGATGCTCCAGTTCAAGATCAATCCCGCGCTACTGTTTGAGGGGAAGTAGACTTTTTCTGCTAAGCAGAAGACTACCTAACGATCTCAAAGTCGACATTCTGGACAGTGAACTCCTTAAGGCTCTTTAGCTCGTCTTTGACGATAACCTGAAGAACATAATCGCCGGGCGGCAGTCCGCTGCCGAGACCAAAGGTGCCTGAGATGTTCGCCGCCTTGGGGTCGGTCTTGTCAGACGATGAAACCTTGATCTCCTGGCCGCGAAAGATCTCCTGCCCGTCGCGAAAGACCCTGATGCGGCAGCTCAGCTTTGGCTGATCGGTTGCCCGATCGATGAGTGCGTTATAGACGGCAAATCCAAACCGCAGTTCTGAACCTGCCTTAAACTGACGCAGCGTGATCTCGCGGCGTTCGTTGGTCTGGACCAGGTTAATACCTGTGCCAAATTCACGATTGTTTTGCAACGCGATACCTGAAACAACGAGCTTCTTTTTCTTAAGATCAGGTACGAGAACGAATTGGCTGACCGAGCCGATCTTTTGCGTCGCCTGATCCTGGATCGCCATACGCATCTGATACGCACCGGGCTTTTTGATCGGAACAAAGAGCGAATAGACCAGGCCCTGTTCGCTGATCTCTTTATAAGCATCAGCCTTTAGCTTGATCGACTCAACCCTATCGACCTTGTCCGAGATCGTTCCGTTTTCGTCAAAAAGCAGGACGAGTACATTGAACCCCGCCTTATATTCACCTGACGGCTCCTTTGTAAACGTGATCTGGTCACCCTTGACGTGAAGGAATGAACGCATCGACGGGAATTTTTCGCCATTAACAAAGATCGCGTGCATTCTGAGTTCGATCTCGTTCTTAACAAATGGCGAATTGAGAGCATCGGCGACCTTCTGCAACGAACTCTTTGGCTGAGGTTTTACATCCGCGTCTGCCACGCCGAAAAATCCGCTGCGGTAATTAAGCTTTAGGCCGGGCCGTTTGAGTTTTACGGTCAGCTTGTTGAACTTACGCACCTTTGGGTCGAAGGTATCATCCTGAGGTTGGTAACCGATCAGGTAATAGCCGCTCTGTTTATCGAGAACACGCTCGATGCCCTTGCTGATGTCGTTTTGATTCAGGTACGCGTCGCCGCCGGTTTCGCGTGCGAGATTTTGCAGGCTTTGCTGCGAATCTTCGAGAGCCTTTTCGCGTTGACGCAGTTTGTTGCCCACCACGAATGGGTCATCACGAAGGCCGACGACGGAATCCTCGCCTGTCATGCCCGGAGCAACCAGACCACGCGGGTCAATGGTGTAAACGACAACGCCGGTTCGGATCGCAAGATCGGTAAAATTCTTGAGCGCCGTACCAAGACGCGGATTGATGCCGCCGTCGGGTTCATATAGAGCGAATCCCTCAGACAGCAGAGCGACGGCCTTTCTGCCCGGCAGAGCACTCATGCCGCGGACAACATAACTCAGAGCACCGAGTGAGCCGACCGCGAATCCACCCGCACGAAACTCCTTAAAAGCGAGATCGGCAGCAAGATCTTCTTGCGTGCCGAGCGTGAACGTGTTCAGATCTTCCTGGCCCGATCCGACTGGATTCATCGACGCATTAATGACCTCTTTAAAACTTGGTTCGATAGGTGCAAACGAGGTCAGACCCGTCCGGCTGTTCATGTTGAACCGCAGTCGATCGATCGATGCGTAGAGTATGTTCTTATCTGCCGTAAACTGCTGCAGCACGCCGATACCGCCGCCGGTACGAATGATGGCGACGAGATCGCCGGGTTGCATCTGCTCATCAACAAACTTTTTTAACGAGCTTTTGATATAGAAAATACTCGAAAACGACAGGCCCAGATCGTCGACGACGAGTGCGATGGTGCGGCGAACGTCTTCGGGCCGAAGCGTTGTCGACGAGATCGGGTCGGGGAACTCGGTCTTGGAGTTTTTGCCTTTTTTTTCCACAACGGCGTCGCGGCCGGTGATCAGGTCGACAAACGAAAATGCCGAGATATCCTGCATTTCGTCATTTTCGTAGATCTCGAAATCGTCTTTGGTCAAGCCCTTGACGACCTTGCCGTCCTTGTCAGTAACGGTTGCGTCGATCTGAATCAATTGTGTCGAAATGATGACCACGTCTTCGCGACCCGGAGGCCGTGGGGTCGGCGTCGCGGTCGGAGCAACTGTTTGGGCGGAGACGGAAAAAGCTGAGAACAGAACAAAAGCGGAAACTAATGCGAAAATAGACTTCATCGTTACTCCTTGCGACCCCGGATCATCTCGAGCGGATAGGTCCCGCCGTTGTTGTTTGAGTTCGTTGATAATAGAGTATTTACGGGCAAATACGCAACTAATTTCTCAGGTGCGTTAGAGTGTCCGTGATGATGGCCTGAACTTTTTCGCCTAGAGCGGTGAGCTCGATCGCCAATCACGGTTTTTAGAATAGAGCTAATTAGACAGAAATGAGGTTTTCCGGAAGACAGATATTTGGAGCATCGATCTTACTGCTGGTGATCCTGCTGATCGCAGCTGGTCGCTATTTGATGGGCTGAGCGAAAAGGAAAGTCGGCTGGTGCAAAGCGACGTTTGCACCAGCCGACTGTGAACAATGCTACGACATTCCAACGCGAACCAAAGTCATACTCAGGCGACAGGTTGTCCGTCGTCAGACGATGATCTTGGAGGGCTGGCCCCTAGTCTCACGTGCGAAGTTAGTTCGCTCTCTTATGGCACGAGGCACATACAGTAGAGTTCGGAACCTTCGACTCGGGGCTACGCATCGAGATCTGAAAATGACAAGCATCACAAGTGTTGTGAAAAGCCAACTGATTTGTGAGCTTGGTCAGTGTCGTGCCGCCGGGATACTTTGCGACCGGCATTTCGGGCAGCAGCTTCGGCGTTTGCCCTGCACGGGCATGACAATCGCGACACGCGGCCACGCCTGCACCCTTGGGATCCTTTTTATATAACTCGGCTGTCAGTGTCGTCGTCCGACCGGTCGGCCACTCGGTCTTCAAAGGCGGATATTTCGCAAGCTCCGCCGCCGGCTGGGCGGTGTGATGACACTCGATACATGCAATCGGGCCACTGACATTATACTCGCCGCTATTGTGCTTGACGTGATTGAACGTTACCTTTCCCTGCTTCGAGTCCTGGCTGAGAACGAGGACCTCAGGCATTGTTTTATCCTGAGGGGCCGCCGATTTGGGCATTGTTTGAGCCCCCGAAGGGTCGCTGCCGATCAAAAACAACCAAAATGCCGACAAGGCGATGACGGCTAAAATTAATAGAGATTTTTTCATTTCAACACCTCCTAAAATCAAACGATCCAGATGTGTGAATCGGCTCAATTATGTTCTCCTCTATCCGGAGTTGAAGTGACGGCGGTCACATTAACGACTTGAAACTGGCTGTGAGCGCTTATAACGCGGAAATTCGGGGCGTTGATCACCGGAAGACGAGTTCCGAAAGATGCGAAAATCCCGCCGAATGCGTTGTGAAGTTCGCTGAACTCGATTTTAAGTCCGCGGAAAACGTCCGTAAGAACTCAGTGATTATCGCTCATTTCGAAGACAAGTTTGCCGCCGGAGTTTATGTCGTCGAAGGTGATGTATCGGCGGTCAATCGGTCTGCCGTTTAGCGTGACGCTTTTTACATAGACGTTTTTGTCGCTCTGGTTGCGGGCTTCGATCGACAGTCTGCGGCCGTTTTCCAGGCTAATTACGGCGGTTTTGACGACGGGGCTGCCTAATGAATATTGGCCCGAACCGGGTGCGACGGGGTAGAAGCCAAGCGCGGTAAACAAATACCACGCAGACATCTGGCCGCAGTCGTCGTTGCCGCCGAGGCCGTCGGGCTGTGGTTTGTACTGGTATTTGAGGATCATACGGACGCGTTCCTGCGTCTTCCACGGCGCGTCGGTCCAATTGTACAGATATGCGGCGTGGTGGGCGGGCTCGTTGCCGTGGACGTAGTTTCCGATAATGCCTTCGCGGGTGATGTCCTCGGTGTCGGCAAAGAATTCGTCAGGTAGATGCATCGTGAAAAGCTCGTCGAGATGCTCGGTGAACTTCTGTTTGCCACCGCGCATTTCGATCATCGCCGCCGGATCGTGCGGAACGTAGAGGCTGTAATTCCATGCGTTCCCCTCGATAAATCCCTGATCGTGAGTCGATAACACATCAAGTTTTTCGCGAAACTTGCCGTCGCTCATTCGCGGCCGCATAAAGCCGCTCTGTTTGTCGTAAACGTTGCGCCAATTCTCGCTGCGTTTTATGAACTCGTCATATATCGCGGTCTTGCCGAGCTTCTTTGCCGCCTGTGCGATCGCCCAATCGTCGTAAGCGTATTCGAGCGTTTTCGAGACCGACGACGAATTCTTGTCCTCCGGCACGTAGCCGAGCTGCATGTAATATTCGAGTCCGTCGTAGTATTTCGTCCGCGCGGTTTGAGCCGAGGCGTCGAGAGCACGGAAGGCTTCGGGGCCGGTGAGGTTGCCCGTGACGATCGCGTCGGCGACGACCGAAACGCTGTGGTAGCCGATCATGCACCAATTCTCATTCGCGTAATGCGACCAGACAGGCAGCATTTTATGCACGCTCTGGTCGTAATGCGCCTGCATAGAGCGGACCATATCGCGGTTTCGCGTCGGCTGGATGATGTTGAGCAGCGGGTGAAGCGCTCGATATGTGTCCCAGAGCGAGAAGGTGGTGTAGTTTACAAAGTTCGAACCTCCAGGCGTAGCCGGAAACGCATGAGTCCGCGCATTGTGGATATTCTGATCGATACCCTTGTAGCGACCGTCAACATCCATATAAACAGTCGGCGACAAAAATGTGTGATAGAGAGCCGTGTAAAAATTGGTCATTTCGCCGTTATCGTGCGTTGTGACGGCGATCTTACTTAGCTCTTTGTTCCACGATGCCTGAGCCTCGCGTTTGACGCGTTCGAAATCCCAATCTGAAATTTCAGATCTGAGATTTGAAATTGCGCCATCGGTCGAAACGGGCGAAATAGCAAATTTGATTTGTATCTTCTCGCCTTCCTTCGCGTCGAAATCAAAGTGCGCTCGTAGTTGTTTGCCCGCGGCCTCGGGGAAGTTCTTTGTTTGATCAAATTTACGCCAAAAACCTTTGTAATCCTGCTTGCCAAACTCTTTGAAGCCGTACGATTTGAACGGCTTTGAGAATTCCATCGCGAAATAGACGGTACGAGTGCGTGCCCAGCCATTTGTCTGACGGTAGCCAACGATGCGACGGTCGCTTTCGACACGCGCGAATGTCCAGACATTCTTGTCGTCGTAATTGTAAATGCCGTGCATCAGGTCGAGGATGATGTGAGCGTTGCTGGTCTTGTCAGAACCGGAAGCGGTAACGGCCGGGTTCAGAAATGTGTATTGGTGAAACCCGACGCGAGTGGTCGTCGTCATCTCGGCGAGGATATTGTCGTCCTCAAGCAGGACCTTGTAGTAGCCGGCTTCGGCGGTCTCGTTGGCGTGCGAGAACGCCGAGCGAAAACCGCTCTTCGGATCGCCTTTGGTTCCGGGCTCGATTTGCAGGGGCCCGACGGTCGGCATCACGAGAAAATCACCAAGATCACTATGGCCCGTTCCGCTAAAATGCGTGTGCGAAAAACCAACGATCTCGCTGTCGTCATACTGATAGCCCGCACAGTATTTGTACGCGTCTTTATTGTATTTCCCGCCGACATTATGCGGCTGTTGATCGGTGTCGGGCGATAATTGCACCGAACCGAACGGCACCGTCGCGCCGGGAAACGTGTGCCCCATCTTTCGCGTGCCGATCAGCGGATTGACGTATGCGATGTAATTTTCGGCCCGCTGAGCCGGAACAGCCAGATTGAGGAGCGTTGCAATGACGATTAGCGAGATGATCTTCATAATGTGACCTAAGTTGCGTTACCGATACAAAAGTACCGACATCGCAAACATTATCTGAGCAATGAAATAAAGCGGCAAGCCCCACGCCTTATTAGCAATGCTGCGTTCGATAAAACGATCTCGAGCGACCGAAACATCTGATGCTGCGAAGACTATCGCCGCCGCCGCGAGCAGCCACGAACCCGAAGCGGCACTCACCGCCACGGCAAGTGCGGTCATTATCGAAATCGCGATCAAATAGACGGGAACCGCGAGCTTGTAAAATTTTTCCAGATTCGGCCAGAGCCAACGCATCATCGCCGCGGACGCGGCAATCAGAACCACAAACGCGATGATCAACCACGTGAAATTGATCGGCTGCGACGCAAACGCGATGGCAAAGGCGACATGAGCGAATAAAAACGCGGCGATACCGGCGAGTAAAAACGAGCGGCGGATCGATAGCAAAAACGCGTCGCCAAGCCAGCTAAAGATCAACGCGGTCATGATCAGACGGCCATAGTTTGAGCCCGGAGCCCCGTTGACGCCGGCCAGGACGACAAATGCGGTACTGGCGGTGAGTTTTGCGACGGAACGGGTCACTTCCCATTTCTTCCATTCGCCAATTACCGAAATAACGGCGCCCGTTAAACAGATCGCCGCCAGAATAATCGTCGTATTGTCCTGAAACATCTTATTTAGCTGTAACCACGATCTCCGAGAACTGAGTTGAAGTGTGCCGCGTATGCACATGATATTATAGGCTCATTCGTGTACCAGATGGCTACGACAAAACCAATTTACGCGATCTCGGGGCCGACGTGCTCGGGCAAGACGGCACTAGGTGTCGAACTCGCCCTGCGTGTTGGCGGCGAGGTGATCAATTGCGATTCGGTGCAGATATACAAACGCATTCAACTCGCGACTGCCAAGCCGAGTATCGAGGAAATGCGCGGAGTTCCGCACCATCTCATAGATTATGTCGATCCAAACATCGACTACACCGCGGTCGATTGGGCACGGGATGCGGCTATGAAGATCATAGAGATAGAATCTCGGGGCCTTACGCCAATACTCGTTGGCGGCACCGGATTTTACCTCAGAACCCTCAGACAGCCGCTTTTTGACAGCCCAAAGACGGATATGGAACTGCGGGAAAGGCTGCGTGCAATTCATCGTCGGCGCGGGCCGGAGTATTTGCATCGGATGCTCACACGCGTCGATCCGGTGGCGGCGGCAAATCTGCAGGAACGTGATTTCGTCCGTGTCATACGGGCACTTGAGGTCTTTTTTCAGACCGGTGAGCAAATGTCCAGAAAGCAGCCCGAACGCGGGACGCCGCCGGAATTTGCCGACCGCATCCGTCTTTTCGTTCTCGCTCCGCCGCGGGATGAGCTTTACGCCAAGATCAATCAGCGAACCGAGGAACACTTCGCCGCCGGTCTCATCCATGAGGTGAAACAATTGCTCGCGGATGGCATTAAAGACAATACCAATGCGCTCGGGGCACACGCATATCGTCGTGTTTGCGAATACTTGCGTGGCGAACGATCGATCGAGTCTGCCATCGAAAAGTCGCAGCAGGATGTGAGAAATTACGCCAAACGTCAGCTGACCTGGTTTCGGGGCGAGTCCGACGTAACGTGGCTGAAAGGCTTCGGGTCTGACGACGAAATTTGGCAAGCATTGATCACCGATCTCGGCGGCCCCGAATGAACGTATTCATATCGCTATCTTTATTTGTTATACTTCGTGAAGATGGGAACTCGTTGTGTTTTTGTAGAAATTAGAGGATAACGCTATGGAAAAGCAGGCCGCCCAAAATATTCAGGACGCCTTTTTAAATTCGGCTCGCCGCGAACGTGTTAACGTGGTGATCCATTTGCTGCCGGGATCGACAGTTTCCGGCCGTATTAAGAGTTTCGACAAATTTTCGGTATTGCTCGACGTCGGGGGGCCAGATGTATTGATCTTTAAGCACGCGATATCAACAATTTCACAGGAGAGACGACCGGTCGCGGATCAAGCATCTTGACAGGTAAATTCATAACTTTTGAGGGGATCGACGGAAGCGGCAAATCTACACAACTGCGGATACTCTCCGGAGAACTCCGCTCCCGCGGCCTTGACGTAATTACCACATGCGAACCGGGCGGAACGCCGCTCGGCCGACACCTGCGTGAGGCGTTTCTCGAAACTGAGGAGACTGTGTCACCGCTCGCGGAACTATTGTTGTTTGCCGCCGACCGGGCGCAGCACGTCGAATTTCTGGTCAAGCCGGCAATTGCCAGCGGGCGGGTAGTTATCTCGGACCGATATGCAGACGCAACAACTGCATATCAGGGGGCCGGGCGTGGTTTTGAAATGGCAATGGTCCAGGAGATCATCAGGCTAGCCACCGGCGGCTTGAAGCCGGATCTTACGCTATTTTTTGATATCCCGGTCGAGTTGGCATTGGAACGCACCAGAAAGAGAGATCACGCTGAAGCTAAGTCAAACCGAATGGACGCTGAAACGGCTGATTTTTATTCCCGCGTTCGTGACGCATATCTCGAAATTGCCGTTGCGGAACCAAAAAGATTTAAGGTTGTCGATGCATCGGGTTCGATCGACGAGATCCAGTCAGCAGCTAAGTCTCTGGTCGACGAAATTCTCACCTAAATGTTCAAAGATCTCATCGGAAACGGCCCTATTAAGGATGTTCTGAGACGGTTTGTCTCACATCGCCGTGTGCCGAATTCGCTGATATTTGCTGGCGACGAAGGTGTCGGAAAACGCCAGTTTGCGCTCGAACTTGCCAAAGCTCTGATCTGTCTTGAACCGACGGACGGCGAAGCGTGCGACGTTTGTGCGGCATGCCGCCGGGCAGATCGATTTACGCTTCCCAAGTCTGATGATAAAGACGCACATGAGCGTGTTCAGTGGAGCGATCATCCGGATGTGGGCACGGTCATACCCTACAATCGAAACATTTTAGTAAAAGCTGTCCGTCATCTTGAGACGGAAGCAAATTTTCGGCCCTACGAGGCGCGATCGCGGTTTTTCATCATCGATGACGCCGACAAGATGAATGATTCGGCGTCCAACGCACTGCTAAAAACGCTGGAGGAGCCGCCCGCAACGTCACACATTTTCTTGATCTGCTCAAGGCCTGACAGTATGTTAGCGACCATTCGTTCGCGCTGCCAGTTGCTCAGATTTGCTCCCGTGGAATCCGTCGAGATAGAGCGATATCTGATCAGTGAGCGTGCATTTTCGCATGATGAAGCTCGTCTTGCCGCTAGTCTTGCGCATGGGAGTGTCGGTCGTGCCGTTTCGATAAATGTAGAACAAATGCGTAAGCGGCGTGAGAAAATGCTCGGTGTTGTCAGCGAGGCGATCGGCAGCGGAGACTGGGCGGCGTTACTCCGAAGCGCCGAGGAGATAAACGACGCCAAGAACAAGGACCATTTCGAAGAGTACATGGACATACTCCAGTCGCTTGTCCACGACATTTGGTCGATAGGCGTTTCCGGTGACCCGAAGCGCATTGTGAATACAGATCTTGCTCCGATACTGAGCGAATTGGCTAGGAATTCTAATCGTTCGGACCTGTCGAAATGGCTTGCTGATATCGACACCGTTCGGCAAAATTTGATAGTGAATATTAACCGCAAGGTCGCGACCGACGCGATGTTTGTTTCAATGGCGGGTTCTTGAAGACACGGACAAAAGGCTAGAATAGAGTGCAATGCAGAGTGAAACCGAAATGACCGGACCGAAATACTCGTCGATGACGGAGCGTCTGCTCGCGGCCGGCGGCGTGTCGGCGCTCATTGGCGGATCGGCGATGGTCGCATATTTTGATCCCTCAAAAGCAAGCCTTTTTCCGGCCTGCCCGCTATTGACCGTCACAGGCTTTGCCTGCCCGGGCTGCGGGCTGACCCGCGGATTTCACGCTCTTTTTCATGGTGATCTGGTGACGGCGATAGATTTTAATGCACTGATCCCGATCTGGGCGGCCATTTTCGTTTGGGTCACGATCTCGCTTTCACTTCATGCGATCCGGGGGCGCGGATTGTCGATGTGGCCGACCGACCCGAAATTTTTGTGGGTGATGATGATCGGGATGGTCACATTCGGCGTGCTCAGAAATATTCCCGTATATCCGTTAACCATCCTGTTTCCATAGAGAGGGTTTGCCCGCGAAATATGCCAAAAGACACGAAAATTAAGAGGTTAATCATCTCAATTTTCGTGTCTCCTCGAGCTTTTTTCGCGGGCAAGCGGACTTAAGTTATCTGAATAAGCGGTTTGTTATCGAGCAGCGATTTGGCTTCCGAACCTTCTTTTCTCAGGATCTCAACTTCCTTTACAAATTCCTCGACGATGTCCGCTCCGGCAACGCGCCGCATCGGGACGCCGTCTTTGAAGATCATGCCGACGTTACGGCCAAAGGTGATGCCGAGCTGCGAATCGTGGGCTTCGCCGGGACCGTTGACAGCACAGCCCATGATCGAGAGGTGAAGCGGCTCCTCGACGTGTGCAAGTCGGCGTTCGACCTCGGTGACGATCTCGACGAAATTATCGATATCCAATCGTCCGCAGGTAGGACAAGCGACGACGGTAACGCCGCGTTTGCGTAGTTCCAGAGACTTGAGGATCTCCCAGCCGACGCGAACTTCTTCGTGCGGTTCAGCAGCCAATGAGACACGGATCGTGTCGCCGATGCCGTCATGCAGCAAAATGCCAAGTCCGATCGCGGATTTGATCGTTCCGCCAAACGGCGTTCCGGCCTCGGTTACGCCGAGATGCAGAGGATAGTCGACCTTTGCGGCCATCAGCCGATATGCCTCGACCATACGGTTTGCGTCAGAAGCTTTCAGTGAGATCACAGTATCGCTAAAACCGAGGTCTTCGAGAATGCGGATGTGCCGCATACCGCTCTCGACCATTGCTTCTGGCGTCGCTGAACCGTATTTCTTGAGCAAGTCCTTTTCGAGCGATCCGCCATTTACGCCAATGCGGATCGGCACTTTTCGGGCTTCGGCGGCACGCACGACCTCGCGAACGCGGTCGATATGGCCGATATTGCCGGGATTAATGCGGAGCTTGTCTATACCGGCGTCGAGGGCCTTGAGGGCCAGTTTGTAATGAAAATGAATGTCCGCCACGATCGGCACGTCCGTCCGCTTGCGGATCTCGTACATTGCCGCCGCCGCGTCGTCATCGGGCACGGCGATACGGACTATTTCGCAGCCCGCCTCGACCATTTCTTCGATCTGCCGGACGGTCGCGTCGACATCTGTCGTATCGGTCTTGGTCATCGACTGAACGACGACCGGTGCACCGCCGCCGATCTGAATGTCACGAACCTTAACGGCTCTGGTAACTCTTGCCATATAAAAATCTCCGCTAGTCCAATTTGAGCTTCGCGTTCGGGTCGGTCTGCTTTTCGACTAGCCACTGTTGATGCCTGGCTCTAAAATCAACCATCTCGTTATCAAATTCAACCAGTTCTTTACGATCAGCAAATCGTTTACGTTCTTGTTCGGTAAGAAACTTAACGCCCTTTATCTCCGAATTCTTTAACGATTCAAGCCAGCCATGAAGCTGCTTAGAAATATTAACGGCCTTTCCTGTCAAATTTGAAATTTCAGATCTGAAATTTGAAAAACGATCCACACGTTCGCAAATGCGTAGCATTGACCGGGATTCTCCTGCGGAGCCGCGAGCGATATACAGAAAATTGATGATCTCGGTCGTGGTTCCTCGCTCAAATCCTTCGGCGATGTTGTTTGAAATAGACAACGCGGCACGTTCAAGTTGGTTCTTTGTGTCGCCGAGGCCTCGAAAGTCGGCCTTTTCAGTAAATTCGAAGACATCCAGTGCAAACGAGATAGCTGCTTGCCAAACAGGAAGTTCTTCAAAAGTCGAATATTTCATCGATCTCTATTTCCCAGTCAATTTGGAAACGTTACGAACCTTAACGGCTCTGGTAACTCTTGCCATATTGACTATTTTTTCTGTTCGGCTGCCGGTTTGTCGGAGGTTGATCCCCAGTTCGACGCGATCCTTGAAAAATCGAGGAAGAACACGAAGACCATCAACAACAGGATCATCGCCAGGCCGGTCAACTGGATGCGTTCCTTGGCAACCATCGACAGCGTTTTTCCGAACCACGACATTACCTTATCGATTCCCAAGACCATGATCTGGCCGCCATCGAGCATCGGGATCGGCAGCAGATTAAAGATACCGAGACTGAGGCTGATGACCGTCAGAATAAGGAAAAAGCCCTCTACGCCCATAAGGCGGGTCGCTTCGGCTGATTGCTGAAAGATGCCGACCGGGCCGCCAAGGCCGGAGTCTTTGACCGAACGGTTGCCCGAAAATACTTGTCCGAGTACCGAGCCGGTTGCCTTTAGGTTTTCCCAGTTTGAACCGAATGCGTGAGCAACAGCGGTCGACAATGTGGCGGATTCGAGCGGAAGTATTGGCCGGGTAAAGCCAAAGCCAAGTCGCTCTGTGCCGTCCTCGAGCTTGCGAACGGTAGCCGTCAATGTGACGGGCTTGCCTTCACGTTCGACCATGATGCTCATCGGAGCTGATTTATATTTCTGAACCAACGTTGTTGCCTGCTGATTGTTGCGGACAGCCTCGCCGTTAAACGAAACAATTCGGTCGCCCGGTTTCAATCCGGCTTCTTCGGCCGGTGTTCCGGGTTGGACCGCTCCGACAATAACCGGCAATGCCCCCATGTCGGGATCGGCGTCGATCAGGCCGGCTTTTTGACCGGCGAAAACCTCTTGCGTTCTGGGTGTGATCTGCAATGACACGCGCTGCCCGCTGCGTTCAACGACGACCGGCAGTTGGCGATCCGGATTGATGCCCGCTTCGACCTCGATGTTACGCCAGGTCGGATTTTCGACTCCGTTGAATGAAACAATTCGGTCGCCGACCTGAATTCCGGCGGTCGCCGCGGCACCCTCGGCCCGGACGGTCCCGATCACCGGTGCCTGGACGGCAGGAATGCCCTGAACCAGAGCCATCGTGAATGGGATCGAAAAGGCTAGCACGAGATTCATGAACGGTCCGCCCAGCATCACTAAAAACTTCTGCCAGCGGGGGCGAAGCTCGTACAATTCCGATTCGGGCACCTTTTCGGTCGTGTCGTCTTTGCCCTCGAGCGGACCGGTCGCTTCGTCACCGTACAGTTTTACGTACGCCCCTAGCGGTATCGCACTTATGCGATAGTCGGTGTGTCCACGCTTGATGCCCCATACACGCGGTCCGAGGCCGAAGAACGAATATGCCTCGACCCGCATCCCGAAAAACTTGGCGACGATGAAGTGGCCAAATTCGTGAATATTGATCGCGATACCGAGGATAACGAGCGGCACCAGGACGTAATAAAATGCTGTACTTAAAATACCTTCCATAATAAGCGGTTTGGATTCGGCGGCCGAAGCCAACGTTGTAAGTAAAAGTGTAAAGATGCCCGGTTAATGAGTCAAACTAATTTGTTTGAGACGCTGATGTGGCAACGGCTGATAAACAGAGGTTTGCGGTATCGCGTGCCCATGCGTCGACACGCAGAATGGCGTCGAGATCGGTGACGGCTTCGACTTCGTGCATACGCATAACTTTTTCGTTTGTTTTGGCGACCTCGCTGAGACCGATCCGTCCGTCGAGAAACGCCTGTACGCTGATCTCGTTCGCCGCATTTAATGCTGTTGCCATAGTTCCGCCGACCCGCAGGGCTTCGTATGCCAAGCCAAGACATGGAAACCGGCCAAGGTCCGGTTCTTCAAAATCAAGACGGCTGAGCGTAGCGAGATCAAGCGGCGGCAGACAGTTGTCGCGGCGGTCAGGATATGTCAGTGCATACTGGATGGCGTGTTTCATGTCCGTCACGCCCATCTGCGCAATGATCGAGCCGTCCGTCATCTCCACCATCGAATGGACGACCGACTGAGGATGAACTATCACCGAAATGCGATCGGCGTCAAAGCCGAACAGCCAGCGTGCCTCGATGACCTCGAGGCCTTTGTTCATCAGCGTTGCCGAATCGATCGTGATCTTGTCGCCCATGCTCCAATTTGGATGTTTTAGGGCTTGTTCGCGAGTCGCCGAAGCGATCCGTTCGCTTGACCAAGTGCGGAACGGGCCGCCGGACGCCGTCAGAATGATCCGTTTGACCTCGTCGAGGCGTTCGCCGCGCAAGCACTGGTGAATGGCGTTATGTTCGCTGTCGACGGGCAGTATCTCGGCTCCCGAACGGGCCGCGGCCGCGATCATCAATTCGCCGGCCATTACGAGCGTTTCCTTGTTAGCCAGAGCGACGCGCTTTCCGGCTTCGATAGCTCTGAGCGTCGGGACAAAACCGACTGCTCCGACAGTTGCTGAGATGACGGTGTCTGCCTGTTCGTGTGTCGCGACGGCGACAAGGCCGGCCTCGCCGACCATAATTTTCGGAGCTGCCGCACCAAGGCGATGCAATTCGCGGGACAACTCATCAGCACCGGCTTCGTCGTGGCACGATACCAATTCGGGGCTAAACGCGGCGATCTGTTCGGCAAACGCGGCGATATTTCGTCCCGCCGCCATAGCGACGACACGAGTATCGCCGAGATGTTCGATCACTTTTAGTGAATTGCAGCCGATCGAGCCGGTTGATCCGAGGATGGAAACAGATCTCATAAAAATCAGAGTTCAGTTTAGCACAATCGGCCGTGGCCCGATCATTTCTCGGTGGTGTCGGTGAACTCGAGTGGTGCGTCCATGCGGTTTGTTTTTGCTTCGCCGGCGGACTGTTTGTCGGCGAGGAATCGATTGAATCCGGCAGAACGGTTTCGCGGCACACTGAGTGTCGCCCAATCGGTCGAGCGAAAGTGCTTGGCGAGCAGGACGATCTGGCCGATATGGTAGGCGTAATGTGTGAGCTGTCGATTGATCGCCTCGACGACAGTGTGCGTTTCTCCACGGATCGTTACTGTACGGGATAGATCGTCAGGAGTGAGCGGTTCGATGGCGTCAAATAACGTAAGCCAGCCCGTTTCCCAATACCCGATCAGGCTCTCACGCGTATCGCCGACGAGTTCAAACTCGGCGTCTCGATCGCGGTCCGCCTTTTCGCCGTCACTCGTCAAAAAATTGGTCCAGCGGGAACGCAGGTTTCCGGCAATATGCTTAACGAGAACCGCGATCGAATTAGCCTCGGCGTCGATCGCCGCAAAAAACTCTTCGTCCGAAACCTGCTCGATAGCACGCTCGGCGAGCTTTTTGTAGTTGCGGAACGACTGGATGGCGTCGGAGAGGTAGTTAACTGCTATTTCGTTCATCGGGTTTTATCGGTCTGGATCGAATCCAGGTAAATTTCAGCGACTTTCAACGCCGCAAAGATGTCGCCGGCGAAGTTCTTTTTGCCGACCTTTTCGACAAAGCCGCTCTTTCGCATGACGCGGTAAACGCTACGGGATACGGCGGAAAATACGAGTATTTGTCCGTTCTCCCTGGCTTCGTTTACGAGTTCCTCCAGTACGTGGATGCCGCTGGCGTCGATGGTCGGGACCTGACGCATGCGGAGAATAAGGACCTTGGGTTTGGTCGCTACGACGCGGATCGATTCTTTGAATTGCCGCACGGCGCCAAAGAACAGCGATCCGTAGATCTCAAACACCTCGACGCCTTTGGGGATCGAGACGCCCGACATATCGCGGGCCTGAAACTCCTCGTCCTCTTTCAGATTGTCGGTAATTAGGTCGACGTGAGTCTCCGTCGACATCTTTTGCAAGAAGAGGAACGCCGCGAGCAAAATCCCGACCTGGATCGCGACGGTCAGTTCGATAAATACGGTGAGGAAAAATGTCGCGAGCAGAACGGCAATATCGCCACGCGGGCTCTTGAGCAGGTGCGAGAATTCGCGCCACTCGCTCATATTGTATGCAACGACGATCAGAATCGCCGCGAGCGTCGCCATCGGGATCATCGCCGCCCACTTGCCGATAAATATCAGCACGAGCAAAAGGAAAACGCAGTGAATGATCGCGGCAAAGGGTGTCGAACCCCCGCTCTTGATGTTGGTGGCCGTGCGGGCGATCGCACCGGTAGCGGGAATGCCGCCGAACATGACCGAGACGATGTTGCCGGTTCCCTGTGCGATCAATTCCATGTTCGAGCGATGCCGTGTACCGGTCATTCCGTCGGCAACGACCGCTGCGAGTAGCGATTCGAGTCCCGCAAGTATGGCGATCGTGATCGCGGGAGCGAACATCTGCTGGACGAGCGGCCATGTGACAGTAGGGAAATGCGGCGACGGCAGTGTGTTCGGCACGCCTCCAAAACGCGAGGCGATCGTGTCGACGGGTATCTGAAAATATTGTACGACAAATGTGACGGCGAGTATCGCGACCAGCGGGCCGGGTACCTTACGCGTGATCTTTGGCCAAAGGATGATTATGAGCAGCGAAGCCGTTCCGACAGCCAGCGTATAAGGGTCAACGGTGGAGATGTGGCGTACGTATTCGATCCACTTTTCGGTAAAATCGGCGGGCACCTTTTCTAGCTTTAGGCCCAGTATATCGCTGACCTGCGACGAGAAAATGATCAGTGCAATGCCCGAGGTGAAGCCGATGACGACCGGATACGGGACAAATTTCAAAAACGCGCCCATTCGGGCGAGGCCCATTATGATGAGCAAAATGCCCGCGATCAGCGTTGCGACGACCAGTCCGTCATAGCCGTACTTTTGAACGATTCCGTAGACGATGACGATAAATGCACCAGTCGGGCCGCTGATTTGAGCCCGCGAACCGCCCAGGATAGCAATGACAAATCCGGCGAAGATCGCGGTGTAGAGACCTTGTTCGGGTTTGACGCCGGAGGCGATCGCCAACGCGATCGACAGCGGCAGAGCCACTACGCCGACCGTCAATCCGCCAAGCAGATCACCCTGAAACTGCTTGAACGTGTAGCCTTCGCGAAGGACGGTGAGCAGTTTGGGTTCGAGTTTGCGGTGCATGTATTTTAGAGGACTATTTTGCCGGATGGGACTTTATGAAGTCACGGTAATAATCGTCGATGTAATCCTTCATCCAATACTGCCACCAGCCAAAGCCGAACTTTTTCGCTTCGGCGTTCGCCGCTTCGCCCGTCCAGCTTTCGCGTGAGATGCGGTAAATAGCTATGGCAGTGCCGGTGCGGTCGGAGCCGCGTTTGCAGTGGATAAAGACGGGCTGATTTTCGCTGAGTGTCATCTGCTCGAGGATGCGGTCTATCTTTGCGTCCTTGGGGCCAAGCAGGTTGCTGAGCGGGATGTTTATGAATTTCAGCCCCGCCGACTTCGCCCAAGCCCCTTCTTTTTTGGCACGGTCATCGTCGTCGCGGAGGTCAATTATCGTCCGAATGCCGGCAGCCTTAAGCTGCTTGATCCCTGCCTCGGCCGGCTGGCCGCCGCGATAGATACCGGCGTTCACCTTGTATAAATTCGGCAGGTCTTTGGACGGTGAGATGGATTGGGAATAAGCTGCGGTAAGGCAGAGTGCGGTAATAGAGCAGGCGAACGCGGTCTTTATCAGAAAATTCATTGTTTGACCTTGGCCGCTATCTCGACGGTCTTGAGCGTCCACTCTTCGCCACTGACCATATTCTTGAGCTTAACTTTGCCGGCCTTTCTCTCATCGTCGCCCTGTACGCAGACGAACGGAATGTTGATCGAATCGGCGTACTTAAACTGCTTGCCGAGTTTATCAGGCTCGGGGTAGACCGTGACACGGAGGCCTTGTTTACGCAACTCGCGGGCCAACTTGAGCGAGTCCGTGACGGTGTCTTCGTTCCAGATGGTCACCATCAGGTCTGCGGCTTTTGACGCCGCAATATCGGGCGGGAACATGCCTTTCTCGTCCATGACGACCAGGATGCGTTCGAGGCCTAAGCTGAATCCGCAGGCCGGTATCTGCTCCTTACCAAACATCCCGATCAGTCCGTCATAACGTCCGCCGCCGCCCAAACTGCCTGCGAGATCGGGGACCGTGATCTCCATGATCGCTCCGGTGTAATACGAAAGTCCGCGAGCAAGGCTCGGGTCGATCAGGATCGGGGCCTTTTCAGCGAATTTCAATATCTGGCCGAGTTCCGACAGCGTTTCGTTGCTGACGATGTTGATCAGATTGGCGACGATCGTGCGGTTGATGTCCTTTTCCTGGTTCAAAATCTCCTGCGTTTTCGCAAAGATCTCCATCAGCATTGCCGATGCTTCGTCTGAGACGCCTCGCGCACTCAGTTCATCAGCGACCCCATCGGCACCGATCTTGTCCATTTTGTCGATGGCAACGAGTGCGTCGGTGTGTTTGTCCTCGGGGACACCGGCGGTGTCGAGAATGTCGGTCAGGACCTGACGATGATTGAGGCGGATCGTGAAATCTTCAAAACCTAGACGCTTTAGGATGTCGCTAACAGCCGAAAGCAACTCGCCCTCGACGACCATCGAACTGGAACCGATAGAATCGACGTCGCACTGGTAGAATTCGCGAAATCGCCCGCGTGCCGGACGATCTGCACGCCAAACGGGCTGTATTTGGTAGCGCTTGAAGAACTTGGGAAGGTCGTTCTTGTTGTTGGCAACGACCCGAGCTAGCGGGACGGTTAAGTCGTATCTCAGGGCAAGATCGGATAATTGCGGATTGGTCGCGGAATGCGGCTTCTCAGCCAAAACCTCGTCGAGCTTCTCACCGCGCTTTAAGATCTTGAAAACAAGTTGATTACCTTCTTCGCCGTACTTGCCCATTAGCGTTTCGAGGTTTTCGAATGCAGGCGTCTCGAGCGGTTCAAAACCGTAGCTCGCATAGACCTCTTTGATCACGCCGATCACATAATCGCGTTTGCGGACATCGGCCGGCAAAAAATCGCGGGTGCCCCGGGCTGGTTTCGTACTTGCCATAAAAATTTAACAGGATGGACAGGATAAGCAGGATAAAAAGCGGCCGATCCTGCCCATCTTGTATATCCTGTTTTAATTTTACCTGAAATTCAAATTCTACGTTGCTGCGGCGTAGTGCTTCTTTAGTTCGACGTAGTTTCGCCAAGAGCGGTCAAGGTAGGCGAGTTCGTCGGATGTGAGTTCACGTTTGACGCGGGCGGGCGAGCCGAGAACCAGCGAATTCGGTGGTATCTGCGTACCCGGCGTCAACAGGGAACCGGCACCGACAAGCGAATTGCGGCCGACGCGGACGCCGTCCATAATGATCGCTCCGATACCGATAAGGCAGCCAGATTCGATATGGCAGCCGTGGAGCGTGACGCGATGGCCGACGGTTATCTCGTCTTCGAGAATGGTCGAATGTGTTTTTGAACTGACGTGAATGACCGTTGCGTCCTGGATGTTGGTCCGTGCTCCAATGCGTATGTAATTAACGTCTCCACGAATTATCGAGCCGTACCAGACGCTGGCATCCTCGCCGATCTCGACGTCGCCAATGATGATCGCATCGTCGGTAACGTGAGCGGTTTCGTGGATCTTCGGGTGAATGTCATTGAAAGGTCTGATCATCTCGACAATTTTCTCCGGATGGTTGCGATAGCGTCTGAAAGCTCGCGGATTTTAAGAAGTCTGGCCGCGATCAAAAATGTAACTCCTGCAAGTGAGATCGGCAGAAATGCCTCGATCAACCTGATCGAAAGATGCTTGTCCGCAACAAAATACCTGGTCAGGAAATAATAGCTGCCGTACGCGACGATCGACATAAAAGCGGCTGCAATGGTGATCTTAACGAGCGAAGCCAGGATCTCGCGGCCATTTATGCGGCCGATCCGCCTTCGCATAAAGAATGCCAGCACGACAAAGTTCACAATTGCGACGATCGACGTCGCGAGGGCTACGCCGACATGGCCAAAGCCGTTTGGCCGCTCCGGCGAGACTCCATATGTCGACAAAAGCTGCATCATTCCAAAGCTCGTGACGAAATGGATAGCGATCGACGCAACGCTGATATACATCGGGGTTTTTGCGTCGTCTAACGCGTAAAACGCGGGTGAAAGTACCTTGATCGCGGCATATCCGGCAAGGCCGACGGAATACGCAGTAAGGGCCCAGGCGGTCATATTGGTGTCGAAGGCGTCAAATTCGCCCCGTTGGTATATCAAAGCGATGATCGGGTCACCCAAAACGATCAAACCGCAGGCCGAGGGAATGGAGAGCAGGAAGACGAGTTTCATTGCATCGGCAAGCGTTTCGCGAAACTTGACGATGTTGCCCTCGGTGGCAAGCCGGGAAAGTGTAGGAATGGCCGCCGTTCCAATGGCGACCCCAAACACGCCGATAGGGAACTGCATCAGGCGAAATGCATAGGTTAACCAAGACGCACCGCCTTCGATACCGGACGAGACGATGGTGTCAACAAGTACTTTGACCTGGACCGCACCTGTGCCGATGATCGCGGGGCCCATCAGCCGCATTATCTTTCGAACTCCCTCATCACGCAGATTAAACGCAAGTGAAAATCGGAAGCCGACCTTATGAAGCGACGGAAGTTGGACGAGCAGTTGGGCGGCACCTCCGATGAGGGTGCCGATCGACATACCAATGATCGCCCACTGAGCTGCGTCGCTCGGAATTGCGATCTTATCGGTCGATCGTTCCCACTCACCGCCACTCAGCCAAAAAGCCAGCCCAAGCCCGAAAATGATCGAGGCAATATTGAATGCGGTCGAAGCCGAAGCCGGTATCCCGAAACGGCCTTTGGTGTTCAAGACGCCCATTGCCAGAGCCGCCAGGGCTACCAGCAGAATGAACGGGAACATGATCTGCATCAGCGTTACCGCGAGAGCAGCCTTTTCGGGCGGATAGTAGTGGTTCGGGTCGCCGAGATAATTGTGCGTGATCAGAGATACGAACAGCGGCGAGAGAAGTATACCGGCAACACAAATGACGCTCAGGACGACCGCAAGGCAATTGAAAACAAGACTCGCCAATCTCCACGCCTCTTTCTCACTGTTCCTTAGCTGATAATCAGTAAAGACCTTGACGAACGCCGCAGACAGTGCCCCTTCGGCAAACAGATCACGCAGCAGATTTGGTATGCGAAACCCGACGAGAAACGCATCGTAGAGAAAGCCGGCTCCGAAAAAGCGTGCAAATATTGTTTCCCGTATGAGCCCGAGAACACGCGAAAACATCACCGCTATTGAAACGATGCCGGCCGAGCGTGCAACGCTGGTCTGTCGCGTCAAAGGCTCTTTTGCGGGTTCAGTTATCGGGGTGTTTGCGTAAGGGTCGGCGAGTTCCTCTACCGTCTCGCCCGTTTGATCTTGTTCGACCTCGTTCATTGTTCAGGTTGGGATTATCGCACGCAATGGGGAAATAAAAAAGGAAACACAATCGGTGCTTCCTCTCAATTCGTTACAAATGGCCCTAGTAGTTTGCCTAATTTCCTCGACCCTGATTGAACGGATAACTGATCCTTGTCTTTGCAAGTCTGCTATCGAGCGAAACTTGTGAGTAGCTAATAGGAACGGCTCCGCCGAGCTGGCCCTGAACGAGCGAGACAAAGCTGTTTTGAAATGCTCTGAACCTGGCGACGCTGCCGCGCATATTGAAAATTACAAACAGCATCTTGCCGTTTCGGGTGTTGAGTTCGCCGGCGAGAGTGCTTGCTCCGCCATCGGTATTCCCGAGCGTTCCGGTTTTCCCGATGACGCTGCCGGTAGCAAAATCCGAATCAAAACGATTTGCGAGCGTGCCCTTGTCAACGCCGGCGACCGGCATGATGTCGGCAAAGGTCATTTTGTATCGGGCAAGGTCGTTTCGCAGTGCGCGTAAAAGACGCATCATCGCGTTCGGCGTTACCCGGTTATAGCCGAGCCCGCTGGATGTTTGAATTGAAAATTCGCCCTGAGGTACGGATGCGTTCTGATGAACGAGTCGTGCAACCGCGTAGGGCCCGCCGACCATGTCCCCGAGCCGCTCGGAAAGAAAGTTATTTGAGTACGACAGCGTGACCTTGAGGATCTCCCGCAACGGAGCCGATTCGTGAGTAAAGAGCAGCCTGAGACTACTCGGGATCGGCTGGACATAAACGCCGCCCGAAAACGATACGCTCGGTATACCATTGACCTGGCCAAATTTACCGGCGTTGGACAAATAATTGAGCCAGACACGCGAAGCTGCTGCCGTTCGCCGGGATGCGTCCATAGTGCCAAACAGGGACTCAGCCGATCTCGGTGCAGAACCTGAAAAGTTCATCGCGAAATTGTCCGTGGCTATCAGGTCACCGGCCACCGTCCGAACGCCCAGCCGATTTAATTCATAAGCGATAGCGACCGCGTGCTCGAAACCGAACATCGGGTCGCGGCCCGAAACGTAAACGTTTCCATTAAGCGTGCCTGTCGCCGCGTCGACCGAGCCGTCGGTGTAGACGTTGGTCATAAAGCGAAAATCGGGACCGAAGGTTTTCAGCACCGCGAAAGCAGTGGCGATCTTCACGTTTGACGCAGGATTGAAAACCGAGGTCGCGTTGCTCTCGATCATAACACTGCCATCGATAGATTCGATCAGTATCCCGGAATAGCCGGGAATCGATACTTCAGCCAGGGCAGGGAATTTGGTCCTGACCGCATTTGATGCAACGGCCGTGACGCCGCCTGTTTTCTGCACCAGCGGAGTCGAAGTCGGATAAGGCGTCGGCTGGCCGTAAACCTTAATATCCTGTAGCAGAGGCTGAGGTGCAGTCTGGCCGAAACTCGATATCATGCCGAAAAGCGTGATCGCGAGGACACCTGCATAGCTCAAGGATTTTGAAAAGGTTGATCTCATTTGTTGCTTATTTCTTTCGCGTCGAAGGCAGGTGCTCGGCCACTGAGGAACTCGACGCTGTTTTAAGTATATCACAATCGATACTTACCGATGCTGACCCTTTCGTGGGTCATTCTCAAGTAGATATGATGTTTTGAAAGATCTAAGAGATGTCATCAATTAATGCCAGCTTATAGACGCCATCCAATCTGGTTATACATCATTAGTGAGTGTTTTGAAAGACTTTTTTTTCAAGACAAGAAGTTATTGGAGGATGGAGACCTCTGAAATGTCGTCGTAGCGACGTTTGGGAACGGTAAATTGGTTTTCGCTTTTCAGGAAACTGCAGAGATCTATGAACGTCATCGGTGCCGCAAGCAAAAAGCCCTGACCAGACTCGCAGCCGAGTTGTTTGAGCGTTTCAAGCTGTGCCGGTGTTTCGATGCCCTCGGCAACGACCTTTAACCCGAGCGTCTTTGAAAGCGAAACGATGGCACGGACGATCTCGTCGTTGCCGCCATGTTCGTCGATCATGCTTACAAATGACCGATCGATCTTGAGCGTCGAGATCGGGAGCTTCACCAGATAGCTGAGATTTGAATATCCGGTGCCGAAATCGTCGATGTTGATATCGATGCCGGTGTCGCGAAGCTGTTTGAGCATCTCAATCGCACGTGCCTGATGTTCGACGAACACAGATTCGGTGATCTCAAATTTGAGCAATTGGGGAGAGAATTTGTTTGCTTCAAGAATGCGTTCGATATTTCGAACAAGAGCGGTCTGAGCAAACTGTTTGCATGAGAGATTCACGCTTAGCGTCGGTTTGTCGCCCTCGGGCATCAGATCTTGGATCGAGCCGATCTCGCGACAGGACGTTTGAAGCACAAACTCGCAAAGGCGGTCGATCATGCCGATCTCTTCGGCAACCGGAATGAACTTACTTGGGGAAATGTGGCCAAGTTCGGCATGATTCCAGCGAGCAAGGGACTCAAATCCCTCGATCGTCTCGGTTTCAAGCGAATAGATCGGCTGATAAACCACGGAAAGCTCAGAACGCTCGACCGCGCGGCGAAGATCGGTTTCGATCCGCAGCGTCTCGCGGGCGGCCTTGAACATCTTCTCATCGAAAACTTCATGCCGAGCCTTTCCGGCACGTTTCGCCTGGTACATGGCCGTGTCGGCGTCGCGCATCATGTCTTCGGAAGTACGATGGTTAACCGATGCGTGCAAAATACCAATACTTGCCGAGCTGTAGACCTCGCTGCCATTCAAGTCGAAAGGAATTCCAAACTTTGCCTGAATACGTTCGGCAATTCCGGTGACCTCATCAACATCATAAACGCCCTCGACCAGGATCGTGAATTCATCACCTCCGAGCCGCGCTACGAGATCGGACGGCCGCATACATTCACGCAGTCTCTCTGAGATATTCTTCAGCAAGAGGTCGCCGGCAAGATGGCCGAGACTGTCATTGACGTACTTAAACCGGTCAAGATCAATAAATAAGACGCTGACCTTATAATCTGCGAACTCGTGTCTTCGTTCCAGTGCTGCAGCAAGACGGGACATAAACAGCGGGCGGTTCGGCAGGCCTGTAAGTGCATCATGCGTTGCCTCGTGCTGCAGCTTTTCCTCAACTTGCTTTTTGTCAGTGATATCCTGGATCTGAAAGATCAGGCGGACATTGTCGGATTGCGAATCACTTGCGGCCGAAACGCTCCAGGATGCCCAGACTATCGCACCGCTCTTATGCAAATACCGATGTTCCAACTGACAGCTGGGTATCTTGCCTGAAAATAGTTCGTGCAGTTTTACGAGTGTTGGCCCCAGGTCCTCAGGCACTATCATCGACTGAAAATCAACTCCGATAAGCTCGTTTTCAGAATAGCCGAGGATCTCGCACAAAGCGCGATTTACCTTGAGCCACTGACCTGTCGAACTGACCAGGGCTATACCGATCGGGGCATAATTGAACGCACTTCTAAATCGCTCTTCGGATTCCCTAAGAGCATCCGACTGGGTTTCCATCACCTTGGCGTACTGCTCCGCTTGTTCGGCTTGTTGGATGGAAATCTCGACATTCTTCATATACATCCGATAAGTGAGGTAAACAAAGATGATTACTGGGAAGGTGGCGAAGATAATGCCGACACCGACGGTATCGGAAAGCTGGATCAAGATACCCGCACCGGCGGCACCGATAAAATACGAGAAGAACGTCCAGATGTACTTTGATTTCCAGGTTTCCCAAACGGGCAGTGAATTCTTTAAGGAATCGTAGATCGTCGCGATGGATGTGTTTACAACAAACTGTGTCAAAGCGATCATCGACAACGCGATCACAAAGTTTGTTTGATTGCTCCCGTGCCCGTGCAGAATGCTATGCGTATTGAGGCCGAGACCGTTGAGAACAAGCACCACGACTGACGTCGACACGGCCATAGTCGCGGCATTGAAGAATACGGTCAGTTTTTTGTTGCAGAACCGCCAGGACGAGCAAAACGCCTCGATTGCCGAGAGAATGACAGCAAACTCGCCGCCGTAGAGGAGGAGCGTGAGAAAGATAAAGGTGTCTGAAACGGCTATGTGTGATTTGAGTCGCGGTATGGGGATCGTGACCCGGGAGCCGAGAACGACGGTGAAGATAGCAAGCAGCACCAAATATGGATCGACACGCTCAAACGGCATTCGTATCGATGCGATCAACAAACTGATCACACCAGTTACGATGACTGCCATCATATAGCGGTCTGTAAGGCGTTGGCTTTTCATTCGGTGCTGAGTGTTGTGAGGCGGATCCAACCGATCCAAGCGTGTAAACGGCGTTTGCAGGCCAATTTAGTTTTTAGGTAACGAACGCTTTGGCGGGATAGTGCGTTCGATTAAAAAGCTGGATCCAAAATTTTGGACCCAGCTTATTATGCCTAAATTTAACAATGTTGTCTAGTGTTATTTTGTGCTAAACAAATAAGGATACACATTTGTCGGCAGCTCGGAACCCGGCTTTGACAAAGCTCTTATGGGCGTCGGCAAAGTCAACATTGCTGAGTAGGCAGATATGTTCCGAGCGGCTCAGCAATTGCAATACGAGAGCCGAAAGACATCTGGCCCCGATGCCGTTCCCGCGATACTCCGGAGCAACGTAGATGCCTTCAAGATAGATAACGTCGGATGTCTCAGCGATAATGTCGGCTTTGAAGACTAGCTTTCCGTTTTCGACAACCGCGAAAACTCTTCCTTGGTCGATTCGGCGCTTCACGCGTTTGAGGAATCCTTTGCGGTCACGAACCATCGGGTCAACGCCGCTTTCAGCAAATGCCACTTCGGCTTGAGCTTCGGCGATCTGGATCAGGTATTCAACTGATGCCGGCTCGACGCTCTTTTCGCATTTCTGTACCGAGTATGGGAAAGCCGCCTGGAAAAGAACCTCTTCGCAGCGAAGTCTTGGGCTCGACGCTCCACCTCTATAGCTGCTCCAGAACCTGTCGGCGGCATCGCCCGACGACATGACCAGATGAAGCGGTATTTCTGATGTGCGTGCTACGAAAGCAAATGCCTCGATCGCGGTTTCGGTTCTTGCCTCGAAGAGCGTCGAATGACCTATAAGAGCAACTCCCTCAAGTCTACCTTCAGCGTTTCTGTAACCGTAGAATGTTCCACGGTTAAGTTCCTGATCAAAACCGTTGTCTTGAAGAAAACTTGTCATCACGACAGTGTGTACAGGGCGTTCTGCCAGAAACTTGAGCGTTTCTGCCATGTGTGAACCATTGATCTTGAATACTCTTGAAAGGTCAGGCACCAGGCCCAGACGTCTCGTTTCTCTGGCTTCGATCATCGTCGCAGTTGTAGTGTGTTGTTGGTGTAACATTTTCCGTATCTCCTTAGATATGTGTTATTAATGGAATCTACTTTGCAGTGATCGACTACTGCATTGACGGTGTGTTATCACCGAGCAGTACGCTGTCACCTATTAAGACTCCATCACCAACAAGCACTCCGTCGCCAACTAACACGCCGTCGCCGACAAGAACACCGTCTCCAACCAAAACACCATCTCCAACTAACACACCATCACCAACTAAGACCCCGTCACCGACAAGTACTCCGTCGCCAACTAAAACACCGTCGCCGACAAGCACACCGTCGCCTACCAGGACGCCATAGGACATCCAGATGGAACCGCTGCCGAGTGAACCACCGTTGCTCGTTGTAATATTACGGTTCACGGTCAGGCCGTTTGTAAAAAATGCGCTGGTATTGAGCGAAAAATTACCAGCACCAAAATTAACACCCTGGCCGAACGAATGTTCCCGTTTGTAGATCGTCTGGAATTGGCTCACCAGACTCTGACCTGACATGGTCGTATGGCTGCCCGTGATGAACTGGGCCCACGTAAAGGAGTTACCGCCGATCGTCGATGACGTGGGGGGCATTACCCATCCCGTCGGCACCGTCGATGTACCTTTAATGGCATTTTGAAAAACTACATCGTTCCTGAAAGTACGTGCGAGTCTGACGGCACCTTCGAGGTTTAGCGCGCCGGCACCCTGCTCAAATGTATTCGCTCCAATTACCGGGCGAGCGGTGTACTGCAGGATCATTTTAATCATGCCCGGCGTTAGATTGGGATTGACCTGGAGAAGTAATGCGGCTGCACCGGCAACTACCGGAGCGGACATCGACGTGCCGCTCATGTACATCATCGAGTCGTTGTCGTTCGTTTGATCAAGCAGCAATGCAGGATTGCTCAGAGCCATCCTGTTGTTGGCGGCCTTGTGCGACACTAATCGGTTGCCCGGAGCAACGAGATCCGGCTTGATAACATTGTCGTAAACACGCCAACCGGTCGAGGTGGTTATGAAACTGCGTGTCGGGCCGCGTGAACTGAACGATGAAATGACATCATCAGCCGTCGACGCCGTGCCGAGCGAATTGGTGGCACCGACCGTGATCGCATACGGGCTGATCCCCGGCGAATGGATGCGGCCGTAGGTCTTTGTACCGGTCGCGGTCTTGCCGAGATTGCCGGCTGCAACGACGACGACAATGCCGGCCTGGACAAGTTCCTTGACCTTGACGCAGATCGGATCGTTCGTGTATGAATCGACCGCTGTCGTTCCAAGACTCAGGTTGGCAACCTTGATGTTGTACTGAACCCGATTTTGAAGGATCCAGTTCAGTCCATTAAGAAGCCATGAACTGTTTCCTTCGCCATTTTCATTAAGAACCTTGACGCTGATAATGTTTGCGTTTCTCGCGACACCGCGGTACGCACCGCTGTTTTTGCTCGAGTTGCCCGTGGCAAGACCGGCAACGTGTGTGCCATGCCCGTAGACATCGGTCGTTGCGGTGACCGTTGTGTTCGTGAAGTTCACGTTTGCGACGACACGCGATGCGCCGCTCGCGTTCTTAAATCCGTTATGACTTGCCGCCAGGCCTGAGTCGACAACCGCAACACCGACATTCGAGCCATCGAGGGTGTATGCCGCCCTGCCATTTAGTGCGGGTTGCGTGCGCATAATGTCGGCACCGATCGATTCTTCGACGTGTCCCGTGATGGTAGTCGGTCGGTCGGGTGAAATGAAGTTGATAAGACCGCTCTTTGAAAGCGACTCGAGAGCTGAGAGTGGGAGATTAACGACCAGCGTTTCGCTATTACCGATACGCTCGGTCACGATTGCTTCGCCGGATTTGAGCAAGGCTCGAAGTGCTGCATTGTCGGCATCTCTTGCCTGAATGATAACGTCAACTCGTTTCTTGCCGCTCGGATCTTCCACCATCATCTGTCTGAGGTCAGCAGAGACGTTGTCGCCGCGATAATCGCCGCTGCCGGAATTGATCGATCCTTCGTTCGTGGCCTGACCCGAGACCAGGATGCCGTCAAGAGCAATAGCCTGAAAGACGCCTGCGAACTGTTCTGATGCCTCGATCTTCTCGGCGTATGACGCTCTGTTCGAACCACCGATCACGGCAAGTTTGCCGGAAGTGATACCTGCGATCAGCTTCTCGCTGACAATCGGCGAATCGACGATGCTGGAGATCTCGTTGACAAACAGAATCGTTCGCTTATTCGACTCGATCACCTCGTCGATGATCGTACCGATCGTTGCGGCCGCTTCTTCGTCGCTTTTTACATTTGAGTAAAGTGCGGCGACCTCGAGCTTGACTATACTTACGCCTGTCAGGCCGGCCGGCACGCCTCCCGTAGCGATGCGGCGAGCGACTTCCTCGACCAACGCGTCCTGATTCTCGCCGCTCTCATCTACAACGACCGGCTGACGAAGACCACCCTCGGCTAACACGTTGATCAAGCGAATTGCTTCGCTCTCAAAGTTTAGGTTCTCACGCAATCTTCCGTTACGGCCAAGCTGCGTTAGATCGGTGGTAAATTTCGTCGTGGCCGATGCATTCATCACCGTCCGCGGATTGAGCGTGGCAAAGCTCGATACCGCGTTGGTGAGAATGAACGACATGATCAACAACAGCGAAGCCGCTGCTTTGATCGGATGAAATGTTGTCTTGCTCAAACTCATTCTATTTGCTCCTCGAAATCATGTGTCCCTTTTCTCGAACACCAAAGAAATGTGGCGTATGCCGCCGCCCTTCTTTTACAACATGCGTGCCAAACGGATAAATATTGCAAATAAGGTGGTTAGCTAAATAGCTGGGCATTTTACTCGCGAGGCTCCAGCCAAATTGACCGAGGGAATAGGTCAAGTTGACCGATATGTGACATAAAAAAACGAGCCTGTTGAAAGGCTCGGTGGTTACTTGATCTACGCCAAAACAGGGCGACTAACAGATTGAATGAGTGTTTGGGTCTTTAGGGGTCCGAAGTTCAAACGACGTACCTACTGCCTCCGTCAACAGCCTGTCGGAGGACTGGGTTGGGGTTACATTTCCAGATCGGCTTTGATAGTTCGCACGTCCGCTAATTGATCATAGTGGATGTAAGTGCCGATCTCGGACCACGGTGGCGGCCCGGCGAGTAACTCTCCGGCCGACAACGCATCTATCGGCTTTGAATACAGATATCCCTGACCGTATTGGCAGCCCATGCTTTCCAACATATATTGTTGTTCGGATTCAACAATTCCTTCAGCGATAACGGACTTTTCGAGTTCATTGGCGAGAGTCGTTATAGTCTTGACGATGCTTCGGCTCTCCTTGTCATGCAACATGCCGCTTACGAATGACCGGTCGATCTTAAGTACATCGAATGGGATCTTATGCAGATAGCTTAAAGAAGAGTAACCGGTCCCAAAATCGTCGATCGAGATCTGTATTCCGATCTCCTTGAGAGCCATTATCATTTGGACAGACATTTTGGTGTCCTCCATAACAACGCTCTCAGTGATCTCCATTTTAAGGCCGTTCGGCATTAGTCTCGCCGCGATCAGGACGTTTGTAATGTTCTCGACCAGTCGAGGGTCAAGAAACTGACGGCTCGAGAGATTTACGCTTACATTGAGTTCAGGTTTGCGTAACTCACGTTGCCATGCGGCAAGTTGCTCGCAGGACTGGTCGAGGATCGAAAGACCGATAGGCACGATCAGACCCGTTTCCTCCGCTAACGGAATAAAATCAGCCGGCGATATCAAGCCCCTTTCCGGGTGCAACCAACGAGCCAGTGCCTCGAAACCGACAATATCGCCGGTCTTGAGATCGACTACCGGTTGGTAATACGGCTTGATCTCTTGCCGATCGATCGAACGCCGAAGTTCGTTCTCTATAGTCAGAGCGTGAATGGCCCTGGTGTGCATCGTACTATTGAATACCTGATAACGGGCTTTTCCGTTCGATTTCGCTAGATACATCGCCGTGTCGGCATCCCGCAATACGTCCTCCGGCTGCGAGTATCCAGTTTCCGAGTACGCGATTCCCATTGATGCGGTCGTAAAGAACTCGTGTCCGTCCAGATCGAACGGCTCACTCAGGCAGTTCTGGACCCTCTCGGATAATGACGTCGCATATTCGACCGAATCGGTTCCGTCGACCAGTATCGCGAACTCGTCACCGCCCAGTCTTGCCACAGTATCTACAGTTCGAAGGCACGACGCAAGACGTTGAGCGAGTTCTACTAATAGCCTGTCGCCTTGTTTGTGGCCAAGGCTGTCATTCACGATCTTGAATCGATCGAGATCGACAAAGATCACCGCGAACTTAAATTCCGGAAATCTCTTTGCCCGTTCGACGGCCATGCTAAGCCGGTCCGAAAACAGGGTTCGGTTGGGCAGCCCCGTGAGGGCATCGTGAAATGCCGCATGATGGATCGAGTCCTCGGCCTTTTTTCGGTCGGAGATGTCCTGGATCTGGAGAATGACGTGGCGAGGCTTGCCATCTGCGTCATGTACCAGAGACGCGCTCTGTAGTACCCAGACGGTCGTGCCGCTGCGATGGCAATATCGCTTTTCAAGCTGATAATTCGGGATCGACTTTTCGAGTAACTGATTTAGGTTTGCAAGGTCATTGCCAAGATCGTCCGGGTGAGTTATCGCCTGAAACCCAAACGTCAGCAGTTCCTCCATCGAATAACCCAACATTCGGCATAAAGAGTCATTGACCTGCATCCAGCGTCCGTCAGGATTTATTACCGCCATGCCGGCAGCATTGTCGAACGCGTTTCTGAAATACTCTTCGCTTTCTTTCGGCGCTCGACTTATTCGCTCCTGTTCGGCAATGTGGTGCGACAATTCTTTGATATGCAATTCGGCAAGCTGCGTCTGAACCGAAGCCGCTTCGACGTTCTTCAAATATGTCGTGTACGTAAAGTAGACCGCCGCCGCTATCGGCGCGGCTGCCAGAAACGCAAACAGGCCGTATTGGTGGATCAGTTTATCTATGATGCCGGCGGCGGAAGCTCCGGCAAAATAGGTTATCGATGTCCACAGGAAATTCTCCCGCCACATCCTCCAGATGGGTGATCCTTCTCTGAGGGCAACGGCGATGGCGACCAATCCCGAGTTGAGCACGTATTGCAGCAAGCCCATCAAGCAGATGACGCCGATAAATCGGGTTGTAAACTGATCATTCCCGATATCCTGCAGTGTTCCGAAAAAATAGCGCAGCGACCAGACGGTTATAAAAGTTGACACCGTAAAGACCGCTACGTTGTAGCAGAAGATTATCGGCTTTTTGGTGACCTTGTAGGATGAGAGCAACGCATCAGCAGCTGCCAGGACGATACCGGCCTCGCCTCCGTAGACGAGGATCGACAGGAAGATGAACGTGTCCGACACGGATATGTGGCTATTAACGCGCGGGATCTTGACCTGGATGCGCGAGGCGAATCCAAGTGTTATAAAAGCAAACGGCACAAAGCTCCACCCCGGCTGATACACGTCCAGCAGGTAGACGGAGAACGCCAGAGCCGCGATGCCGACCGCGATGACGGAGAGCATGAAGAGCTTCCAGGCTTCGAATTTGTGGGCGAAATACATTTGGGTAAAATCGTTGAGATGAAGAGTGGGCGAGGGGTGCGGGCAATACGAGATCGCCTGTTTTAAGATTTTAGCAAAAACCTATGTGCAAAACAATGTTTTTCTTCGACCTCGAATAAGAAAGGGGAAAGCCGCGTGGGCCGACGGCCACAACACGCAGCGAATCCAGATCTTTGTAAGCTAAATCCAGGTACTTAAACTCCGGCAGACATAAAAAAGAGCGGATCCCGTCCCGGAATCCGCCTCAAAAATAAACAAAGTGCCTATCACATTTATGCTGATCTGCGTCTCAGTCTAACGCCCATCAGTCTGGACGGAAAGGTGCCGAAGTCTTCTATCTCAACGGTATTGTTTGCTCGGGCGCGTATTCGGGCCGCCTGAAAATAAGTGCCTTCGCCGCGGCCGGTTTTCGGGTCGACGATAACCTCGATATAGCTAAACGGATAGTCCCGCGATCTATAGCCGAAACGTACCTCGCTCAGATTCATCCAGCGTTCAAAAACGATACGAATCCTGGTCTTCCCGTCCTCAGTCTGGTCGGACACGACAGCGTTGAGGCGTGGCCCAAGGCTTCCGCCCAGCGAAAAGCTGCCCAGATTGTTTCGGCGTATCGCTCTCAACAGGTCGTCCTGATTGCCATCCTGTAAAACCGTTAGGTAACGCTGAACATCTTCGGAGGACGTCGATCCATTAATGTTCATTGTAAAAGTCCGCGTTGTTGAGCGGGTATTAGCTCCGGTTCCAAAGATCAGGGCAGAACCCGTGATCGTCATTCGTTCTTGTTGGGCAAGAGCTGAAATGCTCGAGAGCACCAAGACCAATACGGATATGGCGAAAGTGCCAAAAAGTCGTTTCATAAAACCTCCATTGAACTTTATCTGTATAGCTGTCTTTGTAGTATGCACCCGGTCCGATATTGATGACAAGTGACCTCTCGCACATTACTGAAATTATGACGCCTAAAGATCCTTTAGATTACGGCTCTTGAAGGCACAAAGACGAAAAGACGGGACATTTCTGCCCGCCTCTTAAAAGTGATGTTCGTCAGATCAAATGTTAAGAATATCGACCAGCTCCTGAACGGCAGCGGCGCTCTTGTGGAGTGCGGTGCGTTCATCGTTGGTCAGGCTGATCTCGATGATCTGCTCGATGCCGTTCTTGCCAAGCTTGACCGGGACGCCGACGAAGAGATTGCTGACACCGTATTCGCCTTCGAGAAAAACTGCGCACGGCAGGATCTTTTTCTTGTCCTTAAGGATCGCTTCGGTCATTTCGACCGCGCCGAGGCTCGGTGCGTAGTATGCGGAACCGGTCTTCAGCAGGCCGACGATCTCGGCTCCGCCGTTGGCGGTACGTGCGATGATGGCGTCGAGCTTGTCCTTGGCGATCAGTTCAGTGATCGGGATACCGGCAACCGTCGAGTAACGCGGCAGCGGGACCATCGTGTCGCCGTGGCCGCCGAGCACGAAGCAGGTGACGTTCTCTACAGAGACGTCGAGTTCCTCAGCGACAAAGCAGCGCATGCGGGCCGAATCGAGAACGCCGGCCATGCCGAGTACGCGGTTTTTCGGAAAGCCCGAGCGGCGAAACGCGACCTGTGCCATGGCGTCGAGCGGATTGGACACGACGATGATCACGGCGTTCGGAGAATACTTGGCGACCTGATCGGTGACCGTGCCAACGATGTCCGAATTGGTCTTGAGCAGGTCGTCGCGGCTCATGCCTGGTTTGCGGGGCAATCCGGCGGTGATGATGACGACGTCGGAATTGGCCGTTTCTTCGTAGCCGTTGGTTCCGACCAGCTTTACGTCAAAGCCGTCGATCGGGGCGGCCTGTGCCAGATCGAGACATTTGCCCTGCGGCGTTCCCTCGACGATATCTACCAATACGACATCCGCCAGCTCTTTGCTCGCGATCCAATGTGCGGCCGTGGCACCGACGTTTCCGGCTCCGACGACAGTAACTTTATTTCTTCCAGCCATAATTTCCTCTCAAACAGATAGTTGTTAAATTGCGTATAAAACGAAAAGTACTATTCTATGATGAGTAGGAAAAACCCGCAAATTCGCGCCTGACATTATGAAATTTAATAGTATTCGTGCATTCGTTTCTTCCCTATTGATCGCGACGTTTTGCGTCGGTACATTCGCTCAAACACTTCCATCAGCGATCTCGGGCAAACGTGCAAAACGCGTTGTCGTTCGCGGCGGAATGGTCGTTGACGGCACCGGCAAGCCGGCGGCTGGGCCATTCGATATTGTCATTGAAAATGACATCATCACACAGATCGCGGGCTATAATCCCCGTGACCCAAATCCGCGTCGTCCTGAAAAAGGCAATGTTGAGATAGACGCTACGGGCAAATACGTGCTGCCCGGCCTGATCAATCTGCGCGTATCATTGCTTATGGCGGATTTCCGGGACCAAATCAGAACACTGACGTTCAAGTTCGCCAACGTGTTCGCGACCTAAAAGCTCAAGGTTTCGAAGGCATCAAAGCATACACGATGGACCGTGATCTGATGGCGGCGATGATGGACGAAGCCAAGAAGCAAGGCATGCATGTAATGCACCACGTCGGCGTCGAGGAAACGAATGCGTGGGATAACATCAAGTTTGGCACGACCAGCATCGAGCATTGGTACGGCATTCCTGATGCAGCTATCACCAGCGGTCGACAGAATTTTCCGTCGAATTACAACCCCAACGACGAGGTCGATCGCTTTCGCTACGCCGGCCGCCTGTGGAGCGAGGCAGATCCGGCCGTGCTCGACAACGTCTTGCAAGGCATGGTCGATGCAAACGTCGCTTGGGACAACACTGGTCATCTACGAGGCCTCACGCGACCTACAGCGAGCTCAAACGAGTCCTGCGTTCGCCGAGTATCTGCATCCTGTTCTCGAAGAATACTTCCGCCCTGACCCGTCGAATCACGGCTCATACTTCATCGGCTGGTCATCTACCGACGAGACGTTTTGGAAGGAAAACTACCGCATTTGGATGAAGGCACTCTATGATTTCGGCGTAAAAGGCGGCGTGATCGGCACTGGTGAAGACGCGGGCTTCATCTATCAGATTTACGGTTTCGGCCTGCTCCGCGAGCTCGAACTCCATCAGGAAGCGGGCTTTCACCCGTTAAAAGTAATTCAGCACGCTACATCAAATGGTGCTAAGATACTAGGCAGAGAAGACAGCATCGGTAGAATTCGCGTCGGCTACAAAGCCGACCTGATCGTCGTTAACGGAAATCCGCTTGAGAATTTCAAAGTAATGTCGCCGCTCGGCACCGAGAGATTGTCAATGGCAAAGCCGTAAAAACCGGCGGCATCGAATGGACGATCACGAACGGCGTGCCGTATCACGCACCGACGCTGGCGGCGGATATCCGGGCTTTGGTTGCGGCAGCGAGAAGCTCAAAGAAATAAGCATCTGAAAATGCGTGTTTGTTGGGCAAACCGCACACACGTGAACCGTTGTATCATATTTCCGCTCCCGCGTTGTATTGTTCGATTTTCGACCGACTTAAAGGAGAAATGGATATGAACGCAAAACTTGGAGCGTTAGCTGCTGTCGCATTCGCTTTGATCATTTTCAGCACCGCAGCAGTTTCCTCCCAAACGCCGGAAAAAATATTGACGTCCGCCGAAACGGCAACCTTGATACGAGAAGCTGCGGAAAAAACCGTTGCCACGACGCAGGGTGCGTTTAATACGAGCGACATCTTTGATCGGTGGGGCGAGCGTGACGATCTCGAGGGCAAGACCAGATCGCAGTTATTTCGTCTGCTATTTGCCGACGTACAGTTCGTCATTAAAGATCCGGAAATACGTACAAAAGTGTGGAAGGCATGGTATCCACTGATGGTCGTGGCGGCGCCGACAACGACTGCTACACAACCGACCACACAGGCCGGGCCGGTATTGGATGAGGATGCGGCTGCGTGGCTGATCCATGATCTCGCCAACAGTCTCAGCGGCATTAGGGAGATCGACGAATCAAATCAGGTCTACGTCAAGATCTTCACTCATAAGGACACTCGTGATCTGGTGGGCAAGACAAGGGCACAGATCATGCAGATCCTCTTTCAGGATGTCAGATCGATAGTAAGCGACCCGGCGCAGCAGGCAAATGTCTGGAAAGAATGGAATACGCCTCCGCCTCAGCCCCTGACGCCTGACATCCGGAAAACCTCACTGCCGGTTGTCATTCAAAATAGTAATAATACATATTCGACGGTGAATGTGCCGGTCAAGCCGTACACTGTCAGAATAATCGACGAAAAGGGCAGGCCCGTTGCCGGTGCGCGTGTCTCGATTAGATTGTATTCCGGCAGTTACGGAGACGGAATGTTTGCCTCGATCGATGGCCGTAGCGTACAAAAGGGAGTTATTTGGACCGCAACGACCAATTCGGAGGGGCAATGTACATTTGCTGTGTTTCCTCAGGGCTCGATGTATACAGTAAGTTTCGTGGACGCTAAGGGCGCGACGATACGATTGACCACCGGTGCCGCCGGGAGGAACAAGGAGTTTGGCGATCTGCTATGGACCAGCCCCGAGACCTACGCGGTTTTTACGCCAGAGGCGTTTGCGAACGAAACGAAAACGCTCGCCGAAGAAAGAAAGGCCAATGTCGATGCCATCGCCAGATTTCTCGCTATACCCGAGGATAGCTGGACCCGCGCAGACGGATGGGACGCGTCGCTGGCCACAGCCGCGGTCGAGGCAAATAATCAGCTTGTCGCGGCGATCAAAGCCGAACCGTATAATGCCCTCTCCGAGCATCAAAAGGTAAGGATCGGTCTGACGCTCTTGAAACTTGCACTCTCACCGAATTCATATGCCGCGTTAAAGAAACTCAATGACAAAGTTCGCACACTCCCTCGCGCGGCGGAACCGGGCACATTCACGTTTTGGGGCTACGCGACAAGGGAAGATTCCGTTAAGTTTAACGCGTTTGAGGGGCAACAGATATCAAGGTCCATAATGATACCTTTCAAGAGTGTTCCTGATCCCGAGGATTATAAACTATGTTCGAAAGCCGCAGAGGAAAGAAGTTCCCCTCCCGACGAATGCCAGGAAGTACTGAACGCTTATACGCCATATCTGATCCGATGGGGACGACTGATATATACACCTTGTCTTGACGACCCAAACCTTCCTGCGATAGCTGACGAACTAGCCTCCCTGGCGAAGTCTGAAATGTTATTCCCAGGCCCATTGTGGGACCAAAACAGTTGGCGAGACGCTCGGGATAACATCTGCTCCATGCTCGTTAAAAACGAAATGGCAAAGGATATGGAGCGAGATGGCTTTGGCGTCAACCTGATAAATGCGGGGTTACGGGCCGGGACGATGGCGGCCCGGCCGCCGCTCGGATCTGTGAGTATTGGAGGGGTCACCGAAAAGGTCACCGATCAGACGAGCCTCATCAAGTGGTTCGTAGATCGAAGAAAGTTAAGCGGCCCCGTCGATAAACAACGTGGCGAGAGAAAGCAGGAAGGCGAATCAGATCAGGCGTTTCAGATCCGCGTTCTCGCACTGCTCAGAGACGGGGTCGAGCCCGTATCGGGTCGCCGGCTGGATGACTCGATGCTCGTCTATCGCATAGAGCAATATTATAGTCCGGAGCCAAACACGATATCCGTGGGCGCGAGCAGCTTTAGTAAGGGCACAAGAGGGCATTTGATCAAGAACTATCAGGATAGCTCGGACCTTAACGAGGGAAAACCAGATGAGGGCTTTTTTATTGGCCGCGTGCCGCCCGGTAAGCCGATGCCCGATAGACGGGACGTAGCGATCGCGGTATACGGCTGGCCGGTAGGAGCGGCGACTTATATTGATATGGCCGCCAGTAAAGACCAGACGAATTACTTTGTTTTTGTGATGAAGCGATGGGTGATGTTCAATATCCGGACGGGTGAGATATACGGAAGATCAAAGGTCGATGGCAAACTATTTCCGTAAACTCAAATAAACTGATAGAAAAAGTCCGGTGTGCTCTCCCCTTCACACCGGACTTTCTCGATATGGCCGAATGGATCTCGCCAACGGCCAATCTTATATAAATTTTCAATAATCGATCACCGGTAAGGTGACATCTTTTTTGAGTTCGATCTCGAACTCCTGTCCCTTGCGGATCCGCACGTCCTTACCTTTGCGAAAGAGTGCAACGCCCGTTCCGGCTCCGGCCCCGACGCCTGCGCCGATCAGCGTTCCGCTGCGACTGCCCGAGATCGCCCCGAGTGCGGTCCCGATGGCCGCTCCGCCCAAAATGCTGATCACGCTAAACACTCCGCCCGACTTTGCTGACAGCTTATTGACCAACCCGCCGTCGATCGTCCGCCTAATGTCGCCGCCAAAGCTGACGGTTTCGAACGCGAGATCTAACTTGCCGCTTTTGCCGCCCGAGCCGGCTGCGTCCGCTGTGGTCACACGGCCCTCGATGACCGTGCCGACGGGCAGGGCGACCGTGTCACGTATCCTGACCGGTTTGGTCACCGTCGCCAGAAACGTGTCGTTGACACCCGCGACGCCGGAACTGAGCTCGGCGTCGAGCTTGAGCGTGATCCGCGTGCCTGCTGTCAGGCGATAGACCGAATCGGACTGAGCCAACGCGGGAAAAGTGCTTACAAATATCAAGAGCGTAAAAACTGCAACGCGCTGGACGGCCGACATTAAGTTCATCTCTATCCTCCGGCTTCGCCCGGCGATACGCTCGCCCGCGAAGTAAGATAGCAAGGCTTGTGCCAATGCGGTGATCTGCGTGCAAAAAAAGGAAATGCTTATTTTTGACGGCACACAGCCCGCGAAAGTTGCCCGATGCACCTAAATTTTCTGACCGTATGGTCTAACCGCTGCACGAAATCGAATAGATCCCCGTAACCGCCACTATTGCAAAATCGGGTGGCCGCCGCCCTGGCTATGGTCGGCGGTTTGCGAATAACGCCGGCGGTCGTTGTGATATAGAACGAGGTGTTCGCCCTCGTAGCGGACGGCGTTGGCGACGCGGTCAAAATCCCTTGTATGCTCGGCGATCATAAAGGCACAGGGGTTTAGTGCGACGACGATGCCGGCGGCGTAGATAAATCCGCCCTTGTCATAGACGGTACCAGCGTATTGGGCCGATGGCACCGCGATATCGGGCGAATACGTGCCCGCCGAATCCTTTTGCCGGTCGGCTTTGCCTATATATATGGTGTAATCGCGGTAATTCAGCCGCGTGCGGTAACGGTTCGAACGTGCGACGGCAAACAGGTCGGCGAGGCCGCGGTCGATGGCCGCCAGCATGTCGGCGGACGGCTGTTTAAGTGCGTAAACGCTGGCGCCGTTCGGCGTCCGCGTGACGACGCTAAATCGGTCGCCCGAGATCCGCTCGGCCTCGTTCAGCACCGTTCGGTTCTGGGCGTCGGCGATCTGGCTCACGCCCACGACAAACAACAACATCAAAGCGGCCGTTCGAAACGAATTGATTCTGGTCATAATATCTGCTCCCGCCTGTTCTGTACGCAATTAGCAAGCCAACCGACAAAAAGGACAAGAAACCCGAAAGCTCCTTATCCTCTTCAGCAGAAAATAAAATGGTACTGGGGACGGGAATCGAACCCGTACGCCCCTAAAGGCACAGGATTTTAAGTCCCGGGCATCTACCAATTCCGCCACCCCAGCTTGACAGTCGAACCGCCATAACATATTCTAAACAAAGAGGTTATGGGGACACTACGGGACGATGGCGGACAACGATAGACAGACATAGACACAAAATTCCCCCGAAATTCCCCCTGAAATTCCCCCTGAAATTCCCCCTGAGACGATCATGAAACTGTACATCGCTGAAAGTCATAAGGAGCGGGGCTATTTTATCACTGCGCAAAAGGATGGGAAAGATGGTGCGGCTCAAATGTATCGTGGCATTTTTGCCGTTTACGATGACAAGTCAACGAAATGGCATGTCTCAAGTCAAACAGGTTTCACGACGAAGAGGGATGCCAAGAGTTGGGCCGAGGAGAAGTATGCGGACCTAAAGGAAAAGGGGTCAGCGGCTACGATCGCCTCGGTGAAGGGTCGAACGAACTTTGCAGGGTTTGTTGAGAAACACTATCGAGAATATTTGGAGAGCGACCGGCAAATAAAAGGGATTAAGCAAGAGTTCCAAAAGCTGGATGTTTTGATTGAGTTCTTTGGTATGGACCGAATCGAGGATATCGATTTGCTTCGTCTGAAGGAATTTAAGAAATGGCTTTTGAAACGACCTTATGTGCGCAAAGAGGGTGGAAACGAGTATTACCTTAGCAGCACGACCACGCACCGGTACCTCGCTCGGCTAAAGCATATACTTCGGTATGCGAGCGATACTCTGGGAACTCGTGTACCGCCATTTCGAGATCTGATCAAAAAGTCTGATGAGAAACCGCGATGTGTAAAGTTCACGTTCGATGAATTCCATAGAATGCTTCTTGCCTGTGATCGCTTGTTTCCGCGCAAGCCGGAAAATCGCCAACGCTGGCGCCTGGTGCTCATCGCGGCATATACGCTAGGTTGCCGTGTGGATGAACTGTTTCATATTCGGAGTGCCAATATCAAATTCATTGATGAAGTTAAACGAGTCGGCCTGATTGAACTCAACATGCCGGACAGCCGTAACAAGATCCACACAAAAAAGATGCCTATAACTACCTGGCTGTTTGATGAAATGGAGACGGCGGGTTCCTTCAATAAAGGTGCAGACGAACGTCTGTTCATGTGGACCAAGGCCTATAGAAAACCCTTCGACGATATAAAAGAGGAGGCTAACGTGAACCCGGAAGGGACATTCCATACTCTAAGAGCCACGTCGGCGACTGATAAGGCTGCTAGCGGTCAAGAACTAGATGCGATTCAACAGGAAGTAGGACACCGGAGGGGCTCTGGGGTGACATCGAGGCACTACATCCATTTCGAAGATCGTCAGATAATTGAAGCCGCGGCCCCCTTCAATGAAATGCTGGAAAGGACGCGAAAAACGGATGATGTTCTGGACGCTTAGATGTTAAACGATTCGGGGGGAGATTATTAATCCGAGGACAGCCGGCCGGAATTGTGTTTAGTTCGGCGATTTACATGATCGTGATAAGGAGGAGCTTGTGGATGGGTCGGTCAATGATTAAGGAACATCAAGATTGAGAGTCTCGCAACGCCACCTTCTTTCGTGATGAATGTGCGTTAATGTCAATCGATTCATGCTCTGGAGGATGCAATGGAAAAAATACAGGCGTTCAAGGACGATTACAACGGCTTCAGACCACACAGCTCGCTGTGTGGTCTGACCCCGAATCAGGTTGTCGAAAGACATCGCCAGACCCGGAATTCTCTACTTTGGACTGGTATCGAAAAGGGGGGTAGCTCAAAAACCGGAAATGTGTATTCCTAGCTGGTACTAATCGCGGGAGGTTTACAGCGCCGGTCGCTCGTGATGTTATCTGAAATTCCATTCGTGCTACCTTGTCCCCAGATCGAGAGCGTCGGAATTCGGCATTTACGTGTTGAGGTTTTCGAGATTAGGTAGCCTGTAAGCGATCTGAAAAACCGGACGGAGAATCTCTTCAGCGATCCTGTTAAGATCGAAGTGAAAGGATTTGTTATCAACCTGCACTTGAAAAGCAAGTTTTACCAGGTGATCCCGTATTCGATTTATCGTCTGCTGCCGATCCATATTCACATCAATTTACGAAACCTCGCACCGACGTTCATGGCTGCGTCCGATCGGTGGCCCCCAACTCATTGATTAAATACCCGCTGCGAACTCAGCATCTTCGTGAACAAATGCGGACGCCATCCTTTCGATTTCGCGTTCACTCAAATCATTTGCGAGAGCAAGCTTGCGCCACTCCGATACTGCACCGCCCACCTCCTTAATGATCGTCTTGCCGTCCGCTAGTGTCAGTCTAAAGTTCTCCGCCACCGACAAGGCCAGACCGAGCGAAGCGGAACCATTATCAAGGTCAATGTTGGTCGTCAAAATCCTAGGTTTTACGTCCATCGGCACGGGGTTAAGATCGTAAGCTGGGGATAGGCGCCATCCCTTAAACCGTTCGTAAACGAAACCGTGATTTTGAAGATGATCGTCCGTGTTTGAAACAAGGATACTGAACACGATCCGGCGCCACATCTGCGCCAGATCCGCCGTTGGTTCTGCTCCGTACTGACCGAGAGCGTCGGCGATTTCGAGATAGCTGTGAGTATCGCTGTCCCTTGCCTGAAGCATGCTCATTGCCGATAAGAACGGGACGCGGGTTGTCCCTTGGCGGTCAAAACGCCTGACAAGCAGGACGGATTTACCGGCGATATCCAGTAGCCTGCCGGAGGAGCATTCAAGTCCTGCGCGCTCGGCAAGTATCAGAGCAATCGCTTCCCAAACAACAACGTTACTTTCATCATCGTTCCGCGGGAATTTCGCGATCGCCAATTGACCGTCGTTATCCCTGACTGACGCTTTCGGTCGGGCTCCACCCAAGGACGAGCCGGGTGCGAGCAAAATGCGAAGATCTTCCGCATCTTCCTCTTCATCCAGAAAACGTTCCGTAGCCGAAAGCAGTCTGGGCAAATCGACGAGCGGAGGAATTGCGCGACGCCCATCCTGAGCAAGGAAAGGTCCATCTTTCTCATCGGAAAAACGCAAGGCTCCTTGGCGTGCTTCGTCACTTACGCCAAGCAGAAAATCGGCTTCGCCCAACGTTCTCGGAGTTTCACGGTCTGTCCGGGCTCGCTGAGATTCCGCCCGCCGCATCAACACTCGACCCCATCGATCAGGCGCCGAATCTCCTATCGAACCGAATACATTCAGGTCGGCATGAAATGAGCCTGCTGTTAATGCTAATGCGGGCTCGAGCGCAAAACGCTCCTTGTGTTCAAGCCAGCTTTGGTCATATTCGAAAGAAGCGCTTTCGCGCCCCTTTCGATAGTGACACCACAGTCGCCCGACAAGATAAATCTCGTCCCTCAGAGCTATCGAGACGTAGATCTTTCGACTACTCATTTCGTCCGCCTCCGGAGGGTAAGCGAATTCGCTTAGGAAGGTTTTCTTCTTCCAACATCCTGCCGACCGGGTCGAAGTTTGCATCCGCTAAGCTGCTAAGCCGTTCAGTTAGTCCGAGCACAAACAGGACTGCCGCGTACCCTCCGAGTGATACTGAGGGATCCCCTTTTTCTATTTTGCCGAGAGTCGATCTGGAAACGTCGGCTCTCTCGGCCATCAGTTCTAGAGGGATACGCCGCCGGCGTCTGCCGTCGCTTATGTCTTGACCCAACTTCCGCAGGGCTTTTCGAACTGGAATTGGAATACTTTGTTTCATCGTTCTTAGTTAGTTAACGCCTAAGATAATACTCGTTAATCTATATAGCGTCTAAGATACTACACATTAAGAAAAAACACAACAGGACTTTTCATAACGTATATGATATACGACCTTAGGGTATTTAACGTCTAAGATGCTAGCCACTAAAAGGTCAAAAACTAACCTAAATGATGGGTTTTTGACGGCGTTTCATCCTCGCAATACACTCTTAGCTCTAATGCAAAGCAACTTGCGCTCGCCCTATTAGGACATGTTCTGTGAACTGCATAAACGCTCGGTTTTCAGCTTCCTATTCTGAGGCTCACAACCTCAAATATCGCTGATCTGAGTGAAATCGAAACAGAGTCTCGATATTCGTTCTCTCGAAGAAAGAGGTTCGGATCAGTAGACTTTTGGCTTCCAGGTTGGCGCGCAGTTCGGCTTCGGCGGTGAGCATGTCTCCGGTGCGGTGGCATTCCGCGTAGCGTTTGCCGCTGCCGCACCAGCACTGGCTATTGGGGTTGACGGTGGCAGCGAGGAAGACCGAATCGTGGTTCATTACAAGGCCAAGCCACAGCGCGCCGTTCGTCGCGTCGAACACATTCCATTTCACTAGCCATACGAGCACGTGATCCGTGAAGTCCGCAACTGTATCTCGCTGCCATTCCCATACGTCTTCCCACGCAGGATAGGCGCAGCTCGCTCCGTCGCCAAACGTGTGATCGCCCGGTCGCCGCACGAGTACCGGGTCTAGCATGAAAGCCCGAGGATGTTTCGAGCCGCCGGCGTGTTCGATCCGCACTTTGAAACTGCGGTTTGGGCGTTTCAGGTGCTTGCGGATCGACGGCTTGTCGTGTGGCCCTTTGCATCGCGGGTTGTGGAGGATCTCGCCGTCCTCGCCGATCATGATGGGACGGATATAGTGCAGATCGTTGATGATCAGGTCGAAGTCCCGAAGCGAGCCGATCGGCTGGAGCCAGCCTTCCCATACGGCCATGCAGGACGCATCGCTTCCTTCGCTGATCAGGGTCAGAGCCGGGTAGCGGTCCGTTCGGCACGCCGCATCTATTCATTCGGCAAGGGAAGCAGCATCGAGATTCTCGTAGATCAGGAGATCAATCCGGACTTCGAAGAGATGCAATACGCGGCTTCGGTCCTGCGTCTTTTGTGGCAGCGTCAATACTCCGATTTCCATCTGCGAAGCCTTCGCCACGAAGCCTATCAGGAAACCTATCTTGCGATCCGGGGCACGACCGATACAGCCGACGTAGCCGATCTGAAGAAGAAAGCATACGCGGATTTTAAGGACCAGAAGAGGCTTTCCCTAAAGGAGTTCACGGCTCTCAACACTGTCGCAAAATCTCAGGAGGTGAGGCTCAAGGGACAGCTTTCAAAAGAGGCTAGACAATGGCTGCGAAAGATCGAAAGAGCAACCCACGGACAGCTTCGGTTCCTGAAGTTCGGACTCTATAACGACGCCGAGGCGAAGTTATTTAAGCGTCAGGAGAAACAGAAACTTTGGGATGCCGTTAGGGCACGGGAAGTGGAGCTGAGCGAGAGCGTACTCACCAGTCGCACGATCCAGAGGAGCCTCTTCGCGCAACCGGCAACTCAAAGATCACATGTCCAGGTTGTGCCTTCGGCCTGAAAGTTGTTGAGGAGTACATAACGAAAGGAGCGGTGGCCAGCCCGGTAAGCAGTTCGCCTCAAAGTACTGTCTTAAGTGGCCAACTGCCGTTCCATTCGGAGAAATACTAAACCAAAAAAGGAGCAAGAAAATTCCATGTCAGCAAATATCTCGATACTCGGAAACACAGGCCGCGATGTGAGCCTGCGATATACAGAAAAGGGCACGCCGGTCGCGACCTTTCCAATCGCGTCCAACTCTTTCAAGAACAGTCCCGAAGGTCGTGTTCAAGTCACACACTGGTTCAACGTAGTCGCATTCGGCAAGACGGCTGAGACGATAGCCGAGCACGTAAAGAAGGGAACGTCTCTGCTTGTTCACGGCAGGCTCTCGTTCAGCCCCTGGAGTACGGACAAGGGAGAACCCAGATCCGGTGCCGAGGTATCGTTGTTCTCGTTTGAGTTCGTCGGTTCTAACCGTGGGAATGATCAGGAAGGATCGGCATCGACCAGCAGCAGCGACGAGCCTAATGTCCCGGACTACACCGGCTCGACTGCTCCTGAGACGCCCGTCGAAGAGCCATTTGTCGATCAATTCTGAGATAGATTCTCTTCGCCAACAAGGGGCAAGGCCTCAGAGCTTTGCCCCATTTTTCAGTTGAAAAAACAAGAGGTGGACAATGAGTGGTGTAAGGTTACTTGAAAACAAAAGCGGTATCAGAAGTGCGGATGACTATACGCCTCTAGTGAGGATCTATGCCGATGCGTCATGCTTGAGAAATGGTGCGTTTCACGAGTCGGCGGGATGCGGCGCGGTGATGATTGATCACAATCGCCTAGAGATCAAATTGGTAGCCAAATACCTAGGACAGGTTACCAATCAGCAGGCTGAAATACTTGCGTGTATAAAGGCTTTGGAACAACTGCATCGCTCCTGCCGGGTCGAGATCGTATCAGATTCAAGATATGTTATCGACACGATGGCAGGTCGCAACAGAATGCGTACTAATCGTCTGTTCTGGACGCATCTCGTGAAAGCCTGTTACGGTCATCACATCTCGTGGCGTTGGGCAAGAGGTCATTCCGGAGAAGCTTTTCAAGAAGTGGCAGACCGTCTGGCTCGCAGTTCGGCAAAAGTTTGCAGCGATCTGTCGGGTGAGGATCTGGAGGAACTGTCCGGTCATCTTTCTAATGGTACCGAACAGTTCGACATCCGTGATTTTGAGATGGAGCTTGAGAAGGTTGTTTCCAGATACGGAATAGCCGATCAGTCATTCGTTCCGGCTGCAAATTTGGACCGCATCGGATCCCTTCCTTCAGCCTTTTCTGCCTAGAGTTTCCTTTCTAAGTCTTAATTTTAAGCCAGCTTTTGAATGCGGGATCGCGTTCGAAAAGGTGGTTTAGCGCGTACTCGACAACATCGTCATTCGTGATCTCGGTGTTCATGTTGACGGTTGCGAATTTTAGATACTGCTTCAGTTTCTGCTCAGTTGCTTCGAGTACTCTGGTATTCAATTTCACGTAAGTAAGGCGGTTGATCTGCAGCAGCGGCCGCTCGAGATTGGGTTTTGAAGAGGGGGTGATATTACGCTGATCGCTCATTAAATTAGTCTCCTTTGCTTCGGTAAAATAACTGACACAAAGAAGAGATCAATCAGCGTGCCGTAACAGAGAGCAGCGGAATTTTATCGCAAGGGGCGGTGTGTAGGAGCACCACTTTTGGCGTAGAAAAAGAGGCGGTTCGAGGTGCCTTCTAAAAAATGAAAATTACAGCTGCAGGTGTATGACAGGATAGACCAGAATCCAACCATTGTAATTCGCATAAACCTATTACTTACATTGATTTACGCCTTGTCACCGAAATTACAAACCGAAAATTAAGCGAAAAACTCATTAAAGGCACGTGCTTTGCTCAGCTCCAATCTGCCCGAAAAATTACAAAACGACGAGTTGGTGACAAAACGGCACAACAAAAACCGGAAAAATGAGAAAGCGTGACAAAGAAAGAATTGCGAAGAATATTGAAGTTAAGAATGAACCGAAACAGGGTCGTCCGATAAGCGTCCGGCCCTATGACGAAGATCATGGAAAGCTTGAAGAGATCGCAGAGGAAACCGGAGAGAACAAGGCCGCGATAGTTCGACGAATGATCCATTTCGCATTGAACGACAGACAGAAGCAATTCGCGGCAGGGCAGTGTCAGATGAAGCTTGACTGGCTTGTTAGTAAGGGGCGTGACAATGAGTCCATTAATCTCTCACTCAATGGCAATGTTGCCGATATCCAAGAACGCGTTGAACGTCTGGAATCCGAACTTGAAACAGTATCCGAATTAACTCGAATTACGAGGTCTCTGGCGACGGAGATCTACTCAATGTCGAGCATGTCGATCTCATCCATGAATCTTGTCTTTACCAAGCTAATTGAGTTCGCGTCACCCGATATAAAAGATCGAAAAGATAGCGTCGTTATAGCTTCAACCGCGATGGCGGAACTGATCGATCACGCCGTGACAGATCTTACGAAATGCCTTCTATTTCATGAACATGTCGCCGACGACGATTTGAAGGAACGAAGCTATCTCCGCACCAAGGTCGCAGTCCTCAAACAGCGGATCGAATCCATGCCTAAGTTGCAGAAGAAGGAAACAGATCCGTCATGAGAATCATCGCAAGTGTCCAGTCAAAAAGAGGCAGTTCGCGCGGGCTTGTACACTATCTGGCGCACAGCAAGATAGACCCCGACAAAGAGCCGGAAAAGGGCCGTGAACTCTTCAACGCTTTCACTGACCGGTTGGACGTCCGGAATGCCAACAACTTTCTAAAATCAAATTGCGGAAGAGGTCGGCCAACCAACGACGAACTCCATCATTTGGTGCTCTCATTCAGGCCCGAGGATTTTCAAGGTCTGGGCCCTACAGATGAAGTGCGTAAGCGTGGGCTAAAGGCGATTACCCGATTCGCGATGAGTCAGCTTGAAAAGAGTCTCAATAGCGAAAGACTCGCGTGGGCCGGAGCGGTTCATCTCAATACCGCAAACCCGCACGTTCATATCGCTATTCAAAAGCGATATATGACCAAAAATCTCCAGGCCAAATCACTAAATAAAATTCCCCGAGAGGCGCTTCCACACTTTGAGTCAATCAATGGAGAAAAGCAGATCGTCGAGGGGATCCTTATCGAATCCGCGAAGACGAAACTGGAGGAACTGATCGCTGTATACGGTGCGTCACAGAAACACGTCAAAGATCAAAATTCATCGAGAACGAACGAAAAGAAAATCGTCGAGAATAAAGGTCGAATTTCGAGGGGTTATGTCACAATCCATGACACAATTTTCGGTGGTCTTTCTTGGGTCGCTATGAACGGATTAGAGTTTCCGAAGGCCCAGCATCGAAGAATTGCTCGCGACTTTTCCGCTGCCGACTTGGAATCAACATACCTCAACATTCATAGCGATTCAATGGTCCAGGTTCTAGGTTTTAGTCTTTTCCGGATAAGATCCAACGATTGCAGTATTTCCTCTTCTTTCGGAAGAACACCATAAACCAGTCTTGCGAAATCCGAGTTATAGACGGACTTTAGTTCACCCCACACGGATTCGAGATCTTTGAAGATACGTGCTTCGCTTGGATGATGAACGAGCCATTGATTATTATTTCGAAAACTTACCGCATCATCGCTAGCGACTTTTAGCATCACTACGTCAAACGACGGCGAATTGAAAAATTCGACGATGTTCGCATGATGCAAGAGTTTGTGCAGGTCGTATGTATGCCTGATCTTGTTTTTAAGGTCCTCCAAAGGATTTTCAGTGTAAGAAAACCGGACCAAGCTCATGATCTTTTCGCAAAAGGTTCGAGTCGTATCTAAAACTCTGGCTTCAAAAGGGATCATTCCGTATTCTTCCGCAGTCGCCGCCTGTCCGTTGTTAGCCATCATTTCACCTACAAGCGAATTTAGAGATTGGTTTGCGGAAGGTTCGTAATGCCCGAGCCAAGTTGATTCCAGTACGATCACATCTCGAATTTGTCCGAGATCACCGGGTAATTCTTCACTTTAGGTGTGGGCAGTCTTGCGGATCATTCCCAGCTTGTTAGTAACCCCTTCGGTCTCGATCTCCGGCAATATTGAACCTACCAGTGTGCTTATCTTTTTCAGCTTTGCCTTCATTCTGCTGTCCGATTCACCTTCGTTGCGCAGTACGACCAGGTCGATATCTTCTGAAAATCTGTCGATCAATTTGCCTTTGGATAATGCAGTCCCGCCCTTGAAAATCGTTTCCTTTCCAATCTCATTGCTAAATATCGTGTTTAGGACATAAGTGACCCAATAGTCCTTTTCGACATAAACCGGAGGAATATTCAACCGGTCGGCCGTAAACTGTACCGCTTGCCGGAATAGAATTTTATTCTCATGCAGGTTCATACGATGTTCCATTTATCGGCGGTTGAGAGCACTTTTGTACCACCTTCTAATTTGTATTTGGTGATCGAATTAAGTGATTGCAGAAGCCGATCGGTTAGATCTGTCTTTCGGATCTGTTCGAAAAGAGCACCTAGCAAAGCCCGCGTCGCAGGCGGATATTTCAATGCCAGCCGTACCAAAGATTTTTTGTCTTTATCGGAAACTCCTTTCAGAATTGCCTGAAACCGTTTGCAGCTTGATTCGATCGTCGTATCAGGAATTTTCTTTATGTACCTTATTGCATCCAATACTTGAAGCAGCGGAATATTCTCTCTTGTGATGGTGTTCTTCTGCTGAATGAACGTGATCGTATAGCTCTCTCTTTTGAAACTTGGGCGAATTTGATTTTTCCCGATTTGCAGCGTATTGCTAACCTGCGTCGTTAATCCCAGCTGATTGTAAATGCTCAAGCCCGTCAGATAGCCCGTAGTCTTTCCATCTTCTTCCAGGAGATCTTTGACGATCTGCCTTCTGTCAGGTTGAAGATCCCCAAACGGAGTGCTTTCCGGCTTGTAGAACTTTCCCTTCGACAGCTTAGCAATCTTACCCGAAGCAGCCATTCGGTTAAGAGCCTTTATTACGGCCTCCTTTTTACGAACGTCCGCAACAAAATCCCCGTAGGTAAATACATACCCCTTAGGAAATCTATCGATCGTGTTCGTTATATCTCTTGCCGTACTCATAACCGACTCTTAGAATACCCGAATACTAACAAATGTCCAGTTTTTTTACAAATAAACTGGACAATAGTATCAGGCATATACCTCACAACCACGACTGTATTTGTAGCCAGTAGAAAGTAGACTTCGACAATCTCACTAACTTAATCGGTCTTAAAAAAGTGTCCAAACGAGATCGTAGGTTGGCAAGTGCTCACTCGAATGTTCGTGTAGTTTTATGAAGGATTCTGCTTTGAGAGAGCATGATTCGTCCCCGATCGCACGAAAACCGTCCCGGGCCTTGGCTGCTGTCAATGCAGCCTCATCTTGCCTGCCCGTTTTCAATTCAAATTCAGCGAGCTGAAAAAGCGCCGCCGGATGGTCGTGCGGGTCCGCGGTTGTCTTCGACCATTCAACGGATTCCACGAGAAATTTGACTGCTTGTTCGGGCTTGTTATCAAGTAACAACGTGCTAGCAAGGTGTTCATAAGAGTGAAGGACATTCTTTCCGAAAGCCTGGATCTTAGTCATCGTTAACTGTTCTTCGAAAATGGCAAGCGCTTTCTGAAGATCGCCCGATCATTGTTGCTCCCTTTCTCCGAGTTTATCCCGAGATTTCTGCTCGAAAACCGTCGTAACGTAAAGGACACGATTCATCTGAATTCGCCTTTCGAGGGCGAAAAAAAGGCGAAATTAATACAAACCAAAAATGTGCCGAATCAATTTTGCGTTCAAGCCCGATTTCGCAGGCACTATTTTTTGATCTCCACGAGCGAAAAGTCGTCAAGGCTAAGCTCACCGAACAGCGGACAGGGAGATGAAGTACAGGACGGTCTCTGAAGGCTTATGACAACGGCTTGAGTATCGGATACTTCGAAATCAACAACGGACTCCTTCCATTCGGCCTGCGTCGTTTGAATGACGGCGGATCGGGCCAACGTTTTGTTCGACATGGCGTCGGAAACCACCACCGCGGGCGGCCCGGCGGAAATCATCTCGGCCGAACGGAAAAAGAACGTCAGCCGATATTTACGGCGCGGCAAAACGTGCGTTAGTTGCGAGATCAGTCTTCGATTCAACTCCACATCTCCGGCAAATTTGAGCACCAGGGACCGAGCGCCTGATCGGAACTCCTTCTCGCTGACCCTCACCACGAGAGCCGACGCCGTTTGATCGATCTTCCATCCGAAACCGATTTCATCGCTCTCGTTCGTCTTCTCAAAGCCGCCGTCAAAAATCAACTGGTTCCGATCGGCCGCGTCGAAGTTAACGGTTGTCAGCCAAACTTCGCGGGCGATCTGAAAATCCCCTCTGTTGATCAGAGATCGTATGAACCCGTCCCTGTCTTTCTTATCGAGTTCGCTGCTCAGTAGAAAAGACCTGATGTTGTCTGTCATCAGGTTTTTCCCGATCAGATAGCCCACTACCACCTTCTTTGCGTCATATGAGCTGGCCCGTACGGCGTTTTCGATCGCGTGTGGGTCGTTTCGAAACGCGGTATCTGCCAGATCCAGCAAGCTGGGGTAAAGTTCTATATCATTTGCGGCGGCCTCGCTGAGTATGCGAAATGCCACGTCGTACCGACCCCTGTTGAACTGCGTCAAACCGAGATTGTATTTCGGCTGGCTGTAGCTCGGTGCGAGGACGATTGCCCTTTCATAAGCGGCCACGGCGGCATCAAACTGACCCAACTTCTCACGGCAAAGGCCGAGCTGGAGCCAGAGAAGATAGTCATTTTCGCGTAACTTGATGGCGTTTTCGAAGGCTTCCGCGGCTCCGTCATAATCCTTATTTGTAAAGAGAATCATCCCTTTTGACCTGTAGGCGTATGGGTTCCTTGGCTGGTATGAGATAGCGTTCTCGGAAAAAGATAGAGATTCCACAAGGAAAGCCTTGTCGGCATAATAGTTCGAAATTCCATGCCGGGCGGCTGAAGTTGCAATCAATGCTA